>NZ_SRTG01000009.1:8769-90271 GCF_004792125.1 Mesorhizobium sp. M5C.F.Ca.ET.164.01.1.1 | reverse complement strand
AAACCCGCGATCGAAGATCCCCGCTCAATGCTCTTCCCATCGTCCACCTCCATCGAGGTGGATGTTGAATCAGCACAAGACGCAGCTGTCACATCACAATCGATTCATCGATCACAGGACGTGCTCTCTAGGCGAGGCGAATGCTCCGAACTTCCAGGCCTTTCTTGCCCTGCCCGCATTCGACAAACACTTTCTGTCCCTCCACCAGCACGCTGAGCCCTGAGCGGTTCAACGCGTTAGCATGAACGAAAACGTCCTTCTCACTGTTATCGGGTGCAATGAAGCCGAAGCCTTTTTCGGGATTGTACCATTTGACCGTGCCCTGGCTCTTCAGCTGCGCACCCGTATCAGCGGTGGACTCTCCAGCGCTGCGCGTATCTGCCGGCGTTTTCGCGATCTGGTCGCTGATCTCCAGCACTTGCACGACCTGATGACCTCTTGGACTTTCTTCAACCGCAACCTTGAGACGTGCCCCCTCGGAAACAGCGCGGCTTCCGGCAACTTCCAACACTCGGATGTGCAGATAAGCTTCCGTGCCGTTCGACAGTTTGACGAAGCCAAAACCCTTGCTGGCATTTGTCGCTTGGCAGTTAATTATGAGAATCCCGTGTCAATGATTTCCGTGACTTAGCCGTCCGTCGCGATTTTTTGCAGTTAAATCGAGAACGAGCTGGCAGGATATTTTCTGTATTTCTGTGTGCTAGATCAAGGGATTTGCCTTAGAAAGAGGCCGATAACTTCCCTACAATTTCAATGCCATAGTGTGTCGGCGTCGGGGTGTGTGTGGTTCACGCTTTTGCATCTTATTTGAGAACCGACGCGCTGAGATTCTTAAGTTAAGTGCCACCGCCCGCACAAACTGCCGCATTCTTACGTTTAAGTGCCAAGCGACAGGATCGGTCCGGGCCGGACGATGGCGACCTCGACGACCAGATCGTAGAAGGTGCGCGGTTTGATGCGTGGCAGCATCGACATCTGGGCGCGGCTCTCGATCTGGAAGACCCCGATCGTGTCGGCCTTGCGGATCATGGCGTAGGTCGCCGGATCCTCGGCCGGGATCGTGGCCAGGTCGAGGGTCATTCCCTTGTGCTCGGCCAAGAGGTCGAAGCTGCGCTTCATGCAGGTGAGCATGCCGAGCGCCAGGACGTCGACCTTCATGAATTTGAGGATGTCGATATCGTCCTTGTCCCACTCGATGACCTGGCGGTCGACCATGCGGGCCGGCTCGATCGGCACTAGGTCATCGAGCCGGTCATTGGTGAGAACGAAGCCGCCTGGATGCTGCGACAGGTGCCGGGGCGTGCCCTCGAGCTGCTGCGCCAGCTCAAGCGTCAGCCGCAGCCTGCGATCGGCCATGTTGAAATTGAGCTCTCGAGCGCGCGTCTCGTCGATGCCTTCGCCGTGGCCCCAGACCTGGGACGAGAGCAACTTGGTGACGTCCTCGGGGAGGCCGAGGGCCTTGCCGATATCGCGGACAGCGCCCTTGGTGTGATAGCGCACGACCGTCGAGCAAAGCGCGCTGTGATCGCGGCCATAGGTCTCATAGACCCACTGCATGACGATTTCGCGCCGCTCATGCTCGAAGTCAACATCGATATCCGGGGGTTCCTTGCGCTCCTGCGAGACGAAGCGCTCGAAGAGGAGATTGTTGCGCTCGGGATCGATGCTGGTGATGCCCAGCACATAGCAGACGGCGGAATTGGCGGCCGAGCCTCGGCCTTGGCACAGGATGTCCTTGCTGCGCACGAACTGCACGATGGCATTCACGGTCAGGAAGTATGGCGCGTACTGCAGGATTTCGATCAGGCGCAGTTCGTGCTTGATGAGCGCCACGACCTTGTCAGGCACGCCTTCGGGATAGCGCCGCTCCGCGCCTTCCCAGGTGAGTTGTGCGAGCGCCTGCTGCGCCGTAAGCCCGGGCAGCATCTTCTCTTCGGGATACTGGTAGGCGAGTTCGTCGAGGGAGAAGCGGCACTGGCGCGCAATTTCGACTGTGCGCTCGAGCGCTTCCGGGTAGCGTGAAAACAGGCGTGCCATTTCCTCGGGGGGCTTCAGATAACGGTCGGCATGGCGCTCGCGCCGGAACCCCAGTTCGTCGATGGTGATGTTGTGGCGAATGGCGGTCACCACGTCCTGGAGGATGCGCCGGCCGGGCTCGTGGAACAGAACGTCGTTGGTCACCACGGTCGGCACCCGCATTTGTGTGGCGAGGTTGGACAGTTCATGGAGCCGGACCTGGTCATTGGGCCGACGGCGCAAGGTCAGCGCCAGATAGGCGCGATCGCTGAAGGTCTCCCGCAGTCGGCGCAGCTGCAGGGCGCAGGTGTCATCGGCGCGATCGGGAACGAGAACGGCGATCAGGCCCTCGGCATAGTCAGCCAGGTCGCTCCATTCGAGATGGCATTGCGCCTTGCCACCGCGTTTCTTGCCCAAGGTCAGCAGCCGGCACAGCCGGGAATAGGCGGCCCGGTCGGTGGGATAGACGAGCATCGACATGCCGTCGACGAGATCGACGCGGCAGCCGACGATGAGCCTGACGCCGGCGTCCTTGGCTGCCTGGTGGGCGCGGACGATGCCGGCCAGAGAGTTGCGATCGACGATGGCAAGGGCTTCAATGCCGCGCGCGGCTGCCTGCGCGAACAGGTCGTCGCAAGAGCTTGCTCCCCGAAGGAACGAGAAGTGGCTGGTTACCTGCAATTCGGCATAGTGCGGTCCGCTCATGCGAAGACCCCATGCAGGAACCATTTGTGGGAACCGGTCTCGGGATCCTCGCCGTCGCCGGCGCGGTAGATCCAGAAGCGCTCGCCGGACTCGTCTTCCACCTGGAAATAGTCGCGCACCGCGATCAGTTCGGCATCGCGGTGCCACCATTCGCCAAACACGCGTTCGGGACCATCGGCGCGGGTAACGCGACGCCGGATGCCGCGCCAGCTGAACCAGACCGGCGGATGGTCGGGCAGCAGGACCATTGTCTCGATGGGTTCGGGGTGGGTCAGCAGACGCGGCGGGCGAGGCCAGTCACCAGGCCAACTCGTCCCGTCGTCCGGCGCATTCGGCGCGATGCGGCGGACCGAGCGTTCGGGCACGTCACTCTCGACCGGGGCAAAGCGGTAGAGCCGCTGCTCGCCAATACGGTTGGCGAGCACGTCGATGAGATCGGTGATGTCGGGCTCCGGCTCCTCGACCAATGAGGAGATGATCTGCTTGGCTCCGAAAGGTTCGGCGAGCGTCGCGGCCAGGGTCATCACCTCGATGCCGAAACCGGGATCGACAGTTTCGATGCGGTCGGTCAGGAGGCGGGTCAGCCGTTTGACATCGCGCACTGGCACTGCGGTGCCAACGCGAATGGCTTCGATGCGGTTGTCGACGCGGTGAAGCAGCAGGTCCAACCGGCGGGCGCCGAGCCCCTTGGCCTCAAGCGCCTCACAGAGGGTTGCGACGAGCTTGCCGGTATAGCGGGCTATGGTCTCGGCGGCGCCGATCGGCTCGCCGAAGGCCCGGCGAACCTCGATGAGTTCGGGAGAGCGGGCGGGCTCGAAAGGTTCGCTGCGCCGCCCCATCGCCTGGTCCAGGCGACGGCCGAGTTCAGGCCCGAAGCGAAGGGTGAGAGAGGCGCGCGGAGCCGCCTCGACTTCGCATCCGCTCGAAGCCGAGCGTGAGCAGGCCTTCGACGATATCGTGGGGAAGCCGCAGGGCACCGATCGGAAGGGCGCGCATAATCGCCGGGGCTTGCCCCAATGGCGCGACGAAGGTCGGCCGGGCGAGGAAGCGCGCGCAGGCATGAGCGGCGCCCCACGTGTCCGCGACAGCGGCGCGCGCCTCGATACCGGAGGCCGCCATGCGCGAGACCAGTCCCTCGAGCATGGCGTCTTCACCGCCATGCAGATGGTCGGCGCCCGTGGTGTCGATGATGAGCCCATCGGGCGGATCGGCGGCGACGATCGGAGCATAGCGCAGCGACCAAAGTGCCATTCTATCGAGCGCCTCGGCATCGCCGGCTGCATCCAGGTCGAAGCTCTGCAGGTTGGACACCAGCACCTGGGCCTTGCTCGCCGGCATGCCCATGCGCAGGCCGGCCGCGCGCGCCGCTGCGTCCGCAGCGAGCACGAGCCGCCGGTTTCCCTGCCGGCCGAGCATGACGATCGGGGTTTCAGCCGATGGCGCGGACTGGCCCATTGCGCGTCGCAGGCGATCGGTCGGCCAGGTCGGAAAATAGAGCGAGACGACCCTTGTCATCGCAGGCTTCCACTTCAAAATCGGCGCTTTCTCCCGCCCGTACCCGGATCAGCTCGAGCTGCCAGCGAGCGCGGCCGATACCGGGGACCGGCAAGGGACGGGAGGGGAGCGCGGTGACCCGCCAGCGGGTGACCGCGGCGGTTGGTTGTCCAAAATCGGTCGCTTCGGTTTGTCGTCGCCAACGGCGGATGGCGATGCCGATGGCGCCGGAGGCTTCGGCGGCGAGTTGCAGTCGGCGGGAGGCGGTCATCGAGAGGCGTGCCAGTTCGGCAACGACGGCGCCTAGACCGCCATGGCGAAGCCCTTCTTCGAAGCAGGCGAGCACGGAAGCTTCGTCGCCCGCCTCGACATAGACGACACGGCCCGGCAACAGCCCAGCCTGGGCGAGGGCAGGGGCGAAGAGATCCTGCCGGGGACGCACCAGAGCACCTTCCCTTTGGCGCGCGCAGCAATCCCGGCGGCAAAGAGCGCCGCCGCGGCGCCATCGATCGCCCCGTTGCGGCCCCCGGCAACGTCGTGCAGCGCCCCGAGCGCCAGCCCGCCTCCCGGCAAGACCTTGTCGATCCTGGGAACGCCGAAGGGAAGCGTCGCACGGTTGCGCGCCGGCCCGCCTTCGAGGCGCGCGACTCGCTCGCGAAGCGCGGCGATAGCAGGGCTGGCGGCCGGCTGACCCATGAACGAAACACTCTCAAACTGTCTTCCCAATGGATTTCGGGGCTGATATGTTCCTTATTTGTTCTCTTCGGTGTCCGAGAGTCAATCGGACTCGTTGCGCCGCTCCGAGAGTTGATCCCAGACTCCCCCTGATCGAGGTGTGGTCTATCTTGATATGCCGCAGGTGATGCAGGGACGGCGAAGTGGGCGAGCGAAGCGACAGGGACCAACAAGTTGATGCGCCGCGGGAAGGCACGGCCATCCTTCGCAAGATCATCCATGTCGACATGGATGCCTTCTTCGCCTCGGTCGAACAGCGCGACAATCCCGACCTGCGCGGCAAGCCTGTGGCGGTCGGCGGCTCGGCCGCGCGCGGTATGGTAGCCGCTGCGAGCTACGAGGCCAGAAAGTTCGGGGTCCGATCCGCCATGCCCTCGATCACGGCGAAGCGCAAATGCCCCGAGCTCATCTTCGTGCCGCCGCGCTTTGACGCCTATCGCGCCGTCTCCCAGCAGATCCACGCGATCTTTGCCGAGCACACGCCACTCATCGAACCGCTCTCGCTCGACGAGGCCTATCTCGACGTCACCGACAATCTGCAGGGCATCCCGGTCGCCACGACGATCGCGGAAATGATCCGGGCCAAGATCAAGGCCGAAACCGGGCTGACTGCTTCGGCCGGCGTCAGCTACAACAAATTCCTGGCCAAGCTCGCCTCCGGCCAGAACAAGCCCGATGGGCTGTTCGTCATCACCCCGAAGCAGGGTCCCGCCTTTGTCGAGGCCTTGCCCGTACGGAAATTTCATGGTGTTGGCCCGGCGACTGCTGACAAAATGGCTCGGCTGGGCATCGAAACCGGCGCCGACCTGCGCGCACAGAGCCTGGCGTTCCTGGAGGAGAAGTTCGGGAAGGCGGGTCCGTACTATTACTGGATCGCCCGGGGCATCGACGAACGCCCAGTGCGGGCCGACCGCGAGCGCAAGTCCGTGGGGGCCGAAGACACCTTTGCGAGCGATTTGTTTGACCTCGAAAGTGCTCGCAAGGAGCTGGCGCCATTGGTCGGTAAGGTGTGGCGCTATTGCGAGGAAAGATCGATACAGGGTCGCACGGTGACATTGAAGGTGAAATTCGCCGACTTCCAGCAGATCACGCGCAGCCGCACGATCGGAGGCGTCATCGAGGGCGAAGCCGACCTAGCGACCGTCAGCGGCACCCTTCTCGATCAGGTATTTCCTGTCAGCAAGGGGATCCGCCTGCTCGGGGTGACACTTTCAAATCTAAATGGAACGCGAACCGAGGCCGATAGGCAGATGTCGCTCACGATCTAGGACTGGCTGCAGTTATCGGACTGCTTTTCGGATCCGCTCTGTCAGCGTTTGTTCGACATCGAAATAGCCCTTCCACGCGTCCGACTCCTGAGCCCGGGCGGCGGCAGTGAAAACGTCAAATGCGCTGGCACTCTTGAATGTCGGCAGCTCATCCCAAGTGACGGGTACGGCGCACGACGCACCGGACCGCGCGCGTGTCGACCACGGGCAAATTGCCGTGGCGCCCTGTCCGTTGCGCAGATAGTCGATGAACATGCGGCCCTTGCGTCTCGCCTTGCTCATATTCGCGACGAAGCGGGACGGATCGGTGCGGGCCAGCAGTTCGGCGAAGTCCTGGCAGAAGCCCTTGACCATTTCCCAGTCAGCCTCGGGAACGAGTGGCACGACCACGTGGACGCCCTTGCCACCTGATAACAGCGGCCAGGATTGGAGGCCGAGTGCCTCGAGAACGCCGCGGATGTCCAGCGCGGCCTGCTTGACGTCACCAAAGCCCAGGGCCTCGTCGGGGTCGATGTCGAAGATTATCCTGTGCGGCAAGTCTGGCTGCTGGCGAAGGCTTCCCCAGACGTGGAATTCAAGCACGTTCATCTGGACGCCGGCGATGAGGCCCGCCAGGTCATCGACCCACAGGATGCGGCTCTCCTTGCCGGACATCTTCTCCAACTGGCCGTCATGGATGGCCTTGGGCATGCCAGGCAGCTTGTGCTTCTGAAAAAAGGTCTGCTGCAGGTCGCCGTTGGTGTCGCGCACCAGCGATAGCGGCCGATCCTGGATATGCGGCAACATCTTCTCGGCGACCGCGGCGTAGTAGGCGGCGAGCGTTGCCTTTGTCACCGCAGTGCCGGGATACATCAGCTTGTCGGGATGGGTCAGGGTCACGCCAACCGCGCGGGCGATCTCCTTGCCCATAGCGGGATCCAGATTGGCCGTGGCGGCGGATGCGACGGTCTTGGGCGTTTCCATCACCACCTGGTCGGCGCGCTTGTCTTCGCGCATACCTTGGAAGCTCGGGTGACGCAGGCTGCCGTCCGGTGTCACCTCGGAATAGGTGACTTCGGCGACGAGTTCGGGATTCACCCACCTGGCGCGGCGCGCGATGTCGCGCGGCACGGATGCGAAGGCGGGCTTATCCAGAGGCCGCTTCTCCAACTGCGCGAGTATGGATTTGCGCATCGCCTCGGTGAACCCGGTGCCGACGCGGCCGCGGTAGATCAGCTTGCCGTTTTCGTAAGTGCCTAGGATCAGCGAGGCCATGCCACGGCCGGTGTCGCTTGGGCGGTAGCCACCGACCACGAATTCCTGTCGTTTCGTGCACTTGATCTTGAGCCAACTGGCGGTGCGGTCGCCGACATAGCGACTGTCCGCGCGCTTGGCGATGATACCCTCGTGGCCGCCGGCGCACATGGTGTCGAAGATCTTCTTGCCGTTGTCGGCGATATGGCTGGAAAACTGCAGGCTGTCGTCAGGGTCCCTCTCGCCCAGCAGTTCCGCAAGCCGTTCCTTGCGCTCGAGCAGGGGCCGGCTGGACAGATCCTCGCCGTTCAATTCCAGCAGGTCGAAGGCATAGAACTTGAGTGGCATGCCCGCGGCGATGCCGGTCTTCAGCATCGAGAAGTTGGTGCGGCCCTTGCTGTCAATCGCCATGATCTCGCCGTCGATCAGAGCTGAGCCCTTGGTGAGCGCCTGAAGTGGCGGCAGGATCACCTTGAACTGGCGGGTCCAGTCGTGGCCGTTGCGCGTGTAGACGACGACTTCAGATTCCGAGATGGCGACCTGGGCGCGATAGCCGTCGAACTTCATTTCGAAGAGCCAATTGGCACCGACCGGTATGTCGTCGGTCAGCGTGCAGAGTTGGAACGGACGAAACTGCGGTAGGGGGTATTTCGGGGTAGATTCTGAGTCCCTGCGCCGTGCGCGCTTTTTGGGGAGGCCAGCCTCTACGGCCGACATGGAGAGCCCGAATACATAGTACGATTCAATACTCTGCCCTGGGTTTCAGTTCCACACTGCGCGCCGATGAATTGAACCGGAAGAGTCCGGCCGCGTTGTTGGGAAATTGAAACGCAATCCTTGGAAAAAGAAATGGCTACGACTCAAACAACTCGCGGGCGCAGCCAGGACCGCGCGAAGGTCGCTGGTGGGCAGGATCACGAAGTGAAGTACGAGGCGGGCAAGACTGGCGCCAGCAAGGCGGACGTCAAGTCGGCCGTGAAATCGGTCGGCAACAGTCGCAAGAAGGTTGAGGACAAGCTCGGCAAGAAGTGAGCCGCGGCCGCAGGGCAGATGGTCCGCATCGCCACCTTCAATGTGAACGGCGTCAATGGCCGGCTGCCCGTGCTCCTCAAGTGGCTCACGGCGACCACGTACGACATCGTCTGCCTCCAGGAACTGAAAACGTCCGATGAGAAGTTTCCGGCCGAGGCCATTCGCGAGGCAGGATACGGCGCGATCTGGCATGGCCAGAAATCCTACAACGGAGTGGCCATTTTATCTCGCGGGACGGACCCGGTCGAACGCCGGCGCGGTCTGCCAGGCGATCCAGATGATAGCCACAGCCGCTACATCGAGGCCGGCGTGGACGGGCTCGTCGTCGGCTGCCTTTACCTGCCAAATGGTAATCCAGCACCTGGTCCCAAGTTCGACTATAAGCTGCGCTGGTTCGACCGACTGATCAGCTACGGCCAAGACCTGCTCAAAGCGGGCGCGCCGACTGTGCTGTGCGGAGACTACAATGTCGTTCCGACTCCAATTGATGCGGTCGCGCCGCGACGATGGCTTGGGGATGCGGTTTACTTCCCCGAAAGCCGGCAAGCCTATGCCGGGATGCTTGAGGATGGGTGGATCGATGCGGTCCGGCGCATCCATCCGGAGAAGGGCGTCTACACCTATTGGAATTTCTCCTTCGGCGGCGGCTACGACAGGAGTTCTGGCTTGCGAATGGACCATCTGCTTGTCAGTCCCTCGTTGTCGCCCCGCCTCCGCAATGCCGGGGTAGATGTTGAGACGCGAGGGTGGGAGAAGCCGAGCGATCATGCACCGGCATGGATCGATCTCGATTGAGCATCGACGAATACCCGCGAAGAGGGATTAAGCACTGACCAAAGTTTGAGTACAAATTCTGGTCATAATAAGGTTGTCGATTGCTACTGACCAATTTTTTTATATAATCTTCGGTCAGAAAGGCGGCCCAGATGCCAGACCCGACGTCCCACACGCTCGATCGCATTCACGACCGGATCATCCAGGCGGCGCCGGCCGGCGTATGGTCGCGCGCCGACTTTCTCGACATCGGCACACCGAATGCCGTTGAGAAGGCGCTGCAACGGCTCACCCTGCGGGGCGACATTCGCCGGCCCCATCGCGGACTCTATGACAAGCCCAGCGTCAGCAAGCTCACCGGCAAGATGGTGTTTCCGCCCCGGTCCTCGTTCGTCGACGCCATTGCCCGGCGCGACAAGCTGCGCGTCCTCGTCGACGGAATGACCGCCGCGAACGACCTCGGCCTGACGACAGCCGTCCCGGCGCGCTCAACGATCTATGCCGACACCTATCCGCGAACAATCGAGATCGAGGCAAGCGCCGGCGATCCGAAGGCGGTCCGGCCTGTCATCTACAAGCTTGATTTCAAGCGCATCGCGGCCAAGACGGCGTTTTGGGCTGGCCGGCCGGCCATGCGCGTGGTCCAAGCGCTCACATGGTTTCGGGACGAACGATCGAGCTTCGACGCGGCCATCAACGGGATCGTCCGGGATCTGTCACGCAATCCCGATCGGGACAAGATCGCACAGGACCTCCGCGACAACATTCATGCGGTCCCCGCGTGGATGTATCCACTGGTCGAGACAATCACGCGCAGAATCGCCGAGGATCAAACCGAAGGCGCGCCGGAGCCAGAACGCGCGAAGGGCGATCATGCAGAAGACGTTCATTGAGATCCTGCACTCGAGCATCGACGAACGCCGTACGCTCTTCGAGACAGTCGCCGCCCACTTGGGCACCAAGGCGGCAAATATCGAAAAGGACCTTTACGTCTGCTGGGTGCTCGACTTTCTGTTCAACCGCCGGCCGAACGATCCGGTTGGTCTGTATTTCAAGGGCGGCACCAGCCTGAGCAAGGCGTATGGGCTGGTCCGCCGATTTTCAGAGGATATCGACATCGGCATTTACAAAGCCGATCTGAACGTCCCGCTTGAAGCCGACATCGCCGCCCTGCCCTCCGTCAATCGCCAGCAACGCGCGCTCGCCGAGAAAGTCGACGAGGCCGCGCGGCAATATATCTCCGGACCGCTCAGAGAACTGCTGATGAAGGAGCTCGCCGTCGTGGAACAGGCGGCCGAGCGTCCTGGTCATTTCTCGCTGGGCTTCGGCTTTGATCTTTACCGCAACAAAGAAGCGCTCGACATCCTGGTGCTTGGCTACAAGAGCGTCTTCGAGGCCGAAGGCAGCTATGTGCAGGCGGCCGTTCGCATCGAAGGCGGCGCGCGACCCGATCCCGAACCCGCCGAGCCGCGCGAGATCGTGCCCTATATCGCTGCCGAGATGCCGGAAGGGCCGAGCCTCACCGTTCAGAACGTGACGACGGTGAGGCCTGAGCGCACGTTCTGGGAAAAGGTGCTGATCTTGCATGCGATGACCGAGATGACGGAGAAGCGGCGTCACGATGCCAATCCGGAACGGCCCGTGCCCGATCTCAATCGGTACTCGCGTCACTACTACGACGTCCATCAGATCTGGACGCACCCCGACTACGGTGTCGCAACGGCATCCATGCGCGAACTTGCCGAGGCGTGCCGACAGCACAAGGAGTTGATGTTTCGCGCGCCCGATCATCGTTACGATCGCGCGATACCGGGCCGCTATCGCCTCATTCCGACGGAAGACATGCGAACCAAGCTTGCAGCGGACTACCGGCGGATGTCCGCGATGATTTTCGGAACGCCGCCAGCTTTCGCCGAAGTCATGGCGAGCATCGAGGCGCTCGAGCAATATCTCAACGTCGCGACTACCAATGGCGGGGCACCATGAGCGCCGCGCCCTTTGCCCGCGTGGAACCTCCTGCGCCATGTAAAGCGCATCGCGTTGAAAGCCCGCTAAACAACGCCAAGTGAAAGGCCTAATGAATGCAAGAGGTTAGCGGCGGCATCCATACAGCTCATGTTTCTGAACAGGACCAGCCGGCGTCACACTGATCTGCGACGGACACCTCAAGGATGTTAAAGAGAGCGGCCCGTTCCGTGTTCGTTCGACCTTATCGTTGCTGAGCGTACTTTCGACGCTGTGCCCTCAAATACGCATGCAGCGCGTCGAGATGGCCTTGCCGCGGCTGCGATTGACTTCATTCCTCCAAATCGGTGCCGGATTGGTACAATCTCAGGCGCTGCTCCCAATGATCCGGTAGATCTCCGCCATTGCTCTGATGGATAATTCGCTTGAGTTCGCGAATGCCCTCCTGGATCAGCGCCCGGCCAGCAGAGGTATCCAGGCTCTTCATTGTCCAGGGCCGCTCCCAGAAGGCAGCCGGTATGCCTTGCACGAGGTTAGCCGCAGTGACGCCCGCCTTCTCGCCATTGTCTGCCATCACGGGGTCGTTCGAGAATGCTGGGTCATAATCCGACTTCAGCTTTTCAACGACCATCTCGGAGATCGTCTGGATGGTCGCTTTGAGCATCAGGTTTGGGAAGCCGGCAGCTGTTGCGGCAGTGATACCGTACTGACCGAAAACCGCCCGCCAGATAGCATAGAGTACGGCGAGCGCATCGGACTCGTCCTCCCGGGTTTCCGGAAAGGCACGCACGATGGCGCGCAGCGAGTTCTCGAGCGCGGTCGGCGGAACGAGGAGGGCGGCGTCTTCGAAGCGGTTGTTCACCCAGTCGACCAGCTTGTGGAATGGGCTCTCCGGATCTTCATTGAGCACGTCAACTGCTGTCGAATAATGCGGAGCGGTAATGGATGCCTGTGTGAGCCGGCTCCGCAGATTCGCTTCGATCTGCTCGAAATTCGCCAGCAGCGCCTTCAGGTTGCCAGTCGGAACCTTGTGTGACTTGTTGTTGATAGTCACGAACTGAAAGGCGCGCTCCACCTTCGGCAAGGACAAGAAAAGGCAGATTGGGACTTTCACATCATAGTCGAGCATGGACATGCCCTTGAGGCGATGCTGCCCGTCGATGATGAACGCAGCCCCCTTGATCCGCTCTGGATCGAAGGTGATCTTGGTCATGCCGTTCGCTGTGTCTTCGAGCACAAAGCCGGCTGCGTTTGCGAGGTCCTCCACCGATTCGGCTTGGGGGATGGATTCATCCAGCGCGATCGTCACGCTGGTAGGGATCACGTTGTTTGGCGACGCGTTGAAGAATTTGCGGATCTGCCTCCAGCGCGATTCCACCAGCTCGCGCTGAACGTTGCCCCGGTCAAGCTTGATGTTGTCGGCTTCTGCCCAACCGACCACCTCCTTGGCATCTGCCACGAAGACGAGGAACTTGACCTGCGCACCGGGGCGCTGCTCGACGAGAATACCAGTATAGCTAATCACGTATCTTGATTCCCTCTTCCTCCGCTCCCGCGTGCAGATCTCCGCAAGCGCCGCAGCCTATCTCGACGTTCAGGAAATGGTAGACGTCGCCCTGGTTCTTCCTGAACAAGAAAAGACGCTCGTCGGGCGCATCATAGAATTTTATCGAGCATCGGGCACACTCGCCTTTCTGTCGCCACAGGACTAGGAAACGCGCTCTGGCGTGGAACGCTCTTGCCACCTTCACGCTATCCATCGACGCCGTGATGAAGGCTTCAACCGCCTCATCAGCGAATGATAGCTTCACATCCTTGAACTTGTTGCAGGACTCACAACACCCCGCGAGGTTCGCCCGCGACCTGCTGCCACCCCGCTTCTGGGGGAACATGTGGTCCAATTCGAACGAACGATAATTCGCGTTCTTCATCTCGGCGTCGGGGTGCGGGCGATCCGCGTAATGCAGACCACGACCGCAGATATAGCATCGGTGGCCGTTGCCAGAGGCGAAGTCCTCGACCTCTCGCCGCTGCGTGGTTGTCAGGACTGCCCCCTTTCTCCGAATCCGAGCGCTGATCCTCGACAGTAGCCAGGCAATCTCCTGCCGCTGTTCCTCGCCGAGCGAGAGGACTTCCTCGACCGTGTCTGCCAGTCGATCCTGCCTCGCATCCTCCGGGAAGGTGGCCATCTCCAGATCAATCTGGCGTGCTCGGGTGACCAAGCGGGCGTGGATATAGCTGATCATCCTGTCCCTGACGAACCCATAAGTCTCCCGATCGACCAAAACGACGGGCGGCTCAAAGTCGATTGCGGAGCTTATCAATGACCAAAGGCGGGGACCCCAGTCCTCCTTCTTGCCGTCAACGTCATCCCAAAACGCGTAAGTACGCGGTAAATCTATCCGATAGGGTTCCAATCAGAACCCCCGTTCTGCGGCACACTAAGACTCATCTTTCCTCCCTGATGCTGCGCAAGCGGCAGCATAATATAAGCCTGATATGCACTCCAACCCATTGTTTCCCAGTCGCCCTATTCGGCCGCAGCCTTCATTGCGGCATGAAGGCGATCTGTCACCGCCTTCATGCGTTCGTACGCAGGCAACAAGAAATCGCTCCGATACCGGACGGGGTCTTTTTCGTTTAGAGCGTCGATCGATTTGAGACCAAGATAGACGTCGACCTGGCTGCCCCCGTTCGTTGACGAGTGCGCAAAAGCGCCCAACACCTGATCGGGGCGGATCAATCCTTGCTCCGCGCACCGATCAAGCGCGGCGAGAGGCGTAGGACCAAGGCCAACATAAAGCGCATCAGGGTTCAGCATCGAAAGCGACGGCACAAAATCTCTTTCGAAACTCTCCCGGAAGACCGGAGTTCGCAGAACGTCGTCAAAACTGCCAGCAAAGGGCTTTCCCCTCCGGAATGCCGCATGGGGGACTATGGAGGTTGCATGCAGTAGATCACTTCGATGCGCCCATAGATCCTCTTCTCTTTCAATTCCCAGGAGTTCGGAGAAGCCGAAATGTCGCATCATTTGCAGCAGTTTGGGTCGCATCGTCGGACCGCCGAATGCTCCATGTTTCTTCGCTTCGGCGAGAATTTTCTCGTTAGTCAGCCCAACCTTGATCTTACTGCTGACTGTCCGGTATGCGAGCGCGATCTGGTCTGGGCCGGGAGTGATCCCGACGACCACCAGGCGAGCGGCCGAATTCACGTGTTCGAACGGAATATAAAAGAGTTCGTCTCGTCCATCGACATCGAGGAGCGTCTCTGGTGTTCGAGCTGCCGCTTCACCACGCCGATTGATGACGTCGCGATAACGATCAAAAAAAATTGGTACTGCCATGAAGTCCCCGACCCTCGGACCTTATACCGCGACGACGCGAATATCCGAAAGCCCTATCGCAGCGACCGAATCGCGCAGACGGCCCTCCTTCAGTCGGTAGAATAGTTGAAAGTGCCGCAGAGGCCTTGGCTATTGACGTCGTGCGGAGCTTTCTTTGATCCAAAGACCGCCATCCCAAGCAGCGGAGAATTTCCGGACGACGACTTTTCGAGAAACACAATGTATCGGGCCGGATCAAATTTCGGAACGCCGCAAAGCGTGTTGCCGTTTTTGAGAGCGCCCGGATCCCGTGACATTTTGAAGACTTCCGCGGTCGCCATCCTGTCGTCCGCCTCCTCCCACGGACGCCATGATGCGCCCACCGACGTCAGCTCGACATTTTTGCCGTTCTCGAATGTGATCGTCAACTTGCTACCGCGGCTGGCGAAACCCGGATTTCCGGAGAGCCGTATTGCACCGGTGATCGACTTTGCGGTGCGGCTATACGGGTCGAATTTGCGCTTATCCTGCCAGACGTGATGTTCCATAGCTGATTGGGCCAACACTGGACCGCAAATGAGGAACACCGCGATCGCAAGGGCTACCGGATATCTGCGCTGCAAGGTCATCATTTCACATCCGTCTCTATTTTCATTGCACCCTGAACAGATTGCAGCTGTCACACCCGCGAGAAGATCTGTGTTGCATCTTAGCCTGTTGTCCTGCTTGCCACTCTTGAGCAGACACATCCTCTAGTCGTAGCCAGCGTAGAGCGGGCGATGTCGTTTTCACTTGGGGGAATGTTCGCTTTGTCCGCAACTGCAACCTACACCCTATCCTCCAACATTCGATCATCTTGTACAAAGACTCGGGTCCCGATCAGTCGCAAACTACACATCACAAAATAGCGGATATTCAACTCACGTGCAGATTCCCCACTGATCACGCAGCGTCCAAGAATTCCCACAGGTAGGGACAGCGATCTCGCGATCCGATTGCCGACTCAGGGAACCGCTCTTCCGAGCATGGCAGGGGGAGACTCGCACCTCGAAATCGGGGCCTTTGCTCAACAGAAAGTGCGCAAAAGGCCCAATAACTGCAGTCATTCACACCAAAGTTTCAGTAGGGCCTGCATTTATTGCGCCCACCGATTGCAAAAGACGTCAGTTTGCCGTAGCTATTGGACTAACACCGTGCCGGGGACCGCCGCTTGTAGCGAAAGCCCCAAAACACACCAGATGTAGTTTCGACAATGAAAATAAATAGGCAAGCGGGCTTTTTGAGGCGCAGTTATCGATGACTCCGGCAGCAGTTGCGCGAACCCTCGAACACTCAACCCCGAAGCCGATTGCAGCTCTGATTACTATCTGCACCCATCGAAAAATGGCGCGAGCGCCGTTCGCGGCAACAGCAGTTTCTTTGCGCCTGGGTCCACAGGAGGTGATTCAGACTGCTTGGAACACGAAGATGCGGGCGCTACCGCTCGCGGCCTCCGCCGGCGCACTCTACGCTGGTCGAGGGTTTGGACTCGCGACCCAGGCCGCAAATATCGCCGAGGCCAAGCTTTACGTCCTTTCTGCCGGGTTGGGCCTGGTGGATATAAACCGGCAAGTCCCACTCTATGGGCTCACTGTGTCGGGGGGGCACGCTGAGTCCGTCGCGGCACGGGTAACGGATGAGTTCGATCCCGGCGCCTGGTTTGCCAGCCTTATGTCAGGTGCGTATTCGGATCAATGGGGCGACGCATTCGGCCAAGGTTCTGGGCGAGTGCTCATCGCGCTTACCCGTCCATATGCCGAGATGGTAGGTAAGAGCTTGAGTGAACTGGGACCTCAAGCCTTGGCGCGGCTGCGAATCTTCGGCGCATCTCTTGCATCGGCCTTACCAGTTACACTCGCGCCATCGGTCCTGCCCTACGACGATCGGTTGGATGCGATCCTTCCAGGTACCCGGGCCGACTTTTCTCAGCGGGCCATGCTCCACTTTGTTCGGTTGGTGGCGACCAAACGCGACGCTTATGACCGAGACGCCGATTATGCAGCCGTAGAGGCTGCCATTGGAGGAGTGGCGGCCCCTGACCGCCCTCGCCGCCTACGCCGCAACGATGCGGAGATCGTTCAGCTAATTTTGGCGCGCCTTCGGTCGCAATCAGGCATTGCACGAATCCTCCGTGCGCTTCGAGATGAAGAGGGTGTTGCATGCGAGCAATCGCGGTTTAGTCGTCTCTACCGAGCCGCTATGGAGCAAAGGGGAGCCGCATGACGCGTCCGCGAAAGGCCAAGGAGGCAACGCTCGCTGTTCGCGCGGTCCGCACCGAACAGGCTGATAAAGCTGTCTATGCATTCTTTGTCGCTGGTGCCGACCTTCTCAAGTTTGCCGAGATCAGCCGCGTTCACCGGGACGGCGAAGGGTCTCTGCACGGATTTCAGCGCAAGGGCATTAAGAGCCACGTCCAAGCGATCACGGAGTTTCTTGATCAGGGGCCCGTGCTCTTCCCGAACGCCATCATTCTCGCGCTCTCGCCGCGCGCACGTTTCACCCAGACAAGGGGCGAAAAGCCTGGCGGCGACGTAAGGTCGTGTGAGGCGGGAACATTGCGGATCCCACTTCCAAACGACGGCCCAAAGGCGGCTTGGATTGTCGATGGCCAACAGCGTTCGATTGCCCTGTCTCAAGCTCAGAACAAGAGCTTTCCCGTTCCCGTCGTCGCCTTTGTGTCAGAGGAATTGTCCGTCCATCGCGAACAGTTCATCTTGGTCAACAAGGCGAAACCGCTTGACCCTCGGCTGATCAACGAACTACTTCCAGAAGTAGACACAGCCTTTCCGCGTGACTTGTCGTCTCGGAAAATCCCAAGCGAACTCGTCAATCTCCTCCAAACCTCTTCTGATTCTCCGTTCCAAGGCCTTATCAAACGGCTTTCTGAAGATTCCACGACCGCCGTTGTCACTGACTCGGCATTGATCAAGGCGATCCGCAACAGCATCAATAGCGCCCTTGGCTCACTCGCCCCGTATAAGGCGACAGCAGAGTGTCCCGCGGACGTGGATGCGATGTACCGTGCACTTGTCGCTTACTGGACCGCTGTCCGTCGCGTCTTTCCTGAGGCATGGGGTCGCCCACCTACCGAAAGTCGGCTTATGCACTCAGCGGGCGTCGAGGCGATGAGCCTCTTGATGGACCGTATCATGTCGCGAGCGGCGCCTGGGACGGACCTGCTACTCCACGCGACGGAGTCCCTGACGCGGATCGCTCCATATTGTCGCTGGACCAACGGCAGATGGGCGGAGTTGCAGCGCGATTGGAATGAGATTCAGAACGTTGGACGCGACATCAAACTGTTGTCTGGCCACCTAGCGCGCCTCGATCACATGCACGCATTCGCAAAGGTCGCCTGATGCGGTTCGTGTTCGCAGACAGCGTCGATACGATCGACCCTGAGTATGACTTCGTCGCGGATCGCAACGGCGCCGGCCGATCAGTTCACCGCGATGATCAGTACCCTCACGAGTTCCTAGAGCAGGCGCCGTATGACGGAATCTTGGTTTCCCGCACCATCGTGGGCGATGCGCGGCAGCCAGGAAAATATTCGGAAGCACAGTCGATGCGCTTTCGTCGCGAGGGCGCCCGACGCTTTCTGCGCTATCCGCTCGATCGATTTCCGGGAAGCCTGATGATGGGCGACTGCGGCGCCTTCACCTATCGGAATCTACCGGAGCCGCCGTATAGCGCCGACGACACAGCGGAATTCTATGCTGACGGCGGCTTCACGCACGGCTGTTCGCCCGATCACCTTATCTTTGACTTTGACGACATTGGTTTGACGCGGACCATGGATGACGTGCCAGAGGATGTGCGTCGTCGCTACGAAATCACTCTTCAGAATGCGACCGAGTTCTACAAATCCGCCGCAGGCGTAGGCCCAGGCTTCACGCCAATGGGCGTAATACAGGGATGGTCGGCTGAGAGTATGGCGCAGGCTGCCCGCAACCTGGCCAGTATGGGATATGACTATTTAGCCATCGGCGGCACTGTGCCGTTGAGGATCGATCAGATTCGCCGTGTCTTACAAGCGTTGCGTGAGACTCTCCCCGACAGGATCCGACTTCATCTCCTGGGCTTTGGCAAAATCGAGGAACTGGCCGCGCTGGAACAGTACGGCGTCACCAGTTTCGACACGACGTCTCCGCTTTTGCGTGCCTTCAAGGACGCCCGGAAGAATTACTGGGTGCGGACGGCCGACGGCGATCTCTCATACTACACCGCAATTCGTATTCCGCAGGCTACCCAGAACAACAAGCTCAAGCATAAGGCGCTGGAAGGCAGCCTCAACCAGGAGGACGCGAGGCGTCTTGAAGATGCCGCGCTTCGCGGCGTGCGTGCTTATGCCGACGGCGGCGCGACCCTGGACCAAAGCCTTGATGCCGTGATGGACTATTGGGCCGCCCTGAACTGGCACGACGAGGCATCACCGAGCCGTCGTGCG
Organism: Mesorhizobium sp. M5C.F.Ca.ET.164.01.1.1; assembly: GCF_004792125.1. Taxonomy (NCBI): domain Bacteria; kingdom Pseudomonadati; phylum Pseudomonadota; class Alphaproteobacteria; order Hyphomicrobiales; family Phyllobacteriaceae; genus Mesorhizobium; species Mesorhizobium sp. M5C.F.Ca.ET.164.01.1.1. The sequence continues at coordinate 71,241 of NZ_SRTG01000009.1, read as the reverse complement.
GACGCCGCAACCCGACAGCGCAAGGTCTATGCCCACACCCTTGGCGATCGGCCCTGGGAGCGGTGCAGCTGCCGAGTTTGTCGGGAGAGCGGTGTGGAGGCCGTGATCTTCCGCACCTCAAATCGTAACAAGCGACGCGGAATCCACAACCTACACGTCTTTCACACCCACTTGAGCGAATTCCGGCAGGAGAGCATATGAACAATCAACATTTTCTTCGGTTTGATGCGCTGGCACCGGTTCAAAGCGAGAAACTGACGGTTTTCACCTTCATTGCAAATGCTGCAGAAGTCGCACGCATTGCTCGTATCGAACGGGCGGGTCGCGATGACGCGGGGGCGCTCCAGGGCTTCCAGCGGCCGCAGATCGCGGGCCACATTCGCGAAATCCGTGATTATCTCGAAAAGCCGAACTCAATCTTGCCCAATGCCATCGTGGTCGCCTTCATGGGGCAAGCTTGGTTAGAGCCAGTGACGAATCCGGAAAGTCGCCTCTGCCAACTGGTCATAGATACGTCCAAGGGCCCGCCCGGTTGGATCGTTGATGGACAACAGCGTTTTACGGCGCTTTCGGAACTGCGAGGCCGCGACTTCGAAGTGCTCGTGTCGGGTTTCCTCTGTGAGACAGAGGAGGAATTGCAAAAACAGTTCATCCTTGTGAATAACACGCGCCCGTTGCCAAAGGCCCTAGTGTACGAACTGCTCCCAAAGGTGGGAGATCTGCCGCACCGCATGTCAAGCCGATCACAAGCGGCACTGGCTACAGAGGCGCTCAACTATCGCAAGGGATCGTCCCTAAGGGGTTTGATCAAGCAGCAAACCAACCCAAAGGGGGTCATCCGGGACACTGTGCTGCAGCGGGTTATCATGAACTCGCTGAGTGACGGGGCTCTGCGCCTTTACGCCGGCGAAGACAAGCTTTTGCTTGATCAGGGCGTCACAATGATGAGCGAGTTCTACCATGCAGTCCAACACGTCTTTGCAGACGATTGGTCCGGTAAGACGCCCAAAACGTCTCGGTTGATCCATGGCACGGGCATCATCGCCCTCGGTTATGTCATGGATTTTCTCAACAGCGTTACAGGCGCTTCTACACGCGACGAATTCGCGAGTGGCTTGCGACTACTGCAGGGAAAGACCGCTTGGAGCGAGGGCGAGTGGGAGTTCGGCGCTGAGCGCCGACGTTGGAATGGGCTCCAGAACGTTCCGTCCGATGTCCGCCAACTATCACTTCACCTAGTCCAGGTCCTCAAGCGGCGCCTCGCCGAATCCGCACGGGCAGCGTGAAAAGCTATGAGTTACGCAGTTAAGGAAATGTTTTACACTCTCCAAGGTGAGGGCCGCCAGGCCGGACGCGCGGCCGTTTTTTGCCGGTTCACCGGGTGCAATCTTTGGTCCGGCAGGGAAGCCGATCGCCTGAAGGCCGTGTGCCAGTTCTGCGACACGGATTTTGTAGGCACGGATGGCGACGGCGGTGGTCGCTTTGCAACATGCGATGACCTGGCGAGTGCCATTGAGGCGAAATGGTCACCGTCACTCTCTGAGCGCAGGTTCGTGGTATTAACAGGCGGCGAACCGCTGCTCCAAATCGACCCGCCTCTCATCGACGCCTTGCATGCCAAAGGGTTCGAGGTCGCCGTCGAAACCAACGGTACGCTCACGCCACCTCCAGGGATCGACTGGGTTTGCGTCAGTCCAAAGTCAGGTACTGAAATCGCGATTAAAACCGGAAACGAACTCAAGTTGGTATTTCCGCAGGTGGGCGCAGAACCGCGGCGCTTTGAAGCGCTGGCCTTCGATCATTTCCTGCTCCAGCCAATGGATGGGCCTGATCGCGCATCTAATACGCAGGACGCAGTCGCCTATTGCCTGGCGAACCCTCGTTGGCAACTCAGCCTTCAAACCCACAAGCAACTTGGAATCAGATGAAAATAACTCAGGCGTTCACCTTCGAGGCCGCGCACAGGTTGCCCCATGTTCCGTTGACGCACCGCTGTCACCGTATGCACGGTCATTCCTATCGAATCGAACTCCGCCTCGAGGGGCCTGTCGACTCTCATACCGGCTTCGTCGTCGACTTCTTCGACGTGGAGGCGGCGTTTAATCCATTGCTCGCCCAACTCGACCATCATTGCCTTAACGAAGTCGAGGGGTTGAACAATCCGACGGCCGAGAACATTGCGGTTTGGATCTGGAACCGGGTTAGGCCGCTTTTGCCACTGACCGCGGTAGTTGTCTACGAAACCCCGAACTGCTGGGCCGAGTACAATGGCTGACCCGCAACACCTAGTACAGGCAACCGATAGTGCGCTCGTTCTTTTTTCCGGCGGCCAAGACTCTGCGACGTGCCTTGCCTGGGCCCTCGATCGATTCGAGCGCGTGGAGACTATCGGATTCGATTATCGGCAGCGGCATCGCGCCGAGCTAGACGCGAGGGGCGAATTCCGAGCTGGCTTGGAGCACAATTTTCCCAAATGGGCCGCCAAACTCGGCGAGGACCGCGTCCTCGATCTGTCTGTGCTCGGCGAAATCAGCGAGACGGCATTGACGCGCGACGTTGAGATCGCGACTACAGAATCCGGTTTGCCGAACACTTTCGTGCCAGGGCGGAATATTATCTTCCTCACATTTGCTGCTGCTGTCGCCTACCGTCGAGGTCTCAAGCACATAGTGACTGGCGTTTGCGAAACCGATTTTTCCGGATATCCGGACTGCCGTGACGATACGGTGAAAGCGCTTCAAGTCGCCCTCAACCTAGGTATGGAGAGTCGTTTCGTTCTCGAGACTCCGCTTATGTGGATAGACAAGGCACAGACGTGGACCCTTGCCGAAGAACTAGGTGGGACGGCCCTGGTGAACTTGATCCGCACTAGCACTTTGACATGCTACCATGGGGAAGTCGGGAACATCCATGAGTGGGGACGAGGCTGCGGCGTGTGCCCGGCATGCGAGTTGCGCGCGAAGGGATATCGACAGTTCGCCAAGCGAACTGCAACGCTACCGCTGACGCAGGAGTTGTCCAATGGCTGAGATCGATCGCCTCCGTAGGACGGAAGGAATCGTGTTCGCTTTGTGCTTTGCTGGATGCATCCCGCTTGCGAACTGGCTCATCGGGAATGTTGGGACAACCTGTGTACCAAATGGTCCATGCCTGATCCCCGTGGCGCCCGGAATTGACGCTCCCAGCGGGGTGTTGGCGGTAGGTCTCGCCTTGGTGCTGCGCGACCTTGTGCAGCGGCGACTTGGCTTAAGTTGGACGGCTGCCGCAATTGCGATCGGCGCCTTGTTGTCGGCGAGTTTTGCGCCGCCAGCGCTGGTCGTCGCCTCCACTGTCGCTTTTCTGTTGTCGGAAATCGCAGACTTAGCGGTTTACACTCCACTGCAGCGTCGCGGATTCATCCGTGCCGCCGTCGCAAGCAGTATGGTGGGGCTTGTTATCGACAGCATCGTGTTTCTCGGCCTTGCTTTCGGTTCCGTTGAATTTTTGGCAGGACAAGTCGTGGGTAAGACCTGGATGGTGTTGGCCGCCCTTCCATTCCTGGCATTGCTGCGCGCGCGAGATCGTCGACTGGGCCTTATGCCGGCTTGAAATCTGGAAACCTGCGATCGGTACCCGCATAAAGCCGCTGCGTGAAGAGGATGCAAATCAAGATGGCCAAGAATGGGGAAAGTCTTTCATCTTGGAGAGCCGTTTGGAATGCCTTTTGGTCGACAGACATCGAGCATTTTCCTCGCTTAACCGAGTCGCGAAGTACTGTATCGCTCACCAGTGAGCAGATACTAATGGAAATAGCAGCTGAAACGGAAAAACTCATTGACACCACATCTGGCAGCGAAATTGACAAAAGTAGCTCGGGAATTCAACCGCCAAGCGAGATCCTCAAGGCTGCTCTGCAGCGAGGCAGGGAGTCACTCGACGAGGTCAAGGACCTTACCGAATATCAAGATCAAAAAGCGTTCCGTCTCCTGACAATCGCCACGTTCTTAAGCGCACTCTCCGGTGTATTGTTCGCGCGCTTCAATGAAGCATATCCACTTCCCTCAATGAACATGCTTTTGTCATACAAGGGATTTCTTATCGGGCTGACTTATCTCGTTTTCGCCATATTCCTGGTGAGCGCAGTTAGTGGGGCATTGGTCATTTTTCATGCCACACGTACGCGGTTCAAATTTCCGACAACCGATCCCAATAATCTCCAACGCGAACTGGCCGAGCCAAAGTCGCATCTTTTCTTCCCGGCAATTATTGCTGTGCGCCCATCAGCTTGGGCTGCGTCGTTTGTTACAGCGGCGCCCACGTCAGATTCCGTTCACCTACGTCCAGATCTTTCTATTCGATACCTGCGCAACTACCTTGGCGAGAGCTATCTGGTAGCGGCAAAAGTCGCAGACAAGGTACGATATCTCGAACCGGCGCAGAACACACTTGCGTTCGGACTTCGGTGCCTCCTTGTCTGGTTGGCGCTTCTTGGACTTGTAAACATCCTTGTTGGGCCAACGCCAATGGAGAAAAGTGCCCAGGTCGTCGAGAACGTGCACCCAACTGGAACCGGCGCAGAAGCGGTCGAGCCAAAGCCGGATTCTACCAATCGATCGAACGAGGATCCTTCAGCGACTAAGCCGATTCAAAACGACAAGGTAGCTCCGCAGTGAGGGGAGCAGTTGTCAAAACGAACGTACTCACCGATGCCGACAACACATTGTGGGATACAGATCGCGTCTTTGCGTCTGCCCAACTCGAACTGCTAGGGTTGGTAGAAAGGGCTCTAAAGAGGGAAGCGATCCCCGAGGATAGGCTTGCGTACGTTCGGTCTCTGGATCAGATGCTCGCAGAGCGACATCACGCCGGCCTTCGTTATCCACCACGCCACTTGGCTAAGGCAATTGCACTAGCGCTCACTGGAGTCCGCGCTCAGGAGGCGGCCAGATTGGCGTGGACGAGCGCGACCGAGCGGCAAGTGATTGGGGACCTGGAAGCAGAAACCGCCGAAAGAACATTCCTCGCTGCCGTTCAACGTTTGCCTGATCTCCGTGACGGAGTGGCTGAAGGTATTCATGCCCTGCATACGGCTGGTTGTCTGATTACTGTTGTCACCGAGGGATCCCGGGAAAAGGCAGCGCGGACAGCACGCTCGCACGGGATCGGCCATTATATCGATCGGATTATCGAGGCGCCCAAGCATTTGGGCCTCTACAAGCGCGTCCAATTGCTGCCGGGTGTTTCATCCCCCGGATATATGATCGGCGACCAACTCGAGCGGGATATCCGTCCGGCTAAGGAGGCTGGGTTGATAACGATCTACTATCCTGGTGGTTTCAAGCCGCGATGGGAGGCGGATCCCCAGCTGGTTCAACCGGACTTCACAGTTTCGTCCTTTGCCGAAGTGCCGGCGATCGTGCTGAAGGCAAGTCACCCTCCGCAGAAATCCAACAAATTCCACAGCCAACCCCAATGAAGCTCGCTCTCGCGCGGCGCAACGCTCCTGATGCGAAGTCGTGGCTTCACTGTCGCGCGTGGCGCCGCAATCGTCTCCGGTGAGACGTCTGCGCGCCTGTGAATCTGATATCGACAGCGCAATTCGCCCAAAGAGCCGCTGATCTAGCTAACAGTTCCCGTAAGTCATCTACATCGAAAGGCTTCGGATGTGGTCTTCAATTGCGCGCAATATGCTCGAGAAGCCTTTACCTTGGGCGTAAATCAGTGGCCGGCTGCCCCGGTGTTCTCGTATGAAGTCGGTCGCAGCGTGCTTTGCCGACAACCAAGTCATTACAAACAGATCGGCATTTTCGGCCAGTGCACGCAACCGCGCAGTTCCACCATAATCGGCATTGGTATCGACGATAACGGTCGAAGCAACTTGTTCCAAGGCGGCCTTAGCCTGCCGGCTCGAGGATTCAGTCAGTGAGTATATTGCGATGCGCATACCCTGGATACGAGCGGAGAAGCTGTCAGGGGTATCGCGACCTGGGCTGACGCCGAACGTTTGCAGCTTCCACCCCAGTTCGGCTGCCAATTGTCCGATCGCAGACCGCTGTAGGCTGGAGAGGCGTGCATAAATAGGCGCGACACGCGCCAATACGCCGTGGAAGAAATCTTCGCGAGCGCTGGCATCAGGCGCACTCGCTTTCATGAAGTCTTCCACTATTTCCAGGATCCAATAGATCATGTCGATCCCGAAGCCGTCGCCTGCGATCTCGTTAATGTCGGCGATCAGAGCTTTATAGGCTTTGCTATCAAGGCCGCTGGTCAGCAGAGCACCAATCAGAACCTGGCTTGAATCATAGGTCGTCGCGCCGCGCGCCCTGCTAAGCGCGAACAGGGTCAAGAGGCTCGCGTAGATTGGTGTCATTGCTGCGCGGGGGAAATCCGGAACCCGCTGCAGCCACGCCACGAGGTATGGCAAAGCCTGGGCGGTTCGCTCGGCTGCGACATCGCTCACCTGCGCCCTATCGAGCGCGGCAGCGAGCGCTTGGACCGCGACCGGATCGCCCGCAGTCGCGTTGATCGGCCATTCATTGTTTGCTTGCCTGGCCACATCAAGCGCGCTAACGAAACTCACGTCAGCTGCACGGTCGAGCCAATCAACCCAGGAAGTGGGCGGCACAGTCGCCTCTAAAAGCTCGGCAATCTGCATGGGGGGCCGGAAGGGGTCGGCCTCTCTCAAAAGCGCGCGTTCCTCAGGCGCAAGACGGGCAAGCGCGGCGCGGGCATCCGCAAGCAGGTCGTTGCTGTCGACGGCATCGACGCGCATAAGCGCTTCGCGCGCTATGTCGAGCGGTGCTTCGGCGGCGATCGCGCTTTCCAGATGGGCAGACGAGACCGGCAGCAAGCCGCCAATCCATCCAAGGTCGTCGGACCTTTGCACCAGCAGATCGGCAATGTCGGTTCGATCCGGGGCCTGCAAGGCTTCAAGGCCGTAGATCCGCCATCCATGGGCGGTGAGCGCGGCAGGCGCCGGCGCCGTCAACATTGGCTGCGCGAGAGGCCGCACCAGATTTTCATATCGTCGGCGGGTTTCGGCTACATCCTGCGCATCGAATGGCTGGGCGAGATGGGTGTGGTAGAGCGCCTCAAGGAGAAGGCCGGTGATCGCGGGTGTACGCCGCGCGACGCACAGGCTGGAGAAACCACCGAGTTCAACGATCGCCTGCCATTCGGCAAAAGTCGCGTGCAATTGGACTTCAAGGAATTTGATATTCAGAGAGTCGAGCCGCAGTTCGGACCGCAAACGCCCGAGAATTTCTGCCGCCGCGGCGCGCCGGCCGACATTCAGATAATCCTGGTAGCGCGCGAGCAACCAGCTTGTCGGGACCGGCGCAGTACGCTGCAATTCGGGAGCCCGTGCCAATGTATCGCGCGCTCGGATCAATGCGCGCAGCGCCGTCATGCGCGCGCGCCGATCTGCGGGGAGCCGCATAATGCCTGTGACGGCCGGCTGGGTCTGCGCCACTCTGTCGGACAGGGCTTGACCGGAAATAAGCGCTTCCGGAATGCCGTCGAACGAGGTCAAAGTCGGTCCGGCAAAAGCAACCAAGACGGGCTTCAGGCGCCGCCAGGAAGCCACCGTCGGTGCGACTATCATCACCTGAATGTCGCCAGTTGCATCGAGCGTGGGGATTAGCGCACCCGGAAAATTGGGATCGGCAATGCTGTCGGAAACTGCAGAGCACAGCGCGGCCAACTCGGCATCCAGGGCACCAAAGGCATTGATCGCCAGGATATCGGCAAGCGCTTGTCGGGACGCGTCGCCATCGGTGCCGATCATACGACGCGGCCCTCCCATTTTTCCTCAAGTTCGATCGATTGCTCGGCGACCACTGCCGGATCGGTCCGCAGGACGAGATGTTCGTCGTTGACTGAAATCCCGCTCAAGGTCAGGTTCATAGATCCGGCGAGGAAATAGTCGGCGCCGAGCAGTCCCTTGGCGTGAAAGCTCTTCTCGATCGTCCATTTCAACAAGTCGCCATATCGGGCCTTCAGCGTCCGAAGTCGGGCAATGAAATAGTCGTTGTGGCCGTCTTCACGAATGATCAGCCGGATATGGACTCCGCGCGACAACAATGCGCGCAACACCTGTGACAGCTGGATGGGCGTCGCAGGCCAATCGGGTTCGAGTGCTGCGAACTGGCGTGCCGAATTGTCGATGATCTCGACATCCGAAATCCACGCGAAGAGCAGCCAAAGTTTGGGGCTCGGATTAATCAATTCGGCGATGAAAAGCCCCTGGAACAGGTCGCGCACGGCCCGCGACTGGGCTGGGCCGTGCAAATCTCGGGAATCAGCGGCCATCAGACTTGCTCCCGCAGCGTAAGGCTCACGAAGATCCGGCTATGAGAGCGTTCGACGCGTTCAACGGTGGGGAAGAACTGAAGCACACCAATGCTGACCGGCGTTACGACCAACCTGACAAGTGCGCGACGCAACGCGGGCGCGTCACTGGCATCCGCGGCCAGCCGCACCGAGCCCTGCGCGTCGAACGCCGCGTTTAGCGCTGCCTGCCAGTCTGGGTCTGAGAGTTCGATCGTCGCGATCGACCGGCTAAGCATCAGGTGGCGGACGATGGCCGGATCGGTGCTCCGAGTCCGGCGGAAGGGATTGTGAGATTGGAGTACGCGCTTGCGCACTTCATTGGCGCGCGGCCATAACAGGCTCGTGATAGCCGCAAGGACGGTGACATGCCCAATTGCACCCGGCGGTAGGGTCGCTGAGAGGTAGGCTCGGATCGCGGCGGAAAGGGTTACGTCCTTGCTGCAGATATAAGCAAGTTCGCGCAATTCGATGGCTAGGCCGAACCGGCTTTCGAGAGCATCCCAATGGGCCTGGAGGTCGAGCAACAGCCGGTCGAGTTGTGGGCCCGATCCTGTGCGCAGCAAGCGGTTGTTGAGCGAGACCGACAAAGCGTGGCTGAGGTCGATCCCTCCTCTCTGAGCCAGGCGGTGCGAAAGCGATTGCCACAGAGCTTCGCGTTCGCCGTGGGAATTGGTCGATCGCAATCGCGCAATCTGATCGCCAACATCTTGATTTGCGAGGCCTAAAGCCACGATCTCGCGCAACCCGTCATCGACAAGTTCCAGGTCTGTCGGCGCAAGGGCCGCCTCGAGGGCGGTGAAGAAAAGGCGCGGTTCGGCCGCAAAGCGTTCGGCAAAGGCTTCGAGTACACCTGCTCCACCAAGCGTCGACTCAGTAATCCAGACGCTCGCGATGCCGCCTTGTACATCGTCACGAACATCGACCAGGAGCGTATCGACCGTCGCCTGCCGCGGCGCAGCGGCGATGCACGCCTGCAGCATTGCTTCGCCAAGCGTCTCCAGCACCAGACGGCGTAACCAAACGTTGAAAGCCTCGGCATTGACCGACTGAAGTTGAGCGGCAATGGCACGAAGCCGCTCGCGAACGATGGGGCGACCCAGTTGAAGCAACAGGCCTTGCTGTAAGCGGCCGGGACCGCGTGCTGCCCGGGCTGGGCCTGCACTAATATCTATTGCCGTCGCGTCGTCCTCGTCCTCCGCATCAGCGTCATCGGCGTCATCATCGTCTGGTGTGATCGGCGGGATCGCGCCAAATGTTTCTTCCATTACGCCCCGGAAAACACCCGTGATGCGATCGTCGTCGAGCAGGTCTGCGATAGACGCCGCAATCGCACGATCGTTTACAGCCGCATCCGCCATCACCACTGAGACGAGAAACTGAAAAAGCCATTCGCGCTGGAACGAGTTCAGGTCGTTAGGAAGCTCTGAGTCGGACAGGAATGTATCGCGTAGGTAGGCGAGCGTGCTGGTGGCAATGAGATTGGGGGGTAGGATACTGGCTGCAAGGGCATGTGGTTCGGGTAATGCCAGATCCAGTCGGAAGCCGTCGACCTCGAGTGCAAATCCGATCGCCGCAGCTCGATCGTCATCACTGGTGAAGTGCAGCGTGATCGGGAAATCATCCTGCAATGTGCGGACATTGGCGTGGGCCATGGGCGCGAACCGCCGCACGCTGACGCTTGAGCGGAAACGGTGCAGGTGAAAATCGATGGTCCGCACATATCGGCGCCATTCTGAGCGGAGCGGAACAGGTATCGTGAGCGGATCGCCGTTCGCCATGATGTCGGAGTGCCACACGAGACGAGCATTGCTGCTCGGCAACGCATCGCTTCTCGCCGCCCGCTCGAGCCGAACCGCCCAGGGCCTGAAGACCAAAAGTGGTGGTCCGCCTGTGTGATCATTCAGGCTCCCGCTGAAGGTGCCGACATATTCATGGCTTTCGGCATAGTCGCCGATCCGTCGTTGCTGTTCGGGAAAGGCGGGATCCACGGGTATCCAGTGCGACAGTGCGCCCCGCTCGTGCGCGAAGCGTCGAGTAACGCGACCGGGCACGAACTGGTTTAGCGCCTGTAGGATCGGCATTGCCTCGATCCGCTCCTCATGATTGACGCTCGCAGGCGGGATGATTACCCGAACCTCGGGCAGGCTGAGATCGCTAAACAGGCTGCGAGGCACGAAGTCGGGCAGAGGGTGGAAATTATCCTGAAGGTCGAGTGACCCGACCGCCGTTGGGAAGGCCAACTCCCAATTCCGAAAGAGCCGCCTCACTAGCGTTGGGACCGCTTCGAGTAGAAGCGAGCGCGGCGCCTCCCACAATAGCGTATCCACAACATCGCGGCTCACACCCAGGGCGCTAGCGAGATAAATTCGGAGGCTCTCGATTGTCGCTGGATCGCCCTGCACCAACTGGGTGAGCTTGGTTCGAGTGAGATCGATGACGGCGCGCACGGCGGACGATGGCTGAGGATGAGGCCGACTGAGAATGTCCCATTGCCACGCCTTTTCATACCCGCCCGTGTTAGCGGCGAGCCAATCAAACAGGGCGAAGACTGCCTGAATTTTCAGCACATAGGGATTGCGGATCGGCAGATGTTGTGGCTCGAGCGTCGGGTCGAACAAATGCTCGAATGCCTGATAGAAGGCGCGATCCCGGCCATAATCCGACAGGACCGTCAACGTAATCGGTCGCATCGCCCGACCGCGGCCGGCGCGCCCTTTACGCTGCAGAAAGGACGCCATCCCGCGCGGCGCCTTGTGCTGAATGACCGCGCCCACGAGGGGGTCGTTAAACCCTACCTCGAGCGCCGCGGTCGCAACGACGATATTGGCCGCCTGATTGACCCCGGCGTCCTGCGATGTTGTCCGCCCGACGATCAGCCGGCGGTCGAGGGGATGACCGATATCTTCACAGATCCGCCAGCGCTGACCCTCGACGTCACGTACTGCCGCATCAGGACCGGCGCGACGAATATTGGCGAGCGGCAGCCGCTGGGCGTCAGGCCTGCCGAAGATAGTGTAGGCTTCCGCATCGCGTAGATCGTCATAGAGCCGGTTGGTGACGTCGAGATCATCGGTGAACAGAAAGGCACGCCGTCCAAACGATCCTGACGTGTCGGTCGCGCCGGGAGGGTCAAGTAGGCGAGGTAGCAGCATCGCCGTCTGGATCGTTGTCGAAAGGAGCGAGGTCCGTGAGCCTGGGTCACCGCGTAGCAGGATCTGATACTCAGCGCCTTCCTCGGCATACTCCTCGACCGTCGGCGTGATCTCGACGACCCGGTCGGGATGGGCGCCCGTCAAATCCGCAAAGAAACGGGCAGCATCTCCAAGCGTGGCCGACAATCCGACCCAACCGATCGGCGCACCGAGCAAATGACGCCAGCGTCGCAGCGTGAGTGCGGCCTGCGCCCCGGTCGCGCCCGCATAGGTGTGAACCTCGTCGAGCAGCGCGAGCATTGGCTTCCGACCCGCTGGCAACCCCACGCCGAACAGGCCGCGCATCCATTGGTCCGATAGGCGCTGGTTGAGAATTTCGGTCGTCGTGAACAGAATGTCTGGGGGATGGCGCTGAAGCCGCCCGCGGGTCAGGACGATCTGGTCTTCGCTAACATGGCCCTGGCATCCCGGCTCGGCACAAACGAGCTGTTCGGTCCCGGAGTCGATATCGCTACCGCGCCAAAAAAGCTCGGCGTCACAGGACGGGCAGCGCATCCAGGGGCACACAAAATCCTGTCCGCGCCGTTGCCAGTTGCGGTCGCTCAGTTCCTGCCGACTGGCGCGGCGCGGCGTCGCGCCGAACAGGGCGCCGATCATGAGAGCGCGACGACCATGCGCTCTCAACGGAGCGTCGATCTCGCGGGCCATCCGGAAGGCTTCCGCGAATTGGTCCTTGAGAAGTTCGATCCGGGGATAGATCGCGATCGCCTTCACCCAGTAATTGGCATCGATCGCCTCGCCGATACGGATCATGCCCGGCAGGTAGAAGGCGATCGTCTTGCCGCTACCCGTTCCCGCCGTGACGATCGTGCCGCCGTCGTCTGTCGCGGACGAAAGACGCACAGTGGCGCGCTCCTGAAACGCGGAGAAGCGTAGACTGGAACGGGCGGTGAGAGACTGCCAGAGGTCCCGGCGCAGCGGCGATGTGCCGATAATATTTGGATTGTCTTGGAGAATGACATTTGGCGCGCGGTCGCGGCGGGGAAAGCGGCGCGGCCGGCGATCGACACGAAAGTCTGCGACCAGCGATGGCGCGCCCTGCCATGGGCGATTGGGAAACAACTGCCGGTTAGCAGCGAGCAGTCGCATCATTTCCGCGAACCGCGAGCGGATGCGGACATCGCCACCCATGTCCGGCATCTCGAAGATCAGCCTTGCTTCGATCAGCTCTTCGACAAGGTCTTGACCGTCGGCCCCGCCCGCAGGCGCACCGACGACAACGGTGTCTCCAAGAGCATAGGCCTCGTCCTCACTGAGGGAGCCGTCGGTGAACCCCCATTCCAAAGAACGCATTTCGATCGCTTCGATGCGGTCGAGAACCGCTAGAGCTTGAACTGATAAGGGCATCGCTGAGGCTACCGCAATTTGATACGGAAGGCGTCGAGGAGATTGCGACTCTCGAGCCATGTGCGCACATCTTGCGTAAAAGCGCTCAAAAGCGCCTCCGAACTTGCCGCCGCGCGGATGAACGCGACCACGCTGGAAGGGATATCGTCGGCAGCGAGCGCTTTCCATGCCGCCTCGTGTTCGTCGATCAGCGCGTCCAATCTGGAGATAGCTCCCTTGGGATCGTCAGGCAGCATCGCACCGAACCCGGCGACATTAGTTCGTATTTGGCTGATGCGACTTATACTTAATCGGAACTGTGGGATCTTAGCGAGTGCGTTCAGCACATCATCGGCACCGAAAGCGGCGCGCTTTGCGACATAGGTTTGCCACGCTACAAGCGACGCCTTCTCGGCTGCGACTGCAATAGCTGACACTCGGTCTGCAAATTCGTGCTTCAAGTCGAATGGTGGGTCGTTTATCGCGGCTGGGTTGGCATGCACGGCTTCGCGTAGGGTGCGAGCCTTAGCCGCATAACCCGAACCGTCGTTCGCCGCGAAACCGGTTTCGACGCCCGCCGCCGCGAGCTTCGCCAGGTTCGCGCGAGCACGGGCCACTTTCTCCGAAAGTGTCGTAAACTGGGTGGCGCGCGTCAGGAACTGCTCGGCTTCGTCAGCCGTGTTCTTGAGCTTATTGTAGCTGCCAATCTTGGAGGACAACGCGCCCGCACGCTCAAGCAGCATCGGCATGCGCCCCCTTCGGCGCCGTCATTTCGAGAAGGTCGTTCTCGATCGCAGCGAGCAATGTATCGATACGGGCGAGACTCTCGTCGAGCGCGGCATGCTTTGCATCAAGGCTTTGGCTATTGGTCCCTAGGTTCTGGTCGACCGCATCGAGAAATGCTTGTGTTGCTGCGACGAGCGCGGTTCCGGCCTCAACCGCATTCCGCCGTCCCCGACCATAGTAGGGAAGTGCCGCTACGCCGTCTTCCTGCTTGGCGAGAGTCCGCGCGGCAGTCAGCGACTCGTCGAACTGGACAAGCCGCAGACGGTCAAGTGCTTCGGCGAGTTGCTTCGAACTGTTGTTGGCCCCGATGCCGGCATCGGCAACAGCCGCTCGCGCTGCGTCTAGCGTCGACAAGATGGAGGCACGAGTCGCGGCCTCTCCAAATGCCCCTTCCATAGCGTTGAGCCAAACCTGGCGCACGCCCATCTCCGCGTCCGCGGCCGCCCCCAACATGGCCTTCACCTCGCGATAGGTCTTGGCAGGCTCGTTTCGATCATCATTAGGCGGGATGAATCGGAGGCGCCATTTGGCCTGACGGAGATCACGAACCGGTCCAACGATCTTGCCGGGATTCAGCATGGGACCTGCCCTGCCGCCTTTCATACTCGCAATCTGGGCGTGCGCGATGCTCGCAATACTATCGCGGGCGCCCGCGATCTTGTCGTACAATGCGCGCATCTCAGGAGCCGTGCTGGCGCACTCACTGGGCCAAGTTGTGCTGAATGCGGCGTCGATCATGTCAGCGACCGTCGCATCGGGCTTGATCTTCCCGCCAATCGCGGCGCCGACGCACAGCACTTCGATGGCTGCGGCAGCCTGGTGCCAATCTGGGCTTGGCGCGCAGAGTGATTTCAACTGGGTCTCGACACTGCGCGCCCAGAGGTCGACGCAGTCGAGAAAGGCGCCGAGCATCTTTTCGCCATTCTCGAAATCCCAACGAAACTGTTCCTTGCTCGCGCGCAACACTCCCTGGAGTGCTGCGGCGGTGGTCGCGTCGGCAGGAATGAGCAGCTTTACCTGCAGATCTTGCCGGGCCAACGTGGTTTGGTTTTCGAAACTAATGCTGGCGGTCTGGAACGGGCGTCCGGTCTTGCCGACGAAGCTTGTCTTGGCGAGACCGAGCATGTCCCAATCGATCGCATGGGAAACCGCCGAGAACACGAGCAGCCTCAGATTGGTGGCGACGGTTTGATCGAGGCCGGATCCCGCGATCCACTTCTCGATGAGCAGATCCTCCCGGCTCGCCGTGGCCCGCTGTGGCTTGTTATCGACGAACGATTCATCAACCGGATCAGTTGTTTTGTCACCTGCACCCGGGATCTCCGGGACGTCGAACGCTGCACGCAGCCGTTCGTCGAGGTTGGCGATTGTTCCGCTACCGTCATACAGTTCCAGAAAGGCGGCCCAGCGCTTGAAATTCTGAGGGTTACGGCTCTGGAGGTCCGCCTGCGCCACGGCCGGCAGGGCTTTAATCCCATCAAGCTTTTCGAGTAACCTGAACTCGGGGAAAGTACCGGTAGCGATCGATGGGCCGAAATTGTCCAACACTTCGACTAGAAGATCGTTCTGCAAGATTCGCGGATTGAGGGTTCGCGGCATGGAATGATCGGCGCGTAGCGCGGCGTTCCAGAGCGCCTGGGGCGTAAAGGGGTAGAGCCCATATCCATCGACAGCGCCGAAAATGGGGTGGCATTCCGCTTGGTGCGGGCAGGTATCACATCGTGACGGCGGGCTGTCGCCGGCGTTCGCCGAAGCGTTCCATCGAGTTATGCCGTCGCGACCTAGGCGGACGGCGTTCAGATAGCGCGACGTGAACTGGCTCAGCGATGCCTGTGTAACGGTATCGCCGTCCGCACGCCCGGCGGAACGGTCCATGTCGACAATGTGGGTCGTGCGCATATAGGCCGTTTCGGCGACGCTTTGAAAGAAACCCGTTGTAACAGCAATGGCCGTGCGCATCTTGCATTGGCGTTCGTCCCCTTGCGAGGTGATTGCCTGCAGGAGCGCGCGATCAATGCCCTGCAATCGGGCAAACTCCTCGACCAGGAGGACCAGTTCCTTGCCCTGGGATTTGAGATACGTGCGCAAGCGCGTCATCAGCTCCTCGACACGGTCGCCGGAAAAGCTGAGCGTCCGCGCTACCGCGCGGTCCAGGTTGCGATTGATGATTTTGATCGCCAGCGGAAGATAGGTCGGCGGATCAAGTTCGATGATCTGGATGGCGTCCTGCGCCAGCCTCGAGGCGTGGGCAAAGTCCATGCCGCCGAGCGGCAGATCGCTTTCCGAAAAGCTGCGGCGCCGATCAGGCCGGTCCTGCGCATTGGAGGGCGCAAAAATATGATCGACGATCTCTGCAATGACGGTGTCGTCGCCCAGGAAATGCGCCTTGCGCATATGCGGGTCCTGAAACAGGTTCGGCAGGCTCCCGATCAGGGCTTGTTCGACCTCGTCGGCATCTGGCGCCAACTTGTCCTCACGGATCACCTGCGCGAGATCGTTGAGCAATTGCTGCTTCTGGTCGTCCCGGCTCTGCGTGCCGTCGCCGGCAGACTGCAGGGTCTCGAGGAAGCTCGCCTGTTGGTCATCTGGCAATTCGGCAATGATCATCTTGACGATCGCACGCAGGCTCGTGCCCGACTTTCGCACGACAAGCACTAAACGGCTGGCGTCCGGCTTAATGTTGAGCCGCATCCAGTGGACCAGATGCGATTTTCCCGAACCCGTCGTGCCAAGGATCGCGGCCAGGGCGTGGGGACGATTTTCGAGCAGGAAATCGCCCAGAAAAGCGGCGGGCGTCATGTCCACCCAATTTGCCTCGCCGATGTCTTGAAAGCGTTTGCCCACCTGCGGGCTAACCTTAAGATCCCAGTCGCTGTGTACGGCCCGGAACAGGCCGTCGCTGATGTGTTCGGCAAAGGGGTTTATGACCTGACGAACGGCACCGGGCTCCCAGCATAGATAGTTTTTCATCGTGCTTAGGTCCTCAGCGCGACATGGCTCACCCCGCCCTCACGCATCCCGAAATCAAGGATCCGCGCGGGAGCGTCCGCCACGCTGGCGAGAACGATCCGCTGCCGGTCCGCCAACCGCTGGAGGGCGACGCTCGTCGTAACCGACAGGCGCTGCCCGCGATCGGGAACGGGAATCCGGCGCATCGCCTCATAGTCTTCGCGCACGCTTCCCGTCTCGAATACCGGGAAGATGCCAGAGAGACGCGTCAGGAATTGCTCTATAGGCAGTTCAATGCTTTCCGCAAAAATTGCAGGGAGTGCGCCCCCGATCGCCCGAACCGGATCGGGGATGACGCGGCGCGCATTTTGGTCGTCGGCATCACGGCCGCCGACGATTGTCGCGAAACCTAGATAGCGCGCCCAGTAGAGAAAATTTTGATATGTGTTGAGCGAGGTGACTTCGGTTTTCGACGCATGTTCGCCAATTTCGGCTTGCAAAGTCCGCTGAGGCGGGACGGAAAAATTCATCGGGTGCAGCGGATTGGAACTGAGGAACCAGGCCAGCGCGATCATGAAGCCGGCATGCTTTATCTCGATTGCGCGCGCAGGATCGAACAGGGTGCGGTACATATAATCGAGAAAGTAGACTTCACTATCGCTGCCCCTCTTCCCGCCACCACGCGCGTCCGCCGTCAAGCGCAGCTTGTCATCCATGTCTTCGACCAATCCGAGACGCCGGGCCTCCAGCAGCGTATTGCTGAACAGGGTCGTGGTGGACTCGCCGTCGTCATCAGCCCCCCGACCGCTCAGGGACGGCGGCGTCGCCCAGGCTTTGATTCGATCCTTGATCTCGCCAGCGTCACTCTCGAAAAGAGACGCATAGATAGCGAACAGTCGACTTGGGACAGCCTGTGCGGTGGTGACAATACTCATTGGGCTACTCTTGCATTAAATTCATCGAGCGTCAGCACGCGTCCACCAAAGACGTCGCGGAGCCGCCGGCCGTCCGGCGCCAACTGTTCCTGGGAGGCGATGAAGATGCGTGGATTATCTTGACGCGGATTTAGATTTTGCGTTTCGAGGGTCTGTCCGGCGCCCACCAGGACCAGTTCGGGCCCCTTGGGGAGGCGCGACAGCGCCAGCGAATTGAGGTCGCTGACAAAAAACGCCGATTTCTCCGCGAATTTGAGGACCCTTGTCATGTCGAAGGGCTGTGCCCCCATTTGAATGAGCTTGGCAAGGCGCGCCTGTTGCAGCCGAAGGAAGGTTTCCCCCAGGCGGCGCGAAGCCGTGCGCGGGAGAGTGTTGGGATCATAGGTGACGAGTAGGCGCAAATCCTTGTCGAACAGGTCCGCGAGCAAAGGATCGAGTGGCTTGATCCAGGGAGCGCGTGGCTCTCCAACCGGCCGGGTAGCGAGACGGCGGTCGGGGTCCGAACGGCAAATGCTGCATCGACTACATGTACGGCCGACTTTGTCTTTGCCATACAGTTCCTCCAATATGGAGGCGGGACAATGCGCATCGCTGAGGAATTTCCGCATAAGATCGAGATTGCGGATCGACGCGAGCCAACCAATGCGCCGAACCGGTTCGACTCGCTTTAGCCACACCGCCTTGTCGAGATGGTGGTCGTCGATGATCTCGACCTCAAGCCAGTCGCCCTCCTCCGCGATGCGGGGATAAGGAGACCCTAGCAGACGCACGAGCCCCGCCCGCGCCATCAAGGCGACGGTGCGCAGATTCCAGTCCGTATTGGTTTCCCCGAACATGTCGATATCGCGCTCGCCGGCGCCCGGCCGGCCGTCGATGCGCACGGCGAAGCGCCCCTCACCAAAGCGGATTTTGCGCGCGAACAGGGTCGACCAGCGCTCAAAGCCGCGATCGATGCTGATCACCTGCTGGGCGTTGATTTTCTTCGCTATAGTGAAATCCTTCGCGGTGGGGACTATCAACGACAGCGCGGCCCTACCGTCGCGACCGCCACGGCCAACCTCCTGGTAAAATCGGTCTAGTGTTTCGGGGATGCAGGCATGGATGATGCTCCGTGCATAGGCATAGTCGATCCCCAGACCGAATGCCGATGTGCCGACGACAATGTCGATGGCCCCGGCGCGCCATTCGCCAACGATCTCCTCACGCTCTGCCCGGGCCGTCTTGCCGTGCAACTTGCTGATGCGCCGAAATCCCGCCGCGGCTAGGCGGGCATGCCAAGCATTTGCAGCGGCAACCTCGGTCACATAGAGCACTGCTGGACGCGGCGCGTGGTGCAAAGCTTCCATAACCTGATCGATCCGCGCTGCCTCGCTTGCGACGGGCGCGATCCAATAATCGGGCTCGGGGCGCAGTTGAACCGCGGCCAGACTTTCGAAATCGCTTTCGGCGCCGAACAGCGCGCGCAGAGTCTCCAGCGAGGAATCCGTCAGTGTCGCCGAGAGCATGATCGTGCGCATTGCCTGGCCTGACGGGGCAGCACCGAGAAGTTCGCGCCGCAACCCGCTCAGTTCCTGGAACTCGGTGCGAAATCCTGTTCCCCATTGATCGACCAGGTGGGCCTCGTCGATCACCAGCGCTCGCAACAAACCCGCTTCAGCCGCCCGGCGAAGCGGATCGCGCAGTCGCCCGCATGCGGCCTCGGGCGATGCGAAGCATAGTCCCTGGGTTCCGGCGGCAATCCGCTCCGCTATGATGGCATTCTGGGCATCGTTGCCGCCCTGAAAGGCGAGCGGCTTTGCAAGACCGCAGACCTCGACCGCCTCCTGCTCGTGATTTACGCCCAGCGCCACGGTCGGCACGATCACCAAGGTGGTGCCCTGATTCTCCTGTTGATCGGCGCCGACGAATCCGACGGTCTGGATGAGCTGGAAGATCATGCTTTTGCCTTCGCCCGTCGGCAGCGCGACGACGAGGCTTCCTCCCGCCGGGGTGGAGAGCGCCGCACGTACAGCGGCGCGCTGGCCCCGGCTGCGATAGGATGTGCGCCGCACTGACGCCAGAAACGGGTCGCCCTCACAGCCCGCGGCATTGAACTCCCGGCGTATTGTTTCCGAGGCGGCAAACGCGTCGACTTCGTTGCCCTCTACGCTCAGCCACTCCGGGTGCCACGGTTCGATAGAAACCAACCGGGCGTCCCCGGCGATCGTCATTCTCAGCCCAACCTTGTTCCAGTGCCGGAAATCGGAAAAGCGCGCATGCGATACCGGGATGACGGGCACCGCCGTGCCGCGCCGGGTGCGCTCATGGTTTATGGCTTGGCGCAACAACACCGCCAGATCGAGGGCACTGGCATGCTGTGGCAGTTCGGTCAGCGCAATGCGCAGGCGCTCGACAGAGGGCGACTTTGCCCGCCACGCCGTCCCATCGTCGGCGCACTCGAGCAGCCTGGCCAAGGCCTTGAAGGCGTCATGGCCGTCCAGTTCAACCAATGAAATGCGCTCCTGCTGTTTTAGCGCCCACGACAAAGCAGCCCATCGCATCGAGCCGGATGGCAGGCTTGCGAATGCTGAGAAGTATGGCTTCGATCAATGCGATATCGGCCCTAGCCATGGCATCGCCTGCGGATTGCCGGCGCTGCAGGCGGCTCTGCCGTCGCTGCAGATCGATCTCCGCCGATCGTGCGGCCTCCGCGATCCTCTCCGCGACCTCGGGTTGACGCGCCAGCCGCTGTCGGACGCCGTCACGGGCATCGCGACAGATTCTTGGGAACGTCCCCGGGTCGATGATCTCCGCAAGCAAGTGTGGCCGGCTGCCCAGGTTGATGTCGGACCCCCTGCCCTCGCTCCGATAGGGATGCTCCAGTATGCCCAGAAGGGCGGGATCGAAGACGTCGTCGCCATTGACGTCGATGATGACCGTCTGAGCGCTGGCTGCGAAATAGCGTTGTGCGCAGCGAGAGGCGGCGAGTTCTCCACGGGTCGGCGCCAGCAAGTCAGCAATATCGAGGGCGGGCTCGATCGTGAAGCAGAGCTTGAATCCAATCCAGGGCTCCCCCTGCCAGTCGGGCACAATGCGGTAGGTGATGAATGCGGTGCCGCGATCGTCCCACCGGGTGAAGCGCTCAATTACATTGACGAGTGGGGTTCCCGGCCGGAGCAGTGTGACGTCGGCGCGACTGGTCGCGATACGCCGCTTCCAGGTCAGCGGCTGGCTGTCGTCCAGTTTGAGTTCGGCTTGCCAGGGCAGTCTCGGGATTAGTGTTTGGGGGGTCACGGCAAGCTTGAACGAATCCTCGCTGGGCCAGACAAAGGGGCGCTTCTTCAGTTGCAAAATCCCAAGGAGCCACTGATCAACATCCTTCTCGAGAGCCGTCTCATCCGCCTCTGCGTCTTCCAGTGTCTGGATGAAGCTCTCGACCGGCTCCTCGGCAAGCGCGATGCGATCGAGCGCATATTGCTCGTCCTGCGACTTTCGCTCGTCATCGATGCGCGCCCGTATGTCGTTGGCGAGACCGACCAACCCCTCCGGTCCGCTCATCAGCAGCGTCTCGAAAACTTGGTGCTCGAAGTCGTCAAGCAGGAATTGGACGTCGCTGATCGACCGATTGAAGATACGAAACCCTTGCGTGAGCAACGCATACCACGCCGCCCATGGGCTAATGTCATCATCAGACGGCACAAGGATGCGGTGCCGGATCATGCCCTGGCGGCGGCCATAGCGGTCGAGCCGCCCAATGCGCTGCTCGATACGGGCAGCAGAAAGCGGCAGATCAAGATGGACTATGGCATCAGCGAAGCTGAGATTAAGCCCTTCTTCCGCCGACCTGTCCGCCACCATTATGGTCGGCCCAGGGGCGCATCGAAAGTGCTCGGCCACATCGTCGTCCTCCGGCCCGGCAAGAAGAAGGCACGTCACCAGGGCGAGCGTCTCGGACGCCGCAGCATGAAAATTCTCGGCTATGCGTTCCGATGTTGCAAACACCACGATCCTAGGATCGGCAATCTCCTCCCCAAGCGTCTTCAACAGCCGGCGGCTGCTTTCGACCATGGTATCGATACGTTCGTCATCATCATAATCCTCGGCCTGAGCCGCAAGCGCGGAAAGAATTTCGCCTTCGCCAGCGAACGACACCTCTGCGCGCGCGAGCCAGTTGCGAAACTCGGTTGCGTCCGTTCCAACTACGCTCAGGAGCGCACGGTAGCGCTCAGAAAGGCGCGTGCGTGCGCCATCGTCGCCGGCAAGAGACTCGACAGCTGCGAAGCGCCAATCCTCCAATGTCGCGAGCAGCGTCTCCATTTGATCCGCGGGATCGCTCTCGGTCCGAACGTGGCTCAGATTCGTTTCGTCCCCTACCTCAGGTCCGCGCGGCCTGAATTCCCAGCCCTGCGCATCGGCGCGCCGCGACCGGATCAACCGCTGATGAATGCGGTAGCTGTCAGCAATATGCTCCTTGAGCGCGCCACACAGCCCGGCCAGGTCACCCGGCGCGTCGCGGGTGGCGGCTATCATTTGCGGCGCAAGAACTTGGATGATCGGATCGTCCGGGAAGGATCTCACAAGTTCGGCGCCCCGCTGGCGAAGGACAAGCCCGGGGGCGTCATGATTGAGACTTAGGAGGACACGCCCGATCGAACGGCGCTGTTCCAGCTTGATGCGAAAGCCGGCCAGGTCCTCCAAGGGATGGGTCAGTGGATCGAGCAGATTGAGCAGCGCGAGGAACTTTGCTTCATCGCCAAGTGGCGGCGTTGCCGACAGCAGCAACAGCACCGGCGCATCCTGGGCGAGCTCACGAAGGCGCGCGGCCGATTGGGCCATTGGGCCGTCTTCAAACCCGACCAGATGGTGGGCTTCATCGACCGCCAAGACGTCTGGTGTCCGGCTGACGCGCGCAAGATCTTCATGCGAGCAGCATTCAAAGGGTGCACCGAACTGATCCAGGCGAAGCTTTTTGCCCAACTCACGGCGCCATTGCTCGCACAGCTTCGCCGGCGCCGCGATTAGAACTCTAGTTTCGGCGTTATCAATGAGGTGCTGACGGATGATGAGGCCCGCCTCGATCGTCTTGCCGAGGCCAACCTCATCGGCGAGCAAATAGCGCTGGATAGGATCACTCAGCACGCGTCGCACGGCCGCCACCTGATGTGGCACGAAGTCAATTCCGGCGGACAAAAGAGATGTCAGACCCTGCGACGCGCTGGTGAGGGCACGAAGCGGGCCGATCGCAGACTGACGCCTATCATGTAGAAACTGACTTTCGGCTCCGCCTGCGGCTAAGATTTCTGCGGGATCCTCCGGCGCGTTCCACGGCCGCACGAAAAGATCTATTTCGCTGAAGTCCTGGCGTTTCCCATTCGGAAAGCTCACTTCATAGGTGATGAGTCCGTTCTCATTGTGAAGAAAGTCGGTGACACGGCCGACGCGCATCCGATCTTCACTAAAAACATAGGCACGGGTCTGCGGACTGAGGAAAGCCCGTTCGACTTGGCCGACATCATATTCGACTTCCTCTGTGCGTTGAATGGAATAGAAAATCGAGATCTTGCACCGCCCGTCGGCCGCTGCCACAAGCTTTCCTATTCCTTTTCGACTAGGCAAGCCAACAAGCATCCCCCTGAACAGATTACCACCCCCCAAGAGCGGGACCCCTCGCCCTGAAAAGCCGACAGTCTCGCGACGATTATTTGAAAAAGCAACTACAACAGCAGCGATAGGCAATAGAATCTGCCGCGCCTAGTCGTATCCCATCTGTACCAGCCGTTGGCATTCTGGATTTCGTCGACCTGCTCCAGCAGTGCCCTGCGGAGTCCGCCGCGAAATTTGAAGATATCCATATTTCTGCTTCCTGAGACGATTTCACAATTACCTCGCCGAATCGGCTCCATAGTGGACCTTCACGGGTCTAATGGGTATCGAACTCATCCAACAGTAGGCCATACTCCAGGTGGGCGTAGAGTTCGAGCAGATACTGGGCCACCGGATCGGCAACATCCACGAAACGGACGTTCATCAATTTCACCAGCTCGATCTGTCGATAGAACTCTGCCCGGAACACGTCCTCTCTCGAAAGGGCGAGACGTGACCCCTCCGCTGTATAGGTTGCGGTCCGCTCGAGGAGGCGGCGCGCGCGCTTGAAGGCAAAGGATGCGGAGTAGTGGGTTTTGGCGGTATGGCCGCGAAGGCGACCTTGCAGATTTCGCGTCCGCCCGACGTGGACGGGGACGCCATCTTCAAAAAACACGTAGACCCCTGCCCTGCCCAGGTGTGCCGCCACGCCCTTGGCGGGAAACGGTGAGGATACGTGAAGCTCGGCGAACAGGGCAGGGATTGCGGCCGTTGCCGTCGCAAAATGCTCGTTCATGGCCTCCTCCGTGCAAATGCCCTGTATCATGTTTCTGCAAATACGCTTTTACGACGAGAGTCTGGCCCAAGTTCAAATCGACCCTCTAAATTGCTCACCCTGCGCGAGCTGTATCCCAAGCTACCGATCGACCTGACCGAAGACGCCCGAAAATGGAAGCAACCGACAAGTCGTTCAGTCCATCCCCGCCACCTACAAATCGTAGCGCAACACAAGCGTCATTCAGTATTTTCAACCCCGCGGGCGTGCGGCTCCGCAGGCGGGCCAATAAGCTTGAGCGCTGGGAACTCGCCCTATCAAAACCGAAAGCGCCGAGAGCAGATGCCATCAGGCGGGAACAAGGGGGACTTGAACCACGTTCTGCTGGTCGTCTCTGCGCCGGAGACCGCGAAGCGTGAAGCTTTCTCGCACAACGTCGCCGTTTCGTATCACCCGCTTCACGGAGGTTACGGCTTCAGCATCAACTCCGACCCATTGTTTGTTGAGATCAGGCAATTGCTCTGTTGGCCAAGATGGATCGACTTTACCTCTGATCGCTGTTCGACAATCTGCAGGGACAAATTCAAATTGGTGGGCATCAGGCAGCACACCCGACAATCTCCCAAGGATCAAGTCCTCCCCCTCATCCACGCTCGTGACCCGAGCCCTCTCGGCTGCCCGCGCAATAGCTTCGGCACCAAAACTGAACTCATGCCCGCCGCTTACCACCTTGATGGTTGCCCCATTGGCGTTCATGTGCTCGAAAAATGCTCCAGCCGTCGCCAGGATTCGATCATCAATCCTCTCTATCGCTGCTTGAAACCCTTCCTCATCGGGCTCACCAAATGCATCAAGCAATCCAGTCGCCTGATCAACCGCAAGCTTCAACGCGCTCTCTAGTATCGGTTGTTGCGGGTGCATTTCCTCGAGCAAGAAACCGAAGGATCCTCGTACGATATTGGTAATATGGAGCGCAGCTGCTGGCTTATTCGGGACAGGCCCTTTCTGGCCGAGCCCCGTTGTCTGATGAGCCATAACCTTCGCTACAAGGTCTTGAAAGGTCGCGATAGCGCTCGTGCCGAACTCACTTTCTATGCCGCGGGAGCCGATCACTGGGCGGCACATGGGAATTCTCGGCGCGGTTGTTCAATCCTTTGTGTGACCGGTGCTCGACGTCCGGCATCACCTGACGCTTGGCCGCTCCATACGAGCGCAGCTTGTCAGTGATCATGCGCTTCGGTGCGACGCCCTGTTTCTTCAACAGGCGCGTCAGCAATCGCTTGGCCGCCTTGGTGTTGCGGCGGTTCTGGACGATCTCGTCGAGGACATAGCCGTCCTGATCGACGGCGCGGCATAGCCAGTGTTTTCGGCCAGCAATAGTGATGACGACTTCGTCCAGGTGCCAGATGTCATCGCGGCTCGGCTGCTTGCGGCGCAAGCGGCGAGCATAATCGGGCCCGAACTTCTTGCCCCAGCGGCGGATCGTTTCGTAGGAGACCACGATGGCGCGCTCCAGCAGCATTCCGCGACCAGACGCAGGCTCAAGGGGAACCGGCAGTAGAGCCAGACCGCATGGGCGATGATCTGCGGCGGGAAACGATGGCGCTTGTAGCTGATGGCAGGCATTATCATGCTATCATGCCGCCGTCCCTATGCCGCAAATGCTGACGCACGGTTTACGTGACAACACCCACCGAGACGCTCGAGTCGCTGCTCGATCAGGATCGTGCACTTGGCGAAGAGGCCCAGTTCGCGGCCGGCCAGGCCATCCTAAACAAGTCTATGCTTCTAAAGCGCACTGGGGAAATGCCGAGAAGGTCGTGATGAAAACCCTCGCCGAACATGGTTTTCTGTCACTGGCGGAAACCGAGAAGCTGGACGCGTCTCTGATGTTCGAGGATCCGCATAAAAACAAGCTGAAGCGCAACACCAGCTTGGTGCGGCCGTGGCTGCATAAACTCGACACCCGGCGTCAGGAGAGGCTATCAGGTTACCATCCCGCGGTCATCGAGGACCTGAATTCGCAGGGAAATCGAAGACATGAAAAACCTGCCCATCGCTCACTTCAAATTGAATGACAAAGGCAACGGATTCGAGGATTGCTCAGGCCTCGGTGACTCGTTCATGCGCCAACGCCGTCGCCTGCATCAACCATGCGCGCTTAATGAGCGGACAGCAATGTCTCTCAAAGGAAGAGGTCATTGTCATTATAGCGTGCCTCAACGCAGTCTACGACGACACGAGCTCGATCCGGCATACGCTCCATGAGATAGCGCGTGGAAAGTCCTCTAGCGGATCGGCGCAGGCGTAGCCGGTCTAGCACAAGACGATCCGCGTAATCCGGCACCAACCTGAGAACGCATGGAAGTACTGCTGCAAGCCAGGCCAGAAAAGTGGCAAGATCGTGTAATCTGACCAAATGGTCAGCCGATTTTCTGGGACACTCCCTTCAGGGCGTCGTAAAGCAATTTGATAATTCCGGATTCCAAATTCAGGCTCAGGCTCCATTGCTGAGCGAGGGATTGAATTCTAATAAGATCGGTCGGTTTGTCCGGTTCCATGGATGCCATGAAGCTGTTAAGATTTCTTTCTGCTTCAACAGTGGCATTGCCGAGGCTGCTACTGATACTGCTGACGGTAAGGTTGTCGCCAGAAATAGGTGACATAGTCATCTCCAAGGTTGCGGTATTTCTTTATCACGATAAGCCATCGATATTGTATTGATCACCTCTGTCGCAGCGCGTATCGCGTCCGCTATGGCCGCCAAAACTTCGAATTCCTGCCTCGAAACGCCAGCATCCATTTCACGTTTCAATGATTGCCGGCAGGTATCGAATTCCCTCTCTAGGGCGGATCTCTTTGCACCGTCGAAATCCCCTAGCAGCTGTCTCTGCAACTCAAACATGACTATGACTTCGCTCACCCTTTTTCCTCCTCCACCATCCATTTCGGCTTGCTCGGATAAGGAAGATGCATCGCATCCGCGCCGATGCGCACAGAAATTCCGCTTCGGTCTATGTCAACGATCTGGCCCAAGCTCTCGAGACTGTCGCCGATCTTCAGGCGCGTTCCATTCTCAACAACGATGAACGGCGTTTGGCCAAGGTGTACACCTCTGGGCACCGGCAATATGACCGGCGTGAACTGCGTCTCAAGCCGGATGTAGGGTGCGAACTTCTCCCGAAAGCGAGCAGCGACCTTCTGCCACGCTTCAAAAGCAATCGGAGCCAGGGCTCCCGAAACGAGCACGCCATCTGCCTTCTTCAAGATGTGAATGGAGCGCCGCAGTTGGGCCGTCATCGCGCTCTCTAGAAAAACGCGAGCGCCGTCGGGTGTCACGATCGCGTTTTCAACTTCGGTTAGCCCCGGAATGTCCTGCCGCAGGTGATGAAGCGCTGCTTCGACCTCCGCATCGCTTGGCCCATATCCTGTTATCGCGATCTCCCCGGCGCCGATCACGCGGACGCTGCCCTCGATTCCGAAGCCGCTTATGACCGTCGTCACGAGATCGATGAGCTGCGAATCCGATAGAGTGGTCGGTGGTTTGGATATCACTTCCACCTCAAGGCCGGCGTTGTTCAAGGCGACTTGTAGTTCAGCATCGTCTCCAGGTCGGAAGTCTCCTTCGATGACCAGCTTGTCATCGACCCGGGCAATCTCGACGTTTCGAGCGACATTTAATTCGCGAATGATTTGTCGCACGATCCTCATCGGGTCAGTGGCCGGAGACACTTCTGAGGCGGAGGGGGGAACTCGCCCTATGGCGGCCCAAAACACGACGACGGGCATAATCAGGAGAGTGCAAGCTACCGCCCCGAGCCGCAATCGCCGCGGTATCGAACCTGCCATGAGATGTATCCGTCGGCCGACGAAGGTCGACGCCAGTTCGGGAGGGGCGAGCGGCGCGGAAGTGTCCGGCTCCCCGTTTCCCATGGAGGCCGCCTCGGGAAAGCTGCTCCCGGCCGGCCCGATCACAAAAATCGTCCGCCCGACCTGTACCGGTGTTGGCGGATCGAGCACCGTCAAGTTACCTACCGGGAGGTCTTTGGTCCCGATGCGCACCCCCGGTGCGAAGGCAATAATATGGATGCGTCCCGCCTCGACTTTAATGCGAAGATGTGTGGCAGCCAGTTCCGGATCAGCGAAGGTGAGGTCATCGGTATCACTGGCACCGATCAGCCAGACTCCTTCCTCAAGCGGGGTCTCTGCACCCCGGTTGGGACCGGACAGCACGCGTAGGCTCAGCTTGGCGTCATCTCTAGCGAGACTAACGTGTTCCATGTTCGTACCAGTCACGACAGCGATATCCTTGCCAGCGGCAGTACGGAGATATCGGGGGCAAGTTCCTGATAGGATAGCACGGGTAGCCCGTAGAGATCGACTTCGATGATCTTGCGCAAGTATCGGCGGATGTCGATAGAGGTCAGTAGCACAGGCTTGTGCGGTTGCTGGCCGACATCACCTATCGCATCCCTCACCTTATCAATGATTTGCCGCGTGGTGCCAGGGTCGAGGGCGAGATAACTGCCCACGGAAGTCTGCCGAATGGCATTACGCACCGTGTCTTCCACTTCCGGCGTAAGAATGTAGGCTGGCAATAGGGTCCTGCCGACAGTATGCTGGAAACAGATTTGTCTTTTCAATGCACAGCGCACATGCTCAGTAAGCAGAACTGTGTCTTTTTCCTTCGGTCCCCATTCGACCAGCGCGGTGAGGATAGCGCGCATGTTGCGCAGCGAGATCTCCTCGGAAACCAGTCGCTTCAAGATCTCAGAAATCGTCTGCAGAGGAACGGTCCGCAGCACCTCTTTTACCAGTTCCGGGAAAGATCCTTCCACTTGATTCAGTAGAATTTTTGTTTCCTGGATTCCGATAAATTCACCTGCTTGCCGACGCAGGACATGACCAATGTGGTAGCTGAGGATCTGAACCGGTTCAAAAAATGGGATACTGGCGGCTTGCAACGACTCGCGATGTGTGATGTCCACCCACGTGGTCTCGATCTGAGGCAGGAATGGCTTATCGAGAACATACGGAATGCCCACGAGGTCGAGGTTCTCGGGGATATCACGAGCCAGAAGGTGCTGCGCCCGTAACGATCCTTCACCACATGGAATTTCATTTACATTGATCGTGTACGCGCCATCCTTGTTGCTGTCGCTGACACGCAGATTAACGCCTGGAAAGGGAACGCCGAGATCGAGAAGCAGCGCCTGCCGCACAGCAGCCAACTCCTTGTTCAGCCGGTCTGGCCGAACGATGCTCTGAACGTCTCGACCAATGTCGAGCATCAGAGGAACCGTGAGCGTGATGGTGATGGCATCGCAGCCTTCGCCGCTCCGTTCAGCCGGCCCGTCCGACGCCGTCACGGGCGCCCTGACGCCGGCGACCGAGTAGGAACTCGAAGGCGCTGAAAGCGGCCGCCTGCGCTGCAACAACCAGCCACCGCCTCCAGCCAATACTGCCAATATCACGAAAATTGCCGTAGGAAAGCCAGGTACCAAAGAGAACAGAATTAGGATGAAGGATCCTGCGATCAGGGCACGTGGTTGGGCTTTGACTTCGTCTCCAATCTCACTGCCGAGATCTGAGCCCTTATCCCTGTCGCTTATCCTCGTGACGATGAAGCCTGCCGTGATTGAGGTGAAGAGAGCCGGGATCTGACCGACGAGCCCGTCGCCGATCGTCAGGATGGTGTAAATCTCGAGCGCTTCGTTCAAGCTCATGCTCTTTTGCAGGGCACCAATCGCAATGCCGCCTATGATGTTCACGAAGATGCTGATTAAGCCTGCGATTGCGTCACCTTTGATGAACTTCATCGCACCGTCCATCGCGGCGTATAATTGGCTCTCGCGCTCGATGGCGATGCGGCGCCGACGGGCTTCTTGAATATCGATGCCGCCGGCACGCAGGTCGCCGTCGATGCTCATTTGCTTGCCCGGCATCGCATCCAGCGAGAAGCGTGCGGCGACTTCAGCCACGCGCTCGGATCCCTTGGTGATGACCACGAACTGCACGATGGTGATGATCAAGAAAGTAACCCCGCCCACAATGAGATTCCCAGCTACCACGAAATCGCCGAAAGTCTTGATGATCTGGCCGGCGTCTGAGTGCAGTAAGATCATGCGTGTCGCAGCGATACCGAGGGACAACCGAAACAGCGTCGTCAGCAAAAGCACCGCCGGGAAGGTGACGAAAGCGAGGGGTGACTTAATATAGACTGCCACCATCAGCAGGAGCGCGGAAATCCCAAGATTGATAGCTTGCAGCACATCCATCAGGACGGGCGGCAGCGGAATGATCATCACAAAGACGATGGCAACCAATAGCCCCGCCAGAATAATGTCGTTCCGGCCAGTCGCAACTGCCAGGACCTTGTTGGGAAAATTCACGCTGTCCGTCCCCGCGACGCACCCGGCACGGCCGTCTGTGTCAGCAGTATTGTGGCCATTCGCTGAGAGGCTCTCGCCTCGGATCTGAGACCCAGTTTCGAATAAGCCTTGACCCGCACCTGCAATATCCGGAATCGCTCC
The DNA here is from genome assembly GCF_004792125.1 of Mesorhizobium sp. M5C.F.Ca.ET.164.01.1.1. Taxonomy (NCBI): domain Bacteria; kingdom Pseudomonadati; phylum Pseudomonadota; class Alphaproteobacteria; order Hyphomicrobiales; family Phyllobacteriaceae; genus Mesorhizobium; species Mesorhizobium sp. M5C.F.Ca.ET.164.01.1.1. Next base: position 40,853 of record NZ_SRTG01000009.1, on the reverse strand, counting down.
TCATCGCTCAGCGCGTGCAAAAGAAGCCGACTCGCCTCGGCAGCGGCCCCCTCGCAGTCTCCCGCTCGAAGCAATACCAGACAGCGTGCATGCCGTGCCCAACCCCATGCGGAGTCGAGATGCTCGAGGGCGAGCAGAAGCTTGGTTGCATCGTGAAGAAGGCCAAATTTAATGTAGAGATACGCTAGCACCGATAGCGCATCGCGCTTGTCGGGACTGATAAACGGTTCCGTCATCAGATCTATCCTCGCATCAAAGCACGGCAGGCGTTTTCAAAAAAAAACGGTCGCATTGCGCCCGATCGAGTACCGAGAGCGCGTCGCACAGCACGGCACGATCTGGGTCTCCCGTTTGCGCAGCCAGATCGGCCAGCGATGTGTGTGCGGCCTTGAGCGTGGCGGCGAATGTCGGAGACTCGAGGATTGCGGGATTCGCGATCGGAGGCGCGAAGGCGGCCATCATCAGGTCATCGACGGTGGGGGCGTCGTATAGCAGATCGAATTGCAAAGCCGACCGAGCATCGGCAACGAGGCCTGTTCGCCGCAGTTCCGTCGATCCGGAGATCGTTGGAGCAGAATGATTCAAGCTGCCGGAATTGATGCGAATCATAGGTCACCGCGCTGCGGCATCAATTTCGTCGACGAGCCGTACGAGAACCTGCGCCGCGGTTTCTAGCGTTGGAAGATCAACGCTGTTCTCAGCTATGCTGATGAGCAGGACCAGCAGCGCCTCGCCATAAAAGGCGACGTTCACCATGTGCGGCACCGTACGATCCGGGTGTACCGCTGAGAGAGCTGCCGCGGCGACCCCCTTGCGGTGAAGCGGCATGGCGCGCGTTAAGTACATTGCGACAAAGCCATCGCGACACTCCATGTGGAGATCACCCGATCGTTCAAAACGCAGCGTCAATGGGGGCGCCTGCGGTGGAAGTCCCATCGCCGAGCAAAAAGCCCGAATAGAAGCATGGGCGCTCATGCACTCTCTTCCTGTTCAATGCGGATGTCCATCGCTTCCTCTATCGCCCGCAACGTCGATTCTCTTGCGTCCAAGTCGCGGTAGACTCCGACCGGAATCATCGCGAGAAGATCTCGAGAGTCACGCAGTACGGCAATCTGCATATCAAGGTGAACGAGAGGGATTCCTAGCCGTTCGGGAATGGGAATGATCTTCGACGGACCGGGAACGGTATCCTCCAACAGCGGCAATAATTGCCACATCACGCCAGTAGCGGTGATGTCGATGATATTTCGCCGCCGTATCCGTTCGACCATTTTTTGGCAGCACTCGTGCACGGTATCCAGCACTCGCAGCGCCGATAATCCGCTGAGGATCTCCCATAGCCGAGCCGGCTCGACCGACGGGCCAGCCGAGGCGATGTCCTCGCCGAGCGCACGCGTAAGAAAGGCGACATGCCGAGCAAAGCCCTCGACTCCAAACTTACTGAGAATGTCCCTATAAAGCCGGAGCGGTCCTGGATCGCTAGAGACTGTGGCCCGATAGAAATCACGCAGCTCTGCAGCGAGCCTCTGATCACCCGCCGCTACTTCAGTCGCTACCACTGAAATATTGAGGCCAGCACGAACAGCCACCCCCTGCTTAGCCATGAGTTGGGCCTTGGCACCATCCGTCCGTATGGCAAGCTGGTCGAGGCCCTCGCGTCGCAACTCTCGCGCCGCCAGATCGAGTGCCGCATAGGCATAAGAGGGGTCAGCGAACCGCCGACGAACCTTTCGGAGTATGTCCTGCAAGGCAGAATCGTCTCTGCGGATATCGCGCAACAGCCCCGGCAACTCGGTACGGTCGAAATAAGGGAGACGTTCGAAATAGGCATCAATCTCATGGACCGCGCTGAGCGACGGCGCTAAGCGCTCCTCCGAGATTTTGCGCTCAGCTAGCGCCCTTGACTCGATCGCCTCGGAAAAACCAAAGGTGCGCTCTTCCCTTGCCTGTTCCAAGAGGGTCGCGTGTGTAGGCCCCGCCAGGCGAACAGCTTCACCGCGCCATGAGCCCACCTGCACCGGGACCGGCTCGATCGCCATCCGATCAGAGCAAAGGCGCGAAGGGGTCGTTTCGAATACTGTCCCATCAGACATTACTTCGGCTCCGTGCGATCTTACGGCGGATCGCCTGGGGCGTCCCGTCAACGTCCATGGGCAGTGCACTGCAGATTGCCGGCGCACGGGCTTCCTCGCGGGCCGACTTGCCGTTCCGCGGCTTGGTGGATCCGCATGTGTCCCACCATTTAAGGCTTCGTGCTCGCTCATGTCCAAGCAACTTCTGGGCAGCACCCATGGAGGCAAACTGTGTCAGTGGGCTACGCCCTTTCGGGTACCAAAGGGATATCGGTCCATATCTATTATAACGTCGCGACATGCATAAGAAATATCAAACCGATATGAGTACATACAAAATGCATATAGGACTCAGCAAACAAATCAGTCCGCAAGAAATCTTGTGCCGGAGGCCAGCTGACACAGTGAATGGCACGACCGATCGCCGGGCCGGGTCTCCAGCTTACCGGGAAGCCGAAGAATTTTGGCGAGAGGTTCGAGTAGATACGACTGCATATATTCGTCTACTGGACTCGTCCTTCAGCAGCGCGTGCGCAGCGGATTGTTTCGCCTCACTGGCATAGTGGTAGCCAACATCATCGATCATATGCTGCGCCAGATCGATACCGATGGTACTGATCACGGGGAAGGCCGTACGCTTCCGATCGTAATAAATCGCCACGCAACATACATCGTTGGTGATCACGACGGTCCCCTGCGCGACCGGTTGGTCATGCCTTTGGCGAACAACTCCATATGGAGTTGTTTGCGTTTTGCCCTGACTAGGGGGTTACCGTTGCTTTCCTTGTATTCTCGCTTCGCCTCATCCTTCGACATCATGTTTTTCTTCGTGAATTGCCGACGCTGGAACGCAAAGTCCGTAATTGCCACCGTGAGAAAACCCAAACCAGCATAAAGGGCGATGCCGAGCAGCAGGTTACCTGTCACCGCCCTTAGGCATGATATCCCGCAACTCGGCGTCCAGACGAGCGCATGCATCCCTTCGCGCAGCACGAGCAGCAGAACCGAGGCGAGTATCAAAATCTTCCCGATCGATTTGCCCAATTCAATGAAATTCCTCAGCGAGACGATCCTCTTGACGTTCTCACTGGGACTGAGCTTCTTCAGCGCTGGCGAGACCGTCTCGGGCGTGAACATCGGGCCATTTTGTAAGATGTTGCCGCCCACGCCGATTACCAGAACGATGCCGATGAAGGGCGCGAGCATGCGTTGTAGTTCGGCAACATAGGACTGCAGGAGCTTTTCAGTGACGCTCAGGAGATCACCTTGGAGAAGCGGTACAGGTAGCAGGATCATCGCCTCGATCCGGTCTATCATGCCGGATAAGGAGGCGTAGAACAGAGAAAAGAATGCGATGGTCAGTGCCGCGGAAACGACTTCACTGCTGTGCGCCACCTGCCCCTTCCTGCGCAGGTCGCGCAGCCTTTTGGGTGTAGGCTTCTCGGTCTTTTCGGCGCTCATGACAACCACGTGGCGATGAGGTTGAATATCGCGACCGGGGATGGCACGCGTTTATCGGCCTCAGCCAGAATGATCGTGAGCGAGAGGACTAAAACCAGGAGAGCCACCGCACTCTTGACAGACATGGCGATAAAAAAGACCTGCAGTTGCGGTGCAATGCGGCCGATCAGCGCCAGACCCATTTCGCTAAGGAACATAACAACAATAGCTGGACCGGCGAGGAGTAAAGTCAGTAGCATGATGACGTCTGCGAGATGCAGAACTCCCGTGACGAATGCCGGACCGAATGCAGGATGCAAGCTCCACAAAGGCCAGACCTCATGGGAGCGATAGAGCGCTTCGATCAATGCGGAAAAGCCGCCGGTGGCAAATAGCCATGTGACGAAGAGCTGGGCGAACAGCGTTCCAAGCGGCGAGACATGATTGCCGCTCGCCGGATTCAAGAGGCTCACCATCGCGGCACCCCTCTGGTTGTCAATGAAGGTGCCCGCCGCCTCAACACCCCAGATGGTCGCGGCAATAGGCATGCCGAGTACGAGGCCGAGCAAGAGTTCCTTCAGCCCCAGGCCCAGGATCAGCTCCAGATCCCAGCTATCGAGGTTCACAGGCCTAGTTGCCCAAGCATGCGCCATTACCGGGAGACTCAATGCCGTGATCGCGCCGTTCCGCGCCAGTCCGGTCACAATGCCGCGCCCCAGAATGGGTATAATCAGCATCATGCCCGTCGTACGCGTCGTCGCGAGGGCAAAGACGATAAGGGCAGTATGCAAGAGAGACGGATCAAGTAGCGACACGAGACGGACCTTACATCGCTCCGAAATTGTTGAAGACGTTTAGCGTATACTGGTACAGCTCCCGACCGATCCAGTTCCCAGTTGTCATCAAAACCAGGCTCACGCATATCAGTTTCACCGCGAACGGAAGTGTCTGCTCTTGAACTTGGGTCAGGGCCTGCACCAAGCTGACGACCAGCCCGACCCCCGTCGCGACGAGGATCGTGGGCATCGACAGAACCAGAGTCAGTTTCAGGGCTTCGACGGCGATGTTGGCCAGAGTGGCGGTACTCATTATGATGGTCCCGCATAGGACAAGACCAGACCGTGGATCAGGCGCTGCCATCCGTTCACAGCGACGAACAAGAACAGCTTGAAGGGCAGGGAGATCGTCATCGGCGAAACCATCATCATACCCATCGCCAGCAGGATATTCGAAATGACGAGGTCGATGACGATGAAGGGCAGGAACAGCAGAAAACCTATCTTGAACGCGTCCGCCAACTCGGATGTCATGAATGCCGGGATCAAAATCATGACATCGCCATCGGTTACCGCATCGGCGTCCCGTTCGTTCCATAATTCACGGGTCGCATTGGCGAAGAATTGTCGTTCCTGTTGCGACGTGTTCTTTAGGAGAAAATCGCGAAAGGGCTCTATAGCTAGCGGTATCGTTTCGACGAGCCCACGGAGATCTTCAAACGCGATCTCCTTGTGGCGCACTGCTTCAAATGCCTTGTTGGCCGCGGGCTGCATGATATATACGGAGAGCAGGATGGCGACCGCATTCATTGCCATGTTCGGCGGAATGTTCTGAACGCCGAGGGCATTTCGGATCAGCCCGAACACGACAACGAGCTTGACGTACGACGTGACGGTGATCGCAAGGAAGGGGATGACCGCTATCGCGCCGATCAAGGCGATCATCGCAGCGGGATCGGGCAACCCGGTGTTCATGACGAGGCGCGTGGTAGGCGCATGTCTAGGACACGCACACCTGTCCGATCGGCGATGCGCACCAACTCGCCCGCAGCGACCACCCGGCCATTAACTCGCAAACTGACATTGGTCGTAGCGTCGAAACCAAGATCTAGTACCTGGCCCACCGCGAGTTCACGAAGCTGCTTGAGCGACATGGTCAAGTGTCCGACATCCACATCGACCGGGAGGTCAATGCTGTCGAAGGTTTCGGGAGGGAGAGAGTCAGGATTGTCCATCATGTGGTCCACTGCTGAAAGGACTGAAAGGCGGCCATCCATGATCGAGGCGCGAAATCGCGAATTGCCAAAGAGGCACAGTAGAACGGTCATCGCTCCGTCACGAGCGACCGGTGAGGCGTCGAGCAAAATGACGTCGCCCGGCGCGATTGACTGTAGTTCCGCCAAAGTAAGGTTCAAACGAGCGACTCTTAGATCGAGAGAGAGGGCCAGATCGTCGAGGATTGCGGACACGACCGGCAGCGCATCGCAGCAGCAGCAGGTGATCCATTCGAGTCCGCCGGCATCGAATTCTACTAGGCCGAGGAATTTTTCTGGACCGTCCAAGCGAACAAGCCCAATGGCGTAGGGCAGCACTTCGGTGATCTCGGAAGAAGACCAGATGGGCCGCTGACCGCACCATCGTTCCACCTGAATCGCCACATTGCGTAGGACGATGTCGAACAGAATTTCCCGCAAGCCGTGGTCCAATGGCAGGGCCGTGATGTCTGGCCAGTGTGTCACCGCCATGGACGGAAGGAGAATCGGGTCGATCGCGATGCGGAGATCGTGGCCGTGTAGGCGTACCATCACGCGGCGGCAATCCGCCGGAACACGCGGTGGTGTCGAATCGGGAATGACGGCTGCCACGTTGATGCTAGCGAGGCTGAAAGCGGCCGGCAAGCGGGCTGCAAGACGCGAAATGGTGGCGGCCTCTCGTGAACTATAGCAAGGCAGATCGATCACGTGCCCCTCCATGGTGAAGAGTTCGCTCGAGCCCGCGAGACGGTCGGTTGTGCCGCCCAGGAAATGGAGCTTTGTTGACGGGTCGGGCGCCTGGCTGCTGCGTTTGTGCGACTCAAGCTCGTTACTGCCGAGACCCTTGCGGGGTGCGTCGTCGAGTGACTCACACTCTTTGAAATTCCGCTCGTTGAACGTTTGCGAGAACCGCTCATCGTCCCCAAGGTGAGGGCCCGCGGCGAGGTAGCCCGCCCCGCAGGTGGGGTGGAACAGACACTGTTTGTGACGGCCGCCAACGCAGCATCCCTACTAGCGAGTACCCGCGCATCGGATCGGCGACCAACGATGCGGACGACAGTCGTAATGGAACAGCTCAGCCCAAAACACATGCGTCGAAGATCTCTGAAATAGACAAGCTGCCTAGTGACTCGATCTTTTCGGACAAGCTGTTGATGCAAGCCGTTCGGGTTCCCCATGAAATCGCTCCAGTCATGGCGACGGATATCCCGAGATCACTCCACTCGCCGGGGAAGGGGCATCCGCTCAATGGTCGAGCTGTCGTTTACATCCAATCTACTCAACGTGGGCCAGAAGCAAATATCTTGTCGATATTGGATCATCTCCAATTCTTATGATGAGATCTGACATACATCCACCCTGAGTGGCCTTGATAGGCAGTAGCGCCCCAAAAATCGTGCCGAAGTGTTCAAAGCGACGGCAGAAGCGTTGGCCAGCATGGACCGGCACCGTTTTTCCGCGACCGCGTCGCCTAGGAGTCCACCAGATGCGCGCCTATTAGTCCACTCGGTGGGACCTCTGGGGCGTGGTGAACCAGACCGCTTGCGCCTTGCGTTTCTTGAGGTGACGCTGGGTCGATCTGATCTGCCTGAGCGGATCGATACGCCCGGACGCCGTGCAAGTTGCTGGTCGTGCTGAGCGCCTCTGAGGTGGTCGGCGCAGTGAACGCGACGAGGAACCCGGTCGCTCTGATGCCACAGACGCGGTGGGCTTACGCGCCACGGGGGCGCGTATGCAGGTAACAGAAATCGATAGCAGCCGGATGTCCATTCGCATCGAGCCGGGCAAGCGCGGCGAGGACCGCCATGAGTTGGCGTCGCAGCAGTTGCTGGCTACTGGCGACTTTACGCGTCTCCTGTGCTTGACCAAGGCGGAGCAATGGCTGTTTGCCCGGAGCAATGCGCGCGTCATAGGCCTGACACAGAAGACGGCACATAACGCTCCACAAGAGGACAGCGCTCACAGGCCATAGCTGTAACCAGCTCGTGGGTTCGTGGCTAAAATCGCTCGGTCGCCTTGAAAACGGTGCCCAAAGACATAGCGCTTGGATTACTCGCCTCTCGACAACTTCTAAATCGGGACGCGCTCCCATTCGGCGGGCAGCGCTTCACTAAAGCGCTTTTCTACCCGCGCGGCGAGCAGTGCACTTGCCGCCTCGGCGGCGGAGGTGAGCGGCATGTGTGCGGATGACATGAGGCATGCTGTCAGATGAATTGGCGGATCGATGACGACAGGCCTCAGACCGTCGTAGCCTGGAATGTCCGAGAAATCCCCCTTGGGAACGATCCCACTTGCTACGCCGGCTTTGACCAAGGAGAGCACGCTGCAGAACGTGTCGACCTCTGCCACGCAGTTCGGTATCACTCCGGCCGCTCCAAACGCCCGGTCCAGCGCCTCGCGGATCGTATGCGGCTGCGCTGGCAGTACAAGCGGAATTGCCGCCAGCGTCTCGAGGGACACGGATGTTGCGGAATTTTCTGCGTTGGCAGGCCGGATCAGATAGAGGCGCTGGCGGAACAGCGGTTTGCGGGAAACACCAAGGGTGGGTGTGTCCTCGAAGACCATGCAAACGTCAAGCGCCTGCGATTCCATGAGCGGCCTGATGCGGAGAAAGTCACCGGTAACCAAGCTCAGCGTCACTTTAGGGAGTGCCGTCCTGCAGGCGGCCACCAAGGGGCCGGCGAGGGAGACGGCGAGCGTCGAAGACATGCCTAGCCGCACCGAACCTTCTGGCTCTCCCTCCGTGGAGCGAACGATGCCGGGCAGTCGCTCTACCCGCTGCAAGATGGAGACGGCCTCCCGATAGAAAGCCTTGCCCACTTGAGTGGGGCGAACGCCGCGTGCGCTGCGGTGCAACAGGGTGGCGCCGAGCATGGTTTCAAGGCCAGCGATCTGCTGGCTGAGGGCCGGCTGGGCCACATGAATGGTGGCCGCTGCCCGGCAGAAGCTCCCAGCATCGACGATGCTCACGAAATAGCGGAGGTGGCGTAGTTGCATGGGATAGCCTTGACAAGTTTGAAGAGACGTAGATTGCGCCTGATGCCGCTTGTGGCCGTGGCGGCATCATCTGTGTTTTCAAAGAGGCCGAAAGTGACGCCATTTTGTCTCTGATGTTGATAGGCTCCAATCGACAGCGAGCGAGCTGCTGCTTTGCGATCCGCGGCAACGTACTTCGCGAGAAGATTTGATCGGCGCACTCCAGGCGCGCGAATAAAGGGTGAAATTCTCGTTGAATGCGCCTTCCTGCCCGGCTCGTCTCGCCGCGGGGTCCTAGAACTGCTCAAAGGAAATGCCTGGCATTCAATCCCGCAGCGACAAGGAGCGGCCGGCGCTCTTCGTCTTTTATGAGGACACCGTACTCGTACGTCCTCGACTTGCGCCAATACCCCGGCAGAGTGCATCCGGTCACGAGCACACGGTTCGAACGCCGGCGGTCCAAAGCCTGTGAACGACCCTAATTCGTCTCGCATGACTATCGCTGCGCCATCGAATGCACTTGGACATCACGATGCCATGTTGTGGACTGGGACACCTGCAACCAATCTTTTTCGTGCTGCGATAAAGCACTCCGCAAGATCCAGGCCAAGTTGCGCAGCCGAAAATAGGTGCTCGTTTTTGGCGAGCGTTGTTGCCTTCCCAACAGATTGGCGGATTGTTGACATTGGGCATTTGCTTTCGCGCAAACGAACAGATCAGATGTTCAGCGGGCAAGCAATTTGCCGAGGGCCCGCCACTTACCCTTCAGATCGGTTCCAGTAAGCACCCTACGACTCGGCCCTTCTGCTTCGACTTTGGCGCCGTACTCGTCGGTAGGGCGAAATGGCCAAGATTGCGCGGTAGGGCTAGGAGCGGAACCTTTCCCTCGCGCGAAGGAGACTCTGACGCTGGTTCGTCGCGACCTTCCGCAGACCGATGACCGCTGCGATCTGGAGCGGCCTGAGCGGCGATCAACGGGTTCTATTTGGTCTTGCCGCAGGCTTGCCGCAGGCTTGCCGCGCATGCCGGATCGAGCGGAAAATGGGCGACGGGACATGTCCGGGAAAACTCGGTCAGATTGCTGAGCGGATTCAGCCCGAACGATATGCTGAGTATGTCGCAGACAAATCAACAGCTGCCTGGCGCCGCCAGCCACCGCCGGCGGCTCAAGAAAGGCGACAAGCGGCCATCCCGGTCCAGGTTATCTGGGAGAGGTTGACGCGATGCCAGCCCGGCGCGGATCGCTTTTGCCGCGCTGATGATTCCCGGCGTGATGCAATCACTCGCGCCCAGCTTCAATTTGCCTCACCCAGCGGACCAGGAGGGCTTGGTCGCGCTAGTCCTATGCTTGGCGACCCCGATGAGCGCAACTTAGTCCTGATGGATATCGGACCGGGCTTGGCAGGACTCGAGCCGATCTCCAGGAGCATCTCGTCCTACTTGCCGAGGGACTTGAGCAGCCCTGGGATCGCGCCTCCGCCGTCCGAGCCTTCGGAACAGGTGTGGGGGGTGCGTTCCGTCTCCAGCCGCGTCTCGTCGCCCTTGCCGAGGGACTTGAGACTGGGGAGCGCGCCTCGGCCTTGGAGGCCTCGGTCTTGTCAAATTTCGCCGAGGGGCTTGATCAAGAGCATCGCGCCTCGCCCTCCAAGGCCTCGGCACAGGCGTGGGAGGGCTTGCGCTGGATCGCCAGGAACGGCTTGTCAAGCTCGCCAAGGGGCTTGAGGACCAAGAGCATCGCGCCTGGGCCCTCCGAGGCGGCCTCGGCACAGGCGTGGGAGGGGTTGCGCCGTATCTCCAAGAGCTTCTTTTCAAGCTCGCCGAGGGGTTTGCGTCAAGGCATCGCAGCACGGCTTTATCTGGCCTCGGAGCCGGCGTGGGCGGGACTTGCGCGGAAACCTCAGCGCGGTCTCATCCGCCTCGCGGAGGGACTCGACCAGCCTGCACATCGCGTCGCGGCGCTACGCGGGCTTCCGGGACGGGCTGGCAGGGCTTGAGCCGGACCTCCAGAACCGTCTCGTCCACCTTGCCGATGGCATTGAGGACGCTCATCGCGCCGATGCTCTCGTCGCCCTCGCGGGAGGCGTGGCGGAGCTTACGCTCGAGCTATAATGGCGCATCGCTGCCCTTGCCGACGGCCTCGCCCGGCCGGAGCATCGGGCTCACGGCTTGGCAGCATTGTTGCCTAGGCGGTAAGCGAGATTACGGCTTACCGACGTCTTCAACAGTGCGTGGAATGAGTTGAAAGCCGATCGCAGCTGGATCAGACTACCGGCGACACGTGGACCCTATCGATACTTGTTGCGGGGTTTTTTCGTTGTCCTTCGTCCCGTTGGCTCAACGGCCGCCAGCATTGGTCTCGCTTGCTTCAGTCTCTGGCATGATCTCTCAACGTCATTGCGATCGATGCCAACCGCCAGGACAGCGCAGGCGAAAATCGAGCACCGAATCGCTTTCCGGGATTTCGCGGAATCGCGATCCGCCAATCACGGACAACGAATGGCCGCTCCACATCCGATGCAGGTTCACCGAGAGATTATTATCTTGCTCCCCGCCCTTGTTCCGCACCTGGGCAAAATCCTCCAATTCCAAATCCGCTGCGCGCTTCTCCTCCAGGGTGGCGTCGGTGCGCAAGGCTCGAATGAGATCCTCGAATTTGCTTACCTCGCGCCACGCCTCACGTGCCGCACTATATGCCTCCTCACGTGCCTGCCGAGCCAGGTCGGCTTTTGCCCTAGCCTGTTCGAGGCGCTTTTGCAGCAGCTGCTCGTGCTCACGCAGCGAGATCATCTCCGCGTTCACCTCTTCGAGGTCAATGAGAGCGGCGGCTTCCCCGATTAATGGACCATATAGCGCGGCTTCGCGACGGGTAAGATCTTCGCGCCATCCGTGAAGATCGGTCAAGGCGGTTGCGACAGCCGAGACAGCATTGTCGAGAGTGGTGTGCGTCAAGCGCAGCGCATCTTCGCCCCGGCGGCGCCGCATTGTCTTCAATTCGAGAAGGCGATCTACGGCTCCGGGAATCATGCCAGACACACGGCAAGCTCATCGAGCATTGCGTCGAAGCCGATCTGCTCCTTTGTCGACTGCCGCAAGAAGGTCCGTATGCGATCTATCCTTGCGATCGCTGCATCGGCGAGCGGTTCGGCTCCTTCCCTGTACTCGCCGACGTGTACCAACAGTTCTACCTCATGGTATTTGGCCATCAGCTCCCGTAGCCTGCCCGCCAACCGCTCATGTTCCGACGACACGATAGCGCTCATGACGCGGCTGACACTCGCCAGAACGTCGATAGCGGGATACTGGTTCGACATCGCCAGGGCGCGTGAGAGCACGATATGACCATCAAGGACGGATCGGGTTTCATCGGCCACCGGTTCGGCCATGTCATCGCCCTCCACGAGCACGGTGTAGAAGGCCGTTATGGACCCCCGATGGCTGTTCCCAGCGCGTTCCATAAGCCGCGGCAGGGAGGCGAAAACTGATGGCGGGAAGCCACGCCGTGTCGGCGGCTCACCGGCCGCGAGACCAATCTCCCTTAGCGCACGCGCGAAACGGGTCACCGAATCCATGACAAGGAGCACACGCTGTCCTTGGTCGCGGTACCATTCGGCGATCGTCGTGGCGACATAGGCCGCCTTGGCCCGCTCCGTTGCGGGGCGGTCGGAACTGGCAACGACCAAAACTACTCGTGATCGCGCTTTTGCGCCGACACTGTGTTGGATCAACTCCTGCACCTCCCGGCCGCGCTCGCCGATCATAGCTATCACGATCACGTCGACCGCTGCGCCACGCACCAGCATCGACATCAGGGTACTCTTGCCCCCGCCTGCAGCGGCAAAAATGCCCATGCGCTGTCCCTCGCCGCACGTTAGGAGACCATCGATCGCCCGTATGCCCACAGGAAGAGTCTTGTCGATGATAGGACGGGTTAAGGGATCCGGTGCGTCCCTGTAGACAGGCATGCGGGCTTCCGGAAGCAAGGGCCCCTTGGTGGATGCGTCCAAAGGTCGCCCGAAACCGTCGAGTACGCGCCCGAGCAGGTTCCAGCCGGTCGGAACCATGAGGGGCTTTCCCGTTGGGATCACTTCAGTGAGCGTGGAGAGGCCCTGCATTTCCCCGAGCGGTGTCAGAATGGCGACATCGCACTGCACGCCGACGACTTCCGCCGACAGTTCGAAGTCGTTCTCCGGATTGCGGAGAGTGCAAAGGTCGCCAATGCGGGCGCCCGGCACCATGGCACGGATTACCGTTCCGACGATGTGGAGGACACGTCCGCGGACGCGCATTGTCGACGCCTGTGCAACTGCTCTTCTTGCGCGCTGGAAGAAACGATCGATGTTCTCGTGCTCGGGGGGAATAACGGCGTTCGTCGGCTCGGCTGGCTCGGACATCACTTAGGCTTTTGGAACGTTGCAATTGTCTGGCTTTGCAGAGACTGATAGGCCGCTACGCAGGCCACTTTCAATCGCGGCAAGCTGGCTCTCGATCGTGGCGTCGACCAGTCCGGCATCGGTCTCGAGAATGCATCCGGCATCATTTACGCGCGCGTCGCCAATCAGGTCGACGACGGTGCGCGATGTCGCCGTCGGGAGGATATCGTCCAACCGGTTGCGGATTTCCTCGAGGAGCGACGGTGCCACGCGTAGCCGGACGAGGGAGCTGTGGCCCGCGAATTTCAGACCGCGCAAAGCGATCTGCACCGCCGCCTCCACCGGCTCGACGGTGTCGATGATCCGGCGCGCGATCTGCAGACCCATTTCTATGATCTGCTCCTCATGTTGCGCCATAATCCGCAGAGACTCCGTAGCGATCGCGGTCAAGCGGGCATCGATCGCCGCTTGTGCTGCAGTCATTCCAGCCTGTTTGGCCCTCGCCTCGATCGCTCGGGCGGATGCGCGCGCGGCATCGATGAGCGCACGGGCTTCGCGCCGTGACTGCGTAAGCACTTGCTCGGCATCCACCAGTGCCTGTGCGCTCCCGGCCGACAAGATTCGCCCAGGGCCGAGGATACCGGCCGATGCAGGTGTCAGTTGAACCAGCGCGACCATGTCGGCATCCTCTTACGGACCAGGCGCCGCATCGCATGAAATGCGTCCTCGCCAGCACTGTCGTCACGACAGTTCTCAACCGCCGTCGCCCAGATTGGCGCGGGACGGCGCAAGCCTAGCCGAGTCCGCAGCATTTGCGGAATGTCACCAATCGCCAGACCGAACATCGCCGCGCCGCATTGAACCAAAGCGCTGGGCGCGGGCGGAATGTCAGAAGCACCGAGCGCCGACATCAGTTTGGTAGTCGGTCGCGGTAGAAGTGCGGCTTGCGAAGCGAATGTGACGGCTTCTTCACCGAGGGCCGCGCGAGCCGCTGCGATATCGGTCGTCCGAAGAAGTCCTGTAAGGCCGGATGCACCCACCCAGGCGCCGGCCAGGCGCATGAGGCGCACGGCGTCCGGCGCGGGGAGGAACGCGAGCCGGCTTCGTCGCGCCGCACCGGCGAAAATGATGGCGGACGGTTCATCACTTTGCCCACGAAGGAGCCAGCCTCCAAGCTTAATACGAGTGAACGGGTCCGTCTGGACCTTGTCCAGGGGCATCCATTCGGGCCAACCATGCGCCATTGTGAAATCGAGATCAGCGGCAGGATCGGCAATGCAGCACATCACGGCTCTCGCCCACGGTGCTTCAAGCCATTCATCCGATACTGCTGCTGTTCCGCGGATCACTGATGAATTGTTCAATTTCGGTTAATCTCATTGAGCCGCTATGGCGGAGGTCTGACGGAGGCGACGCCATAACAGGAACCCGAGGACGCCATTGCCGATCAGCAATACCGCTATGCCGCATACAAGCCCGATCACCAGATGGGCTGTGCCGCTGTCTTCTGTCGTGACGACGGCTGTTCTATCGACGGAACGCAATAATGGCTTATTCTGGCTCGCCTGTACGAGCACGACGGAGACTCTTTCATAGGATAGGGCTTCCAAGCTGTTTGCGACGAGCTCCTTGATTTTCGGTACCATCTGATCGACGGTAGTGCCGGGTGCGTAACGGACAAGGACGGCAGCGCTCGACGGCAAGGACTGGTGTCGACCATCACTCGTCTCTTCGGGTGACAACACCACATGGACCCGGGCATTGAGCACGCCATCGAAGACTGACAGGGTCCGCGACAGCTCCTGTGTGATGCCATAAATGTAGCGCACGCGCTCTTCTGTCGGTGATGAGATCATGCCTTCTTTCTTGAAAAGACTACCCATATCGGCGTAGAGGTCGTGAGGCAGTCCGGCGCCGTTCAACAGTTCCATTGCAGTGGGAACATCCTTAATATCTACCGACAATGAGGCGTTGCCGCTGTCGTCCGTGCTTTTTTCGGCATAGATGCCTTGCCTCATGAGCAGTGCGAGCATTTCGTTCGCTTCGTGCGCCGGAAGATTGCGGTACAGCTCGAGCTTCGATCCGCAGCTCCCCAGCGTCAACAACAAGAGAAATGTCGCCAGCCACTTAAGTACGAATGTCACACCCGTCCACCAGCGTAGATCATTGGTTTTTCAGGAAAGTATCCAGGCTTTGCGTGGCCTTGCCGACCACCTTGGCCAGTAGGTCACACTGTAGGGACAAAGCTGAGATCGCGAGCTGTGCATTCAGCCAATCGCCTGAGTGGATTCCTTCCATACCCGCTGTGCTATGAGCGGCTTCGATGGCGTGGGTAAAGCTGGCGCTTAGCTTCTCCATGCTGCTGAGGATGGCGTCTCCCGGTGTGCGGGCGACGCCAGATCCGCGCGCCACCTCGGTCGATTGGTCGATTGCACCGGTCGCTGACCTGTCGTGCTGCGGCGGCAATTCGGGCCGATTGAATTCGGCGCGAAAGGCGTCCAGGGATTCAGTCGATGTTTCCGACACAAATGCAGTGTCCGTTGGCAAAACGGACGTCAGCGCCGCTGGGCTGATGCTGTTCACGTTCATCAAATGTCCCTCTCCACAGCATGTCCGATCGAGTTCTTGCCGATAGCGGCAACGAGTCCATCGACATCGGGATTTCCAACCGTAACCCGCCTGAGCACGGCATCGCACTCGCTGAGCCGTCCGGAAAGATGGAGAGCCAGCGCGCTGAACGCCAACCCATATGCGTCGTTGGTTTCCGAAAGCGGACGGAGCTGCTCAAGCGCTGCCTCGATATTTCCTACCGTCAGATCCGCAATGGCGTAAGCGATAACGGACTCCCTGCTGCCCGGCGCAAGAGCGTCAAGTCCTTTCGCAATCCGCCTGGCCCGCACTACGTCGTTCGAAATGCAAGCCAAGAATGCCGCTTCGGCAAGATTGCGCCGAAAGCCGACCCCAATTTCAGTGCGACTCTCAGATGGCACAGAGGTACACGAACGAGACATCGTATATCGAATTTCCCTTCTCTGGCCAAGTCGCGCGTCATCTTCGGGTGACCATGCCATCTGCTACGGACCGATTCTAACGCGCCTACAGCTTCTTCAAATCGCTCCCGCAACGACCGGCATTCCGTTTCATCCTCAATTTGCACCCGGGACGGCTAATCCACACGCCGGCAGCCACATCAATAAAGGATTTTGCAGACCGGTTGGCACGCAGGAAGACATCATATTTCTCACTGCAATGTTATTCAATAGAGTGCCAGGCGCAAATATAAAGACGATATGCGTCCATACTTTCTGCATATGCGCACTGAACGGGAGAGCATATTCGTCGTCCACATCTCAGCTGGTCGCTTCAATGCCATCATGCCTGCCGATGTATACATATCCATACGATATTGGTCGTTCTGTTTCATTTTGGGTATTGGATCAATAATCCGTGGGCCTATGGCGGTTCAAGGGCCTGGGAACTGGGGCGCAGACGCCATCAAGCCGAATGTGGGCAAGGCTCTCGGCTTGTGGAAGAAGGAAAAGCGAGGGTGGCACCAGCGTCGGCAGACGATGTCCTGTTAGTGGCTTTGGAGTGCTTGTTGAAGAATTCAGATCGTCCTTGCGCCTCGCCCGCGGCTGTAAAGCGCATTGAGCTCACGGTCGACAGAGTCGGGATCGTCTTGGAGGCGACAGGCGTACGATCAGTGCGATTAACCAGCAGGATTGCAAAGACAGTGCCGGACAATGAACTGGAGATCCGTGAATTGCTCGGAGAGAACCTGCTCTTCCGTGTCTCTGTCCAGGTGGCGCTCTGTGCCGATCAAGGCGGTGCTCTGCTGCTTTGGGCTGACATTGATCACGTCGATGGCGATCGGGCGGTTATAAGGGAACAAATGGTGTCATTCTGCAATGCGGCGATCTATTGGAATGGAATTTGCCGCCGCCATCGCAGCATCAACCAGTCGCTGCTCTCCAACGATCAAAACTTTGCGCGCGGGCCCGATGTCAGTTGCCACAACGCTTGCGATTCCGCGCGTGGACGTATGGATGGCAAAGATCTCGATGGGACGATGATGAGTTCGCGGCAAACGATCGCGCAGGTGGAGAGCTTCTTGAGAAAAGGTCGGGAACAACTCGACCGGCAAGCTGAGCTCTTGGGCGACTATGCCATGACCGGCGATGCCATTTCCGCATTTGTTGAGGCTCAAGACGAGAGTTTTCAGCAAGCTTACACATGTGAGCGGCAGGCGGTTCTGAGCGATCGCATGACCCTCACGTCCAATCAGCAGCCAGTACGTGCGCCGCGCGTCAAACCAGTACGGCAGTGGGTCTAAGGCGGTTATGAAGGAGGTAGAGGAGTTAGTGAGGGGCGGTGGAGAAGTGGACACTAATGAGGCTAGACGACTGGCGCGGCTTACCGAAAAGATCATCGCAGGGCGTACGGATTTGGCAGCTGTCATTGGGATCACGGATGACGAACTCGAGGCAGTCTACGCGCTCGGCCATCGCTTCTATTCTTCTGGTAGAAATGGCGAGGCGCTGATCTTCTTTCGTTTTCTATGCATGCACCGGTACACGGACCCGAGATTTTGGTTCGGATTCGGTGCTGCGAGTCAAATGTCCGGCGATTCAGCAAATGCCCTGCGTGCGTATGGATTGGCTGCGCTGCTGAACAAGGAGGATCCGCAGATCCCGCTTTGCGCTGCGAAATGCCTCATCAAGCTCAATCAGCGGGCGGCTGCTGTGAGCGCGCTTGAGAGCGTATTGGAGCTTAGCGGTGGAAAGCCGGAGCATAAGGCTTTCGCTCAGCGCGCGTCGCTGATGCTGCGCCAGCTCAGGTCCGAAGCAGCGCGTAAAGGAGCCTGCGATGCATAAAATGAGCATAACGGAACCAATCGGTGGAATGCGACTTAAAACCAGCGTGCTAACTCAGATCGACGCACCCACCCACAATTTTTCGGTTGGTTTCAGCAAATCGGGCGCTGAACTTGCGCTGCCGCCGGTGTTTGTCGGTGCTCCGGCGTCGCATGCGGCGCCAATGCTGCCCCCACCACGGGCCTTTGATGCGATGGAAGTAGCCGCGAAGTTTCTAGCCCTCAAGATGAAGATGGCCGACGCCCAGACTGCCGCGGGTATGGAGGATGTGCGGCACCGAGGTGAACTGCAGCGGCAGCAGAACGAGAAAATCGCCCGAAAGATCACTGACGCGGCGGAGAAGCTGAGGGAAGCGAAGAAGAGTTCGACCGCCATGAGGATATTTGGATGGATTGCGGTCGCGCTGTCGGTGGTAGTGGCCGTGGTCACCGGCGGGATTTTCGCCTTGTCGGCTGCAGCAGTGGCAGTGACCGTGGGGACCCTGACCGAGACGGGGGTCATCGAAAAGATGACGCAGGCCATTGCGAAGAGCCTGATCGAAGACCTGGGGATGGCGCAGGGTCAGGCCGAGATTTGGGCCACTGTCATTACGGGTTTCATCGTCCTTGCTTCTTCGCTGGCAAGCTTGGGTGCCGGTGCCGTGTCTGGTGGGTGGAATGCGGTGACGAGCATTGCCACGAAGATCACAAGCCGGGGCGATAAGGTGGCGAAGATTGCTATGGCAAGTCAGCGCCTTGCGACAGCGGCTCGGGCGGGCGAAGGTACTGCTTCGTTAGCCGAGTTCTTCGCAGGGGCCGCGAGCGGAATCATCAAGAAGCAGGCGACGGACGTCCGGGCGGAGACGCTGGATATCAGGAAATTCCTCACCAAGCTGGCCCAACTTCAAGAGGACGAAATGGCGCGCATCCAGGAATTGGTCCTCGGCATCAAGACCATGATGCAAAGAGTTGTCGATGCCATCGAGGAGCAGAGTCGGTCCGCGTCAGCCGTCATACGGCATATCGGCTGACGAGCGATCATAGCTGTCCAGGCCCTACCAAAACGCTAGGAGAGTATGCATGCTACACACTGTCGTACAAGCAAACGACATTCGCGGCCCTCGTCTGCCGGGCCGCGATTTGGATGAACATTGGCCCTTTTTGCCTATGTTCGCGACGTCTAATGGCATGGGCGTGAGGTACGGCGAACTGATAACAACACCAGCCGACCTCTTCAAGTTGGCATCGGCCGGTTCGCCAACGCTGGAAGACATCGTCGTCCAAAACAATGGTGCCGAAACCGCTCTGGGAGCACGGCTCGCCTCAGTCGATATATATGCAGTTGGTGCGTTGCTGCACAGCCTCAGTCTGAAGTTCCGGGAATTTGCAAGACTGGACCGGCAGGCCGCGCGTGACTGCGATATTGCGGCACAGGAAGCTGCTGCCAAGGCGCTTCGCGCTTCTGGAATATGTGAGCTGGTCGGCACGCTCCTAACCTCCGCCTTCGCGATAGCCGGTGCGGGCGTCAGTATTATGGGCGCGAGTAAAGCACAGACTCGCTTCGATGCGAAGCTCAGCGGTTTGAACGAAACGGGTTTTCGGGCTCATACGAAGCTGGCCGCAGAGCCATCTCCGAAGGCTAGCCAGCCGCCCCCCGTTGACCAGAACAGGATCTACAGAGCGCTTCGCGCTTCTGGGATACGTGAGCTGGTCGGCACGTTCCTAACCTCCGCCTTCGCGATAGCCGGTGCGCGCGTCAGCACTAAGGGCGCGAGCAAAGCACAGACTCGCCTCGATGCGAAGCTCAGCGGTTCGAAGGAAACGAGTTTCCGGGCTGACCTGCAGCAGCCTGAAGCGAAGCTGGTCCCAGAGCGATCCCCGGAAGCTAGCCAGCCGCCCCCCGTTGACCTGACTAGGATCTACAGAGCGCAGCAAGTCGCCCACGAGACGACCATGATCTGGAGCGGCCTCGCCACGGGCATGACCGAGGTCGGTAAGATCCCAGGTGCCGCCCTCAAAATGGGGGCAACCAGTGAGCAGGAGAAAAAGGCAAAGGTGGAAGCGGAGGGTACCAAGATGCGCTCTCGCGCCGACGACGAGAGTGAATTCAAATCAGCCTATGAAAAGATGATCCAGGACGTTCTGGACAAGCTTTCCGAGATGAGACGCGCGGACGCTGACACGAGGAGCAAGATCGTCAACATGGGGTGAGAGCAGGAACAAGTTAATCTGCGCAGGAAAGGCCAGTGGCAATGTCAAACGTGATACCCCCAAATCAACTTTCTCGCGATGCGTCCAATATCCCCCGGGCCGGGGGCGACTTGAGCGCGTTGGCACTGCTAATTCAGTTAGGGCGGTATAATCTTCTTGAGGATCAAGTTAAAGATGAATTCGAAGAAATGCAGAAGCGGACCGATTGGCTAAAGACCGCGAACTCCGCTCTGGCCGCGCTACGCGCCAACCGGCCTGACGACAAGGGAGTACGGTCGTATGGCGAGTTTGTGGACGCGCACGGCGAGACCCAAAATACCCATCAGTGGATGCTCGCGAACGGCATCGCTATCGAGCAGAAAGCATCCGATACCTCCGGTGTTCAGTCGGACTTCGATGCCGCTATCTCCAACCTGAAGGCGAGCATCGATACCGCAAATAGCGATTCGCACATGGCGCTGATTCGCCTGCAGTCGCTGATGGACAAGTTAAATCAGTGTGTTGAACTCGCGACCAACCTGTTGTCCAAGGATGGCAAAACCAAGGAGAATATTATCGGAAACACCAGGTAAGTATTCGCGGCCTAGCGATCAACTCTGATTCTAGAATATGTAGTTTGTGAATTTAATGGGTGAACGGATGGCCATCGCAGGCAGGAACACTGCATTGATTTGTTTCCCTTGGTTACTGTTGCTTCTAGAGGGGTGCTCCGGCAGTGGTGCGATTGCCGAGCGCGGGGTTTTGCTGAACGCACCGTCCTTCGTCCCGTCTGACTCCGCGGTTTTGGGAGAACGTCGCGGACCGCAGACTAACGGCTTTGAAGTGCTGGGGCAGAGGCAAGCGCGGCCAGTGGCAGCCACAGGGGAACGGAAGCTGCCGGTGGTGTCGGATAGCAGGCGGGTGAGCCTTGACTTTGCGAATGACGACATTCGCCAGGTGGTGCAGGATATCGTAGGTGATGTGATGAGAATGCCCGTTGTCATCGATCCCGGCGTTGGAGGGAAAATGACCCTTCATACAGCACGGCAGGTGCCCGTGAGTGAGGTGCCGCGGCTTCTGGACAAAGCCCTTGCGCCGCACGGCTATGGACTGGCTGCGGGTGATCAAGGAGTGCGGGTGGGGCGCTTGGCTGACCTCCCGGGCGGCATGCAGAGCAGCGTTCAAATCATTCCGGTGCGGTATGTTGATCCGGCTGAGGTCATCGGGGTAATCCGACCGAACTTGCAGAACGGTGTTCATCTCACGCTGGCGCCCGGAGGAAGAGGCATTGTTGTCAGTGGTCCGCCAGGATCCGTGAGTTCTGTGCGGGAACTGGTCGACCTCTTTGATACCGAAGCCATGCTTCACAAATCATTCGCGCTGTATACGCTGTCTCAAGCGAGCCCCGCCGATATTGAGCGAGAACTCAATTTGTTGTTTACGCAAAATGGCCAAGAGAGAGGGCTTGTCCAATTTGCGGCGCTAGAGCGACTGAATGGTATCCTTGTTGTGGCAGAAGATCCTGCAGCTCTCAAGCAAGTCCGCCAGGCGATCGCAAGACTGGATAGTGCGTCGGAGGCGTCGGCAAACATTCACGTGCGTCCACTGCTCTACCGGCGGGCTTCGGAAGCGGCGCATGTGCTGGCGCAAACGTTCGGCGCTGAGGCGCCCAGTGCTGTCCCGCCTGCACAGCCCGCGGGAATGTTCGGCAACCTCTCGCTGGGAAGCGGCGTATCCAATCGAGCCAGCCTGCCGGTCAATGTGCCAGGTCTGACGGCCGAAACGCCAGATGCGACCGTCTCAAGGTCGCACCCAGTGGACCAAACGGAAATGTCGGCGAACCGTCTTGGCCTCTCGGCGCCGGTGCGGATCCAGGAGGACCCAGGACAGAACGCGCTCGTAGTGCTCGCAGCACCGCACGACTACAAGATCGTGGAGGCCGCGATCCTTCAACTCGATGTCAAGCCTCGACAGGTTCTCATCCAAGCTATCGTCGCCGAGGTGCGGCTGAACAATGGTCTGCGCTACGGCGTGGACTATCTTCTCTCCACCAAGAGCTTGGGAGCAGTTCCAAATGGTCTGTCGTATGTGTTCCCCAACACGGACGTCAACATTGTGTTACATGGGCTGAGCGCACTTGGGGAGGTCGAGGTTGTATCCGCGCCGCGCATTCTTGCGGTCAACAATCAAACCGCCACGATCCAGGTGGGCGATCAGATCCCGATCCTCGGCCGATCATCGCAATCTATCGCAAGCGGAAACTCACCCATCATGAGCGATGTCGAGATGCGCGACACAGGGGTGATCTTGGCTGTTACGCCCAGAATTGGTGCCGGTGGTAGTATAACACTCGACACGTTTCAGGAGGTCAGCACCGGCAACAGGAACACGCTTACCAATGTTCAATCACCGGTGATTTCGTTGCGCCGCCTCCGGAGTACCGTATCGATGCGAAACGGCGACACGATCGCTATCGGCGGATTGATGCAAGATAGCACCAACCAAGCCAATTCCGGGGTCCCTGTGCTGAAGGACATTCCGCTTTTAGGGGGACTGTTCCGCAGCACGGAATACGGCAAGGAACGGACTGAGCTCTTGATATTGCTCAACGCCCGCGTGGTTGACAGTGACGCCGACGCAAGAGCGCTGACGCAGGAGCTGCGTGAAAAGTTCGAGTCGCTGGCCCCCGACCTGGGCCGCCGGCTAACGCCGTCAGCTCAGCCGCAACGGCCGGTCCCAAGGCGACGGTGAAATGGGAGCAGCAGTGCTCTGATGATGTGGACCAGCAGCAGGGACGAACTCGTCGCCAACAGACGCTATGGGAGGCAAAGCTCCGCGTCCTCTCGACGGAAACCCGCGCGTCACTATGACGGGTATCGGTCGACTTGGCAGCGCGTACAGTTGGCAAGCCAGAGTCGTCAGCGGCGCGGAGGACACAGGTGGGTCCAGCGGTCCTGCCTCTGGAGAGGCTGGCCCACGGTCCAATTCGCCCATGGATCGGACGCGCTCGGAGCTTGAACATCCAGAGGGTGGGCGCGTCCGCACCAGTGATTTCCTGCACGACGCGTCTCCGTCGACTGTGAACAATCTTGATCGCTGAGTGGCAAGCTGCTTCGGCCGGTTCAGGAACGCGGCGATCAAGAGCCACAAAAACGCCTTCAGCCACCTGAGCAGGAGGGAGAAGTTGTAACCGGCTACGGCCAGGATGGCGTTGATCGCATCGCCTTGGGTGTGAGCGAGGTAATTGCGGCCCATTCTGTGTTCGTTCTTGATGTGGCCGATCACCGGCTCGACGGCCGATCGCCGCCGCATCTGGCGCTTGATGGCCGGTGTCACGCGGCGCTTTTGACCAGCGGTGGAGACCCTGAACTTATGGCTTTGCGGCGCGTTGTGGCCGCGATAACCGGCGTCGGCGAGAACGCGGCTGATCTCGTTGCCGATGGTCTTTTCCATGTCAGGGATGATCGCTGCGAGCGTGTGGCCGTCATAGGGATTGCCGGGCAGCGCTTTTGCAAGCAGGGCGAACTGGCCACCCTTTGAGCGCTTCAGCGTGGTGGCCACCGACACCTCCCCCCGAACTCGTAGGGCGCCTGAGCGCCCTCGCCGATGCATTCCACCTCGTGCGCATGCAGGCTGTAGATTTTGCGGCCGCGCTGGCGCTGACGCTGCTCGAGAACGGTGGAGGCCTGGTAGAGCGACCGTTTGAAGAGCGCGCCCAGTTCCGCATCGCCGGCGATCTGGCGGGAGATGTCGCGAATGGTCCGGCCGAGATAGGTCTTGAGCCTGCGCAGCGCCTTGCTGGCCCGCTTGAACTGCTTGGCGTGCGCATAGCGCTGGTGCTTGATCAGCGCCAGCTTGCCGACCCGCACATAGGTCTGGCGCAAATCCAGCCCCGCCTGTTTGGCCAGCCGCACCAGCCGCTCGCGGGCGCGGTGGATGAGCTTGGCGTCGGTCGGGAACATCACGTTCTTCGGCTGCACGGTCGTGTCCACGATCACTTGGCGCGTGTCGGTCGGCTTCATCGCCCCGGTCTTGACTGCAATGCTGAGGCTTTCCTGCAAAACGCGACGATCCGCTCCTCGCCCATGCGGCTGCGCCAGCGCGTCAATCGACGAGCGGTCGAACGGCAGTGCGTGGCGGACGAACTCTTCGCCGCACAGATACTGGAAGTAGGGGTTTTCCACCCAGCGCTCGCACAGCACCTCGTCTGACAGGTTGAAGGTGTGCTTGAGGGTCGCCAGCCCCGCCATCAGCCGGGTCGGCAGCGGCGGCATGCCGGGACCGTCCGAATCGACCGCACCGAAGCGCAGCGCGACAGAAACCCGTACGGGGAGGAAAAATCCCGGCCGGCAGGCGATCCATCGCTGGTCCCCGGCCTTCGCCGTGGCAGGCTCGAGCGACAGGCCGCCGCGCGGCATGACGCAGTGGACATGCGGATGATGGTGGAGATTTTGACCCCAAGTATGAAGCACGGCGACCACGCCGATCTCGGCGCCCAGATGCCTAGGATAGGCCGCCGCCACCCTCAAGGCCTCGGATGCGGCCTTGACAGGATCGCATAGACCGCCGCCTTGTTCTGGAAGGCGATCTCAGCGATCTGGGCCGGGACGGGGAAGACCACGTGGAAGTATGGGACCGGCAGCAGCTCAGCCTACCGCCGGCTAGCCACTGGGCGCGAGCCAGGCCCTGGCACTTAGGGCAGTGGCGGTTACGGCAGCTAATGAGCGTCGCCCATGACCTGCACTATGGGCAGATCTAGTAATGGGGAGCTGGCAGCGACTTGATCGCGCTCTTGTGTGTGCCGCCGCCAACCCGGCTCACCAATACGAAGGGCGCTTGAGGAGCGCGATGAGCTGTCGGACGGCTGGAACGCGACGCGCCGCAGAAGCGGTGGAACGATCGATTCCATGGCGTCGAGCTTCTCTGTCGGATCACCACGCGTGTAGATTTCAGTGGTCGTCAGAGTGGCATGTCCCAACCAGCGACACTTTACGGATGTCCTGCGTTGCTTGCAGGATGATCATCGCGCATGTGTGCCCGAGCACGTGAGGCGAGATCGTTTCTTGTCGAGGCCAGGATGCGCTCGAGCGACGGTCGCTGCATGCTGTTTGAGCAGATAGGCGAAGCCCCATCGGCTCAGCGGCACTCCCCGGGCGCTGATGAACACCTCGGGCGCTGCGACCCGCCCGCGAACGGCGAGTCAGGCGCGCAGGGCTGCGGCCGTGGTCTTCCACAAGGGAAGCTGTCCGTTCCCGCCGTCCCTTGCCCAGGACACGAATGCTCATCGACGACAGGTCGATGTCCTCGAGCTTCAACCCCGTCACACGCGAGACCCCACAAACCGCCAGATGCAGCATGGCCCGGTCGCGGATGCCATCGCGCGTGCCGGGATCGGGGGCATCGAGCACCGCTTGCAGCTCCTCCCGTGTTTGGACTGGGGACCAGACGCCGATCCGTCTTCTTGAATGGGATCGCCAGGACGCAGCGGATATGCTCCAGGGCTGCCGGCTGCCTGTATTCGAGGAAGCGGAAGAAGGACTTGATGGCCGCCAGCCGGACATTGCGCGTCACCGGCGCGTTTTTGCGCTTGTCCTCGAGATACTCCAGGAAAGCTCTGATGAGACCGGCGTCGAGTTGCTCCAGCGTCAGCGCCGATGGCGAGACCTTCAGCCTCTTTGCAGCGAACGTGAAGAGCAGCTGGAAGCTCAGCGCATAGGAGTCGTGCGGATTCCGACGTGAAGCCGGCCGCCATTCCGATCAGACACCGCCCACCATTCCGGTATGAAGCCGGCCACCATTCCAACCAAAGACCGGCCGGTTTCGGCACTGAAGATTACCTCCTGGGTCAGCAATTTTGGCATCAATTACCTCGCGATGAACGAGGACAATTTTGATGCCGGCAAAGAGAAGGCTGACCATGAGACAGTTGAGACAAATGCTTCGGCTTGCCGGAAGCGGGACCAGCTCCCGCGAGATTGCGGTCGTGCTGGGAATAGCACGCAGTACGGTGCAGGATAATCTGCGGCGCGCAGCGGCAATCGGGTTGAGCTGGCCCCTGCCGGGCGAGCTAACCGATGACGCGCTTGAGAACAAACTCTTCGCTCGCAATGGCGTCAAACAGCGCACGCGGCGGCGCGCAGAGCCGAACTGGGCCGATCTTGCCGTCGAGCTCAAGAAGCCGGGCGTCACGCTCCTCATCTTGTGGGAGGAGTATCGAGGAAGTCATCCCGACGGATATGGCTATAGCCGGTTCTGCGAGCTCTTTCGCAGCTTCGAACAGCGGCTTTCGCCGACGATGCGCCAGGAACACGCCGCCGGCGACAAGGTCTTCGTCGACTATTCCGCAAGAAGATCCCGATCCTTGATCGAGACACCGGCGAGATCCGTGAGGCGGAGATCTTCGTGGCAGTGCTGGGTGCGTCCAGCTTCACCTATGCCGAAGCAACCTGGACCCAGACACTGCCTGATTGGATTGGTTCACACATCAGGATGTTTCGTTTCTTTGATGGCGTTCCCCGACTGATCGTCCCCGACAATCTGAAGTCGGGTGTCAGCGCGCCAGCTTCTACGATCCGAGATTAATCGCAGCTACGGCATGATGGCATCCCATTATGGCGGCGGGGTTCTTCCGGCACGGCCGCGACGGAACGGCGTGCGTTTCGCCCAGTCATGCATTCTGGGGCGGCTGCGCAACCAGACCTTCTTCTCGCTGGCCGAGGCCAATGCCGCTATTCGCCAGGCACTCGATCGCATCAATGATCACGTCATGCGTCGGCTGGGCGTCAGTCGCCGGCAATTGTTTGAGAGCGTCGAGCGTGCTGCGCTCGCAAGCCTGCCGAGCAAAGACTACGAATTCGCCGAGTGGCGTTTGGCCCGCGTTTCGACGGATTACCACGTCGAGTTCAAGACCTTCTTTTATTCCGTACCGCACAGCCTCATTCGCCAGCAAGTCGATCTGAGAGCAACGGCACGCATCGAGATCTTCCACCGCGGCAAGCGCATTGCCGTCCATCAGCGCCGCTATGGCGGCCCTCGTCATGGGACGGATCCGGATCATATGCCCAGCTCCCACCGGCGATATGCCGAGTGGACGCCGGATCGTTTCCGTCGCTGGGCCGCATCCGTCGGGCCGAGACGGAAGGCTTGGTTGTCGCAATCCTCGCCAGTCGCCCACATCCTGAACAAGGCTTTCGGACATGCCTGGGTGTCCTTCGCCTGTTTCGAGATATCCCACACGATCGCGCCGAAGCCGTGTCAGCCCGCGCTGTCGAGATCGGTGGGCTGAACTGCAAGAGAATCGCCTCGCTTATCGCCAATCACAAGGCCGCAAGGCATTCCACCATCCGGCTGCGCGAATTCGGCCTTCATGGCATGGCCACCGCCTTCCAGGAGCCCGACGCACAATCCGAAGCACGCGGCCTCGAGTATGGCGAATGGCTTGCCATGCTGCTCGAGCGCGAGGCTACCATGCGCCGCCAGAAGCGTTTCGAAGCCCGCGCCAGGGCTGCCAAACTTCGCCATGACGCACAAATCGAGAATGCCGACTTTCGCGCCGCACGCGGTCTCGATCGCAATCTGTTCATGGCGCTCGCCGGCTGCGACTGTATCAGAAAGCATCACAGCCTTCTCATCACCGGGCCGGCGGGCGTCGGCAAGAGCTGGCTGGCCTGTGCCCTTGGCCACAAAGCTTGCCGAGAGGATTTCTCCGTCGCCTATCCCCGGCTGTTTGCAACGCTTGCCCTCGCGAGAGGAGACGGACGTTATGGCCGGATCCTCAAGAAACTCGCCAAAACCGACCTTCTCATTCTCGATGACTGGGGACCGGAAAAACTCAATGATGACCAGCGGCGTGATGGGCTTGAGATCATTGAAGACCGCTACGAACGCCGATCAACAATCGTCACCAGCCAGTTGCCTCTGGATCGCTGGTACGAGATCATTGCAAGCCCAACTCTGGCCGATGCCATCCTGGACGGCCTCGTTCACAACGCCTATCGCATCGATCTCACCGGTGAAAGCATGCGAAAACAGCGCTCGCCAAGAGCCTCTGAAACAGCGCAAGCTTGACCTGAAACGAAACCCAACCCAAACGAGACCCAGGATCAGTCCGAAAAATGGCCGGCTTCAAATCGGAACACCGGCCGGAATGAAATCGGAATGACTGGCCGGCTTCAAATCGGAATCGATGGCCGGCTTCGTCGGAATACGCAGGAGTCGCGCGTATGCCGACTGGCGCCCCGCTGGCACGAATGATGAGGCGGCCTGACTATTTAGCGACCACCGGATTTGCAAATACTGCAGTTACCGCAGGGAAGCCGAGCGGAACGTCGTAGGAGGAGCATTCACTTGGGGATCCCTGCAACCAAGCCTTTTTCGTGCTGCGAAGCACGCCGCAAGATCCAGGCCAGTTTGCGCAGCGAGAACATGCGCGTCCGTTTTGCTGGACGTGGTTGCCTTCGCAACAAATTGGCGGATGGTTGACATTCGGCTGTCTGCTTCGGACAAAGAAGAGCCATCAGGATTCCGCGAGCTCACCGCATGGTTTTCGGCACAAGTTCATCAGCGGCCTTGCACGCAATGACCAGGGAATATCCCTGGCGGCAAGAGCAGAGTTGCTCGGCAACAGTCCTCAGTCACCACCTGGATCCCTCCCAGACTCGCGACACGCGCCCCGCTGGCTGAGCTGGCAGGTTCCACCCTCTCGGCACGGAAGGGCTGAGATCAATGTCGGTCGTTCAAGTGGCGCATCATTTGCACATCAGGATATGCCTGCAACAAACCAGGCACCCGATGGGCCATGATTCCCGATGGGCATAATAGTCGTTGATCCGTAAGGGGTGAATCATGAGGAACATTGACGTGCGTGGCAAGGCGCCCATGCCGTTTGCTAGCGCCATGGACCGTGATACCACGGACGATCCTCCCGCCGGGCCGCTTGTTCGGCTTGAAGAAGCCGGCGGAGCATCCAGCTCTGTGGTGGAGCAGACGCGCTCTGAGTTTCAAGCCCCACGCGCGAGGGAGGAGCAACCCAGCAGTATCCTTTCTCTATTGTTTGAACAAGGTGACACAGCGGAGAGGCTTATCCCGATCGACCTTCTGAGCTTGACGCAATCAAGTCCTGAACTGCGTGCTGTCGTCCAGCTAACTCCGGCATATCAAGAAAGGTATCAAAGGGCCGTCCGAGTTCAGGCCATCTGGAACAGGTTGACGGAACAGCAATCCGGAGCAAATCCCTCGGCTGGGCTGATGTATTCCGGCGTGATCCAATCACTGGCGCACAATTTCAATTGCCTCCTAAGTGCGCAGAAGGTAGCTCTCGTCGCCCTAGTCGAGGGGCTTGACGACCCTGAGATGCGCAACTCGGCCCTGGAGGAGATCGGAGCCGATTTGGCTGGCCTCCCGCCCGAGCTGCAGCAGCGTCTCGTCGCCCTCGCCGAGGGACTTGAAGACGCCGAAGATTGCGTCTTCGTCCTACGGGGCTTCGGAACAGGCGTGGCAGGGCTTGCTCCCGAGCTGCAGCAGCGTCTCCTGGTCCTCGCCGACGGCATTGACGAACCAAACTATCGCGCCTTGGCCCTCAGCGCCCTCGGAGCAGGCGTCACTGGGCTTACGCCCGAGTTGCAGCAGCGTCTCGTCGTCCTCGTCGAGAGGCTCGACAACCCGGGGCATCGCGCCTCGGTCCTCGAGGTCCTTGGAGCCGGCGTGGCGGGGCTTCGCCCGCGCTCCAGCTGCGTCTCGTCGTCCTTGCCGAGGGACTTGACCCCTTGCATCGCTCCCGAGCTCTGGAGGGCCCTGCAGCAGCGCCTCGTCGCCCTCGCCGAGGGACTCGGTGAGCCCGAAGATGGCGCCAGGGCCCTACGCGGCTTCGGAGCAGGCTTGACAGGGCTTGCGCCCGAGCCCCAGCAGCGCCTCGTGGCTCTCGCAGAGGGGCTCGACCAGCCCTGGAATCGCGCCTCGGCGTTGGTGGCCCTCGGAATAGGCGTCACAGGGCTTGCGCCCGAGCTGCAGCAGCGTCTCCTGGTCCTCGCCGACGGCATTCACGAACCAAACTATCACGCCTTCGCCCTCAGCGCGCTCGGAATAGGCGTCACAGGGCAGGCGCCCGAGTTGCAGCAGCCTCTCGGCGTCCTCGCCGAGAGGCTCGACAACCCCGGGCATCGCGCTTTGGCCCTCGAGGTTCTTGGAGCCGGCGTGGCAGTTTTTGCGCCCGAGCTGCAGCAGCGTCTCGTCGTCCTCGCCGAGGGACTTGACGGCGCCAATCGCGCCTCGGCCCTACGGGGCCTCGGAGCCGGCGTACCAAGGCTTGCGCCCGAACTGCAGCAGCGTCTCGCCGTCTTGGCCGAGAGCATCGACGACCCCGAGTATCTCGTAATGGCTCTAGCAGGCCTCCGGCAAGGCTTGGCGGGCCTTGCCCCCGAGCTACAAAGGCGCATCGCTGCCCTTGCCGACGGACTTGACGAGCCGGAGTATCGGGCTCGCGCCCTGGCAGCACTATTGCCCTAAGACAGGCGGAAGAACGGGTTACGGCTTACGGATCGCCTTCAAGGCCTGTTGAACACGCGGAGGCCGATCGCAGGAGATAAGAATCTGTCGGGCTTGAAGGCGGCAACATTATCGAGGATGGCGACGTGATGATCAATGACCCCTCTGACAATCCGTTCGATGTCGTGCCCGCAACTGTTGAGGCTGCATCATGGGCTTTGCTAGAGGAGCGGTGAGATGCGAATCGGGAATAACCAACTTAACGGCTTTTCGGCGTTAGACCGGCGCCTCGTGACGGGCTGGCAGAGGCTCCGAGCGCCGTGACTGCGTTCCACGAAGCGCATCAACTTGCTGTGTTTCATTCCCGGAGTGCGGCACCCTCACCTGCGAAGAATCCAGCACAGCAGAAAGGTGGTGAGGAAAAGGATGGTGAGGGTGCGCCAGGCGGAACGGGCGACGGATCAAACTATTTCGCGCGGGCGGTGAAGTACGGCCTGTGCCTCGCGGGCGCGGGCTGCGCCTACGATAAGATCGCCAACGATTTTCCCCTTTCCACCACCTCGCTACATGATGGGAGAAAGGGCTTTACCAGCAACCAACGGCTTAGGACCGCCCAGGCGAAGGCGAGGGAATATTACACGCGCTATCACGGCGCCAGCCCCGATGCTAAGCGTTTGAATGGGCGTCCCCTCATTCCAATCCGCATTTTCGGGGACAACCAGTTCGTAGCTATGATCGACTACCGGGCGGCGACCCGCGTCCACGTCGCGCGCTTGGCGGATTCTGCCAATGCTCGCCGGTCAATCATTCTGAACCTAGCCTGCATGAAGGGCCATCTTGTGAAGGACGAGTGCGTGTCTAAGTACCGACCGCCTCAGGTGCCGAAAGATCCGGACCTGACGCAGAGTCCGCTATACGACAAAAAGAACAAGTACGCGCTGACCGGTGTGCTCAATGACGATACCGGCGCGTACGGCTACACCTCGAGATCGGCCACTCGGCCTTTCGTGAACAAGGGCGCGGAGCATTTCCGGAATACCTTGCAAAGCAAAAAGGGGCTAACTTTCAAGCAATGCACCGAGACGCTCGAGTCGCTGCTCGATCAGGATCGTGCACTTGGCGAAGAGGCCCAGTTCGCGGCCGGCCAGGCCATCCTAAACTTCAGGCAAGTCTATGCTTCTGAAGCGCACTGGGGAAATGCCGAGAAGGTCGTGATGAAAACCCTCGCCGAACATGGTTTTCTGTCACTGGCGGAAACCGAGAAGCTGGACGCGTCTCTGATGTTCGAGGATCCGCATAAAAACAAGCTGAAGCGCAACACCAGCTTGGTGGGGCCGTGGCTGCATAAACTCGACACCCGGCTTCAGGAGAGGCTATCAGGTTACCATCCCGCGGTCATCGAGGACCTGAATCGCGGGGAAATCGAAGACATGAAAAACCTGCCCCTCACTCACTTCAAATTGAATGAGAAAGGCAACGGATTCGAGGATTGCTCAGGCCTCGGTGACTCGTTCACATGCGCCAACGCCGTCGCCTGCATCAACCATGCGCGCTTAATGAGCGGACAGCAATGTCTCTCAAAGGAAGAGGTCATTGTCATTATAGCGTGCCTCAACGCAGTCTACGACGACACGAGCTCGATCCGGCATACGCTCCATGAGATAGCGCGTGGC
>NZ_SRTG01000009.1:0-8670 GCF_004792125.1 Mesorhizobium sp. M5C.F.Ca.ET.164.01.1.1 | reverse complement strand
ATGCGCGCTTAATGAGCGGACAGCAATGTCTCTCAAAGGAAGAGGTCATTGTCATTATAGCGTGCCTCAACGCAGTCTACGACGACACGAGCTCGATCCGGCATACGCTCCATGAGATAGCGCGTGGCTGTTTCGCGGGTGCTGGGTGCACTATCGAGGATGCCGATAAGTTCTACTCGGATGTCTGTCACAAGGCGGCAGAAGAGCATTATGGCGGCAGGAATCTCCGGAGCCTGGATACCAGACGCTACTAGCTTCGGAGACTACGAAAGTCCATCTGTTCAAAGGAGAGTGGTTTGACACTCAATTCAATCGACCAATTCAGCACGGCATCTTCGATGCAGGAGTATATTGCCGTACAAGATCAGCACCTAGGCGACTTGCAACTCATTCCGCCTAATGCGACTCCCGCAGATGACCATGGAGGAATCCGGCACCCTGACATCGGCGGGTCGATGCGGATGCCGCCGCGGTCCGGCCTGCATAGCAAAGACGGTTCACTGTGGTCGCGCGTTAAGTCAGCAGTCAGGAAAGCGGTTGGAGAATGTTGCGTCGGAAAGCCCTCTAGCGGATCGGCGCAGGCGTCTGGCAAGGAGTCCTCGTCGGTTCTCCGCTCATCAGATGACATCGGATATCTCGTTGGCCCGTTATGGGACCACCACCGCTGGGACAATGGCGGCCAACTAATGCCGCGTGAAATCGTTCTTGAATTGGGAAAACTCGGGTTCCTACCGGGCCAGCGCAACCAAGATCAGCCGGCACGCTTCCAGATTAACGGTGAGCACTACACGGCCGAGGCGAAGCTAACACCGAATTCCGACGTGGTGTTTGGCCAACTCAGACAAGTTTATCTCATCCATAACCCTCAAGACGCCTGAAGGCCGTGGAGGTCACGTTAACCGCCGATCAGTGTGGCCGGATGGGCGGGTGCTACCCCTCACCCGGGCCGGACTTGCACCGGCTGGAACTCGCGAGCTTGGCCTGGTGCACGTCACCACCACGGCTCTTTACCGCAGCAGCGCGGACTGTTTGAGACGTGCTCCTGAAAGGCGATCCCAGAGGGCCGGCCCCATCGCCAACGCAGCTTTACGCTACTGTCTTAGTCCATGCTGAATTCCTTCCGCTGCTGTAAAGCACACTCTCTTCGATGAAGACAAGCCGGGCAGGATCGAGATCGAGCTGTCCGGCGAACCAGGTGCGACGGCGCTTCAGGACGTCCAGAGGGTCTTGCTCCAGTTCATGTGCGCACTTTTTTTGAACGTCCAGCCGCGCTCGCCAAGCCAGGCGTTCAGGGCACTGCGGCTGATACCTGCCGACCGCTCGACCGACAGCCGTTCGACCATCTCGTCCAGCGTGATGTCCTTGCTCCCTCGATTCATGCGCATCGTGGCTTGAACCGCGCCGCCAACACCGTGGCCGAGGTGTCCGCTCGCCCAGGCCGCGGGCGTGCTGATCGGATCACCCGCTGTCGCTGAGGCTCTCGCCGCCGGTTCACCGCTATTGCCTCAAAAATGTCGGCTCCACGACACGCTCTGTAGGGTTTGTCAGGTCCGCGCCACAGGCTTCGTGGGCCGATCTGTTGTTTGCGGCAGGCTAAAAGAGCTGGACAGCAAGCATAAATTTGGTCGCCGGCTCGATCCGTCAGATTGGAACGAGATTTGCACCCTTGAGGGTGAGACGACGGCAGCAGCCGACCGGCTCTCCTGTCGCGGGCCCGCGATCGACACAACCAAGGAAGGAGCCCAGCATAGCACAGGCACGGCCAGCCGAGAACTCGCCGGTGGCAGGCGCGAGCCATGGGTCAGTCGTAGATCGGCTGGTCGGCATCGACCTCGCTCGGGGCCTGGCTGTCTTCGGGATGTATGCCGCCCATCTCGGTCCCGACCCCGGCGAAGGAGGACTAGTCGGGTTTCTGATGGAACTAACCCATGGGCGGTCGTCCGCCTGTTTGCCGTATTGGCCGGTTTTTCGATCCTCCTGATTACCGGCCGCAAGGCGCCGAAGTCGGGCATAGCCGGTAGACAGGCCATTGCCAGAGTCGCAATTCGTGCACTTGTTTTGTTCGCGCTTGGCTCAATCCTGGTCTGCCTCGGCACCCCGGTCCTGATCGTTCTGCCATACTGCGGAATCTGCTTCTTGTTGGTCCTGCCGCTCTGTCGGCTCAGTGCAGAGCCGCTCGGCTTCCTCGCTGCGGCGACCGCATTAGTTCTACCCCAATTGCGCTTCCACCTTGCAGCAATGTTTGGCTCCGAGATCCGTACTTCGACCCGGTGTTCAAGCTCATGGTCAGCGGCAGTTATCCCGCGATGAGCTGGGTTCCTTTCGCGATCGCAGGCATGGCCATGCGCGCCTTGACCTTAGTACGCAAGCAATGCATTGGCGCCTTGGCCTGGCGGGGGTAGCGCTGGCTGTGTTGGGCCATTGCGGATCCTTCCTCGCGCTGCGTTTGCTGCCTGAATGTACCCGGCGATCTGAAGGAATCCGCCGGGTGGTGGTCGGACGGCGGCCACCTCCCTGGTCGTCGCCATGGATAGCCGCACCCCATAGCCAAATTCTCGATCGTGGGCAGCACCGGTTGCGCAATGATCATCTTGGCGGCTTGCTTGCTCGCTATGGATGCGCTCCCGCATCTGCGAAAGCTGGTCTGGTTAATAATCGCAGTCGGCTCGATGCCTTTGACCGCCTATGTCCTGCACATTATAGCAATATATTTTCTTGGAGGAGGCTCGGGCCTGTGCGTTCTCGTTGGCTTCATAGTGGTTGTAAGCACTTTCGCGGTGCTTTGCCTGCGCGCCACTGAGGACCGATGGAAGCGCTGATGGGTAGGATCGCAGATCTCGCGCGTCACATCCACTGAGCACACATCAGCCGAGCGAAACCCGATGTCAGCCATCAGGCAGTAGCCGCCTCCCCTGCCGATGAAGGATGCATTCGCCGTGCTATTTTTCGGGTTCTGTCGCAGATCGTGCTTTTGGTCACAACGGGACGCTTTCGCGCAGATGATCATGCTGCAAGGATTTCGAACTGCTCTGCGATTGAGGGACGTGGATTATAGGCGAACCTCGCCTGTCGTTTGCGCATCATGTGGACCATCTCGATGCCGGACAGGGTGACCGCGGCGGCGTGCGTCGATTTGAAACCGAGCATCGGCCGCACCCGGCGCTTGATGCGCCGATGATCCTGCTCGATGCGGTTATATTATCAGGCATGAATGGGCGCGACGCGCCAATCCGTATTTTCTTGCACGGATGGATCGACTACCGTCCACCTACCGGGATTGGGGTGTCGGGAGCACGCATGGCGGGCAGGCCGAAGTACCTTGATGAACCGAGAGTTCGAGTTGTTATCTGGCCGCCCCCTTCGACTTGCCCGGTTGCGCTGCGAGCGCGGATCCGTAGTTGTCGTGTAGCCCGCCGGCTCCCATGGTTGCTGACCCTGGAAAGGAGCTGGGAATGAGAATCATTGCCCTTGATGTCCACCGATCATTCGCTCAAATGGCAATCTTGGAGAAAGGCAAAATCCGGGATGCCGGGAGGATCGATCTCGAACACGGTCGTCTGTTGCAGTTCGCCACGAAGCTCAAGCCGGATGACGAGATCGTCATCGAGGCGACAGGCAATACGAGCGCGATCGTCCGGTTGCTCTCGCCCTTTGTGGGCAGGGTGGTCATAGCCAATCCGATCCTGGTTCGGGCCATCGCCTGGGCCAAGGTCAAGACCGACAAGATCGACGCGGCAGTGCTGGCCAAGCTCCACGCGAGCGGCTTTCTGCCTGAAGTCTGGATGCCGGATGAAGAAACCGAGACGCGTCGTCGCGTGGTAGCGGAACGAACGCAGCTCGTCTGCCAGATGACCCGTCTCAAAAACCGAATCCATTCGGTTCTGCACGCCAACCTGATCCCGCCCTACAAAGGCACCCTGTTCTCAAAGCGGGGCAGGGCTTGGCTGGAGGCTCAGCCGCTCGCCGAGGATCAGCGCCGTGTTGTCCTTCGCCATGCCGGTGAACTCGATCGCCTTGGCGGAGAACTTGCACAGGTTGACAAGAGCCTCGCAAAGACGGCCCTCCAGGAACCACGGGTCAAGCGGCTGATGACGATCACCGGCGTGGATGTCACGGTGGCACTGAGTATCGTGGCAGCCGTCGGCGACATTGAACGGTCTCATCGCCGGAAAAGCTCGTCAGCTACTTCGGACTCAACCCGCGGGTCCGGCAGTCCGGTGACAAGCCGGCCTACCATGGCCGCATCACCAAACAAGGCCGAGCCCACGCGCGATCGATGCTGGTCGAGGCGGCGTGGGTCATTTCCGGTGTGCCTGGTCCGCTGCGCGCCTTCTTCATGCGCATCCGTGGCGCTCGGGCGCCCCACATGAGGTGCGACGATCATAGGCTGCGCGACAGGGTTGCAACCTCGACCCTGCTCTTCGCCACGCGGTCACCCGAGCCGCGAAAGAATAGCAAAATCAGCTTCGCCGATCCATCCCGCAGCCGGCGAACGATAGCGACGTGCTCGCTCCGTCTAGGCCAAGCCGCGCATACCGCGCGATGGCCTGCCGGCCAGCCCTGACCTCGCTGCGCGCGACGCTATCTCGGCCGTCCGCCAGGACAGAACGCGTGAGAGCACACCTCCGCACATCGGAGCAGAACGGCCCTTGTCAAATACATCCGTGAGGTATTGGCTTTGGCGGATGCGGATCGGCTTCGACCGGCGCCGGGAGCAATTCTGCAATCGACTTGTGGCATCGCAGGAAACGAGGGCTTCCCGGTTGGTCTGACTGCCGTCGATGACGATGCGATCGGGACGGGCATGGCGTGCCAACGTGGCGGCCGGCAAATCCCGGTATTCACTGAACCAGAACTCGACGGTGTCGCCGACGCTGTCGATGGCGCGATAGAGGTACATCCATCGCCCGCGCACCTTGATGTAGGTCTCGTCCGCATGCCATTTGCCGGTCACGGCGCGCTTGCGCCGGTTGAAGCGTTCCATCAGCAGCGGCGCGAAATGAACGACCCAGCGGTGCACAGTCGATTGGTCGACGTTCAGGCCGCGTTCGGCGATCATCTCTTCCAGATCGCGCAGGCTGAGATTGTACGCCAGATACCAGCGCACGCACAGCAAGATCACTGACCGGTCAAGCAAGCGCGCTCCCCGAAAAAGAGAGGCCTTCGTGCCAGATATGGGTTGCCATTCCGTTTGCGACAGAACTCTTCCGACTTGGCCCCGCCCGCCTTGCCATAGACGATTGTGAGCAGGTCCTGGCTGGCCGGCTTGCAATGACAATTGCTATTGCGGACACGGCCATCGACGATCTCGGCGCGCTTCTTGCTCTTACCATAGACATAGGCTCCGGCGTAGAATGGGTTCTCAGAATCAAAGATTTCGTTGTGGTAGCGGATCGGAACCCAGTCGAAGGACAACATCTTCTTTGCCGTCGGACGGCCTGGGGAAATGCACGCCGTCGTCGGTCATCGAGATCAGCACCTGGCGCGCACTGCCGATCTCGCGGAAACGCGCGAATATGAGGCGGACGGCCCCTTTTGCAGGCGAATGTCGACGGCCATCCTCAAAGCCGAATCGAGTAGCTCATGGAACTTCCGCACAGGGGATCGGCAAGGCACTTACGACGGAGATGGAAAATGGATAGAATCAATAACGCTGCTCACGCAGCAGCCTCAACAATGCAACACGCAGCCTTTGACCAGCATCTGCGCGAGGCAGCACAGCATTGCACGCAAGAATCCAGTGCAGATCCTTCCCCTTGTCCTTGCTCCGCCCAGCAAAAGGACAATATCGGTGAGGCAACGCAGCAGCCAAAACTTGTCGTCATCTCAAATCGGGTTGCTGCATTCGACCCGCTTCAACCCAAGACGGGCGGGCTTGCTGCGGCCCTCGAGCCTGTGGTGGAACGCTTTGGCGCAGTCTGGATGGGCTCCTCGGGCAATTTGGGCGACGGCACCGAGCCCTTGGACATCGGGCAGCACGGCGAGGGCCAAGTGGCGAAGCTCGATATGCCGCGCGAGCACTATTCTGGGTACTACGAAGGTTTCGCGAATTCGATATTGTGGCCGGCGTTGCACTCGCTGCCTGACCGGATGGCCGCCTCCGCAAATCATTATGAAAGCTATCAGGAGATCAACAAGTTCCTGGCGGGAGCCGCTTTCCAGTTCCGGGATCGAGATGCAATCTGGGTGCATGACTATCACTTTCTTCCACTCGGCGCTGGTCTGCACAAGCTCGGTGTCGACAAGCCGATCGGCTTTTTCCTGCATACGCCATGGCCAGCACCTGATGTGATGGCGCGAGTGCCTAATCATCGTCAGCTCATGCACTCGATGCTCGACTACGATCTGCTCGGCTTTCAGACCAACTGGGACCTGAACAACTTCCGCGACTGCCTGCGTACCCATCTCGGATTGGAAGTCGAGCACGGTGTGGTGGTTTCGAGCCGCCGACAGACGCGTTGTCAGAAATTTCCGATCGGTATCGATCACAAACAGTTCGCACAGTATGCCTCGGAGTCGCTTGCGAAACCGTATATCGCGTCTTTGCAGAAGAAACTCAACGGCGCGAAGCTTGCAATCGGGGTCGACCGGCTCGACTACAGCAAGGGTATCGACGCCCGGATTGAAGCCTTCGATAAGGTCTTGACAGACCAGCCGCGCAGTATAGTGCTCCTGCAGATCGCCAACCCGTCGCGCACCGAAATCGAGGCCTATAAAAGTTATAAGCGCAAGGTTGAGAGCCTCGTCAAACGTGTCAATGACGAGCATGGCACGGACGAGTGGAGGCCCATCCTCTATGAGTATAATGCTTTCACCCAGGCTCAACTGGCAGGCCTCTACCGCACTGCGCGTGTTGGCGTGGTGACGCCAGTGCGTGACGGCATGAATCTGGTTGCGAAAGAATATATTGCTGCGCAAGATCCGGATGATCCCGGCGTTTTGGTGCTATCGAAGTCTGCAGGTGCGGCCGAAGACTTCAATCACAACGAAGCGCTGCTGGTGGATCCGAACAGCCCCGACGAGATCGCGACCGCGATTTCCAAAGCGGCCAACATGCCGCGCGAAGAGCGCATCCAACGCTGGCGGCCAATGATGGATAAAATTGAAGCATATACGATCCATGATTGGTCGGCGGACTTCGTACGGGAACTGGACAAAAGCCGGGTCACGGTGCCGGCGGATCACTTCCGACATCTCGGCTTCGGCTGGATCAACGAGACGCAAATGCCCTCGTATCGGACTGCCGCCGAGTTGGACGCCGCGCTAAAGCGCGCGATGGATAGACATTGGATCCTGCCGCCTACCGGCAGCTCCGTCTCCGGAGCGTCGCCGGAGTCGATCGCGATCGCTTCGGTCGTAGGAACGCGATCGGGATCCTGATTGCTCGGCTGAAGCCATGTGAGCGGGACGATTGGCAGCGGCGATGGCGGCACGCTCTGTCTCGAAGATGATCTGCGTCTGCCCGTTTGATAGATCGGCCGCGGCAGGGCGCGGTGCCTGATCGAAAAGCGATAAGTCTATCAGCGGCATGTATGGACGGCCTCCGCGTGGCAAGGGCTTTCTGACATTGATGACAGGTTGGTCGGGTGCAGGCATGTATTCGGCCTTTGAGTGCGGCCTGTTCATGCCGCTGGCCTTGATGAAGTCCGCGGATCGGATCCCAGACAGGTCAACGCGCTTTTTGAGCGGCACCCACTGAGCGGGTTTTTCCGATCCCGGTTCGACCGTCCGTCATCACACCATCAGCACCTCACCAACCTCTGTGCATCCTCTGCGACTACGTCACTACGCCGGTGAATCCGCGAAGCGCTTGCCCGTAGTCATCAGCGCCCAGACGATCCGGGCCATCTTGTTTGCCAAGGCCACCGCAACGACGTTGTACGGCTTTTTCGCCAGAAGCTCGGCAGCCCAGCGAGTGGGTGCCGCTTTGCCCTTACGACAGAAGCGAAGCACGGCATGGGCTCCCACAACAAGAAGGCGACGGATGTAGGGATCGCCTTGCTTGCTGATCCGCCCGAGCCGATCCTTTCCTCCGGATGAGTTCTGTCGCGGCACCAGGCCAAGCCAAGCCGCGAGTTGCCGACCGGATTTGAACAGGGAAGCATCTGTCACGGTCGCAACGATTGCGCTGGCGGTGATCGGACCGATGCCGGGGATCGTTTCGAGGCGACGGCTCAACTCGTGCGAACGATGCCAGATGTGAATCTGTCGGTCCAGCTCACCGACCTTCTCGTGCACCTCACGCAATTGCTGCACCAAAAGAAAGAGGGCCGATCGGGCAAGCGGGGGAATGAGGTCGTTCCCCTCGTCCTCAACCAACGCGACGAGCATGCTCAGCCCTGTAGCACCCTGACGAGTGATGATGCCCAACTCCGCCAAGTGGCCGCGCAAGGCGTTCACCAGCATTGTCCGCTGCCGGATCAAAAGCTCGCGGACGCGATGCAGCATCAACACGCTCTGCTGCTCCTCGCTCTTTGTCGGAACAAAGCGCATCGTCGGTCGCGTGACCGCCTCGCAGATTGCCTCGGCATCCGAAGCATCATTCTTCTCTGGTTGCCGCCCTCGATGCAAGAGCCTTCCAACCTGATGTGCCCGGTGATCGAGTGCGTTCTTCTCTCAGGCCTTTTCCTTGCGGCCTTTCAAGAAGCCGCGGGCCGGTATGGTGATCTG
>NZ_SRTG01000099.1:0-453 GCF_004792125.1 Mesorhizobium sp. M5C.F.Ca.ET.164.01.1.1 | reverse complement strand
GCCTGGTTGTCGTGCACATCGATCTCGTCGACGGTGCCGGAGACGTCGGTGGAAACGCCGAGCGACTGCGCCTGGATATAGGCGTTGTCGGTGGTCATGACCTGGCCGCCGACCACATAGTAGTAGCCGCCGGCCACCAGCGCGACGGGAAGCAACGCAAACAGGATCGGCCGCATCAGGCTGCGGCGCGGTTGGGCGGGAGCCGGCGGAGCTACGGTGACTGAAGCCGGCTTCGGTTGCGCCGAGGGCGCCTCCAGCTTCGCCGGCTCCGGCGCCCCGGGCGCTTCCAGCTCATCGTCCTCGACGACAGGCGGGTTGCCGCGCCTTTGCTCGCGCTGGCTGTCCAGGCGAATGACTTGGTCACTTACTCTTTCGCCTTCCTGGTCGGCGGGCTTTCTGGATGAGGTTCCTTCAGACATGGACTTTCTCCCGGTCGACGGCCGGCTGGGCGCA
>NZ_SRTG01000098.1:0-459 GCF_004792125.1 Mesorhizobium sp. M5C.F.Ca.ET.164.01.1.1 | reverse complement strand
CTCCCTGCTGCCCGCGACGTTGGAACTGGTCCTGCTGGCGTTCATTCCCGGCTTTCTGCTCGCCATCTACCTGGGCTCGCGGGCCGGCATCCATCTCAACCGTTGGCCGGACCATGTGATCCGCATCTTCACCATCCTGGGCTGGTCATTCCCGGTCTATGTCTTCGGACTGCTGATGCTGCTGATCTTCTACTCCGCGCTCGACTGGTTCCCGCCCGGGCGCCTCAGCCAGTGGGCCCAGGCCGCCGTCACCTCGCCCGGCTTCACCCGCTACACCGGCGCGAACACGATCGACGCGCTGCTCAACGGCAATCTGGCCATTTTCTGGGATACGCTCAGGCATCTCGCTGCCCCCGTCATCACCCTGACCTACGTCAATCTTGCCAACATGACGCGTGTCATGCGCACGTCGATGCTGGAAACGCTGCGCCAGGACTATGTCCGCACGGCACGCGCGAA
>NZ_SRTG01000097.1:0-460 GCF_004792125.1 Mesorhizobium sp. M5C.F.Ca.ET.164.01.1.1 | reverse complement strand
CGGATCGCTCGGGCCAGTCCGTGCCAGTTCTTCGCCTCGCCATGGAAGCCCTCCGAGCGCCACCGGTGGCGTTGGTAGAGACATTGATCCTCCTCTGACCATCGCTCTCGACGCCGGCGCGCTCTCAACAGCGCGGGATAATCGTCACCCACAACAACCGCTTTGTTGACGCGCCCCTTGGAAAGACACAGGGAGGCAAGGTCGCAACCGGCGCACTCACTGGAGCGCGAATAGAAGAAGCGGCCGTGCTTCACCGGCCTAGTCGGACGTAGGATCTTTCCCCGCGGACACTTCAATATGTCGTGCTTGGCATCGTAGCGGAAGCGGCGAAGCGGGACCGGGCTACGGATCGGCTCTGCCTTGGCCGGAATCAACGCATCAATGCCGCGACGCTCGAGCGCCCCGAACACTTTCGCGTAGGCATAGCCGGCATCGGCAGTGACGGTGCTAACAGATAACC
>NZ_SRTG01000096.1:0-464 GCF_004792125.1 Mesorhizobium sp. M5C.F.Ca.ET.164.01.1.1 | reverse complement strand
CGCACCTTGCAGCGCGCCGACCAGATCGAAACCTCGGAAGGCAAGGGGTTGTCGGTCGAGACCTGGTTCGCGCCGATCGTCGCCGATGCGGAGGCCGGCTTCGGCGGCCCGCTCAACGCTTTCGAGATCATGAAGGCCTTCATCGAAGCCGGCGCTGCCGGTGTCCATTATGAAGACCAGCTGGCGTCGGAGAAGAAGTGCGGCCATCTCGGCGGCAAAGTGCTGATCCCGACGGCGGCGCATATCCGCAACCTCAACGCGGCGCGGCTCGCGGCCGACGTGATGGGCACGCCGACGCTGGTCGTGGCGCGCACCGACGCGGAGGCGGCAAAGCTTCTGACCTCCGATATCGACGAGCGCGACCGGCCCTTCGTCGACTATGATGCCGGCCGCACGGTCGAAGGCTTCTACCAGGTCAGGAACGGCATCGAGCCGTGCATCGCGCGCGCCATCGCTTACGCGCC
>NZ_SRTG01000095.1:0-466 GCF_004792125.1 Mesorhizobium sp. M5C.F.Ca.ET.164.01.1.1 | reverse complement strand
TCGTCCGCCTTGGATCTGGCTCCTGCGGCTGAGCTTGCCGCTCTTGTTGTCGAACGGGGCAAGGCCGGCGAGTGCTGCAATCGACTTGGGTGAACGCTGGCCGAGCTCGGGCAAGTGTGCCAGCAGCGAGAGCGCACTGACCTTGGAGACACCCGGCACGGAGACCATCAGCGAATAATCGCGGGCAGTATGCTGGGCTTGACGAATGACTTCAGCGATCTGGCTCTCGAGCGCATGGATGCGCCTGTCGAAGTCGGCAATCATGTCTTCAAGGCTGGCGATGACGATCGCCTCGAAGGCCTCAGCGAGGTGCTTCTTCAGCCTTGCCCGCATATCGACCAGTTGATCGCGGTGACCGGCAAGCGATTGAAGCCGTTCGTTTTGTTCGCACGGCGCCGGCTCGGCTTCAGGCTGATAGCGGCGGCCATAGTCGCTCAGCATCCTGGCATCGAGAGGATCGGTCTTG
>NZ_SRTG01000094.1:0-468 GCF_004792125.1 Mesorhizobium sp. M5C.F.Ca.ET.164.01.1.1 | reverse complement strand
CCGGAGATCGCCTCGCTGACGCTGCTGCGACTGGCCGAACTGGCAGCGGAGGCCGGACTGCCCCCCGGCGTGCTCAACGTCGTCACCGGACGTGGCGCGGTCACCGGCGAGGCGCTTGGCCTGCACATGGATGTCGACGCCATCGCCTTCACCGGCTCGGGACCGGTCGGCCGTCGCTTGCTCGACTATTCCTCCCGCTCCAATCTGAAGCGCGTCTTCCTCGAACTCGGCGGCAAGTCGCCCAACATCGTCTTTGCCGACGCGCCGGATCTCAGCCAAGCGGCGGTGGTTTCGGCCAATGGCATCTTCCGCAATTCCGGCCAGGTCTGCGTCGCCGGCTCGCGCCTCCTGGTGCAGGAAGGCATTGCCGAGGCTTTCATCGCCAAGGTCAAGGTCAGGATGAGCCGGCTGCGCGTCGGCAGCCCGCTCGACAAGAACACCGATATCGGCCCGCTGGTCGATCGCACC
>NZ_SRTG01000093.1:0-468 GCF_004792125.1 Mesorhizobium sp. M5C.F.Ca.ET.164.01.1.1 | reverse complement strand
AAGTGGAATTCCTTGCTGATGTGGAACATTACGCGCGCCTCCTGCGCAGCGCCTCGAGCCAGAAATCGGCGTCCTCGTAGTCGGTGGGATCAGCGTGCCCGGCGAGATGGAACGCTTCGCGCCGCTCGACGCAGGTCCCGCATCGTCCGCAGTGACGCAC
This sequence comes from Mesorhizobium sp. M5C.F.Ca.ET.164.01.1.1, assembly GCF_004792125.1. NCBI lineage: Bacteria > Pseudomonadati > Pseudomonadota > Alphaproteobacteria > Hyphomicrobiales > Phyllobacteriaceae > Mesorhizobium > Mesorhizobium sp. M5C.F.Ca.ET.164.01.1.1. The sequence continues at coordinate 308 of NZ_SRTG01000093.1, read as the reverse complement.
GCCGCCCTTGTAACAGGACCAGGTCTCGGCAAACGGGGTGCCGTATCTTGCGCCATCCGCAACAATGTCAGCTTTTCCGAGATTCACATACGGTGCATAGAGGCGTATCTGCGCATAGCCGTCGAGCGCGCGGTCTTGCATTGTCTGCAAAGCTTCAATGAAGGCCGGACGGCAATCGGGATAGATGAAGTGGTCCCCACCATGCATGGCCGCCGCCACCGCTTCGGCGTTGTGGGGGGTGGCGAGACCGAAGGCGATTGCCAACATGATGGCATTGCGGTTCGGCACCACCGTAATCTTCATCGTGT
>NZ_SRTG01000092.1:0-469 GCF_004792125.1 Mesorhizobium sp. M5C.F.Ca.ET.164.01.1.1 | reverse complement strand
GATCAGGCTCGCCTCCGGCCCGTCCTCGTCGGGCAGGCTGGTGCCATGGGCCGCCGCCATGTCGTCGAGATCGCAGAGATCGCCGACAGCCATCATGCCGCGCGGCCGGTTGCGCGCCATCCAGGTGTAGGAGGTGTTGCGCACGATGGTCAGCAGCCAGGCACGGGCATTGCCGCCGGCATAGCCTGATATGCCGGCATGCGCCTTGATGCAGGCGTCCTGCACGACATCCTCGGCGTCCGCCGCGTTGCCGGTCAACCAGCGGGCGAGCGACAGCGGGTCGCCGAGATGCGGCAGCACCACCTCGGCAAAACGCGCAGCCAGCACCTTTTCGCTCAACACCGTTCCACCGTCAGGCGCTCCCGCCAGGGCTTTGCGGCCGCCTTCAGCGGACGGCGGCGGTCCGTCCCTGCTCGTGCGGGTGAAGATCGCGATTGCAGGCGAAGGCGCCTGCTTTGCTGGAGGTGAA
>NZ_SRTG01000091.1:0-471 GCF_004792125.1 Mesorhizobium sp. M5C.F.Ca.ET.164.01.1.1 | reverse complement strand
TTCACCGACTGGCGCCGAATGTTGCTCCCGTGATTAGGAGGTGCACTCGTTGTCGGATTCTCGACGATGTCGGACATGTGACACAACGCTTCCAGAGCGATCGCATTGTTCCGAAACGATTTTCCCAGTTGGCACGACAATTGCGGTCCTATGCGCAAAAGCAAACTAGACCTGAGAGCCGCACCGCATGAATGTAGCCTCCCAATATCTGCCGCTTGTGGCGCATCACGAAGCCGGGCCCGCGGTGGCCGCCATCGTTTTGCACCGTCAGATGTTCGACGACGACCGTGAACTCCCTTCTTTCTCAAGTGTTAGTATTTACCCCGACGTCGGTGACGGAGAGTGCGGTGGTTTTGTCGAAGGCACGGTTTTCTATTCAGCGCAAGGATTCACCTCGGAGCTAAAGCCGATTTTCGAGAACGATATGGATCGACATTTCCAACGCGATGAAGCGATCCAAGAGATAGTTGC
>NZ_SRTG01000090.1:0-476 GCF_004792125.1 Mesorhizobium sp. M5C.F.Ca.ET.164.01.1.1 | reverse complement strand
AAAGCCGCAAACCGGTTGCAAGAAATTCCGTTCGGATCGACGAAAATGACGGTGGCCGCCATCCCATGCACCTGCATCATGCCATTCAAGGCCGAGGCTCTGGTCGAGGTCACCTCATTGAGGATGACGGCGGCCTGAATTGCCTGGATCAAGCAGCCAACCGTGGTACGCGACACCTCATTTATTGAATTGAGGGTGGGTCCGGTGTTCCGGCATTGAAGTCCTGATATCAATTGTGCGACAGGCTGCCTCATCGAACCGCTGGCGGAGGCAAGCGTGGGCTGCAGTACCAGATCACAGGCATGCCGCCAGCGAGGCCCTCCCATGTGCTTAATGGCCATGCCGCCAAGATCGAATTCGCTACCCGCATGAAACCTTGGTGTGGTGGAGGTGTTGAGAGGCACCTGCGCTAGGCTGGCGAACGGTTAGAAGCGGGCAAAACCCGTAGCTCAGCTCATAGCCCGCCTAAACAAAGG
>NZ_SRTG01000008.1:0-208149 GCF_004792125.1 Mesorhizobium sp. M5C.F.Ca.ET.164.01.1.1 | reverse complement strand
GCTGCCCGGGAATTGATCGAGGTCGAGCGCATGGCACGAGATGCAAAGACAGCTCGGCTCCGGGAGCAGCGACTGAAGGCTGAAATCGCTTTTCCGGAGGCTTCGGCTGCAGAGCCGACGCCAGCACCGAAGAATCGCAAGACAGCGAAGGCCCGATAGCTCTCTCGTCGAACGGCTCTTCTCATCCGTTCGGACGTTGCGGGTCTTCACGGACACGTCACTCTTGAAGCTGGCGGGGCTTGACCCCAACCTGAACTCTCTTCCGATGCCCGCTGGTTCCGGCTAGCGGGCTTTTTTGCGTTTCCAGGTTACAGGTTTTTGGGGGGCAGGTAGTGACGCCGGCCATGCAGGAAGAGGTCAGCCGGCGCGACATGCCTAGGCGTCCATTTCCAGCCGATCATGGACCGGCTTATCGTGCCAGATCACTTGCCTGAGATCCAGCATATCGACCGGCTGGCCGCAGATCGGGCAGGTGTAAAAATGCTCCCCCTCGTTCTTGGGCGGGTGGCCGTGGCGCGTTCCGGGCGAGGCCAAGGCGATCTTTCACATGGTCGACCAGGCCGGACTCGAGGGGATGGTGTCCAAGCGCCGGGACAGCAAATATCGAAGCGGCCCGTCGACCAATTGGCTGAAGGCAAAATGCTACACCATCGGCGAGTTCGAGCTGCTGGGTGTCGAGCGCGAGGCCGGCAAGCCGGCATTCGCACTGATGGGCGAGATCGGCACGCGCAAATATGTCGGATCGGCCTTCATCAATCCGAGCCGCGCGATCCGCGAGCGGCTATGGAAGCGCGTCCAGGAGCACGCCGGGACGCCGCCGAAGGGGATGAAGCGGCCGGCGACGCAATGGGTCAAGCCAGGGCTGATCGGCCGCGTCAAGCACCTGCGCGGCGAGGAAGACCTGCGGCATGCCTCGCTGCTGGGTTTTGGTGACGAGGATCAGGACCACTGAAGGGGGTAGTGGGTCAGTTTGAAATCTGTCTCGCCTGAACGTGTCTTAACAGCCAAACGACATATCGTTCCATATCAAGCCTGCGAGCGGTTCCAAGTACACTTGCCCAGGTATCCTGCGGACTGGCGCCAGACGCGATCATGGCCGGTGCGTTGTGAAATGAGTCAGCGAGCATCCGTGCTTTGGATAGATCATCGCTCGCGCGAATTTCGATGAGAACGATGCCAAGAGCCATCAGAATATTTTCGTTCGTGATGGGTTTAGGATCAATCAATTGAGATGCCTTTCTTCCGGTACGGTTCGCGCACTATTGAGGAGTTGCACAGGCAAAAGTTGAGAGAGGAATATAGGAAAGAGAGAGAAGCGAAGAAGAAGAACAATCCCTTATCATGAGGCGATTATATATTTGACAGACCCATTGGTAAATCCCGCCTTCGCTGATATGAAAGGCGGAGATAATTGGGGAAGCTGTGCGATGTGGTTTTGGAAAAGCATCAAACGGCAGTTCATGGCCGTAGACTTGAGTTATGTCTGTGTGCCGCTTCGCGGCGCCTGGTCGTTTAGGTTCTTCATCAAGCTCGATCGAGCCAATGACAAGAAATTCGTGGAATTCAAATTTTGCCATTTAGGCGCGGCCGAGGCGCTGTGCAGTTTGAGCGTCGAAGAGTTCAATGACCTCGTTGATGGCGTCCTAAAAGTGAAGGCGGAACTAGAAAAGCCGCTACCCACCAGCGATACCCAGCCGTAGGGGAATGGCCCCCGTGAAAACCGGGCACGGCTGCTTGTTGGAATCGTCGCGCGCATTCAAATCAACTAATATTTGATTCGGTCTAACTCCAGACCGGCCACAGGACCCGCCCTGAACCCGGCGGGCCGGCGCGCACCGCAAAACCCGAAATCGCCGGCTCGGGAAGCGCACCGCTGAATTTCAAGCTGACCCGCTCCTAGTGGGCTTCCCCGCACGCATTATGGCGCGATGGCGCGCGCGATCGCGATCTGCGCCTCGACCTTGGCGTTTTCCTTTTGCGTCATATTGTCGGCCGCGATCAGGCGGCGCAGCGAGCGCATGACTTCGCCGCGCGTCCATCCGGCATCGACCATGCAGTCGAGAATCGCCTGAAATCCCGGCTCCAAGGCCTCCTGGCAGTCGATCTCGCAGTTGGGATATTCGCCCTCTCGTCTTGGCGGTCTGATCGTCCAGGCTTCCATCACAGATATCGCTCGCCTTCGGCGCGGTGCTCGAAACAGAACCAGTGAGATGGCTGCCGCGGCTTAGCAAATCCCCATCCGGCGTTCTTGCCGCAGCCGGGATGCTCGCACTTATGGTGCTGAATGCCGGGCCGCGTGACGGGCTCCATCGCACCAGGAAGGCGGATAATCTCGTCGCTCATCAGCATGTTCTCACTTCAGATTGGTGGAAAGATTCCGCAAGCCGTCTTGACGATCAAGGAAATGTTCCTTTTTTGTTCTTATGGCGCATGATCCGATTGATACCTTGGCAAGGCGACCCGGCATAACATGCTGGTCAAGGCCGAATGCAGTTGCGGAAACGTCCGCTATATGGCCGACCTGATGATGGTGTTCGGCGGCGGCAGAGATCCACAAAGCCTCAATTTCAGCTGCGATCAGTGCAAGCCGTCGATCAAGATCACGCTCCTGGAAGTGCATCCGGAACATCTGCCGAAGCGGCTCATGATCCACAAGCGATGAAGATCGGCCGAAAAATCGAGTGGTTTGTTGAGCGGTTCAGGGGATGAGCGAACGCCTAAAGGTCCGGTTCGCCTATCAGCGTGGCTGGCAAGTCGTGGACGGCAGCGCGGTCCTGAGCACCTTCGAGAACAAGGAGGGAGCGTTTCAGTTCCTTGTCGACCGTGGCGCCCGCGTCTGGTTGGAATGGAGCAGGACCGTCATCGGCGGGAAAGCACCGCCGTCTGACTTCGCTGCCAGTTTCATGCAGGATACAGTCGGTCGCATCCTGAAGACGCTCCACGGCACCGAGGCCGGGACATGGTTCTGGTCATGTTATGAAGGTGGCGCGAACGGGAGGGTCTTCACAAAGGACGAAGCGATCTTCGGCGTCGAGCGCGCCTATACCCGCCGTGTCGTCAAAGCTGACTGGCGGTAGGCCGGTGTGTTGAAGCCAGGTGCCCCGCAATGGGTCAATACGTCTGGCACCGCAATTGCATAGTTAGCAATACCGGGCACCCCAATGCACGGCACTGATGGGGCCCGTCGCTTCGCAAATGTAGCGGCGGGTCTTTTACATACCTGTCGCTCCCCAGCCTAGGCGCTGCCGTCCGTTTCGCTTTCCTCGTCGATCGTTCGGACTGGCAGATAGGCGTTTGTCTCCAGCCATTCGCGCAGCACGATCTGAATGAGATCGGATCTGCTGATTTTCATTTCAGCCGCGATGGAACTGAGAGCGTCCTCCGTTGCGGGCTCCAGCGGCACTCCTGAGACGTTTCGAAGCATCAAGGCGGCACGGCGGAGGATGACCTGTAGATCCGCGCGCGACATATCGGCGATAAGATCGGCAGCGCCTTCGAGCTCTTCCGCGATTAATCGGCGGGTCATTCAGAGTCACCTAGTAGTGGGAGTTCGCCGTTTCCCGGGCAAATCGGCACAAATCAGGCGGTGGTTCTCGACCCAGGTTCTCGCGCCCGAGAGACCCAATCATTTCCAAGACTGCTGCATAAGCAGGGATGGTTGGATTCGCGCCCATAACGAAAGATATAGCGTCTTCCCCCGTGGTTCTGAGATCGTCGGCGCTGCCGCGACACGGCCCAAGGTATTGCCACGCTGCAGCTATTTGTTTGCTCACGAAAGCATCCGATCCTGAAAGGCCCTGCGTTTGAGCGATCAAGTCAAGAGTGGAATTCCACTGGGTGAGGGTAAGAAATTCGGCGCTCGACTGGCTCGATAGAAAGCTAAGCGCGGAAACCAAAGACAGGATGATACGGCTCGGGAAAATATGACGGCATCCATCATCCATTGCGGACATAGCCACGAAGCGATGAACTGGCGGGTGTTTTCAACCATCCGCCGACGACTTGGCCTTGGACGCAATGCGGGCTTCGATCTTGCTGCTTAGGCGTCTCTTTGCTGAAACCACGGTAGCCAAGGTCCCGATGAAAACAGCATCCGCCCCTGATCCTATTTTGCGGCGCCGCGCGCTGATAAAACTAAAAACCGCGATGCTCCCGAAAAGACCAACCAACCCGACCAAAGCGTAAATCAACTTCCGTGAGCGAGCGTCGGTTTTCATCTTCTGGAAATCAATGGCGGACAGCCGGAGTTCTTGTTGGCTGGCCCCCCGACTAGGTTGGGCTGCTCATCGAGTAGGCTGCCTTGTCTGCCGATCGAACCGGCATGACGGTCGACACCGTCAACACAGCGGCCACAACGGCCAAGAACCCGAATTTGCGCATAGCCGTTCCCCGAAGTAGGGGATGATCATGGCGCGAATTCACCGCAACCGCAAGGCGAGCTACTCCGCCGCGCCGTTCGGCAGGAAGCCCTTGGCCTCCAGATCATCCACGATCACGGCTTCGCCTTCACGAGAAGGCGAACTGACAATCGTTTCGATCCGAAACGATAATGGGCCCGCTGCCTCACGGTGGCGGGCTTCATTTATGTCCTGCGCTTGACGCTGAACAGTATGGCTAGTGCTATACTCGCCACGGCGACCGTCCCTGCTATTAACGGAAGTGGCGCGGGCGCACCAACCCAGACAAGACTTCCGGCCCAGAGACCGAAGCAAATGGCGCCACACCAAAAGAACCCGATCGGATCGGAAAGCGGTGGTAAACCACTTAAGAATTTAAGCATTTGCTTCTGCCTTGCTGGCCGGCTGCTTCGGTGGCCGGGCGTTATAACTCCGCTAGCTGAGCCTCGACTTCTCTATAAGCTTCCGCCGACTTAACAAGATCAAGGCGGCTGCCACGAGATCCTGTCAACACAGGATACGTCGAGTACACGAGCTTTATAAACGCGTCCCAAGTCAGCCGCTTAGTTTGCTCAATTACGTGATCAAGGATCGCGGCTTCCTCATTCGAAACTCGATCGTCGGCAAGCCTGTCAGCGAGCACGATCGTTTCTTTTGGTTTTCCAAACATATTCTGTTCGGATTTCACTGAAAATGCCGAGTCTTCGAGTGCAAGATTATGAACGTCGTCAACGTAAGGCCCGAAGTGATTAAACTGCCACTCGATGCCCGTCATCTGGCGCTGGTGTTCGATGGCGGATTTCCAATCCGCCAGATAGATCATTTTAGTTAAGCGAGCTTTTGACAGCTCGTGTTTGTGGGGATAGTTGCGCACCAGATAGGTCATGACATTTCGAAGCTCAGCCATCTCAGAACCCCTTGTCGTGAGCATATTCTAGCGATGGTTCGTGTACCTGAAGCACTTCAAGCAAAAGTACGATTTCCTTTCCTGAACCGCCGCTCACGCGGCGCTCCAACATAGCTGCCGAGAAGCGGCCAGCAGCTGTGCTTTCAAAAACGATTATAGCATTTCTAGCAGTTTTTTGCGAATTCATCAGAGCGAAGGCTGCAACAGAACGAGGCTTCATTGTCATTGCTTGGACGACCTCGTTTGGGAGTTGCCACTCAGCTTCGCATCTGTCGAGATAAGCTTGAAGAGCGGCCTCTGGATCGGGAAGATCAGTGACCACGCATTTTCCTTCCCCAGATCGCCATGCTGCACCGATCACGCCCTGATTCGCTGGGTACACGCTGCGACCAGGCTTGTTGAGCTCCGGTCTCACAGAGAAGCGACCTACCATGGTAAAGGCTTCATCGGCATACCTGTAAACGCTGATCCGATCCTGACCATCGAATTTAAGCTCCTCAGCCAACACTTGCAGGCGCTTCGTCCATATATCGAAATAGTCGGTGCCGAAGCTGGCAATCAAACTCTGAAGTTTGAGGATCTCGTCTTTGGACGTGGTCAACTCATGTTCAAGGGTCCCTTGCCGACTGGTGCTATAGACGACGCCCGAGACCGTGATTACTAACGCCAAGACGGCAAGCGTTCTCGAATACCAAGTTGCGGACGAATCTGGGACGACCTCCAGGAGATTGGTGGCAAACGTCAATCCGATGGCAGACACTGCCAAGGCTACAGTGAGGAGATGGCGATCCAGATATCGCCCGACTCTGCGGAAAGCGCGCTCAATTCGACCCATCAAATCCCCGAATGTTCTGAGTCGTGCAAACCGATACTCGCCAGGAAAGGGGACGGAATCAATCGCGAACGTTCGCAATGGTTCACATACGTATATTCGATGCATATTCGACGCACCGACAGGGATTTTGGCTAAGTGGTTGAAATCTCTGGTACGCCCAAGGGGAATCGAACCCCTGTTACCGCCGTGAAAGGGCGCTTGCCAATTCTCAATATGACTCCTTTAGGTACCCATCGCTGCTGAGATAGCGGCCGAAACCTCATCCGCAGCAGCGATGAGCACTTGATCGACCCGTCTGATGTAGTGCCGCTCTGTGACGCCCTGCCGCGCGTGGCCAAGCATCTCGCCGATGGTGCCGCCGGAATAACCAAGATCGGCTGCTACGCTGGCAAACGTGCTTCGCAGCACCTTGGGCGATGCATCAATCGAAGCCAGTCGGAAGAGCTCAACCAACGACTTTTTATGTGGCGAGTGCCTCTGGCCGCGATTGGACGGGAAAACCCACCGATCGGATGACCGCTCAATAGCTTTCATCAATTCCAAAGCCGGTCGCCCGAGCGGTCGCCTGCTGCGACCGGTCTTCGTATCCTGCAAAGTCATCGTTTGCGATGAGACGTCAATTTCATCCCATCGTAAAGCAGCGGCCTCTCCAGGGCGCATTCCAGTAAGCGCCATGAGGCGACATAGCGCTACGGCAGATGTATTCACGAGGCCCTTGCGGACGGTCGGCGCTTTCCTCCCGGCCTTTTGTGCGGCATCGCGCGCGTCTTGAACGGCAAGCCACTCCAAACTAGCTTTTTGCATCGCAGCGCCGAGCCGATTTAATTCCTCTTGCGAGAGACGACGATCCGCGGGCTGTGATCGGTACCGGTCGGTGCCACTGCTCGGGCTCGGTCCGACTGCGTGTCCACGCTTGGTTCCCCAAGTCCAAATTCCACCCAAGAGTTCAGCGGTTCTAGTGGCGATGCCCGTGCCGCCAGTTACCCTTGAACGCCCCCGAGGCTTCGTACGTTCGTCCGCTTGGGTTTTTCCGGATGCAATTGCGTCGATCATCTTTTGGACGTCCGCGCGCGTCAGCCGATCAATTCGCACATGGCCTACAAGCGGCTTTATGTGACGAACAATCATGCCCCGATCGATTGCAACGGTGCTAGGCTTCTTAGGTCTTCCAAACCGGGTCACAACTAAACCAGCCTCTGCTGCCTCTAGGTACAAGTCGCAGAGATTGGAGACATTTGCAGCAGTGCGAGCGGCGCGCCTGTCAGCAACCGGATCGCCACCTCGCGCTATCTCCCCAAGACGGTCAGAGGCAAGCTTCCGAGCCGCGTCCAAGGACAGAGGCCCATACAAACCCAATGTCAGACGTCGGCTCTTTCCACTGATACGGGTGTCTAAAATGAAAACTTTCCGACCGGTTGGCAGGACCTTTATTCCGAACCCTGGCAGGCGGCCGCGATCCCAAATGATAAATGGGCGATCCCCGGGCGGCATCGTGTCCAATCTGCCCTTCGTTAATTCACCCATGGCCAATCGTCCTTTGACGCTGCTATAGCAGGCAAATAGCAGGCAGATCTGGGAAAGTCGAGGCTAATTTCAGCCCCGCGCAGAAAATTAGCAGCAGCAAAAAGGATGTGAAATCAGCTATATGGCCTATTTTAAGATAAGCCTAGAAAACATCAGAAACTGAAGGAGCCTTCGTTTACACCGAAGATGTCGGCGGTTCGAGCCCGTCATCGCCCACCATAAAATCAATAAGTTCCGCCCAGAAGACGAAGTTACCTCCGGGTTCATTGAACTCGGAGACAATTCAAAACGGCGCTCTCCCTCAAATGCCGGGGCTAAACACCTAGCAGCCTCTGTTATCTATGAGGCCGTCCGGCATTGTTGTGTTGCAAAGTTTCGCGTCCACAAGCAGCGCCGCATCTAAGTTGAGCACCAAATACAAATTTGCTTCCTCCAGGTTTGCGCCCGACAGCTGCACTTGCGCAAGGCGCGCGCCCCTTAGGCTTGCGCCAGTCAAGACCGCTCCTGACAGGCTCGCATTTGACAGGTTTGCGCCAGAAAGGCTCGCCTTCGACAGGTTCGCATTCGACAGATTCGCGCCAGACAAGTTCGTGTAATTTAGGCTGGCGCCAAATAGTTCCGCGCCGCAGAGATTCGCACGGCTAAGGTTCGCACCATTCATGTTTGCTTCTTTGAGGTCGACGCCCGTCAGGTTCGCATTGGTCAGGATCGCGCCTGGCAGATAGCTCCCCGTCATGCTTGCGCCCGATAGGCCGCAGTCTGCGCATATTGCCTTGGACCTGAGACGCTCGACCGCGGCTCGGGATTGCAAAAATCCATCGAGTGAACAAGCGATCTGTGACAGACCCGCTGAGCCGGCCACGGGCGGCAACGCGACTGCGCCGCCGTTGTCGAACAAAAGTTGCGTTTAGCGTTGAAATATACTTCTCTATCTGGACGAGATGATAAATCTAAAAAAGTACCTTTGTTTTTTAATTATTGTTAACCATGTGTTAGTCGAGGTTATCCGGTTAACGCTTGAGGAAACTATTGAGCTTATGTTTCGTACCTCGCTGATATATGAGTCTTAGGTAATGTGCGGATTCGGGGGCTATTTCGGTTCGATCCGGGATGCGGAAGCTTTGCTTGCGCGCATGATAGCTGCGATCGCCCATCGCGGGCCGGATGAGCAAGGGAAATTCGTAGCACCCGACGCTGGGCTCGGGCATGCGCGGCTGTCCGTGATCGGGATCGGTGATGGCCAGCAGCCGATGTCCGATGTATCGGGCAACTTGACCATTGCGTTCAACGGCGAGATTTTCAACTACCTGGAACTGCGCGAAGGGCTGATAGCCAAGGGCCGGCGCTTCCGTACGTCGAGCGACACAGAAGTCATCCTGCACCTGTATGACGAGATGGGCGAAGACTGCCTGCCGCTTCTGAACGGCGATTTCGCCTTCGCGATATGGGATAACAGGCGTCGGCGTATGGTGCTTGCACGAGACCGGATGGGTGTCCGGCCGCTGTTCTACACGAACAAGGACGGCGTGCTTTACTTCGCATCGGAAGTCAAAGCCCTCATGAAGGTCCCCGGCGTCTCAGCCGAAATTGATCCGATTGCACTCGACCAGATATTTACGCTGTGGGCGCCGATCGCTCCCCGCACGGCTTTTCGCAATATCCATGAGCTGGAGCCGGCAAGCGTGATGATCGCGACTCAGGGACAAGTCACGGTCAAACGCTATTGGCACCTCGACTATCCGCATCGGGACGCGCCGTCGACGGTCACGAACGAGGACGATGCGGCCGAGGAGCTGCAGGCGCTTTTGACCGATGCGGTGAGGCTTCGCATGCGCGCCGACGTGCCGGTCGGTTCTTATCTTTCGGGCGGGCTCGATTCGTCCCTTGTCTCGGCGCTTGCCGCCGGCATGACTCCTCTCAAGCTGCAGACATTTTCCGTGACGTTCGACAGCGCCGAGCACGACGAAAGCGCCTTCCAGACCGAGATGGCTTCAGCACTTGGCACCCATCATCGAACCATTGCCTGCCGTGCCGGCGATATCGCCGGTGTCTTCCCTGAAGTCATCCGCTTTGCCGAGCGGCCGATCATCCGCACGGCCCCGGCCCCCCTCTATCAATTATCCGGCCTCGTTCGCCAGGCTGGCCTGAAAGTGGTGCTGACTGGCGAGGGCGCCGACGAGGTCTTCGCAGGGTACGATGTCTTCAAGGAAGCGCGTGTTCGCCGGTTCTGCGGGCGGCAGCCGGCATCGCGCATGAGGCCACAGCTGTTCCGCAGGCTTTATCCCTATCTGCCGGGTCTGCAGCAGCAGTCAGTGGAGTACCTGGCTGCGTTCTTCGGCGCCGGTAACACTGCGCTCGACGATCCGCTGTTCTCGCATCGGTCGCGCTTCAAGACCACGGCGGCGGCGAAGATTTTCTTTTCCGGCGACCTGCGTGCGACGTTGAAGGGCTATGACGCGGCCGAGGAACTGGTCAGCCGGTTGCCCGAGGCATTTTCCCTGTGGCATCCACTGCATCAGGCACAATATCTCGAAACCCGCTTCCTTCTACCGGGTTATATCCTCTCCAGCCAAGGCGATCGCATGGCGATGGCGCATGGTATCGAAGGACGTTTCCCTTTCCTCGATCCTCGTTTGGTGGCATTCGCGGCAAGACTACCGCCGGAGATGAAGCTGAAGAGATTGGTGGAAAAGCACATACTGCGCAAGGCAGCCAAGCACCTGCTTCCGACGGCGATCCGGGAGCGCACCAAACAACCTTACCGAGCCCCGGACGCCAGCTCCTTTGTTGGAGCCGGAGAACTGGATTACGTACGCGACTGCTTGAGCGAAGCGAGCATCGCAGCCGGCGGACTATTCAACGCCAAGGCGGTGGCAAATCTTCATGAGAAATGCCGCGCGCAGCCAGTATCTGGGTTTCGCGACAACGCGGCCTTCGTCGGCATTTTGTCGACGCAGCTGTGGCAGAAAAATTTCACCGGCCAAGAGGTCGGTGCGGCACGAGCAGCCTGAGAATGGAAGGAAAGAAAATGGTTACAATCAAGGACAAGGTCAGAACTTTTATCGTCGACAACTTCCTGTTCGGCGACACGTCATACCAGCTGGCAGATACAGACTCGCTGATCGAGAACGACATCATAGACTCGACGGCCGTGCTGGAACTCGTGGCTTTCATAGAGGACAGTTTCGGCATAGCGATGGTCGATTCCGATATCGTGCCGGCCAACCTGGATTCGATTGACCGCCTCTCGTCCTTCATCAAGGCGAAAGCGGAAGCGTTGGCAGCGTAGGCACCGTCGGCGAGGAGCGTCCATGCGGATCGAACATTCTCTGGCCGCGAAGGCCGCTGCACATCCCGCCAAAACGGCATTGATCACCAAAGACAAAAGGCTGAGCTACGAAGAACTGGACGATCTTTCGAGCCGCCTGGCCACCGCCGTTTTCATGAATGGCGTCAGGCGAAACGACCGGGTCCTGATCTTCATGGACAATTGCTGGGAGGCCGCGGTTTCGATTTTCGCCGTCCTCAAGGCAGGGGCGACGTTCAGTCCGATCAACTCATCCACCAAGGCTGAAAAGCTTGCCTACATCATCGCCGATTGCGACGCTGCCGCGATCCTCACGCAGGCAAAACTGATGCCCGTGGTCGCCGAGGCATGCGGATCGAGCGGCAAGACCGGCATCTTCGTGGCTTCCACCGCTGGTACCGATGGCCAATGCCCGGCAGGGGCTGCATTCCTAGCGGACTGCCTGACGCTGGAAGCCAGCGAGATCGACCACGGCGGCATCGACGTCGATCTGGCTATGCTCATCTACACCTCAGGCTCAACGGGCCGGCCCAAGGGCGTGATGATGACGCACCGCAATTGCGACGCGGCCGCCGACTCCATCACCACCTATCTGCGCAACTCGCCAGACGACATCATCTTGAATGTTCTTCCCCTTGCCTTCGACTATGGCCTCTATCAGTTGCTGATGGCCGTCAGGCTCGGCGCCACGCTGGTGCTCGAAAAGTCCTTCGCTTTTCCTCAAGCGGTCTTTGAACGTATCCGCGAGGAGGGCGTCACCGGTCTTCCGCTCGTGCCCACGATGGCGGCGATGGTCTTGCAGATGCGTGACCTGACGCCGGGCTTCCTGCCCAGCCTTCGCTATATTTCGAATACGGCAGCGGCCTTGCCGCAGGCGCACATAGAACGTCTGCGTTTCCTTTTTCCCGGTGTCAGACTCTATTCGATGTATGGCCTGACGGAATGCAAGCGCTGCACCTACCTGCCGCCCGAGGAACTCGATCGCCGGCCGGGGTCGGTCGGCATAGCCATCCCGAACACCGAAGCCTTTGTCGTCGACGACCACGGGCAACGCGTGCCGCCAGGCGTTGCGGGTGAGTTGGTCATTCGCGGGCCGCATGTCATGCAGGGTTACTGGCGCAACGAAGCTGCAACCGAACGGGCCCTGCGGCCTGGCCCGAATCCTTGGGAGAAGGTTCTCTACACCGGCGATCTGTTCAGGACCGATGAGGATGGCTTTCTCTATTTCGTTGGGCGCAAGGACGACATCATAAAGACGCGGGGGGAGAAGGTGGCCCCGAAGGAGGTGGAGGCCGTGCTTCACGCCCATCCGGGCATCGCGGAGGCCGTTGTCGTCGGCGTGCCGGATCCGGTGCTTGGGCATGCGATCGGCGCACTCGTGATACGCTCGGACCCGAAGCTAATTGAAAAGGATGTCATGCGCCACTGCGCACGTCATCTGGAGGATTTCATGGTCCCCAAGGTCATCGAGTTCCGCTCGGAATTACCAAAAACGGATACTGGCAAGGTGAGCCGCCGGCTTGCTGCAGAGATGATGGAGGCCGCGCAATGAGTGTTCGCCCCAGCGACGACGCCCAGACCATTCTGGCGCAGGCCCTGGCGATCGACCCCGCCGCCGAAACGGACAGGATCGTCACCGCTTTGCGCCAGCAGTTGCGCGGTATTCGCAAGCGGGGTCTCACGCTCGGTCTTTCGGGTGGGATCGATTCAAGCGTTTCGGTGGCGTTGGCCGCGCGAGCCGTCGGGCCTCAGAATGTATTGTGCCTGTTCATGCCGGAAAACGATTCCGATCCGGAAAGTCTGCGGCTCGGCCGCGTTGTCGCCGACACTTTCGGTGTCGAGGCTATTGTGGAGGATATCGGGCCGGCTCTGCGCGCCATGGGCTGCTATGAGCGTCGCGACGCCTTCATCCGCGAACTGGTCCCGGAATATGGCGAAGGCTGGGCCTCGAAGATCGTGATCGCGAACGCGCTTGAGGGCGAAGGCTACAATATTTCGTCGCTGGTGGTGCAGGACCCCAAGGGCAAGCAGACGAAACTAAGAATGCCGCTGCCGGTCTATCTCGGTATCGTCGCCGCCACCAACATGAAACAGCGCACCCGCAAACAGATCGAATATTATCATGCCGATCGCTTGAACTTCGCCGTTCTTGGAACGCCGAACCGGCTGGAATACGATCAGGGTTTCTTCGTCAAGAACGGTGACGGCGCGGCTGACGTCAAGCCGATCGCACATCTCTATAAAACGCAGGTCTATGCGCTGGCGGCCTATCTCGGCGTTCCAGAGGAAATCCGCAACCGGCCGCCGACCACCGATACCTACTCGCTGGCGCAGACGCAGGAGGAGTTCTACTTCTCGCTTCCCTATGACCGTATGGATATTTGCCTTTGCGGCCTCAACAAAGGCGTGGCCGCCGAAGTGGTGGGGCAGACGGCGGGACTAACTGCCTCGCAAGTTGAACGCGTCTGGGCCGACATCGCCGCCAAACGCAAGGCGACGCGCTATCTGCACCTGCGCCCGCAACTCGTTGATGAGGTCGAGGAAGTCGGTACCTGAGCTACCTCTCGATCCGAGTCATCGGAAGCACTTCAGGTGAAGCGGCCGCCGATCAGCCGGCTCCACTGCTCGCCCGCAAGCCCGTTCAGGAAAGCTTGCGAGTTCTTCATGGCATCCAAAAGCTCTGGATCGCGTGAATGCACCACGGTCGAGGCAACAGTTAGGAAAGCTATGCGTCGCCCAAGCATTGCTTCCAGAAGTGCGGGTTGAATCCGTCCGCGCAGGCCGCTGACGCCGCGTACGGCGGCATGATCGATCAGGCAGTCGATTACCGCACCCGCCTGGCCGGGAAGGGCGAGAATCTGCAGCACGCGACCGATTTCATCTTTCCGTGCGTGATAGGCGAATGCGCCGACATTGGTGCCGACTGGCGATGTCACGGAAACGAAGACAAGCTCGCCCATATCCGGCTTTTGTGCCGCATCGGCCAGGATATGATCGAGCTGGCCTTCCGCCCACTCCGGGCGCAGGACGAACTGGGCGGTCAACGGTTCGACGAGCTTGGCAAACGTGCCGCTGTCGATTTCCGACGTCCGGAAGACGCCATGGCCTGCCCCGTCCGCCGCCACACCGGACCAGCGTCGTTCGCTGGACTTCATTCGCCTGCAATAAAATCGGTCGAGGGCATGCGCAAACGGATTGAACATTCGGGCAAGCTTCATGCGACTGGCGGACAGGCTGAGCACAAAGCTCGACGGCCGCATCACGCGTACCCAATCGAGACTGTATTGCGGCAGGACCACGCCACGCAGCCGTGTCCACAACCTTGCGGAGATGTCGTTGGCCGTCTCGCTGAAAGAGATGTCCTGCGGACCATCCAGGTAAGCTTTCAACAAGCGGGCTCCGGCCATCGGGTCGTGCTCATGATCCTCGACCATGAGCGAGCTGCAAATGGCGGCGTGTAATTGCCGGCCGTTGAACTGCATCGGCAATGCGTGAACGCCGACAAACCCGGAGACGCGGCCGGCGTCGTTGACATGGACTAGCGACCGGAGATCGCCTCCGCAACCGGGCGCCTCCAGATAAAACCGTCTCATATATTCGATGAGCGAGGCCGGCGCTTCGGTCCGCTCTTTGCGAAGCACGCGTTGAAACATGCCTGCGACTGCCGGAAGATCGGCACCTTCCAGGGCGCGAATGACGCTCAAGCCCGGCTCCCGCCACCGGAGTCCCGTCCACCGCGTGTCCGGACCATGGCGACGCCAGGCTCCCCATCGGCCATCGCGGCGACCGTCGGGTGTTCGTGGCGGTGCGATCTCGCCCAGTTGCAATCGCTCCGATGGCCGAAAGGAGAGCTGAAATGCTGCGGCAAGGTAGGCCCTTTGCTTGATCATGAAAACGAGCGTCGTTGCTGTTACCAACTTCGGGTAAACCGATGTTAAAGTATTGGTAGCGAATCGGCTTTTATCGACGCGACTCACGCCTTGTTTCCTCGGCGCCGCGGCACGTCTGGCGAGGCCTCAGCCTGCAACTTCCGGCGCGAAGCCAAGTCGCGGCTACGATCCTTGCCGGCGTCGCCGTTCTTGAGACGAACCATGGCAAGTGCTGCATGATCTGCCGCTGTTGCCTGGTGCAGGAAAAAAACCGGCGACGAAATCGAGGATCATGGCGGAAGGAGCCGAAAATCCTTGCCCTCGGGCAGCAGCTGCCCACCGTCGACGATTATGGTCGTGCCGGTGATATAGCTCGCATCGTCCGACGCCAGGAACAGGAAGGCATTGGCCACGTCGCGCGGGCTGCCGAGGCGGCCGAGCGGTATGGAGTCCTCCATGTTCTTTATATAGGCCGCGCCGCGGTGCAGCTGGATTGCTTCGGTGAGAATGTTGCCGGGCTCGACGCCGTTGACGGTGATGCCATAGCCCGAGAATTCGAGAGCGGCCGACCGGATCAGGCCGTTGATGCCGGCCTTGGTCGCCGAATAGTGGCCGTGACCAGGGCTGGTGACGTGCGGGCCGGTGATGGAGGAGGTGAACAGCATGCGGCCAAAGTGCTGCGCCTTCATCGGAACGAGTGCGGCACGGGCGGCATTGAAGGTGCCGCGCAAATTGACCGCCATGACGCGGTCCCAGTCCTCCGGACTGGTGTTCTCCAGCAACTGCCAGGGATAGATGCCGGCATTCTGGACCATGATGTCGAGACGGCCGTGATGGTCGAGCGCCAGCGCAACGGCGGCCTCCGCATCCGCCATCCGCGAGATGTCGGTGCGAATGAAGGCAGCGCCGAGCTCGTCCGCGGCCGCTTGCCCCGCCTCGACCTCGGTATCGGCCAGGACCAGCTTCGCGCCCTCTTCGGCAAAGCGCTGTGCGATGCCCTTACCGATGCCGCGCGCACTGCCGACGATCAGCGCGACCTTGTCTTTGAGACGCCCGGTCATGCCAGCCTCTGGCGAATGGTTTGCTTGAAAGCGTCGAGCAGCACGGCGGCAAGCACGAGCAGGCCGTGGATCACCTGGGTGAAGTTGGCCGGAAGGCTCATGAGGTTGATCGCCGTGTTGATGGCCGACAGCAAAAGCACGCCGGCATAGACGCCGGGCAGGGTGCCGACGCCGCCCTTCAGGCTGACACCGCCGATGACGACGGCGGCGAACGCGTTGAACAGCAGGCCGACGCCGAGATTGGCGGTGGCGCCCGAGGTGCGAATCGCCAGCAGCCAGCCGGCAAGGCCGGCGATGGCGCCAGCGAGAACAAACGCAACAACAAGGTTGCGGTTGACGCGGATGCCGGCTCGGAAGGTTGCAGTCTCGTTGCCGCCGATCATGACGAGATGCCTTCCGAAGGGTGTCTTGGCCATGATTAGCGAGAAGATTACGAAACACGAAATGGCGATCCAGGCGGTGAGGGGCAGGCCAAGGAGGCGCTGAATGCCGAACCAGCGGATCGCCGGCGCAAGATCTTGCGCAGAGCGGCCGCCGGAAATGACCAGCACGAGGCCGCGCACCCAGATGTAGGACGCGAGCGTGATGATGAAGGCACTCATCTTCACCTTCACGACCAAATAGCCGTTGATGGAGCCTATGATGCCGCCGACAACTAGGGCAAGCAGCAGCGAAACCGGAACCATCAGCCATTCCGGCTGCAATTGAACGCCAAGGCCGATGCCCGCCGAGCAGAACAGGATACCGACCGCCATGGCGCCGAGCGCCGCCACGGATTCGACCGACAGGTCCATATGTCCGGTGATGATGACCAGCGCCAGGCCGATCGACATGACGCCAAGCACGCTCGACGCCTCTATGATGTTGGCGAAGATGCCCAGCTGGAAGTAGTTCGGAATGAAGATGGAGAAGACCACCAGCACGAAGACCAGCATGAACCAGACGAGGTTATCGAGGGCGAACTCGAGGGCGTGGCGCGTGCGGGGATTCATGTGCTGATCCAGCTGGCGCATGATCCGAAACCAATTCGGTTTTCGGGAACCGCGCGGATTGAAATTGCTGCAGCGTTCCTCGCGCCTCCGTTCGGACGCGCCGGGCTGCAGTGGTGGGCTCCGGGCCAGCGTGGCCCGAAGCCCAAGGCGACTTTGCTATTCGACCGGCTTCACCGTGTCCGAAGGTGGCTTCATATTGCCCCAGAAGGCCGGGTTATCGACATTTTCCTTGGTGATCGCAGCGCCGGGGATCTTGATGTTCGGCCCCCAGGCTTCCTTGGTCACGGTCGACTTCAGGCCGAGCACGTCGTACTCTCCCGGCTTGATCTCCTGTTTGTTGACGACCTTGTCCATAAACATGGCGACGGCGGCGGCCTGAGCGTAGAGCGGCTGCTCAACTTCGACGTTGAGCCAGCCCTTGCGGATCAGGTCAAGGCCGACCGGCGCGCCATTCGAGCTCATTAGCATAACGTCGCCCGGTTTCTTGCCCGCGGCCTCGAGCGAGGCGACGGCAGCGACCGAGAGATGCGCGGCGTGGCTGAAGATCAGGTCGATATCCGGGTTGGCGAGCATCTGGTCGGCAACGATGGTGCCGGCATTGCTGGCTTCCCATTGCATGGCCGGAACCGAGATGATCTTGACGTCCGGGAACGCCTTCATCTTCTCCTCGAAACCCTTCTGGATGTCGAGCGTGTAGGGGTCGCCAGGATCGCCAAGCACCTGGAGGATCTTGCCTTTCACCGATCCGTTCTTCGCCTTCAAGAGCTTCTCGGCCTGATCGGCGGCAATCTGGCCGATCTCGACCGTTCCCGCCACCGACGTGAAGTCGGACGGTGTCGAGGTGATCTGGCGATCGAATTCGACAACCGGGATGCCGGCGGCTCGGGCGGCCTCGATGGACGGCTTCAGAGCATTGAAATCGACGGCGGCAAGAATGATCGCCGACGGCTTGAGCGCGATAACGTCGTTCATTTGCGATTGCTGAGCGTCGGTCTTGTTGTCGGCGTTCAGCGTCTTCATCTCGTAGCCGACCTGCTTCAGGAACATCTCCAGAGCGCTCACCGAGCCGGTCTGGAATTCGTCGAGCAATGTCGGCACCAGATAGTAGACGGTGCCCTTGGACTGGGCGAATGCCGGCGTGAGCGTGGCAAAGGCCAGTGCCAGGATACCGAAGACGGAAAGAAGTATTTTCTTCATGTCGTTCGCTCCTCTTGCGCCGGACCCCTCATTTGCCCCTCAGCCTGCCAGTCCGGCACCGGCAAGCGTCTCTCCGGTGATCATGTTGATCACCGCGTCGGGACTTGTTTTGTTGCGCGCGACATCGCCTGCCACGACACCTTGCCGGATCACCACGATCCGGTCGGCGACCTGGAAGGCCTGCTGCATGATATGGGTGATGATGACGACGCCGATACCTTGGCTGGCCACCTGGCGGATCATGTCGAGACCGCGCCGTGTCTGCTCGACACCGAGTGCCGCGAACGGCTCGTCGAGAAGCACGAGCTTGCCGCCAAAATGCACGAATCGGTTGAGCTCGATGGCCTGCCGCTGGCCGCCCGAGAGGTGCTCGACATTGGTTCTGAGCGAAGGGATGCGCGTGCCGGCGCTGGCCAGCGCCTTTTCGACCACCTGCTCCATGGCGGGTTCGTCGAGCAGGGGAACGCCAAGAAATTTCCTGGTGATCTCGCGGCCCATGAAGAAATTGGCCACCACGTCGACATTGGTGCAAAGCGAGAGGTCCTGGTAGACGGTCTCGATCCCGGCGGCCTTGGCCTCGGCGGGAGATTTGGCGAGGAATTCCTTGCCCTCGAACAGCATGCGACCGGAGGTCGGCTCCAGGCCTCCGGCGATGATCTTGACCAGTGTCGATTTGCCGGCGCCATTGTCACCCAAAAGCGCCACCACTTCGCCCTTGCCGATCGAGAAGCTGATGCCCTTGAGCGCTTCGATCGCGCCATAGTTCTTGGCGACGTTGTCGAGCACCAGCAGAGGTTCATTCATGCCGCGATCCCCTTGCCTTGCAGGATATCTCGCCCGCGTTCGCGCTCGGCGGTGAATATCTGGCCGAATCGCGGCGAAAGCACCCCCGAGACGGCAAGCGCTGCGGCACCGCGCAACACCGCATGCTGGCCGCCGCGTGCGACTGTGACACGCGGCGCCGTGCGGTCCTTTCGCGCCGAGATCGAGTTGGGAAGGTTCGCAACCGAACCGGCCAGCCGTTCAAGTAAATCGGTGGACGCCAGTCCGCCGAGGATGATGGTTTCGGGATCGAACAGGTTCTCGATGATGGTGATGGCGTTGCGGAAGATCGGCCCGACTTCATCAACCCAATCGGCGCCGCTGATGTTCCGGCGCCGCAGCGCCTCGAGCGAGAGGTATCTTTCGAGGCAGCCGCGATTGCCGCAGGGGCACGGCTCGCCACCCGGCACGACAGGAATGTGTCCGATTTCGCCGGCATTTCCCCAGGCGCCGCGCAGCGCGCTTCCGTCATGAACCATGACGCCGCCAAGACCGACACCAAAATAGAGATAGTAGTATTCGGAATATCCCGTCCCGAGGCCATACAGGCGCTCACCCATTGCCGCGGCCGCCATGTCGGTCTCAAAAAACGCGGGCAGCCCGGTCGATGCCTCCAGCCGTTCTCGAAGCGCCACGTCCTTCCAGCCGGTCATCGTCGTCGGGCCGATAAAGCTCATCGACTCCACGCCGAAAGGGCCGGGCAGCGCCATGCCGATGCCGAGAACGCGACCGCCAGGCCGCAGTCGGGTCAATTCAAGCACCATCGCGCCGATCAGATCGAAGGCATGGTCGGGCGTTGCGTTGGAGGCCTCGCGATAGGTGCTCTCGATCACGTCTCCGCTCAAGTTGATCAGCGCCGCATTGATACCCAGCGGGGTGACATGGATGCCGACGGCATAGCCGCCCTCCGGGTTGATCCGCAGGGTCGCCGGAGGCAGCCCGCGCCCCCGCGGCTCTTCGCGCATGGACAGAACGTAGCCGTGTTCTTCCAGTTCGCGAACGATGGTCGATACCGTTTGCACGGTGAGCCCGACCCGCCGGGCAATGTCGCCGCGGGCGATCGGACCGTGAAGGCGGATGGATTCGAGGACGATGCGCCTGTTGTAAGGCCGCCCGAATTCCTGATTGGTCCCCCGCAGTGCCATGTCTTGCGTCCCTAGGAGACGTTGAGGTTCGCACCGAATATTTATTCAGTCAAATGGAATTCAAAAATAACAAATGACTTCCGCGTTTGATGCCTCGGTCCCGGGTTCACCAGCGACACGGAGCAGAGCAGAGGCCGCTATCAGATGGAAAACGGCCAGATCTGTCTTAATCAAGAAGATGCGGGCTTCAGAGATACTGCGCGACCTTCTTGCCGACCCTTAGGAAGCGCAGCGGGTCGATGGCTTCGCCATTGTGGCGGATCTCGTAATGCAGATGCGGGCCGGTCGAGCGGCCGCTGCTGCCGGTCTTGCCGATGACGTCGCCGGCATTGAGTCTCTTGCCGACGGTCACGTTGATTTTGCTGAGATGCCCATAGCGCGTCGCAAAGCCGTTGCCATGGTCGACCTCGACCATGCGGCCATAGCCGCCGTTCCAGCCGGCCTTGACGACGACGCCGGGCGCCGTCACCTTGGCAGGCATTCCGGTCGGCGCCCTGAAATCCATCCCCGAATGCAGCGCGGCGGTGCCGAGGAGCGGATCGGTGCGCACGCCGAACGGGCTGGTGACCGAGCGACCGGGGGCGGGATTGGCGAGCGGCAGCCGTCGCGCCTCCGTCTTCAGACGATCGAGCGCGTCCAGCGCCTCGTCGAGTTCCCTTACCTTGCTGTCGAAGGTCATCGAACTGTCGAGTGGTATCAGCGGACCACCGGTATCGCTTTTGCCGAAATCGCTGTCGACCGGCAGGCCAGCCGCCTCGAGCGCCTGAGAGATTGCATCGGCGTTTCTGTAGGCGTTGTCGGCAAGCGTGGTGATGCGGGTGAGCTGCTGGCTCTCTATGGCCTTGAGCGACTCGTTGATCGATACGAACAGCTTGTCGGCACGATCGGCCGCCGTATCGCTCGGCAGCGGATCGGAGCGGGTCGACCATAGGGAGAACGGCCTGGTATCGCCGGCGCCAAGGTTGGCGCCGACGCTGGCAACCGAATAGGACTGCGGCTGGGCGTCGGTTACGTCGGCGCGTTTTTCCGGCTTTGCGGACGCAGCAGTGCCTGCGGCAGGTGGCGCTCCGACTTCACTCTCGCCGCGTTTGAGGAGCGGGCCGAGGCGGCCATGGCGCAGACTGAGCTGGGTCTGTCGTTCCAGCAGTTCGCCAACCTTGGTTTCCATGAGCTGCTGGTCGAGAAGCTGACGGCTGGTGATCCGGTCGACCTGGGCGCGCAGTGCGGAGATGCGGTCCTCATAGGCCTGCTGCATGCGCGCCTGCCGTGCCGTGGTCGCGCCGATCAGGTCGTCGCGCAGCACGAGATAGGAGGTCGCCAGCAGGTAGCCTATGGCCATCGCCGCCAGCGCGGAGCCGCAAAATGCGGCAACCCATGGACGTATGGTGAAATGCCTGATCTCGTTGCCCCGGGCGATAATCACCGTGTGGGGCTCCTTGCGCCTGCCGAAGACCGTTGACTGACTGGCTACGTTCACGGGACCAAGCTTTCGTACGATACCAACGACAAGCCTGATTACACATCATTAAGGTTAACGGTCGGTTGCTGGCGCCCAACTCCTTGCAGCCCATGGGTTGCAGCTGGATTGCCATGAGGGCATGAGGCGCAGGCTTCAGCGCTGCCTCACATGGGGCTCTCAGCCCACAGCCAACGTCGCTATCAAAGCGCGCGGACGGCCTCCAGCACCGCCTCGGCATGGCCGTTGACGCGAACGTTTCGCCAGATCCGGGCTATCCGTCCGTCGCTGCCGATCAGGAACGTTGCGCGCTCTACGCCCATATAGCGGCGGCCATAGAGCTTCTTCTCGACCCACAGATGATAGGCTTCGATCACCTTGCGCTCCTCGTCGGCGACGAGGTCGACGGTCAGATCGTATTTTGATTTGAATTTGTCGTGTTTTCGGACGCTGTCCGGCGACAGGCCGATGACGGCGGCGCCGAGCTTTTCGAACTCCGGCTTCAACTGCGAAAAGCCGATCGCCTCATTGGTACAGCCTGTGGTGTCGTCTTGCGGATAGAAGTAAAGCACGACCGGCTTTCCCAGCAAAGACGCGAGGCTGAGGGAGCCGCCGCCGTCGCGGGGAAGGTCGAACTGCGGCGCAAGGTCGCCGAGGTCGAGATCAGCCATATCGATGCCCTTGTTTGAGGTTACGCGCGACGCCTCATCGATATATTGTCGCACCGGGATTCGTCCACGGTCGAGTTCGTTCAACGGAAAATTGTGTGGATCAGGAGCAGCCGCAGCACGAGAAGATCAGATTCAGGCGTGATGAGATCACCGACCTGGGTGCCTTCCCGTCCGCGTGCCGCGTACCGCCGCTCGGCCAGGCGTCGATCGGCCGCGGCGTTCGTATTCTTGCGCGGCTGTTTGCCGGCCTTGTGGTGCTGGTGCTGCTGGCCACCGCCGCTGTGTATGCGATCGGCATGTCCGGTTTCGGCGCCGAGCGGCTGCGGGCCGAAGCGGAAACGGCCATCGAGAAATTGGCCGGCGTCGATGTCGATGTTGCGGTCGGGCCGGCCCGTCTCACGCTCGACGGATCGAGCTTCATCGCGCTGCAGGTCAGCGACGTCAGCCTCCAGACCGCCGACGGCAAACCGATGGCCGATGCTGGGCGTGTCCGCTTCGGCATAAGGCTGATACCGCTGCTTTCGGGCGAGGTGCGGCTTACCAGCGCCAGGATTTCCGATGCGCGCATCGTTATGGCGGCGCTGCCGTCGGGTGGCGACTGGACGGCGGCGCTGCGCAATGACGACGGCCTCATCGACCCGGAAAGACTGGCCGGCACGGTCTTTGCCAGCATCAACCACGCGCTCGATGCGGTGCGCGAGGATTCGATGCGCCGGATCGACCTCCGCAATGTCGACCTCGTTCTGCCCGAGTCCGGATCGGTCAAACTGGTCAGGATCACAGATGCCACCGTTGGGCAGTCGGGGCCGGGCGGCATGGAGTTTTCATCCGACGCGGAGATCGATGGCAGGGCACTCACCATCGCCGCCTCAGCGACCCGCGATACGACGACGCGGCGCGTGACGGCGTTGGATGCCAGCGTCGATATAGCGGAGATTAACGAGGCTGCGGCAGGTGGGACGCTGGGCGCAATTGCCTTGAAGCTGGCGGGATCGGAAGGATCCGGCGAAAATGCGTCGCGGCTGACGGCCTCGTTGTCGTTCGCCGGTTCCGTGCTCGATCTCGGCCCGCGTGGGATGCTTCCAGCCGACGTCGATCTCGCTGCGACGCTTGTCGCCGGCGCCAACAAGATCCAGGTGGACCGGCTGCAAGTGAGGACCGGTCGCTCGACATTCGATTTCGCCGGTTCGATCGGGCCGAAGCCGGCGGCTGGAACAGTGGGCGAGGAGCCGTCCTACCGCTACGACCTAACGAGCGACCGTTCGACGCTGGCGCCTTCGGAATCGTCTGAACCAGCGCTCGATTTCATGGCCCGCGTTGCCGGCGTCTACCAGACCCGGAGCCGCAAGCTCGTGGCCGAGCAGATCGGGATCAGGTCCGGGTCCGCCAGCGAGGCGCTGGGCACGGCTTCGGTCGAGTTCGTCGAGGGAAAGGTGCCAGGCATATCTGTCGCCTTCAACGTCCACGACATGCCGGTCTCGCATGTCAAGCAGTTGTGGCCCTGGTTTTCCGCGCGAAATGCTCGCCTGTGGGTGCTGGAGAACCTGTTCGGCGGCCGCGTCGTCGACGCGAGCCTGCAGTTCCAGGTCGTGCCCGGGCGCCTGGGCAACGGGATACCGCTTTCATCAGATGAAGTGTTCGGCCGTTTCCAGATCGAAGGATCGCGCTTCGATACGGCCGGTCACATTCCGCCGATACGCGATGCCGTCGGTGTTGTCGAATTCCACGGCAATGACGTCGACGTCGCTTTGTCCTCGGGCAACGTTTATATGGCCAGCGGCCGCACGGTGGCGGCAAGCAACGGCACGTTGAAGGTCAAGGCGGCGAACCGCCCGCCGGTGATCGGCGCGCTCGATATCGACGTCGCCGGGGAGGCGTCCGCAATCGCCGAGCTCGCCTCCTACGAGCCGATTGATGCCATGCGCCACGTCGGCCTGCTGCCGGACGAACTGTCCGGCACGGTGACCGGCCATGTCAAGGCTGACATTCCGCTGCAGGCCGGCGTCGACAGCTCGAAACTCGATTGGCTGGTGGCGCTCGATTACAAAGACCTGTCGTTGAGCAAGCCGTTCGAGGACCAGACCGTAACCGACGCCGACGGTTCGATCACCGTCGAACCCGAGAAGGCCGTGATCGCCGCCAAGGCGCTGCTCAACGGCATTCCAGCCGAACTCGACCTGATCGAGCCGCTCAGGGATGGCGGACCACCACGCAGCCGGAAAGTGGCGCTGGTGCTCGACGACAAGATGCGTGCAGCCGCCATGCCTGGCCTGTCGGCGCTGCTTTCCGGAACCATCAAGGTTGCGATCGACAAGAGCGGCACGGGCAACCAGACCGTTTCGGCGGATCTGACCAATGCCAGGCTGGATATTCCCTGGGCAGGCTGGAGCAAGGGGCCCGGCATTCCAGCCAATGTCACATTTGCCATGGCCAAGTCCGGCGACACCACGACGCTGTCCGACTTCGACCTGAATGGAAAGACTTTTTCAATCGACGGCGGCGTGGTGCTGGTCAAAGGCGCGCTGTCCTCGGCGCGGTTCAGCAAGGTCACGTTGAACCGGGGAGACGACGTTGCCGTGTCGGTGAAACGATCGGGCAAGGGCTATGCAATCGACATCGCCGGGAACGCGCTGGACGCGCGCTCGCTGATCAAGCAATTCACGTCCGATGTCGACACCGCCACCAAGGCCACGGGTTCCGACGCGATTTCGGTGAGCGCCGATGTCAATTCCCTGACCGGTTTCCACAACGAAAGACTGTCGAACCTGAAGCTCGACTACAGCGCCGCCGGTTCCAGGGTGAACGGGCTCAAGGTGAGCGCCACGGCAAGTTCGGGTGCTGCCATAAGCATCAGCAATACGACCGGCGCGGGCAGGCGCGCCCTCAACGTGACGTCGGCCGATGCCGGCGCCATCCTGCGGTTCCTCAACATCTACGAGCATATGGAGGGCGGTTCGATCACGCTGGCGCTCGCCGGGGCAAGCGATGGGCCGATGAAGGGCCAGGTCGACTCGCATGACTTCTTCGTGGTCAACGAGCCGAAACTCGCCTCGCTCGTATCGACGACGCCGGCGGGCGACAGCCGCAGCCTCAACGAAGCTGTCAAAGCCAATATCGACACGTCGAGAGTGAAGTTCGAGCGCGGCTTTTCCGAGATCGAAAAGGGCGCCGGCTATCTGAAGCTGGCTAATGGCGTGCTGCGCGGCCCGCGTATCGGCACCACCTTCCAGGGCACGCTCTACGACCAGAACAACAATATGGACATGACCGGCACCTTCATGCCGGTCTATGGCCTCAACCGTATCTTCGGCGAACTGCCGCTGTTTGGCGCGCTGCTCGGCAATGGCCGCGATCGCGGCCTGATCGGCGTGACTTACCGGCTCAGGGGCGATGCAAACAAGCCGAAACTGGACGTCAATCCGCTGTCGGTGATCGCGCCCGGAATTTTCAGGTCGATTTTTGAGTATCGGTGAGGCGGCCGGCTGCTCAGGCCGGCCGCACCAGAACGTGCCTTTTCTTGCCGAGCGACAGTTTTAGGACTTGTTCCGGGCCGAGATCCTGAAGCGTCACCACCCGACGGTCGTCAGATACCGACTGGTCGTTCAGCCGCACGGCGCCGCCCTGGATGTGTCGCCGCGCCTCGCCGTTGGACGCGGCAAGCCCGGCGGTCACGAACAGCGACAATATGCCGACGCCGCTTTCCAGATCGGCCTTGCCGACCTCGACGGTCGGCAGAGTTTCGGCCAGCGCGCCTTCTTCGAACGTCTTGCGCGCGGTTTCCTCGGCTTCTTCGGCTGCCTCGCGGCCGTGCACGATGGCCGTCGTTTCCGTGGCCAGGACCTTCTTGGCCTCGTTGATCTCGGAGCCGCCGAGCGCGGCGAGCCGCGCGATCTCGGTGAGCGGCAGGCGGGTGAAAATTTTCAGGAAGCGCGTGACGTCGGCGTCCTCGGTGTTGCGCCAGTACTGCCAGAAATCATAGGGCGAGTAGAGATCGCCGTTCAGCCAGACCGCGCCCTTGGCCGATTTGCCCATCTTGGCGCCTGACGACGTCGTCAGCAGCGGTGTGGTCAGGGCATAAAGCTGCGGCGTACCCATGCGGTGTCCGAGATCGACACCGTTGATGATATTGCCCCACTGGTCCGATCCGCCCATCTGCAGGCGGCAGCCATATCGCCGGCTGAGCTCGACGAAATCGTAGCCCTGCAGGATCATATAGTTGAATTCGAGGAACGACAGCGATTGTTCGCGCTCGAGCCTCAGCTTGACGCTGTCGAAGGTAAGCATGCGGTTGACCGAAAAATGCCGGCCGACATCGCGCAGGAATTCGACATAGTTGAGCTTCATCAGCCAGTCGGCATTGTTGACCATGATCGCGTCGTTTGGACCGTCGCCGAAACGCAGGATGCGGCCGAAGATGCGCTTGATGCCGTCGATGTTGGTGGCGATGGCCTCAGGCGTCAAAAGCTTGCGCTGGTCGTCGCGGAAGGACGGATCGCCGATCATCGAGGTGCCGCCGCCCATCAGCGCGATCGGCCGGTGGCCGGTCTCCTGCAGCCAGTAGAGCATGGTCGCGGAAATCAGATTGCCGATATGCAGGCTGGTCGCCGTGGCGTCGTAACCGACATAGGCGGTCACCGTTTCCTTGGCGAAAAGCTGGTCGAGGCCGGCATCATCCGAAATCTGGTGGATGAAACCGCGCTCGCTCATAATGCGCAGGAAATCGGATTTGAAGGCGGACATTTTTTCTTTCCCGAAAGCGCCCAACCGAAGCGGATCGGGCGTGGTATGCGTGAACGCGGGCGTTTAGCATCCAAGCGCGGTCAGCAAAAGGGGAATCCGGTTTTGCGTCCGGTCGCGTTTTACATGACCGGTTCGGTGCGCACGCAATCACGGGGTCGTGAAACGGCGCAAGCTCGCCTTCCGGCTGCATCCTTGCTTCATCGTCTGGGCTGGCGTAATGAGGCGCCGCGCCAGCGGGTTCTTGCCGCACCTGACCCGCTGGAGCGGCACCACACGGCATCGAATCGAATGCCAATACCCTGTGACAGAGCCCGACGCGAAATGCCGGAGATATCCATCGTCATTCCTTGCCGGAACGAGGCGGCGAACCTGCCGCTTCTGCTCGATGAGATCGGGGCGGCGATGGCCGGGCGCGACTTCGAGGTGATCGTCGTCAATGATGGTTCGACCGACGAGACCAGCTCGGTGCTAGCCGCCCAGGCAGTGCTTCGCCCGTTTCCGCTTCGCCACCTCCAGCATGAGAAATCCGCCGGCCAGTCTTTCTCTGTGCGTTCGGGCGCATGGGCGGCCCGCGGCGATATCGTCGCCACGATCGACGGCGACGGCCAGAACGATCCCAAATATATTCCGGTGCTGGTCGATGCGCTGCGGCAGGCCGGTCCCGGTTTCGGTGTTGCGCAAGGGCAGCGCCTGAAGCGTCGCGACAGCAAGATCAAGCAACTGGCGTCCCGTTTCGCCAACTGGCTGAGAAAGGCCGTCCTGCATGACGAGACCCGCGACACGGGCTGCGGCCTGAAGGCGATCCATACCGATATCCTTAGGAAATTACCGTTCTTCGACGGCACGCACCGCTTTGTTCCGGCCCTCGTCATCCAGGAGGGGTATCGCGTCGTGCATTGCGACGTCGTCGACCGCTCTCGCCGTCACGGCAAGTCCAATTACGGAATTTTCGATCGCGGCCTGCAAGGGGTGCTTGATCTCGCCGGTGTCTGGTGGCTGCGCCGCCGGCGCCGCAGAATGCCAAAAACAGAGGAAATCCGGCGTGCCTAACGTGCTTCAAGAACTGGCGACCTGGCTTCACGACGTCTTCGTCAAGCAGTTCGATACGTGGATCCTGCTCGGCTTTGTCGCCCAGTTCTTTTTCAGCATGCGCTTTGTCGTGCAGTGGGTCGCATCGGAAAAAGCCAAGCGCAGCGTCGTGCCGATCGCTTTCTGGTTCTTTTCGCTGTTCGGCGGCAGCCTGCTGCTGATCTACGCCATCCAGCGGCAGGATCCGGTGTTCATCGCCGGCCAGGCCCTGGGCCTGTTCATCTACATCCGCAACCTGTGGCTGATCGCCAACGAGCGCAAGGCGGCGATGACGAAGGTCGATTGATCGACCTGCCTCTCAGCGCGACGTGGCGCAAGCCGGTAAGGTCGACACCGATGCCTTCCTGGCCGCAGCAAATCCCTGGGAGTCCCCGGGCTGCGACCTTGCACAAGGTCGGTGCTACCTGTCGTCCAGTCCGCCGTAGGATCGTACAAGCCGGACCATGTCGGGCGAGTTCGAGCCCTCGCTCTCGAGCCCCTCGGCGACACCGCTACGGTCGGCTATGGGCCGGTTCTGGCTGACCTTCCACTTGCCTTGCATGTCCGTGATCTCGATTTCCAGCCCGACAATGCCCTTGATCTGCGACTGGATGAAGCTGGCTGGTGCGTCGGTCACCGCCCAAGGTGCTTCGCGAGCGGCTTCCTGTGATATCGTCAGATCGGAAATCTGCTGGGCCAGCCAGTCCTGGTCCTCGATCACTCTAAATGCACCGCGCACCTGGACAATGGCGTAGTTCCAGGTCGGCACGACCTTCCCGGTTTCGCGCTTGGTCTCGTACCAGGACGGCGTCACATAGGCATCGGTGCCCTGGAAGACGACCAGCACGGGCGCTGCCGTGCTGTCGGCCAGCAGGCGCCATTGAGGATTGGCTCTCGCCAGGTGGGCGCGCAGCCTGCCGTTCGGAGGCACTTCGGCGTCGAGCAGGAACGGAATCGCGTTCGCGACCGGTCCCTCGACCCCATTTGAAATCAGCAGGCCGAGCGGATGCGCCCGGATCAGCCCGTGCAGGACGTCCCGTCGCGTTTCCTGGAAATGCGGGGGCTGGTACATCGCTGTTCGCCGCTATCTCAACCGTTTCGGCCGCGGATCGGACAACTCGCCGGCCAGCCGGCGATCGAGATAGTCCGCGCATTCCTGGAGCAGGAGGTCCGCGTCGTTGGAGAAGAAATGGTTGGCGCCGGGCAAGGTCTTCTGGGTGATGGTGATGCCCTTTTGCGTGTGCAATTTGTCGACCAACCCCTGCACGTCCTTTGGCGGCGCGACCTTGTCGGCGTCACCATGGATGATGAGGCCGGACGACGGGCAGGGCGCCAGGAACGAGAAATCATAGGTGTTGGGCTGCGGCGCGATCGAGATGAAGCCTTCGATCTCCGGCCGGCGCATCAGAAGCTGCATGCCGATCCAGGAGCCGAACGAATAGCCGGCGACCCAGCAGCTCTTGGAATCAGGATGCAGCGACTGCACCCAATCAAGTGCCGCGGCCGCATCCGACAATTCGCCGGTGCCGTGGTCGAATTCGCCCTGGCTGCGGCCGATGCCGCGGAAATTGAAGCGAAGCGTGGTGAAATCCCGCTTCTGGAACATGTAGAAGAGGTCGTAGACGATCTTGTTGTTCATCGTGCCGCCGAATTGGGGGTGCGGGTGCAGGATGATGGCAATCGGCGCGCTCTTTTCCTTGGAAGGCTGGTAGCGACCCTCCAGGCGGCCGGCCGGACCGGCGAAAATGACCTCAGGCATAAAATACTCCACATGGCATATGAATGCGCGGCGCCCGGAACAACTCTTCCTCTGGCCCCCAGTCTTCCCAGGCCTTGACGCAGGGCGAGCGTCTTTCTAGAAGCTAGTTTAGAATTGTTCAAAACTGGGTGGCCAAAACGTCGTGGTTCGGCCATCCGCGCCGCAAGTCGCGTAAATAGGACGGCTTGCCTTGCAATTTCAAGGAAATAACGCGCTATCCTCGCGGAATGGCTCTTGAAGGGACCGATTGAAACGAAAATGGCCGGAAGACGCGCCTATCTCGACTACAATGCCAGTGCGCCGCTGCTTGCCGCGGCGCGCACGGCAATGATTGCCGCGCTCGATACTGCCGCCAACCCGTCATCGGTCCATGCCGAGGGTCGCGCCGCACGGCGGCTGATCGAGAATGCAAGGCGCGATGTGGCGACGCTGGTCAACGCTAGCGCCGAGCATGTCGTGTTCACCTCCGGTGCGACGGAAGCCGCGTCGACGCTGCTGACGCCGGATTGGCGGATGGGGCGCGGCACTATCCGCATGAGCCGGCTCTATGTCTGCGAAGCCGATCATCCTTGTGTGCTGAATGGCGGGCGCTTTCCGGCAGCCCAGGTGACACGCATCGGCGTCGACACCGACGGCATTGTCAGGCTGGACGCGTTGACGGCGGCACTTGGACGTCATGACAAGGCAGACGGCCTGCCGTTGGTGGCGATCCATGCCGCCAACAACGAGACCGGCGTCATCCAGCCGGTCGAAAGCATCGCCGAAATCGTCAAGGCGGCGGGTGGCATTCTGATCGTCGACGCCGTGCAGGCAGCCGGCCGCATTCCGCTCGATTTGTCAGCGGGTGACGCCGATTACCTGATTCTGTCTTCGCACAAGATCGGCGGTCCCAACGGCGTTGGCGCCATTATCGCCGCCTCGGACCTGATGATGCCCAGGCCCTTGATCGCCGGCGGTGGCCAGGAAAAGGGCCACCGTGGCGGCACCGAAAATCTGGCCGCGATCGCCGGTTTTGGCGCGGCAGCGCGGGAAGCCCTGATCGGGATGAAGAGCATCGATGCGGTCGGTCGCCGCCGCGACGAGATCGAGGCCATCGTGAAAACGCTGGTGCCGGATGCGGAAATCTTCGGAACCGGCGCGCCGAGGCTTGCCAATACGACATTCTTCGCTATTGCGGGCATCAAGGCCGAGACGGCGCAGATCGCCTTCGACCTCGCCGGTGTGGCACTGTCGGCCGGATCCGCCTGTTCGTCGGGCAAGGTCGGCCCGAGCCACGTGCTGAAAGCCATGGGGCACAGTGACAGCCTTGGCGCTTTGCGCGTGTCCATCGGCCACGCAACGAGCGCCGAGGATGTCGAGCTGTTCCGCAAGGCACTGTCAGGTATCGCCTCGCGGCAAGCCGGTAAGGAAGCGGCGGACAGGGAAAAAGCTGCCTGAGTGCGGCAGAATGATGCAGGCCTTCCGGCCTGGTAGAGCCGTGCGTTTCATGATGGCCGGGTGAATTTCCGGCAGGGACGCACTATATGGAACTTACGCCGCCTTGGTTGCCCATGGGCACTCTTTTCGCGGTGCCATAGTTTGAAAACTGCCGGGCCTTGACCCCGGCGTGGATGGAGAACGCATATGCCTGCTGTGCAGGACACGATCGATCGGGTCCGAAAGATCGACGTCGACCAGTATAAATACGGATTCCAGACCGAAATCGCGATGGACAAGGCCCCAAAGGGCCTGAGCGAAGACATCATCCGCTTCATTTCGGCGAAGAAGGATGAGCCGTCCTGGATGCTGGAATGGCGTCTGGAAGCCTATCGGCGCTGGGCTACGCTTGACGAGCCGAAGTGGGCGCGCGTCCATTATCCGAAGATCGATTTCCAGGACCTCTACTACTATGCGGCGCCGAAGAGCACGCCGGGACCGACATCGCTGAGCGACGTCGATCCTGAGCTCTTGAGGGTCTACGAAAAGCTCGGTATCCCGCTGAAGGAACAGGAAATCCTCGCCGGCGTGCAGAAGACCGACGCGTCGGAACTCGAGGAACCCAGCGACAATGTCTACAAGTCGGGCCGCGTCGCCGTCGACGCCGTGTTCGATTCGGTGTCTGTCGTCACCACCTTCAAGAAGGAGCTGGCGCAGGCCGGCGTCATTTTCTGTTCGATCTCGGAAGCGATCCGCGAGCATCCGGAACTGGTGAAGAAATATCTCGGCTCGGTCGTCCCGACCTCCGACAATTTCTACGCCACGCTGAATTCGGCGGTGTTCACCGACGGCTCCTTCGTCTTCGTGCCCAAGGGGGTGCGCTGCCCGATGGAACTGTCGACCTATTTCCGCATGAACGAGAAGAACACCGGCCAGTTCGAGCGCACGCTGATCATCGCCGAGGAGGGGGCTTACGTCTCCTATCTCGAGGGCTGCACGGCGCCGCAGCGCGACGAGAACCAACTGCATGCCGCCGTGGTCGAGCTGATCGCGCTCGACGATGCCGAAATCAAATATTCGACGGTGCAGAACTGGTACCCCGGCGACGCCGAGGGCAAGGGCGGCATCTACAATTTCGTCACCAAACGCGGCGACTGCCGTGGCCATCGTTCGAAGATATCGTGGACGCAGGTCGAGACCGGCTCGGCCATCACCTGGAAATATCCGAGCTGCATCCTGCGCGGCGATGATTCCAGCGGCGAGTTCTATTCGATCGCCGTGTCAAACGGCTACCAGCAGGTCGATAGCGGCACCAAGATGATTCATCTCGGCAAGAACACGTCGAGCCGCATCATCTCCAAGGGCATCGCCGCCGGCCTTTCGCAGAACACCTATCGCGGACAGGTTTCGGCGCACCGCAAGGCGACCAACGCCCGCAACTTCACCAACTGTGACTCGCTGCTGATCGGCGATCAGTGCGGCGCGCACACCGTGCCCTACATGGAAGCCAAGAACGCGACGGCACAGTTCGAGCACGAAGCGACCACCTCGAAGATCTCCGAGGACCAGAAGTTCTACGTCATGCAGCGCGGCATTCCGGAAGAAGAAGCGATCGCGCTGATTGTCAACGGCTTCGTCAAGGACGTCATCCAGCAGCTGCCGATGGAGTTCGCGGTCGAGGCGCAGAAACTGATCGGCATTTCGCTCGAAGGGAGCGTGGGTTGATTAGATGGAACGACGCTCTTGGAAATTCTTCGAGCGAATCGAGAGCTTGATATTCATCGTTCTGATGCTCTTGTTGACGCTGGCTATTGGAGGTGCCGTGGCGGCTCTGATAGGCGCAATGTTTGGCTTGAGTTCGATAAAGAATATTGGTGGTTCGATTGCGGGCCTAGGCGCGGTTGGGTTTTTTGGCTGGATGTTCGTTACTGGCGATCTTGGGACGGCGCTTCTAGGGATCCCGTCAAGGACCGAGCGTCGAGAACAACAAGAACACGAAAGTAGAAAATGATGCTTGAGATCAAAAACCTGCATGCCCGCATCGTTGATGACGGCACCGAAATCATCCGCGGCTTGAACCTGACGGTGCAAGCCGGAGAGGTCGCTGCCATCATGGGCCCCAACGGCTCGGGCAAATCGACGCTGTCTTACATCCTCGCCGGCCGCGAGGACTATGAAGTCACCGAAGGCGACATCCTTTACAACGGTCATTCGATCCTCGAAATGGATCCGGCCGAGCGTGCCACATCCGGCATCTTCCTCGCATTCCAGTATCCGATGGAGATACCGGGTGTGGCGACGATGGAATTCCTGAAAGTGGCGATGAACGAGCAGCGCAAGGCGCGCGGCGAGGAGCCGCTGAAGATCCCGGAATTCCTGAAGCGCGTTAAAGACGCCGCCGCCTTGCTCGATATGGACATGGCGATGC
The DNA here is from genome assembly GCF_004792125.1 of Mesorhizobium sp. M5C.F.Ca.ET.164.01.1.1. NCBI lineage: Bacteria > Pseudomonadati > Pseudomonadota > Alphaproteobacteria > Hyphomicrobiales > Phyllobacteriaceae > Mesorhizobium > Mesorhizobium sp. M5C.F.Ca.ET.164.01.1.1. The sequence goes on along the minus strand of NZ_SRTG01000008.1, from coordinate 174,555 downwards.
TGAAGCGGCCGCTCAATGTCGGCTTTTCCGGCGGCGAGAAGAAGCGCGCCGAGATATTGCAGATGAAGCTTCTGGAGCCGAAGCTGTGCGTGCTCGACGAGACCGATTCAGGCCTCGACATCGATGCGCTGAAGATCGTCTCGGAAGGCGTCAATGCGCTGCGCGCGCCAGACCGCGCCATCGTCATCATCACCCACTACCAGCGCCTGCTTCAATACATCGTGCCGGATAGTGTGCACGTGCTCTACAGAGGTCAGGTGGTCAAGTCCGGCGACAAGTCGCTGGCGCTAGATCTCGAAGCCAATGGCTATGCCGGCGTGATCGGCCAAGCCGCGTGAGATGCCAGAAGGCCCGGAAGGCAAGCCAAACAAGGCGAAACTGATGAATATACACACGACACCCCAGCGAACGCCGGCCGAAACGGCGCTGATCGACGCCTTCAGCGACCGGCTGTCGCTGCTGCCCGGCGACGGCACGGTGATGCTGAAGCGCGACGACGCCATCGAGGCGATCAAGAGCGGCCTGCCGACGCGGCGCATCGAATCCTGGCACTACACGGATCTGCGCCGCCTGCTGACTTCGGTGCCGGACTTCGATCCCGCGGCCGCCGCCAAGGCAATCGCACCGACCGTCGAAGGCTCTGCCGTTCTGCCAGTCCTGAACGGCGCCTCGAGCACGAAGCTGCCGACGGTTGATGGCGTTGCGGTGCAGCGCCTGTCGGAGAAGCTGACCGACGGCAGCGCAGCACCTGGGCTCGACCTCTATGGCGCCGACGATGCGATCGGCGCGCTGAACACCGCTTTCGTCGCCGACGGTTATGTCGTCGACATCGCCGACCGCACCGAATTGGACAAGCCGATCGAACTGCAGAACCTGCAGGCCGGCGGCCAGACGCATGTTCGCCTGGCCGTCCGCGTCGGCGCCGGCGCCAAGGCTGTTATCGTTGAGCGCCAGGCGGGCGAGGGCGCCGCACTGGTCAGCTCGGTCAGCCAGCTTCTGCTTGACGAGGGCGCCGACGTGACGTGGCTGATCGTGCAGGAGCAGCCGGATACAGCCACGCATCTTGCCCAGTTCAAAGCGCATCTCGGCAAGGATTCGAAACTGACGCTGTTCGTAATGAATGCCGGCGGCAGACTGGTGCGCCAGGAGGTCGTGGTCAAGACGACAGGCGAAGGCGCCGATTTCACGCTGCGCGGCATCAACCTGCTTGCCGGTGACACCCATACGGACGTGACCATGGTGCTCGACCATGCCGTGCCGCACACGGCTTCGACGGAAGTGATCCGCAACGTGGTGACCGGAAGAGCGCGCGGCGTCTTCCAGGGGCGCATCAACGTCCACCAATACGCGCAGAAGACCAACGCCAAGATGGCCTGCAACACGCTGCTTCTGTCGGATGACGGCGAGTTCTCGACCAAGCCTGAGCTCGAAATCTTCGCCGACGACGTCGTCTGCGGCCATGGCGCGACCGTCACCGAGATCGCCCATAGCCACCTGTTCTACCTGATGGCGCGCGGCATAGACGAAAAGTCGGCCCGCGGCCTGTTGGTGAAGGCGTTCGTCGCCGAAGTCATCGAGGAACTGGACGACGAGGCTATTGTCGAGGCGCTGGAAGCGAGGCTCGACGGCTGGTTCGCGACGCACGGCTAGCGCCTTTCCTTCTCCCCTTGTGGGAGAAGGTGGATCGGCGCGTAGCGCCGAGACGGATAAGGGGTCTTGGACGGAATGAGGCGATGAAATTGTGATGGACCAGAAAGTTGAAAACATTCCCTACGACGTCGAGGCGGTCCGCAGCGACTTCCCGATCCTGTCGCGGGAAGTCTACGGCAAACCGCTGGTCTATCTCGACAATGGCGCCTCGGCGCAGAAGCCGCGGGCCGTGCTCGACGCTATCCAGCACGCCTATTCCCAGGAATATGCCAACGTCCATCGCGGGCTGCATTTCCTGTCGAATGCCGCGACCGACGCCTATGAGAAGGCGCGTGAGACGGTACGCCGTTTCCTAAATGCGCCGAGCACCGACAACATCGTCTTCACCTCGAACACGACCGCGGCGATCAACACCGTCGCCTACGGCTTCGGCATGCCGAATATCGGCGAGGGCGACGAAATAGTCCTGTCGATCATGGAGCACCATTCCAACATCGTGCCGTGGCATTTCATCCGCGAGCGGCAGGGCGCCAGGCTGGTATGGGTACCGGTCGACGACCTCGGCGTCTTTCATATCGAGGAGTTCGAGAAGCGGCTGACCGGCCGCACAAAAATGGTCGCCATCACGCACATGTCGAATGCGCTGGGCACGGTGACGCCGATCAAGGAGATCGTCCGCATCGCGCATGCGAGAAACATTCCGGTGCTGGTAGATGGCAGCCAGAGCGCCGTGCATATGCCTGTAGACGTGCAGGATCTCGACTGCGATTTCTTCGTCTTCACCGGCCACAAGGTCTACGGTCCCTCAGGCATCGGCGTACTCTACGGCAAGAAGGACATGTTGGAGCGCATGCGCCCATTCATGGGCGGCGGCGAGATGATCGAGGAGGTGACGCAAGACATCGTCACGTACAACGATCCGCCGCACCGCTTCGAGGCCGGCACGCCGCCGATCGTGCAGGCGATCGGGCTGGGCGCTGCGCTGGAATATATGGAAAGGATCGGCCGCGAGCGCATCGCCGCCCACGAGGCCGATTTGAAGGATTATGCCCATGAGCGGCTGCGCGCCATCAATTCGCTGCGCATCTTCGGCGATGCGCCTGATAAGGGCGCCATCGTCTCCTTCGAGCTGCAGGGCATTCATGCCCACGACGTGTCGATGTTGATCGATAGGCAAGGCGTTGCCGTCCGCGCCGGCACCCATTGCGCCCAGCCGCTGTTGAAACGCTTCGGCGTAACATCCACATGCAGGGCGTCGTTCGGCATGTATAATACCAGGGCCGAAGTCGACGCTTTGGCCGATGCGCTGGAAAAAGCGCGAAAGTTCTTCGGGTGACGATCATGGATGATGCAGGCCGCACCGCTGAGACCACGTCGGAAACGACTGCCAACGGTCTGGTTTCCGCCTCGGCCATTCCCGCCGACGAGTTGGCGCGGCTGACCGACGACATCGTCTCGGCGCTGAAAACGGTCTACGACCCGGAAATACCGGCAGACATCTACGAGCTTGGTCTGATCTACAAGATCGACATCGAGGACGACCGCTCGGTCAAGATCGACATGACGCTGACCGCGCCGGGCTGCCCGGTGGCCGGCGAAATGCCCGGCTGGGTGGAAAATGCCGTGGGCGCCGTCGAAGGCGTTTCCGGCGTCGAGGTCACCATGACCTTCGATCCGCCCTGGTCACCGGACCGCATGTCGGAAGAGGCGCAGGTCGCGGTGGGTTGGTATTAGCACCGGATGTGACAAAGATTGGCGCACTTGCGCCAGGCAGAGAATTTCACCATTTTAGGTGAGGAATCATTCGGCAGGCCTTGAACCTGCACGCAATGGAGAAAGAAAAGATGGGACGCTTCGCCGTCATCACGATGACCGAAAAGGCTGCCGACCGGGTGCGCGAGATCGTTGCGACCCGCGAGAATGCGCATGGCATTCGCCTTGGCATCAAGAAGGGCGGCTGCGCCGGCATGGAATATACGGTCGATCTGGTGACCGAGCCCAACACCAAGGATGACCATATCGAGCGCGACGGCGCCCACGTTTATGTCGCGCCCGAGGCAGCACTTTTCCTGTTCGGCACCGAGATGGATTTCGAGCAGACGACGCTTCGCACCGGCTTCACTTTCCGCAACCCGAACCAGAGCTCGGCCTGCGGCTGCGGCGAATCGGTTGAGCTCAAGCCGGCCGATTTGAAGGCTCTGGCCGAGGCGCGCGCTTCGGCCTGATCTTCCCTTCTCCCCGTTTACGGGAGAAGGTGGCCCGAAGGGCCGGATGAGGGGCAGAGCCGGCCTCTGCAACATTTGCGCTGCCCTCATCTGCCTGCCGGCATCTTCTCCCCGTAAACGGGGAGAAGGACCTAATCCACCCACATTCCCGTTCGTTTGTGCCATCCGGCGATCGATTCTTCCGGATAAATATCGAAGACCTTGTCGTCCTTGCCGATTTCGGGCTCTACCCAGTTCGCCTTGTATTTCAGCATGAGGTGCACCTTTTCAGGCGGTTTCGGCAGGTCCGTGTCGACCGCCGAGGCGAAGGGATGGACCAGTTCCGGCCACGTCGGGTCGTAGAGCCACAGTGCCGATCCGCATTTCCTGCAGAAATTCCGCTCGCCTGACGAGATCTCGCATTCTGGATGCTCGTCGTCCTCGATCTCGGCTTGATAGACGCCAAGGTTGCGCTTGCCCTTGATTTTCAACGTATCGAAATTAGCGCCGAGATTGATGGCAAAACCGCCGCCGCCCTGCTGCTTGCGGCAGATCGAGCAGTAGCACAACATGAACGGCACCGGCGTATGACTTTCCACCTCGAAGCGGACAGCATTGCACCGGCAGGACCCTTTGAGCAAAAGCGGCATGAAAAACTCCGACGAAATTGGTTTTCAACTTGTCAGGATGGTGCCGGCTGCGGCGATGACAAGGGGAAATCCGGGTGCCATGATCGCGGCATGGACAATGAACGCATTGCCGAACTTTTCGAAGGCCTCGGCCCGGTCAGCATTCGCAAGATGTTCGGCGGCAAGGGCATCTACTTCGACGGCGTCATCGTCGCCATCGTCATCCGTGGCGAATTGATGCTGAAGGCCGACTCGGAAAGCGCGCCCGAATTCGAAGCGGCCGGCTGCCGGCAATGGACCTACACCGGCTCGCGGCACGGCAAGCTCGTGTCCATGCCGTATTGGAGCATTCCCGACAGCGCCTTCGACGATCCGGATGAGATGGCGGTCTGGGCGCGCCGGGCCTATGAGGCGGGGCTGCGCGCCGGCAAATAGGTGTGTCCGCTAGCCGCTCAGCCTAAGATAATCGCTTCAGGTTGACGCCTCGGGCACGAATGCCAGCGCCTCGGCAAAGATAGCGCTCGTGAAGGCGGCGCTCTCGACGGCGAGCATCGCGGCGGCAACGCCTTCGCGCAGCGCCGCGCGCAGCGTCAGGCCGCGCAACAGAGCGGCGACCGTAGCGCCCGCCAGCACATCGGCGGCGACGTCGGTGACCTTTCTTGGCGGCGGGATCGAGAAGGCGCCGGCTTCGTCGAAACCCAGCACCGGACCGTCATCTGCCGTCACCACGCCGCTTTTGAGGCCTGCGCGCCTCAAGCCGTCGGCGATATCTTGCTCCGCGGCACCGATACCGCCATCGGCGAGGGCGATGGCCTCGCGCCGGTTCATGAAGACCAGCGCCAGACTGTCGAGCACCGGCGCGAGCCGCACCGCCTTGTCTGGTGAAGTGGCGAGGGCGAAGACCGGCTTGCCGGCGGCAAGCGCCACCAGTCGCTCCAGCGCGGTCGACGGCAGGTTTGCGTCGCACAGGACCGCATCGGCGGTGCTGATCGCCTCGCGCACCTTGGCACGGCGGATCTGCTTGGCAAGCGCCAGGTCGTAGAGCGCCATGTCGGCAAGGCCGACGATCAGCGCGCCGTCGCCGTCGATTATCGTCGTGTTGCTCGGCGTCGTGCGATCGAGGAACACCACGGATAGATCGGCAATGCCGGCCGCAGCGATGGCGCGCGAGACCGTGTCGGCCAGAACATCGCCGCCGCGCACCGAAAGCAGCGAGCCGGAGACGCCGCGCCGCACGGCGCCGCGCAGCGCATTGAAGACGGCGCCGCCGACATCCTCGCGCATCGTGCCGGGATTCGACGCCGCCGGCACAAAGGCGCCCGAAACCTGGCCGCGCCGATCTATATAGGCGCCGCCTACGGCCAGGATTGTCGGCGACTTCATCATGCCTGGGAGGAGACCTTTGCTGTTGCCGGGCAAAGACTAGGGTGTCCGGCGGAACCCGGCAACCGAAGGCGCGATTCGTAAGATGCCAGCACGATCCTGCGAGGCTAGCGGAATACATCCGGGAGTGAAAACACGAAACAAAAAAAGAACAAATCCGGATATTGTTTTGTTTTTCAATCGTTTGTCTGCCCTTGCCAGACGAGAACAAAAAAGGTACAAATTAATAAGGATTACGGATTGTCCGGCCTTCATTGACGACCAAGGGGTGATGTATCATGGCTCAGAATTCTTTGCGGCTTGTAGAGGACAAAGCAGTGGATAAATCAAAGGCTCTGGATGCGGCGCTGTCGCAAATCGAGCGTGCCTTCGGCAAGGGCTCGATCATGCGGCTCGGCGCAAACGAGCAGGTCGTCGAGATAGAAACGGTGCCGACCGGTTCACTTGGCCTCGACATCGCGCTTGGCGTCGGCGGCCTGCCGCGCGGCCGCATCGTCGAGATCTATGGGCCGGAAAGCTCGGGCAAGACGACGCTGGCGCTGCACACGGTGGCCGAAGCCCAGAAGAAGGGCGGCATCTGCGCCTTTGTCGATGCCGAGCACGCGCTCGATCCGGTCTATGCGCGCAAGCTTGGCGTCGACCTCGAAAACCTGCTGATCTCGCAGCCCGATACCGGCGAACAGGCGCTGGAGATCTGCGACACGCTGGTGCGTTCCGGCGCCATCGACGTGCTGGTGGTCGATTCGGTCGCGGCACTGACGCCGCGCGCCGAAATCGAGGGCGAAATGGGCGATTCGCTGCCCGGCCTGCAAGCCCGCCTGATGAGCCAGGCGCTGCGCAAGCTGACCGCCTCGATCTCGCGCTCCAACACCATGGTCATCTTCATCAACCAAATCCGCATGAAGATCGGCGTGATGTTCGGTTCGCCCGAGACCACGACCGGCGGCAACGCGCTGAAATTCTATGCTTCGGTGCGCCTCGACATTCGCCGCATCGGCTCGGTCAAAGACCGCGACGAAGTCGTCGGCAACCAGACCCGCGTCAAGGTGGTCAAGAACAAGCTGGCGCCGCCCTTCAAGGTGGTCGAGTTCGACATCATGTATGGCGAGGGCGTGTCCAAGACCGGTGAGCTGGTCGACCTCGGCGTCAAGGCCGGCGTGGTCGAGAAGTCCGGTGCCTGGTTCTCCTATAATTCGCAGCGTCTCGGCCAGGGCCGCGAGAACGCAAAACTGTTCCTGCGCGACAATCCCGACACGGCACGCGAGATCGAGCTGGCGCTGAGGCAGAATGCCGGGCTGATCGCCGAGAAATTCCTCGAAAATGGCGGCGCCGAGAGCGGCGGCGACGGTTTCGAGGACGAAGCTGGCGCGATGTAAGATACAGGCTGTGCCAGTCAAAGTTACCCGTTTGAGTTCGCGTTTCCCGAATTGAGTTGGTGTATCGATGTGTTTATGCCGCCGGCCCTGGGCCGGCGGTTTGCGTTTTTGCCGGTAGCTCCGGTCATTCTGAACAGCCGGCAAGGGCTACGGTTTGGAGCAATTCCGTGTTTCTGGACAGGGTGCGGTGCGACCGCTAAAAGGCCATGTCTGTTTTCCGCCGGCAATCGGCGGTTCTCTCGAAAAGGCAGTATTCATGAGTGGCGTCAACGAGATCAGGTCGGCATTTCTCGACTATTTCCGCAAAGAGGGTCACGAGGTCGTGGCGTCGAGCCCCCTGGTGCCGCGCAACGACCCGACGCTCATGTTCACCAACGCTGGCATGGTGCAGTTCAAGAACGTCTTCACCGGGTTGGAAACCCGTCCCTATTCGCGCGCCACGACTTCGCAGAAATGCGTGCGCGCCGGCGGCAAGCACAACGACCTCGACAATGTCGGCTACACTGCCCGTCACCACACCTTCTTCGAGATGCTCGGCAATTTCTCGTACGGCGATTATTTCAAGGAGCGCGCCATCGAGCTTGCCTGGAACCTGATCACCCGCGAGTTCGGCATCGCCAAGGACAGGCTTCTGGTGACCGTCTACCATACCGACGACGCGGCCGCGGGCTTCTGGAAGAAGATCGCCGGGCTGCCGGAGGACAGGATCATCCGGATCGCCACCAGCGACAATTTCTGGGCGATGGGCGATACCGGTCCCTGCGGCCCGTGCTCGGAAATCTTCTACGACCATGGCGCCGACATTCCGGGCGGCCCGCCCGGCAGCGCGGATGAGGACGGCGACCGTTTCATCGAGATATGGAACCTCGTCTTCATGCAGTTCGAGCAGGTGACGAAGGCGGAGCGGATCGAACTGCCGCGCCCGTCGATCGACACCGGCATGGGGCTGGAGCGCATCGCCGCCGTCCTGCAGGGTGAGCACGACAATTATGACATCGACCTGTTCAAGGCGCTGATCCGTGCCTCGGAAGAGGCGACCGGCGTCAAGGCGGAAGGCAAGAACCGGGCGAGCCACCGCGTCATTGCCGATCACCTGCGCGCATCGAGCTTCCTCATCGCTGACGGCGTGCTGCCGTCGAACGAAGGCCGCGGCTACGTGCTGCGTCGCATCATGCGCCGCGCCATGCGCCATGCGCAGCTTTTGGGCGCCCGTGATCCGCTGATGTGGCGGCTGGTGCCGGCGCTGGTGCGCGAGATGGGTCAAGCCTATCCCGAACTGGTGCGCGGCCAGCCGCTGATATCAGAGACGCTGAAGCTCGAGGAAACGCGCTTCCGCAAGACGCTGGCGCGCGGCCTCGGCCTGCTTGCCGACGCGACCGAGACGCTCGGCAGCGGCGACCGGCTTGACGGCGAGACAGCGTTCAAGCTCTACGACACCTATGGCTTCCCGCTCGACCTCACTCAGGACGCACTGCGCCCGCGCGGGGTTTCGGTCGACCTCGACGGCTTCAATGCAGCGATGGAGCGGCAGAAGGCCGAGGCGCGCAAGAGCTGGGCCGGCTCCGGCGACGCGGCTACCGAGACCGTCTGGTTCGCGGTGCGCGAGAATGCGGGCGCGACCGAGTTTCTCGGCTACGACACCGAGCAAGCGGAAGGCATTGTTCAGGCGCTGGTCAGGGATGGCGTTGCAGTGGAGAGCGCCGTTGCCGGCGACAGCGTCGGCGTCGTCGTCAACCAGACGCCGTTCTATGGCGAGTCCGGCGGTCAGATGGGCGACACCGGCACGATTTCGGGCGAAGGCTTTGCCATCGAGGTCACCGACACGCAGAAGAAGGGCGACGGCCTGTTCGTGCATTTCGGCAAGGTCGCCAAGGGCACCGTCAGGACGGGTGAAGCGGTCGAGCTAAAGGCCGACCATGTCAGGCGCACTCGGCTGCGCTCCAACCATTCGGCGACCCATCTTGTCCATGAGGCGCTGCGCGAGGTGCTCGGGACCCATGTTGCGCAGAAGGGCTCGCTGGTCGCGCCGGAACGGCTGCGCTTCGACTTTTCCCATCCCAAGCCCATCTCTTCGGAAGAGCTGGAACGCGTCGAGGCGATGGCGAACGAGATCGTCGTCCAGAACAGCCCGGTGACGACGCGGCTGATGAGTGTCGACGACGCGATCGCCGAAGGCGCCATGGCGCTGTTCGGCGAGAAATACGGCGACGAGGTTCGCGTCGTGTCGATGGGCACCGCGGTAACCGGCGACAAGGCCGGCAAGCCCTATTCGGTCGAGCTGTGCGGTGGCACCCATGTCGGCGCTACCGGGGACATCGGCCTGGTTCGGCTGGTGTCGGAGGGCGCCGTCGCTGCCGGCGTGCGCCGCATCGAGGCGCTGACCGGAGAGGCGGCCAGAAAGCATCTCGACGAGCAGGACAAGCGGCTGAAGGCGGTCGCGGCGGCGCTGAAGATTTCGCCAGCCGACGTGCCGGCCCGCGTCGAGGCGCTGCTCGACGAGCGCAAGAAGCTAGAGAAGGAGCTGACCGAAGCGCGCAAGAAGCTGGCGCTGGGCGACCGCTCGCCAGCCGGCGTGCCTGCCGAGAACGAGACCATTGCCGGTGTCGGCTTCCTCGGCAAGGCGGTAGCGGGCGTCGCGCCAAAGGACTTGAAGCCTCTGGCCGATGCCGGCAAGAAGTCGCTCGGCTCCGGCGTCGTCGTCTTCGTCGGCGCCGGCGAGGACAACAAGGCCAGCGTCGTGGTTGGCGTCACCGACGACCTGACCGGCCGCTTCAGCGCCGTCGATCTGGTGCGCGTGGCGTCCGCGGCATTGGGCGGGCAGGGCGGCGGCGGCCGGCCTGATATGGCCCAGGCCGGCGGCCCGGATGCCTCGAAGGCAGAGGATGCGATTGCCGCGGTGAAGGCGGCGCTGGAAGCTGCGTGAACCCGCACCAGTAAGGCCAGGCCGAAGTGGCAGCGGGGATGATGTGGCAACGTTGACTATGTATCAAGTCGACGCTTTTGCCGAACGGGCTTTCGAGGGCAACCCTGCTGCCGTCCTCATTTTGGAGGACTGGCTATCGGACGATGTGATGCAGGCCATCGCAAACGAGAACAATCTTGCTGAAACCGCGTTTGCGCGGCTGAATGGCGAGGGTTGGGATTTGCGCTGGTTCACGCCGGTTCAATGAAGTCGACTTCTGTGGCCATGCTACTCTTGCGACCGCACATGTGTTGGCCGCGGAACACAATGTGCTTGGTGACATGGCTTTTGCCACGCGGGTGGGTGAGCTACGGGTTTCCCAACGGGAAGGTGCCTACCAGCTCGATCTGCCGTGCTTTCCGCCGCAGCCGCTGGGCGGGAAATTAATGCAGGCGCTGCAAGAGATATTTCCTCTGGGGTCGGTTTCGAGCTTCCGCAACTTCGAAAACCTGTTTGTCGAGCTTGCCGACGAGGCATCCGTACGGTCATTCGTTCCCGATTTGCTCAGGATCGGAACCCTTCATCCTCTTGGCTTGGTCATTACTGCCCCTGGGCGAGCCCATGATTTCGTCTCGCGTTATTTCGTGCCCGGAGCGGGCATTCCCGAGGATCCGGTGACCGGCTCCACTCATGCTACACTGGTGCCTTACTGGTCTGAAAAACTCGGCAAGACGAATCTGTAGGCATTCCAATGTTCGCAGCGCGGCGGGCATTTGCTATGTGATCTGGCTGGAGATCGCGTGCTGATCACAGGTCGTGCGAAGACCTTCATGAAGGCGGAAATCTACCTTCCCGAATGAGCAGTTGCCATTCGCCTCATCCTGCCTTTTCAGTTCCGGAAAAGCTTGGACGCTGAGCGATGCGGTCCCACCAGGCCTGGATATCAGGAAACTCGGTCAGCAGCTTCCGCCCTTCGGCGACCTTGACGAAATAGCCGATGATTGGCGCGGCCTGCAGGTCGGCGAGCGTCAGTTCCGCTCCCAACAGCCATGGCCCTTCGGCTTTCAGCGATGAGAGCGCTTGTAGGGTCGTTCTCGCCTGCCGAAGCCCGCTGCCGATCAAAGCCTCGTCAGGCGCCGTCTTCTCCAGCCGCTCAACAGCGACATCCCAGACCATGGCCCGATAGGCATAGGCGTCGAGCATGCCGATGATCTGGTTCATGGTTGCGCGAGGTCGGGCTTCGACTGGCTGCAACGCGGGTCCGTCGAAAGCCTCGTCGACATAGCAGGCAATCGCGCTGGTCTCGAAGAGGCGAAAGCCGTCGTGCTCGAAGGCCGGGATGCGGCCGAACGGGTGATGGTCAAAATACCAGCCCGGAATGCCGTCCGCCGCAAAGATGTCGACCGGCACAAGTTCGTAGTCGATGCCCTTTTCCTCGAGTGCGAGGCGGACGATACGTACATAGACGCTGTAGTCCGCCCCATAGACGACGGGTTTGCTCATCTCATTTGGCCGTCAGGCCATCGCCTTCTGCAGATTCTCGTCGATCTTGTCGAGGAAGCCGGTGGTCGAAAGCCATGGCTGGTCGGGACCGATCAGCAGCGACAGATCCTTGGTCATGAAGCCGGCCTCGACGGTCTGGATGCAGACCCTTTCCAGCGTCTCGGCAAAACGCTTCAATTCGGCATTGTCGTCGAGCTTGGCGCGATGGGCGAGGCCGCGCGTCCAGGCGAAGATCGAGGCGATCGAATTGGTCGAGGTCTCCTCTCCCTTCTGATGCTGGCGGTAGTGACGGGTGACGGTGCCATGTGCGGCCTCCGCCTCCACCGTCTTGCCATCCGGCGTCATCAGCACCGAGGTCATCAGGCCGAGCGATCCAAAACCTTGCGCCACCGTGTCCGACTGCACGTCACCATCATAGTTCTTGCAGGCCCAGACATAACCGCCCGACCATTTCAGGCTGGAGGCGACCATGTCGTCGATCAGCCGGTGCTCGTACCAGATCTTTTTCGCCTTGAATTCGGCTTCGAACTCAGCCTCGTAGACTTCCTGGAAAATGTCCTTGAAGCGGCCGTCATAGGCCTTGAGGATGGTGTTCTTGGTCGACAGGTAGACCGGGTAGTTGCGCAGCAGGCCGTAATTCAGCGAGGCGCGGGCGAATTCCCGGATCGACTCGTCGAGATTGTACATGGCCATGGCGACGCCGGCGGCCGGCGCATCGAACACCTCATGCTCGATCACCTTGCCGTCCTCGCCGACGAACTTGATCGTCAGCTTGCCCTTACCGGGAAACCGGAAGTCGGTGGCGCGGTACTGGTCGCCGAAGGCATGACGGCCGACAATGATCGGCTTGGTCCAGCCGGGCACCAGCCGCGGCACGTTCTTCATGATGATAGGCTCGCGAAAGATGGTGCCGCCGAGGATGTTGCGGATGGTGCCGTTCGGCGACTTCCACATCTTCTTCAGCTTGAATTCTTCGACGCGCTGCTCGTCGGGCGTGATCGTCGCGCATTTCACGCCGACGCCGTGTTTCTTGATGGCATTGGCCGCTTCGATGGTCACCTGGTCGTTGGTGGCGTCGCGGTGCTCGACGCCGAGGTCGTAATACTCAAGCTTGAGGTCGAGATAGGGGTGGATCAGCTTGTCCTTGATGAACTGCCAGATGATGCGGGTCATCTCGTCGCCGTCGAGTTCGACGACCGGGTTCGCCACCTTGATCTTCGCCATGGAAAGAATGCCTCATTGTTGGGGATCGGAACGGCCTTGCCCGCATGGCTTCGGCCGGGGATGCGGCCCGTATATCAAAGCATTTTTGGCCGCGCAAACGGCGATCCGCGCGGGCGTACTTCACCAGCGCCATCGGCCGCTCTTTGTGAAAGCTTCATTTTCGCGGCCGGATATGGCAGGGGACGCTGAAATGCCGCAAACAGCAGTTCATTGACATTATGCAAGCCAGCAACGACATCCTTCCTGCCACAGGCCCGGCGATCATCCTGGTCGAACCGCAGCTCGGCGAGAACATCGGCATGGTCGCGCGCGCCATGGCAAATTTCGGTCTGTCCGAGCTGCGCCTCGTCAAGCCGCGCGACGGCTGGCCGAGCGAAAAGGCGCGCGCTGCCGCGAGCCGGGCCGACCACGTCATCGATGCCGCCAGGGTGTTTGACGATCTGGCCTCGGCGGTCGCCGACCTGAACTTCGTCTTCGCCACCACGGCGCGCGCACGCGATAATTTCAAGCCGGTGCGCGGACCGGTCGAGGCGGGCAGGGCGCTGAGGGCGCGCCAGCAAGCCGGACAGCGCACCGGCATCCTGTTCGGCCGCGAGCGGTTCGGGCTCTACAACGACGAAGTCGGCCTGGCGGACGAGATCGTCACCTTCCCGGTTGATCCCGCCTTCTCTTCGCTCAATATCGCTCAGGCGGCCCTGCTGATGTCCTATGAATGGATGAAGTCGGGTTTGGAAGATGAGACGAAAACCAATTTTTCCAGCCCTGACATGATGCCGGCGACCAAGGAACAATTGCACGGCCTGTTCGCGTATCTGGAAGGCGCGCTCGAAGCGCGCGGCTATTTCCGCCCGGCGCCGAAGAAGCCGAAGATGGTCGATAATCTGCGCGCGGTGCTGACGCGCGCCGGCTTCGCCGAGCCGGAACTCAAGGTGCTGCGCGGCATAATATCATCCCTGGACAGGTTTTCGCCGGCCATGCCGCGCGGCGACGGATCGCCAAGCGATGATCCAAGGCGGCTTCCGGCGGCGGCTGCACGCGCCGCGAAGGCGACAGACAAAGACCAAGCTTAAACCCAAAGACTAGAGTTAACCACAAGTAACCGAATGTTATTTGGTGTGGTCCATCATTCTAGAACGATGGACCCTCGGATGTGCGACCATCTTCCTGCCGTGATCCCCAGCCTCTCTCCTTCCTCGTAATCAATGACAATGACCGATCCTTCAAACGCCCGCCCGATCCTGATGTTCGATTCCGGCATCGGCGGCCTGACGGTGCTGCGCGAAGCGCGCGTGCTGATGCCCGACCGCCGCTTCGTCTATGTCGCCGACGATGCGGCTTTCCCTTATGGCGCTTGGGAGGAACCGGCACTGAGGGCACATGTACTGGAGCTGTTCGGCAAGCTGCTCGACCGTTTTTCGCCGGCCATCTCGGTCATCGCCTGCAATACCGCTTCGACGCTGGTCATCGATGCGTTGCGTGAGAGATTTCCCGGCCACCCTTTCGTCGGCATGGTGCCGGCGATCAAGCCGGCGGCGGAACGCACCCGCTCCGGGTTGGTTTCGGTGCTGGCGACCCCAGGCACCGTCAAACGCCAGTATACGCGCGACCTGATCGGCAAATGGGCGCAAAAATGCCATGTCCGCCTGGTTGGCAGCGCCAATCTGGCGGGGCTGGCCGAGGTCTACATGCGCGAAGGCTTTGTCGATGAAGAAGCGGTGCGCACCGAGATCGCACCGTGCTTCGTCGAACATGATGCGCTGCGGACCGATATCGTCGTGCTTGCCTGCACCCATTATCCCTTTCTGGCCAACCGCATGCGCAAGACAGCACCTTGGCCGGTCGATTGGCTAGATCCCGCCGAGGCGATCGCACGGCGGGCGCTCTCGTTGCTCGCGGACACCGAGGCCAGCCACCGCGGCGAGGCGTTGCCGGACGGCGCCGACCTTGCTGTCTTCACCTCGAAGCGGGTTGATTTCCCGACTCGCCGCCTGATGCAGGGGTTTGGGCTGGCGATTTCCTGATATCCGGGAACATCACCCGAACCGGTGCGTTTTTCCCTCATTGCAAGACGGGAGAAACGATCATGCCAGCCACTTCAAAAGCCCAGCAGAAAGCCGCAGGAGCGGCATTGTCGGCCAAGCGAGGCGATACCAAAAAGAGTGAGCTCAAAGGCGCTTCGAAGGGAATGTATAAATCGATGAGCGAAAAGCAGCTCGAGGAATTCGCGGAGACCAAGCGTAAGGGCCTGCCCGAGAAGAAATCAAAGCACTAGCCGCTCGTCCGCATTCGCAGGAGGTCGGGTGCGATTCCATAGTTGGATAGCCGCGGTCCAGCACCCAGCCCGCGTCTGAATGGTTATCCGCCATCACCGACGCCTCGACCTTGACACCAGTTAAATCTCCGTTTAATCAGCCCACCAACACCGGGCCGCAACGCCCGGTGGTTTCTCTATGTGCGCAAGACGTTTGGGAAGCCGCTCTATTCTTCCCTCGGGTCTTGTCAAGAATGACGTGTCCCGTGGGTTTTCCGCCGCGTTGCGTGGGAAAACCCTGTCAGGTCTCGAAAACGGGGGCCAGAGGAGGGCGCGTTTCCTTCACCCGGACCATGAGGTTCCGGGTGTATTGTTTTGAAAGGGAATGCGATGAGCAAGCGCGAATCCGCGAAATACAAGATCGACCGTCGTCTCGGCGAAAACATCTGGGGCCGCCCGAAATCCCCGGTCAACAAGCGCGAATACGGTCCCGGCCAGCACGGCCAGCGCCGCAAGGGCAAGCTTTCCGATTTCGGCCTGCAACTGCGTGCCAAGCAGAAGCTGAAGGGTCACTACGGCGACGTCTCGGAAAAGCAGTTCCGCAAGGTCTATGAAGAGGCGAACCGCCGCAAGGGCGACACCTCGGAGAACCTGATCGGCCTGCTCGAATCGCGCCTCGACGCGGTCGTCTACCGCGCCAAGTTCGTGCCCACCATTTTTGCCGCTCGCCAGTTCGTCAATCACGGCCACATCAATGTCAACGGCAAGCGCGTCAACATCGGCTCATACCGCTGCAAGCCGGGCGACGTCATCGAAGTGCGCGAAAAGTCGAAGCAACTGGTGATCGTCCTGGAATCGGTAGGCTTGGCCGAGCGCGACGTGCCTGACTACATCGAAGTCGACCACAACAAGATGACAGCGACCTTCGGTCGCATCCCCGGGCTGTCGGATGTTCCTTTCGCCGTGCAGATGGAACCGAACCTGGTCGTCGAATTCTATTCGCGCTGATCGAACGCGCCGTCTGCGACAGCATCGAAGGCCGCCCATCGAGGCGGCCTTTTCTTTGTCCGGTTTTGGTCCGCCCAGCTTTTCTTTGTCAGCCATGCTAGCATCCGCTTGGACGCACAAAGTACGCTCTGGTTCGTTCTATTTGCGCATCATCCTTTTCGAAAATCGATTTCGGTTATCGGGCCGATGCGCTAATCCGGGCAGCAACAAGGATTTTGAGGCCGACGCGCCATGAACATGCTGCCAGACGCCAAAACACTCGAACCGATCGCCGATGCCGCAGGCGGCTTTCATCCGCTGTTTGCCGATGTGCCGTCCTCCGTCGAGTTCAACAAGCTGCGCAAGCGGCTGCTGCGTCTCGCCCGTCAGGCGATCGACGATTTTTCGATGGTGAGGCCCGGCGATCGCTGGCTCGTCGCCTTGTCCGGCGGCAAGGATTCCTACGGTCTGCTCGCTTTGCTGCTCGACCTCAAATGGCGCGGGCTGCTGCCGGTCGACCTGTTGGCTTGCAATCTCGACCAGGGCCAGCCGAATTTTCCGAAACACATTCTGCCCGATTATCTCAACACATACGCCATTCCGCACCGCATCGAATATCAGGACACCTATTCGGTGGTGACCGACAAGCTTCCCCAGGGCAGCACCTATTGTTCGCTGTGCTCGCGGCTCAGGCGCGGCCATCTCTACCGCATCGCGCGGGAGGAGGGCTGCTCGGCTTTGGTGCTCGGCCACCACCGCGAGGACATTCTCGAAACCTTTTTCATGAACCTGTTCCATGGCGGTCGACTCGCAGCCATGCCGCCAAAACTGCTCAACGACGACGGCGACGTCATGGTGCTGCGGCCGCTCGCCTACTGCGCCGAGGCCGAACTCGAAAAATTCGCGGGCGCCATGAAGTTCCCAATCATCCCGTGCGATCTGTGCGGCAGCCAGGACGGCTTGCAGCGCAATGCGATGAAGGCGATGCTCGACGACTTGGAAAAGCGCATGCCCGGCCGCAAGGACACGATGATCCACGCCATGACCAATGTGCGGCCTTCGCATCTGCTCGATCGCAAACTCTTCGATTTCGCCGCCCTCAACGAAACCCTTACACGGCAAGACGTTCCCGATGACATTTGACGATACCGCGATCGACTGGCTTGCCAAGCTTCTGTCTGACGCCGCCACTGCCGAGATCATGCCGCGCTTTCGACGGCTGGATGAGGGCGAGGTCCGCCAGAAGACCTCGGCAGCCGACCTTGTGACGCAGGCCGACGTGAATGCCGAGCGGCTCATCACAGTGAGGCTGCGTGAGCGCTACCCCCAGGCGATGATCGTCGGCGAGGAAGCCTGCTCCGACGACCCGTCGCTGCTCCAGGGTCTCGGCGAAGCCGATCTCGCCTTCGTCATCGATCCGGTCGACGGCACCTTCAATTTCGCCTCCGGCGTGCCGCTGTTCGGCGTCATGCTGGGCGTCGTAGTGAAGGGCGAGACCGTCGCCGGCATCATTCACGATCCCGTCGGCAAGGACTGGCTGATCGGCGCCAAGGGTGCGGGCAGCCACATACGGCATGCGCATGGCACCCTTGAGAAGGTGCATGTCGCCGAGCCTGTGCCGATCTCGGCAATGACCGGCGCGGTTTCCTGGCAATATATGCCTGAGCCGGACCGGTCACGGCTGGCGCGCAACCAGACGAAATCCTTGTCGCAATTCGGCTACCGCTGCGCGGCTCACGAATACCGCCTGCTGGCGAGCGGCCACGCCCACTTCGTCGTCTACAACAAGCTGATGCCGTGGGATCATCTGGCCGGTGTGCTGATCCATGCCGAGGCAGGTGGTTACGCCGCGCGTTTCGATGGCAGCGACTATCTGCCTTCCCATGTCGGAGGTGGCCTTCTTGTCGCACCGGACAAGGAAAGCTGGCGCGAACTGCGCCGCGAACTCTGGGCGGAATAGGCTGGCCGGGGAACATGCACTAGACGGAACTGACGCCCAGGTTTCCGCGATGGCGACTATGGCGGCGTTGATCGGTCCGCTCGGGATCGAAGGCAACGCGTCGACGATGGAGACGTTGTCGAAGCCATTCAGCCGCAAATCCGGGTCGACGACGGCGTCTGATCCCCGCCCATCCTGCACGTGCCGGCAGGATGATGATGTGTGGAGGCGGCGCTCGCGATGAAGGCGTCAAGGTCGGCGTCCGACTGCACCGCTGATCCCGGCAGAACTTCCACGTCGCACCACTCGTCGAGCACTGCATGGTGACCGATATGTATTCGCACGACATGGAAAACTTCAAGACCATCGGACCGGCATGCAATTCTACGGCTGACCGCCGCCAATGCGGAGACAAAGACCATGCGCTATCTCGAACACGCCGAACCGGTTATCACGCTCACCGCGGGGCCGGTGAATGCTTATCCCGATGTGCTGCGCGGCCTCGGACGCACCGTGCTCTACGACTACGACCCAGCGTTCCAGCTCTTTTACGAGGGTGTGGTCGACAAGGCGCAGAAGGCAATGCGGCTGTCGAACAGGCCGGTCATTCTCCATGGCGAGCCGGTTCTTGGCCTAGAGGCGGGCGCAGCCTCCCTGATCACGCCCGACGACGTCGTGCTCAACCTTGCCTCCGGTGTCTACGGCAAGGGGTTTGGCTATTGGGCGAAGCGCTATTCGCCGCAACTCCTCGAAATCGAGGTGCCCTACAGCGAGGCGATCGACCCGCAGGCGGTTGCGGCAATGCTGGAAGCGCATCCGGAAATCACCATCGTTTCCGTCTGCCACCACGAAACGCCTTCGGGCACCATCAACCCGATCGACGCCATCGGCGCGCTGGTTTCGGCGCATGGCGCCTATCTAATCGTCGATGCCGTTTCGTCCTTCGGCGGCATGAAAACGCATCCTGAGGATTGCAAGGCCGACATCTACGTCACCGGCCCGAACAAATGCCTCGGCGCGCCTCCCGGCCTCACGATGATGGGCGTCAGCGAGCGCGCCTGGGCCAAAATGAAGGCAAATCCACTGGCGCCACGCGCGTCGATGCTCAGCATCGTCGACTGGGAGCATGCTTGGTCGAAGGACAAGCCGTTTCCATTCACGCCGTCCGTCGCTGAGATGAACGGGCTCAACGTCGCGCTCGACCTCTACCTCAACGAGGGACCGGCAGCGGTGTGGGCGCGCCACGCGCTGACCGCCAAGGCCATGCGCGCGGGCGTCGCCGCCATGGGTCTGTCGATCTGGGCCGCCAGCGACAATATTGCATCGCCAACCACGACTGCCGTCCGGATACCACAAGGGATCGATGAGAAGGCGCTTCGCCAGGCGGCGCGCGCCCGCTACGGCGTGATGTTTTCGTCGGGCCGCGGCGAAACATTGGGCAAGCTGACACGCATCGGCCATATGGGCCCGACCGCCCAGCCGATCTATGCGATCGCGGCGCTGACGGCACTTGGCGGCGCGATAAATTCCTTGGGCCAGGAACTCGCGGTCGGCAAAGGAATCGACGCGGCGCTGGCAATTATCGACGCCGACACCTGAACCAGAAAATCACCAGATCACAATTGAGGGAGCGTTTTCATAACTGAACGGCTGGCGGGAAAGACGGCCCTGGTTACCGGGGCCGCACAAGGCATCGGCAAGGCGATCGCCGCGCGGTTGGCCGCCGATGGCGCGACCGTCATCGTCAGCGACATCAACGCGGAAGGCGCCGAAACCGCGGCCGGGTCGATCGGCGGAAAAGCGAAGGCGATCGCCGCCGACATTTCCGATCCTGCATCGGTCAAGGCACTCTTCGCCGAGATACAGGCGCTGACCGGGGGCATCGATATTCTGGTCAACAATGCCAGCATCGCGCCGTTCGTCGCCTGGGACGATGTCGATCTCGATCATTGGCGCAAGATCATCGACGTCAATCTGACCGGCACCTTTATCGTCAGCCGCGCAGGAACGGACCAGATGCGTGCAGCGGGCAAGGCCGGCCGGGTGAGCGATGGCGTCAAGGCGAGCCGGCACAACGAGGCGTTCGGATTCGTCGAGATGCTGCAGGCGATGAAGGGGAAGGGCCAGCCGGAACATATCGCCGACGTGGTGTCGTTCCTGGCCTCGGATGATGCGCGCTGGATCACCGGCCAGACGTTGAATGTCGACGCCGGCATGGCGCGTCACTAAACGCGCATCGCGTCTGAAAGATTCATACGACAGGCTGATATCGATGGAGGCTTTTGTCAAAAAATTCGCCTACATTACATTTGTCCGCGCGAAACCGGAGACCCGAAATGAAACCTCGGTCCGCAATTGTCGCACTGGCGCTTGCCCTGGCCTTGGTTGTCGGTCCGAACGAGGCAAGATCGCAGGAACGTGCATGTCGCAGTCCCGATCCCGTCCACACCGTAAACGAGATGTTCTCCGCGATCGTCGCCTGTTGGGAGCCGCCGCCCGGTACCGCGGGCATGACCCTGACGCTGCAGTTCTCAATTCGCCGAAACGGCACACTTATCGGCAAGCCTCGCGCCACTTACTCCCGTCTAGGGAATGATGCCACGCTTAACCGGGCATTCGTGGCTTCAGTCCTCGAGGCTCTCGACAAGGCCCTGCCACTGCCCGTTTCGGACAGCATGGGTGGAGCGATCGCAGGGCGTATGCTGTTCCCTCGCTTCACAGTAGCGAGTGGGGGTGCATCCTAAAGCGCGTCCGGCATTAAACCGGCGGGTTTTGCGGCTGGAAGAATTTGCCGCTCTCGGCGATCAGCACCATCACCAATGCGCCAAGCGAAACGCTGCAGAATCCGGCGGCCAAGGGCGTCACCGTGCCGTTGAAGGCTTGGCCGATCAGCGTGCCGAGCACGCCGCCGAGGAAGGTCTGCATGAAACCCAGAATGGACGATGCCGTGCCGGCCAGTTGGCCGAGCGGCTCCATGGCGAGCGCGTTGAAATTCGCACCGAGTGCGCCGAACGGGACCATCGCGCAGGCAAAGAAGGTGATGAAAAGCCAGAGCGGCATCTTCATTTGGATGGAAACGATCAGCCAGGCGAGGCTGATGGCCAGAAACAAGAGCAGCGCGCTCTGCGACAATCTGCGCATGCCGATGCGGCCGACAAGGCGCGAATTCAGATAGTTCGAAAAGGCGAGCACGCCGGCGATCCCTGCAAAAATCACCGGGAACATCTCGCCGACGCCAAAGACGCCGACATAGATCTGCTGCGCCGAGTTGATGAAGCCAAACATCGCGCCGAAGGCAAAAGTGCTGGCAAAGGCATAGCAAAGTGCCATGCGATTGGTCAGCACGATGCGGAAGCCGCCGATGATGGATTCGGCCGTCAGCGGCCTGCGATATTCGGGATGCAGCGTTTCGGGCAAGCGCAGCAGCGCCCACGCCGACACGATCAGCGCCCCGGCCGCCATGGTGATGAAGATCACGTGCCAGGTCGCGAACAGCATGATGAACTGACCGATGCCGGGGGCGACGACCGGAATGGCCATGAACACCATGAAGATCAATGACATGACCTCGGCCATGCGCCGGCCGTCGAAAGTGTCGCGCACGATCGAGACGGCGATGACGCGTGTGGCCGCGGCGCCGATGCCTTGCACCACCCTGCACAGGATAAGGATGGCGAATGTCGGGGCAATTGCCGCCGCAGCCGCTGCCGCGACATAGATCACCAGCCCGACAACGAGCGGAGCACGGCGCCCGAAGCGGTCCGAGATCGGTCCGAAGAAGAGCTGTCCACCGCCAAAGCCCAGAATATAAGCGGCAATCACATATTGGCGGTGGTTTTCATTCTCCACACCCAGCGAGGCGCCGATCTGCTGCAGCGCCGGCAGCATGATGTCGATGGCCAGCGAGTTGAGCGCCATCAATGCCGCGCACAGGGCGATGAATTCCCAGCGCGGAATAGGCAAGGCACCTACCTGTTGCGGCGCTTGTGCATGCTGATCCACGGCAAAGTCCGATCTTCAAACGAAAAAGCGCCGGCGCACCGGCGCATTCATTCGTCTTGTACCCCGATACCGGGGAGGTAATCAGCTTGGCGAAGTGCCCGACGTGCTCGTCAGGCGGCGCCTTTGACGCTCACGCCCTTTTCGACGAGGAACGTCTGAAGTTCGCCTGCCTGGAACATCTCGCGGATGATGTCGCAGCCGCCAACGAATTCACCCTTGACGTAAAGCTGAGGAATCGTCGGCCAGTTGGAGTACTCCTTGATACCTTGCCGCAGCTCGGCCGAGGTCAGCACGTCCACGCCCTTGTAGTCGGCCCCGATGTAGTCGAGGATCTGCACGACCTGACCGGAAAATCCGCATTGCGGGAACCCGGGCGTGCCCTTCATGAAGAGAACCACGTCGTTGCCCTTCACTTCGCTGTCGATGTAGTCGTTGATACCGCTCATGGAGAATCCTTTCATGCCCGCGAGAGTCGGGCTCGAAACATGCCCTTCAAATAAACCCATAGGTTGCCCGAAACAAGACGTTTGCCGCATCGTCACGCAAATGGCGCAAAGGATGGCCTGATATTGGGCCAAGAGCATCGGCCAGCTATTTCCCCAAGGAAGCGATGAAAAGGCGACTTAGCGCGGCAATCCTGATTGGTGTTCTGCTCGTTGCGCTGGCCTTGATCTGGTGGTTCAGGCCATCGGAGCATCCGCCTGTCACCGTCGGCGGCAAACTGCCCGGGCCATGCCGGGACCTGAATTTCGAGGCGATCCCCTATATCGTCTGCGAGATCGATCTTCGCAGCTACGACGTTGCTGTCTTCCACGCCGGCGCAGACGGCAAGGTCTTCGGCTCCCTGGACAAATTCGACAGGGCGATGTCGGGCGAGGGCAGGCCGGTGCTGCTCGCCATGAACGCCGGCATGTATCATGAGGACCTGACGCCGGTCGGCCTTCTCATCGAAAATGGTCGCGAGATGGCGCCGCTCAACCTCGCTGATAGCGAAGGCAATTTCTTCCTGAAGCCGAACGGCGTGTTCCTGGTCCGCAACGACGGCAAGGCGGCGGTCATGGAAACGAACGCCTATGCCGCCGCCAAGCCGGATGTGGCGTTCGCCACGCAATCCGGCCCGATGCTGGTGATCGACGGCCGGCTTCATCCTCGCTTCGAGGCGAACGGTACGTCGCGTCACATCCGCAATGGTGTCGGCGTGCGTGACGAAAACGGGGTCGTGCTGGCGATCTCACGCTCGCAAGTGAGTCTCGGCAGCTTTGCACGCCTGTTCCGTGATGAACTGCATTGCCCCACCGCGCTTTTCTTCGACGGAGTGGTCTCGGCGCTGTCGAATGGCGAGAGGACGATCGTCGGCGGAAACTATCCGGCAGGGCTGATCATTGCCGTCTCAGCGAAAAGGTGACAAAGGGGGACGGGGCGGAATCTCAGTCCGGCACGCTGGTCTGCAAAGCGAGCGCGTGCAGCACGCCGCCCATATTGCCCTTCAGCGCGTCATAGACCATCTGATGCTGCTGAACGCGGCTTTTTCCGCGAAAGCTCTCGGCCACCACCTCGGCCGCATAATGGTCGCCGTCGCCGGCCAGGTCGCGAATCGTCACCTTGGCGTCCGGAATGCCTTCCTTGATCAGCCGTTCGATGTCGTGCGCATCCATTGCCATGCGAGGATTCCTTGTTCAGGTCGTGATCTCATAGATATGGTCGAAATGGCGGATGGACCACACCGAAACGGCTCGATCATATCACGGGTCCACGAGCTCATTTCCCATGAAGCGAGGAAACCAGGATTCGTGGGCAGCGGTCAATTCGCCGACAGGGATCGCCCGTGCCTCGCCGAGTTTCAGGTCACTACCGCCGGTCGAGCCGATCCACGGCGCAAAGATGCCGAGCTTACTTTGCTGTTCGCGAATTGCATCCCATTCATCGCTCTGCGGATCGATCGACAGCGTCAAGAGATAGCGGCCCTGATCCTCGCCGAACCAGACCGGGATCGGATCGGTCCCGACTAGGCCGGGGACGGCCGCACCGATGCCGGACGCCATCGCCATCTCGGCCAGCGCGACGGCAATGCCACCATCGGAAACGTCATGTGCAGCGGTAATGACGCCGGAGGCGATCAGGGCGCGTACATGGTCGCCGACGCGCTTTTCATGATCAAGGTCGACCGGCGGCGGCGGGCCGTCGGTGCGGCCATGAATGTCGCGCATGTAGGCCGACTGCGCGAGATGCGTTCCCCACATGGACGGCGCGCCGACCAGCAGGATCATCTGGCCCTCGGCGGCAAAGCCGATCCGTGCCATCTTGGACCAGTCGGCGATCAGCCCGACGCCGCCGATGGTCGGCGTCGGCAAGATGCCTTGCCCGTTGGTTTCGTTGTACAGCGAGACATTGCCGGAGACGATCGGAAAGCCGAGCGCATGGCAGGCGTCGCCAATGCCTTTCACGGCGCCGACCAACTGGCCCATGATCTCGGGCCGTTCCGGATTGCCGAAATTGAGATTGTCGGTGGCCGCGAGCGGCAGGGCGCCGGTGGCGGTAAGGTTGCGCCAGCACTCGGCCACCGCCTGCTTGCCACCCTCGTAAGGGTCGGCCTCGCAATAGCGCGGCGTCACGTCGGACGAGAAGGCGAGCGCTTTGGTCGGATGACCTTCAACGCGCACCACGCCGGCATCGCCGCCCGGAAGCTGCAGCGAATTGCCCTGAATCAGCGTGTCGTACTGCTCCCATACCCAGCGGCGCGATGAAAGGTCGGGTCCGCCGAGCAGTTTCAACAAAGCCTCGGCGACGTCCGCTTGTGGGGCATCGCTGGCAGCCAGGGGCGGCGGCTTCTTCGGCTCGGCCCAGGGACGGTCATATTCCGGCGCCTGGTCGCCAAGGTCTTTGATCGGCAGATTGGCGACTTCGTCGCCCTGATGCAGCACGCGAAAGCGCAGATCGTCGGTGGTCTTGCCGACTATGGCGAAGTCGAGGCCCCATTTGTGAAAGATCGCCTCGGCTTCTTTTTCCTTTTCGGGGCGCAGCACCATCAGCATGCGCTCCTGGCTCTCCGACAGCATCATCTCATAGGCGCTCATGCGCTCCTCGCGCACCGGCACCTTGTCGAGGTCGAGCTCGATGCCGAGGTCGCCCTTGGCGCCCATCTCGACCGCCGAGCAGGTGAGACCGGCAGCCCCCATGTCCTGGATGGCGATGACGGCACCGGACGCCATCAGCTCGAGGCAGGCTTCGAGCAGGCATTTTTCGGTGAACGGGTCGCCGACCTGGACGGTGGGCCGCTTCTCGTCGATCTTGTCGTCGAATTCGGCCGAGGCCATGGTTGCGCCGCCGACACCGTCGCGGCCGGTCTTGGCGCCGAGATAGACGACCGGCAGACCGACGCCCTTCGCCTCCGACAGAAAGATCGCATCGGTCTTGGCGAGCCCCGCCGCGAAGGCGTTGACCAGGATGTTGCCATTGTAGCGCGCGTCGAAATTGACCTCACCGCCGACCGTCGGCACGCCGAAGGAATTGCCGTAGCCGCCGACGCCGGAAACGACGCCGGCAACGAGGTGTTTGGTCTTGGGATGGTCCGGCGCACCGAAGCGCAGCGCGTTCATCGCCGCGATCGGCCGCGCGCCCATGGTGAAGACATCGCGCAGGATGCCGCCGACGCCGGTCGCCGCCCCCTGATAGGGCTCGATGTAGGAGGGGTGGTTGTGGCTCTCCATCTTAAAGACGACGCAGTCGCCGTCGCCGATGTCGACCACGCCGGCATTCTCACCCGGTCCCTGGATGACCTGCGGTCCGGTGGTCGGCAGCGTGCGCAGCCACTTCTTCGAGGATTTATAGGAACAATGCTCGTTCCACATCGCCGAGAAGATGCCAAGCTCGGTAAAGCTCGGCTCGCGCCCGACCAGGTCGAGGATGCGTTGATACTCGTCGGGCTTCAGCCCGTGCGCAGCAATAAGTTCCGGAGTGATCGGCACGGAATTGGAAATGGTCATGGGCGGCAATTTATATCCTTGGGGTCGAGTCCCCTCTTATCGCAAGCGCGAAGGCCGATACACCCATCAAGCGCCGAAAAACGATGGAAAGCCACAGGGGCAGCAACTAGCGAAAGATCGCCACTCGATCCGCCGGTTTCAAGCCGGTTCAGGAGAAACTGTCGTAGCCGGCACGGCCTTCGTCGAGAAGCCGTCTTATCACGCCGACACCGCCCGCGATGTCCTCTCGCCGACTCGGCTGTGAAACGCCGAAACGCACGCCGTGGAAAACCTGCTCGGAACGGCCCGCCTTGAACTCGTCCTCATCATCGATGAGCACGCCATGTTCGAGACAGGCATTCTTGAAGGTGCCGGAAAGCCATGGATCAGGCAGGGTGAGCCAGACAAAGGGCACATTGTCCACTGCCTTGAAGTCGAACCCGGCCAGCGTCTTGCGCACGATCGCGATGCGCGCGTTGATGTCGACGATGCTGCGCTTGCGCATCTCGCTGGCCTGGCCGGACAGAACCAGCCGGCTACACACTTCCGCCAGCAGGAAGGGCAGGCCACCCGTCAGCATCTTGTGAGCGACCCGGATCCGGTGGCGATAGGCCGGCGGACAGGCGAGCCAGCCGCCGCGAACACCAGCCGCGACCGATTTCGACAGGCCACCGGCAACGATGGTCCGTTCGGGGGCATATTCGGCCAAGAGCGGCGTCGGGTCGTCGGTCAGATCGCCATAGAGATCGTCCTCGATCAGGATGACATTGTATTCGCGCGCGACGCGCGCGATGGCCTCACGCCGCGTTGCCGACAGCGTCACCAGTGTGGGGTTCTTGGCCGTCGGCATCAGGAACATCATTTTCGGATGTTTTTGCGCGCAGACGCGCTCGAAATCCTCTGGGTCTAGTCCTTCGTCGTCAGACGTCACCAGCGCGGTCCGGCGGCCGATCAGGCCGGCGCTGCGTGAAATCTGCGAATAGGTGAGGTGCTCGAAGATGATATAGTCGCCAGGCGTGGTGAGCGCGGCAATCGCCGCCATAACCGCGGCATGCGTGCCGAGCGTCGGAACGATGCCATCACGGCTCGGGCGAAACGAATTGCGCGAGAGCCAGTGGCAGCCCGCCTCGAACCAGCGGTCGGGAAAATCCCGCGTATAGCTTGAAATCTCATACGGATGGTCCTGCGCCGTACGCGAGAGAACATCGGCGACAATGTCCCCCTGGCCGATGTCAGGCGCAGCCGTGCTGTCGAAGCGCAGTTTGCCGCGAGGCGCATCAATATAGCGCGTGCCTTCCACGTGCGGGTCGGATGCCAGCAGATCGGTCGTGGTATCATCCGAGCGCTGGCCAAGCACATAGGTTCCGCGCCCGACTTCGCCGCTCACCAGTCCACGCTCGCGCAACAATTGGTAGGCGCGACCGACCGTGCCGACCGTCGTGCCGATGTCGTATGCCAGATCGCGCTGCGGCGGCAGTTTTGCTCCCGCACCGATCACGCCGCGGTCAATGTCGGTTTCAATGGAGTCCGCAAGCCGCTGATAGAGAGGGCCGGAGCCGGTGGTAAGGTCGGGAAGCCAATTTGTCATGGTGACAATTTTCTATATTGCACCGAATTGAGAGTCAATACATATGGATTGCGCGACAAAACGGTACAAATCTCGAATTTCGGTAGCAAGAAAATGGATGCAATCGATACAATCCGTTACAAGAGAGCTGAATTGCTCGGAGCCCGCCCGTCAGGCCGGCGGGGCTATGTCCATCGCCTGGTGCGTATGGTCAGGTCACTCGCGAGCCGGTTCGGCAGCCTGCTGGATCGCCGGCGCAGCCGGCTGGCATTGCTGGAGATGACCGACGATCAGCTCAAGGATATCGGCATCTCGCGTTGCGATGCCGATCGTGAGGGTCTGAGGCCGTTCTGGGATTGAAAGATGAATCGAGCTTGCGTCCATCTTTAAGAAGACACGGGTCTCAGGACGCCCTTTTCGTGCCGTGATGGATGCCAGGGCTCCTCATCCGTGAGATGGCGTGGTCGGCAAGCACCGCGACTATGCACAGCGCGAGAAAAAGCCCCGTGATGCCGAGCGCCGAGACGGCGACACTGGCCGCGCCGTTCTTGGCGACATCGAGGAACGGGTAGGGCACTTCGCCTGATATCGGCCCCCGCGCCAGTGCATAGGCCAAATAGGCGACTGGATAGATCATCCACCAGGAGATGTCGCGCCACCGCGTCGAGCCGTCGGCGCCTGCCACAAACCACCACAGCACGAAAAGCACCGGCGTTACGTAGTGCAGCAGGACGTCGCAGAGCGGGAACAAGCCCTGCGGCTGCCAAAGCTGCGCCAGGACCGTTGCATAGATGATGAAGACCAAGGTTATGGCAACCGCCACGCCGGCTCGCATCCGCGGCCCGGCAAAGGCTGGAAACCAGGCGTAGCCACCGGGTGACAGCAGCGAAACATGCACGAGCACCGCGCCGATATTGGTCAGGATGGTGAAGAAGCTGAAGCAGGAAGACCAGCGAGCCAACAAAACTGCGGCCGGCTGCCATCGACGCCGGAATGGTGATGCAGATTTGCAGGACAAGCCCGGCCAGGCCTATGACCAGACCTGATATCTGCAGGAAGCGGCTCACAGCCTAAGCAGCCGCACCGCAGGCCGGATTGCCTGTTTGCCAGCGCGCGATGTCGGAGCCGATGCGTGCGCCGAGCGGCTCGTTCATCAGCGGACCGTAGACGTCGATGCGGCGTGAATTGCCTTGAGCCTGCACGACCAGCAACGGCTTTGCGCCATAATGCTTGACCGGGACCAGCAGGAAGCGCGGCGTGCCGGTGAACGAATTCAGCTCGTTGGCCATCTGATAGGGCTTGAAGGCAGGATCCTTGCTGGCGATCCAGCATTTGTGGGCGGCGATCGCCACCTGTTCCATGGCAAGCAGCGCCGCACTCTTGCCCGAAGGCGCCGGTGCGCTCTTCGGCTTCAATTGGCAGGACGCGAGCACAAGGCCGGCGGTGGCGACGAGAGCGAGGCGGGCGATCGTCTGTCTCGGGCTCATGCGGCGCCTGTTTCGAGTTCGGGAAAGGATGGATGCTGAAGATATCAGGCGGCGACGCCGAGGGCACTTTCGAACAATGCCCGGCCGTCGCTGCCGCCATGCGCTGCTTCGATCAGGTTCTCGGGATGCGGCATCAGGCCGAGCACATTGCCCTGGCCGTTGATGATGCCGGCAATGTCGTTGATCGAGCCGTTGGGATTGGTGCCTTCGGCATAGCGGAACACGACCTGGCCTTCGCCTTCGAGCCTGTGAAGGGTCTCGGCGTCGGCAAAGTAATTGCCGTCGTGATGCGCCACCGGCGAGCGGATGATCTGGCCCGGCTGATAGCGGCGGGTGAACATCGTGTTGGCATTGGCGATCTGCAGCTTGACCTGCCGGCAGACGAATTTCAGCGAGGTGTTGCGCATCAAGGCGCCTGGCAGCAGGCCGGCCTCGACCAGGATCTGGAAGCCGTTGCAGACGCCGATGACCATGACGCCCTTGGCCGCCTTTTCGGCGACCGCCCGCATGACAGGCATGCGCGCGGCAATGGCGCCGCAGCGCAGATAGTCGCCGAAGGAGAAGCCGCCTGGAATGGTGATCAGGTCGACGTCGGGGATTTCGGTATCGGTCTGCCAGACGGTGACCGGCGCCGTTCCGGAAATCTTGGTCAGCGCCGCGATCATGTCGCGGTCACGGTTAAGGCCGGGCAGGAGGACGACGGCTGATTTCACCTCAGGCGATCTCCACTGCGTAATTCTCGATGACCGTATTCGCCAGAAGCTTGTCGCACATCGCCTTGAGATCAGCCTCGGCCTTGACCTTGTCGCTCTCGGAGAGCTCGACGTCGAAGACCTTGCCCTGCCGCACCTGGCCGACGCCGTCAAAGCCCATCCCGGACAGCGCATGCTCGATCGCCTTGCCTTGCGGGTCGAGCACGCCATTCTTGAGGGTTACGGTAATGCGGGCCTTGATCACGCTGGACATGCTCCTGTTCGAAGTGTTGAGCGGCAAAGAATCTCAGTGCGGCTTGCCTTTGACGCCATCGGTAGAGGCGACGAGCACTGGTCCGGCGGGACGCGGCGGCTCGTTTTCGTTCATGATGCCGAGGCGGCGGGCGACTTCTTGATAGGCCTCGACCAGCCCGCCCATGTCGCGGCGGAAACGGTCCTTGTCGAGCTTGTCCTGGGTCGCCACGTCCCACAGACGGCAGGAGTCCGGCGAGATCTCGTCGGCAACGACGATGCGCATCATGTCGCCCTCGAACAGGCGGCCGCACTCGATCTTGAAGTCGACGAGCTGGATGCCGACGCCCATGAACAAGCCGGAGAGGAAGTCATTGACACGGATGGCCAGCGCCATGACGTCGTCGATCTCCTGCGGGCTCGCCCAGCCGAAAGCGGTGATGTGCTCTTCAGACACCATTGGGTCGTCGAGCGCGTCGGCCTTGTAATAGAATTCGATGATCGAGCGCGGCAGCACGGTGCCTTCCTCGATGCCAAGACGCTTGGCCAGCGAACCGGCGGCGACATTGCGCACCACCACTTCGAGCGGGATGATCTCGACTTCCTTGATCAGCTGCTCGCGCATGTTGAGCCGGCGGATGAAGTGAGTCGGAATGCCCATCCGGTTGAGATGGTTGAAGATGTGCTCGGAAATGCGGTTGTTGAGCACGCCCTTGCCATCGACGATTTCGTGCTTCTTCTTGTTGAAAGCGGTCGCGTCGTCCTTGAAGAACTGGATCAGTGTTCCCGGCTCAGGGCCCTCATAGAGGATCTTGGCCTTGCCTTCATAAATGCGGCGGCGATTTTTCATCTGATCTTTTCTCTGGATTTCCGGGCAGGCGGCAAGCGGCCAGTCCTGTCCGTCTGCCTAAATTAGTGCGGCAACGGTAGGGGTTCAATGCCGGTGTCTATCCCAATCGCACTGTTTGCTCAATCGGCAAATCCTTTCAATCAACCGCTTTCGGGAATGAAATGCCGCAGCGCAGCAAGTGACATACCATATTGACCGGCCCGCGGGCTTTTGGTTTGTGCTGCGGCAATACACATATTCCAACTGCCAACGAATCGGATTTGACCGGAGGGATGCCATGAGCAGCATGAAAGATCGCGAGGAGGGCTTCGAGCGCAAGTTCGCAATCGACGAGGAACTCCGGTTCAAAGCCGCGGCCCGCCGCAACAAGGCGCTCGGCCTGTGGGCCGCCGAAAAGCTCGGCAAGGACGGGGCCGACGCCGAAGCCTATGCCAAGCAGGTGGTCCTCGCCGACATTGAGGAAGCCGGCGATCACGACGTGTTCCGCAAGATACGAAAGGATTTCGACGAGGCCGGGGTCGTCCAGTCGGACCATCAGATTCGCCGCACCATGGACGATCTGATGGCGCAGGCGATCGAGCAGATCAAGAACACCTGATCCTTGCTCTGAGCCAATCGATACGCTGGACCAATCGACCGTCCGGTCTCTCCGGGCGGTTTTTCTTTGCCTTTGCAGCTGTTTCCGGCTGAACTGCATTAGAGCGACATGCATCCATTCGGACGCACAAAGTACGCTCTCAAACTTTGACTCCTCGCGCCGGGCTTGCCGA
Source organism: Mesorhizobium sp. M5C.F.Ca.ET.164.01.1.1 (assembly GCF_004792125.1). Taxonomy (NCBI): domain Bacteria; kingdom Pseudomonadati; phylum Pseudomonadota; class Alphaproteobacteria; order Hyphomicrobiales; family Phyllobacteriaceae; genus Mesorhizobium; species Mesorhizobium sp. M5C.F.Ca.ET.164.01.1.1. Next base: position 142,925 of record NZ_SRTG01000008.1, on the reverse strand, counting down.
TTTTGGGCCGATGCGAGAGCGATTAAGGAAGGCGCCCATGTCCCTCAAGTCACGCCTTGCGGCCGATGAAACGTTGTGCACCGCATGGTCCGGCGTGCCTGATGCCCTGACGGTCGAGATTCTTGCCAGACAGGGTTTCGATGCCGTCACGCTCGATATGCAGCATGGCGGCCATCACGAGGACAGCGTGCTGCGCGGCCTTGGGCCGGTGCTGGCCGCCAACAAACCGGCGCTGGTGCGCATTCCGGTCGGCCGCTTCGACGTGGCCAGCCGCGCGCTCGATTTCGGCGCCGAGGCGGTGATTGCGCCGATGGTGAATTCGGTGGCGGACGCGCGGCTGTTTGCCGCCGCCATGAAGTACCCGCCACTCGGCGAGCGCTCCTGGGGCCCGACTTATGCCTTTCCGCGTCATGGCAAGGGCGACCATGCCGACTGGCTGCGCGACAGCAACGAGCGCACCATGGCCTTCGCCATGGTCGAAACGCGCGCCGCCCTCGATGCGCTCGACGGCATCCTCGACACGCCGGGTATCGATGGCATCTTCCTCGGCCCCTCGGATTTCTCGATTGCCTGGTCGAACGGCGCCGCCGTCAACTCGACGCTTGAAAGCATGATGGAAACCGTTGCCTCGATCGCCGAGCGGACACGGAAGGCCGGCAAGCATGCCGCAATCTACGTCGTCGAGCCGGCCATCGCCGGCCGTGTCGTGTCGATGGGCTATCGGCTGCTGGCGATGGGCTCCGAGCACGCGCTGATTGGTCTGGGGGCCAAGACCCTGCTGAAGAGCGTAAGGGACTCGATCGGATCTTAAAGATCCGTCAGGAACTTGGCGAACGTCATCGAACCTTCGGGCCATGGGCCGAAGCCGGAATCGGCGTTGAGATGGCCAGCCTCGCCGGCGTCGATGAATAGCGAGCCCCAGGCGCCGGCAATGTCCTCGGCCACCTCAAACGTGCAGAACGGGTCGTTGCGGCTGGCGATCACCATGGAGGGAAATGCCAACGGCTCGCGCGGATAGGGACCGAAGGTCATCAGGTGCCTGGGTTTTATCTTGGGATTGGCGACGTCGGGCGGCGCCACGAAGAAGGCTCCGGCGACCGGACGCTGGAACTGCGGCATTGCCTGGACTACGGCGGCGACGCCCAGCGAATGCGCGACGATAACGACCGGCCGTTCGGCCTCGTTGACCGCCTTCGCCACGCTCGCCGTCCAATCCTCGCGCACAGGCTTCGACCATTCCGCCTGCTCGACGCGCCGCGCCGTCGACAATTTCGATTGCCAGCGGCTCTGCCAATGGTCGGGGCCGGAATTGGTGTAGCCCGGCACGATGAGAATGTCTGCATCCCTGACTTTCATGGCGCGCATGTAGCGAGCGACGCGGTTTCGTGCAACCGCGATTATCCGTGCGATTGCCCACAATTGTGAACACCATGTTCGCTTCTTGCCGCCTTGTGTGAACGATCGCGATCGACGATCTGTCGTCAGGAAAAGAAACAGCCGTGTAAGGGGAAACCAGGATTTTGGGACTGACACGACGTACAATGATCGGTGGCACAGGGGTCCTGGCTTTGGGGATCTCGTCGAAGGCTGCCGAACGGAGATTTTGATGAGCGAACTGCCTTTTGCTGCCACGACCCCGGTCAGCGTTGCCCGCGTTGGGTTGCGGGCGCGTGATGCCGAAAATCTCGCCACTTACTATCGCAATGTCGTCGGTCTGCGGGAACTGAGCCGCGCCGGCGGCACGATTACGTTGGGCGCCGCCAATCGTCCGCTGCTCGTCATCGAGCCGGATGCGGCTGCCAAGCCCGACGATCCGCGCAGCGCCGGCCTCTTCCATACCGCTTTCCTGCTGCCCAGCCGCGCCGATCTCGGCCGCTGGATCAACCATGCCACCGCCAACAAGATCGGCATCGACGGTGCTTCCGACCATCTCGTCAGCGAGGCGCTTTACCTGACCGACCCCGAAGGCAACGGCATCGAGATCTATGCCGACCGCCGGCCGCAGGACTGGAAGTGGAATGGCGACAAGGTGGCGATGGCGACCGAACGGATGAATATCCCCTCCGTCGTCGCCGAAGTGCCGGCCGGCGATGCCGGCTGGCAAGGGATGCCGGACAACAGCATCATCGGCCACGTCCACCTGCGCGTCGGTCGGCCGGAAGACGCCGAGGCCTGGTGGCACCAGGAGTTCGGCTTCGATACTGTGGCGAGATATGGTGGCTCGGCGGTGTTCCTGTCGTCGGGCGGCTATCATCACCACATCGGCGCCAATGCGTGGCAGAGCGCCGGCGCCGGCCGTCGCGATCCGTCCCGGTCCGGCCTAGCCTGGGTCGAAATGCGTTCCGACGATGTGACCGCTGCAACGACCCGCGAGGATCCATGGGGAACGGTGATCAGGACCGTTCCCGGCAAGGCCTGAGCGTTTCGGAAGCCAGTTAGAGGCGAGCCTTTTCCAACAAGCGGCCAAGCATGAGCAGGCCCGCCGGCCAAAGGCCGAGGCGGGTCTCGTTTCCCATATGGCCGAGATCGCCGGCATCGGCGAGGTCTGCGCCCCAGGCAGCGGCGAAGGCCGTCGCCTGGTCGAAGGTGACACGCGGATCGGTGCGGCTGGCCACCACCAGGGTCGGAAATGGCAAGCGTTTCAGCGGCATTGGCGCAAAGGGACGAACAAGGTCGAAGGAAGGATCAGGGTCCTCGACATTGGTTGCGGCAACCAGCAACGCGCCCGCAACCTTGTTGAGTTGGCTTTCGCTGGCGCCGGCCGCCCACTTCACCGCCGTCGCCACCGCCAGTGAGTGCGCAAGCAGCACCACGCGCCGAGGTGCCGCGGCAATCGCGGCGTCCACCCGGCCAATCCAGTCCTCAGGGGTCGGCCTGTCCCATTCGGCCTGCAGCACGCGGCTCGAATTGGGAAACGCCCGGCACCAATGCGACATCCAGTGATCCGGCCCGGAATTGCCGCGCCCGGGCAGGGCGAGAAAATCGAATTCTCCGGCCGCCGAAATCATCACGCTTCTCCGAACACGCGCCTGAAAATCGTGTCGACATGCTTGGTATGATAGCCGAGGTCGAATTTTTCACGAATCTCGGCCTCGGGCAAAGCTGCGGTGACCTCTTTGTCAGCCAAAAGTTCCTCAAGGAAATCAGCGCCTTGCTCCCACACTTTCATGGCGTTTCTCTGCACCAGCCGGTAGGCGTCCTCACGGCTGACACCGGCCTGGGTCAGCGCCAGTAGCACACGCTGCGAATGCACGAGGCCGCGGAACTTGTTCATGTTCGTCAGCATGTTGTCGGGATAGACGAGCAATCTGTCGATGACACTGGTCAGCCGCGACAGCGCAAAATCGAGCGTCACGGTCGCATCCGGGCCGATCATGCGCTCGACCGACGAATGCGAGATATCGCGCTCGTGCCAGAGCGCCACGTTCTCCATCGCCGGTAGCGCGAAGGAACGCACCATGCGCGCAAGCCCGGTGAGGTTTTCGGTAAGCACCGGGTTACGCTTGTGCGGCATCGCCGACGAGCCTTTCTGTCCGGGCGAAAAATACTCTTCCGCCTCCAGCACCTCGGTGCGCTGCAGATGGCGGATCTCGATCGCCAGCCGTTCGATCGACGATGCGATGACACCGAGTGTCGCGAAGAACATCGCGTGGCGGTCGCGCGGGATCACTTGCGTCGATACCGGCTCCGGCTTCAATCCGAGTTTCTTCGCCACATGCTCTTCGACATAGGGATCGATGTTGGCGAAAGTGCCGACAGCACCTGATATGGCGCACGTCGCAATATCCTCACGCGCGTGCACCAGCCGCTCGCGGCAGCGCGAGAATTCGGCATAGGCCTGCGCCAGCTTGACGCCGAAGGTGGTCGGCTCGGCGTGGATGCCGTGGCTGCGGCCGATGGTCATTGTGTCCTTGTGTTCGAAAGCGCGACGCTTGAGCGCCGCAAGCAGGCCGTCGATGTCGGCCAGAAGGATGTCGCTGGCGCGTGTGAGCTGCACGGCAAAGCAGGTGTCGAGAACGTCCGAGGAGGTCATGCCCTGATGGATGAAGCGGGCATCCGGCCCGACGAATTCACTAAGATGAGTGAGGAAGGCGATGACGTCGTGCTTGGTGACACGCTCGATCTCGTCGATGGCATCGACGTCGAACTTCGCGGCACCGCCCTTTTCCCAGATGGTTTTGGCGGCCTCCTTCGGGATGACGCCGAGCTCGGCCAGTGCATCGCAAGCGTAGGCCTCAATCTCGAACCAGATGCGGAAGCGGGTTTCGGGCGACCAGATGGCCACCATTTCGGGCCGGGAGTAGCGAGGGATCATCCGTCAGTCCTGACTTGCGAGGGCGTTCGCCCGCGTCCTAACAGAGGCAGACAAAATCCTCAACGCTGCTGCCGCGCAAACCAGATGCTGGCGAGAGCCAGCGCGATGAAACCGAGCGGAAAATAAAGCCGGATGCCCAAAACGATGAATTGATAGAACGCCGTCGCCATTGTGTGCACGAACTGGATGGACCAGGCGATGGTCAGTGCAGGTTCATGCCACTGGGCATAGTAGGAACGGTATTGCAGCGCAAAGAGCCCACCAGTGAAGCCGATCGTGGCGGCAAGAAGGCAGACAAACGCGGCCGCCAAGGCAACTTGCCAATGCCGTCCGAGCGAGACGAGCCGCGCCAGGAACAGGCCAACCGGAAAGGCGAGCGCACCGCCGGCCGCATAGAGCAGCGAGACGAAGCGGATCTTTGCCGGGGTCTCCCAGTCGTCCAACAGCAGATTGACAAGCGCGCTGGCGCCCATCGCTGCGGCCCACAGCAGGGCGCCGCATACCGCGACGCCCGGCGATGGCAAGGCGTTGCGGATACGATCCAGGCGGTCGTGTAAGGCGGGGAGCGGCGTCACAGCCGGCCGGTCACCGCGATCCAGCGATAGTCCGGCCCTTCGAAGCCGTACTGGCGCACCGAGATCAGCACGGCATAGGCGCTGAGGCTTTGCATGGAAAATGTCTGCACCGCGCCGATCCGATAGCCGTTCGGGCAGCCTCTGCTTTTGGGGATCGACTTGTCCTCGTGCAGAAGCTCAGTCTCGCCGCCGTCTTTCGCCTCGATGCGCAGCAGGCGAAAGCCGTTGATCTCGCCAAGGCTCTGGCAGACTTCGGTATCGTTCATACCGATCTCGTCGAGCCGGAACTCGAGCGGATCGTCGACCGGCGAAAAGATCGGCCGCGGGTTGACTACCATGCGGAACGGATCGGCCGAAAGTTCGGTCACCGGGTTGAGGCCGGCGGTGATGCCGCGATTCGCGGTCAATTCCGCCTGCTTGATAATAGCTTCGCCTTTCTGCCGGGCTGCAAGGCGCGCTGCGTCAAGCGTTGCGTTCTCGTCGTCAAACCGCACCCTGATCGGTGTGCCCTTGAGAAAACTGTCGTCGGCCGTGTTGATGTAATAGCGATTGGCATAGGGAAATCCCGATCCGTCCTGGACGCCATACTCTTCGAAGGCGAAGGCGCCGCCATCCCTAGTGAAGCCAAGGATTTCAAGCTCGGCGACATCGCCGGCATGCGCGTCGAGCGAAGTTGCAAACTGGGCGAGGAGGGAAACGGCAAACAGGACAAGGATTTGCATCGGATTTCCGTTTGAGCAGCTAGCGTTGTTTCGATCACTATCACGACGTCGTCAAAACGTCGCGCCTCTGAGACACAAGCCGATGCATCCAATCGCGTTCTCATTTGTTTATGTCGGCAGCTTCAAATGGAGAACCCACAATGACCGATGCAGCCAGCATTCGCGAACATATGGAAGTGATCGGCGCCGACGGCGTCCATGTCGGCACCGTTGACAAAGTTGAGGGACAACGAATCAAGCTGACCAAGCGCGACAGCGGCGAGGGCGCTCACAGGGGGCATCACCACTATATTCCGCTCAGCCTCATAGCCGAAGTCGAGGGCCAGAAAGTGCGGCTGTCGGCAAATTCGGATGTTGCGGTCACATTCGAGGAAGAAAAATCCGACCCCACCTGATCACGACATTTGATTATGGTCCATTTGATTACGGCATTCAGCGCGACGACCAGACCGGAAACAGGTCGCCGTCGGCTGGCGTCGCGGCAAAGACGCCACGGCTGATGGCGCGCGCCATGGTGGCGCCGGCCGCGGCGTAAAGCTCGATGGCGTCGTTGGGCGCGAGCTCGATGCCGCTCTTGCCGGTCGCCAGCGCGAAAACCAGATCGCCGTCGGCCGGCGTGTGTGTCGGCCAAATGGCGCGCACGAAGCCGTCATGCGCTGATATCGCCAGGCGTTTGGCGGCGGCCTTGGTGAGGACGGCGTCCGTGGCGATGACGGCGATGGTCGTGTTGCCGCCGACCTCCTTCCGTTTCCCGATATGCTTGTCGCGAAACTTCAGCAGGATCGTTTTCGCGTCCTCCGGCATAGGCGAGGGATAACCAAGCCCGCCGAACTCGCCGCCGATCTCGAAGGGCGCCGCCCAGAAGTGGCGGGTTTGGGCGATCGTCACCGAGCCGGTCGGATTGACGGCGGCGAGCGCACCGATGGTGACGCCGATGTCGAGCACCGTCGAGGCCGAGCCGAGGCCGCCCTTGAGGCCGGAACTCAACGCACCGGTGCCCGCGCCGACCGTGCCCAGCGCAAAGTCGAGGCCGACAGCTTGTGCCGCCTCATAGCCGAGATCGCGGTAGGGCGGATAGCGGCCCCAATCCTTGTCGCCGCCATTGCGCAGGTCGAACAGGATCGCCGCCGGCACGATCGGCACGCGAAAGCCGCCGACCTCGACACCGATGCCCCTTTCACGCAGTGCCGCCTGTACGCCGGAGGCGGCGTCGAGACCGAAGGCCGAACCACCCGAAAGCACCACAGCATGGATCGCCTCGATCGAATTGTGCGGCTCGAGCAGGTCGGTCTCGCGGGTGCCCGGCGCACCGCCCAGGATCTGGACACCGGCCACCGCAGGTACGTCGCAGACGATGGTGGTCACCCCGGACCTCAGCCTCACATCGGAAGCGTTGCCGACGCGCAGGCCGGCGACATCGGTGATGAGATTGCGCGGCCCTGTGCGAAACATCATTTGGCCTCCGCCGGCGCGAAATTTGCGCCGTTGAAACGGAAGACCCGATAGAGGTTTTCGGTCAAGTCGCCCTTGCCGTCAAAGCGGATCGGTCCGATCGCGGTGCTGAAGTTGCGCGCGGTGAGCGCATCGGCCAATGGCTTGTTGGAGGTTTCCGCCAGGGCCGTCGCCGCCTCGGCGATCTCGACCGCCGCATAGGCCGGCAGCATGTAACCCTCCGGCACGATCTTTTGCGCGGCAAAGCTGTCGAGCACCTTGGGGGCGGCGACATCATCCCATTCGGGCGGTGCGATCATCAGCGTGCCCGTGGCATAAGGCACGTCGCCGGGCGGGGTGCGCAGCGCTTCGCCGCCGGCAAAGGTGATGCCGGCATCGAGCTGGCCGGCGTCGCGGCCCATGATGGCGATGTCGTCGCCGTCGCCGCCGGCGAAGACATGCGTTGCGCCGGCTTTCCTCAGCCGCCCGACCAGCCCGATCTGGTTGTCGAGCTGAGGCCGGAATGTGTCGACGAACACCGGTTTCAGCGCCGCCTGCTCGGCTGCCGCCCGAAGCGTCTCAGCGATTTCGCGGCCGTAAATCGTACCGTCGTCGACGATGGCGAACAGTTCGTTCTGCCATCGGCGGGTCAGTTTGGAGGCGACGGCGTTGCGCTCGTCATCGCCGCGCGGCCCAAGCCGAAAGATCGGCCAACCGGTCTTGGCGCGCCGGTCGGTCAGACTTTCGGTGCGCACGCCGACGGTGATGACGGGAATGTTGGCGTCCTTCAGGATCGGCAGTGCTGCCTCGATCGCCTCCGTGCAAAGGAAGCCGACGACCGCGCCGACTTTCGCCGCAACGAATTCCCTCGCCGCGGCAGCCCCACCATCGGCCGTACAGGCGTCATCGACAACCTTGAGCTGGGCACCGTTCGCCTCCGCCGCCAGGCCAGCACCCGCCTCGATCTGCCTGCCGAGGATCGCCGAGGCCCCCGACAGTGGTGCTGCGACACCGACCAGCAGCGTCTCAGCGTTCGCATCGCCGGCGAGAGACAGCCAGGCCAGCACCGCTATTGTCGTTGTCGTGCCTATTGTCCGGGGTCGCATGCGTGCGAAGAATTCCTCCGCGCCGGTCGCGTGTTGCCGGCGCCACTTCCTGCCAAGACCTAAAGGCTGGTCAGCTTTCACGCAACACGCGAAATTCAGGATGCATGTCAACCACTTCGCTTGTGGCATGCAATATGCCGCCATATATAACGGTGGGTTCACCTCGCTTCAAACCAATGGAAATCGCCGGTGCTGAAGAAGAACGACATAGGGCCGCAGGCCTATCGCGACGCGATGAGCCATTTTGCCGGTCACGTCCATGTGGTTACCACCGATGGCCCCGCCGGCAGGCGCGGTGCGACCGTCATTGCAGCGTGTTCGGTCTCGGACACGCCGCCGACCATTCTGATTTGTCTCAATCGCGAGAATCCCAAGAACGAGCCGTTCGTGAAGAACGGCAAGTTCGCCTTGAACACGCTGGCTTCGGACCAGGAGGCGCTGTCGGTCGGCTTTTCCGGTCTCACCGGCCTGCCTGTCGAGGAACGTTTCGCGCTGGGCGATTGGGACGTGATCTCGACCGGTGCGCCGACGCTGAAGGGCGCGCTCGCCGTGTTCGACTGTGAACTGATCGACACCAAGGATCTGGCCACCCACCGTGTGCTTTTTGGCAAGGTGACAGGCCTGCGCACCGGCGATAATTTGCGGCCGCTGATCTATCACGACCGCGGCTATCACGCTCTGTAGAGGCTCTGGATGGCTGCACCCACGGAGAGAGAATGACCGAGTTGAAATCGCGCCCCGCGCCGGCGACGATCGACGAGACGCTCGATCTGCTGACCGGCGCGGACTATGTGGCGGACCGGTCTTTGGCGACCGTGCTGTTCTTATCGCTGCGCATGAGGCGGCCGCTGTTTCTCGAGGGCGAGGCCGGCGTCGGCAAGACCGAGATCGCCAAGGTGCTGTCGCAAGCGCTTGGCCGTCGGCTGATCCGCCTGCAATGCTATGAAGGCCTCGACGTCTCCTCCGCCGTCTACGAGTGGAATTACGCCGCGCAGATGATCGAGATCCGCATGGAGGAGGCGGCCGGCAAGGTCGACCGCTCCGACATGGAGCGTAACGTTTTTTCCGAAAAGTACCTGATCCGCCGCCCGGTGCTCGACGCGCTGACCGGCAAGGCGGGCGGCGCCCCGGTCTTCCTGATCGACGAGCTAGACCGCACTGACGAGGCCTTCGAGGCATTCCTGCTCGAAATCCTCTCCGACTTCCAGGTGACTGTTCCCGAACTCGGCACGATCAAGGCCGAGGAGCCGCCGATCGTCATCATCACCACCAACCGCACCCGCGAGATTCACGACGCGCTGAAGCGGCGCTGCCTCTATCACTGGGTCGATTATCCGAATGCCGAGCGCGAACTGGAGATCGTGCGTAGGAAAGTACCGCAGGCCAACAGCCGGCTGTCGGCAGAGGTGGTTTCGTTCATCCAGAAGCTGCGCCAGATCGAGCTGTTCAAGGTGCCGGGGGTTGCCGAGACCATCGACTGGGCCGGCGCGCTGACCGAACTCGACAAGGTGGCGCTCGATCCGGAAACCGTTTCCGACACGATCGGCGTGCTGTTGAAATACCAGGACGACATTGCCCGTATTGAACAGGGCGAGGGCCGGCGCATCCTCAACGAGGTGAAGGCCGAGCTTTCGGCGGCGGAGTAGGCGATGGCAACGCCGCGTCGCGAACCGAAAGAGGCCACGCCGGAAGGGCGGATCGCCGACAACATCGTCTATTTCGCCCGCACCTTGCGCAAGGCCGGCATGCGGGTCGGCCCGGCCTCGGTCAAGGATGCGATCGAGGCGGTGCTGGCCGCCGGTATCGGCTCTCGCGACGATTTCTACTGGACGATGCACGCTGTCCTCGTCTCGCGGCACGAGGACCACCCAACCTTTGACGAGACGTTCCGGCTGTTCTGGAAATCGCACGAGCTGATCGAAAAGATGCTGGCGATGTTTTCGCCGGTGGCGCCTGATCTCAGAGAGAAGCAGAAGCCGCGCGCTGCGGAAAACCGCGTCAGCCAGGCAATGTTCGAGGGCCACCAGAAGAACCAGCCGGCGCAGGAAATCCCCGAGATCGAGGTCGACGCCCGCTTCACATTTTCCGGCAACGAGGTGCTGAGGGGCAAGGACTTTGCCCAGATGAACGCCGCCGAGATGGCCGACGCCAAGAAGGCGATTACCGCGTTGCGGCTGCCCTTAGACATGGTCAGGACACGGCGTTTCAAATCCGACGCGCATGGCCGACGCATCGATCCGCGCGCCATGATGCGCTCGGCCGCGCGGACAGGCGGCGAACTGATCCTGCCAAGATTCCGGTCATCGCGCGAGGTTCACCCGCCGCTGGTCGTGCTTGCCGATATTTCCGGTTCGATGAGCCAGTATACGCGCATCTTTCTGCATTTCCTGCATGCGCTGACCGAAAAGCGCCGACGCGTGCATGCCTTTGTCTTCGGCACCAGGCTGACAAATCTGACGCGGCAGATGCGCCATCGCGATCCTGACGCAGCACTCGCCGATTGCTCGGCTGCAGTGATGGACTGGTCGGGCGGCACCCGCATCGGCGATACGTTGGCCGAATTCAACCGGCTGTGGTCGCGGCGCGTGCTGGGCCAGGGCGCGGTAGTGCTGCTGATCACCGACGGGCTGGAGCGCGACGACATCGCCGGCCTGTCGGAGGAAATGGAGCGCCTGCACAAATCCTGCCGGCGGTTGATCTGGCTGAACCCGCTGCTGCGCTTCGACGGTTTCGAGGCCCGTGCCCGCGGTGTCAAGGCGATGCTGCCGCATGTCGACGAGTTCCGCTCGGTACACAATCTCGATGCGCTCGCTGACCTCTGCGAGTCGCTGGACAAGAATTCGGCGCGCTTGGTCGACCCACGCAGATGGATTGAAGGTGGCGCGAGAAGCGCTGCATAGCCATATGTTTTCTCCGGGAGAAACGGTGATGGAAAACAGTATCTATCTCGATGAGGCGCGCGATCCGCTGATCATCGCCGAAGGCTGGATGAAGGACGGCAAGGATGTCGCCATTGCCACCGTGGTCGAGACGTGGGGCTCGGCACCGCGTCCGGTCGGCAGCCATCTTGTCATCGACGCGGAAGGCAATTTCCACGGCTCCGTCTCTGGCGGCTGCGTCGAAGGCGCGGTCGTCACCGAGGCAATCGATGTCATCGACAGCGGCAAGGCAAAGATGCTGGAGTTCGGGGTCGCCGATGAGACCGCCTGGCAGGTTGGCTTGTCCTGCGGAGGCCGCATCAAAGTCTATGTCGAGCGGTTGGGTTAGAAGCATGATCCCGCAAAGTGGGAACCGGTTTGCGGACAAGAATCATGCTTAAACAAGAGATATTTCGATGGATCCTTATGTGCTGAAGACGCTGAACGCCGAACGCCGCGCCCGCCGCGCGGCGATCCTGGTCACCGATCTCGGCGACGGCCGCGACCGCATCGTGCGCGAGGGCGACCAGGTCGCCGGCGATCTGGGCGCTGCGATCGCCAAGGCGTTTCGATCGGGCAGCTCCGGGTCGGTCGAGGCGGAGGGGCGATCTTTCTTCCTCAACGCCTATCTGCCGCAGCCGCGCCTGTTGGTGATCGGCGCCGTTCATATCAGCCAGGCACTGGCGCCGATGGCCAAGATCGCCGGCTTTCCCGTCGAGATCGTCGATCCGCGCACGGCCTTTGCCACCGCAGACCGCTTTCCCGATGTCGCGCTGCATGCAGAATGGCCCGAGGATGTTCTGAAGCGCCAGCCGCTCGACAGTTATACGGCGTTGGCAGCCGTCACCCATGACCCGAAGATCGATGACTTCGCGCTGAAAGCGGCGCTCGACGCCAACTGCTTCTATGTCGGGGCGCTCGGCAGCCGCAAGACCCATGCGAAGCGCGTCGAGCGCCTGCTGGCATTGGGCGCGACCGCCGACCAGATCGCACGCATCCACGCGCCGATCGGCCTCGACATCGGCGCGGCGAGCCCGGCCGAGATCGCCGTCGCGGTGCTGGCGCAGGCGATCCAGGCCTTTCGCTCGCGTGGCCTCGAAGCCTCCGCATCGGCCCAAACATCGGAATCGATTTTGGAGAGGCACGATGCGTAGATTCAAAGTAGTAGAGCGTCCTTTGCGCGTCCAAGAGGACGCGCGGCGCTCTACGGACGCGGCAGCGTGAAATTCGGCCCGATCCCGATCGAGACGGCCGAGGGCGCGGTGCTGGCGCATGCCACCACGGTCGGAGAACGGCGCTTCCGCAAGGCGCATCGGCTGAGCGCCGATGATGTATCTTTGCTCAAGGCGGCAGGGATTTCGGAGGTTGTCGCGGCTGTTCTTGCTCCCGACGATTTGAGCGAGGACGCTGCCGCCGAAAAAATCGCCGAAAGCATGATCCATCGCAACATCGAGGCCAAGCCCGCCGCGACCGGCCGGGTCAACCTGCACGCCGAGGCGGGCGGCATCTTCACTGTCGACGCGGCGATGATCGACGCCATCAACGCCGTCGACCCGACCATCACCATCGCCACGCTGGCGCAGCACGCACCGGTCGAAAAGGGCCAGATGGTGGCGACCGTGAAGATCATTCCCTTCGCGGTCGGCTCCGTGCTGGTCGATGCGGTAGCAAGGATCTGCGGCGGCAGCGAGATCTTCGCCGTCAATGCCTATCAGCCGGTGCGTGTCGGCGTCATCCAGACGGTTCTGCCCGGTATCAAGCCGAACGTGCTCGACAAGACGTTGCGTGTCACCGAAGCCCGCCTGGCGCGCTCGGGCGGCCGGCTGACGGCGGAGCGCCGCACGCCGCATGAAGTTGGTCCCGTTGCGGAAGCTGCGGCCTCGCTGGCGCGCGACAACGACATGGTGGTGATCTTCGGCGCTTCGGCGATGAGCGATTTTGGCGACGTCGTCCCGGCGGCGATCGAGAAGGCCGGCGGCATTGTCCTCCGCGCCGGCATGCCTGTCGATCCCGGTAATCTGCTGGTGCTCGGCACACTTGGCGGCAAGCGCGTCATCGGTGCGCCCGGCTGCGCGCGCAGCCCTAAGGAAAACGGCTTCGACTGGGTTCTCGACAGGTTGATTGCCGGTCTCGACGTGACGGCCAAGGATATTGCCGGCATGGGTGTCGGCGGTCTGTTGATGGAAATCCCGACGCGGCCACAGCCGCGCGAGCCGCTGCCGGCCAGGGCCGAGTTGAAAGTCGATGTCGTGCTGCTGGCCGCCGGTCGCTCCAGCCGCATGGGCGGCCCGAACAAGCTGCTGGCGCTGTTCGACGGCAAGCCGCTGGTGCGCCGCACCGCCGAGCGCGCGCTCGGTTCGAAAGCTTCGGGCATCATCGTTGTCACCGGCCATCAGCGCGAACGCGTACACGCCGCATTGTCGGGCCTGGATGTGACCTTCGCCGACAATCCGGATTTCACCGAGGGCCTGTCTTCGTCGCTGAAGGCCGGCATCGCCCGGGTTGCCGGCGATGCCGCCGGCGCCATGATCATGCTCGGCGACATGCCTGGCGTCTCGTCGGCCGACCTCGACAGGCTGATTGACGCATTCCGCAAGTCCGAGGGCCGATCGGTCGTACGCGCCTCGCATGAGGGTAAGCGAGGCAACCCGGTGCTGCTGCCGCGCTCGCTGTTTGCGGCGATCGCTCATCTCGAAGGCGATACCGGCGCGCGCCATCTGGTCGAGGCCGAGGGGTTCGATGTCGTCGATGTCGAGATCGGCAAGGCGGCTTCGATAGATGTCGACACCCGCGAGGCGCTGGAAGGCGCCGGCGGCGTGCTGCAGGATTGACAAACCGAAGCCGAAAAACGATGCCTTTGGCATGGCTTTCCCTTTACCCCTTCTAATCTCGATATTTCTTTTGTTTTCGGGTTTGGCGTATGGTCAAACGCTGTCGCTAAAGCCCTTCAAGGACGACCTGTTTGCCTATCCGGCCACGCTCTCGTCGGGGAACAAAGGCGCTTATACAGTTATCGACTATCGTGAGCTGCGCGATATCAACGCCCGCGACGAGGTGCCGGAGCGCCGCGCGCACGCGCAGTATGTCAATACCGGCGTGCGCAAGGTGCAGCAGGATCTGTCGCTGAAGACCGATGCCGGCAATATCCGCCACGTCGCCGTCGGCCACACGCAAGGCGCCGGTATTATCGTGCTCTATTTGCACGGGCAGGGCGGCAGCCGTAAGCAGGGCGTCGACGACTTCACATTCGGTGGCAATTTCAACCGCATCAAGAACCTGATGGCCGGCAATGGCGGCCTCTATCTCAGCCCGGACTTTTCCGATTTCGGCGACACCGGTGCCGCCCAGATCGCCGCGCTGATTGGCCATTATGCCGAACAGTCGCCGGGCGCGAAGATCTTCGTTGCCTGCGGCTCGATGGGCGGCGCGTTGTGCTGGAAGCTAGCCGCCCGCAAGGACATGGGCGGCCGCATCGACGGGTTGCTGCTGCTCGGCTCGCTGTGGGATGAGGGTTTCTTCTCGAGCCCGGCTTTCAAGCGTCGTGTTCCCGTCTTCTTCGGCCACGGCAGCAAGGATCCGGTGTTTCCGGTGGCAAAGCAGGAATCCTTCTTCCGTTCGATCCTTGCCAAATCGAAAACCTATCCGGCCCGCTTTGTTCGTTTCGAGACAGGCACGCACGGCACGCCGATCCGCATGACCGACTGGCGCGGCACGCTCAATTGGATGCTGTCGAAGGCCCCTTAAGGCGCGGTGTTGTAGTCCACCACCGTCTGCGGGTTGATCTCGCCGTCGTAGGAGGCGTCGACATCGTACTGCACCAGCGAGAAATTGCCGTTGCGAAAAAGATATGTCCCGGCTGATGAGGCATCGCCGACGCCGCGCCACTTGTTGAGGGACGAGATCGTCTTGGTGACGTCGTCAAATTCGGAATTGACCAACTGGTCGTCGGTCTGGAAGCCGGTGACGTTCATCGCCTCGACCTTGCCTTCGCTATCGTTGTTCTCATAGTGGATATCGAGTTCCGGCGAGGCGAACTGCAGCTGCCGGACGCCGGATATCTCGTCATAGACATAGTAGACGGCACTCTCATTGTAGGCAGCCATGGAGCAGAAGAATCGGAACAGCCGCGTCTCGCGTTCGGGCTCGTCGGCCGCGGCGCCAGCATCCTTGTAGCGGAGCGAGTAGGCGTCCGGCTCTCCCAAAGGCTCGCCGCCAGGCATCTCCTTGTCGCATTGTTCGCCATAGGTGGCCGCAAACGCCTCCTTGGCCCGCTCCAGCGCCGCATCCTTCTTCGGCGGCGGCGGTCCGTCGCCGCAGCTTTCCGGCACAGCATTCTCGAAATCGGCCTTCGCCGGTTTCAGCGCGCCCTTGTCGATGAAGATCGGGCGAAATGGCGGTTCCTGGATCGAGGCGTTGACCTGGCGCAGCGTGTAGCAGCCCGCAAAGACATTTTCGCTGCCGTCCTTAGCTGTCGCCCGGATGGCGACCGGAACGCTGTAATAGATGCTGCCGGCAGCACCGTCTTCGGACACGGCGCCGGTTTTGACTTCGACGGCGTTGGTGCCGTCATAGCCCTTTACGAAGGCGTCGAAATCCTTGGCCGGCTTGGTGTCGCCGAAATAATCCCAGGCGCGCGCGAATTCTTGCCGGTTGACGGCGCTGTAGAACGAGCGGATGACCGCTTCGGCGTCCGACCTGTCGTCGACATAAGGCGCTTCGGCGGCGAGCGCTGGCTGGCCCGTTACGGCAAAGGAGAAAAAAGCGATCGCTGCGAAAAGGGCGCTTCTCATCGGGAATCTCCACCAGGTGGGAAATCCTATCATACCGATTGCGGCGACGTGGTGACGCTTGAAGAATCGCCCGCGGAGGCGCTAGGTCCCGCCGTCGGCGTTCCCGCCGGATAGGAGATTCACATGACCATATCGATGTACGAAGCGTCCGTGCCGGTGTTTTCGGCCAGATTGAACGCGCTATCCAACGTGCTGGATATCGCCGAGCAGAATGCGCTTGACCGCAAGATCGATCCGCAAGTGTTCTTGACGTCGAGGCTGGCGCCGGACATGTACGCGCTGACCAGGCAGGTGCAGATCGCCACGGACCACGCCAAGGGCGCGCCGTCGCGGCTTGCCGGCCGCGAGGTGCCCAAATACGAAGACAACGAGGCGAGCTTTGCCGATCTCCAGGCGCGCATCGCCAAGACCGTCGACCATCTGGCGACATTCTCGGCTGCCGATATGGACGGCTCCGATGACAGAATGATCGAGCTGAAGCTTGGCCAGCGCGAGTTTTCGATGGTCGGCATGCAGTATCTGCTGCATCTCGCCATGCCCAATTTCTATTTCCACATGACCACCGCCTACGACATCCTGCGCCACAATGGCGTGCCGCTGAGCAAGGCGATTTTCATGGGATCGCGTTGAAGAATTGGCGAGGCAATATCCCGGGTCGAGCCGGGATATCCGACTAGCGGGAGGACATTTCGCGGGCGACGCGCGGAAAGTCGGCGGGTTTGATGCCAATGTCGGCGCGGTCGGCATTGCTCATCGAATGAAGCAGGGCAAGTGCCGCGCGATAGCGCAGATGTTCCTGCGGTCGCGGACGGGCGAACATTTCAGTGAAGAACCCCATGAATCAGGCCCCTTGTTGATCCTCCACAGCTCCCAATATAGGCAAATCATGACAATTGTGCAGTGCAGCATTTGCATGGCAGCCATGCTGCGCTGATTATTTTGACCACAATCGACTTGTCCGGTGAAACTTCCGGCGCGGGCGGACCGTATGTCTCAGGGCCGGCATAGGGCCGGTTTTTTCCTCGCCATTCCTGGCGAAATTCCGGACTGCATGAAAAATGCAGTCCGGCTTTTTACTACACGCCCTGGCTAGGTTTCACGGAAAAGTCGCTAGCCGATTGGCGGCGGGCGTGGAGAAGCCCGCGCCTTCCTGTATGCTGCAGCGTCCTCGCCGCGCAGCCGCGCGAAAATTTCCCGCCGGAGAAAGTCCCATGCACAAACGCCGCCTCGGTCGGACCGATCTTCTTGTTTCCCAGATTTGCCTGGGATCGATGACCTGGGGCCAGCAGAACACCGAAGCGGACGGCCACGCCCAGATGGACCTGGCCTTTTCGCGCGGCGTCAACTTCATCGACACCGCCGAGCTCTACCCGATCCCGCCCAAGGCGGAGACGCAGGGCTGGACCGAGAGAATCATCGGCAGCTGGTTGAAAGCGAAGCGCAATCGCGATCAAATGATCCTCGCCTCGAAAGTGGTTGGCCGCACCGCCAATGCATGGTTCCGCGGCGGGCGCCCCTCGAAGCTGGTGCGCGCCGACATCTTCGATGCCGTCGAAAAGTCGCTGACCAGGCTCAACACCGATTATATCGATCTCTATCAGATCCATTGGCCGGAACGGGACGTGCCGTGGGGCGCCAATCCGAACCGTATCGGCGCCGTAGCGTCACGATCCGATTCCGTCGGCGCACCGGCTGGCGAGACGCCGATCACCGAGACACTCGCCGTCTTCGACGAACTGGTCAAGGCTGGAAAAATCCGCCATTTCGGCCTGTCGAACGAGAGCTCCTGGGGCGTCATGCGGTTCATCGCCGAAGCCGACAAGGGCCTCGGTCCGCGTCTGGTGTCGCTGCAGAACGCCTATAATCTCGTCAACCGCAGCTTCGAGGTGAACCTCGCCGAAGTCTGCGAGCGCGAACAGGTTTCGTTTCTCGCCTATTCGCCACTGGGACAAGGCTACCTAACCGGAAAGTACGAGCATGGCGCGCGGCCGCAAGGCTCGCGTTCTCAGCTTTTCAACCGCGGTCAGCGCTATGAGACGCCCAACGCTGCGGAAGCACAGTTTGCGTACAACGAGCTGGCGCGCTCTTTCGGCATGGAGCCGGCATTGTTTGCCAATGCTTATGTCACGAGCCGGCCCTTCGTCACCTCGAGCATCATCGGTGCGACGACCATTTCGCAGCTCGAAATGGCGCTGTCTTGCGCCGATGTCGTCTGGACCGAGGACATGCAGAAGGCGGTCGATGCAATTCACCAGCGTGTCGGTAACCCGTGTCCGTGAGCAGATTTCCTGCGCTGTAAGGTGTGATTGCCAAATAATTACAAGAGGGAGGGAGAAAAAGTGAATTTTCCGATTGAGGGCGTGCGCGAGAAATTTCCGGCCCTGTCGCTGACCGACAAGGGCCGTCGCCGCATCTACCTCGACAACCCTGCCGGCACGCAGGTGCCGCAAGCGGTTGCCGACGCGGTGTCACGCTGCCTGCTGACCACAAACGCGAATCTCGGCGGATTCTTCGAAACCACGATCGCAGCGCAACAAATCGTCGATGACGCCCATGCGGCGATGGCCGATTTCCTGGGTTCTGCGAGCCCTCAGGAAATCATCATCGGCGCCAACATGACGACTCTGACCTATCACATGTCGCGCACGCTCGGCCGCACGATGAAACCGGGCGACGAAATCATTCTCACCCGCATGGACCACGAGGGCAACGTATCGCCGTGGCTGCAGCTGGCCGAAGACCTTGGCCTTGTCGTGCACTGGCTGTCTTTCGACAAGCAGAGCTGGCAGATCGAGGAGGCGGCGCTTGCTACGCTGCTCACCGACAGGACCCGGCTGGTCGCTTTGAACTACGCGAGCAATCTGACCGGCTCGATTAACCGGGTGAAGGCGCTGACGCGCGTTGCCAAGCAGACCGGCGCCCTGGTCTATGTCGACGCCGTTCAGTTCGCGCCGCACGGCCTGATCGACGTCAGGGATATTGGCTGCGATTTCCTGATCTGCTCGGCCTATAAATTCTTCGGGCCGCATATGGGCATATTGTGGGGCAGGCTTGATGTCATCGACAGACTGAAACCGTACAAATGCCGCTGTTCGTCCAATGCTCTGCCGGAGCGGTTCGAACTCGGCACGCCGCAGATCGAGCTGATGGCCGGACTGACGGCCGCGGTCGATTACTTTGCGGAACTCGGCGCGGCTGCAGGCGATGGCGGCTCGCGCCGCGCCAGGATCGCCAAGGCATTCGAAAGATCAATAATTTATGAGAACCCGCTGGCGCAAAGGCTGATCGACGGCCTGTCGGCTATCTCAGGCCTGACCATCCATGGCATTACCGATCCGGCGCGTGTCGGGGAGCGCGTCCCGACGATCTCCTTCACCGTCGACGGCATGGTGCCGGAGACGATCGTACGGCAGATGAACGCGGAAAACATCTTCCTGTGGTCCGGCCACAACTACGCCTGGGAGGTCGTCCACCAGCTCGGCATTCCGGCCGAACAGGGCGTCGTGCGCATCGGCATCGCCCATTACAACACGGCGGCCGAGATCGACGAGACGCTGGAGAGCGTGCGCCGTGTCGTCGCCATGCTGCGACAGGAGCGGTTCTGACGCGATATCCGGCTGATATTACCACTTCCTGCCGCCGCCGAAGCCGGTGAGGAAGGCAGTAAGATTGTCGCCGAGCTCGTCGCAGAGATAGCCGCCCTCCTGCACGATGACCATCGGCAGGCCGAGGCCGGCGATAGCCTCGCCGATGCGCGAGAAGCCCGGTGTCGTTACCGACAGTCCGCCGAACGGATCGCCTTCGAAGGAGTCGAGACCGAGCGCCACGACAAGCGCTTCTGGCGCAAAGGCGCGGATACGCTGGAAAGCCACATCCAGCGCGTCGAGGAATGCGGCGTCGCCGGATTTGCGCGCCAGCGGCAGGTTGAAATTGTAGCCGAGGCCAGCCCCTTCGCCACGTTCGTCGGCATGGCCCCAGAAGAACGGGTAGAAGCGCACCGGATCGGCATGCAGCGAGACGGTGAGCACGTCCGGCCGCGCATAGAAAATGCCTTGCGTGCCGTTGCCGTGATGCAGGTCGACGTCGAGGATCGCCACCCGCGCCGCATTCTTGCGGAGCGTCTGTGCCGCGACCGCTGAATTGTTGATGAAACAGAAGCCGCCGGCGACATCGGCAAAGGCGTGGTGGCCGGGCGGGCGGCAGAGCGCATAGGCAGCCGGTGCGCCTGACATCACGGCCTCAGCGGCCTCGACTGCGCTCCAGGCGCTCCACAGCGCGCTCTGCCAGGTCTCGCTTGAGATCGGGCAAGCGGTGTCGGCCATGTGATAGCCGGCCTGGCCGACCGCCGAGGCCGGATAGGAGCCGCCCCGCGCGATCGGATGGATGTTGGGGATCACTTCCGCCGAAGCGCCTTCGATGCGCTGCCAGCGCACAAAGATGTGCTCGAGAAAATCGAGATATTCGGGCGTATGCACCGCCGCAACCGGTCCTGGCCCGTGATCTCTCGGCCGTTCGATCGTGCAGCCGGCGGCCCTTGCGCCGGCGAGCAGCCGTTCGACGCGTTCCGGCTTTTCCGGATTGGGTTTCTGCGCACCGCTGGAGAGGAATGCCTTGGGATCATGGCGCTTCTGTTCTTCGGCATAGAAGGCTTTCATCTTGGCTCCTCATCATCGGGTGCATCGGCGAAGGCAAAGAACGCGTCGCCGACGATCTTCTGCACCTGCTCGTAGCTCGACCAGGCAATGCCCAGTCTTTCGTAAAAGGCTTTGGCGGTTTCATTGTCGGTATCGACGGCCAGTCTGAGGTAGACGCCGCCGTCCTTCCGGCATTCTCGCGCGGCACGGCGCAGCAGGCGTTCGCCGATCCTGCGGCCGCGAAACCGGTCCTCGACATAGAGGTCCTGCACATAGACGCCGGGCCGGCCCATCCAGGTCGAGAAGATCGGGAAATGCAGGCACAGGCCGGCGAACTCGCCGCCGACTTCCGCAATCAGCGTTGAGAAGGCAGGGTTTTCGCCAAAGCCGTAGGTGCGAAGGTCGTCGGCCGTAGAAGTGATTTCCTCGGGCGCACCGATATGGGCGCCAAGCCGCAGGATCGCAGCATGGATGGTTTCGATGTCCTCGACGGTGCCGGGCCGGATGAGGACGTTTGTTGATGGCGTACTCACGGCAGGCAGGGCGCCCATGCACCCCCCGGGGTGTGACGGATCGCAAGCATCTCAGGCCAAAACCATCTCAGAATGCCACCCTATCGCCGCCTTTGAGCGCCAGCATCTCCCGCGCCTCGGTTGGCGTGGCGACGTCCAGCGACAGCCCGTCGAGCACGCCGCGGATACGGCGCACCTGATCGGCATTGGATTTTGCCAGCTGGCGGCCGTCGTAGAGGCTATCCTCGAGCCCAACGCGGACATTGCCGCCCATCGCTGCCGCAATCGATATCATCGGCATCTGGTGGCGGCCGGCGGCCAGCACCGAAAACTGATAGCTGTCGCCGAACAGTTTGTCGGCGATACGCTTCATATGGACCAAATTGTCGGGATCGGCGCCGATACCGCCCAATATGCCGAACACGAACTGGATGAACAGAGGTCCCGACACCAGCCCCCGGTCGCGAAAATGCGCTAAAGAATAGAGGTGGCCGACATCATAGCATTCGAATTCGAAGCGTGTGCCGCAGCCCTTTCCAAGTCTTTCGAGCACGGTCTCCATGTCGGCAAAGGTGTTCTTGAAGATCGTGTCGCGTGTCGCTTCAAGCAGCTTGGGCTCCCACTCGTGATGCCACTCTCTTGGTCGGTCGAGCATCGGGAACAGCGCGAAGTTCATCGAGCCCATATTGAGCGAGCACATTTCGGGCTCGGCCCTGAGCGGTGCGGCCAGCCGCTGGTCGAGCGTCATCAGCGACGAGCCGCCGGTGGTGATGTTGATCACCGCATCGGTTGCCTGCTTGATGCGCGGCAGGAACTGCATGAACACATCAGGATCGGCCGTTGGCCGCCCGTCGCTGGGATCGCGGGCGTGAAGATGCAGGATCGAGGCGCCGGCTTCGGCGGCGGCAATAGCCTCTGCGGCGATCTGGTCCGGCGTCACCGGCAGGTGCGGCGACATTGACGGCGTGTGCACCGACCCGGTGACGGCGCAGGTGACAATGACTTTTCGCGGCGCCATTTTTCAGCCTTCGACCGGCAGGTCGAGCTCGCCGGCCAGCACCTGCAGCGAGTCGCCGATGATGGCGACGATTTCGCCGACCTGTTCCTTGGTAACGATCATCGGCGGTGCCACCATGAAATTGTCGCCGTCGAAGCCGCCCTTGACCTTTCGCCCATAGATGATCAGGCCGCGCTCATAGGCGAGGTCGAGCAGCCGCTGGGTGGCCTTGTTCGCCGGTGCGATCGGCCCCAGCGTATCAGGGTCGGCAACCATCTCGGCGCCTAGGAGCAGGCCCTTGCCGCGCACGTCGGCGATGAACGGAAACCGCTTGGCCAACCCCTTCAGCTCGGTCATCAAAAGGTCGCCCATGTCAGCTGCATTGGCGATCAGGCCGAGACGATCCATTTCGCTAAGCACGGCGAGCCCGGCGGCGCAGGCGAGCGGATTGCCGGCATAGGTGTGGCCGTGCTGGAAGCCGCCGGAGGCGAGCAGCGGCTGCACCAGCCGTATCGGTGCCGCCAGCGCCCCGAGCGGCGCATAGCCCGAGCCCAGTCCCTTTGACAGCGCGACGATGTCGGGCTTGCAGTTCCAATGGTCGCCACCGAGGAATTTTCCGGTGCGGCCGGCACCGCTCATCACTTCATCATGGATGAGCAGGATGCTGTAGCGGTCGCAGATTTCGCGGATGCGCGGATAATAGCTGTCCGGCGCGACCAGCGCCGCGGTGGCAGCGCCGCCGACCGGCTCCATGATGAAGGCGAGCACGCTTTCCGGTCCCTCGGCGAGGATCTTCTCCTCCAGCATGTCGGCGTAGCGGATGCCGCGCTGCTCCATCGAGAGATTGTCGCGGTCGCGCCATGCGGCCGGCGCCGGCACGGTCGGCATGACCTGCATCATCGGTGTGAAGGTTTCGGCCAAGGCGTCGTCGCCGGTGACGGATAGCGAACCAAGCGTGCCGCCATGATAGGAGGGAAAGCGGGTGATCACCTTCCAGCGCTTGGGCTGGCCTGTCGCCACTGCCCACTGCCGGGCGAGCTTGATGCAGGATTCCGTCGCTTCCGAGCCACCCGAGACGAAGAAGATCCGGTCCATGCCTTCTGGGAGTTTGGCAGCCAATAGCCGCGCGAGATCCTCGGCCGGCTCGTTCTCGAAATGCAGCCGATAGGCGAAGGTGGCGCGGTCCATCTGCCGCTTCATCGCATCGAGCACGTTGCGGTTGGAATGACCGATATTGGCGACCATCGGTCCGCTCGATCCGTCGATGAAGCGGCGGCCGTCCTGCGTCCAGATGTAGATGCCTTCGGCGCGGTCGACCAGCGGCCGGCGGAGGCTGGACAGATAGAACAGATGCGACGGGCGCGTCTCGATGTCCGGGGCAGGGGTCTGGGATTTCAGCATGTCAGGACTTTCCGAGATAGCGGTCGAGAACATTCTTGGTAACGAGCTCGATCATCGGGTCCTGCCTTAGCAGGCCGGCGACCCATTCGCAGCTTCCGGCGTGGAACACCTCGCCCTTGCCGCGCGGGAAATTGACGATCATGCCGTTGCCGCGCTTGACCTTGTCGAGATTGGCGTCGCTCGCCTCGCCGAACAGCGTTTCGGCGGTGAAGCGTCCGTCCTCGTCGCCGAGGAACCGGCCTTCGAACGGAACATCGGCGCTCTCCTCGACTTGGGCAGCCATGCCGACCGCGAGAATTTGCAGCCCGTCCGGTGCGCCACTGTTGGGCGCCGGGTAGGGCAGTCCGCCTCGGATCTCGTGGTCGAGCCCGTCGACCTCATAGCCATAGACATGGCTGTCGGCGCCGAGCAGGTCGCCGTAATAGATGCCTGTGCCGGCGAACGCCCAATGCTCCGGCCGGTAGACCGGGAAGCCGCGCACGCCGCGCGGCGCGCAACCGCCCCAGCCGGCGTACAGGCCCCCCGTCGCATTGAGCCCGAAAGTCGAGGCGCCCGGCCGGCCGATCTCAGGTGCTTCCCATGAATTAGTGGCGCGCGTCACGTCGCCGCCCCGATAGACCGGGTCCTCGGCACGGGCACGGTATTTGTAGCAGACCTGCCGGCGGCCCGCGTCCTCCAGCCTGGTCTGCCACATGAAATTGCCGGCGAAGCGTGCCGCATGGCCGCCGCGCTCGACGTAGGCGTCGACCGCGTCGCGCATCTCCCAGGTCCAATATTCGTCATGGCCGACGAAGGCGACGCAGTCATAGCCGTCGAGGATTTCGGGCGAAAAATGCAATTCGTGCTGACTGGCGAGATCGACCCCATAGCCGGCACGCTCGGCAAAACGAAAGAAGAGGCTGTCATAGCTTGCCCAGCCGGACGAGGCGTATTTCTTCGAATGGCCGGTGGCGAAGGCCCATTCCATATGCGGATAGCGCGGCACGGTCCTGGGCGGCACGGCGACCTCGAGCGGCACGCGCGGCGCCTCGTTCGGCAGAACAACAAAACCGCGGCACCATGGCCGCTGCGTCGACACTATTGGGGCATACTGGTCGCGGTTCGGGCCGGTGATGCCTTCGTAATGATTGGAGCCACCCCACGTGTTGTAGGCAAGCCAGGTGCCGGTGGCTGCAACCTGCAGCACACGACCGCGTTTCTTGCCGGGCTGCGGGCTAACGATGAAAAGATGCTGGCAGCGGATCGGCTTGCCGTCGCGGCCGTCCGCCGTCAGCGTGACGCGGTAGGCTCCGGACGGCCAGTCGTCGCCGACGCGGAATTCAAACGAAGCGCCCCAGCCGCAGCCTACGACCGAACATTGGTCGGGTGTATCCTGCCAGCGCGCCGCGATCCCAGCCTTCTCGAACATTTTCGTTTCGGTGCCGCCGTCGCGGACGATCGATATGCTGAAGCTGGAAGCCGTCGAGCTGACATGCAGCATCACCGTCTCGTCCCGGCGGTATGAAAAACGATCGCTGTAGCACCAGATCTCGCCGCGTTCGCCATCCATGCCCGGCCATTCCCAGTAGTGGCCGCGCACCGCTTGCCGGCGCTGGTGGGGCGTCAGTCCGAAATCGGGGAATTCGGTAGGAAGCTTGGTCATGAACGCCTGTGAAGGGTCGAACGCGTCATTTCGACCATCTGCCGGCCAACCGTCAATTGGAAACGATCGGGCCAGCGATAGCTGACAGCCGGCCTTGGCCTTGCCTGCCAAACCGACTATCTCACAAAGGGTGGCCTTTTTCGCCACGGGAGCCGACATGCTGAGAGTGCAAAAGGTCAAGGTGGACGACATCTACGTGCCGACCGCGCGCAGGAAGACACTGCATCCCGAAACCGTCCGGCATCTGGCCGAAGACATTCTGGAAAACGGCATGAAGACGCCGATCCAGGTGCGCCACGACGGCAAGCGCCATGTCCTGGTCGAAGGCCTGCATCGGCTGGAAGCGGCGAAGTGGCTCGGCGAGACCGATATCGACGCCTATCTGGTGCAAGCCAAGCGCCACTAAGCTCTCCATCGGCGTTCGCCGGAATCGGCCTGGGGAAATTTTCGCGGGACGCTGTCGGGCTGCGCGTTGCCCGCTCGTCCTTGAGACGGAAACCGGCATTCAAGCCAACTCTTTTGCAAGTGAGGAGACCATCATGACCACCAAGCTCGACATCGCCCCCAGCTCCGACCGCGAACTGGTTCTTGCCCGCATCATCGATGCGCCGCGCGAGAACGTCTATCGCTGCTGGACCGAGCCGAAGCTCGTGACGCAATGGTTCGCGCCAAAGCCGTGGACGACGCCGCGCGCCGAAATGGACGTGCGCAGCGGCGGCTCCAGCCTCGTCGTCATGGCGGGACCCGACGGCAATGAATTTCCGAACCCCGGCATCTTCCTCGAAGTCGTGCCGGGCAAGAAGATCGTTCTCACCGACGCCTATACGAAGGCGTGGGAGCCGTCCGAAAAACCGTTCATGACGGTCGTGCTGACCTTCGAGGATGAGGGCGAGGGCAAGACCCGCTACATCGCCCGGGTTGCGCATTGGTCCGTCGCCGATCGCGAAGAGCACGAGAAGATGGGCTTTCACGAGGGCTGGGGCCAGTGCGCCGACCAGCTCGAAGAAGTCGCCAAGCGGCTTTGATATCAGCGGGACGGAAGGAGACCGACATGTCCAGAGCGATGTTTTTCGCCATTTTCGCCTCGGCGGCAGCGCTCTTCGCCGCGCCGGGCGCCACCAAGGCCGAGGAGGCAAAGCCCGTCATGACCACTGAAACGAAAGCAATGCCGAAGCCGGCGAAATCCGGCCTGCTGCCGATCAACGGCCTGAACTACTATTACGCCGTCTACGGCAAGGGCGAGCCGCTGCTTCTGCTGCATGGTGGTCTCGGCACCACCGACATGTTCGCGCCGATCCTGCCGAAGTTTGCCGAAAACCGCACCGTCATCGGCGTCGACCTGCACGGTCACGGCCGCACCGCGCTCGGCGACCGGCCGTTGAGCCTGGAGGCGATGGGTGACGACATGGCGGCGATCATCAAGGCGCTCGGCTACGAGCAGGTCGATGTCATGGGTTATTCGCTGGGCGGCGGTGTCGCCTTCCGTATGGCCGTCCAGCATCCCGAGGCCGTGCGCCGGCTGGTCCTGGTGTCGGCAGGCTATGCCTCGGACGGCTTCTATGCCGACATGCGCACCCAGCAGGCGCAGGTCGGCGCGGCGATGGCCGACATGATGAAAGACACGCCGATGTACAAGTCCTACGTGGCGGTCGCGCCGCATCCGCAGGACTTTCCGAAGCTGCTCGATCAACTGGGCGCCCATATGCGCAAGGACTATGACTACTCCGCCGACGTACCCAAGCTGAAGATGCCGGTCATGCTGGTTTTTGGCGACAGCGACATGTACCGGCCCGAGCATGAGATCAAATTCTATCAGATGCTCGGCGGCGGACTGAAGGACGCCGGCTGGATGCGCGAGAACCTTTCGCAGAACCGGCTGGCCATCCTGCCGAACCGCACCCATTACGACGTGTTCTTCGCGCCGGAACTGACAGCAGTCACGCTGCCCTTCCTCAATGGCGAGACCAAGGTCAAGACCTGGGACGAGGTCATCAGCGAGGCGGAATAACCACCTGACAACGGCCTGTCCGGCCCATCTCCCGCGAGATGGCTGGACAGGCTTATCCCTCTGAAGCCGGCGATAAGCATTGGCAATCCCGGCACACGTCCTCGGGGCCAATGGCATCTCCCGCATCACAGCTATAGATGGCCCTATCAAGGCTTTTCAATTGACGCTGCTGTGCCGGCAGCTACCTTGCAGACAATCTTCAGAAAGAGGGCGCAGGTAATGGCGAGATATCAGGGTGGCTGCCTGTGCGGCGCGGTGCGTTACCGCACCGATGCCACGCCGATCAACGAGCGGGTCTGCCATTGCCGGCTCTGCCAGAAGGCGCTGGGCGCGGCCTTCAACGCACGCGTGCTGTTCCGCATCGACGACGTGACCATCGACGGGCCGGTGGCGACGGTGAATTCCTCGCCCGATCTCAAGCGCGGCTTTTGTCCCCGCTGCGGCACGACGATGTTTTCCCGGCGCGACTCCGCCGGCATCATCGGCGTGACCTCAGGCTCGCTCGACGACCCTTCGATATTTAGGCCGCAGATGCATATGTGGACCGCCTCGAAGCAGCCCTGGGTGCCACTCGACGACGGACTGCCGCAATATGAAGGCGCGCCACCCCCGAACTGAAGCGCAGGCGAACTGAAGCGTAAAGCGTGCCCAATTTTTTCATCCGGGACACGAGATAGCCGGCAAAGCGTCATTGGCGAGCCATCATTGCCGCCTATCTATTACGTGCGGGTCGGCAGTCGAGGAGGCGACGGATGGAAGACAGAATCAACACCCTGGATGAGCTTTTGAGCGATCCTATGGTCAAGCTCGTGATGGAGCGTGACCGCGTACAGCCGGCCGAGCTTCGCTCGCTACTTGAAGAAAAGGTTCGCCGGGATGACGCACCGGTCGTCAACGATCGCCCCGTCACCGACCGCTTCATACCGCCCGCTCACATGGTAGCCGAGAGCTGCCACAAGCTGTGGCTGTGCGGCTAGGCAGCGGGCCTGCAGGCGTCGGCGATCGTTCGCGCCGTCTCCGTCCTGCCGTCGTTTCCAAGCTCTCACCGCTACGGTGATAAAGCGGGCGCCATGTATTGCCCAGCTCTCGTCCTAACAATTTGATTCAAACTTTGTTGGCAATTTCTCGTTAGTAATCTGGATCGGTTGTCCGGCGGCGTTGTCTTGCCCTCGGTCTGTTGTGTTCTGCGTACAGGTCCAGATGCGGTTATCAGGCGTCGTCATCTTCTCGATCGCGTCACTTTGCCTTGCCGGCTGCACATCCACGTCCGGCGTCGACGCGCTGCAAGTGCCGTCCAGCGAGACGACCAGCTCCGTTGTGCGGCCGCCCGCGCCGGTGGCGTCGGTCGGTGCGGCCGATGCCGCACCCGACTTCGCGCAGGAAGAGGCGACGGAGCAGACTGTGGCGATGGCCACTCCAGAGCCTGCCGACAGCATCGAACCACCCGTCGAGCCGATTGCCCTGGTGGCGCCGAAGCGGCTGGCACGGGCAGCACCGATCCTCGCCGAGCCGGTCCAGCGCTACCGTTTTCGTGACGCCAAGCCGATCAACTTCGGCAAGGCCTCGCCCAGACACCTCGCCGTTCACGGCGTCGACGTTTCACGCTGGCAGGGCAACGTGAACTGGGCAAAGCTGCGCGGGCAGGGCGCGAACTTCGCCTACATCAAGGCGACCGATGGCGGCGATCATCTTGATCCGATGTTCATGAAGAACTGGCGCAACGCCGACGCCGCCGGC
The DNA here is from genome assembly GCF_004792125.1 of Mesorhizobium sp. M5C.F.Ca.ET.164.01.1.1. Taxonomy (NCBI): domain Bacteria; kingdom Pseudomonadati; phylum Pseudomonadota; class Alphaproteobacteria; order Hyphomicrobiales; family Phyllobacteriaceae; genus Mesorhizobium; species Mesorhizobium sp. M5C.F.Ca.ET.164.01.1.1. The sequence continues at coordinate 114,137 of NZ_SRTG01000008.1, read as the reverse complement.
CTCAAGCGCGGCGCCTATCATTTCTTCTACTGGTGCCGCACCGCCGGCGAGCAGGCCGACTGGTTCATCCGCAACGTGCCGAGGGTCGAGGGCGCCTTGCCGCCGGTGATCGATGTCGAGTGGAACGGCGAATCCAGCTGCAAGCGGCGGCCGTCGCGGCAAAAGGTGCTGGAGAAGATGCAGGTGTTCATGGACAAGCTCGAGCGCCACTACGGCCAGCGGCCCATCATCTACACCGCGCCTGATTTCTACCGCGACAATCTCAGAGGCGCGTTCTTGGATTATCCGTTCTGGCTGCGTGCGGTGGCACAGCACCCGTCAAAGGTCTATCCCGGCCGCAAATGGGTGTTCTGGCAGTATTCCGGCTCCGGCCTGTCGCACGGCGTGAGAGGCCGCATCGACCTCAACGTCTTCCACGGCGACGAGAGAGCCTGGCGGAACTGGGTTGGTGGGCGGCAGATGGTGGCCGAGGCGGAGTAGGGGTTCCTTCTTGCTGCTCGCCCTGCGGGGTGCCGATCGCGGCCGCAGGAAGCCGCCATTTGCAGGCCAGCATGAGGTGAATATCGAGGGACCCTGACCGCCTGTCGCGGAACTGTCATGGATCCGTCATCGCTTTGAAATGTCGTTCCCCCAAAGCAGGTGGCTTCCATTCGAACAGGAGACGCCACCCGTGCCCCGCCATTCCGCGCTTTTCGTCTTGACGGCAGCGCTTGCTGCCTCCGTTTCGCTGCCGGCCCATGCCGACATGATGTTCAACCGGGTCGCGAGCTTCGCCGTCGCCGGAAACCTCCCGGCGGACGTCGAGAAGACCACGCCGACTTCGTCCGAGATCATAACGGCGACCGAAGACGGCATGACGCTGGTCTATTCCGACAGCCCGCTCGGCGCCGTCGGCTTCATCGACATCACTGACCCCAAGGCGCCCAAGGCCGGCGGCATCGTCAAGATCGAGGGCGAGCCGACCTCGGTCGTGGTCATTGGCGGCAAGGTGCTGGCTGGCGTCAACACGTCGGAGAGCAAAGCCAAGCCTTCGGGCAACCTCACCGTCATCGACCTTGCCTCCAAGGCGATCGAAGGCACCTGCGACCTCGGCGGTCAACCGGACTCGCTGGCGTTCAGCAAGGATGGCAAGTTCGTGGCCATCGCCATCGAGAACGAGCGCGACGAGGAGCTGAACGACGGAGAAATTCCGCAGATGCCGGCGGGCGACCTCAAGATCTTCACGCTTGCCGAAGGCGAGCCTGATTGCGCGACGATGAAGAGTGTGAACCTGGCGGGCATCGCCGAAGTTGCAGCGGAAGATCCGGAGCCGGAATTCGTCGCCTTCAACGAAGCCGGCGAGATAGCGGTCACCCTGCAGGAAAACAACCACGTCGCCATCGTCAACGCCGAAACCGGCGCGATCGTCACGCACTTCTCGGCAGGCTCCGTCACGCTGGATAAGATCGACACCAAGAAGAACGGCGCCTTCTCCTTCGATGGCAAAATGGAAAACGTCGCGCGCGAACCCGACGCCGTAAAATGGCTCGACAATGACCGTCTCGTCGTCGCCAACGAAGGCGACTACAAGGGCGGCTCGCGCGGCTTCACGATCTTCAGCAAGAAGGGCGAGGTTGTCTACGAATCCGGTCCGTCCTTCGAGTACGAGGTCGCCAATGCCGGCCATTATCCCGATGACCGCAACAAGAAGGGCATCGAGCCGGAAGGTCTCGATACCGGCGCCTTCGGCGAAGACAGACTGATTTTCGTCGCTTCGGAGCGTGGCTCCGTTGTCGGCGTCTACAAGGACACGGGTGCTGAGCCTCAGTTTGTCCAGATCCTGCCGTCCGGCATCGGTCCGGAAGGCCTGGTCGCGATCCCCTCGCGCAATCTCCTGGTCACCGCCAACGAGGCCGACCTGGTCGAGGACGGGCTCGCCCGCTCGCACGTGATGATCTACGAGCGCTCCGAGGGTCCCGCCACTTACCCGATGATCACGGCAAAGCTCACGGCAGACGGCACGCCGCTCGGCTGGGGTGCGCTTTCGGCGCTCGCGGCCGGCGACACTGCCGGCAAGCTCTTCGCGGCCTCGGACTCGTTCTACGCCAACGCGCCCTCGATCTTCGAGATCGATGCCACGCAGACGCCGGCGCTGATTACCGGCAAGACCATTGTCACGCGTGGCGGCCATCCTGCGCAGAAGCTCGACATCGAAGGCATCGTCGCCGATGGTGAAGGCGGCTTCTGGCTGGCCAATGAAGGCGATCCGGCAAAGCTCGTCCCGCACGCCATCCTGCGCGTCGACGACAAGGGCGAGATCAAGCAGGAAATCGGCTTCCCGATGGACCTGCTCGCCCACCAGACCCGCTTCGGTCTCGAAGGCATCACCACCATCGGCGAGGGCGACGACCTGACGCTGGTGATGGCAATGCAGCGTGAATGGGCCGACGATGCGAAGGGCCAGGTCAAGCTTTTGGCCTACAAGCCGAAGGCCAAGGAATGGTCGGCGGTGCGCTATCCACTCGAAGCGACCGAGGCTGGCTGGATGGGGCTGTCGGAGATCACCGCGCATGACGGCAAGCTCTATATCCTCGAACGCGACAACCAGATCGGCGCCCTGGCCAAGGTGAAGCGCGTCTATTCGGTGGCGCTCGATGCCTTCAAACCTGCCAAGCTCGGCGGCGAACTGCCGTTGGTCGAAAAGACGCTGGTGCGCGACATCATCGGCGACCTGAAATCAGCCACCAACGGCTATGTCATCGACAAGGTCGAAGGTTTCACCATCGACAAGAACGGCGACATCTTCGTCGCCACCGACAATGACGGCGTCGACGATTCTTCCGGCGAAACGCTGTTTCTCCGCTTGGGCAACATCAGCGCCGTAAACTGAGGGCAATTCTTTCCTTCTCCCCTGTGGGAGAAGGTGGATCGGCGCGCAGCGCCGAGATGGAAAGGGGGTGTTGGACGGAGGGCCGTCGGTGCCAAGCTGGAACACACCTCATCCGACCTCGCTTCGCGAGGCCACCTTCTCCCACAGGGGGAGAAGGGAAGGCGCGGCATTCCGCGCTTTAGCCAATCTCGAATGTCAGCGATTTGCGTGACGATGGTGCTGGACGGAGCGCCAAGGCTGGTAATCTCGCCCCATGCCACCCCAGCCCGTTGCTCCGACCAAACGTGATTTCGCTCGCTCGATGCGCCGCGAGCCAACGGAGGCGGAAGACCGCCTGTGGCACGAGCCGCGCGGACGCAGGCTCGATCGCATCAAATTCCGGCGTCAGGTTCCTGTCGGCAAATTCATCGCCGATTTCGTTTGCGCCGAGGCCAGCCTGATCGTCGAGATCGACGGCAGCCAGCATGCGGACTCGAACTACGATCGGGAACGAGACGCCGAATTGAAGGCGAGGGGCTTTCGCGTGCTGCGTTTCTGGAACGACGACGTGCTGCGTTTCTGGAACGACGACGTGCTGCGGGACTTGAACGCCGTCTGCGACACCATCATCGCTTATGTCCGCGATGAGAATTTGCAACCGTGGCGGTAGCACAGTCTTGCCCTTCTCCCCTTGTGGGAGAAGGTGGATCGGCGCGCAGCGCCGAGACGGTTGAGGGGTGCTGGAAGGATCGCCGTCCGTGCCAAGCTGGAACACCCCTCATCCGACCGAGCTTCGCTCGGCCACCTTCTCCCACAAGGGCAGAAGGGAAGGCTGCGTCGGATCACGGCCCTTAAAAACATTTCGGCCCGATCTTACGACCGGGGCCGATGATGTTGCGTTCCAGCGCTGCAGATTCTCCTCAGCTGCACCCGCTCGTAGCTCCGCAGGTGTCGCACTTCTCGCACGTCCCGTTCCGCACCATCGTAAAATTGTGGCATTCCGAGCATTCGTTGCCGGTGTAGCCCTGCATCAGCGATTGCTGACGCCTTGTCGCGGCGAGCGCTTTCGCCTCGGCGGCCTCCTGCGCGGCGGCATCGGTGAACAGCTCCCCCGAAGCCTCGGCTTCTTCCTCGGCGATCTCTTCGACCAGTTCCCTGGCGCGCTCTTCATAGTCGCGCTTGTAGGCGATGGCTTCGTCGCTGGCCGGCTTCAGCGCCAGCACATTGGAGCCTGAGAACGCCGTCGGCGCCGAACGAGTGGGGACGGTAGCGGGAGAGGGACTTGAACCCCCGAAGCCCTTGGGCTCGGCACCCGACACCAGCTTGACCGGTGAGACGCCGCGAGTCAGTCCCTTGGAGAAGGGCGTCGCCTTGCCTTCGGTGATGCCGCGCCCGAGTGCGGTCTTGTCGAAATCCGACTGGTCGACATGGGCGAGGTCGTGGCGCGCAAGATAGGACACGGCAAGCTCGCGGAACACGTAGTCGAGGATCGACGTGGCGTTCTTGATCGCGTCGTTGCCCTGCACCATGCCGGCCGGCTCGAATTTGGTGAAGGTGAAGGCTTCGACATATTCGTCGAGCGGCACGCCGTATTGCAGGCCGAGCGAGATGGCGATGGCGAAGTTGTTCATCATCGCCCGGAAGGCCGCACCCTCCTTGTGCATGTCGATGAAGATCTCGCCAAGCCGACCGTCGTCGAATTCGCCGGTCCTGAGATAGACCTTGTGGCCGCCGACGACCGCTTTCTGGGTATAGCCCTTGCGGCGGTTCGGCAGTTTCTCGCGATCGCGATAAAGGCGTTCCACGACGCGCTCGACGATTTTTTCGGTCACCTGCACGGCGCGCTGTGCGGCGGGTGCCGCGATCAGCTGCTCGATCGCCTCGTCCTCGTCGTCTTCGACGTCCGCAAGCAGCGAGGCGTTGAGCGGCTGCGAGAGCTTAGAGCCGTCGCGATAGAGCGCGTTAGCCTTCAGCGCCAGCTTCCACGACAGCATGTAGGCGCCCTTGGCGTCTTCCACCGTCGCGTCGTTCGGCATGTTGATGGTCTTGGAAATGGCGCCGGAGATGAAGGGCTGGGCCGCCGCCATCATCTGGATGTGGCTGTTGATCGACAGCGAACGCTTACCGATCTTGCCGCACGGGCTGGCGCAGTCGAACACCGGCAGATGTTCGGCCTTCAGGAACGGCGCGCCTTCCAGCGTCATCGCCCCGCAGACATGGATGTTGGCGGCCTCGATGTCCTTGCGCGAAAAACCAAGTGCCGGCAGCATCTCGAACGAGAAATCGTTGAGCTGCTCGTCGGTGAAGCCAAACGTCTCCTTCACCCAGTCCGCACCCAGCGTCCACTGGTTGAAGACGAACTTGATGTCGAACGCCGACTTCAGCGCCGCATTGAGTGCCGCGATCTTGTCGTCCGTAAAACCCTTTGCCTTGAGCGAGCCGGGATTGATGCCAGGCGCCTGGTTGAGGTTGCCGTGGCCGACCGCATAGGCCTCGATCTCGGCGATCTGCGCTTCCGAATAGCCCAGCGTGCGCAGCGCTTCCGGCACGGCGCGGTTGATGATCTTGAAATAGCCGCCGCCGGCCAGCTTCTTGAACTTCACCAGCGCGAAGTCGGGCTCGATGCCGGTGGTGTCGCAATCCATGACCAGGCCGATCGTGCCGGTCGGCGCGATTACGGTCGCCTGCGCATTGCGGTAGCCATGCTCCTCGCCGAGCTCGATGGCGCGGTCCCAGGCAGCCTTGGCATGGGCGGCAAGCTCAGGCTGCTTCAGGTCGGAGGCGACCAGCGGCACCGGGTTGACGGCGAGCTTCTCGTAGCCATCTTTGTCGCCATAGGCAGCGCGGCGGTGGTTGCGCATGACGCGCAGCATGTTCTGCGCATTGCGGTCGTAGTCGGGGAAGGCGCCGAGCTCGGCGGCCATTTCGGCCGAGGTGGCATAGGCCGTGCCGGTCATAACAGCGGTGAGTGCTGCGCAGATGGCGCGGCCCTCGTCGGAATCATAGGGAATGCCCGAGGTCATCAGCAGGCCGCCAATATTGGCGTAGCCGAGGCCGAGCGTGCGGTATTCGTAGGAGAGCTTGGCGATCTCCTTCGACGGGAACTGCGCCATCATCACGGAAATTTCCAGCACCATGGTCCAGAGGCGAACGGTGTGCTCGAAGGCTGATATGTCGATGGTGCCGTTGGCGTTGCGGTAGGGCAGCAGGTTGATCGACGCCAGGTTGCAGGCCGTGTCGTCGAGGAACATGTATTCCGAGCACGGGTTGGACGCCCGGATCGCACCGGCCGAGGCGCAGGTGTGCCAGTCATTCATCGTCGTGTTGAAGTGCAGGCCCGGATCGGCCGACGCCCAGGCGGCATAGCCGATCTTCTCCCACAGATCCCTGGCCTTCAGCGTCTTCAGCACCTTGCCGTCCTTGCGGGCGGTGAGGTGCCAGTCGCCGTCCTGCTCTACGGCGCGCAGGAAATCGTCCTTCAGAGAGACCGAATTGTTGGAGTTCTGGCCCGAAACGGTGAGGTAGGCATCCGAATCCCAGTCGGTGTCGTAGGTCTTGAACGACATCGAAGTGTAGCCCTGCTTGGCGAACTGGATGACGCGGTAGATGTAGTTCTCCGGCACCCCGTCCTTCTTGGCCGACTTGATCTCGCGCTTCAGCGCTGTGTTGATCGCCGGGTCGAAGCAATCGTCGTCCTGGCCTTCGCAGTTGATGCAGGCCTTCATGATCGCTTCGAGGTGCTTCTTGACGATCTTGGAGCCGGTGACCAGCGAGGCGACCTTCTGCTCCTCATTGACCTTCCAGTCGATGAACTCCTCGATATCGGGATGGTCCGCGTCGACGATGACCATCTTTGCGGCGCGGCGCGTCGTGCCGCCCGACTTGATGGCGCCCGCCGCGCGGTCGCCGATCTTCAGGAAGCTCATCAGGCCGGACGAGCGGCCGCCGCCGGACAGCTTTTCGCCTTCGCCGCGCAGGAATGAAAAGTTGGAGCCGGTGCCGGAGCCATATTTGAACAGCCGCGCTTCACGCACCCACAGGTCCATGATGCCGCCTTCGTTGACGAGATCGTCCTGCACGCCCTGGATAAAGCAGGCATGCGGCTGCGGATGCTCGTAGGAAGACTTCGACTTGGTCAGCTTGCCGGTGAACGGGTCGACATAGAAGTGACCCTGGCTCGGGCCGTCGATGCCATAGGCCCAGTGCAGGCCGGTGTTGAACCATTGCGGCGAGTTCGGCGCAACGCGCTGGGTGGCCAGCATGTAGGCAAGCTCGTCGCGGAACGCGCGCGCGTCTTCCTCCGACTTGAAGTAGCCGCCCTTCCAGCCCCAATAGGTCCATGTACCGGCGAGGCGATCGAAGACCTGGCGGGCGTCGATCTCGGAGCCGTAGCGCTCGCCCTCGGGCAGTTTTGCCAGTTCGGCCTCGTCGGCAACGGAGCGCCACAGGAAGGAGGGGACATCATTCTCCTCGACCTTCTTCAGCCGTGCCGGCACACCGGCCTTGCGGAAATATTTCTGCGCCAGGATGTCGGCGGCAACCTGGCTGAACTGCGCCGGCACATCGATATTGTCCAAGCGGAACACCACCGAGCCATCCGGATTCTTGATCTCCGAAAGCGCCTTGCGGAATTCGATCTCCGCATAAGCCGCCCCTTCTTGACCTGCTAGCCCTTGCTTGGTGAAACGACGCTCGATGCGCATTGGTCCTATCCCTTTGTGTGTCTACATATAGCGCTTTTCCAAGGGGATTTCTGCCCCCTTGGCGAAACGCGCATGTCCGCCGCCTGCCGGCGTTAGAAAACGGCCGGCTCCTTTTTCACAGCCGCCGCCGCCCTGCTGGTCAAACTCCTTGCGAAGTACCTGTCCAACGCGCCGGCGAACCCTGTGGGTCCCTCAAAACTGAAGCTTTTTTCGACTCCCTCAATCGAGGGAAGCTCACACTATCTAGCGTCGAACCTACCTGCAAACGCTAAATATAGTGTTAACAGACAATTTATTCCAGTCCGACATTTTTCCCTTTCGCCCCCAAAGACCCCACAACCCCAACGCATCCGCTGGCCTCGTAGACAGGCGGAAATGCGGCCAAAACGCACATAATCCGGGAAAAAGACCGGGCTCAGAACTTTCCGGTCGCACTCTCAACAGGAGCGCATGGCCCATAAAAGGCGACTCGTTTTGCGCCGTCAAGGATTCGTTTGCGTAGCTTTTGTGACCCCAACATCTTGTGTGTCACATATGTGGATAACGGGGATAGAAGTGGCGCGGAGGATTTCGATTTTGTCCCACGTCCAGGCCATCGACCGTGATGACAACGCACGCCAAAGCCGTGGTGGTCAAATCGATTCTCTTCGCCAAAGAGCATCGCCGGTGATGCGGCAGGTGCGCAGCTTTGGCCAGTGCGCCTTGCTCAGGAGAACTGGTGCGGATCGGCGCAGAAATAGGCGATGATCTGACCAAGGTCCGGCTCGTTGACCATGCGCACGGCCTCGGCGGGGCTGACCCATTTACGGGTGCGCGACCGCTTTTCCTTCCACCGGTCGGCGATCTTGTCGACCTGCAGCGGAAATACCAGGACTTCGCAAGGCACTTCCTCGCCGGAAGCCAATGCCTTGGCATAGAAGTAGCGGCCGGCTTCGTGGTGGGAGATCGTGCCGCGCAGTCCGGCTTCCTCGCCGGCCTCGCGGGCCGCCGCTTCGCAAAGCAGTTCCTTGGCCTCAGGCCAGCCCTTGGGAAGCACCCAGCGACCGGTATCGCGGCTGGTGATCAGCATGATCTCGACGCCATGCCCGGTATCGCGCCAGGGCAATGCTGCAACCTGCAGGCGGCACGGCGCTGTGCCGAAGAGCCGCTGAACCCTTTCGGCCAAATGGTTGTGCGTTGCTGGCCTCGTCAACATCGGAGAAGCTTGCCCCAGCCTCCAGAATCATCTGCCGTCTCGTGAATCTTACGGCTAATCATGAGCAATAAAAGTAAAAATCCTCATACGGACTGGTTAACCACACCACAGGCGTCCATTCAGGAAATATCGTGCGCCGCGGCACTCTTTCAAGAAGTGCTCGCCGGCATGTTCCGGGAGAAAAAGCAGTTGCCGCGAATCAACCCACGTGATCGTCGGCGATCGGCTTCTGGTAGGTGAAGCCCATATCCCACGGAAAATAGATCCAGGTGTCCTGGCTGACCTCGGTGACGAAGGTGTCGACCAGCGGCCTGCCTTTCGGCTTGGCGTAGACCGTGGCGAAATGCGCCTTGGGCATCATGGCGCGCACGATGCCCGCGGTCTTGCCGGTATCGGTGAGGTCGTCGATGATCAGCACGCCGGCGCCGTCATCGGCGAGCAGTGCCGGCGTGACCTCCTTCAGCACCTGCAGCTGCCCCTGGCTGGCGTAGTCGTGATAGGAGGCGACGCAAACCGTCTCGATGACCCGGATGCCGAGTTCACGCGAGATGATGGCGGCCGGAACCAAGCCGCCGCGCGTGATGCAGACGATCGCCTTCCACTGGCCTTTGTTGGCGCCGGCAAGCCGCCAGGCAAGCGCACGCGCGTCGCGGTGGAACTGATCCCAGGAGACGGGAAAGGCCTTTTCGGGAAGGGACATTTTTGCATGCACTCCGCAGCGCGCGAAAAACCGCGCGCAAACACTTGAAGGAATGCGCGCGGAATTAACTGGAAAGCCTTGGCCTTGGCAAGGGCGGCGGCAGGCGATCCCTGTGAACTCGCCCCTGTGGAGTTACCCTTTGTGGACTTACCGTGACAGGAAAGCTGCCACCGGCAACGTGCGCAGCACCGTGCGCGTGACCCCGCCGAACAGAAGCTGGCGCAGCCAGGAATGGCTGTAGGCGCCGAGCACGAGCAGATCGGCGCCGGTTTCGGCAACCCTGGTCTGGATCACGTCGTCGACCGAGTGGCCGCCCGATTGCAGCACCGAGACGCTGACGGTGGCGCCATGCCTGGACAGGGCAGCGGCGATTTCGGCGCCGGCCGCCTCCGGAGCCTCGTCGAGCGTATCCGGCGGGTCAATGACGACAATATCAGTCTTCTCGGCATCGATGATGAAGGGCAGGGCATCGAAGGCGGCGCGAGCGGCTTCCTTGCTGCCATTCCAGGCGAGCAGCACATGCTTGAAGCTGGTGACGAGCGGGCCTGAATGCGGCACGACCAGCACCGGCCGGCCGGCGTCGTAGACCAGCGTGTCGACATCGGCGCTCGGGTCGCCGCCCGACTCGCGCTGCGCGGCGATGATCAGGTCCGCAGTGCGGACGGTTGGGATGCCGGTCAGCGCGCTGTCTCCGGAAAAGCTCTCGAGGCTGCGCCACTCGAAGGACAGGCCGGAATCCTCGACATGCCTGAGGAAAACCGCCTGCAATTTTTCAGCACGCTCCTTGTTCATGTCGGCCGAAACCTGCAGGAACTCGGTGTCCGGAAAGCCGGTGGCCGAGGTGTAGGGGACGGGAAGCGCTTCGGCATGAATGCCGATGAGATGGCTCTGGAACCTGTCGGCAAGCGGAATGGCGCATTCGAGCACGCGCACCGCGTCCTGTTCGTTCTGCAGTATAGCAACGATGGTCTTGAATCGCATGGTAACCCCTCAATTTACGGCGATCGGAACTCGCCCGCATGAAACGTTACATCACCATGCTTGGTTCCGGCTAATGCATGTCGCCCAAAAGTGCGCAGCGGTTTTGGGATAACGACATGCATAAAAAAGAACCTAAAGCGCGTCGCATGAAACCTCTCAGACGTGACGCGCTTTAGGTCAGCTGGCCGCGCTGGCGAGGCCTGCGACCATCGCCTCGACATCGGCGTAGGCGGCGTCCAGCGCTTCCTGGCTGCGGGCACGGACGACCAGCTCGGTCCAGAACTTGCCGTCGCCATATTTCGGGTAGGACCCGATGATAGTATCCGGATGCGCCTTCTGGATGTCGCCGAGCGGTCCGCCGACCAGGCCTTCGCCGAACGGACAGTGCACGGTGGCCGACAGCATTCTGGTGCCGGCCTTCAGCGTCGGCACCACATTGTCGAGCATCGCCTGGAAAATCGACGGCACGCCGGCCATGACATGGACGTTGCCGATGCGAAAGCCGGGCGCGATGGACACTGGGTTGTCGATATGGTCGGCACCACGCGGCATCCGCGCCATGCGCTTGCGCGCCTCGGTGTATTCGATGCCGCGCGCGGCGTAGCTCGCTTCCAGCATGGCATAGGCCTTGGCGTCGTATTCGCAGGGCACGCCGAAGGCGTTGGAAATGGCATCCGCGGTGATGTCGTCATGCGTGGGGCCAATGCCGCCGGTCGTGAAGACATAGGTGTAGCGGGCACGTAGGGCGTTCACCGCGGCGACGATCTCGTCGTCCTCGTCGGGAACGATGCGCACCTCCTTCAGGTCGATGCCGATCGCCGTCATGATTTCGGCGAGATGGCCGATATTCTTGTCCTTGGTGCGGCCGGACAGAATCTCATCACCGATGACGAGCATGGCGGCGGTGACGATTTCAGACATGGGAGCTCCGGCAATAGGTCGCCTTAGGCAGACAGAGTCGCCTCGGGCAGACAGAGTCGCCTCGGGCAGACAGGTCGCCTTTAGGCAGGCAAGGTCGCCTGAGATAGCGCGGCGGCTCGCCGGCGGCAATACGCCAGGATATTGGCGCCCACGGTGCGGCTCTTCCTTCCCCTTGTGGGAGAAAGTGGATTGGCGCGCAGCGCCAAGACGGGTGCTGGCTGGAACGCGGTCGGCACCAAGCTGGAACACCCCGACCTCGCTTCGCGAGGCCACATTCTCCCACAAGGGAGAAGGGAGAAGGTGCGGCGCCATACGCGCTATTCCTTCACCGCACCGGTCATCGAGGAAACGTAGTGCTCGACAAAGAACGAATAAAGCACGACCACCGGCAGGGAGCCGATCAGGGCTCCGGCCATCAGCGCTCCCCACTCATAGACGTCGGAACGGACAAGCTCCGTGAGCACCCCGACCGGCACGGTCTTGTTTTCGGACGACTGGATGAATGTCAGGGCATAGATGAATTCGTTCCATGACAGGGTGAATGCGAATATGCCGGCTGAAATCAGGCCGGGCACCGACAGCGGCAGCACGATCTTGGTGAGGATCTGCCACCGGCTCGCCCCGTCGATGAGCGCGCATTCTTCCAGTTCGAACGGGATGGAGCGGAAGTAACCCATCAGCAGCCACGTGCAGAAGGGTACCAGGAAGGTCGGGTAAGTAAGAATGAGCGCGAAGGGCGTGTCGTAAAGCCCAAGGTTGAACACCATCACCGACAGCGGGATGAACAGGATCGACGGCGGCACGAGATACGCGAGGAAGATCGCGAGCCCGACCTGCCGCGCCCCCGAAAACCTCAGCCGTTCGATCGCATAGGCCGCGAACACCGCAGCCAGCAGCGACAGGAACGTCGCGGCGGTCGAGATGATGATCGTGTTGAGCAGCCAGCCCGGATAGGACGTGTCGAACAAGAGATAGCGGATGTGCTCGAATGTCGGATGCACGACCCAGAACGGATTGAAATTGGCGTAGTCGGTCATCTCGTGATTGGGCTTAATCGCCGTGATCGTCATCCAGTAGAACGGGAACAACAGCACGATGACGAACACCAGCAACGGCAGATAGACCGTCACCACGCGCCGCGGCAGGCTCTGAAGGTAGCCCATGCCGCCTTCGTCGAGTTCCTGACGATTCGTTTTTTTGATCGTGGCCATGTCAGTCTCCGCCGCCCTGCTGCCATTTGCGGCGTTGCAAGCCGAAATAGCTGAACAGGATCGCCGCAAGCAGGAACGGGATCATGGCGACAGCGATGGCGGCGCCCTCGCCAAGCTGGCCTCCCGAAATGCCGCGCTGAAACGACAATGTCGCCATCAGATGGGTGGCATTGACCGGTCCGCCGCGGGTCAGCACATAGATCAGCTGGAAATCGGTGAAGGTGAACAGCACAGAGAACGTCATGGTGATGGCGATGATCGGCGTCAGCAGCGGCAGCGTCACAAAACGGAACAATTGCCAGCGGCTGGCGCCGTCGAGCGTGGCGGCCTCGTAAAGCGACTGGGGAATCGTCTGCAAGCCGGCCAGCAGCGTGATGGCGACGAACGGAATGCCGCGCCAGACATTGGCCGCGATGACCGAAGCGCGCGCATTCTCCGGGTCGCCGAGGAAATTGATGCGATGGTCGATTAGGCCCATTTCCATAAGCGCCCAGGACAGGATGGAGAACTGCGAATCGTATATCCACCAGAAGGCGATGGCCGACAGCACCGTCGGCACCACCCACGGCAGCAGGACGATCGCGCGGAAGAACGATTTGAAGGGAAGGTTCTGATTGAGGATAAGCGCCAGCCAGAGGCCGAGCGCGAACTTCAGGATCGAGGCGCTTATTGTGTAGAGCAAGGTGTTGAATACGGAGAGCCAGAAGACGGCGTCATCCGACAGATATTGGTAGTTTTCGATGCCGATGAAGATACCGGGGCGGCCGATGCGGGCATCCGTGAAGCCGAGCCAGATGCCGAGTCCCAGCGGATAGGTCAGAAAGACCAGCAGCAGCGCTGCCGCCGGCAGCATGAAGCCGAAGCCAAGCGCGTTCCGGCTGTCGGCCAGGAGCGACAGGCTCCGCGACAGGATCGACGGACGCGGCTGAACGGCAGCGGACGACACGGCCATGGGACGGCTCCTCATAAGGTCTGCTGGCATGATGGCCTGAGTGGCCGCCACACGATTTCAGGAACCAGACCGGGCAGCGCGGTCGCGGCTGCCCGGCTCGGCTGTGATCAAACGCGATAGTACCGGTTGGCGCGTTTCTCCGCCTCTTCCATCGCCTCCTGCGCCGTCGCCTGGCCCGTCACGGCCTTGGCGAACATGTCGACCAGGACATAATCGGCCATGGTCGCCGCCGAGGCGTAGCCGAGCGGCCCGGCATAGCCGTTGGGACGCAGCGTCGCCGAGGCCTTGGCGTAGGCGGCATTGTTCGGGTCGGCCGTCCATACCGGATTGTTGTCGAAGGCTTTGAGTGTCTGGCAGCAGTAGGCGGCCGAGGAGGTAATCCACTCCGCCATTTGCTGTTCCTCGAACATGAACTGCAGATAGGCCTTTGCCGCGTTGGGGTAGGGCGTGTAGTCGAAGATCACGGCCGTGGTCACCTGGAACAGCTCGACCGATTTCCCGACGGGACCGATCGGCAGGCTGGTCGTGCGCATGTCCTTGGCGATTTCAGTCAGTTTCGGATCATTGTCCTTGTTGGTCTTGGCCGTGTTATACACGGAAATGCCGTTGGCGATGACGCCCAGTTCGCCGGCCAGGAAGGCGCGGTTGTTGTTCACGTCGAGCCAGCTTTCGGTGCCGGGGATGAAGGTCTTGTAGAGTTCCTGCGCGTATTCGATCGCCTTGAGCGTCTCCGGGCTGTTGATCGTCACCTTTCCGCTCTCGTCGACCATTTGGCCGCCGTGGCTCCAAAGCAGCCAGTGAGCATAGTTGTTGCCGTCGCCGACGCCATGGCCGTGCGTGAAGCCGGCCGGATGCCCCTTCGCCTGCAACGCCTTGCAAAGCTCGAGGAAGCCCGCTGTGTCCTTCGGAAATTCCGAGAAGCCAGCCTCCTTCACCCAGCTTTCCCGATAGACGATGGCATTGCCGATGGTGGCCAGAGGCAGGCCGAGGAATTTCCCCTCCCGCGTCGCATATTGCTTTGGCCCGTCGTGCCAGCCGCCGTATTTCGTGCCGAGATACTCACCCAGTTCCGTCACGTCGTGCAACTTGTCGGGGTATTGGTGCGGGTCGTCGAACCAGACCAACATCAGATCTGGACCGGAGCCGACATTGGCGGCAACCGCCGCCTTGGGGCGAATGTCCTCCCAGCTTTCCTTGTCGACACGGACCTCGACGCCTGTCGTCTCGGTGAACCGCTTGGTGTTGGCCAGCCATTGATCCTCATCGCCCTGCACGAAGGGCGACCAACGCAGCATCCGCAGCTTTGCGCCGTCTTCGGGCTTGTATGTCAATCCCTCCTGGGCAAAGGCGGAAGAGCCGACGAACCGGCTTCCCAAGGCTCCCGCCGCCACGCCGGCGGTGGTGCGGATCACGTCACGTCTGGTGAATTTCATGCTCGTCTCCTCCTGTTTATTTCCTCGCGGTGGTTCTTACTGCCGGGTGCGCATTTCGAAGCGCTGGCCGGTTTGGCCATGAAAGAGATGGATGAGGCCGGGCTCGGCCGTCAGCCGTACGGTCTCGCCCGGCGTGAAGGAATGGCGCTCCCGGAAATTGGCGACGATCTCTTCGCCGCCGGCCGTCCGGCCGATGAGCTGCACTTCCGACCCGGTCGGCTCGACCACCACGACGGTGACCGGAATGCCATCTTCGTCGGACAGCCGCAGATGCTCGGGTCGTATTCCCAGCACCACCTGTTCGCCGCTGCCGATCGAAGGTACCGCGGCCAGCGGCAGGGAAATCCCCCCGGAGCCGCGAAAAGACGATGAGCCGCCATCAGTTGCGATTTCGCCCCTCAGCATGTTCATGGCGGGCGAGCCGATGAAGCTGGCGACGAAGAGATTGTTCGGCCGGTCGTAGAGTTCCAATGGCGGCCCGATCTGCTCGACGAGGCCGTCATGCATGACCACGATCTTGTCGGCCATGGTCATGGCCTCGATCTGGTCATGGGTGACATAGACCGTCGTGGTCTTCAGGCGCTGATGCAGTTCCTTGATCTCGGCGCGCATCTGCACCCTGAGTTTGGCGTCAAGGTTGGACAGCGGCTCGTCGAACAGGAAGACCGCCGGATCGCGCACGATCGCCCGGCCCATGGCGACGCGCTGGCGCTGGCCGCCGGAAAGCTGCCGAGGATAGCGCGCCAGCAGCGGCACCAGCCCCAGGATTTCGGCGGCGCGCTGAACGCTGGCACCGCTTTCGGCTTTCGAAACACCCTTGAGCATGAGCGAGAACGCCATGTTCTCGGCGACGGTCATGTGCGGGTACAGCGCATAGTTCTGGAACACCATGGCGACGTCGCGTTCTTTTGGCGCAACGTTGTTGACGACACGCTCGCCAATCGCGATCTGGCCGCGCGAAATCTTTTCCAGGCCGGCAATCATCCTGAGAAGGGTTGATTTTCCGCAGCCCGACGGCCCGACCAGCGTGACGAACTCGCCATCGTCTATATCGACGCTGACGCCGTGGAGAATTTCGACGGTTCCGAATGATTTGTAGACATCGCCAATCGCGACAGACGCCATCGATTTCCTCCCGAATGCTTCCTGCGACGTCTTCGAAGGAAACCGCTTTCCTAACTGGCCGCGGCAGCTCCCAAAGTTCCTCCCTGGTCACGCGCGATGATGAAACGGTAGCGCTACCAGACTGCCCTGTAAAGCGGCTGCGTGGCAAGCACTCTTCTTCGTTGCTCCTGATCGTGTTTGTTCCCGGCGGGATTGAAATTCGCCACGTCTGGGATCCTAGCAGGAAAATGACTCGCAGCCCCAGCCCTTGAAAACGGAGGTGCGAGAAGTCATCAGTATACGACACCAGCCTAATCGGAAACTTCGGTTTGCGGCCGGTCCCGGCCGTCGGCGAGTTCGTCGTGCCATTTGCCGTCGGCGTCCTCGTACTGGATGCCGTCCGTGGTGCCGGCGACCTGCTGTTCGGCCGAAGCGATCTCGGCCGCGCGGAGCGCGTCCTCGTGGGTAGGGAACGTTTCCGAGAATGTCGAGCCGACCTTGTAGGCCCAGCCCCCGTCATGCTCGACAATCTTGTAGGTCAGCTTCGCCATGAAAACCTCCAGTGGGAAAAGCTCCGTCTGCTCAATGCAGTTTGCCTTCGGGTAGTTTGTCTTCGGGCAGCCTGCCGTCGGACAATCTCTCGTCGGGAACCAGCACGTCCGATTCCTTCGCGGCTTCGACCAATGCGCGGCGCGCATCCGCCGTCGAACGATAACCCTCCAGCACTTTTAGGCAAGTGTCGAGAGCATCGCGATGCCGGGGACCACGATTGAGCGGCCAGACCGTCATCAGGCACTCCGCCGCTTCCTGGGTGCTGCGGATCTCACGGTATTTGCCGACATGGCCAAGTTCGACCACCACCGGCTTTTCAAAAGGCTTGTTGTCCATCATCGCCGCCAACGCGGAACGGCCGATTTGGTTGCACGTCCTTCCGCGTAAAGGTCTCAAGGGTCTCAATCATTGGGGTCGCGGTCATTGGGGCCGCAGCCATTGGAAATGGTCGCTCAGCCCGCCGCCTTCATCCAATGCTGCATCGTCGTCACCGAGCGGGCAAGCTGCGGCGCCGGGTGGATCGTCTCGCCGAAGGTGGCCGCGGCGCGCCACGCCCAGCGCGGATCGGCGAGGAAGGCGCGGGCCAGAGCCACCATGTCGGCACGGCCCTCGGCAACGATCGCCTCGGCCTGCTTCGGGTCGTCGATCAGGCCGACGGCCCGCGTCGGGATGCCGGCGACGTTGCGCACGGCTTCCGCCAGATGCACCTGGTAGCCCCGACCTGTCGGCAGCTTCTGCAGGGGCGAATTGCCGCCGCTCGAGCAGCAGAGATAGGCGACGCCCGCTGCCTTCAGCGCCTTGGCCACTTCGATCGCGTCCTCGACATCGAAGCCGCCATCGACCCATTCCTTGATCGACAGCCGCGCCCCGAGCATCAGCTTGGGCACTGCCTTCCTCACCGCCTTGGCGATCTCGACGACAAAACGCATGCGGTTTTCCAGCGAGCCGCCCCAGCGGTCGGTGCGCTGGTTGGAAAGCGGCGACAGGAACTGGAAGATCAGATAGCCGTGTGCCGCATGCAATTCGATGAAATCGAAGCCGGCCCGCTCGGCCCGCCTCGCCGCCTCGGCGAAGCGTTCGATGATGTGCAGGATTTCCTCATCCTCCAGCGCCCGCGGCACCTGCCAGCCCGTGTCGTAGGCGATTGCCGAGGCGGACACGATCGGCCAGGGATCCTGATCGGCACCGAGCGGCCCGCCGCCTTCCCAAGGCTTCCGGTTAGATGCTTTGCGGCCGGCATGGGCAAGCTGCGTGCCGAATTTGGTGCCGGGGGCGGCGACGCGCTTGGCGGCATCCAGCGCGCGCCGGGCGGCTGCCTCGTTGTCGTCGGAGTAAAGGCCGAGGCAGCCATGAGAGATGCGGCCGCGCCGCTCGACGTCGGTCATCTCGACGGTGACCATGCCGGCGCCGGACATCGCCAGGTTCATCCAATGGTACAGGTGCCAGTCGCTGGCTGAACCGTCATCGGCGGAATACTGGCACATGGGCGCGACCGCGATGCGGTTGGGAAAGGCGAGGCCGTCAAGTGTGATCGGCTGGAAAAGGGATGTGGTCATCAAAAAAACTCCGGGGAGGGGCTGTCGCTATTTAGGCAGTGGATTGCGCCTGCGCCATACACGAGGCGGTGAAGCGCGCCCCTGGACCAATTGCTGTTGGGATTGCGCACGGGCCGGTTCGCGGCTAGCGGATGACCCCGAACCGAAGGTCAGCGCAGCAAAAATCGATTCCGATTTCGGAATGGATCATGCGCAGATCAAAAGTGCTACAGCGTCCTTTGCGCGTCCAAGAGGACGCGCGGCGCTGTAGTCCTCACGCCGGCAGCACGGAGTTCACCATGGAAGACCGCATTCGTATCCGTTCGGAAGAAGTCCTTTCCGATGATTGGGCAGTCCTGAAAAAGACTGTCCTCGATTATCGCCGGCGCGACGGGAAATGGGAGACGCAGATCCGCCAGACCTACGATCGCGGCGACGGGGCGGTGATCCTGCCTTACGACCCCGAGCGCTCGACGGTTCTGCTCGTTCGGCAGTTCCGCTACGCGGCCTACGTCACCGGCCACCGCGAGCCGCTGATCGAGGCCTGCGCCGGCCTGCTCGATGAACACGATCCCGAAACCTGCATCCGCAAGGAGGCGGAAGAGGAGCTCGGCTACCACCTGAAGGACGTTGATCGGCTGTTTTCGCCCTTTATGAGCCCTGGCAGCGTGACCGAGCGGCTCTGGTTCTTCGTCGCGCGCTATTCGCCGACCGACCGCATCTCGGACGGCGGCGGCGCGCCGGAAGAAGGCGAAGACATCGAGGTTCTGGAGATGCCGCTCGATGAAGCTCTGGCCGGCATCGCCGACGGCCGCATCATCGACGCCAAGACCATCATCCTGATCCAGCATCTGAAGCTGAACCCGATCCGGGCTTGATCTGCCGGAACCTGGACGCCGCCGAGGAGCGCCGTCGGTGTGCTGGTGCGGACGACGGGAATCGAACCCGTACGATCAGAGATCGAGGGATTTTAAGTCCCTTGCGTCTACCAATTCCGCCACGTCCGCGCCCTTTTCGTTTCAACTACTTAGGCGATTTCGTCAATCGGCGTTGTGCAGTCCGAAAATTGTGTTGTGCGAAACTGCGTTCCCTTTTCATTCGCCGGAGCCCGTTTTTGCCATATTTTCCGGTCCATGCTCGCAGCGTCCAAGCTCTTTCTCGACATGCCTGGTATAGTGCTCGCCCAAGCGCGTAGGGCGGCCCCCAGCGCGTCGGCGCCTCGTCCCGGCGTCATTGCCCATGCGCCGTATGGCGGCATAGGTGACGCGCAGCCCCTCCAGTGTGCAGCCTTAATCTCCAATTGGGATTAGCTGCGCCGGGTCCAATGGGGGAGGGCTGCATGGTTCGGATGATCGGATGATTGCTGATCTCCGCATTCGCTGCTAGCCATTTTTGAAGGAACTCGACCTCAGCATCGTTGATAGTTCCCTCCGCGGCCAGGCCGCGTGCGAGCCCTCATTGCGTTTGTGGAAGTTTAGGCGCTCAAAGCACTACGCACACGCGTCAGTCCTGCTTCCGCTTCCACAAATCCGAAGTCGATGCGTATGCGAACGATGCTGACCAAGTGATCAGGACGAGTCCGTTGAGACCTTCCAAGGCAGCAACGATCCGCATCGGCCCAGTGGCATAGACTTCGCCAAAGCCGATGGTCGTGTAACAGGTGATCGAGAAATAAAAGAAATCCGCTGCGCTCCCGGAAAACAAGCCTGCGAGAGCTCCAAGGTCTGGATGCTGGTGCATCCAGGCATAGGCGACCGCGAAAAGACAGATCCCCACCACGTGAGCAATGATCGCTGCGATGACTAAGAGCAGCAGATCAACCCGCATCGGAAGTGAAAAACGACGCCTCATCGCTCCGGCGATATTCAGCACCTCATAGTGCATCAGAACCGTTACCAGTGCGAGACCTGCAGATATGGCGAACGCGATAACCAACTGCGGTACCTTCAAGTAGGCTTCAGATGCTCAACGCCTATCACCGCGCGAGCGGTTCGAACAGCTTGTCGCGATGTACGAGCCCGATGCTGCCCGCCGCCTTCATCGAGGCTATCGACGACATCCGCTCCAACATCGTCCTGCGGCGCCTTGTGGGAGCGTCTGGAGCGCGGTGAGATCAACGGTGCCATCCATGAGCTCGTCGCCCTGACGCCACGCGATGCGATCGCCGCCGACGCGAATGGTGAGAGCGAACGCGAGGCCCCGTGGTGCGATCGCCGCCGGGTCGTCGGCAAATCCGCCGGAACCGATCCGCTCCCCAGAGCTTTCGTAATCAGGGGCAGCGTCAAAGAGGAGACTGTTATGGATCGGCAGGAAAATAGTGTTTTGGAGGCTGGCTGGCTTTTGGCGGTCCCGCTTTCTATCGGGTTTACCGTTTTGATTGCAGGCTTAGTGCTGGGCTAGTGTGCTATGAGAACCGGAACTCGACCGCTCGCCCCTGGGCCGTCCATGATTGCCGGGCGTCAACGGACCCAAAATCGCGCAATAGCTGCGGCACAAGAGCAAGGCGGACGTCACCGTCGCGCTTTTCGCCAGCCCGCTGATCGCGCTTCTGCCTCGCTGCAAAATCAGCGCTCCCCCTTGCCGGTCGAGGTTACGGTTCGGTCATGACGGCGGCAGCGCGAAAGGCGCCCGCTAGGCGTCCATTCTAGCAGATCGTGCACCGGCTTGTCGCACCAGATCACTTGCCTGAGATCCGGCATATCCACCGGCTGCGCATAGATCGGGCGGATGTAAAAATCGTCGCCTTCGTTCTTGCGCGGATCGCCAAACGCCTGCGTGGCAGGAAGACCTTCGGCATGCCTCGCTGCAGGACTTTCGCGAGGAAAAATGATCACCACGCAATGGAACTTTGCGCGGGCACAGTGGTTTGGAGGCCAGTCGGAGAAATCCGGCATGTTCTGAGGAGCCGAGCCTGTCCGGATTCCCCCCTCGCCGGGGCGGGCTCGTTACCCAACCGTTACCGGTCCCTCAAGGCTAGAGCGTTTTTTCCGGCCCGCATCATGGCACGCGCGACCCGCCTTGGATGCGGATCGTCGGCGCGAAATTCGTGCCCAAGTCAACAGCATAGCTGCCGTTACCGGGCCGGCGGCAACTCTTACCAGCGAGGGAATCAAACACTGAGGTTCAAACAAGATCGTTTCCACCTGGAACAATTTCGTAGTGGCTGAGTTTCGCACTAAAGCTACTGGAATCCCGAACATGGCAGAGTTTGACACAGAACGAGGGAAGTCTGTTGCCGAAGCCGTTCGGCAACTGATCCGTTCCGAAGATAATCGCCGGTATTTACACGACGCGCTGGATCTTGCCGTCGACCTGCGACTGCCCAGCCCCCTTGCATCATTGCTTGAGGCGCTTGATCAGACCGGGCGGGATCCATTTCCGCATTCCCGAACCCCGAACGAGCGATGATCGAGTAAAGCGCGCCAAGTCTTCCCCTCTACCCCATGGCTCACTACTCCCCATGACTCAACGCTACGACATTGAGAAGACACCTGAAGGCACGTGGGACATCATCGACGTGTTCACAGGGCTGCCGGTTGTCGAGGTGGGTGTCCCCTTGATCGACATGCCGATCGAAGAGGCCGACGATTTGGTCGAACTTCTTAACTGCCGCGACAGGGAACAGCGGGAGGACACTTAACGGCGGCTTCCGAGGCCACCGCGAAAGCGCGTCCCCCGTTCGGAGGATGCGTTCGGGCGTTCTGCATTGGTAGGCTCCAATTGGTGAGTGATTCAGCGTTGAAATTTGACGCTGTCCTCTACGAACCAATGGAGAGATTGTCATGCTCAAGCTCGCCTCTGCTCTGGCGCTGTTGCTTGTTGGGACAGCGCCTCTGTTTGCCGATGATATGCCAGTGAACGCGGACAGTATCAAATGGGGCCCTGCTCCTGCTGTCATTCCCGCTGGCGCGGACATAGCGGTTATCGCTGGAGATCCCTCAAAGGATGGGCCTTATGTGCTGCGACTGAAGACGCCCGCCGGCTACAAAATTGCCGCACATAGTCATCCCACCGCGGAATATATAACGGTGCTTTCCGGCAACTTTCATATCGGAATGGGCGATAAGTTCGACGAGGCGAAAGGCATCGAACTAACTGCTGGCGGCTTCGGAGTTGCGCCGGCCGGAATGAATCACTTCGCCTGGATGACAAGCGAAACGATTATTCAGGTCCATGGCAACGGACCGTTCACGATCAACTACGTCAATCCGGCGGACGATCCGAGCAAAAAATGACAGTTCGGGGATCAAATTGATTGAACCGCCTGCAGGCTCGAATGGTGGAGGTCGAGACCCTCTGAGCGGCCGGATCAGGCACTTCCAGTTCTGATCTGAGTCTTCGAGTAGTGTCTGCGGTTTCCCGAACGTCGATTCAGAAAGATTCGCTAACGGGAGGCAATCTGATTTACCGCAAACGGAATCGTATTCCGGTTGGGCACTTTGCCGTGGACGGCGCCGAAACAAAAAACCCGCCTCGGCGGCGGGTCGTTGGCGCAAATCAGCGCCATGACGAAATCCATAACATAAATGCCGTCACAAAGTACGAATCGCGAGCTCGCAACAGACGCGAAAATCACGGTCGATGTTAAGGCCGAGGAGCCCTCAGGCAATCCGCCGATCTCGCTGGTCAAAACGCCATCGGCTTGGCACAGTCGGGAAAACAGGAGTCTCTTCATGGCGAAGACCGCGCGTGCGACGAAACCAAAACCCTGGGCCGAGGCGGCCACGCATCTGGTCGACGTCGCGATGGGCAGGAGGCCCGCCGATCTCGTCATCCGCAACGGGCGCTGGGTCAACGTTCACTCCGGCGAGATCATCGCCGGCACCGACATTGCCATTGCCGGCGGCCGCTTCGCCTATTGCGGACCGAATGCCGGCCACGCCATCGGGCAGGGCACCAAGGTGGTCGACGCCGGCGGACGCTATCTGGTGCCGGGTCTCTGCGACGCGCATATGCATGTCGAGAGCGGCATGGTGACGGTGACGGAGTTCTGCCGCGCGGTCATCCCGCATGGCACCACCTCGATGTTCATCGATCCGCACGAGATCGCCAATGTGCTCGGCCTGCCGGGTGTGCGGCTGATGCATGACGAGGCCGTCGCCATGCCGATCAACGTGTTAGTGCAGATGCCGTCCTGCGTGCCCTCCGCACCTGGGCTGGAGCATGCCGGCGCCGAGCTGACGGTCGCCGATGTCGCCGAGGCGATGGCGTGGGAAAACATCATCGGGCTTGGCGAGGTGATGAATTTTCCCGGTGTCGCGGCCAACGATCCGGTGATGTCGGGCGAGATCGCCGCGACGGTGAGGGCGGGCAAGACCGTCGGCGGCCATTATGCCTCGCGCGATCTCGGCCTGCCGTTCCACGGCTACGTCGCCGGCGGACCCGAGGACGACCACGAAGGCACGCGCGCCGAGGACGCCATCGCCCGCGTCCGCCAGGGCATGAAGGCGATGCTGAGGCTGGGCTCGGCCTGGTACGACGTCGCCTCGCAGATCAAGGCGGTGACGGAGAGCGGGCTCGACCCGCGCAACTTCATCCTGTGCACCGACGACAGCCATTCCGGCACGCTTGTCCATGAAGGCCACATGGACCGGGTGGTCAGGCACGCCATCAGCCAGGGGTTGAAGCCGGTGACCGCGATCCAAATGGCGACGCTCAACACCGCCCAGCATTTCAGGCTGGAGCGCGAGCTGGGTTCTATCGCGCCGGGGCGGCTCGCCGATCTGCTGATCGTCTCCGATCTGGCCGCAATGACCATCGATGAGGTCTACGGCCGCGGCGTCAGGCTGGCCAAGGGCGGCAAGCTCGACATCGACATTCCGGCCTCTGACTATCCCAAGTCGGCGAAGAACACCGTCAAGCTCGGCAGGAAGCTCAAACCGGGGGATTTCGACATCGTGGCGCCTATCGGCGCCAACGAGGTTCGGGTTCGGGTCATCGGCGTGATCGAGAACCAGGCGCCGACGCGCGCGCTCGAGGCCGATCTTCCGGTGGAGGACGGGCTGGTCGCCATGGACCGCCGCAACGATGTCTGCCAGATCGCGCTGGTCGAGCGCCACAGGGGCACGGGCGGCGTCACCAATGCCTTCGTCTCCGGCTTCGGCTACATGAGCGACTGCGCCATGGCCTCCAGCGTGGCGCATGATGCGCACCACATCATCGTCGTCGGCACCAGCAAGCAGGACATGGCACTGGCGGTCAACCGGCTGGGCGAGGTCGGCGGCGGTGTCGTGCTGTTCTCCAAGGGCAAGGAACTGGCGCTGGTCGAAATGCCGATCGCCGGGCTGATGTCGGACGAGCGCGCCGAAATCGTCGCGGCCAAGGCGGACAAGCTCACCGAGGCGATGCGCCAGATGGGCTGTTCCCTGAACAACGCCTACATGCAGCACTCGCTGCTGGCGCTGGTCGTCATCCCGGAACTGAGGATTTCCGATGTCGGCCTGATCGACGTGACGACGTTCCAGAAGGTCGACCTGTTCGTCTGACAACAACCAGGGGCGAGCCCAAATTGCTCATCCGCCGGTGGCGATGGTCAGCACCCTGAATGGCGTGGTGATGACGATCTCGGCAACCGAGCCGACGGCCTTGCCGATGCCCTGGCCGAGATTGTCGATCGGCTGCGCCGGATTGGCTTCCTCCGATGCCAGGCCGGCCGGGGCGCGCAGCCGGTTGCCGAGCAACTGCACCAAGAACGGGTTGTCGGCGAATTTGGCGTGGTTCAGACGATCGCCGCCTTTGGTCTTGGTCAGGTCGATCACCGACACGCCGTAGCTAGCGAGGTCGGCCGCATCGCCATAGTCGCCGACGCGCGGCTTGTCGCCCGAGATCAGGGAGGACAGTCTGAGAGCGCGATCGTCGCCCGAAAGCAGAATGGCGAAAGGCTTGTCGGGCTTGCCGTAGCGGATCATCTGCTTCTTGAACACATCGACATCGATGTCGGGCGAGGCCAGGATGACGTAGCCGAGCTTGTCGCTTAGATCGCGGTCGCCGGTGATGGCAAGCTGGCGCAACGCCTCCATTGTCACCCAGGTGCCCATCGAATGGGCGATAATGTCGATGCTCTTGGCCCTCGTCTTGGCCAGCATGCGCAGTGTCTCTTCGAGATCGTCGCGGGCAGCGTTGGCGCTTTCCTTGTCGTAGATATAGCCCGTGGTTTTGCCGCTCGACGCCCATGAGAACAGCACCGGCGTGCCGGGATATTTCGTGTCGTGCGCAATCTGCGTCAGCCGATAGATGCCGTCGTCGAAACCGTTGTTGAAGCCGTGCACGAAGACCAGCGCGCGGTCGCCGCGCATGGCGATGTCGGCACCGACCGCCTTGGCGAATTGCGGGGCGCCTTCGTAGAATTCGACCTCCGTTGCCGTGAAATCCTTCGCCGGATTGCTGTTGGCGGAGCTCCTGACCCGCTCGATGGCGCCGACCTGATGGACCTTCGGAACGGTGACCTCGACACTGGCAAAACTGGTGGTCGGTGAACGGTCACCGTCGAACACCTGCCGCGGATCTTTCGTTGCCTTTTTCCGGGTGGTGGCGACGAATATCTCATGCGTGGCTGCGATGTCGGAGGCAGGCACTGTGACAGCCGTCGTGTTGAGAAGGTCGTGTGTTTTCCCGCCTGCGCAGCCGGTAACGGCAAGCGCAAACGCTACGACGAGAAAAATCTTCGAACGCACGGTCACGCAGGCTCCCACAAGGGGGACGTCAAGCCTGTGACGTCGCTGGCTATTTCGATAAAGCCAAGGGCCGGGCCGGTCCAGTTGAAAGTGATCCGATGGTGCCGCAACCGTGAACATGCACGACGAAAGTAACAGGGCGTGGAACGCACCTCACTGTCCGAGCAGGCTGATGCGGTCGGTTACTTCGCGGTCGCTGGCAAATCCGTCATCCTCGCGCAGCCGCTGGCCGATCATCTTCACCAGCTCGGGGTTGTCGGCAAATTTGGTGTGGTTGAAACGGTCCGATCCCTTGACGCTGGAGAGATCGACAACGTTCACGCCATAGTCGGCGAGGTCGGCGGCGTCCTTGTAGTCGCCGACGCGCGGCCGCGAGCCGGCGATCAGGCCGGAGAGCCGCAGCGCCCGGTCGTCGTCGGACAGGAGCAGGATGAATGGCTTGTTCGGCTTGCCGTAGCGGCGCATCTGGCTCTTGAACACGTCGACATCGATGTCGGGCGAGGCCAGCACGACGTCGCCGAGCTTGCCGCCGAGATCGCGGTCGCCGTTGATGGCGAGCTGGCGCAGCGCTTCCATGGTAACCCAGGTTCCCAGCGAATGCGCGACAATGTCGATGCGCCGCGCGCCGGTCTGCGCGAGCATCCTCAGCGTCACTTCCAGCTGGTCGCGGGCAGCACTGGCGCTTTCCCTGTCGTAGACATAGTCCCTGGTCTTGGCGCCCGACGCCCAGGAAAACAGCACCGGCGTGCCCGGGTAGCCGGAATCATGGGCGATCTGGGTGACGCGGTAGACGGCGGCGTCGAAACCGGTGTTGTAGCCGTGGACGAAGACCATGACGCGGCCGCCGCGCGCGGCGATGTCGGTGCTGAGCGCGCTGGAGAATTTCGGCGCGGTGTCGTAGCCGACGACGTCGGAGGCCATGAAGTATTTGGCCGGGTCGTTCGACTTGCCGCGCGAACGCCGCTCGATCCGACCGGTTTCGTGGGTCCCCGGCACGGTGACGTTGGCGCGGGCATAGTTCAGCGTGGCCGAGCGCTCACGGTCGAAAACCTTGCTGGGGTCGTCGGAGCGCTTGCGCGTCGTGGCGATGAAGATGCTGTGGTTGCCGGCGATTTCCGTCACCGGCGCGGACACCATGGCGCTGCCGAGCAGTTCCTCGGTTTGCCGGCCGCCACAGCCGGCAACGAGCAAGGTAAGGACAAGGATACAAATCTTCTTCAACTTTAGAATTCCACTCCGGCCGAAAGGCCTATCCAACCTCCGCGAACCCCTCCCGGACAGTCGAAGTGCGGCAGAAGTAAGTCATATCCAGCCGAAATGCGCTCAGCGCCTTGCGACAGTCATCGCACTGTTGCGCGAAAGCCAGAACGATTGCCCTGATCAAACACCTAAGGCGTGTGCTAGCTTCATGACCGACAATCGCACGCGAAGACCACAGACGATTCGGGGTGATTTTTCCGATGACCAGTTTCTCCTCCCGCGTCGCTGCCGCTGCCGCCGCGATCCGCGAGATTTTTCCGGAAACGCCGCTGCAGGAAAACGATTACCTGTCGAAGAAGACCGGGGCGCGCGTGCTGCTGAAGCGCGAGGACCTGTCGCCGGTGCGCTCCTACAAGATCAGGGGCGCGTTCAATTTCTTCCGCAAGGCGCTCGACGCCGGCAACGACGCCGAACTGTTCGTCTGCGCTTCCGCCGGCAACCATGCGCAGGGCTTTGCCTTCGTCTGCCGTCATTTCGGCAGACAAGGCGTGGTGTTCATGCCGGTGACGACGCCACAGCAGAAAATCGATAAGACGCGGCTGTTCGGCGGCGAATTCGTCGAGATCAGGCTGGTCGGCGACTTTTTCGACGACTGCTACCGCGCCGCCTTCGAATTCACCGAAAGCGCTGGCGCGCACATGGTGCCGCCATTCGACCACAAGGACATCATCGAGGGGCAGGCGACCGTCGCCTACGAGATATCAGGCCAGATGCCGGGCGCGCGGATGCCCGACATCATCATGCTGCCGGTCGGCGGCGGCGGTCTGGCTGCGGGTGTGACGCATTATTTCGCCGACCAGCGCCGCGACACGCGCTTCGTCTTCTGCGAGCCGGCCGGCGCGCCAAGCCTCAGCGAGAGCCTCGCCGCCGGCAAGCGCATCAAGCTCGCCAAACTCGACAATTTCGTTGACGGCGCGGCGGTGGCCGAGATCGGCCGCGAACCGTTGCGGCACCTCAGGGATTTTCCTGCCGATACGGTACGGCTCGTTCCGGAAAACCGGCTCTGCGCGACCATGATCGAGATGCTGAACGTCGAAGGCGTAGTGCTGGAGCCGGCCGGCGCATTGGCGATCGACGCGCTCAAGGATTTTTCCAAGAAGGACGTCAGAGGCAAGACCATCGTCGCGGTAGTTTCGGGCGGCAATTTCGACTTCGAGCGGCTGCCGGACGTGAAGGAAAGGGCGCTGCGTTTCGAGGGGCTGAAGAAGTACTTCATCATCCGCTTTCCGCAGCGGCCGGGCGCGCTGCGCGACTTTCTCGAATTGCTGGGGCCTGACGACGACATTGCCCGCTTCGAATATTTGAAGAAATCGGCGCGCAATTTCGGTTCGGTGCTGATCGGCATCGAAACCAAGGATCGCCGCAATTTCGAGCTGCTCAACGCGAATTTCGAGGCCGAGGGCGTCCAGTATCAGGACATCACCGACAACGAGACGCTCGCCGGGTTCATCATATGAGCGCCCGAATATGAGTGAAGAGGAGAAGATATTCGTTGCATTGTTTTCCGGCATCAATGTCGGCGGCAACCGCATCGTCAAGATGGCCCAACTCCGGTCGTTCTTCGAGAAACTCGGCTTTGGCGACGTCGCCACCTACGTGCAGAGCGGCAACGCCGTGTTCCGGTCGGCAACGGGCGATGCGGCCACGCTGACCAAGCAGCTGGAAGCGGCTTTCGAGAAGAAATGGGGATTTCACTCGCGCATCATGGTGCGCGATCTCGGCTGGTTCGAGCGGCTGGTGGCGGACAATCCCTATCCGGAAGTCGCTGGGGAGCCGACGAAACTCCACGTCTACGCGCTGGAACGCGAGCCGATCGCCGATGAGGTCGCGCGGCTGGCCGAAAAATGCACCGGTCCCGAACGGTTCGAGATCAAGGGCGACGTGCTTTACCTGCATGCACCGGAAGGCCTCGGCAAATCGGTGTTTGCCAATCTCATCCCGCGCACGCTGAAAGTGCCCGGCACCGCGCGCAACTGGCGCACGGTGCTGATGCTGCTGGAGATGGCCGGCCGAGGCGGCTGAAACATAGCCGCCTACGCTGCCGAAGCCCTTTTCCAGTCGAACGTCAGCTCTTCGCGGAAAGCGAAGCGTTTGATGTGGTCGGCAACGACCGTTTCCAGGCGCTCCAGCGAGCCGGCTTCGTCAGCGGTTACCGCGATATGCAGCGCTGCGGCATCGGCATCGAGAACCGCACGGCCCAGTGAGAGGTCGATCGTGCCGTGGTTCGGATCGAACTCGACCGGAAACTTGTGCGCCCAATGCTTGCATAGCTGCTGCAGATAACGGCTCGCATGTTCAGTGGCGACATCGACATGGCTGGTCGGCATGAATGGATTTCTCCCAAGGCAAGATGCGCCAATTTCGGAAGCAGGCGTGATCGCCGGACAGATAGGCGCGATCTCGAGAAACGCCATAAAATGTCCGGCTCGGTCGTACCCGCCCTCGATCTTGTGATGGGTTACCAGCTTCCGGTGTTCGGCATCGACGCCCAGGGCTCGGCCTTGGCCTTGGCCGGGCCTTTCTGCAAAAGCTCGATCGAAATGCCGTCCGGCGACTTGACGAAGGCCATGTTGCCGTCGCGCGGCGGCCGATTGATGGTGACACCCTTGTCCATCAGCTGCTGGCAGGTGGCGTAGATGTCGTCGACCTCGTAGGCGAGGTGGCCGAAATTGCGGCCGCCCTTGTAGTCTTCCGGATCCCAATTGTAAGTGAGCTCGATCAGCGGCGCCTTGTCGGCGATACCGCTTTGCTCGTCTTCGGGCGCGGCGAGGAAGATCAGCGTGTAGCGCCCCTGTTCGTTTTCGTGGCGGCGCACTTCCTTGAGGCCAAGCTTGTTGCAGTAGAAATCGAGCGAGGCATCGATGTCGGCGACACGGACCATGGTGTGGAGATAGCGCATGTGATTTCCTCGAAACGTTTGCGTTGCGGCGGAACATAGGGGCCACCCGGCCAAAGGGCAATTCCCGATAACCGGTCGTGTTGGCAAACAACAAATCCGGTATCCCTGCAATGAACCGTGAAAAAAGACAGCTCAGGTCTTGCACACACCGGAAGCGGCAGTGTTAATCTAACGCCAAGAATCAGTTGCGGTATTCTTGAAAAAAGGGGGGCGTTCTTATGGGGGAAAAAGCCTCTTTCATGGGGCGGGACGGAACCGGTCACGACGCCTTGCAAAGAGACGGGAGCGGCGACGCTGCCGATCTTGTCGAGGTTGCGGGCGCCATCAAATGGTTCGACGTGGCCAAGGGCTACGGTTTCATTCTTCCCGATGACGGCTCTTCCGGCGATATTCTCCTCCATGTGACATGCCTTCGAAAGGACGGTTTCCAGACCGCCTTGGAAGGTGCGCGCGTCGTCTGCCTGGTCAAGCAAGGTGAGCGCGGATTGCAGGCGTTCCGCGTGCTCTCCATGGATCTCACCACGGCGACCCATCCGGCGGAGATGCAGGAGCAGCGCACCCACGTCTCGGTGACGCCGGAAAGCGGCCTCGAACGGGCGCTGGTGAAATGGTTCAACCGCACCAAGGGGTTCGGTTTCCTGACCCGAGGCGAGGGCACCGAGGACATTTTCGTCCACATGGAGACCCTGCGCCGTTACGGCATTACAGAGCTCAGGCCCGGGCAGGTCGTGCTGGTCCGCTTCGGGCGCGGCGACAAAGGCCTTATGGCTGCCGAAATTCACCCGGATATGGGTACCTTGCCCGTCTCGCACTAGGTTCTATCCCGATCTAATCGGGATAGGACCTATTTTTGCCTGACCATGATCTTTTCCGAACCGCAGGTCAGCGCAGCAAAAACCGGGTTCCACTTTTCGGGGTCATGGTTTAGGACGATTTCCGGCCGAGGATTTTGCATGACTCACAGGAACCGGCTGATAGCGGGCGTAGTCTGCGCCGCGATCGCCTTTGTCGTCGCCACAGGCGCTTTCTTCCATTCGCAGCAACCGGCTTCGGCAGACGGCCGGGCGATGAACCTTGCCGTCGACCCGCAGCCGCTGGTCGCTGTGACGAAAGCCGGCGAACGCTCATTCTCCGTCGAAATCGCCGACACCTCCGCCGAGCGCGAGGCCGGCCTGATGTTTCGCGAGGAGATGGCCGACGATCATGGCATGCTGTTCGTGTTCGAGGGGCCTCGGGATGTGAGCTTCTGGATGAAGAACACGCCGATGCGGCTCGACCTGATCTTTGTCGGTCAGGACGGCAGGATCCGGGCAATCAAGCAAGGCGAGCCGCAATCCGAGGCGATGATCTCGCCCGGCGAGCCGGTTCGCTTCGTGCTCGAGCTCAAGGCGGGCACCGCCGCCAGGAGCGGCATCGCGGACGGCGATTTGTTGCGCCACCCGGCAATCGACACTGCGCACAACTGAACGCGCAGGATCCGTCGCAAATGCAGTTTTTCTCCCATGAAGGTTTTGATCTTGCCTTCCTCGACCGCCAGCCGGCATCGGGGCAGGGCGATCCGGTGCTCATGATCCATGGCTTTGCCTCGACCCACTACGTCAACTGGGTGTCGCCCGGCTGGTTCAAGGCGCTCAACGATGCCGGCTACCGCGCCATCGCCTTCGACAATCGCGGCCATGGCGCCTCGTCGAAGAGCTATCAAGAGGCCGATTATACGCCCGCAAAAATGGCTTCCGACGGCGCAGCACTGCTGACCCATCTCGGCATCGAACGCGCCCATGTCATGGGCTATTCGATGGGCGCGCGGATATCGGCCTTCCTGGCGCTATCCGACCCGGACAAGGTGGCGACGCTGGTCTTCGGCGGTCTCGGCGTCGGCATGGTTGACGGTGTCGGCGACTGGGATCCGATCGCCGCCGCCCTCCTGGCCGACGATCCTGATGCCACCAGCCACCCGCGCGGCCGTTCGTTTCGCGCCTTCGCCGACCAGACCCGCAGTGACCGCCGCGCGCTGGCCGCCTGCATTGCCACCTCGCGGGAATTGCTGGCGGAGGCCGACATCGCGCGCATTGCCCAGCCGACGTTGATTGCCGTCGGCACCAAGGACGATATCGGCGGTTCGCCCGACGAACTGGCCGCCTTGATGCCGAACGCCAGGGCCTTTCACATCGAGGGCCGCGACCATATGCTGGCCGTCGGCGACAAAACCTTCAAGCAGCGGGTGCTGGAGTTCTATGCCGAAAATCCGCTGTGAGTGCATCGATGCGCAGCGTATGGATGCTTATAACTACGACTGTTTGGATTCAGCTTAGCCCGAGCGCCTTGAGCGAACGCGCCATGTTTTGCCGAGCCTGAACCTCGAACCGCTGCCGGAACTCCTCGGTGTGAAAGATATGCGGGCGGGCGAGGAAACTCGTCAGAACAGCACTGCGGCCGGCGCGCCACATTGGCTCTTCCACCCAGCCATATTCGCGGCGAACCGCCTGTTCATAGGCGTCGAACGCATCCGGCGTCGCACCCAGGATTGCCAGGTCCATGTCGAGGAACAGTGCTGCGTCGCGGACGGCATTCTCGTCGTCAAAGTGCGGCAATTCATGCGTGGCGGTGGCGATGATCATCACTGTGATGCGGTTCAGGCGCTCCGTATCCGTGCGGCCGGCGAGTTTTTTCTCGGCAAGGGCGGCACTCCTCGCCTCATTGTCCTTGGCTCGGCTGTCATAGATGGCATCGTGGAACCAGATCGCCGCCTCGACCGCCTCGGGATCGTGCAGGGATGCATGATAGTGGCCGGCGATCGCCAGCATCGCCTCGATATGCGCAAGGCTGTGATAGTGGCGGCCTTCGGCTCGGTATAGCGCGGAAAGCTCGTGCTTCAGCGGTTCGTCGATCAAGGGTTCGTTTTCCATGGCCGCTTGAATTTCCGTGAACCAAATCCATTTGACAAAGCACTAAGGAAAATTGAGTTCAACCGTGCTATGATCTGGCTTATATGTGCGACCGGAGAATAGGCAAGCAGGCAAGCCGGAGACCATTGATGAACAGCGTTACCATTGCCCGCCCGACCATGGTGAAGCCGATCGACCCGATCTGGCGCTCGATCCGCGACGAGGCGATGGAGGCGGTCAACCGCGATCCGCTGCTGGCGGCGTTCCTCTATTCGACCATCCTCAACCAGGAAAGCCTGGAGGAAGCGGTCATCCATCGGCTAGCTGAGCGGCTCGCCCATCAGGATATCGGTTCCGATCTCATCCGCCAGACGTTCAAGGCGATGGCAGCCGACGACAAGGACTGGTTGTCGACGGTGCGTGTCGACATTCAGGCTTATTACGACCGCGATCCGGCCTGCGACCGCTTCATCATGCCGGTGCTCTATTTCAAGGGTTTTCATGCCATCCAGACCCACCGGCTGGCGCATTGGCTGTGGAACCAGGGCCGTCAGGATTTCGCGCTCTACCTGCAGAGCCGGTCGTCCTCGGTGTTCCAGACTGACATCAACCCGGCCGCGCGCATCGGCAAGGGCATCTTCCTCGACCACGCCACCGGCCTCGTCGTCGGCCAGACGGCGGTGATCGAGGACGACGTGTCGATCCTGCACGGCGTGACGCTGGGCGGCACCGGCAAGGCCGGTGGCGACCGCCATCCCAAGATCCGCTACGGCGTGCTGATCGGCGCCGGCGCCAAGATCCTAGGCAACATCGAAGTCGGCCATTGCTCGAAGATCGCGGCAGGCTCCGTGGTGCTGTCGCCGGTGCCGCACAACAAGACGGTTGCCGGCGTGCCGGCTCGTGTCGTCGGCGAGACCGGCTGCGACCAGCCTTCGCGGCAGATGGACCAGCTTTTGCCATCGCAGTCGATGGACCACGTCGTCAGCTTCGATATCTGATTTCAAGTCCGCGGGGCGGGCAACGGAACTCCGTTTGCCGGCTCTGCCGCCTGTCGGTTCTCGCATATCCGGTCGGCCTGCCTTTACATCGCCATTGTCGACGTGCCAGAAGCGCGCTCAAACGAGCAAGACCGACGATCGGAGAAGACTTTTGAAGCCGGACGAAATCAGAAAGCTGGACGCCTATTTCAAGCGCGTCTTCCAGAATCCCAAGCTTGAAGTGAAGGCGCGGCCGCGCAAGGACGATTCGGCCGAGGTCTATGTCGGCGACGAATTCCTCGGCATCGTCTTCAAGGACGAGGACGACGGCGACTATAATTTCTCGATGGCGATCCTCGACATCGATCTGGCCTGAGTCGGGGGTTCTCGGTTACCGGCAGGCGCCGTCATCCCTGGCGGAGAAGGGGGCGCCAATCTCCGCCGTTTGCGATTTGCCTCCAAAGCGCGTCGCATAATCCCTTCAGGCACAATGCGTTAGCGCCCGGTCTTCAGGAAACGCGCAGCCTCAGCGGCGATGGCTGCATCGAGCGCCTGCCAGTCGCCCAGAAATTCCATGGGAAAGCGGTAGGTGAGGCTGAGACTGTCGCCGACCAGAATGTCGCGTTCGCAGGGCGCCAGCGACTGCGCAGCACTCGGGCCGCTCAGGCAGCGGGCCACGAACGGGTCCTTGCCCCGGCGATTGGCGACCGCCAGCACCTCGTTGAAATAGCCTGATTTTTCGGTGAAGCCGTAGAGCGTGGTGCCGCCCGGGCCGGGCGTGCCGGGCTGGACGATCAGGGCACTGTAGATCGGCGCGAAGCGGCCGCTCATGTCACGCGACATTATCTGCCGTTCGAACGATAGGAAGATGATGCTCTTGCGTGATCCGGTATGGTTGAAATCGTTGCGGGCGGCCTCGCTGTAGCCGTCCATCTCGGGATAGCGCAGATAGAGGTCGAGCCGCGAAGCGATGCCGTCGCGCCGGGCCTGGTCGAAGCGGATGACATTGGCCGGCACGGCGATGACGTTGTTGCCGATCACCACCTCGTGGATTGTCGTGTCGTCGGTGTATCCGGCCATGGCGATCGAGCGGCCGAACCATTTGCCGCCAAGGCTGATCGTCACCGAAAGCATCGCCAGCGCCGCGAACACGTAGAACACCCGCTTCATCAGCTTGGAATCGACGACGGTAAGTTGCGGACCGTTGGCGGTGGCTGCCTGCTTCATCGCGATCCCCAATTTTCGGCCGCCTGTCCCAACATGTCCCATGGGCGTCCCCTGGAACGTCCCTCTTGGGGTGTCCTTAGGCGGCACACGTGGCGCGGCACGGCTCTTGCAACGGCGCCTGTCGAACACGACTGTGCGATTTCATGGTAAATGGAAGGTAAAGATGGGTCCGGTCGAACACACACTCTTTGCTTTTATGGTTGGGCTGACCGCGTGCGGCCTGGCCGGATCGGCGATGGAGCTGATGTCAGGCCGCCGGCTTGCCTTCGTCGAGCCCTATGTGTCGCCGGCGCATGTGCTGCGCTCGCTCGCCGCGACGGCCTGCGCCGGACCCTTGATGTTCGCCAACGAAGCCCTCGACGCCTGGCGGCAAGGCCGCATTTCCGCTCCGGCGCTGATCTCCTGCGGTTGCACCGCGACGGTCTGGGCATTGGCGTTCGGCGTCGTGCTTATCGACATTGCATCCGTTGCCGGCATGCTCCTAGGTTCGGCTGACTTTTCAGTGTGAGACGAATCGGGAGATCGAAATGCCGCTCTACGCGATCGACGCAAAAGCCCCCGTTTTCGAGGACGCGGACAGCAACTGGATCGCGCCCGACGCCACCCTGATCGGCGACGTACAGATCGGCCGCAATGCAGGCTTCTGGTTCGGCGTCGTCATTCGCGGCGACAACGAGCCGATCATCATCGGCGCCGATACCAATGTGCAGGAACACACGGTCATGCACACCGATGCCGGTTTTCCCCTGACCATCGGGCAAGGCTGCACGATTGGCCATCGCGCCTTGCTGCATGGTTGCACGATCGGCGACAACAGCCTGATCGGCATGGGCGCCATCGTGCTGAACGGCGCGAAAATCGGCAAGAACTCGCTGGTCGGCGCCGGCGCCCTGGTCACCGAAGGCAAGGAATTCCCCGACAATTCACTGATCATCGGCTCGCCCGCGCGTTTGGTGCGAGCGCTGGACGATGCCGCGGTCTCAAGGCTGCGCGCTTCGGCTGCGCACTACGTCGCCAACGGCAAACGCTTCAAAGCGGGACTGATGAAGGCCTGAGGCCAGCCTTGCTCAAACCTTCGGCTATGGTTTCACCGGCATCGTCCCCCAAACTCACCGTCCATTGAAGCCGCGCCTGGTCATCGCATCGCGCAGCAGCGAAGCGCCGGCTTCAAAGCCGGCATTGTCGGCGTCCTCGAGGGCTGTCGAATAGTCGTCGATGCGGGTTTCGAGCGATGGGTCGCTGCCCGCCGCCAACAGCAGGCGGATGGCATCGACGCTACGGATGGCGACCGCATAGTGAAGCGGTGTCCAGTCGTTTACGCCCCGCATGTTGGGGTCTGCGCCCCCATCGATCAGGATTCGGACGATTTCCAGTCTGTCGGCCCGGTCGGTGGACAGTGCCGCGATGATTGCCGGAAAACCGCCGTGGTGGTGATAGTTCGGGTCCGAGCCTGCATCCAGTAAGATCGAGATGAAAGCGGCGGGGCTCCAATAGATCGCATATTCCAGTGGATGTCCAAGGCCGAGTTCAAACGGCATTTGCTCGTCAAACCAGCCGGGTGAGCCGCCGAGGGCCACACCGAGGCCCTCGAAGTCGCCCGCCTTGAACGCGTCGTCGATGGCCTTGAACAGGCGGTGGCGCTCGCATCGATCTTCCGGGATTTCCAACATCGCAGCGATCCGGAGGTTGAATTGGCCGCCATATTGCTCCCATCCGCAGTTGCCTGAAAGCCTCATGGCGCAGCCGTACGCCGAACTTACCGCATCGAAATCAAGTTCGTGATCAGACCTGCCTTGATGGCGAGCACGGGCCGATGGGCCTCCGGATGACCGATGTCGTTCAGCTGATCGGGCGTCAAGTCGGCTAGTGCCCTGCATTCTGCGGCGGTCCGCCGCCACCCCCTGAAGGCGGCGATCATTAGTGCTACGCTTTTCCTGCTAGATCCAAACAGGCGTTTTTTCGACGCGCTGCGGCCGGTGCGAGTTTCCGTATGAGCCATTTCTAGTCTCCCATTCGATGTTTGTGGGTGGGAGCGTGCCACGCGGGTGTATTCGGGCTGTTCGGCTGTGCGTGAAAAGAACGGAAAAGTCCGACGAGCTGCCGTTAAATCGGTGTTAAAACTGTCTTTCGAAATGTATTCTGCCGCGGCGGTCAAAGTCTGGAGACCATCTTTGCGCATCAGGTTGCTGGGCGGCCTCGAGGTTACTTCGCCGGAGCGCCGGCCCGTCCGTTTCGCCACGCGCAAGAGTTCGCTTCTTTTTGCTGCCCTGGTGCTGGCGGGCCGCCGCGGCCATCGTCGCGAGCAGCTTTCCGAAGCCTTTTGGCCGGGACGAAGCAATGGCCAGGCTCGCAACAGTTTGCGGCAAGCGCTGGTCGACATACGGCGCTCGTTCCCGACCAGCAAGGATGCCACCGTCTACATCGACGGGGATCACGAAGCCGTCGCGCTGATTACCGGCCCGGATGACGCGGACATTTCGATCTTCGACCGGAAACTGGAGGAGGGCCGAGCGACCGATCTCGCCTTCGCCGCGGACCTCTACCGCGGCGGGGTGCTTGCAGGGGAAGCCATTCCTGAGGAACTGGATGAGTGGTTTGGACCCTATCTGAACAGATATCAGCGCAAGGCGCTGCAGTTGGTCGATCGGCTGAGCCTCGCGCTGCCCATACCCGGCTCAGCGGAAGAGACGGCCTGCGAAGGGCTCGCGGAGAGATTGCTCGCCTCAGATCCTACCGCGGAGGCCGCCCATCGGGCGCTGATCCGGATCCACGCTCATCGGGGTCACGAAAACGCCGCCTTGCGCCAATTCGAGCTCTGTCGGACTGTTCTGAAAAAGCAGCTGGACGCGGAGCCGGAGGCGCAGACAAGCTCACTGGCGGCTTCCCTGCAGTCCCGCGATCGAACTGGACATCAGCGGCCGGGGCCAAGCTCTGGCGTCGCGGCGCCGGCGCGGGTGCTGCCAGTCCCAACGAGACATGACGACCAGCCATCAATTGCGGTGCTGCCGTTCCAGAATTTAAGCGGTGATGTCGAGCAGGAATATTTTGCCGACGGTATGGTGGAAGACATCGTCACCGCCCTGGCTCACTTCCGCCACCTATTCGTGGTCGCACGGAATTCGAGCTTTGCCTACAAGGGACGGTCCATAGACATAAAGCAGGTCGGGCGTGAGCTGGGCGTGCGCTATGTGGTCGAGGGAAGTGTGCGCCGGGCGGGTGACCGCCTGCGCATCGCCGGGCAGCTCATCGACACCTCGACGGGGGCCTACCTCTGGGCCGATCGTTTTGACGGAACGCTCGCCGAAGTGTTCGATCTGCAGGACCAGGTCGCCTCGAGCATAGTCGGCGCAATCACCCCGAAGGTGGAGGAGGCTGAGATCGAGCGTGCCAAGCGCAAGCCGACAGAATGCCTTGACGCTTACGACTACTATCTCCGCGGGCTGGCGGCCTTCGACCGGACGATCACTAGTAGATCGGCCATTGACGATGCCTTGCGCCTCTTCATGAAAGCGATCGACCGTGACCCGGAGTTCGCGATAGCCCATGCGCGGGCGGCGCGGTGCTACGCCACTCGAAAGAGCAATGGCTGGATGGTCGACCGCGCGGAAGAGATTGCCGAGGCTACTCGACTGGCCAGGAGAGCGGTCGAACTCGGATGGGATGATGCAATTGCGCTTTCCTACGGCGGATACGTCCTCGGCTACGTAAGCGGCGACCTTGATGACAGTGCGGCTTGCATCGATCGCGCGCTCGCTCTCAACCCGAACTTGGCGGCTGCTTTGGGCGTCAGCAGCTGGGTGAGGGCTTGCTTGGGCGAGCCAGGCAAGGCCGTCGAGCACGCCGCGCTTGCGATGCGCCTAAGCCCATTGGATCCACGCCTGTTCGCTTGGCAGTTCAACACCAGGCTCGCTCATTTTTGTGCCGGCCACTACGATGACGCTGTCGCTTGGGCGGGAAAGTCGCTGCGGCACCAGCCGAACTACGTGAGCGCGATGCGTGTAGTGGCGGCGGGTCATGCCCTTGCGGGGCGCCTATCGGAAGCGCAGCAAATGATGGCCCGGATCTGCGAGTTCGATCCGCTGCTGCGGCTTTCGAATCTCGCCGAGGTGCTGCCGCCATTTTATCGACCGGATGATCGCAGCAGATATATCGAAGGCCTTCGCAAGGCGGGCCTGCCGGACTAACGCGGTATCACCGTGAAGGGAGGCATGTCGGCTTCACCGACGCATACTGGATTTCGAAAACCTAGCGTAGCCGGATGCTTATTCAGCCGCAGTGGCGGCGGCGCGGTTGCTGGGCACGCGTCACGTAGCCACGTTGGCTAGAAGAACTCACGCGCCGCCCGCGCATCCTGGCTGTCGTTGAGCTTACCGACAAGCTCGCCGTGAGGCGCGATAAATTCACGCGCTTTCTCGACATCTCCAAGGCTTCGAAGACAGCGAGCGAGTTCCACAGCGATACGCAGTTGGCCAATCGCGGAACGCTGCAAGGTAGCGACGTTCGCAGCCTTGTGGAGCATCGTCTCGATCTCGTCAGGTCCGCCACCGCTCTTTTCGCGGATACAGGCTTCGATCCTAAGTACTTCGGCGAGCTGGAAATAGGTTCCGTTGTAGCGGCCGAGCTCGAGGGCAGCTTCAACCGACTTGCGAGCGCTGTCCAGCCTGCCGCTGTCGCCCAGCGCTTCGGCGTAAAGGCCTATCAGGTAGGGCAGCCCCATTTCAGCGCCGGTCCGGCGAATGGCAGATATAGCTTCCTCCATGCCGCGCAGGCCGGCCCCCCGTTCCCCAAGCCGGAATTGCCCCCATCCAACCTGGAACGCGGCTTGGCCGACAAGGAGCGGCAACTGGAACTTCTCTGCTATCTGCAACTCGCTTTCTGCCGCCCGAAGCGCGGCCTCAGGCTCCCCCGCGAACATATGGAGGTAGCTGGTCCCCCAATACGCAAGCGCCATGCTCAGCGGATGCTCGAAACGTCCAGCGAGCCCGGTTGCGTCTTCGCACCGTAGCCTTGCCTTATCCGGCTCGCCGGCCAGCCAGGCTGACAATCCCGAGAAGCAGCGGCAGCAGACGCCCGGGTCATGACCGGAGTACTTGTACGTCAGATAATGATCGCGGTCGGGGTCGTAGAGGCCGATGGCGCGTTCCGCATGGTTCTGGGCCGCCGCGGTCTCCCCAAGGAAGAAATTGTTTGTCCAGAACATGTGCTCGGTCTCGATCGCGAGACCGGGATCGCTGTCGTCCTTAGCCATGCCAGCCCATCGGCAGGCCAGTTCCTGCGCCGCTGCCGGCTTACCGCTAAGCATGTAGTATTGGGCTCTCCCGCGCAGCGCCGTGAACAGACGCGCCTGGTCGCCGATCTTACCGCAAAGTTCCTCGGCGCGCTCGAACGCGGCGAGCACTTCGGTCGCACCCCAGCCACGAGCCGCCATGAGGGCCACGCCCCTCGCGAGCTGGAACTCGATCTCTTGCTCATCGGCGTCGGCGACATCGTTGCTCCTCAGCAGCCTGACCCCAAGGTCCAGCTGCTCAAGTGCACTGACGTGCGCCGACCGCCTGATAACCTTGCGAGCCGAGATCAGAAGATAGCCGACGGCTTCGACCCAGAGGTGAGCCTGTTGCGCGTGTCTGGCCAGGCGTTCACTGTGCTCCTCAAGCCGGTCCGCGTAATGGGCCTTCAATTCGGCAAGCGCAGTCCTGTGGAGCTCAATGAGCGCCGACGATACGATACGTCCTGACACAGCAGTTCGGATGAGGACGTGCTTGAAGCGGACGAAAGCCTCGGGAAAAACCTGAAGCTCCACTAGGAGATCGGCCTTCTTCAAATTCTGGAGGGCGGCATCGAAGCGCAGGCTCGACAGAGTCGCCATCCTTCGTAGCAAGGGCACCGGAATCTCTCCGCCGAAGATCGAGGCGACCTCGGCTACCCGCTTCGAATCCTTGTCGAGACGTTCGAAGCGAGCGTCGACGATCGTCTGAATACTCGCCGAAACGACGATCTCGTCGACCTCGCCAGAAGGCCGGTAGCGGCCCGGCTGCCCTTCCAGCTTGCCGGTCTCGGCGAGAGCGCGGACGGTCTCTTCCAGGAACAATGCATTGCCTTTGCACGCATCCCCGACTGCACCGCGGAGCTGCGCCAGCTCAGGGTCCCTGCCAAC
The DNA here is from genome assembly GCF_004792125.1 of Mesorhizobium sp. M5C.F.Ca.ET.164.01.1.1. Lineage (NCBI taxonomy): Bacteria > Pseudomonadati > Pseudomonadota > Alphaproteobacteria > Hyphomicrobiales > Phyllobacteriaceae > Mesorhizobium > Mesorhizobium sp. M5C.F.Ca.ET.164.01.1.1. The sequence continues at coordinate 72,927 of NZ_SRTG01000008.1, read as the reverse complement.
CAGGTAGTCAAGAAATGCTGCTGCTTCGGCCGTATTGAACGCCGGCAGGCGGATTTCGGAAGGTCCTGCAGCGGCGAAGGCACCGCGATCGTATTCGGGTCGACAGGTCAGGATAAGCAGGCAGCGGACAGTGGGCAGTGCCTGCGCCAGCCGCACCAGGACCCCCTCACTCTCGGCGTCTATCCAATGAAGGTCCTCGACCAGGAGAACGACGGGCTTCCTGCGGCCAAGGAAGAGCAGAAGCCCAACCGCTGCTTCCTGCATGCGCCGGGATCGTTCCTGGCCAGAAATGATAGCCCAGTTCGGATCCTGAACGGGCAGTTCCATGACTGCCATGATCGGATCGAGGAGCCGCTCATCGAAGCGTTGCGCGCTTTGCGCGGCCAGTACCTTTTCGATTGCGATTGGCGGCGCTTCGGTGTCGCCCACGCCGAACAGGGTTTGCAGCAGCTTCCGAATTACGACGAAGCCGCTGCGCAGGTCCGTTTCGAGCGCGCCGACCTCCAGATTCTCAGCATCATCGTGAGGGATGGCCCCAACGAATTCATGCGTGACACGCGACTTGCCGTGACCGGGATCGCCGACCACGAAAATCGTCTGACCTTCGCCGTCGAATACGTCATGCCAGGCCTTGTTCAGAATCTGCAGCTGCATCTCGCGGCCGACGAACGGCGACAGCTGCGTTTCGGCGCGCAACTGCCAGCGCGAGCGGCCCCGCCTGATCTCGATCACTTCAAAGAGCCGCTGGTTCTTCGGGTATTCCGACAGAAGTGGCGCTGCCAGCGCTTCCATACTGACGAAGCCGCCAGCCGATGCCCGGGTCCTGGCGGTTGCCACCACGAGATCGCGCCCCAACGCCTGGCTCAGCGTATGGGCCACGGACACCGGCCCGCCGCGCACCTCCAAAGCCCCGTCACGTGCCGGTCTGACGATCACGACACCTGTGTCCAGGGCAGCACGAACGCCGGTCATCCAATCGCCATGGCGCAGCGCGAGCTCGCGCAGCGCGAGTGCGGTCCGGCAGGCAAGTGCAGCATGTCCTTCGAGCGGCTCAGGCGCGCCAAACGACGCGACGAGCTCGTTCTCGGAAATCGTCAGAACCGTTCCTCCGTTGTCGCGCACGAGTGCGGTGGCCTGCATGAGGAAGGGATCGACCCGCTCCAGCGCGACATCGGGAGGCAGGTTCTCCATCACCGGTTCGGCGTATTGGAAATCGGCGCACAGGATCGTTGCCTGTCGCCGGGTCCTCGGGTCGACCGCAACGACCGTTTGCGCCTGAAGCGCCTCGTTGGCAAATGCCGACGCCTCGAGAATGAAGTTGCGGAACGCGGGTTCCTCGGCAAGAAGGATGTGATTGGCGCTTTCCAGTTCGACGAAGCGGGCATCAGTTATCGATCTGGCGAGCTCCAAACCTTCCGAGAAAGGCGCGACCCGGTCGCCGTTGGCATGCAGGACGAGCGCTGGCACATGCAGCCGTTCAAGCGATCGCGATATATCAATGTCGGCAAAGACATAGCTCAACCGCATCGCGTTTTCCGGCGTGAGTGTCCGGCGCTGCAGCTCATTGAACCAATCCATCTGCACGCGATTGGCGCCCGGTATAAACAGGTTGGTGAACATTTGGCGGAACAATGGGTCATCCTGACCCCAGCCCTGGCGCATCAACGCCGAGATTGCTTCGCGTCTGACGATCTCCGCCGCATTTCCGCGCGCTCGCCATCCACGAACATATCCCCCCCAAATCAAGAGACCCGCGACCTTCTCGGGATGGCGAATGGCGTATTCGACCGAGAGAGCACAGCCTTGCGATATTCCAAGGAGGACGAAACGGTCGAGGCCCACGGCCTCTACGACGCATTCGAGATCGTCGACGAATGCATCGAAAGACACATCCTCACAGACCGTGTCGGAAAGGCCGTTCAGGCGCCCGTCGTAGCGTACAAGCGTGAAGCCGCTGGACAGGCCGTCGATCCAATGTCCCCAAACCGGGCTTTCCCAATCGAAGTCGAGATGGGACATCCAGTGCGAGGCACGCACGATCGCTGGCCCGGATCCGCTGATGACATAGGCGATCCGGGTACCATCGCGGGCATTGACGTAGCGTATCTGCTGCTTACCTGACGAAACCTTCGTCGAAGGCGACGGGACGGGTTCGGGCACAGGCCCCGTCAGCGGAGGTTCGGGGGCCGGCCGGCTAACAGGTCCAGCCGTCGTGCCACTTCGGATCGGGGCAGCGGCGACGGTCAGTCGAGCCTGATCGTTAATGCGGGCGATCTCGTCTGCTAGATCATTGTCCGGAAGAAGTGACTGCAGCGTGTGCAGGTGGGGAAGCGCCCGCTCAGGCTCGTCGCCCAGGCGATCGATCAGGGCGCGTAGCGCCTTCAGGTGCAGAATCTCGGTCTCGTTCGAACAATAGACGCGCCAAGCCTCGAACGCCTGGCAGCGCGGCAGATAGAGGTCCGACAAGAACGGGCCGGCGAAAGCCGCAGCGATCGCTTCCAGACGCTCTGTAGGCAGCGAACCAACCGCATCGGCCGACAGGCCCCTGATCAGATCGTAGTCGAGCCAGATCGATCCCGGCTTCAGTTGGACCACGTTGCGATCGGCCGCAAGCCGGGTCTCGCCGTCGGCGTTTAAGATCTGGCGCAGCTTTGAAAGGCTCCAACGCAGCGCGCCCCGAGGATCATCAGGGACGTCCCAGAACATCTCACAAAGCCACTCGCGGCGCTGCTGCTTTTGCTGCACGGCCAGATAGGCGAGTAACGCCCGCGTCTTGCGCGATTGCGTTAGGGCCACAGGCTCGCCGTCACGGCGAACCGTGAGGTCGCCAAAGACCCTTACTTCGAAGGCCGAGCTCAATCCGGTTGTCCTAACCGTATGGTCGGCCTTACATTAGCGACGAAGCATTTGGGTTCGCAACACCCAAACCGATGGCGGACGTGTCTCCACGCCCGCCATCGCATTTGACCCGTACTCCGTCACCGGACCTCAGCCCTGCGAGCGATCTCGCAAAGGCGTCTGAAGTTAACCACCCGGTCGAGGTGCTCCCGGACTGCCTCGAGCGGCGGACCTTTGCGGATGTCTTTCCACAGAGTGGATGTCGGGGTTGCATAGATACCGAATGAGATGTTCATAAAGTTGGCTCCTTGGTTTGCAGCGGACCATTCCGCTAAGTTCCTCGAACATGCGTTCTGCCCGTTGGAGGGAGACAGCGTGTGGGAGAGCATGGAAATGCGGAGCCGCCCGGCAGCCTATGGCGGCTAATCGAGCGGCACAGTGTAGGTTGTTGCCGTGCCGGACAGGCAAATCTCGCCTGCCGAGTTTGCGACGGTGGTTGACAGCGTGCAGATCGGCTTGTCTTCCCGCACGCTAAGCACCTCCGCGCGTGCGACGATCTCCTCGCCGATACCGACGGCCTTGAGGAACTTCCACTCGACGCCAAGAAAGACGCTGCCGGGTCCCGGTAAGTCCTCGGCCACCAGAGCATTGAGAAGGCCGGAAGTGACACCGCCCTGAACTATGAGACGGCCGAATACGGTTCGGGCGGATAGGACATCATCGTAGTGGAGTGGGTTTCTGTCGCCGGTCATGTCGCTGAACGCAATGATGTCGCTAGCCCGAGTGATGCGCCTTCGCTCTGCACTGGCCCCGACTTCCGGTTGTCCGAACCGGACTCCGGACCATCCGGATCGTATGGTCGTTTGCATAGCCTTGCTCCTTGTTTTGTGTTTCAGATTGCCTCTAGCTGCGACGTCACTAGCCCTTGCGGGAGAGGCGGAACCTCGCGATCGCGCGCCGCCCGGGCCAAGAGCACAGCGACTTCGGATTTCATCGCCTCGCTGAAGCGCTTGTGGCGTTCAGGTAGCTCTTCGAGGGACCAGTCGAAGGCACTGATGGCGTCCGTGGTCTCAAGGATGGGTAGCGCGAGGCTGTCGCGTACTTCCTGGAACTCCCGCAATGCGGACTCGCGACAGGAAAGTATTGCCGTCGCGGCCCCTTCGGCATCACGCAGGGCGTCGGAAATACCATGCGAGGTCAGCGGATCGCGGAAGAAGCCGGCATCGCCGACCAGCATCCACCCAGGGCCGTATGCCTGCCGCAATCGGCCGGGCGTGCCGCGGAAGGCCTTCAGACATTCGCCACCATTGCCGAAGATTCGCGATCCCAATCCGGGTGCCAGCGCTGCGAGGGCAAGCTGTGCGGCGGAAAGATCGAAACGGAACTCCGCGTCAAACCGCTCGGTCGGAACGGATGCGACGATACAGGCAAGCCCGTCATTCGTCGGTATCACGCCGCCGGATAGGTTCCGGCCGAAATACCAGTGGTATCCCGAGAACGCCGGCGCGGCGGCGTAGCCGAAGACATGTGCCACCGAGCACCGCCCCTGCACCAGCGTCCGTGCCTCGACCTTGCGAGCGATAAACGAGCCGAGCCCGTCTGCTCCAACCACGATATCGGCGCTTATCTCGCGAGTTTGGCGGCCGGGGTCTCTCAATGTGACGCCGCGAACACGGCGATGTGCGTCGAACATGAGATCATGGACCGGAGTGTCGTGCATAATCGTGGCTCCAGCGGCTCGTGCTGCATCGACCAACATGCGATCAAGCACCGTGCGGCGTGGAGCGATCAGGCCCGGAATGTCTGGCTCGGGCCGAATGGGCACCGTGACCTCCTGCTCGCCATAGTGAAAAGTGGTAGACCTGATCACCGGCGCACCGCTTTGGATCAACGGTTGGAGCAGGCCCCAACGCGAAAGCTGCATGACGGCTGGTCGCATCAGCGCGTGTGTAGACAGCGTGTCAGATCCATAGGACTGGCGGTCGACCGCCAGCACCCGCAATCCTGCCCGGGAGAGCAGCATTGCCGTCGAGGCTCCGGCGCAGCGCGCGCCGACGATGATGGCGTCGTAGTGAGAATGTGCGGGGACGACATTGGAAAGCATCGGAATGTCCTTATGCTGCCTTGAGGCCGCTCTGACCGAGATAGTGTGAGACATGGTCGGCGATCGCTTGCGCGTCCGGCCCAACGCCTCCAATGAAATTGGAATCGCGCTTGCGCAGAAAGCGAAAGCCAAGCGCATAGAGGCCGGCGACGGTCGTTATCCCGCCCTTGTGGGCCAGTTCGCCATCGGCGGTGATGACGGGCAGTTTCAGCCATGAAAACGAGCGGCTGTAGCCGGTCGCCCATATGATGGTGCCGATGTCGTCGTTCGCGAACGACAGGCGCTTGAGGCAATTCGTCGGCACCTCGATAGGGGCGGGGGCGCCGGCCATGGATTTGTGACCCGCAAACTGGTCGACCTGGCGAAGGAGCCGGTCCTGCTTGGCGTCCGCCGCCGTGATGCTATCTTTGAGATCATCTGCAAAGCCAATTGTCCCGTTCGAGATGCCTTTCAACCGCCCGGTGAGTTCGACTCCGATGCCCTGAAGGGTCGCCAGATCGACATTGGAGCGATCCGCCCGACCGGCAAGTTGAAGTGAAGGCTGTCGTCTGGCGCTGTCGGGATCTGTCAAATCGTCCAGCCGCTGGGACATGAATCCCATATGGTAGAGCCACCAGAAGATATCCTTGTCTCGCCAGATGCGCGGCAAACGCGTGTGCTTGCCGACGGACAGGATTACGCGTCTGCCACTGCGTCGCAGCTCGTCGGCAGTCTGGACGCCCGACGACGATGCGCCGACAACCAGCACGCCGCCCGACGCAAGCTGGTCGGGACTTCGGTACTGCGAAGCGTGGATGCTGACCGGTTGGTCCGCGCTGGAATGCAGCGGGAAGGGCATGCTCGGCACGTCGCAATGACCGGTGGCCACAACGACGACTTTCGCCGACCAGTCGCCGGCAGTCGTCCGCAGCCTGAAGCCTTGCCCATCCTGTTCGCACGACAAGACATTGACGTACGAGCGCACCGGCGCTTGCGATCGATGGGCATAGCCAACCAGGGTTTCCACAAACGCGTCGTTGCTCATGTAGCCGTCGGGTTCGGAGCCACAATATGGGGAGCCTGGCAGCGCGTTCAGCCAATTGGGCGTCAAAAGGCGGAGCGAACGCCATGTCGAGGACCGCCACCGTTCGCCAATGCGCCCGCGTTCCAGAACGACATGCGAGATCCCGCGTTTTCGAAGGCAATGGCTCAAGGCGATGCCCGCCTGGCCAGCGCCGACGATGACAACGTCAGCCTGTTCCATATTGTTTCCATCAGTTTTGGAGGGCGACGGTTCAGACACCCGTCCGAACCGCCTTTCCGGGTGGATCACTGGATGGTTTTGACACCGACCGAAACGGAAACACCGTTCGTCAGCACGTCGAAGACCGCGGACCGTGCCCGTGCCTGCTCGACCAGTTGCTGGAGCTTCTCGGACGGCGCATCGCCCTCGATTTCGAACGCCACCGTGATGTTCCGAAAGCCGTTGCGGACCTCGTCGGAAATCCCGAGGATGCCGCGCAGATCGATGTCGCCATCGACCGAGCACTGCACCTTGGTCAGCTTGATGCCGCGCGCCGCGGCGATGTTGGCGACGCCCGCCATCAGGCAGCTGGCGAGCGCATGCAGCAGCCATTCGACCGGGGTGGGGCCGTGATCGGCGCCGCACAGCACGGCCGGGTGGTCGCTGTCGGCGTAATAGGCTTTGGCATGCTTCTGTTCCTGGCCGGCGCCGTGGAAGCCGAGCATGACGCTCTTGCTGTGGGTGCCTTCGACCCACTCGTTGTGGGCGCGGAACTGGAACTTGGCCAGTTCAGGCTGGCCGGCGACAAAGTTGATCGTTGCCAGAAGGTTCGGCGTGTCGACGCCGTTCAACGGTGGCCTTGAGGCCTTGGTGGTGTGTTGCATCGTCTTCTCCAAGTGAATAGTGCGGCGAATTTGCCGGACCGCTTCCTTGTGACGGCGCTGCGTTTGAACGAGGGTGGTTGCGTTCGTGGAATTTGCCATGGAATTGCTTGATCCACATACTTCCACGCTACGAAACGATCTGCGAGACGTGGGCCTTGTTCAAAGCGCCAAAACCCCGGCGAGGTGATCGCCAGGGACTGCGCGGTTGAGTAATTCTTGTGTTGAAGGCCTGGCCCGACTTCGGGGCAACCTCTCGCGCCCGTCGAGCCGAGCCTGTTCAGCAGGCCGGGTCAATGTGGATCAGCATCATTTCGCGTTCAAGCGACCGCGTTGAGCGCTGTTGGCAATTGTAAACCGCAGGGACGTGACGTGATCGATCTCTGAGCGGCCGATGCCCATGTCGTTGAGCAGATGGTCGGGCATTGAATGTAGCGCGACTCGCGACGCGACCATTCGCGCCGTCGATTAGAGGAGGTTGCGATAAGACCAGGGGAGTGAGCGTTTGGGCCTCCGTCGAATTATGGTCGAATTCGAGGGAATGGATCCGTTAAACTGCGTATGCAACCACGGGAATCGACAGCCACTGTCAATCCCGGCCGCCGGGCTGGGCCACGGGCGCGTTTGGTGTCAAAGCGCGAACATCGCTAACTTAAGTGCCGATTGTTCCGGCATCGGATGCCTCACGCTGCGAGCTGATCCTCGCGGGCAGCCGCGATCATCACACTTGCGAGCAACGCATAGGCTGCCTCCCAAGCCTCGCGGACCGCCGGCGTGAAGGCCGTGCCGAGGCCGGCCGCCATCGTGTCGATGAGCGCTTGCCCGACAATCGGGTAATGATGCTCCTTGAAACCGCAGGCCACATGACGCTTGGCGAGCTCGCGTACGGTCGGAAGGACGGTGTTGGCACGATCCAGTCCGCGCACGACGGAGCCCAGGCTCGCCATCAGCTCTGCGCCTTGCTTGGGCATGTCGCTCGCCAGAAACAGTGCGCGAAGATCCGAGTCGATCGCGAACAGGCGTTCATAGAACAGAGCCGCGGCTGCCACGCGTATCGGGAGGACCTCGTGGAAACTATCCTGGACAAGTCGAATCTGGTCGGGTGTCATTGGCGACGCTCCTGCGCTTCTGGCCTGCGTGCGGCTCGACCATCCGCCCAAAACGTTTCGCATGCATGTCGCCCAGCGCGTCGATGTGTTTCAGTTGTGTCTCAAGTGGGTTTCTTTGCGCTCAGTTGTATCCAGATTCCTTCTGTGTCCTGAGGGTGCCCGGAAACCTCTCAGTGTGACCAAGCGTCTAGGAAACATTCCCGAACAGTCTGATCACAGATCACTTGAATTTTCATCGCCTGGTAGCTCATGGCCGAAGCTTATTGCGCCGCTGAATTTGTCGCAATCGGACCAATGTCCGCACCGGTCATCTCCCGCCATTCCCAACGCGCAAGTCGGATTGTCATCACCAGAAGCCCGGTGCCGCTTGAAAAGGTGGAGCCGGCCCGGGGACGGGGCCGGCTCCTAAAACCCGGTCGTTGGGGACGGGGAGTGTGGGGACTCGACCGGGTTTTTGCGTCGCGTCCTTAGCGGACGCTGGCGACCGCGTCGGAGCGGCCGTCGTTGATCATTACCCAAGCGCCCGAATTCTGGCTCGATTGGCGCTTCAGGTAGGTATAGTCGGTAGCGGTCCAGGACAGCACCCTGGTTTCCAGATTGTCGAGGATGAACTCTCCAAGGCTGGTGCGCACGGTCAGCACCGCGTGGCCGTCTCCGTTCGGCTGGCGCGCAACCGTCATCAGCAGGTCGCCGGCCGGAACGCCGATGCTCATCAACGCGCGGCGCTTTTCCAGCGCATAGTCCTCGCAGTCGCCGAAGCCGCTGTTGGGATAGGACCAGACTTCTTCTTTGCCCCACAGTTCCATATCGGTGCGTGGCGCGATCTTGCTGTTGACCGAATTGTTGATGCTCACGATCTTCGCCCACAGCTTGCGGGTCAGCTCGATCGGCGCCTGCTTCGGCGTCCGCTGATTGCATTCCTGCGGAATCTTCTGACAGAACTCGTAATGGCCGACCGGCTGTGTGGTGCGGCTGCCGGTGTGCATGAAGGCAGGTCCCGCTGCATACGCCGTTCCCCAGGCGGTAAGCTGCATCGCCATTGCCAAGAGCAACAGCTTGCCCCTCGTCTTCTTCATCGTCCAGTCTCCCCGTTTGAGGAGACAATGACACGATTGGATTTATTCGACGCAAAGGCTCGAAGTAGACATTAAGTAAAACCCCTATAGAATAAACATAAAATTTGAATCATTCCAGTACAAAATTGTTGAGGGCGTTCTCGCGGAGCCGTATCGGCCGGCGCGGCGCCTTGGCGCGGCATCGGGGCAACAAAAAACCGGCCGAAATGGGCCGGTTCGATTGCGGTAAACTGTGTTGTTTGTCAGGTGCCGGGTGCGTTGAATTCGGAATCGAGTGTTTCGGGCCGCTGGATGACCGCGAACTCGATGGCGACGCCGTCCTCGAAATGGCGCACCACCTGGCCGCGCATCGTGCCGAGCATGACCTGGATGCCGATTGCCGGCTTGACGTCGATCTCGACCGCGGCGCCCGAAAGCGACAGGTCGATAATGCGGCACTGGTACTGGCGCCCATCACTGAGCTGAAGCACGCTGGTCGGATTGCGCGGCGCCACACGTTCGTGACGACGATCTTCCGGCAGATCGAGCTCGTGCTTGTTGGCGAGCCAGGTCAACTGCGCGGCAAGCTTGTCCTTCTTGCGTTCCGAGGCGATGACCGTCATCGCGAAACCATCCTGCAGGATGCGGGTGACGACGCCTTCGATGCGGCCGATGTGATCGATATAGGCGATGACTTTCTCGCCCGGCATGCCGATGCGCTCGGTGCGAAGCGCTACATTGCCCGGCGACATATCGACCACCTGGCACGGATGTTCGGTGCGATCCTCCAGCATGAAGCGTCCGTAGATTTTCACGCGAACGCGCTGAAAGTTACGCCTTTCAGCTCGGGACGGTGCGGTGTCGACCGCCGCTGACCTCATGACTGCCTACACCCCGTCTGGCATTCCACGCGTTGATGCGAGGAACTTCGTCAGAAAGCTACAGCGAAGCGGGTTAACAAAGGGGAAAGCCTGACACCGCTACTTTAGGGTTTTAGATTATTCCCCGCGCCCGCCGTCGAACACGACCAGATGGCGGATGCGGCGCGCCGGGCCGAGCGCCGAAATCGTCTGGGGCGGATCGAGTTCCGGCGGGACAAGCGAGGGAACGTCGATGGCCAGCCGGTTCTTGGCGAATATCGGTTCCTTCTCCGGATCGACGACCCTGATCGAATCGATCAGGGCGTCGGCGATCGGGTCCGCGCCCAGCCAGAAGGGTTTTTCAGCGGCGCTTATCACGCCGAGGCAGCGCGGATTTTCGACGCCGCCGTCGAGCGGCAGGGCGAGCAGCTCGAACTTGCTGGAACGGTCGGTGCGGCTGAAACCTTCATAGGTGATGAGCAATACGGATTTCTGATCGAAGACGCCGTGGATCAGTTTCGAGATAAGCCGCTGGTCCTTCTCGCGCCATAGAGAGGGGAAGGAAAACCCCTTGAGTTCACGGCCATAGACCGCGCAAAGCCTGGTGCCGGCGAGCCGGAATACCGCTTCGCCGCGCGTATCCTTTTCCAGGATGAATGTGTCGGCCAGCAGCGACTTAATGTCGGCTGGCTCGACTTCCGAACGCTTTGGGGCAGGGCGCCCGTCACGCAGCCGGTTCCAATAATGGAACAGCGTGATCGATCCGTTCTGGTTCATGTTATGCTGCTCCGCGCAATCTGTCGTCTGATGTCCCATCGGTGAACAGAAGGGCGCCCTCCGAGGACCTACATGCGTTGCGCAGCAGGATGCGTGCCAGCATCGTTAACACTTGTTCACGGGTCGGGGTCGTTAAGGTTAACAAGTGGTTTACGTTGCGCCCCGCCCACGCCCGTGGCACGCTAAAACCACTCCAAAAGCGGTCGTTTCGCAGCGATCGGCAGCAGTTCAGTCAAGAGTTTGGGGGAGCACGGGGGCTCGACCAGCCGTTCAAGGGCAACCTTGGACGGCTTCTTTTTGATTCGCGCCAATTTTGATTCGCCCCGGTTTTGAATTGCGGTGGGGCGATTCGCCCTTTGTGAATCGGGTGACCGTGATCTACATGCTCGCGAAGTCGAATCCAGCGACTGAGTGCGAGCCATATGAGCGAACCAAGCCCATCAGAAATCGAACAGCGCGAGGGCGGACCTGTCGGCCGCGAGCCGGAGCGCCGTCGCGAGCCGGTATTCAACATGCCGCCGGTTGTGCTGGCGGTGATCGGCATCTGCGTCGTCGTTCATCTGATCCGGCTCTACTGGCTCACCGAGGACCAGGATTTCTCCCTGCTGATCCGGACCGCCTTCATTCCGATCCGCTATTCTGGTCGCTTCGACCTCGATTTCTACGCGTTTTCGACCCCCTTCACTTATGCCTTCCTGCATGGTGGCTTTGCTCATCTTGCCGTCAACATGGTGTGGCTGGCGGCTTTCGGCTCACCGCTGGCGAACCGCTTCGGCGCGCTTCGTTTCAGTCTGTTCTTCGCGGCGACGGGGCTGGCGGCGGTGGTGCTGTTCTGGGCCGTGCATCCGCTCGGCCTGGCGCCGCTGGTCGGCGCATCGGGGGCGATTTCCGGCATGATGGGGGCCGCCGCCCGCTTTGGCTTCCGCACGGACCGCTCGTCCGGCAAAGCCGCCTTCGCCGGCGCGCCGCTGCCGATGGCGGCGGTGTTCCGCTCGCGCGGCGTTGTGACTTTTCTTGCCATCTGGATGGTGATCAATCTCGCCACCGGCCTCGTTGCCTTCGCGCCCGGCATCGACAGCCAGATCGCCTGGGAGGCGCATATTGGCGGTTTCGTCGCGGGCTTCTTCGGCCTGCGCGCTTTCGATCGACGGCAGCAGCCGGATGAGTTCACGGCTTAAGCATCGCCGCACTTGAAATGCAATCGATCGCGGCGCACGATGTTCACTACAGCGCCGCGCGTCCTCTTGGACGCGCAAAGGACGCTGTAGAACTTTGATTTGCGCATGATCCTTCCGAAAATCGAGGCCGATTTTCGGGGTCATGCGCAGAAGGAAAGCCGGTCAGGGCAGGAACCGGCAAGTAAAACTGAGGAGGACGCCGTGACTGTTAAGGCAATTCTCGAGCAGAAAGGCCATGACGTGTTGACGCTCGGGCCGAACGAAAAACTGAGCGAGGCCATTCGCATCCTGGCCGAACACAGGATCGGTGCGCTGGTCATCACCAATGGCGATCATAAGATCGTCGGTATTCTTTCCGAGCGCGACGTCGTGCGGGTCCTCGCCAGGGAAGGAGCCGCCGCACTGGATATCGCGGTGCGTTCGGCAATGACGCCCAAGGTGAAGATCTGTAATGAGAACCACACCGTCAACGAGGTCATGGAGATCATGACCAGTGGCCGTTTCCGCCATCTGCCGGTGGAAAAGGACGGCCTGCTCGACGGCATCGTGTCCATAGGTGATGTGGTCAAGCGGCGCATCGAGGATGTCGAGCGCGAGGCCGCGGAGATCAGGGCCTACATCGCGACGGCGTGACCGCCCACCTGTTCAGCCGTCCGTTCTCTAGCGCAGGCCGGCCGCATGTTGCAGCCGTGCGATCAGGTCACGGTTGCGGCAATAGTCCGGCGGATCGTTCGGTTGCTCGTTTTCGTCGATCCAAATCGCGCATTCGTCCTGGTGGCCGCACGAACGGCAGCGGTCGACGGCGCGACGGGTGACGGCTTCGTGGTCGGGTACGGTTTTCAATTGCCGGTCGACGCCCAACTTCTGCATCATGCGACCCATCAATGCGGTTCTGGCGTCGACTGAAATCAAATAGTCGAGAAAACTCATGTCGGTCACTCCTGCCTCATAGCAATCATTGCCGTGTTGGCAACCGACGACATTGATCTCGGTCAATAGGGGGATCACGGTCAACAGCGGGGATCTCGGTCAACAGGGGCTCCCTTGCCAGCTCCGGCCGATTGATCTAGCGAACGCTTGATTTTGTCGACCGACAACGCCAGACAAACGTGAACAACAATTATCCGGATCGCCATGACCCTCATCGACACCCGCACGCCCGACGCCAAACGCCTGATATCAGGTGCCACCGGCGACTGGGAAATCATCGTCGGCCTCGAGGTGCACGCGCAGGTGACCTCGCAAGCAAAGCTGTTCTCCGGCGCCTCGACGGCTTTCGGCGCGCCGCCAAACGCCAATGTCAGCCTCGTCGATGCGGCGATGCCGGGCATGCTGCCGGTCATCAACGAGGAATGCGTCAAGCAGGCGATCCGTACCGGCCTCGGGCTGAAGGCCGAGATCAACCACAAGTCGGTCTTCGACCGGAAGAACTATTTTTATCCCGATTTGCCGCAGGGCTATCAGATCTCGCAGTTCAAGCAGCCGATCGTCGGCGAGGGCAAGGTGATCGTCTCGGTCGGCCCGGACCGGCAGGGCGAATTCGAGGACATCGAGGTCGGCATCGAGCGCCTGCATCTGGAGCAGGATGCCGGCAAGTCGATGCACGACCAGCATGCGACGATGTCATATGTCGACCTCAACCGCTCCGGCGTGGCGTTGATGGAGATCGTCTCCAAGCCCGACATGCGCTCCGCCGACGAGGCCAAGGCCTATGTCACCAAGCTGCGCACCATCGTGCGCTATCTCGGCACTTGCGACGGCAACATGGACGAAGGCTCGTTGCGCGCCGACGTCAACGTCTCGGTGCGCCGGCCCGGCGGCGAATTCGGCACGCGCTGCGAGATCAAGAACGTCAACTCCATCCGCTTCATCGGCCAGGCCATCGACTACGAGGCGCGCCGCCAGATCGCCATCCTCGAGGATGGCGGCAAAATCGACCAGGAAACGCGGCTGTTCGACCCCAACAAGGGCGAGACGCGCTCGATGCGTTCCAAGGAAGAAGCGCACGACTACCGCTATTTCCCGGATCCCGATCTTCTGCCGCTGGAATTCGACCAGGCCTATGTCGATGCGTTGGCAAAGGATCTGCCTGAACTGCCCGACGCCAAGAAGGCGCGGCTGATCTCCTCGCTTGGCCTGTCGCCCTACGACGCCTCGATCCTGGTGTCGGAAAAGGCGGTCGCCGACTATTTCGAGAAGGTGGCCGCTGGTCGCGACGGCAAGCTCGCCGCCAATTGGGTCATCAACGATCTGCTGGGCGCGTTGAACAGAGCCGGCAAAGGTATTGAAAATGCTCCGGTTTCGCCCGATCAGCTCGGCGCGGTCATCGACCTGATCACGGAGGGCACCATCTCCGGCAAGATCGCCAAGGATCTGTTCGAGATCGTCTGGAACGAAGGCGGCGATCCGCGCCAGTTGGTCGAAAGCCGTGCCATGAAGCAGGTCACCGACAGCGGCGCCATCGAAAAGGCGGTCGACGAGGTGATATCAGCCAATCCGGACAAGGTCGAGCAGGCGCGGGCCAAGCCGACCATGGCCGGCTGGTTCGTCGGCCAGGTGATGAAGGCGACGGGCGGCAAGGCCAACCCGCAAGCGGTCAACGACCTCGTCAAGACCAAGCTCGGGATTGAATAGGGCTATGAACGCAAGACCACGGCCGCGCAATCAGGCAGGTGTCTCGTCGGCGCTGCTGATCGCAGGTGCCGTGCTGACTTTCGTCGGAACGCTGCTGCATCCGATGCATGAGGACCCGAATGATGCGCTTCGCGCCTTCGGTGAGTATTCCGCCGACCACAATTGGTTGTTTAGTCACATGGCCCAACTTGCCGGTGTCGTGGCGATGGTCGCCGGCATGCTTTTGATCATTGGCCGTCTGTTCGACGGTCCGGCGCGGGGCTCTGCTCTGCTCACCATCGTATTTGGCGCGGCGTCGCTTGCGGCTGCGGCGGCTTTGCAGGCAGTCGACGGCATCGCACTGAAGGCCATGGTCAACGCATGGGCCATGGCTGACGATGCGGCAAAGGCATCGCTGTTCAACGCTGCCTTTGCGGTGCGGCAGATCGAAATCGGCTTTGCCGCGGTGAGTGCCGCGCTGCTCGGCCTGACCGTCCTGCTCGCCAGCATCGCGTTGCAACAGGCGAAGCACTGTCCAGTCTGGATGTCGTTGCTCGGCAGAGCAGGGGCTGTTGGCGTCCTGATTGGCGGCGTCGCCACGGCGGCAACAGGTTTCTCCGATATCGCCATGGCGGCCAACATGCCGGGCAGCCTGGTGCTCCTCATCTGGGTCGTGCTGCTCGCCGTGATCGATCTCAAACGCAAACCTGTCGAAGCATAGGCGAGCCGTCAGCGAGAAAACCGATGTTCGTCCGCACTGCCAGCGAACGCGATCTGGTTGCCATCCGGGCGCTGCTGGTCGAAACGTGGCATGCCACCTATGACGCCATCTATGGCGCTGCCAAAGTCACCGAGATCACTGACGAATGGCATTCGATCGCCTCGCTCAAGGCGCGGCTGACACGGCCGAACACCGAATTCCTGGTCGCAGACGACGGCAGGCGCATCGGCGGCATGGCTTTCTCCGCAGCCACCACGGATGCGAAGATCGTCATGCTGAACCAGCTTTACGTGCATCCGACCTGCCAGAGGCAAGGGATCGGCCAGGCGCTGCTGGAAGAGGTCGAGGCCAGCTTTCCGGAGGCGCGGACGCTGCGTGTCGAAGTGGAAGAGGCAAACGCTCCGGCCGTCGCCTTCTATCGCTCGAAAGGGTTTTTGCCCGCCGGCAACACCGCCGACTGTGGCGGCGGTTCAGGGCTGCCGGCGCTGATTTTCGAGAAGACGATCGGATAGATTTGCCTGCCCGGATATGTCGCAGTCAGTTGCGTTTTACGGGCTGCGCGGTCGGTTGCCGCGCCCTCAATGTTGTCCCTTGAGGACGACAAGATAGCCTCGTTCGACGTGAAGGCGGAAAGCGATTTGCTCCGACGTCCCAGTGTCCTTGGATTTGTCGATGACATAGCCGCCAGGATGCGAGCGAAGCCATTCCTCGGGATTGTCGGTGCTTTCGAACGGCTTTTGCAGCCGGGCAAGGAAGCCGACCTCGTCCTGGTAGTCGAAGGCGACAGCCCAGTCGGCATTCTTTCGCTCGTCGATGAAGTTGGCCAGCGGCATGAGATCTTCGCGTCTGAAAGCTGTCGCTGACGCTGCTGCATGACCGATGCCGAAAATTGCGAGCAGGACGAAGGCCGAGTTTCTGAGCTTCGCGAGGGGAATCTCCGCCATGAAATACCCGAACAGGATGGTCGCAAATGGCAGCATCGGCACCAGATAGTGAGGTTGCTTGCCGGATATCGCGCTGAAAACCAGTAAAACCGCGACGAACGAGAATGACAGCAGGCGCAGTGCGCGCAGGTCCGGCGATCTCGTGTCGATCAGGCCACGTATCCGGGCGGCCAGCTTCAGCCGCCACACTTCGGGTATGAAGATCCACGGTACAAGCATGATCGGCAGCAGCACGACATAGAAATAGAACGGCCGGCCATGGGAGTTGTGCAGGTTGCCGGTGACACGCCCTGCCGACTGGTTCCAGACAAGATCGTAGACGAAGTTGCCCTTTGTCTGGATGGTCGCCGGCACCAGCCAGATCGCCACCGGGATCAATGCGGCGAAAATTGCCAAACCCGCCCCGCCGAAGAATTTCGGCGTCGCCAGCCCGGCCTGCCGGTCGCGCCAGAATGGATAGAGCAGGATGGGGGCGCCGACATGGATGAGCACCACCGGGCCTTTCGTCAAAACACCCAGTCCAATGAACAATCCCGCCAGCACGGCGTGCCTGCCGTTTTTGGCAAAGGCAAGCAACGACAAAAGCGCGGCGAGCACGAAGACCGTCAGCAGCATGTCGAACAGGATCAGCGTCGAATAAATCACGAAGATTGTGCTTCCGGCGACGAGCCAAGGGATACGGCTTGCGATGTCGTCGCGCCTGGGAAAGAGGGTTTTTGTCAGACGCGTCGTCAGCCAGATGACGAGCGACGACGCGACGAAGATGACGAGCATCGCGGCAACCCGGCTTGCGCCGAAAATGTCCCAGGCCAGGTCGATAAGCCAGAACAGCAGCGGCGGCTTTTGCAGATAGGGCGCGAAATTCATCGTCGGAACGAAGATCTGTCCGCTCAGATACATCTCCCAGGTGACGCTGAGATATCGCGTTTCATCGACAGGCAGGAGCGGCCGGAAGACGACCGCGATGCAGGTCAATGCGAGCAGGAACAGATAGGGGAGCAGCCGCTCGACATGTGCCGGTATCAAGTTTGGGATCCGCGCCAGGAAACGTTCTCATTCCAGCCGAGCATCGATGCTGCGCTCCTGGAGCGCGCAGGACCGCACCATGATTTTGGCCGAATTGTAGCCGAGCCGGCCTGGTAGCCCGGATTCTGAAGATGTCATCCACAAAGGCTAAAAAATATGCAGATTGGAATTAGTGACAGTGCACTTTTTGCCCTGTTTGCTCGGCTGTGCTGGCCGGTGGGCAGCGAAGCACTTCTGGATCGGAGCCGAGCAAACCGAAAAAGCCGTGAAACCCGGAAAACGCGGCAGGCGGGGAAAAGAAAAGGTGCACTGTCACCGTAATTCGTAATTCGCGGGGCGAAGCGTGTATCGGACAGGCGCGCTTGAGGCGGGCCACTGTTTTGCAATACTTGCCTGAATACTTTCTCAGCTGTCGTCCGCAAAACACGCCCGGTAAGAACTCAGCAGTGGCTAACGCTGAGGCAAAAAAGGCATGGTGCGACGCACAAAAATATTGCAATGCACTGCAGATGCCGTAACGTCAGGCTGCTAGATGAACGAGACGGCTTTTCTACAAGGTCGCCCACCGCAAAGGATGGAAACTATGACCAAGACCGCTGATAAAACTGCTGAAATCATCGAGAACGCAGGAGTCCCGACCGCGGCCACCGATCAGTTCCGCGCTGTCGCCGAAAAGGGCGTCGAGCAGTCGAAAGAAGCCTTATCGAAATTGGCGACCGGCGCCGAGGCGACCCAAAAGGCGCTTGAGTCATCCTTCGAGACAGCCAGGACCGCTGGCAATGAGCTGTCGCTGAAGACGATCGCCGCGCTTCGCGCAAATGTTGAGGCCAGCTTTTCTCACCTCGAAGCCCTGGTTGCCGTGAAATCGCCCTCCGAGTTCATCGAACTGCAGACTGCCTTCCTGCGCAAGCAGGTGGAAAAGACCGTCGAGCAGGGCAAGGAGTTTCAGGCTGCGGCGACGAAAGCCGCCGAAGACGTATCCAAGCCGATCAAGGATGTCTACGAGAAGGCGATGAAGGATCTCAAGGTCGCCTGATTGGCCTAATGCACGTCGCGCAAAAGCACGCCCTCGGGCTTGAACCGAGGGTGCGAAGCGGTTTTGCGATAACGACATGCATAAAAACAAGAACTTAAAGCGCGTCGCAATGAATCCATCCAAACGCGATGCGCTTTAGGCCGAGGGAACTTCCACATTGTCGATGAGCCGGGTCTTGCCCAGCCAGGCGGCTGCGAGCAGGCGTCCGTCACGGTTTCTCCGCCATGGGGCGAGCGTCAGGCTCTCGCGCGCCGCGACATAATCGACTTTGTCGAAGCCAGCCTTGACGAGCGCGCGGCTGGCCCCGGCGGTCGCGCTGCCTGCATCCTCGCCTGCCGCTAGTGCCGCCGCCGTCCGGCGCAATATGGCGTTGAGCTGGCGCGCCACCTCCAGATCGGCTTCGCTCAGATACGCATTGCGTGAGGACATGGCGAGGCCATGTGCGTCGCGTACCGTTGGCGCGCCGATGATTTCCACCGGCAGATCGAGGTCGCGGCAGAGCTGCCTGACGACGCAAAGCTGCTGGTAGTCCTTTTCACCGAAGACTGCACAGTCGGGCGACGCCTGCAGGAAGAGCTTTGCCACGACCGTCGCGACGCCGTCGAAGAAGGTCGGACGGAAATCCGATTCCAGCCCGGCGGCTGGCCCGCCGACCGAGATCCTTGTGGCGAAGCCAGCCGGATACATCTCCGCCACACCAGGGGTGAAAGCGAGCTGGGCGCCGGCCTCGGCCAGCCGGTCGAGGTCGCGGGCGAGTTGGCGCGGATATTTGTCGAGGTCTTCGCTCGGCGCGAACTGCGTCGGGTTGACGAAGATCGAGACAACGCAGCGATCGGCCTTTTCGAGTGCGATCCCGATCAGCGAGACATGGCCGTCATGCAGCGCACCCATGGTCGGCACCATGGCAACGCTGAGGCCATCACGACGCCAGTCGCGGATTTGCGCGCGAAGGGCGGCGACGCTGTCGACGACGAGAGGCCGGCTCATGCTTCACTCTTGTCGGCTGCGGTCGAAAAGACGTGGTTCGGGCCGGGGAATGTCCGGCTTCGCACCTCCGCTGCATAGCTGGCTGCCGCCTGCGATATGACGCTGCGCAGGTCGGCATATTGCTTGACGAATTTCGGCACGCGGTCGACGGTCAGGCCGACCATATCGTCGATGACCAGGATCTGGCCGTCGCAGTCTCCGCTGGCGCCGATGCCGATGGTTGGAATGGAAATGTGCCGAGTGAGGTCGGCGGCGACGGTCTCGACGGTGCCTTCGATGACCACCGAAAACGCGCCGGCCTTCTCGACCGCGTCGGCGTCGCGATAAAGCGCCGCCACATTCTCCTCGGTACGGCCCTTGATCCTGTAGCCGCCGTCGCTTTCCACCGATTGCGGCTGCAAGCCGATATGTCCCATGACCGGAATGCCGGCAGCGACGATCGCCGCGATCTGCCGGGCAACTGTAACGCCGCCCTCCAGCTTGACGGCCTGGCAACCGGTTTCGTTGACGATCCGCCGAGCCGAGGCGACGGCTTGGCGCGGCGTTGCCTCATAGCTTCCGGCCGGCATGTCGACCGCCACGCAGGCCCTGGCCGAACCCCGCATCACCGCTTGTCCATGGGCGATCATCATCTCCAGCGAAGCGCCCAGCGTGGTCTTGTGGCCATGGAGAACCATGGCGACGCTGTCGCCGACCAGAAGCAGGTCGACATGATCGTCGAGCAGGCGAGCGACGGGATAGGTGTAGGCGGTGAGGCAGACGACCGGCACGCCGCCCTTGCGCAGGCGAATGGAGCTGGCACTGATCCGCAGCTCAGGGTCGGATGAATCCGGGGCCATCTTTACCTCCCTCAACCGTCAATCAGACTGGACACCTGCATGGACGCGCAGAGCTTTAGAAAGACCGGGCAGCCTTGGCAAGGCATGCTTCGACCGCCGCGAAAGGCCCGCCGGGTTTGCATCGGTTTTCTGACAGCCATTTGCGCGGCGCTTGCGGCAAAACCCTTGCCTTAGCGATGGCCTGACGCCATAAGCAGGCAACAGGCGCCGCAGCCACCGCGAGGACTTTGGATGAAGACTTTCCTTCTGCAGTTTTTCACCTGGTGGAACAGCCAGACGCTGGGCACGCGCTTCCACACCTGGCGGCATGGCAAGAAAGTAGGGCAGGACGAGGCTGGCAACGTCTACTACGAGGGTGGTGTCGATTCGGAAGGCCGCACCCGCCGCTGGGTCATCTATCGCGACTATTCGGAAGCCTCGATGATTCCGCCCGGCTGGCATGGCTGGATGCATCACCGCGTCGATATCGCGCCGCCGAGCGACAATTATAAGCCACGCGACTGGCAGAAGCCGCATCAGCCGAACCTCACCGGAAGTGCCGCCGCCTATCGCCCCAAGGGCTCCGTGCTCACCAACCAGCACCGGCCGCAGGTGACGGGCGATTACGACGCCTGGACGCCGGGTTCGTAACCGCTCGTCGCGGCGGATCGGTCCTTTATCGCCACAATTGGCGTTTAGCTGCTTGCCGATCTGACAGCAGCGACTAGCCTTGGGCGCGACAGAATCACCCCGGGCGCAAACCACCGGACCCTTGCATGAGCATTTTCAGCCGAATCTCGATGGGCGGACTGACGGTGGCCGCCGCCGCTTTTGCGGCTTTTAGCATGGCCGCCGCACAGACGCTTGAGGCGCCAGTGGACCCGGCGGCGCCGGAGGTGCCGGTGGAACCGGAGGCGACAGTGGCGCCGGCGGCACCTGCGGCACCAGAACGCATCACCAATCCCGTCGCCGAATTCGCCGGCATCGACAAGATCACCGGCCGCATCATCACCTTCGATGTTTATATCGACGAGACGGTGCAGTTCGGTGCCTTGCAGGTGACGCCGCGCATCTGCTATTCGCGGCCGCAAACCGAAGAGCCGAAGACCGATTCCTTCGTCGAGGTCGACGAGATCACGCTGGATCGCAAAATCCGCCGCATCTTCACCGGCTGGATGTTTGCCGAAAGCCCCGGCCTCAACGCCGTCGAGCACGCGGTCTACGATGTCTGGCTGAAGGGCTGCAAGCAGAAGTCGGAGGTGCCGGCACCCGACGCTGCTAAATCCAATTAGAGCGCCGGGCGCGCGGGATCCCCTGTTCGGGATCACATACTGAGCTTCCGGAACCGCCTTATTCTCCGTGCGTTGGTCATGGCTGGCGGTACGGAGATGTTCCCATGATGGCCAACAAAGACGAACTCCTCGACCTCGAAAGAGGGTTCTGGACCGGCGACGCTGCCTATTTTAAAGCCAATGCCGACACCGAATGCCTGGTGGCTTTCCCGCAGATGGCGCAAACGATGAGTAACGCCGATCTGGCCGAAACCGCGACGGATCCGAACCGCTGGCGCGATCTCGATATCGATCTCAAGGGCATCATCGAGCCGGGCAGCGACATCGTCGTGCTGACCTACGAGGCCCATGCCACTCGCGAGAATGGCGAGCCTTATGCGGCGCTGGTCAGCACCGGCTATGTCCATCGCGTCAATGGCTGGAAGATGATGTTCCACGCGCAGACGCCTCTTGACCCTGCCGCAAAAAACTAACCTGGGCAAATCACGGGAAAAAGACCGCTTCGCCCTTCAGCGCGTCAGCCAGCATCTTTTCATACTTGCCCCTCGGCACGTCGACCGCGCCGAAACGTTTGAGGTGCTCCGTGGTGAACTGCGTGTCGAGCAGCGCAAAGCGCCGTTCCTTCAGGCGCTCGACCAGATGCACCAGACAGACCTTCGACGCGTCCGTTTCCCGGGCGAACATGCTTTCACCGAAGAACACCCGGCCGAGCGACACGCCGTATAGGCCGCCAACCAGCCGACCCTCGCGCCAGGCTTCGACCGAATGGCAATGGCCCATCCGGTGGAGTTCGACATAAGCCTCGCGGATCGGCGCGTTGATCCAGGTCGACCGGCGTTCTTCGCGCCTTTCGGCGCAGCCATCGATGGTCGCCTCGAAGTCGAAATCGAAACGGATGTCGAACAGATTTTTCCGGATCGCCTTCCTCAAGCTTTTGGGCGTGTGAAAACCATCGAGAGGGATGATGCCGCGCGTCTCCGGCCGCACCCAGAACACTTCGGGATCGGTGGCGCTTTCGGCCATCGGAAAGACGCCCGAGGCATAGGCCTTGAGCAACAGGTCGGTCGGGATGCGATAGCCTGGCGCGTAGGGACGGGTCATCGCCACATTATATTCTACAAGTTCACGACCTAATCCTCTTTGGCCAGATATTTTTCCAGCCAGTGGATGTCATACTCGCCATTGGCGATATCGGCATTACCGACGAGATCGCGAAACAGCGGCAGCGTCGTCTTGATGCCGTCGACGACGAATTCGTCGAGCGCCCGCCGCAGCCGCATCATGCATTCGACGCGATTGCGGCCGTGCACGATCAGCTTGCCGATCAGGCTGTCGTAGTAAGGCGGGATCTTGTAGCCGGAATAGACGCCGGAATCGACGCGGATGCCAAGGCCGCCCGGCGTGTGGAAGTGGGTGATCGTTCCGGGCGAGGGGGTGAAGGTGCGTGGATCCTCGGCATTGATGCGGCATTCGATGGCGTGGCCCTGAAAGCGGATATCTTCCTGGCGCACCGAAAGCCCGCCGCCCGAAGCGACGCGGATCTGCTCATGCACGAGGTCGATACCGGTGATCGCTTCCGTCACCGGGTGCTCGACCTGCAGGCGGGTGTTCATTTCGATGAAATAGAACCCGCCGTTCTCATAGAGGAATTCGATGGTACCGGCACCGGAGTAGCCGAGATCGGCGATCGCCCTGGCACAGACGCCGCCGATATGCGCGCGCTCTTCGGCATTGAGCGCCGGCGAGGGCGCCTCTTCCCAGACCTTCTGGTGACGGCGCTGCAGCGAACAGTCGCGTTCGCCGAAATGCACCCCGCGGCCGGCACCGTCGCCGAACACCTGGACCTCGATGTGGCGCGGCTTTTCGAGATACTTCTCGATATAGACGGCGTCGTCGCCAAAAGCGGCCCCGGCTTCCGAGCGCGCCGTCTGCAGCGCGACGACAAGATCGGCTTCGCTGCGCGCCACCTTCATGCCACGTCCGCCGCCGCCGGCCGACGCCTTGATGATCACGGGATAGCCGATCTCGGCGGCGATGCGTCTGGCCTCCTTTTCCTCGCTGACCGCGCCGTCGGAGCCGGGCACCACCGGAATGCCAAGACGCTTTGCGGTGCGCTTGGCCTCGATCTTGTCGCCCATGATGCGGATGTGATCGCCGGACGGGCCGATGAAGGTGATGTTGTGCGCGGCGAGGATATCGGCGAATTTGGCGTTCTCCGACAGGAAGCCGTAGCCCGGATGCACAGCGTCGGCGCCGGTGATCTCGCAGGCCGCGACGATCTGGTGGATGTTGAGATAGCTGTCGCGCGACGGCGGCGGACCGATGCAGACGCTCTCGTCGGCAAGCCGCACATGCATGGCGTCGGCGTCGGCGGTCGAATGCACCACCACCGTCTGGATGCCGAGTTCCTTGCAGGCGCGCAGCACCCTCAGAGCGATTTCGCCGCGATTGGCGATGAGAATTTTCTGGAACATTTTGCGGCTGTTCCCGGCTCTACTCGATCACGACGAGCGGCATGCCATATTCGACCGGCTGCGCATCCTCGAACAGGATCGCCGTCACCGTGCCGGCGCGGGGCGAGGGGATCTGGTTCATCGTCTTCATCGCCTCGATGATCAGCAGCGTCTGGCCTTCCTTGACCTGCTGGCCGACCTCGATGAACGCCTTGGCGTCGGGCGACGGCGCCAGATAGGCGGTGCCGACCATGGGCGAGGCCACCGCATTCTTGGATACGTCGGCCGCTGCCGGGGCGGCTGCGGCAGCCGGCTGCGCTGCCGGCGGCGCATAGGCGGGCTGCGGTGCGGCGACCGCATGGACGGCCGGCGCCTGTCGCGACACGCGCACCTTCAAGTCGCCCAGCTCGACCTCGATCTCGGTGAGGTTGGTGTCGTTCAGTATGCCCGCCAGATCGCGGATAAGCTGCTGGTCAACACCATTCTTCTTTATCGACATTTTCGAGCCTTCTGTTTGTTGGCCAGTCATAGGCGTGCGGCCAGCGCCTGCAGCGCCAGTGTATAGCCGAGCGGCCCGAACCCGCAGATCATGCCGACGGCCACCGGCGAGACCATGGAGACGTGGCGGAATGGTTCCCGCGCATGGATGTTGGAAAGATGAACTTCGGCGACGGGTAATGGCGCGACGGAGCGGATGGCGTCGTGAATGGCAATCGAGGTGTGGCTGTAGGCACCCGGATTGATGACGATGCCAACAGCCTTGTCGGCGGCTTCCTGTATCCAGTCGACGAGGTCGCCCTCATGGTTCGATTGACGGAAATCGATCTCGAGCCCAAGTGCCGCACCTGCCTGCTTGCAATCGTCGGCGATCGCGGCAAGCGTCTTGCCGCCATAGATGCCCGGCTCGCGCTTGCCGAGCGCGTTGAGGTTGGGACCGTTCAGGATGAAAACCGTTTTCAAAATGCCGACCTTTCCCAGTGTGATTTTGAATCCGAAATTCGCAATACCTTGGAGCAGCGCTTTGAACGAATTTCGGATTCAAAGCCACACTGGCAATTTATACATTTCTGATGTGGTGGATTTGAAGTTCCTGAACGCTGATGCCACCAAAGTAGCAGGAACTTCAAATCCACCACATCAGCGCCGGCATCAGTCGGCGCGCCGGTCCTCTATAATGGGCTTAGACGCCTGCGAAAAGAGCGCAAGTGGGTTGTTTCGCTGTCCACAACAGGCGCAAAATGGCTTGCGCCGAAAGCCATCGGGCGATCAGAGTGCGGCCTTGGCCGCCTCGATCTTCTCCGCCAGCACTTCCTGGCCGAGCGCCCCGAACACCACCTCGTTGCCGACCACATAGGAGGGCGTTCCGGTGATGGCCAGCTTGTTGGCAAGGTCAAAGGTCTTGGAGAGGGCCTCGGCGATCGACGGTTCCTTCATCTTCTCGCGCAGCGTCGCTTCGTCGGCGCCGAGCGAAAGCGCTACCTTGATGGCCGCCGCTTCGGTGGCGCGTCCCTGGCCGCCGAGCAGCGCGTTGTGGAACTCGCCGTATTTCTCCGGCATCATCAGGTGGAAGGCCATCGAGACGACGCTCGCCTTCTGCGAATCCGGGCCGAGGATCGGGAACTCCTTGAGCACGAAGCGCAGGTCCGAATCGGCTGTCGTCAGCGTCTGCATGTCCTCCATGGCGCGTTTGCAGTAGCCGCAATTGTAATCGTAGAACTCGACGATGGTGACCTTGCCGTTCGGATTGCCGACGACGCCGTCGAAGGCCGAGTTGAAGATCTGGTCCTTGGCATTTTTGATGATGGCGAGACTGGCGACGCGCTGCGCCTCCTTCTGCTTGGCCTCGAGCGCTTCCTGAGCCTCCAGCAGCACTTCCGGGTTCTTCAGGAGATAGTCGCGGATGATGCCTTCGACTTCGGCCCGGTCGATCTTGGTGTCGGCGGGCGCCGCCTGGGCGATCTGCACGGCATCGGCCTTTGCCGTCTGCGGACTTCCGGTCACGAACCCGAAACCCAGCATGGCGAGAGCGACCGCCACTCCCGTGGCGCCCAGCAGAATTGCCTTGTTCATCATCCCTAATCCTCTTGCCTGGTTCCGGCCCGACCCGATTGGTCCACTACATGTCGCCGCGCACGGCCGGAAGGTTCACTTTTTCTTGCCTGATGGTGCGTAGTTTATGATGTCCTGCGCGCGGATCCAGCCCGGCTCGCCGCGCTTCATTTTCATCTGCGCGCGCATTGCGAAGATCTTGGCATCCTTGTAGGCGCCGGAATAGAAATGGCCTTCGGCGGTTGCAAGATCCGCGGCCGGGATGTTGCCGAGTTCGCCATAGGCCTGCGCCAGATGGCGGTAACCGACGGCGTTTTCCCGGTCGCGCCCGAGGCCCTTGTTGATCTGCACCACTGCTTTCTCCAGGGAATCGGGCGTGCCGATTGCCATCAGCGCCTGGCCGTAGGAGACCGACAGCAACCCGGATCGTGCCGGATCGAGGCTGACCGCCTTGGCATAGGCTTCGGCGGCAGCCTTCGGTCTGTTCGCCTTCATCAGGATGTCGCCGCGCAATTCCTGGAAATAGGGGTTTTTCGGCTGTGCCTTGATCAGCGCGTTGGTCTTGGCGAGCGCCCCGGCAAGATCGCCGAAAAGGTAGCTCGTCTGCGCGTCGCCATATTGCGAGGCGAGGCTGTCCGGGTTCTTGCGCATCAGCCGCGATGCGGCGGCCTTGCCCCCCATATAGGCGGCGATCTTGATGCGCATCATGTCGTGCCGCTGCTGCAGTGCCGGCGGATCGACCTTCTCGACATAAGGGCTCTGCTTGACCAGCACTTCGAGATTGGCAATGCGCTCCCGCGGCAGCGGATGGCTGATCCGGTAGGGGTCGACCTGCGCCCCTGACAGCGAGAGCGCGCTCTGAAAGCGGCCGAAGGTCTTCAGCATGCCCAGGCCGGACTGGCCGGTCGCGTTGAGATAGGTTACCGCCGAGCGGTCGGCGGTCATCTCTTCGGTGCGCTGATAGGCGAGGATGCTGCGCTGCGCCATCTCGCCGCCGCCGGCTGCAACCCCCATGCCGGCGCCGGCGAGGCCACGGCTCTTGGTGGTGGCGCCGGCAACGATGGCACCTGCGCCAAGCAGCGTCGCGATGATGGCCATCGTCTTGGCGCGTTCGAGCTGGTTGCGCAATTTTTGCTGGTGCCCGCCGGCAATGTGGCCGGCTTCATGGGCGATGACGCCGATGATCTCGTTGGGCGTCTCCGCCGACATTAGGGCGCCGGTGTTGATGAACATGCGGGATCCGGCAACGAAGGCGTTGAAACTCTGGTCGTTGACCAGCACGATGTCGACGCCGTCTTCCGGCAGGCCCGCGGCACGGAAGATCGGCCGCGCATAATCGCGCACCAGCGCTTCGATCTCGGCATCGCGCACCACCGGCACGTTTTGCGCGAAGGCGCTGACCGTGCCGGTCACAGCGACGGTCGCGGCAAGCGAAAGCGTCGCGAAGGCGCGCGCTGCCCTGGCTATCGTCGATTTGGGTCGATTCAACATGGCAGGTCCACTGGTAGACGAGCAGGCGGAGGATGAAAAGTCGGCACTGAAACTTTACCGAACTTGTGATCCTCACATCAATCGGGCATTTGTGCGGCGCGCGACGCCAAAGCTCGGCGCCGGCAGCCGGCAAGGAATGAGGTCAAATGGTTGTATCGCTTTCGCGTCGCGGCGACGTCGAGCCGTTCCACGCCATGGACATTCTGGCGGAAGCGAATCGGCTGAAGGCAAAGGGCGTGCCGGTTGTTTCCATGGCCGTTGGCCAGCCGTCCGACCCGGCGCCGACCGGGGTCAGGCAAGCGGCGACGAACGCATTGAAGATGGGGCGCATCGGCTACACCGATGCATTGGGTCTTGCGGGCCTGCGCGAGGCGATCGCGCAGCACTATGCTGACCACTACGGGCTTGCCGTTTCACCCGGCCGGATCGCCGTCACCACCGGATCGTCGGCCGCCTTCAACCTGGCCTTTCTGGCGATGTTCGATCCAGACGATCGTGTCGCCATCGCCGCGCCCGGCTATCCGGCCTATCGCAACATCATGGCCGCGCTCGGCATCGAGATCGTCGAGATCGAGCTCAATGGTGATGCCTATCTCCACGCCGAACATCTGAAGGCCGCGCATCGCGAAAAGAAGCTGAAGGGCGTGTTGTTCGCCAGTCCGGCCAATCCGACCGGCGCGGTTATCCCCGCCGACGAGCTGTCGGCGCTGGTGACGACGGCGCAAGAGCTCGGTATCGCCGTGATCTCCGACGAGATCTACCACCGGCTGGCTTACGCTGCGCCGGACACGACGGCGCTCGCCTACGGCCCTGACGTGACGGTGATCAATTCCTTCTCGAAATATTACTGCATGACCGGTTGGCGCATCGGCTGGATGGTGCTGCCGCAACCATTGGTGCGGCCGGTCGAGCGCATCGCCCAGAGTCTCTACATCTCACCGCCGGAACTGTCCCAAATTGCCGCGATCGAGGCGTTCAAGGCGACCGGCGAATTGGAGGCGGTGAAGGCGCGCTACGCCTGGAACCGCGAGCTTTTGGTGAAACGCCTGCCCGAACTCGGCTTTGCGCTGGCGGCACCGATGGACGGGGCGTTCTACGCCTTCTGCGATGTCACCAGGCACACCAACGACAGCATGGCCTTTGCGCGCAAGATGCTGGCCGAGGCGCATGTTGCGGCGACGCCCGGCCGCGATTTCGATCCGCTTCAAGGCCATCGAACCATGCGCTTTTCCTACGCCGGCAGCCACGATGAGATGGTCGAGGCGATGATGCGCCTCGAACGCTGGCTGAAGTAGCGCCATGCCGGAACTCGAACAGGCTTTGACCGAAATTGCCGCCGAAATGGCGGAGCGCACGGATCGCGGCGAAGTCGCGACCTACATTCCGCAACTCGGCAAAATCAATCCGAAAAAGTTCGGTATTGCCGCGGTGACCAATGACGGTCGCGTGCTGATGGCGGGCGACGCCGATGAGCCGTTTTCGATCCAGAGCATTTCGAAGGTGTTCACGCTGACATTGGCGCTCGGCAATGTCGGCGACGCGCTGTGGCAGCGTGTCGGGCGCGAGCCTTCGGGCAACCCGTTCAACTCGATCGTCCAGCTCGAGCATGAGAACGGCATTCCGCGCAATCCGTTCATCAATGCCGGCGCCATCGTCATTTCCGACATTCTGCTCGCCGGCCACCAGCCGCGCGAGGCGATCGGCGAAATCCTGCGCTTCATCCAGTTCCTGGCCGACGACGAGACCATCATCATCGACCGCGAAGTCGCTGCTTCGGAACGCGCCACCGGTTTTCGTAATTTGGCGCTTGCCAACTACATGAAATCCTTCGGCAATCTCAACCACGCGCCGGACCTCGTATTGGGCGTCTATTTCCACCATTGCGCCATCGCGATGAGCTGCCGGCAACTGGCGTTGGCCGGTCGCTTCCTCACCAATGGCGGCAAGAACCCGGCGACCGGCCATTCCGTGGTGTCAGCCGAGCGCGCCCGCCGCATCGGCGCGATGATGCTGACCTGCGGCCACTATGACGGCTCAGGCGATTTCGCCTTTCGCGTGGGCATTCCCGGCAAGAGCGGCGTCGGCGGCGGCATTCTGGCGATCGTGCCGGGCGTGGCCTCGCTCGCCGTCTGGTCGCCCGGCCTCAACGCCAACGGCAATTCCAGGCTGGGGTCGATTGCGCTGGAAAGACTGGCGAAGATGATGAACTGGTCGGTCTTCTCGCCATAAAGCTTGTGGCGCTTCAGATAAGAAAATCCCGCGCTGTCGACAAGACAGCGCGGGATTCTTTGGTCAAAAGATCAGGCTAAGCCACCGAAAAGCTTAGAAGAAGCCTTTCCGCTGCCACCATCCGGCACGCTTCGGCTTTTCCTCGGTCTTTTCCTCTTCGGCAACGGTCGAGGACACGATCGGCTCAACCGGAGCATCTACCGGGACGGGCTTGCGCCGCGATGGGCGGACCTTCGGTTTTTCATCGACGGCGGCCACGGCTGTTTCCTCCAAAACAGGTGCGGGAGCCTCGGCGACGATTTCCGGCTCGGCAACCGGCGTCTCGGCGACGACGTCCGCCGC
Source organism: Mesorhizobium sp. M5C.F.Ca.ET.164.01.1.1 (assembly GCF_004792125.1). Classification (NCBI taxonomy): domain Bacteria; kingdom Pseudomonadati; phylum Pseudomonadota; class Alphaproteobacteria; order Hyphomicrobiales; family Phyllobacteriaceae; genus Mesorhizobium; species Mesorhizobium sp. M5C.F.Ca.ET.164.01.1.1. The sequence continues at coordinate 43,121 of NZ_SRTG01000008.1, read as the reverse complement.
AGCCTTCTTTGGCTTGGCGGCGCGGCGCGGCTTCTTCGGCTTTTCGGCGCTCGGCATGTCGTCATTGGCCGGAGCAAGGTCCACAGGCTCTTCGACCGGCGTTGCTGCTGCCGGCTCGCTGGAGACGGTTACGCCCTCCAAGACTTCGCCTTGGGGGCCGTCAGCCGATTCTGCAGTGCCTGCATCGACCTCGCCTTCGCCGTCTTCACGGCGATTGCGCTTGCCGCCGCGCTTGCCGCGCCGGCGCTTCTTGCCCTGACCTTCATCCGGCGCCCGACCTTCATCAGGCTCTCGACCGTCATCCGACGCTTCCACCGCCTCGGTGACGCCGACCTGGTCCTCGTGGTCTGCTTCAGCGCCTTCATCGCTTGAGGCTTCGGAGACGCCATCGGCTGTGGCCGAGAGGGACGCGCCTTCCACGGGGGCGCCATGCTCGCGGTCGCGATCCTTGCCGCCGCGCCGTCTGCGGCGCTTGCGGCGCTTGCGGTCGCGGCCTTCGCCATCCTCGCTTGGCCTTGGCTGCTGCGGCTGCTGAGCTTGGCGCGGTTGCTCCGCCGGTGCAACGGCCGCGTCTTCCTCCTCCTCAATGACGATTTCGTCGGCGGGCTCTTCCGGCTCGACATAGGCGGGCAAGGTGCGCACCTCGACGAAGCCTTCAGGCTTTTCAGCCAGCGCGCCGCGGAAGATCGCATAGTGCTGGGCGCCGACCGTGTCGTCGGCTTCGACGGTGATCGTCAGGCCGAAGCGGCTTTCGAGTTCCACCAGCGTGCCGCGCTTGTGGTTGAGCACATAGAGCGCGGTCGCCGCCGGCGTCCGCACCGTGATGTGGCTGCGCGAATCCTTGAGCAGGAATTCCTCGATCGCGCGCACAACCATCAGCGCGACAGACGAATCGGACCGCACATGGCCGGTGCCGCCGCAATGCGGGCAAGGCTTCATCGTCGATTCCAGCACACTGGCACGGATGCGCTGGCGCGACATCTCCATCAGGCCGAAATGCGAGATGCGGCCGACCTGGATGCGGGCGCGATCGTTCTTGAGGTGATCCTTCAGCCGCTTCTCGACAGAGCGGTTGTTGCGGTTCTCCTCCATGTCGATGAAGTCGATGACGATCAGACCGGCAAGATCGCGCAGCCTCAGCTGCCGTGCGACTTCCTCGGCCGCTTCCAGGTTGGTGTGAAGTGCTGTGTCCTCGATCGAGTGCTCCTTGGTGGAGCGGCCCGAATTGACGTCGATGGCGACCAGCGCTTCGGTCTGGTTGATGATGATATAGCCGCCGCTCTTCAGCGTCACCTGCGGCTGCAGCATGCGGTCGAGCTGCGCCTCGATGCCATTGCGCACGAAGATCGGCGTCGTGTCGCGGAACGGCTGCACGACCTTGGCGTGGCTCGGCATCAGCATGCGCATGAAGTCCTTGGCCTCGCGATAGCCCTCTTCGCCGGAGACCAGGATCTCGTCGATGTCCTTGTTGTAGAGGTCGCGCACCGAGCGCTTGATCAGGCTGCCTTCTTCGTAGACCAGGGCAGGGGCCGTGGACTGCAGCGTCAGATTGCGGACGTTTTCCCAAAGCCGCATCAGATATTCGTAGTCGCGCTTGATCTCGGCTTTGGTACGGCTTTCGCCGGCTGTGCGCAGGATGACGCCCATGCCCTGCGGCACTTCGAGATCGGCGACGACCTCCTTCAGCCGCTTGCGGTCCTGCGCGTTGGTGATCTTGCGCGAGATGCCGCCGCCGCGCGCCGTGTTCGGCATCAGCACCGAATAGCGGCCGGCAAGCGACAGGTAGGTGGTGAGCGCTGCGCCCTTGTTGCCGCGCTCTTCCTTCACGACCTGCACCAGGAGAATCTGGCGGCGCTTGATCACTTCCTGGATCTTGTACTGGCGGCGCACCGGCTTGCGGCGGTTGCGCGCTTCTTCCAGCGCATCCTCGGCGCCGACCGATTCGACCTCATGGTCCTCCGGATGCGAGGACTGCACCTCTTCCAGCATGCCGCGATCATTGTCGGTGGACGTGGCTTCGCCGGCCGTCTCCGCCTGCCGCACGGCTTCGGAAATCACATCCGCTTCGATGCTCGCGGCGATGGAATTTGGACCGCCTTCGGAAGGCCCAGTCTCATTATGGCTCGTCTCGCTATGGCTCGCCTCGTCATGGCTCGTCTCATTACGACTCGCGTCAACATGACCGGCGACATCCTCGCTATGTTCCGAAGTACCGGTCGGCGTGTCGACATTTTCGGAAACGGCATCGGCGTTATCCGCGACCGCATGCTCGCCGTGTTCGCCGCCCTCATTGGAACCGCTGTCATTGGACTCGACAGAATCGTCAGAATCGGCCGCACCTGCATCACGCTTGTGCTCGCCCCGGTCGCGGCTCTTGCCGCCGCGCCGGCGTCCGCGCCGCCCGCGATCGCGGCTCTGGCGGTCGTCGCCCTCGCCATCCTCATCGTCCTCGTCTTCAGCCTCCTGCGCTTCTGCGCGCAGCAGCGCCTGACGGTCGGCGACCGGAATCTGGTAGTAGTCGGGATGAATTTCACTGAAGGCGAGGAAACCGTGACGGTTGCCGCCATATTCGACAAAGGCTGCCTGAAGCGAGGGTTCGACGCGCGTTACGCGGGCGAGGTAGATATTTCCTTTGAGCTGCTTCTTGTCCTGGGATTCAAAGTCGAATTCTTCAATACGGTTACCGCGAACGACGACAACACGTGTTTCCTCCGGGTGGGAGGCGTCTATCAGCATCTTGTTGGGCATTATTTCGTTTCCCCCCGGCAGCCGTCAGCCGCAGCTTGCGGGGCAACGCCCGCCGCTGTGAGTGTGGATGAACATGGGTGCCGGGCAATTGAATGTCCGCCGGCCGCTGCCTGAGCGCCATGGCGGTGCCGCCCGCAGCCATAATGGCGCGGTTTGCTGCGGACCTTTCCATGATTGCGCTTGAAGCCATCGTAACCAGCAGAACCTTTTTGAACCAAAGCCCGGGAAAACCGGACCAGCTTGTTTGCTCATACAGAGCCGGCGCGGGACAATCCCGGCCGTTTTCCTCACGCAGGCGCTTCCCCCGCCACGGGCTCGCACCTGCGAAATTCGTCGCGATCACCTGATACCTTTTCGCCTGAAGCGAAAGGAGCCGTCGTTCATCTGAGCTGTAGCAGGAAGCTGCGGAGAAGGACGGTTCCAGGATTGCAGTGATCCAGCATCGCTTTTATGATTTGGCGGGTTGGAAGGCAACCCCGATTTCCGATGCCGGCAAAAAGGCAGTTCCGCAACGGAAGCACAGCTTAAGCCTTTGGATGAAAAGGCTTGGTTAACCTTCTCTGGATACCAATCGTTAATTGAGTTCGCGGCCTAACCGGCATTTCGACAAGACGCCGACACTCCGACAAACAAGATTGGGCGCCTGGCGCCAAACCGGAGCGACTGGAAAGAGATGGGACTGGCAGTCTGCACGCACAAGAGTAGTCGCGCCGGAGGCCCTTTCTTCTACGCCGCCTACTTCCGCGCCGCTTGTCTGCTGTTGGTGGTTGTCGCTTGCCTGGCCTTTTCGCCGGTTTCCTTTGCTGCCGACGCACCCCTCGCGGTGACGAGCTACAAAATGGCGGGTGACGCCACCAAGATGCGCATCGTCATGAATTTCGATCGCGAACCCGACGTCAAATGGTTTCTGCTGCGCGGCCCCCACCGTCTGGTCATCGACCTGCCAAGCACGAAATTCGCCATCAATGCCAAGGATGTGAAGGCGCGCGGCCTGGTCAGGAGCGTGCGCTACGGCGATCTCGGCGAGGGGGTGTCGCGGCTGATTCTCACCGGCAAGGGTCCGTTCGCCGTCGACAGGCTCGACGTGCTCAAGAACGATGACAGCAGCGGCTACCGCATCGCTATCGATATGTCGGCGGCGTCCGTGCGGGAGTTCGACGCCGCTCTTGCCAATCAGGCGCTGACCACCGGCTCGACGGTCTCCTCCGACAAGGGTGGCAGGGTCGGCACCGGCCCGGTCTCCAATCCAGGCCATCGCTTCACCGTCGTCATCGATCCAGGCCATGGCGGCATCGACGGCGGCGCCGAGGGCCTGAACGGCACGGTCGAGAAGAACGTCACGCTCGCCTTCGCCACCGAATTGCGGGAAAGACTTGCCGCAGTCGGCAAATACGACGTGTTCATGACACGCGAGACAGATCAATTCCTGCGGCTGGACGACCGCGTGCGCATAGCCCGCCAGCACGAGGCCGATCTGCTCATTTCGATCCACGCCGACACGATCAGGGTCAAGGGCCTTCGCGGCGCAACCGTCTACACGGTCTCCGACAAGGCTTCCGATCCCGAAGCGCAGGCGCTCGCCGACCGTGAAAACCTTTCCGACCAATTCGCCGGCATGGAAATCAAGGACGACAACAAGGAAGTGACCGACATCCTGATCGACCTGATTCGCCGCGAAACGCACAGTTTCTCGATGAGTTTCGCCCAGACTTTGGTCGGCCAGCTTTCCACCAGCGTCGGCCTCATCAACAATCCGCAGCGTTCGGCCAGCTTCAAAGTGTTGAAGGCGCCGGATGTCCCCTCCGTGCTGGTCGAACTCGGCTATCTGTCGAACGCCAAGGACGAGGCGCAACTGCTCAGCGCCGATTGGCGCGGCAAGGCGGCCCAGAGCATAACCAATGCCATCGCCCTGTTCGCTTCAGCCAAGGCCGGAGCCGGAACCGGAGGCTGAGAAGCCGGCCCTCGCCACAACCAGAGGCAGCGTTGCACGACGACAACACTTTGCACTTATATTTTCGCCATTCGAAGCCGAAATTCCAGGCTGCCGCATTTTGCCCACATGGTGGCGACATGGGTTTTCGATTACCGGTCGGGATCGTCTCGAAAGCTGCGCGAAAGGCGGCTTCGTTTAGGAAATTCCCGAACCAAGGACTGGAGCGGGCATGATTCGTCTCATTGGCTATTTCTTCGGCATCGGCACGGCGCTGGCCCTTTTGGTCGCGGCGGGCGTGGCGATCTATATCAGCCATTTGTCGAAGGATCTGCCCGACTACGAGGTGCTGGCCAAGTATGAACCGCCGGTGACGACCCGCATCCATGCGTCCGACGGTGCGCTGATGGCCGAATATGCGCGCGAGCGGCGCCTGTATTTGCCGATCCAGGCAGTGCCGGATCGTGTCAAGGCGGCGTTCCTGTCTGCCGAGGACAAGAATTTCTACAATCACCCCGGCATCGACATGACCGGCCTTGGCCGCGCAGTCATGGTCAATCTGCAGAATTTCGGCTCGGGCAAGCGCCAGGTCGGCGCCTCGACGATCACCCAGCAGGTGGCGAAAAACTTCCTGTTGTCCTCGGACCAGACCTACGAGCGCAAGATCAAGGAGATGATCCTCGCCTTCCGCATCGAGCAGGCCTATTCGAAGGATCGCATTCTCGAGCTCTACCTTAACGAGATTTTCTTCGGGCTCGGCGCTTATGGCGTCGCCGGCGCAGCGCTTACTTATTTCGACAAGGCGGTGAATGAACTCACCGTGGCGGAGGCGGCCTATCTGGCGGCTTTGCCGAAGGGTCCCTCCAACTATCACCCCTTCAAATATGCCGACCGCGCCATCGAGCGCCGCAATTGGGTCATCGACCAGATGGTCGACAACGGCTACGTCACCCGAGAGGAAGGCGCCAAGGCCAAGGCCGAGCCGCTCGGCGTCAAGCCACGCCGCTCCGGCACCTATCTGTTCGCCGGCGAATACTTCACCGAGGAAGTGCGTCGCCAGATCAGCGCGCGCTACGGCGAGAATGCGCTCTACGAGGGCGGCCTGTCGGTCCGTACGACGCTCGATCCCAAGATGCAGCTCATCGCCCGCAAAGCCATGCAGAACGGCCTGATGAAGTTCGATACGCTGCGCGGCTATCGCGGGCCGGTGAAGACCATCAGCGTATCCGGCGACTGGGGCGTGCCTTTGAGCGAAGTCAAGGGACTGGACGACGTGCCCGAATGGTCGCTCGCCGTCGTGCTCGACAGCTCGGAGAGCGGCCTGTCCATCGGCCTTCGGCCGACCCGGCAGATCTCGGGCGAACTCGTCAAGGATCGCATCGAAGGCACCGTCAGCCGCGACGACATGAGCTTCGCCATGCGTCATGTGGTCGACGGCAAGACCGTCAAGGCCAAATCGCCGGCGGACGTGCTGAAGCCGGGCGACGTTATCTTCGTGCAGAAGAAAGAGGGTGCGGACGGGGCCTATATCCTGCGCCAGGCCCCCGAAGTGGAAGGTGGCATGATCGCCATGGATCCGCATACCGGCCGTGTTCTGGCCATGGTCGGCGGGTTCTCCTACTCGCAATCCGAATTCAACCGTGCCACGCAGGCGATGCGGCAGCCGGGTTCGTCGTTCAAGCCGATCGTCTATTCGGCCGCCCTGGACAATGGCTATACGCCGGCTTCGGTGATCATGGACGGCCCGATCACCATCAAGAGCGGCAACACGACCTGGACGCCGAAGAACTACGATGGAAGGACAGCTGGCCCGGCGACCTTGCGGTCCGGCATCGAGAGGTCGCGCAATCTGATGACTGTGCGCCTTGCCAACGATATGGGCATGAAGCTGGTCGCCGAATATGCCGAGCGCTTCGGCGTCTATGACCGTCTGGCGCCGTATCTGCCGATGGCGCTCGGTTCGGGCGAGACGACCGTGATGCGCATGGTGTCGGCTTATTCGATCATGGCCAACGGTGGCAAGTCGATCAAGCCGACGCTGATCGACCGCATCCAGGATCGCTACGGCAAGACGGTGTACAGGCAGGACGAACGCGGCTGCGAAAATTGCAACGCCGCCGAATGGCAGAACCAGCCTGAGCCGGAACTGGTCGACAATTCCGAGCAGGTGCTCGATCCGATGACCGCCTATCAGATCACCTCGATGATGGAGGGCGTCGTCGAGCGCGGTACCGGCGCCACCGTCGCCGAACTCGGCCGCCACATCGCCGGCAAGACCGGAACGACAAACGACGAGAAGGATACCTGGTTCATCGGCTACACACCCAATCTCGTTGTCGGCCTTTACATGGGCTACGATCAGCCGAAAGGTCTTGGCAAGGGTGCGACCGGCGGCGGCCTCGCCGCGCCAATCTTCAAGGACTTCATGCGCGTGGCGCTGGACGGCACGCCCAATGTCGATTTCCAGGTTCCCGAAGGCATGAAGCTGATCGCCATCAATCGCAAGACCGGCATGGCTGCCAACCCAGGCGACGCTGGCGCCTTTATCGAAGCTTTCAAGCCGGGCACCGGCCCCGCCGACAGCTATTGGGTGATCGGCATGGGTGCGGACGGCTCCAACGCCTCCGGCGGCGCGCTGTCGCCACAGGCCAACCAAGCCATCCAGTCCGGCGGCGGCGGGCTATATTGACATAGGACATGGTGTTCTGGGCCGGCTTTCGAGCCGGCCCATTTCGCTTTACAGGTTGCGGTGCCGTCCCTATGTATCGCGCCAACCCAGCTCTGTTTAAGCAACAGGGCACCATTTCAGCACAGGACAGGACGACCAGCCATGCGCGCGGAAACGCAGAACATTGTCGACGAAATCAGGCAGGCGATAACCCTGCTGAGGAGGCATCTTTGACTGGGATCAAGCCATAAAGCGGCTTGAATACCTGAATGTGCGTGCCGAGGATTCGAGCCTCTGGAACGAACCGCTGGAGGCGCAGAAGCTGATGCGTGAGCGCCAGGGCCTCGAGGAGGGCATCGCCGCGGTCAAAGGCCTCACCCAGGCGCTGGAAGACAATATCGGCCTGATCGAGCTTGGCGAGGAAGAAGGCGACGAGAGCGTCGTCGCCGAGGCGGAAGCGGCGATCCGCTCGATGCGCGGCGAAGCCAAGGCCCGCCAGATCGAGACGCTGCTGTCGGGCGAGGCGGACGCCAACGACACCTACCTCGAAATTCATGCGGGCGCAGGCGGCACCGAAAGCCAGGACTGGGCCTCGATGCTCCTGCGCATGTACACGCGTTGGGCCGAGCGGCGCCGCTTCAAGGTCGAGGTGCTGGAAGTGCATGACGGCGAAGAGGCCGGCATCAAATCCGCCACCCTCCTGATCAAGGGCCACAACGCCTATGGCTGGCTGAAGACGGAATCCGGCGTTCATCGTCTCGTGCGTATTTCGCCCTACGACAGCAATGCGCGCCGCCACACGTCCTTTGCCAGCGTCTGGGTCTACCCCGTGATCGACGATACGATCGAGATCGACGTTTCCGAATCGGATGTTCGCATCGACACCTATCGTTCGTCCGGATCGGGCGGTCAGCACGTCAACACCACCGATTCGGCGGTCCGCATCACCCATCTCGCCACCGGCATCGCGGTCGCCTGCCAGGCCGAGCGCTCTCAGCACAAGAACAAAGCGAAGGCCTGGGAGATGCTGCGCTCGCGGCTCTACGAGGAAGAGCTGAAGAAGCGCGAGGCGGTGGCGAACGCCACCGAAGCGTCGAAAAGCGATATAGGCTGGGGCCACCAGATCCGCTCCTACGTTCTGCAGCCCTATCAGCTGGTGAAGGATCTGCGCACTGGCGTCGAGAGCACAAGCCCGTCGAGCGTGCTGGACGGCGACCTCGACGATTTCATGGAGGCGTCGCTGTCGCAGCGCATCGAGGGCGGCGCCGGCGAAGTGGTGGCCGATATCGACTGAAGCTCCTACCGCCAAAGCAGCAGGAACATCACGCTAGAGTAACAGGCTCTCACTCTAATTGAGCGGTCGCTTTACGGCTTTGTTTTTTCATCCAATTTTCCACAACGACTTCTACCTTCGGGCTAGATGTTGCTGGCCTGCCGGCGCCTAGCCCGGAACCACTGCGAGCTGAATCTCGTTACCTGCGATCCCATCTGCCGGGGTTGGTGAAGTCACTGTCGCCAACCCCGGCAGGCTGGTTCCGGCTGCAGATGTCGGCGCTCGGTCTGCACAGCAATTTCTTGCGCCAACAAAGGAATCAGCCCAGCATCCGAAGGCTGGGGGGAAAAAAGCATTTATGGCCGGACGCGGCGTATCTGCGACCTTACGATCCGGCCACTGGGAAGACACGTTCTGGGAACGGGCAAGCGAAACGCTTGATAACTCGTTGATAGGAATTGCGCCCATGCCTGCTCTCAAGACCCGATCGGCCTCAGCCGTCCAGACGGCGCGCCGCCCCCTGAATTCAAACATTGCGGTGGTGGCTCTGACGGCCGCCATCATTGCATTTGCAGCGCCGGCTTTGGCGCACGACGCCACGCCGACTGCAGCGAGGCCGCAAGGCTGGAGTTACCCATTCTCCTGTTGTTCTGGCTATGATTGCCGCGCGGTCTCGCAGACGTCGATCAGCGAGCGTCCGGAGGGCTATGTCATCAAAGGGACAGGCGAGGTCGTGGCCTACAGCGATGCACGGATCAAGAATTCGCCAGATGGCGAATATCACTGGTGCTCGGTCGCCGGCGCCAATGACGGAAAGACCATCTGCCTGTTCGTGCCACCGTCATCGTTTTAATGCGTGTCGCCCAAAAGCTTGCCCCAAGGGCCTGAACCATGGCTGACCCGGGATGCACAGCGGTTTTGGGGTAACGACAGGCATTGAAGCGTTCCACGCCTCCGACGCTGGCAAGTAAGTCTGCTGACAGGCAGTTGTCGGAAACGTCTCTCTATGTTTGTCTTGCCGTGCGGGCGGGAGGCAATCGTGAGGGAGGCGTTCATGACCATAAAGGCAAGCTGCCACTGCAGGGCGACGACGTTCGAAGTTTCGGAAGCGCCGCAAACCGTAACGCAATGCACCTGCTCCTTCTGCTCGAAGCGCGGCTCGTTATGGGCCTACTACACGCCGTCGCAATTCAAGCTCACCAGCCCGCTTAAGAATGTCTCGTTCTACCGGTGGGGGTCGAAAACGATCAAACACGGTTTCTGCGCCACCTGCGGCTGCGGCACCTTCACCGAAACGCCGGACTGGTCGACCGGCAAGCCGGATTTCGACAATCCGAAAATCAGCGTTAATTCGCGCCTGTTCGACGATTTCGACCTCGATCAGGTCGAGGTCGTAATCATCGACGGGAAGAATCTCTGGTAGCCGATAATCTCTGGTAGCCGATCAGAATTGCGCAATACCGAGGCCGTGGAATTGACCGGGAAAAGCCATAGCCCGCCGCTTTTCCCGTTCCATTTTTCGCCGCATTTCATGCTACAAGACATTAGAGCGACGTGCGTCCACTTGGACGCACAAAATACGCTCTAAGACTTTGAATCTATGCATCGTACTTTCCGAATCGATGATTTTCGGGCCGATGCAGCGGAAGGGCTGATGCGGCGCGCCACCGGTGGGACCGCGGACTGGAGAGGGATTACCCGATGAAAAAGACTGTGCTCGTCGCCGTGGCGACGGCTGTGCTCGTGAGTGCCTGCACCACAACCGATCCGTACACCGGAGAGCAGAAAGTTTCCAACACTGCTGCCGGTGCCGGCATCGGCGCGCTGGCTGGTGCGGGGCTCGGCCTGCTTGCCGGCGGCAACGATCGCCGTAATGCGCTGATCGGCGCTGGCGTCGGCGCGCTCGCCGGCGGCGCCATCGGCGCCACGATGGACCAGAACGAGGCCGAACTACGCCGGCAGCTTCAGGGCTCCGGCGTCAGCGTCACCCGCACCGGCGACCAGATCATCCTCAACATGCCGTCCGACATCACCTTCAACGTCGACCAGGACGCGGTGAAGCCCGGCTTTTATCAAGTGCTGAATTCGGTCGCACTTGTGCTGAACAAGTTCCGGCAGACCACCGTCGACGTGTTCGGCCACACCGACTCGACCGGTGGCGACGCACACAATTTCGACCTGTCGCAGCGCCGCGCGCTGGCCGTTGCCAACTATCTGTCCGGGCAGGGCGTCGATTCCCGCCGCTTCGCCGTCACTGGCTTCGGCAAGACGCGTCCGATCGCTTCCAACGCGACGGCCGCCGGCCGTGCTCAGAACCGCCGCGTCGAGATCCAGCTTTCACCGCTCACCTGAGCAAGCCGGCATCGAACATGAAGACGGCCCCGCAAGGGGCCGTTTCTGTTTGGGTTCTGGATTAGGGTCGGACCGGCTGATCGACAATTGCCGCAACGATCCGGCGCACGATCGGAAGGACAATCAGCAGGCTCGGAAACGCAACAAGCCATGATACGCCCCATGCGTATGACCAGGTTGCTACGAAACCGTTCGTCCAACCCGTGCCGATTGCGGTCGAAACCGCCGAGATGATGCAGGTCATGAGGATTGAGAGAACGAACGGCATTATCACTGCACTGTAGGAAGGCGGCAGTTTTCTCAGCTTCAATGTCTTTTGCGGTGATGCTTTCATGGATATCTCCAATCAGAAAATGTTTATGAGCGCGGTCAGGCGATCTGTGCCGTTTGCAGGGCCAGTTCCCGAATAAAGCTTCGTAGCGAACGCGGCTCGCGGCCCAACGCGGCGCGCAACGTCAGACTGTTTCCGCCGAGGCCATATTTGGCGTAATGGTCATGGACTTTAGCCAGCAGCTGCAATTGGCGGTCGTCGTAGGGAAGGCGGGCATTCTCTGCCCACTCGCCAAAAGTCGGCTCGCCAGCAGAGAGAGGGCGACCCAGCTCCTCGCTCATCATTGAAGCAATCTCTTCCCGGCTATGCATACCGTCCGCGCACAGCTCAAGGGTCGCATAAGACAACCGCGCTTCGGTCAAAGCGATCGCTGCCACTTCAGCGACATCGCGGTAATCGACACGCGCCAGCTTTGCTGTCTTTGGAAACGGTTCCGAGAAAACGCCATCCCTGACGACGGACGGCCAGGCGGCTGCTATATTCTGCATGAAATTGGCAGGATGCAGAATGGTGTATTCCATATTCGTCGAGTAGAGAGCATCCTCGACCGGCACCTTGCTCGCGTGATTTTTGAGCCTCGTATTGGTCGGCTGGATCACCGACGAGAAGGCGAATTTTTCGAACGCCTGCCCGTGCTGCAGCCTCAACCATGGCAACGCCCATGCATGCTTCATCGGGGGCAAAGGCCGGTCCGATGTGAAAGACGCCGTCGACGCCCTCGACGGCATTTTCGAGACTCTGAGGGTTGCGCAAATTGCCGGTCACGACCTCGGATGCCCCGAGTCTCCGGGCCTTTTCGGCGTTCTCGGGGTCGCGAATGAGTGCTCGAACACTGGCATTGCGGCGGATAAGTTCAGGCACGACAAGTCCGGCAAATCGGCCTGTTGCGCCCACGACCAGGACGGTTGGAGCGGGTGCTCGCATGACAATTTCCTTCGACAAAGTTGCCCTTTCGGGATTTCGTCTAGGGAATATAAGGCCGCGAACACCGTTACAATTGTTTGGATTTGCGATAGTTTCTCTCGATTTTCGAGAGAAAATGGAGAAGCCATGAGCCGGATAGATGATTTTGAAGCTTTCATGGCAATCGTCGAGCATGGAAGTCTGACGGCCGCCGCACGCCGGCTGAACCGCTCACTTCAATCGATCAGCCGGTCTTTGGCGACGCTGGAAGAATCCGTCGGGGTCGAGCTTGTACAGAGAACGACGCGCCGCTCGACACCAAGCGAAGCCGGAGCGGCGTTTTTCCGCCGCATCAAACCTGCCATCGACGAAATAAACGAAGCAAGACTCCAAGCCGCCAACCAGAGATCGGAACCATCAGGCATCCTGCGCGTGAGCGCGCCAGTTCTATTCGGCCCGGATTTCCTTATGCCTGTCATCGCCGACTACATGCGCATGTATCCGCGGGTCGAGGTTGACCTCCAGCTTTCTGATGAATTTGTCGACCTTGGTGCCGAGGGTCTCGATTTGGCAGTGCGGATCGGCAATTTGCCGGATTCCAGCTTGCGAGCCAGACGCTTGGGCGCGTTGCGGCGCGTCGTGTTCGGCGCCCCTTCCTACTTTGAACGCCACGGCCAACCGACCCATCCCTTTGAACTGAGCAAGCACAGTTGCATCGTTCGAACCACCGACCAGCGTCCAGGTGAATGGATGTTTCAAATTGAAGGGAAACCTCGGCCGGTGAAAGTGGCTGGCAGTTTTCGCTCCAATTTGATGGTATCGATCTATGCAGCCGCAGTTCACGGATTGGGTTTGGGCTACTCGCCCCTTTGGCAGATAAGGCATTTGGTAGACGATGGTCGCTTAGATCTGGCCTTAACCGAATTCGAGCCGGTGCCGGTGCCGATACACGCCGTGTGGCCGGAAGGCAGGTCATCTTCGGCCAAAGTTCGCGCGTTTCTGGATATGTTGGCACCCCGCCTGGAGCTCAAAAACCTGTAGCTGCCGGATCAGACGAGACGACAGAGCGCGGTCGACCGCCTCGAGGGGCATCGGATTCGGCGAACGCCTCTGATTGCTTTTAACGCGGCGGCGGCCGACCGCGCCTAAAATCGGCACGTCAAAACAGAGTTTCGCGCCTCACCTGAGCAAAGCAAATATCGAACATGAAAACGGCCCCGCAAGGGACCGTTCTTGTTGGTATTTGAGAATTTCTGCTGCGATCAGACCTTGGCGACGATGCGCATGAAGGCGGGCATGTCGTCGCCGAATCCGACGGTCGCGTCATTGTCTTCCTGGCGATGGCGGGCAGGGAGATTGCCGTCGCGCTGCGGCCTGGTGTCGCCACGTTCCGGCGCACGCTGTTCGTTGCGATTGCGATCGGGCGCAGCCTTGCGTTCGGGCGAAGCTTGGCGCTCGCTATTTTCCGAGCGGATCGCTTCCTTGCGCGCGCGCCGCTCACCGGCATCGGCGACCGCGGTCTCGGCCGCCACTGGCTGTTCCTCGCGCGCCACATCCGGTGCTGCAGCTTCGCTTTGTTTGGCGTGGCGTTCGCGTGGCTTGCGTTCGCCCCTGTCCTTGCGGTCATCGTCCTTGCGGCCGGCGCGGCGCGGGGCGCCGCGGCCACGGCGGGGAGCATCGTCCTCTCCGCCCTCGCTGGCGACGACGGTCGACAGATCGCCGTCATGCCACTCGATCTTGTTGCCGATCAGCCGTTCGATCGCGTCGATGTATTTGGTGTCTGACTTGGTGGCGATGGTGAAGGATTTGCCCGAGCGTCCGGCGCGGCCGGTGCGGCCGATGCGGTGGACATAGTCCTCGGCATGGATCGGCACGTCGTAATTGAAGACGTGGCTGACATCGGGGATGTCGAGGCCGCGCGCCGCAACGTCCGACGCAACGAGGTAGCGCAGTTTGCCGTCACGGAAATTGGCCAGCATCTGCATGCGCGCGCGCTGGTCCATGTCGCCATGTAGCGCGCCGGCGTCGAAATCATATTTCAGCAGCGAGCGGAAAAGCTCCGAGACCTCGATCTTGCGGTTGCAGAAGATGATGGCGTTCTTCAGCTCCGCATCCTCGGCCTTTATCAGATTGCGCAGCGTCTCGCGCTTGTCCCAGGGTTTCGAGCCGGATTTCACCAGCCGCTGGATGATGTTTGTGGCGGCGGACGCGGCCTTCGAAACCTCGACGCGCACCGGCGCGTGCAGGAATTTCTCGGTGAGCTTGGTGATCTCAGGCGGCATCGTCGCCGAGAAGAACAGCGTCTGCCTCGTGAACGGGATCATCTCGCAGATGCGCTCGATGTCGGGAATGAAGCCCATATCGAGCATGCGATCGGCCTCATCGATGACCAGGATCTCGACGCCGTTGAGCAGAAGCTTTCCGCGCTCGCGGTGGTCGAGCAGGCGGCCGGGCGTCGCGATCAGCACGTCGGCGCCGCGCTCCAGCTTCTTGTCCTGCTCGTCGAACGACACGCCGCCGATCAGCAGCGCGATGTTGAGCTTGTGGTTCTTGCCGTATCTGATGAAATTCTCTTCGACCTGCGCGGCAAGCTCGCGCGTCGGCTCGAGGATCAGCGTGCGCGGCATGCGGGCCCGGGCCCGGCCCTTTTCAAGCCGGGTCAGCATCGGCAGCACGAACGAGGCCGTCTTGCCCGTGCCGGTCTGGGCGATGCCCAAAATATCCTTGCCGAGCAAGGCGTGCGGTATGGCGCCGGCCTGGATAGGCGTCGGTTCGCTGTAACCGGCATCGGTGACTGCGGAAAGGACCTTCGGCGACAGGCCGAGGTCTGTGAAGGTCAACGCTTCTTGAGCGATCTGGGTGTCTGAGGACAAGTTTGGCTGTCTTTGGCTGGTTCGGGGGCGCAACATAAGCAGTCGCGGCAAGCGCCGCGCGCCTGCAAGATTGGTATTGCAGGTAGGCGCAAGCCCACGATTTGTCAACAGAAACGGGCGGGGAATGGTGTGATTGTGAAGTCGTAACCTTAATCGCGATGCTTAATCGAGCTGCCCGTCGCTGTACCGGCTCAGTAACGGAACTGTTCGGCAAGAATACGCTCGTTCCACGAGTGGCTCGGATCGAACAGCAGCGTCGCCGTCACCGTTGGCGATTCTCGCACCGTCACCGAGGTAACGGCCTTCACTTCGGTGTGGTCGGCGGCGGCGTTCACCGGCCGCTTTTCCGCCTCCAGAATGTCGAAACGAACGGTCGCCTTGTTGGAAAGCAGCGCGCCGCGCCAGCGGCGCGGGCGAAACGGACTGACCGGGGTCAGCGCCAGCAGCGGCGCGTCGAGCGGCAGGATCGGCCCGTGCGCGGACAGATTGTAGGCGGTCGAGCCGGCCGGCGTCGCGATCATCACGCCATCGCAGTTCAAGTCCTCGAGCCGCACTTGCCCGTCGACTGTGATCCGGATCTTGGCCGTCTGGTAGGACTGGCGCCACAGCGCAACCTCATTGATCGCCAGCGCTGAAATCGTTTCGCCCTCTGCCGTCACCGCCTGCATCTCCAGCGGACGGATCGTTTCGGCAACGGCCGCCGCGATGCGTCCCGTCAAACCGCTGGCGCGATACTCGTTCATCAGGAAGCCAATGGTGCCACGGTTCATGCCGTAGACTTTTTTTCCCGTGCTCATCGTGTCGCGCAAGGTCTGCAACAGGAATCCGTCGCCGCCGAGGGCGACGACGATCTCTGCATCCTCGATGGACGCCTGGCCATAGCGCGCCGACAGGCTCTCCAGCGCCGCCTTGGCGTCGGCGGTGTCGGACGAGACGAAGGCGAAACGGCTGGCGGCTTTGCTCATGGCTCCCCAACGGCGACGGTTGATGGCGACCGGTGGCTGGGGCCGCGCCAGCGCCGGGTTAGCATGGGCCGGCAAATCTGCAAAGGAGGCATGGGCTGCCCCTCGAGACTGCGCCGGGAAGAGCGCCGGTCAGACGCTCGCGCACTGTGTCGAGTGACAAGCGAATGTGATGGTTAAGATGAGGATTAAACTCTCGTAAAGCCGGATCGATCATGTTAGCCGGCAGTGGATGGGCGGCGTGGGGGCCAGCCAGTCGGACCGATCTATTGCCGGTAACACGCCTGATTATCATCGTCCTGATGCTGGGAAGTTTTGCTCTTGCCTTTGCCCAACTGGTGCGCCAGTCGGAAGAGACGAGTTTGAGACCCCAACCCACGGCTTCACGCTGCGGCGACGCCGCCGGCACGCCGTGCCCGCAAAGGGCGTTGTGAATTCGCCAAGCACTTCTCGCGATGCGATACAGCGGTGCTTATCGCGCCTGCGGCAGATGACAGCCGGCCTGCCGCTTTTGTGCGAGATACTCGTCGATAAGCTGGTGGTAGCGCACCTTGCCGAAGCTCGGGAAGTGACCGCCATGGACGACCGCGACATCGAGCTCGCGCATCCGTAGCAGCGTTTCGACATAGTCGTCGACGGCGGAATGATAGATATCATCGATCAGCGGGCCGTCATAGACGATGTCGCCGGAAAGCAGGATGCCGGTCTTCCTCTCGTAGATCGCGATGCCGCCGGGCGAATGACCCGGGGTGTGGATTACCTCGAAGGCACGGTCGCCGAGATCGACGACATCGCCTTGCCCGAGCAGGCGATCGGCCGGCCCCGGCAGGATCCGGTAGCGCGCCGCGTCCCAGCCTAGCGGCATTCCATCGAACATTGCGTCGGTAGCGTAGCGGTCGGCAACCGTCCATTCATTGCGCGGATCGGCGAGGATTTCTGCCTCGGCCTGATGCACGCAGCGGTCCGGAAATTCGTGATGGCAGCCGATATGGTCGAAATGCGTGTGGCTGGCAACGCAAATGATCCTTCGCTCCGTCACCAGCGGCACGTGGCGCCGCAGGCTGAAATGGCCAAGGCCGGTGTCGAACAGAAGATCGCGGTCGCGACCGCGGACATGCCAGATGTTGCAGCGGAAGAACGGCTTGATCCACGGCTCGTGGATCAGCGTCACGCCATCGCCCATGCGGATGGTTTCATACCAATTCGGAGCGTCGATGACCGAAAGCGCGCCCAGGGCTCAACTCGCCAGAAGGATGATGTCGCCAGCGTCGCACGAAACCGCAACGATGTCGCCCGGCTGGACGGCCCCAGCGGCGGGAACCTTGGCGATGAAGTGCAGCGCCGGGTCCTGCGCAGAAACGGCGAGCACGCGCTTGAAGCTGCCTTGAAACACGACGTCGCTCACCTTGGCTGTGCCGAGCCCTACGGCGCCGCCGGGCGCGCCGAGGACAAGGTGTTCCGGACGGACGGCGAGGGCGACAGCCGTCCCGGTCGGCAATGTGCCGGTCAGCGAAAGCGGTCCGACCTGCGTAGCGACAGTGATTGTTCCATCCTTAGCCGCCGTCACCGCTCCGGATATTAGCGTGCTTTCGCCCATGAACGTCGCGGAAAAGCGTGTCGCCGGCCGCGCATAGACGCGCTCTGGCGGCCCTTCGTCCTCGATGCGCCCATCATTCATCACCACGCAATGGTCGGCCAGTGCCATTGCCTCTTCCTGGTCGTGGGTGACATGGATGAAGGCGGTGCCGACCCGCTTCTGGATCGCTTTTAGCTCGTCCTGCATCTGCCGGCGCAATTTGAGGTCGAGCGCGCCGAGCGGCTCATCGAGCAGCAGCACGGCCGGCTCGACCACCAGGGCGCGGGCCAATGCGACGCGCTGCCGCTGGCCGCCGGAAAGCTGGTGCGGCTTTTTGTCGAAAGCGGTGGCCAGCCCGACCAGCGCCAGCGCCTCGCGCGCCCGCGCGGCCCGTGTCGCGGCATCGACGCCTTGCATGCGCAGGCCGAAACCGACATTGCCGCCGACGCTCATATGCGGAAACAGCGCATAGTCCTGGAACACCGTCGTCGTCGGCCGCTTCGCCGGTGGCACGGCGGTGCAGTCCTCGCCGCGGATCAGCACCTTGCCTTCGCTCGGCGTGACGAAGCCGCCGAGAATGGACAGCAGCGTCGTCTTGCCGGAGCCCGACGGCCCGAGCAGGATCGTGTAGCTGCCCGGCTCGATTTGCAGCGACACGTTCTTCAGCACGGTGTGTTGACCGAAGCGGTGCGAGACGGAGCTTATATCGACCAGTGGCGCCGTCATGCCGGCTTCCTGTGCAACAGCATCAGCTCAAAAAACACCACCAGCACGATGGAGACGGCGAAGACCAGCGAGCCGACGGCGTTGGTCTTGGGATTGAGGCCGGAGCGCAGCAGGTTCCAGATCTCGACCGGCAGCGTCGTGTCGAAGCGCGTCAACAGGAAGGAAATTACGAATTCGTCCCAGGAGAAGGTCATCGACAGGAAGAAGCCGGCGAAGATCGCCGGCGCCATCACCGGTACTGTGATCAGCAGCAGCACCTTCCATTCGGGCGCGCCGAGGTCGCGCGCGGCGCGCTCGATGTTGATCTGGTGGTCGCCCATCTGGCTGTAGATGATGGCAAAGCACAGCGGCAGGTTGATCACGACATGGCCGATGCCGGCGGCAAGCAGCGATTTTGGCACGCCGGCCCAGTTGAACAGCACCAGCAGTCCCATGCCGATGATGAGATAGCTCACCGTCAGCGGCAGCGTGATCAGCGCGCGCAGCAGGCCTGAGCCGGGCAGGGCGAAGCGTGCAAAACCCCAGGCGGAGAGGAAACCCAGCGTGACGGCGACAGCTGAGGAGATAGCTGCGACTAGAAGCGAATTGACCAGCGCCGAAGTCAGCCGGGTGTCGGCGAGCACTGCGTCGTACCAGCGCAGCGACGGCCCGGTGAAGGGCGGGATCGGAAACGACGTCGCCTGCAGCGAAAACAGCACCAGCACGATCACCGGCAGCAAGATGAAGCCATAAATGGTTATGGCATAGATCCACGAGGTGATACGGACAAGAGCGCGCATGGTCAGGCCCGCTCGATCTTCAGCCAGCGGGCGCAGGCGAGATAGGCGACGGTGACAACCGCCATCAGGATGATCGACAGCGCCGAGGCGAGCGGAAAATCGCCGCGCCGGCCGATCTGCATCATGACCAGCTGCGGCATCAAAAGCTCGTTGTTGCCGCCTAGGATCTGCGGCGTGATGTAGTCGCCGATGCACAGCACGAAGGTGAGAAAAGCGCCGACAATGATGCCGGGCAACGTCAGCGGCAGGACGACATGCAGGAACGTGCGCACCGGCCCGGCGCCGAGATCGGCGGCAGCTTTGCGGTAGCTGGGACTGAGCTGCTTCAGATTGGCGAAGATCGTCAGCGTCAAAAGCATGACGAAGAAATGGACGAAGCCGATGATCGTGGCCAGCCGTGTGTTGGCGAGCTGCACCGGCTCGCTGAACAGGCCGGAGCCGGTCAGCGCACGGTTGATCACGCCGTTCTGCGCCAGCACCAGCAGCCAGGAGTAGGAGCGCACGACATAGGAGGTCCAGAACGGCAGCACCGCCAACATCAGCGCCAGCCGCTGCCAGCGCTCCGGCACCTGTTCGGCCAGGATCCAGGCGAAGGGGTAGGCGAGCAGCACCGAGATCAGGGTGACGATGGCGGTGACCTGCAGCGAGTTCACCATCGCTTGCCAATAGGCCGGATTGTTGAAGAACTGGCTGTAGTTGGACAGGGTGAAGCCGCCGCCATCATGCGCCGTCAGGCTGGAAAACCCCATGGCTAGAAAAGGCAGCATGAAGAACAGCAGCGTCCAGCCGAGCGCCGGCGTGACCAGCGCCCAGGGCAGGGCACGCCAGGGGTCTCCAGCAGCGCTCACGACCGGCGACCGGTCACTGCGCCTGCAGCATTTCGGTCCAGACGTCCTGCATCTTCTTGTCGAGATCGGCGTTCGGCGCCGGGTAGGGCTGGGCGCGGGCGAGGAAATCCGGCTGCTCGTCGAAGCGCAGGATCTTCCTCTGCTCATCCGTCAGGGCCGCCTTGGTATTCGCCGGCATGCCCCAATAGCAGGCCGAGGTGGAGAGCCGCGCCTGGCCTTCAGGGCTCATGATGTACTGGATGAATTTCAGCGCCATGTCCTTGTTTTTGGAATCCTTGAACATCGCCAGCGACTGCGACCACAGCACAGCACCTTCTTTCGGGATTGAGAAATCGAGGGCAGGGTTCTCCTTGGCCAGCCCGGCCGTCACCCATTCGCCGCCGCCGACCAGAATGTCGACCTCGCCGGTTGCCAGCGCGGTCTGGCTGGCAGTCACCTCGCCGACCAGCTTGGCGTTGGCCTTCATCTTCAGCAGCTCTTCCTTGATGGCGGGAAGGTCGGCTTCGGTCAGCTCGGCGGTCTTCTTGCCGATCGCCAGTGCGGCCATGCCGATGACCGGCAGGTAATAGTCGTAGATGGCGATCTTGCCCTTGTATTTGTCGCCGGTCAGCGCCGTCATCGACTGCATGTCGGCCGGATCGACCTTGGTCTTGTTGTAGCCGATGGTGTTGTAGCCGAATTTTTCGGTGATGCCGTAGCGCTTGCCGTCGACCACGGTGGATCTGTCCATCTTCACCTGAGGAAAGAGGTCGGCCATCGGCAGCTTGTCTTCGGGCAGCGGCTCGAACAGACCCTTTTCGACACCGCGCGGTATGTCGATCGAGTCGATCACCATCACGTCCCAGTCGCCGGGTTGCGACTGTTCGACAATGGCCATACCGGCGCCGGTGCCCTCGAATTCCTTGACATTGACGTTGACATCATTGGCCTCCTCGAAAGGCTGCAGCAGCGCCGGATCGGCGTGATCGCACCAGATCAGGGCGTTGAGATCCGCAGCCTGAGCGAAGCTGCCCGTCGCCAGCAGCAGTGCTGTCGCAGCACACGCGGCGTGGAGATGACTCTTCAGAGCTGAAAGCGGATTCTTGGCCGTTGAATTCGGGGTCTTCGGATTGATAGACATCGAGTGTTCTCCCTTGCCTTTTTGGCTTGTGACAAAAATTGAACCAATTCTAAAATTGAGTCAATTCTGTTTTTGTGGCAAACAGCCGATATGAATGGATTGCGGGCAAGGCAAAAGGCGGATCGGCACCGCCGCATTATCGAGGCAGCCGCGGAGCTTTTCCGCGATGCCGGCTACGAAGGCGCCAAGATCGAGACCATCGCCGCGCAGGCCGAGGTCTCGGTCGGCACGATCTACAACTATTACCAGAACAAGGGCGACATCCTCGGCGCCATCGTCTCGATGGAGGTCAACGAGGTGCTCACAGCCGGGCAGGGCGTCGTCGCCAACCCGCCGGCAAATGTCGGCGACGCGCTCGATACCCTGCTAGGCATCTACATCGAGCATTCGCTGCATTATCTCAGCAAGGAGATGTGGCGGCAGGCGATGGCGATCTCGACGCAGCTGCCCGACAGCCCGTTCGGCCAGGCCTATACCGCGCTCGACCGGGCGCTGACCGAACAGATCCGCGCCCTGATCGCCCGGCTGCAGGGGCTCGGCCTGGCGCGCCGGGATATCGATGGACAGGCCTTGGGCGAATTGGTGTTCAACAACATGAACATGATGTTCATCGAATTTGTGAAGCGCGACGAGGCGAAGATTGCCGAATTGCGCACCGCGATACGAAGGCAGAATCGGATTCTGGTGGCGGCGATTGCGGTTTGACCGAGAAGGTTCGCTAGGAGCATCGCGAGCGCTTCATAGACGCGATAAGGCGCTTGCCGTTCAGGCGCTGACTTCCCATCAACATTGGCACGGTCGGCGCTTTTACCGAGCATGCCTGGGTGGCCGCGCGCGTGGAAACGGCACGACGGTCAATGGCGCCTTGCGGAATTCCGCGATGGCTATTTCCTCAATCAGGGAGTCGAGTGCCTCGCTGACGCGCTGGCTCGTTTCGTCCATGCCGCAGAGCCGGTTTTGGGCACACTCCAAGAGCTCGCGCGCAGCGGCGAAGTCGCTTCGCATGACATCACCCATTTGGTTTTAACCCACCGCCCTGACATTGTTGACGCGCCAAATTGAGCGATTGCTAATATACACAGGGGCATTTTAATCGAATGGCATTAGAATGGCCGGCGAGCAGGAGATGCCAGCCGATCCATCGGCCTGTTGCATCAGGTTGGTTCGACTGAATTTATCAGATGCCCCGGACGCTATCTGGAGAGGTTTGGGGCTTTGCGTTGCAGAACGCGGGGATTAGTCCTGATACGATCTTGGCCGGCTTAGAAATTCTCTGGCGGCAGCGATCTGGCGTCGATGCTCGCGCAGGAAGGTCAGGCTGAAACAGATCGAAAAGGCCAGCCCTGAAAGCATTATCGTTGCTTGCGAGGTCGGATCGGGATCGGGAACTATCAGAAAGCGGAAAATGAAGGCGAACGCAAGGGCAGCAAGACCCCCATACATACCACCAATAAAGGGGGCGATCGTGCGTTTCTGCTCCAGCGGAATCTCCTATGTGTCCACGAAGGAATACGTTGGTTTCTGCCAGCGATATATGTGTTGGGACTGATGTGCTATGGCCCCGGCCTGTGGAAATCGGGGATGAGCAGACATCGACCAATCCGGGAGGTTCTCATAAGAAGCGTGCTGGTGCCCCCGGACGGAATCGAACCGCCGACCTTCGGTTTACAAAACCGCTGATCCTGCCTAACTCAGCCTAACAAAACCGAACATCTATGATGGCTCGAAGCCTTGTAGCGCCTTGCTTTGCGGGAAATGTTATCATATGTTAGTAACATCGGGTAACGCCACAAAACACTCGCAATCGTTACCCCACCGTTACCCAGGGGCAAATCATGGCAAAGGCACTCACGGCTGCATCTCTTCTGAAGTTCAAGGCAGACCCGTCCAAGCGGCGAGAAATTGCCGATGGGGTTTTGACTGGTCTCTACTTCGTCATCCAGCCCACAGGTCGGAAATCCTGGGCGGTACGCTATCGGGCTTCTGGCCTCCCGAAAAAGCTCACGCTCGGCAATTCTCTTTTCGGCGACGACGCCGACGCGGCCGGTAACGAATTGACCACCATGCGCAGAGAGGCCGCGCACGTGCTGGAGCGCGTCCGCCGCGGTGAAGATCCCGGCGCCGAAAAGCAGTCTGCTAAGCGGGAGACCAAGGACGAGGACCGCGACAGCTTCAAGGCCGTGGTTGAGCGCTACTTGAAGGAGTATGCCGCCAAGCGCCGGAATTATCCCGAAAAGGCACGGCTGCTCGGCATGCGCAAGCAGGACGACGAATGGAAGGTGAATCCCGAGCGCGCCGCGGGCCTATGGGGTGCAAAGCGCATTCAGGACATCACCCGCCGCGACATCCGGGAGCATCTGGAGACATTGGCGAAAACCGCGCCGATCGGCGCCAACAGGACGTTTGCCGAGCTGCGCAAATTCTTCAACTGGACGGTCGGCAAGGACATCCTAACGGCATCGCCGATGACGGACCTTCAGCAGCCATCGGAGGAAAACGAAAGCCGCAATCGTGTGCTGATCCGGCGCAAGGAAGTCCCGGGCAGCAGTGACGACGAATTGCGCTGGCTGTGGAAGGCGGCCGAGGCTTACGACGGGGAAGGGGGCAGGGGGCCTTTCGGCCCGTTCCTCAAACTTCTGATGGTTACTGGGCAGCGCCGAACCGAAGTCGCAGAAATGACGTGGAGCGAGGTCGATCTGGACGCCGCCGAATGGGTGATACCGGCTGCGCGGTCTAAGAACGGCGAGCCCCATGTTGTGCCGCTGTCAGAGCAGGCCATGGCAATCCTACGGGCGGTCCCCAGGATCAAGAGCAAGGAAGGCTACGTGTTCACCACCGACGGGGAAAACCCCATAAGCGGCTTTTCCCGGATGAAACAGCGCATTGATAAGCTCATGGCTGAGTACGCTGGCGAGACCAAAATTCCCGATTGGACCCTGCACGACATCCGCCGCACAGTTGCCGCCGGCATGCAGCGCATCGGGGTGAAGATGGAAGTTACCGAAAAGGTGCTCAATCATAAGTCCGGCTCGTTCCGGGGCATCGCCGGCATCTACCAGGTACATGACTACGCCGACGAGAAGCGGGCAGCGCTCGATGCGTGGGGCAAGTACGTCAAGGAACTGGTCACCCGTAAGCCAGCGGACAACGTGATTCCGCTCGCTAGGGCGTGAATTGCGGGTACTGTTCACGATTTTCGTGAGAGGCGATGTTGACAGAAATAGACGAGCCGTCTCAAGTCATATCGCGTTCGAACTAAAAGAGAACAAAATCCTTGTGGGAAAAGGCAGCGGCCTGACTCAGAGCATCGTATATTTGTTCTAACGCGTTCGTGAGCGCGGAAAACGGAAACAGCCAGGCACTGGCCTAGGAAACCCCGCCCGGCTGTTTCTTCAATCGAGCTGTCTCGTTTTCGAGACCTCTCCCCTACGCAGGAGATTAATCCCGCAATGCAGCTTAACCACAATGTGCCGCCGGCAGGCAACGAGAATCTGACCGGTTCGCAATCACAATCCACTACGCAGTCGGGCGGCTTCCTCCAGGCCCGCCAGGTCAGGGGACGCTACAATGTTTCGGACATGACCATCTGGCGCTGGCTGCGCGACCTGGACTTCCCGCAGCCCGTCTATATCAGCCGGTATCGGTATTGGCGCGTCTCCGACATCGAGGCATGGGAGGCCCGGCAGGCTTCCAAGGGGGCAGCATGACAAGCCGTCCCGAAACTACTGACCATAGCACCTGTGGCGCCGCACTGGATGCTGCCGTCGCATGGCTGCGTGAAACGCCGAGGGCTCAACGGCCAGGACCGGCAGTGCCGGAGCTTCGCCGCCGCTTCGGGCTAAGCCCTGCTGAGGCCTGCCGGGCACTGGCCGAATTCCACCTCAATCTTGCGAGGTAGAACTGATGGGAAAACCCCGTTCGTGGCTGAAAAGCTGGGTTGGCCACAGGCTGGAAATGTATGTGAGCCCCGCATGGTCAGAGGCACGCGTAGGGCCGTTGCGGGCAATGCTGGAGCGTCTGGAGATAGAGCATCTTCGCCACGGTGGGTACAACAACGGCGAGCTGTTCGTGTCCTATACCCAGTTCGTTGACTTCGGGATTTCGCGAAAGTCTATCAAGCGCACGCAGCAGCTTGCGGTGGATCTCGGATTCATCGAGGTCACTTACACAGAGGGCGACGGCGTGATCCGGCCGCCCAACGCCTACCGGCTCACCTATCTGCCGGCCAAGGGCAAGACCACCCCGACAGACGAATGGAAGACCATCACGAAGGAAAAGGCAAAGCGATTGGTTGAGGCCTTCCGCGCCGATGACAAAGCCGCGGCAAAGGCGACCAAGAAGACAATCCGCGAGGCCGCCTAAATGTTCAAAGCGAAAACAGCTTCCCAGTTCCCTTTCCTGCCGGTCACCGGTTCCCTTTTCTGCCACCAAAACGGCTCGCTCGGTTCCCATTCCTGCATGCCGTCCAGTGCTAGAATGGGAACTATCTCTTATATCTCGGGGTGGAGGACGCGACCATGACACACACTGAGCCCTGCCAGGTCATTGCCTTCCCCCTGATCCTGCGGGTGGGCAAGATCCGTGACGTGGCGACCAAGATGCTGGCCAAGTCAACCGACCGCCATGCCGAAAGCTACAGGGACCAAGTGACAGCAGCCCTCCTGTGCCATCTCTCCCGTATCGGGATACCGCAGGGAGAGCAAGACAAGCAGCTCACCACCTTCTGGTCGGCGGTCCAAACGGAAATCATTCGTCAGAGCTACAGGCAGCAAGCCTGACGAGACCCGTAGGCGCTCGACCGCCGCGCGCTCCGTAGGCGCTCGACCTTTTTCTGTTCTGATCGGCCGCGCGCTCCCTGCAACTTTCGAGCGCTGAACTTTCTGCTGAAATCGAGCCTTCGGTTATCCAAACCGATGCTCAACCTGCATGAAGGCCTTGCATTCCAAGGAGTTCGTCTATATTTTCGCGGGTGATTTGCAAAATGGGGTAACGACAGGGTAACCGATCGGCCCAGGATGCTCTCACTTGGAGCGCGAAAAGTGCAGGCAGATACGCGAGAGGAATCGCCGCTAATCGCATCCGTAAAGTATTGGCGGCCGTATCCATGACGGGAAAAACAGAAGTCCTTCCCAAGCCCGATAATGCGCACCAAGCGAAGCCGTCGCGCCTCTTAAAGATCGACGGCAGCAGCGTCACGATCGATCATATGGCAGCCCAGAAAGCCTTCGGATCATCGGACGAGGATTTCATCAATGGCTTCCTGCGCCAGCTGGTGAATGTCGGCAGCCACGGCAAAACGCCAGACGATAAGGGCACGGCCTTCGTTGCCTCGATTGTGAAAGGCATTGAACCGCAGGATCAGATCGAAGCTATGCTGGCATCGCAGATGGCTGCGGTGCACATGGCGACAATGACGTTCGCCCGCCGCCTTGCTCACTGCGAAACTATCCCGCAGCAAGACAGCGCCGAACGTGCTTTCAACAAGCTCACCAGGACATTCGCGGCCCAGGTCGAAGCCCTAAAGAAATACCGCACGGGCGGCCAGCAGCACGTCACCGTGAAGCACGTCACGGTGAACGAAGGCGGCCAAGCTATTGTCGGCAACGTCTCGCATGGGGGGCAGGGTGACGGAAAAAAATAACGTCAACCTCATGAACCTAGCGCCTCGGTGTCATGCTCGGTCGAAGCGGACGGGTTGCCAGTGTCGATCGCCAGCGGTGAGGGGCAGCGCAGTCTGTCGCATGCACGGTGCGGGCGGTGGAGCACCTGAAGGCAAGCGGAACGGCAACTATCGCAACGGAGGCAGGGCGAAACGCACAATGGCAGCCTTGGCGGTTGTCCAGGCAATGGCGCGGATATGTCGGCAGACGATCGATGATCTATCGGATTAACTGGGGACTAGTCGCCATGCTGCTCGCCGCGGCCTTCATTCTGGCGTTGTGCCTGCGTCCTTTAGCTTGCGGCCTGATCGAATGAAGGGTCATTTCATCCACCCGCGCAGAGTGTCCAGCGTTCGCTTAGCCAGGGGCGGAACGCCGGTCGCTACGACGTGGACGACGCATGCTCTCAACACCGAAGTTCGCGACCCGTCAGGCCTAGTATCAATCTCCTCCGACCAGTTCACTCCGACCGTCGATGGCTGGATCGAATGGGAGATTACCTCGTATACCGTCCCCATTTTCGGCTCACGTCTGCAAAACATGACCGATGCCACAACCGCCGGAATGGGTGTTGTAGCCCATGGCAATGGCAGCCCGAACTCAGGCGGGATATCTACGGGCGGCGCTCCAGTGGTGGCAGGCAAGGCCTTTGCGATCCAGTATTACGCCAATGCCGCCCCCGCGAACGGTCTTGGCCTGGCTCTTTCGCAAGGAACAGAAGTCTACGCCCGGGTGAAATTCTGGAGGACGACATGAAATACGCCCGGATCATGGATGGCGTGGTCGATTCGATTTCGTACGATCTGCCCTATTTCGAAGGTCGCCCAGAGCCGGGATGGACAGAGGTTCCCGACGATGTTTCGCCGGCTTTTCATTCGATGGTGAGAAATTCACCGGCCCAGAGCCAACGCCGCCGCCTCGTAAGACAGTTCTGAAATCGCTTGTGCAGGCTCGTATCATCGAAGCTGGCAAGATGGCTTCCGCCTACGCCGCCTTGACGCAAAACCCGGTCTATTTCGCCCGCTGGTTTGCTCCCGATCGACCTGAGGTCTATTGCGATGATCCAGACGCCGTTTCCCTGCTTCAAGCTCTCGGGCTTGATCCAGACGCCATCCTTGCGCCGTGAACCAATACAGTGCGCAGACGTGACCCTTGCCCGTCGACCCTTTACCGCCTTGCCTTACGCCAGCCGGCCGCGCGCGCCTCGGCCTCGCTGCAGAACCAGCGCTCGCCCTTTGCTGGATTGACGACCGTTTGGGTGTAATATTTTTGGCCGGGCACATGGTAGATATGCTCACCCGAGTTCACGCTGATGTTGCCTTTGACGTTGCAACCGGAGCCGAGAAGACCGAAGCCGGTCGATTGCTCGCTGACCGTCTCGACCTTTTCGGCGTCCGCAGCCCGCCAGTCCCACGGGGGATCGAACCTGCCTTGCCAGACGCCGCGCCGCGCCGCCTTGGCTGAGACTTGCTCGGCGGCAAATGCCCCGTTCGAATAGCGAGGCCAATCTAGAGCGAGGCCTTGTTCAACGAGCCATTTCTGAACGCTTCGGCCGTCGGCGCGATTGCAGTTCCCGACAAGACGCTCGTATCGATCACGATCGACAAAACTGCAATGCAGTGGTCGTGAAGCTGCCAGGAACTGGTCCAAGGCTTGGGCAGCGCGGCGCCCGCATGGATAATCGAAGCCCTTCGCGTCGTTGCAGTACTGCCGGCTCTCTGGCGCATCGATGCCATTGAAGCGAATGCGCTGGCCAGCAATCTCGACCGTGTCGCCATCGATCACCGACGCCCGGCCTTGCATTGGGCCAGGCAATGGTTCTGTCCAGTTTGTTACCGTGCCCTGAAGGCTTGCGGTGCTCTGTACTACGAATTGAGCGACCGTGGCGGCAAGCATGCCCACGCCGAGAAAGAGGAGCCCCAAGAGCGGTCGCGGCAGTCGTCGTGACGGCATTCTTCTGCCGGCGCGCTTTCGCCACCGGTCAGCCTGATTGGCGCCTCGATAACGCTGGACTTTGCCCACGCCCTCTCTCTCTCAATGGCAATGGACGCTACCGGCGCTGTTGTCCATGTGGCAGCACTGACCAGGCGGAGAACTTTTCCGACAGCCTCCGCCATGTGCATAAGACGACACCGCTCCCGCTAGAATCGCGAGCGCAACAACACAGATGAGTGTGAATATTTTCATGAATGCCCCTCCCCAGGTGACGCCTGAATAGAGCACTTCTCAGGCGCTTTGAATAGGGGTAGTGGGTCAGTCTGAATTACGCGCGACGATGTCGGCAACTTCCCAAAGCTTGTCAGTGACGCCAGCGGCCATAGCCGGGGTCATGCGCAGAGAAGCATGAATGCGAACGAAATTGTAGTACATGAAGTGCAGCGCGCGACCGCATTGGCCCTCGCATCCTACGTCGCAGCTTCAACATGTCGAGGCGAAGGAAGCCGAGAAGCGACCGCTCGCGGCCCATATAAAAGACGGATAACAGCCTGACCGAATGATCGAAAAGCTGAAACAGTGGGCACGCTCCATCAAACGCGACGTTGTTGCTCTGTGGCTCGCCGCCCGTGATCCCCGCGTGCCCTGGTATGCAAAGGTTGCCGCTGGCGGCGTCGCCGCCTATGCGCTCAGCCCAATCGACCTGATACCCGATTTCATTCCCATACTTGGCTACCTAGACGAGTTGATAATCCTACCACTCGGCATCCTGCTTGTGGTCAAGCTCATTCCCGCACCGCTGATGGATGAATTCCGGCAGGAGGCGACCCGCCGGGAAGGCAGACCAACTAGCCGTGCCGGCTTGATCGCGATAGTAGCTATCTGGGTGGCGATAGCAGCTTTGCTGGTTTGGGTGTTCTGGCCAAATCGCACGGGCTAAATTTCAAACTGACCCACTACCCGACATTTCGCTCTCCCCAAGAACGCCAGCATCCAGCGGCTTACGGTTGGGGGGAGACCGCCGGGCCTGACCAGCGAGCCTTAGGGGAGCTCGCATGGCTGGATATATATGAGCTAGTTCTAATGTAACAGAAACATGCAAATGAAGTACGTGGGCGGCAATTCCGCTGTGTAGAAGCCATTAGCTGCCCCGCAATGGGTCAATACGTTTGGCACCGCAATTGGATGGTCAGCAATACCGGGCACCCCAATGCACGGCACTCATGGGGGGCCCGTCGCTTCGCAAATATAGCGGCGGGTCTTCTACATACCGGTCGCTCCCCAGCCTCAGGCGCTGCCGTCTGTTTCGCTTTCCTCGTCGATCGTTCGGACTGGCAGGTAAGCGTTCGTCTCCAGCCACTCGCGCAGCACGATCTGGATGAGTTCCGACCGGCCAATTTTCATTTCAGCCGCGATGGAATCGAGCGCGTCCGTGGTGGTCGGCTCCAGCGGCACGCCTGAGACGTTTCTGAGCATTAATGCAGCCCGCCGCAGAATGATCTGTAGATCCGCGCGCGACATATCGGCGATGCGATCGGCAGCGCCTTCGAGCTCTTCCGCAATTAATCGGCGGGTCATTCAGCGGTCACCTAGTGGGAGTTCGCAGTTTCCCGGGCAAATCGGCACAATTCGGGCGGTGGTTGTCGACCCAGATTCTCGCGCCCAAGAGACCCAATCATTTCCAAGACTGCTGCATAAGCAGGGATGGTTGGATCCGCGTTCATAACGAAAGATATGGCACCTTCTCCCGCTGTTCTGAGATCATTGGCGCTTCCGCGACACGGCCCGAGGTATTGCCACTCTGCAGCTATCTGTTTGGCAAAAAACACATCCGATCCCGAAAGCCCCTGCGTTTGAGCGATCAAGTCAAGCGTGGAATTCCATTTGATGGCCTGTTCGGTATAGGTGAGGGTAAGAAATTCAGCGCTCGACTGGCTCGATATAAAGCTAAGCGCGGAAGCCAGAAACAGGGTGATACGGCTCCCAGCCAGACGTCGTGGACAACTCCAATCTGGCTGTTGATTGGTATCGCGCCAGCCGCCCCTCAATGGCAGCAGACTTTACGGACATAGGTGTTGCCAAAAGTCATGTGTGAGTCGTCAGGAATAGTGCCCCGTGATTTCAGTTCCGCCGCGAGATTCTTAGCCGTCTCCTGATCGAAAGTGTCTTCGAGGGTGACTGCGAACCATCCATTTGTCGCAAGATAGGCCGTTAGCCGGATTGAGGCGGAGCGAATATAGGCCGACGCGTCAGCGAGATTGTCAAAGCTTTTGACCTGTATGTGACGCTGCCCGAATGGCCCGCTTTCAAACTGGTCCACGAAAACCCAAGTATCGTGCATATAGCCAATCAGGCCGTTAGCCTGCACCCGATACCAGCGGGCCACATTACCAAGGATGGCCACCGGGCTGCCGTTGCGGAGTTTAACGAGCGTAGCCGACTTTCCGTCCGCAAGAGCCTTCAGGGGGGCCGCGCCCTTGGGGTGCCGAATGCGGCCGGAGCGAGCCTGGGGAATCGCAAGTGACGAATATTCAGAAACCGGCGGCAAAGACGCAACGGGCGGTTCAGGTGGCAATTGCTGGGGCGATGGCGGCGGGGATGGTGCCTGGCTTGCTCCAGTGTCCAAAGTGACGACTCTGTATTTCGCCATCTCGCTCTTGGAAAGATAACGCACATCGTCATTGTCATATTGCAGGGAAAGCTGAAGTAGAGCGGGGTCAACGCCCATCTCGACCATATAGGTGATGATCTCGGCGGTGACTTGCTGAACAACGGAAACGGCATCTGAGGTGCTTATCGGGATGTCGCCACTGAACGACGACTTGTGAACGCCGATGGCGCCCGGCTCGGCGTAGCGCGCGATGCCACCAAGGAACGCCAGAGAACAGGCCGAAGAACATTCGAGAGCCCTGAACTGAGCGGTATTGAGGCCGAGCCAGCGAATGAGGCGACCAAGCTCCATTGCCTTCTGAATGTTGCCACCGGGTGACTGGAATGTGACCGCTACTGAGGCATTGGACCGTGCCAGCGCCTCGAAGCCGGACAGGTCGTCCTGATAGGCGAAATCACCTGACACGACGATGTAGCGGAGCCCGGCATCCGTCTGTCCGGCCTGGAACTGCAAGCCGGCATGGGCCGCCGTGGCTCCCAGCAGCACCGATGCAACACACAACAGGACGCGAGCGGAAAAGATGCGACACATGGCCCAAGAACAACCCCAAAAGGCAGCCTAGCGCCAGCGGAGGAGACTGTCGAATCCTCGTTGTACATTTGGCGATGCATGAGGACTTGGTCGGGCTCGTTGTCTGCTCAAATTGCAAGGCTGCCGGCCGTGACCGCCGGCAGGTGTTCTTCACATGCAATCAGAACGGGCGACCGCTCACCACCCTCTGGCGACGATGTCACCGTGCAGCGGCATCGACTGGTTCGGGTCAAGAGCTTGAATATGAGAAATGCGCTAACTGTGACGGCGGTGGTCACGGTGGCTCGAGTGTCAGCAGATGTGGTAAGGTTGAGTGTCGGCGAGTAGCAGAGGTCCAGCAACAATGACTTTGAGGCGAACCAGAGCTTACGGCCCATCCGGCTTGGTTCTAGCGGTTTGCGCTGTGTTTGCTTGGCAGAACGCCACTGCTGCTCAAAATTGCCACGCAGCCCCGACGCCTGGCGTCAATTGGCACGAGTGTGACAAGAAGCTTCTCATCCTAGAAGGACAGGACCTGAGCGGGGCGAACCTGTTCGGTGTTGATTTCACTTCGACCGACCTCAGGAACAGCAATCTCCTTGCGGCAAATCTTGAGAAGGCAACGCTTGTGCGTGCTTCCCTAGCCGACTCGACCGCCAAAGGCGCCCGGTTCGACAGAATCGAGGCCTACAGGACCGACTTCAGCCGTATGGACGCGCAGGGCGCTGTGTTTGCGAGCGCGGAAATGCAGCGCTCGAATTTCCAGGACGCCAATCTGACCAATGTTGATTTCACAAAGGCAGAATTGGGGCGTGCGCAGTTCCATGACGCCGATATCAGCGGCAGCCGCTTCTCGTTTGCCAATCTCGCACGGGCGGACTTCCGAGGAGCGACGTTCACCGCGCCGATAGACTTTGACCGCGCCTTTTTCTTTCTGACCCGTATCGAGGGCGTCGACCTTTCCAATTCGGCGGGTCTGTCCCAGTGGCAGCTCAACATGGCTTGCGGAGACGCCCGGACCGAGTTGCCTTCTGGCTTGACGAGGCCTGAAGATTGGCCCTGTCAATTCCAGCAGGAATAGTTGTCGGCAAGCGAACTGCGGCGATGCTGCGCCGGACAGAATGAAACTGAGAACTCCTATGTAATTGTTGCTCCTAGGAAATTTCAAACACAAAGAAAGCGCGGCCGCTACCATCTACGCCCTTGCGTTCCCCCCAAGGCGTCGGCTCTCGATCCCTGACCGGACGTAGGCTCTACATCAGCTTGGTGCGCCATCAGCGGACGATACTCCGAGTTCGTCAAGGTCATTCCGGCAACCCCGCCTTGCGATAACCATCGACGAAATGCTCACGCATTCCTTCGTCAAGGAAGGGTTGCGTCGAAGCCCAATAACTGATCGTGAACAGTCGATTGGCCGCCATAAACAATGCGGCCTCGTGCCGTGCCTCGTCGATCCGCCCGAGTTGAGCCAAGCTCGCGGCCAGGATGCGTCGGGAGAAGGTCCGGTAGGTAGCCTCCTTGCGAAGGGTAGAAACCGCAGACTCGTATTGGCGCGCTGCATACTGCGCCTCTCCCAAGTGCCAGTAGTACCAGGCCGGCGGATGCGGGTTCAGGCGCAGCGCCCTCTGAGCGCGTTCAACAGCTTCGGTCGTCTGCCCCTTCAGGACCGAAATGTCCGCCAGCACCGCCCAGGCATCGGCGTGACTAGGGTCAAGCTCGACAGCCGCCGCCAACTCGGTATCCGCTTCCGCCCACTGCCCTTGATACGCCAACATATGGCCGTAAACCCAGCGGCAGCCGGCATCGTTCGGGTCAAGCGCCACAGCCGTTTCTGCCTCTGCTACCGCCATGGACCGACTCGGCTCCATGGGTTCGCCCCAATGCGTCCAGGCCGCCCAAAGATTCTCGGCGAGCCAACGGTGCGCCTCGGCATAGGCTGGATCGAGCGCAATCGCCTGCTGCATCAGCAGGCTTGACTCACGGCCGGCCTCCGGCGACTTCGCGATCAAGGACCGTCCACGAACGCAAAGATCGTAGGCCTCCAGATTCGTCGGTCTGTTGCGCGCCGGCGGCGCGGTAAGCCGGCCGATCAACGCCTCGACGATCTTACCCGTGAACTCATCTTGCATCGCGAAGATGTCCTCCAGGCTCCTATCGAAGCGCTCCGCCCATAGGTGACCGCCACCGAGCGTGTCGACGAGTTGGACATTGATACGGACGCGCCCCGCGGCCCGCCGCGCGCTACCCTCCAAGAGATAGCGTACCCCGAGGTCGCGGGCGATCCGGCGGACGTCGATGGACTTGCCCTTATAGGCAAAGGTCGAATGGCTAGCGATGACGAACAGGCCCGCATTTCTCGACAGGTCGGTAATCAGATCTTCGGTCAGTCCGTCGACGAAATACTCCTGTTCAGGATCATTGCTCAAGTTGGTAAAGGGCAGGACCGCGATAGAAGGCTTGGCTGGTAGCGGTAAGGCTCCCTCCTCGGTACCGCCATTTTCATGCATAACAGATGATCGCGACTGCACGCGATAGACATGCACTGGCTCGGCGATGTTCTTGATCGCGCGCGGGCCAAGTTCGTCGAAACCGAAAGCAATCTTGCGCTTGACCTGTTCATAGACACTGCCGGAGACGCAAATCTGGCCCGGATCGGCGATGCCCTCTAGACGTGCCGCCACGTTGACCCCGTCGCCATAAAGGTCGCGCCCCTCCACCATCACGTCCCCGAGGTTGATGCCAATGCGCAGGATGATCCGACGCGCTTCCGACACGACACTGTTCGCCTCCGCCATGCGCTCCTGCAGTTCCACCGCGCACTGCACTGCATTGACTACGCTGGCGAACTCCACCAACACGCCATCGCCCATCACTTTGACCAAGCGGCCGTGGTGTGTGGTGAGAAGCGGCTCGAGAATTGACGTCCGACGTTTCTTGAGCGCCTCCAACGTGCCGGCCTCGTCCCGTTCCATGAGTCGGCTATAGCCGACGACGTCGGCAGCAAGAATGGCGGCAAGGCGCCGATGCATGCGTTCTTCGGTCATTTTCGCGGCTGGTCCTAGAGAATGCCGGCCAGCAAATATTATGCCCGGCATCTAGGGGAGTCTATCAGTCCGGGCTTCCGCTCCGAGTCATGGACTGCCCTGCTTCCCTCTATGCTTGTTCCGCAGCACGCCGGGAGCGGGCGTCCGGCGGGCTACGCCATGTGCCAGGACCGATCATAGCGATGCAAGTCGCCGCTTTCGGTACTGGCGCCTTGGAATGGACATTACAAATTGTGCGCACCCGACAGGATTCGAACCTGTAACTTTGTGCCGCGGGCATGCCCTTTAAGGTCGAAGCCACCACCCGAGACGGCGAACTCCGGATATCCGTGTCTATGCCGGAGAGCCCATTCCGCACGAGACAATGCAGCGCCTGTTCCAGCCGTTCTAGCGAGGGGGGCCCCGATCTAGCCCTCAAGGTCTCGGGCTGGGACCTCTACATTGCTTCGCAGATCGCTCAGGCACATCGCGGCACACTGTCCGTGACCTCTGATGTTGACCAGACGGTGTTCACATTTGTCATGCCGATTTCCGTTGGTACGCGGCAGTGAGCTTGGCTAATCCCCAATAGAGATTGTCGAAAGTACGGCAACTGCTAGTTACTCCCGCCTATTAAAGCTGGGCAGCAGATTGCCGCGCCAAGATGTTGCGGACATTAGAGACCTGCCATTGGCCGTTGCGCGCTGTTCGAACGCCGCGGTTGTTCAGAGCGATTGCCAGGCCACGCAGGCTGGTGATGCCCGACTGCTGGATGGATTCGATGATTGGCAGCACGGTCTGGGCAAACCGGTAGCTCGTGACGTTTCATCATGCTCTCTCCGCGATTTTGGGGTAGATTGAAGACCTTGGCGTTTCCGGTCGCCACGAACCCGGGAGAGGGCCATGGACATTGGCGCGTGGCTGCGCGATCTGGGCTTAGTGCGGAAACCACCACTACAGGGCTTCTTCCCAACACATCCCAAAGGAGGGAGGACGGCCGGCACCAGTTGGGCGGGGGGCTATCTGACAGCGCACGTTGGGAACTGGCCTGCCGACCGATCCGCAAGAGCTTTCGTCACCTCGGATTTGGTGGCGCACGCCCTCGCAAGCTTGACGCCGAATCCTTGGCCCTCAAGGCAGCGAATAATGTAGCGGTCTCGCAGTTCGGCATTCACGTCATAGGTAGTCGATGAAGCGGGGATGTTGATGGCCCCGACCCGGTTGCAGGTCGTCATAGTGCCATACGTATTGCATTGGATCGTGCCGGGGTTGTTGTAGCCGGGGTTAATCTGCGTGGCCAGCGACTGCGGAATTTCTCTGAACGAGGCAATCTTGCACTGGTCTGTCACGGCCTGCGTTGAGTTGAGATCGACACCGGGCTTGAAGACCACATAAGCCGGAGTGGACTGACATCCGGCAATAGCCAGAGCCGCGAAAATATAGCGTTTGCGCATGAGTGATTTCCCCCCGCGCGCACTGAACTTCAAAAGCGTCGAATCCGCAAGGGGACAAACTATGATCGCGCAAAGACGCTGTCTCGCAGGCGTATCGCGCTGGAGCAGTCCATGCATGCCGATATGATGACCTTCCCTGAAACCTTGTAGCGGAGATTCCGTCCATTGCCCTGTCGCAACCGAGTTGGCAGCGGCAAGGATTTGGTTGAACCTCATATGCGCGGCCTGCGGCAAACCTACTCAAACCAAATGGCGGCTGCGTCTAATGTTTTTTGAAACACAATGCTCTCACGGTGACTTCAGCACCTGTACTAGTGAAGTCCAACGGCGGAATTGGATTGTAGGACTATCGATGCTCGTCTAAGATGAACGGTGGTTAGGTCCTGCGGGGGGCTTTGATGGAATTCGCCGAATCATTTTCGGCTCGCAATCGAATTGTACGTTGTTTTCTGGCTGTGCTGTTAGCGATAGCAGCGTCCACTCTCAACGCATTCGCTGACACCTTGGCGCAAAACGATGGAATGATTGCCGGCCACGCATCCGTCGTCGACGGAGACACGATCGAGATCCACGGGGAACGCATCCGCTTCAACGGCGTCGACGCTCCCGAATCCTCTCAGCTATGCCTGGACGTCAAGGGCAAGAAATACCGCTGCGGATCCATGTCAGCGAAGGCGCTTGCGGGCTTCCTCATTAAATCTTCGCCGACGACTTGCGAGTTCGTCGAGCGTGACCGCTACGGCCGCTTCGTGGGCAACTGTCATCGGGCGGACGGCATCAGCGTGCAGGAATGGCTCGTGTTAAACGGACTTGCGCTCGACTGGGAACGCTACAGCGGCGGAGCTTATGCCAAACTGCAGCATAAGGCCCGCGAACAGAATTCCGGTCTGTGGTCCGGCTCATTCGAGTATCCGTGGGACTGGCGGACAAGAAAACGCGCATCGGCCGATGCCGTGCCACTCGCAGGACTGTCTACGCAGGACAGCGGCGGATGCACGATCAAAGGCAACATCAGCGCCAAGGGCGAACGCATCTTCCATGTCCCCGGGCAAGAGCATTATGAACGGACCGGAGTTTCGGAAAACAAGGGCGAGCGGTGGTTCTGCACCGTGGACGAGGCCATCGACGCAGGCTGGCGTCCTGCTCCCCGATAGCGTCGTTCCCGTTTGGCGTGGCGACAACTAAGCAGACCCAACACATCAGTCTCGCGGGGTGAGCATTTGGCAAAAAGATTCGAAGGCCTCAACAAGGTCAGGGACAAACTCCTCGAGGCGAACCATTCCTTCAAGGAAACAACCCAGCTTTTCGTCAGCCTCAACGTCGACAAGCTGGCGAAAGATTTAGATCTCGTCGCGGAAGGCAAGAAGCTGGGGTCGCAGAACCAGCCGCCGAAAGCAGCAAAACCCTACGATGCCGTCGAGGATGCCGTCCTCGAAAGGATCGGCGAGGAGCAGAAAGAGGCGCATCAAACAGTTGAGGACCATCTCCAGACGTTTGCGGGAAGGCTGGCCAGCCTAGACTTCGAAGACCAGTTCGGCATGATCAACATTGCGAACTCGTCCAGCGTCTCGAATTTCAGGGCGGCGGTCTCGGGCGGCGTCGACGATCTCCACGGCCTGAGAAAGGCACTCAACGACGCCGAAACCGAGCATGCCTGGTTCAAGGACAAGCACAAGCTGATCCGCGCCGCCCGGATGCCGCATGGCGGCGCTCACATATTCAGGGTGTCGCTGTTGGTGTTCCTGTTCATGGTCGAGACGGGGATGAACGCCATTTTCCTGGCGACAGGGAACGAGCAGGGATACTTCGGCGGCATTCTCGTGGCCGCAGCATTTTCCTTCGCCAACATCGGCATCGCCTTGCTGGTCTCAATATTCTGCGCGCGGCTCGTCACCCACCGGTCCTGGTTCGTCAAAAGTATAGGGGCGCTCTTCATAGCAGGTTACGCAGCCCTGGCGGTCACGATCAACCTGGGCCTGGCGCACTACAGGGAGGTCTCGGAATCGTTGGCAGAAGGGGCGGGGACCATCGTCATGGACAGGCTCTGGGAGAACACTGCCGGGCTGGAAGACGTCAATTCATGGCTGCTGTTCATCGTCGGACTGCTGTTCGGAATATTCGCCTTCATCGACGGATGGTTCGTTCTCGATCCGTATCCCGGCTACGCGGGCGTCGAGAAGAGGAGAAACGCGGCGAGAGAGAACTACAGGGACAGCAAGGCTGAACTCGTTGAAAAACTCCAGGAAGTCCGTGACGAACACAACGAAACGGTGAAAGACATAATCAAGGGGCTGGGGGCCAGGCAGAGGGAGCACCGTGCCATCGTCGAAAGCAGGGCCAAGCTGCTTGCCCTGTTCGCACAGCACCAGGAACAGCTCGAACGCGCCTGCAACAAGCTCATTTCGATATATCGCGAGGCTAACGTCGAGGCCAGGGAAGACCCTGCAACGGTGCCGAAATACTTCACGTCGCAGAGGTACGTCCTTCCAAGGATAAAGCCCAAGATCACGTCCGATGGGGAATGGGGCGACAAGGAGCTTTCGGACTCGATCCGCAAAGCCCAGGAACAGCTCAACGAACAGGTCCGCCTGATCGGCGAGGAATGCGGGAAAAGCATCGCCGCATATGAGGAACTCGACAGGCTTCACCCGGACAAGACCCATGGCTAGGCGACACAGCAGGAAAAAGAAGAAAGGCAACGCTGGGACGATATTGGCCGCGGTCGGCCTGGCGGTGCTGTCGATCGGGATGTCGGCCGGCTTCGGATGGCTGTGGCTCAGGTCCGGCGACGACGTATTAGTCAAGGAGACCAACTGCCCGGCGACCGGTCCGACTAGCGCCACGGTCGTCCTTTTCGACGCTACGGACCAGATTTCGCCCACTACGCTCGAAGACCTGAAGAACCAGATCAGGGGGGTCGTCGGCAATGTCGAGAAGGGCGGGTACCTGAGAGTGGTCAGCCTGACGGGAACCCCGGGCGAAATCCCGCTCATGTTCGACGGCTGCAATCCGGGCGACGGTTCCTCAGTCGATTCCTGGACCAACAGCCCGGCACTGAGACAGAAGAAGTGGGAGGAAAGCTTCGACAAGCCTCTTGAAAACATCACCGACAAGGTCGCAAACGGCACGGAAGCCGATGAGTCCCCGATCATGGCAGCGATCCAGAAGGTGAAGCTGACGGTGTTCGACGGCGAAATAGGTTCAGGAATCCCGAACAGGCTCTACGTCGCCTCCGACATGATTGAGCACACGGAGCTCTATTCCCAATACAAGTCCGGTCCGGATTACGGGAAATATACAAACAGCGAGGCGGCCAAGGACTACCGCACGCATCTGGAAGGTGTCGAGGTGGCCCTTTTCTACATCGAGCGGCCGAACAGGAAGTTCGATGCCGCAGATCACGTCGAATTCTGGAAACAATGGGTCGAGCGCCAGGACGGCTATTTCGTGAAGGCGATCAGGCTGGCGGGGATGAACCGATGAGATTTCGCAAAAAGCTGCACTGGCTTTCAAATCCCTACTTGCCGATCGCGGTCTTCACCGCATTCACCCTTGGGGGATGCCTGTACATCGTCATTGCAAAGCAGGTCCTTGGGGTGGGCCCGTTCATCTCAATGGCTGTTCCGATCATCCTAATGCTGGCATATCTCGGCCTGTCCAAGTTGGCGGGAAAGCTGCGCCTCCATGACGAGCAGACCGGTGACAACCTCTATTACATGGGCTTCCTGTTCACGCTCACCAGTCTTGGCGTGTCGCTCTACCAGTTTAGCTCCGACGGGTCGACGGACACCGTCGTCAAGAACTTTGGCATTGCGATCTCCTCCACGATAGCAGGCATCGCGCTCAGGATTCTCTACAACCAGATGCGACGCGATCCGGCGGACATCGAAAGGGCCGCCCGCCACGAACTGGCTGACATGTCGAGGCGCGTCCGCACCGAGATGGAAAACGTGACGAGGGAGTTCGCCGACTTCCGCCGGGTGAGCCACCAGATGCTCGAAGAAGGCTTCGAGGAGATCGCCAACCAGGCAGAAAAGAACGGGGAGCACATCAGGAAAATCCTCGACAAGATGGCCATGGAAGCCATCAAGCCCGTGCAGGACGCATCGGTGAAACTCGGCGGGGCCATGCTGGGGAACTTCTCCCAGATCGAAGGCCAGTTTTCAGACATAGCCAAGCGGGTCGAAACCGCAGGAGAACTGCTGGACAAGGCAAATTCTGCGATGTCGACATCGGTCGACAGGCTGGGCATTCAGGCAGATGTGGTCGCCGCCAAGCTGGAACGGGTTGTCGTGCCCGAAGAGGTCCTGAAGAACGATCTCGCGCCTATGGTGAAGGCGTTGGGGGATGCCGTCGCCCGGTATGCCGTGAAGACAGAGACGGCATCTGCCGAGCAGCAGTCCCGCATGGCCGACATCTCGAAGACCGTGCAGGGGATCGCCGAGGACAATGCAAAGGCCGTCCAGGTGGTGGCAGAGAACTCCGCAAGGGCGGCGACCGCAGCCGAAAGAACTGCCGAAGCCGCGGCCAATCAGCAGCGACTGACGGAAGCCTTGGTGCGGGTGGTGCAGAAGCAGAGCCAGGACACCACGGACCTGGTCGGCAAGCTTCTGGCCAATTCCCAGCCGAAAGCCCCCGAGCGGCCGCAACAGACTGCACCGGAATTTCGGGCGACGCCCGTTAACAGGTTGGAACCAGTCGCCTACCGCGAAGTTTCGACGCCTCCGCCTCCTCCGGGCGGGACACAGGGCATGAAACCCGCACCCGAGCCTGCCGCCGCCGCAGCATCGTCCCAGCCACTTGACACTGTGTTGCCAGCCGTAGCCCCCGCCGCTGCCGCAGAGGCTTCGTGGTCCAAGTGGTGGGGGCAGAAGCGGTGAGCACGGCGCGCGGCACCTCTGTAAATTACGAACGCAAGGGATACGGCCGCGGCTTGATCCTTGGTCTCACAATGGCCGAGACGATGTTGCTGTTGGTCTTCTGTCTCCTTCTGGCAGCGGGGGCGATCATCACGAAGAAGCAACAAGAAGCGGAAGCGGCCGTAGAGGCTATGGCGACATCCGAAGAGAAGGCAAAGGCCGCTGAAGCAAAGGCCGAAGATGCATTGGCCGAGAACGAACGGCTTCTCTCCGAGATTACGACCATAATGGAGCAGGCCACAGGCCGCAGGATACCCGACCAGGAATGGCGGGAACTGGTCAGCGCAAAACAGGCAGTACAAGCGATCGAGGAATCCGGCCTGACGGTCGAAGAAGCCATCGAGCACGCACTTGCCGCCAAGGTCATGAAAGAAAACGCGGTCGACGAGGAAACGGCAAGGGAGCTTGTTCCTGCCGTCAAGAAGCTGGCCGAACAAGGGATCACTGCTAAAGAGGCCGAAGCCATGGCAAGCTCCCTGGCGGTCCTAAGGGACAAAGGATATGCCGGGAAGGCCGATCCTGTGGCGGAACTCTCCGCTGCACTGGCCAAGGCCGAGGAAGGGAATGCCACGCCGCATAGGTGGCCGCCTATCATCAGCTTGAGCGAGCTTGAGGGTTACAATTTCAAAGTCGGCAGCGCCGAACTATCGGACACGTTCATAATCAAGCTGCGGGAGAAGGCCTCCGAGATCGCCGACACGGCAAAAGAATACGGCGTCGACATCATTGAAGTGATCGGACACACAGACGAGCAGGCGATGTCGGGATCCGTATCCAACATGGACAAGGGACTAAAGCTGGTCCTGGATGGAAAGAAGCCCATCGGCTCCCTGCATCCCGCCGACAACGCTGGTCTCGGGCTCGCGCGAGCCATTTCGGTTGCTGAACTACTGGAAACCATGGCCGATCTGACGGGCCTGACGATCCTGCCCATGTCCGGTGGCCAGCTGATCCTTCCCGGAGACCAATTGACGGACGGGGCGCAGTCAGGCGACGTGAAAGCTCGGCGTCGCATCGAAATCCGGGTCCGTAAGAGATCGGAACAACAAACCACCAAGGCCGCCCTTGCGGAGTCCAGCGGCGGATAGTTTCACTTCGGTCGAAGGCAAAAGGTTTTCATCATTTGTTCTCATCATCGCGGCGGATCGGGCCGTCGACGTGTTCGAAACGGAGGACGCAAATGGCGCGAATGGGGCAGTCCTTCAAGGCGGAATGCAGTTGTGGTAACGTCCGCTACCATCGCTCGGCAGACCTGCTGATGGTGTTCGGCGGCGGCAGAGATCCACCCTCAACTTCAGCTGCGATCGGTGCAAGCCGTCTCACTAGATGGCGGCTGGGCTGGCTTCTGGTCTGTCCTGGCGTGGCTGCTCCTGCTATTGATCGGCGCACTCCCGACTGCAAGAGCACTTGGCGATACCAGGCCAAGGGGTTTGCCTGAAAGTCCTTGGTCATGGTGCTCTGCGCGCCAGTCCCAAGGCTCCTGAAACGTCCCGGCCCAAATTCCGCGCTTGGCTGCCTTTGCTGCTGCCTGCTGGCTCGCATAGATGCCGCTGCTGTATTTCGGCCAGTCGAGTGCCAGACCTTGCTCTACAAGCCACTGCTGGACGCCGCGACCGTCAGCACGCTCACAATCACCAACGAGCCGACCGTAACGATCCCGGTCGACAAAGGTACAGTGCAGGGGCCGTGATGCGGCAAGGAAGGTGTCCAACGCGGCGGCAGCGCGGCGCCCACAGGGGTATTCGAAGCCCTTCGCGTCATCGCAGTACTGTCGGCCCTCCGGTGCGTCGATCCCATTGAAGCGGATGCGCTGGCCCGCGATCTCGACGGTGTCGCCATCGATCACAGAGGCACGCCCCC
>NZ_SRTG01000089.1:0-476 GCF_004792125.1 Mesorhizobium sp. M5C.F.Ca.ET.164.01.1.1 | reverse complement strand
GGGAATACTGGTCCACCGTCTGCGGCGAACCGTCGGCAAAAACTTCGAAGATTTGAGAGGCAAGATATTCCCTCTGGTCCTTGTCCTTGAGCGCCAGCCGGCGTTCTTTGCACAGTCGGTCAAAGACCCGCTGCAGCAAGTCCAGATCAGCGGGTTCGTACACCCCACTGTTGCGCGACAATGACATCGTTGCCGCCCTAAAACCCTGGTCGGAATTATCTCACACTGCAGGGCTGGCGCGAAGAAAAATCAGCGGGTCTGTCGGCGGTGGATAGCGTCTCAGTCGAAAATTTCAGGGAACAGTTTCAGGTCTGGCGGATTTCTATCGCGAGCGGCCAGTCCCCTCCGCCGCTCCCCCAAGCAAGAGCCCGTCGTTCTCTCCCCGAGACGGCGGGCTTCCCGTACGCGCCACGTCGATGCTCGCCTACGGCAGGGATTGAGGCGCTTGTCGCGTCATGATCCGGGGCCGCTGTAGA
>NZ_SRTG01000088.1:0-476 GCF_004792125.1 Mesorhizobium sp. M5C.F.Ca.ET.164.01.1.1 | reverse complement strand
TTGCCCATGGCCACGAATTTTTGGGCGACAGCGGTGCAGAGGCCGCATACCGCTGCCTGCTTGACGTCGCTGACCGTGTCCATGTCCGAAATTTGCCTACAAATTTCGGACGCCCTTGGGCGCGCTAGATTCGCTATGGAAAGCTGGAAGCACTCGCAAGCCCGGTGGCCACAGCGTCTGCAGCGCCAAGCTATTCCTCCGTATCCAAACCCGCATCCTCATGGCCACTAGCCAACTCTGGCATAATTTCACCAGCAAGCAGCTCATCTCTGCTCAGCAGCCCGGCATCCTCGAGCGCCTCGCAGTCCGGGAGATCGCGAAGCGTGTCGAGGCCGAACTCGAGCAGGACGCTTTTGTCGTCACATAGGTGTAGGGAGCGCCGGGCGTCGGACTGCGCGGGTTCGACGCGATCAGGCCGGTGCCGCAGATGGCCGATCAGGTCGCGACTGATTACTTCCCGAAAACCGACGACAATT
>NZ_SRTG01000087.1:0-477 GCF_004792125.1 Mesorhizobium sp. M5C.F.Ca.ET.164.01.1.1 | reverse complement strand
ATCTGGCGAAGCCGAAGCCGCTCGAAGACAGCGTGCGCGAAGGCAAGCTGTTTGTCTTGGAGAGGCTTCAGAAATGCCGGCTGAATAACCACAGCGTTCTGCGTCCAGCCAAGCAGACCCATTTTCCAGAATTTTTCCCGTAGCGAGACTAGAGAAGGGGCTACTGCTTCTCTATGCCATCCTCACAACGCGTTGAGTTTCTCACTGCCAATTATGCGACTTTCGAGGTGCAAATAGCGAATATCGAGTTCTTAGTGACAGAAACGACCGGAATTGGTTGCGTGGATCACCAGGTCGCTACCGATTGGGTCAGCGACTCAATAGAACGTCACATCTCTGTCCACACTCGAGCTTATTTGCCGCAAACGCGTCGAGCCCCGCGTCAATCGGTCTTATAATAGTATCCGGGGCAGCTCCAAAGCTGTGGCATCGGCTACCCGCCGGCCGTGGCGCTTGCTGTTCGAGCGTCGGACGCCG
>NZ_SRTG01000086.1:0-481 GCF_004792125.1 Mesorhizobium sp. M5C.F.Ca.ET.164.01.1.1 | reverse complement strand
TCACTATCCGGATTGGCATCCTTCCTCTAGCAACATCGATGCCAAGGATAGCAAGTTCGCTCCGAAAATAACGCAGAAGCTACGCGCGTCTTCGCTGCGTGCCGTCTTGACGAAACTTCGGCGGCTGACGACTTCGAAGCCCTTGGATACGATCGCCTTCATGGGGGATTT
Source organism: Mesorhizobium sp. M5C.F.Ca.ET.164.01.1.1 (assembly GCF_004792125.1). Taxonomy (NCBI): domain Bacteria; kingdom Pseudomonadati; phylum Pseudomonadota; class Alphaproteobacteria; order Hyphomicrobiales; family Phyllobacteriaceae; genus Mesorhizobium; species Mesorhizobium sp. M5C.F.Ca.ET.164.01.1.1. The sequence goes on along the minus strand of NZ_SRTG01000086.1, from coordinate 310 downwards.
CACGAGCCGTGGCGACAAGACCTTCATTGCTGCGGCATTCCAGCATTTCACGTTGCTCTGCCGCGCACAGGGACGCAGTTCAAAGGCGCTTCCGTTGATATTCGTACCGGGAAATCACGATGTGAACCGTGATGACGCGCGCGAACTTGGACCGACTGAGAAATTCAGCGAAATGGCGAGTTTAGCCGCCCGCTTGGGTTGGCAGACCGTTCCCGTGGACCAACCCGTGCACTTCAGACTTCCGACAGGATCCGCAGGCGCAAACTTCATCCTCGTCAACACAGCGATAGGCAGTTGGGAGCTTCAGAAC
>NZ_SRTG01000085.1:0-487 GCF_004792125.1 Mesorhizobium sp. M5C.F.Ca.ET.164.01.1.1 | reverse complement strand
CTTCCGCTCGACAAGAAGGCGATCCCGCTCGTGTTCCTTGCTTCTGGCACGGCCGGCGTCTTCGGCAATTTAGCGGGCGCATTCCTCACCTAACACAGTCTCAAGGCAGTCGCGGCCCTGCCGCCCCTGCTCATTGCCGTAGCCGCTGTCTCGCTGCTGACTATGGGAGCATCGGCCTTGACCTCGGCAATTGCAGTTGCCGTATGGGGCTTTGCTTTTGGCGCGGTCCCGGTCGGATTGCAGACATGGATGGTGCTACGCGCCGCTCCGAAACAGGCCGAGAGCGCTGGTGTACTGATGGTCATAACCTTCCAAGTGGCCATCGCAGCCGGCACAACTTTCGGTGGCCTATTGGTGGATCACACGGGCATTGCCAGTGTCTTTCTCTACAGCGCGGTTGCCACGTTCCTCGCTGTCTTGACAGTATTTCTGCTCGGCCCGAACCGCAACAGCTGACCGCCTGGTGGGGAGTGACGACGGTCGGTGG
>NZ_SRTG01000084.1:0-490 GCF_004792125.1 Mesorhizobium sp. M5C.F.Ca.ET.164.01.1.1 | reverse complement strand
ATCGGACCGGATGGGACAACAGACGATGACGCCCCACATGATCCTTCGTCCGATTCAGCGGCCGCCGGCAGCGCGAAGATCGTGAGGCTTGCAAGTGCTGCAAGGACAAGCATGGAATTGCGCATGGTCTCGTATCCTTCTTGGCGCGGCCATGATTGGACGCGATGATGCCCTGATATGGTCCCCTTGCTTGCTGTGGGCTGAGGATAACTGACAGCAAATTGAAAGCTGCAACGTGCGACATGCCTTGCCGATGAAAAGACAATGGAAGCGTTTGGCGGTGCTGGTTCTCGCGGGACTTGTCTTGGCCATGCCTCTCGCTGCCCGTGCCGACGAGGACGATGACGGCGACCATGACCGGGCGCGGGATTTGTACGAACGCGGCGAAATCAAGGGCCTTGCCAATATACTGGACGTTGTCCGCACCAAAGCTCCCGGCGATGTTGTTGCGGTCGATCTCATCCGCAAGGCCGACAGATGGGTCTACCGT
>NZ_SRTG01000083.1:0-490 GCF_004792125.1 Mesorhizobium sp. M5C.F.Ca.ET.164.01.1.1 | reverse complement strand
GTTCGCACCGAGCACAGCGAGAAGAAACTCAGCGCGTCCGGCGCCTATGAGCTCGCCGCGGCGAACGGCGAGGCGGCGGTGACCATCTTCGCCACCGGCTCCGAGGTCGAGGTCGCGCTCGGCGCGCGTGAGTTGCTGCAGCAGCACGGCCACCCGACCCGCGTCGTCTCGGTGCCCTGCTTCGAACTGTTCGACCAGCAGAGCGACGACTACCGCAGGAAGACGATCGGCAATGCGAAGGTGAAGGTCGCAATCGAAGCCGGCATCCGCCAGGGCTGGGACCATATTATCGGCAGCGATGGCATCTTTGTTGGCATGACCGGCTTCGGTGCCTCGGGCACCATCGAGCAGCTCTATCCGCATTTCGGCATCACCGCCGAAGCGGCGGCGAAAGCGGCGGAAGCCCGCCTGCACGGCAAGTAAGGGTTGAGCCAAGCGAGCCCGTCAAAACCAAGCATGGCCGCCTTGGCGGGCTGGCCCAACCTAATCG
>NZ_SRTG01000082.1:0-493 GCF_004792125.1 Mesorhizobium sp. M5C.F.Ca.ET.164.01.1.1 | reverse complement strand
TTCGCCGCGACGATGGAGAGCCCGTCAGCCCTCCTGGATGCGATGAAAAACCATCCTTCGATCCGGCCGCTGATCGCTGGCTCGGAGGTGAAAGAATATGCCGCCCATCTTATCCCCGAAGGTGGTTACAAGGCCATTCCGCAGCTCTTCGGCGACGGTTGGGTCATCGTCGGCGACGCAGCGCAACTGAACAATGCCATTCACCGTGAGGGTTCGAACCTTGCCATGACCTCGGGTCGTGTCGCGGCTGAGGCGATCATCAAAGGCAAAAGCCGCAACGGTCCTATGACCAAAGGGAACCTTGCGCTCTACAAGACGATGCTGGATGACTCCTTTGTGATCAAGGATCTTAAGAAATACAAGGACATGCCAGCCTTGCTCCACACCAATTCCAGCAACTTTTTTGACAGCTATCCGCGGCTGATGTCGCATGCCGCTCAGAACTTCATGCGTGTCGACGGCACGCCGAAGATCGAGAAGGAAAAGAACACCA
>NZ_SRTG01000081.1:0-495 GCF_004792125.1 Mesorhizobium sp. M5C.F.Ca.ET.164.01.1.1 | reverse complement strand
TTTTCGACGGCGTGGACGCGGGCGGCATTGGCCATGTTCTCGTCCACCACCTCGCAGATGCCGAAGGCGGTCGACATCGCGTTGAGCGACAGCCGCTCGCCGACATCGCGCAGAATCGCCTGCTCGGACGCAGTGCTGTCCAGCTTGATCGCCCCGCCGGCGAAATTGTCGGGGTCGAGCTTGCCGAGCACGAGATCGGCATCCGTGATCGCCGGACGCTTGCCGCCGCGGCCGTAGCAGGCCGGTCCCGGCTCCGAGCCAGCGCTTTCGGGCCCGGTCTGGATGCGGCCCATGGCGTCGACCCAGGCGATCGAGCCGCCGCCGGCGCCGATCTCGATCATCTCGATCACCGGAATGGAGATCGGCATGCCCGAGCCTTTGGAGAAGCGAGAGGTGCGCGCCACCTCGAAGGTTCGCGCCGTGCGCGGCGCAAAGTCCTCGATCAGGCAGATTTTGGCGGTGGTGCCGCCCATGTCATAGGAGACGACTTTCTCC
>NZ_SRTG01000080.1:0-495 GCF_004792125.1 Mesorhizobium sp. M5C.F.Ca.ET.164.01.1.1 | reverse complement strand
TGACCACCACGCAATTGCCGGCAGCCAAGGCCGGCGCGATCTTCCAGGCGCCGATCATCAGCGGGAAGTTCCAGGGAACGATGACGCCGACGACGCCGAGCGGCTCCTTGTGGATCAGCCCGAGCACGTTGTCGGCGGTCGGCGCGATCTCGCCATAGACCTTGTCGATCGCCTCGGCGTAGTAGCGGATGGTGCCGGCCGCCGACAGCGGCTCGGCCTTGTAGGCCATGCCGATCTCGGTGCCGTTGTCGCGCACGCCGAGCACGGCGAGTTCGTCGGCGTGCTTCTCGACCAGTTCGGCGAGCCTCGTCAGCACCTTCTTGCGAAAGGCGGGAGCCGCGCGCGACCAGGACCCCTTCTCGAAGGCCTTGAGGGCAGCGAGCAACGCGCGATCGACATCGGCGGCATTGCCGTCGGCGATGCTGGCGAAGGGACGTCCGTCGATCGGCGAGATCACCGGCAAGGTGGCGCCGGTCGCGGCTGCCGTCTGGACGC
>NZ_SRTG01000007.1:0-257135 GCF_004792125.1 Mesorhizobium sp. M5C.F.Ca.ET.164.01.1.1 | reverse complement strand
TGGAGTCGGGCATCCCGGTCAGCCAGATCGTCCCGGTCCATCAGACCTTTGGCGGCGGCAATTGGACGACCAACACCGGCGGCAAATATGTCATGCCGACGACGGACCAGCTGCAGACGATGATGGACCACTGGGACGAACTGGTTCCGTCGCCCGAATTCGACTTTGCCTATGCCTGGGGTTCGCAGGAAGGCGACGTCGCGCTTGAAAGCTCGCCGGAACTGCAAGCCGTCTTCCGGGAACACAATCTTCAGGATGAGGCCCCGGCCACACCTCCAGTTAGCGATTCTGATACGCCTCCAGTTAGCGATTCTGGCACGCCTCCAGTCAGCGATTCTGACACGCCTCCAGTTAGCGATTCTGGCACGCCTCCAGTTAGCGATTCCGGCATGCCTCCATCCGACGACCCCGCCCAGACCATCGAGGGAAATGCCGGCGCCAACACTCTAGACGGAACCGCCGGCGCCGACACGATGGTCGGCCTTGGCGGCAACGACGAATACTATGTCGACAGTGCCGGCGACAAGGTGACCGAGTCCTCTGGCCAAGGTCAAGACAGGGTGTGGACCTCTGTGAGTTATGCGCTCTCAGCCGGATCGTCGATTGAAGTCCTTGGCACCACGAAGGACGCCGGCACCACGGCAATCAACCTGACCGGCAACGAGTTGGCCCAAACCATCCAGGGCAATGCCGGCGCCAACGTCATCAACGGCGGCGGCGGTGCCGATAAGCTGAGCGGCTTTGGCGGCAACGACGATTACTATGTCGACAACGCCGGCGACAAGGTGGTCGAGTCCTCTGGCCAAGGTCAAGACAGGGTGTGGACCTCTGCGAGCTATGCTCTCTCAGCCGGCACGTCGATTGAAGTCATTGGCACCACGAATGACGCCGGCACCACGGCAATAGACCTGACCGGCAACGAGTCGGCCCAAACCATCCAGGGCAATGCCGGCGCCAACGTCATCAACGGCGGCGGCGGTGCCGATAAGTTGAGCGGCTTTGGCGGCAACGACATTTTCGTCTTCAACAGCGCCCTTGGTAACGGCAATGTCGACAAGGTCACCGACTTCAACCCGTCCCAGAACAAGATCCACCTCGACGACGCGATTTTTGCCGACCTTGAGTTGGGCACGCTCGCATCCGACTCTTTCTTTGCGGGTAATGCCGCGCATGATAGCTCCGACCACATCATCTACAACAGTTCGACTGGAGCGCTCTCCTACGACAGCGACGGCACAGGCGGCGCATCTCAAACACAGTTCGCCACTCTCTCTCCAGATCTGTCGCTTACGGCAGCCTCGTTCTTTGTGACCTGAACGAGCTAGCGCGAAGCGACATCGCGCGAGGGCCGCGGTCGCCAACAGAGACAGGTGGATAAACTGCACCTTGAAGCCTGTCTCTTTCCGGCGAGCGTGGATGCTCTGGCGCGGATCGTGGCGGCACCTGCGATGGCGCCGGCCGTCCCCAGAACCGTTCTAGGCCCATTTCGGCATTGTCGATTCCCTCTCCAAATCTTGCGAAGCAGGCTACTCCGGACCGTTTGAGTTCCAGAATGGTAAGGTTAGCTCGAGTGCCGGTCCCCTGAACCGGCAGCAGGGCGACCACGCTAGGTTCGCTAACGCATTGTTTCGGCCAAACGTCTGTCGCTGTCATCCATTCGTAGGATGAGAATTCATATCGTAGTGGCTAGGGATTGAAGATAAGTGGACCTGCCCTTCAAAGGGAGGCTCTCCGCAGGCGATGCGTGTTTGACTTTGGAGAGCATCCGGTGGACGTCAGTTCCGCGGGCAAAAGCAGCAAGCGGATTTTAAAACTGGGGATGCCAGGCCGCAACTGGGCCGGCAGGGCGATTGGCAATGAGGGGCCATGGGAAAGATCAAGCGATCCTTGGAGGTTTTACGAACCGAAGGACCTGGTCGACTCCTCCAATTGTCTGCCCTATCGCTGATCGAGCCGCTTAGATGGCAAGGGCTTCGTCCTCGCGTTGCGTCTGATGCAAAGCAGGCATTGTCCCATCTCAATTTGACAAATCGAAGTCGCGGATTGTTTATCGATTGCGGTTCAAATATAGGTCAAGGTCTTAGATTCTTTTCTACATACTATACGCCCGACAAATACGATTACATTTTGATCGAACCAAACAAGAATTGCCTTGCGCAGCTTAATGCTTTGCGCGCGAAAAACTTGACTATGGAGATTATCCCAAAGGCGGCGAGCGTAAAAGACGGCTACGCTGAATTGTTCGGGCCTCCTCCAGACCGAGCGGAAGCCACCCACCAAAGTTGCTCGATAATCTTGGACCACAACGAAAGCCTGTATCAATCACAGCGTTTTGCGCCGGACCTCGTCGAAACGTTTTCACTCTCACAAATGATCCGGACAAAGCGTACGCTGTATGACGTGATCGTTCTCAAGCTCGATGTCGAGGGGGCAGAATACGAAATTCTTGATGATTTGATCAGGGCTGGAACCCATCGTGATCTATATGCTGCCTACGTGGAATTCCACTCTCTTAAACTGAGGAATCCCGCGAGACGGGAGAAGCGCGCCCTCGAAGCCAGAATGGTGCAAGCATTCGATGAAGCCGGCATTCGATTTAGAAGATGGATATAGCGTCATGGCGGGGCGCAGGAAGCTTGGGTTGAGTACCACTCTTGAGACGCGGCTCACCGCCAGATAACCGCTCGCGTCCGGCTCCGGCACAGCATATCGCCTCGGCGTGTAGACGCTGTCCTAATCGGCCTTGCCACATTGTCATCCGGCAGGCGGGTGATCCGGGCAAAGCCCAGAGAGAGCGGCTCTAGAAGCGTTCGGGAAAACCAGGCGATCCCAACTGACTGACTATTTATCCAATATTGCCGTCGTTAAGTTTCGCGCAAGTCCCTGCAAGTCAAATCGCATGAAAATTCGTGATCCATCCAAGATCAACGATTCTATCAACAGCGTGTCGCTAATTGATTTGGCGCTAATATGGGCCGTCGCGTAGGCAGGGATCGGGGGTACCGAATCACACGAGGGATATTCGCATGGCCACGATGCACTACACCTGGGGTGCCTCAGCTGCCCAGGCCAAGGCCTATGGCTTCAATCTGGTTGATCTTCAATACGCGTCATCGGTCAACGCGTTGCCGGATGGCTCGAAAGCCCTGATCTGGCTCGGCGAGAGCAATGGTGTAACCCAGTCGTTTATCGACAAGGTAACGCCTCTCCTCAACAATCCGAAGGTTTTTGGATTTTTTCTGACTGACGAGCCGGATCCCACCGGCAGATATCATACCCAAGTGAGCGCTGCGAATCTGAAGGCGGAATCCGACTGGATCCATTCCCATTTTCCAGGCGCCAAGACTTTCATCACCTTGATGGACATGGGGTCGTTCACTGATTCGAACTATTCCAATACCTACAATCCTGCCAACACGGGCATCGACTATTACGGAATAAACCCTTATCCGGTGCGCACCACTGCGGTGGACTTCAACTACATTGATAGAGCCGTGGCTGCGGCGCTGGAGGCAGGCATCCCGCAGAGCGCGATCGTTCCGGTCTATCAGGCGTTTGGCGGCGGCGGCTGGACGACCAATACGGGCGGGTCATATGTCATGCCCACGACATCCCAGATGCAGACCATGATGGACCACTGGGAAAGGCTGGTTCCCAATCCTGCGTTTGACATGGCTTATAAATGGGCCTCGCAGAACGGCGAAACCTCGCTTGGGAACACTCCGGCGATGCAAGACTTTTTCCTGCGACACAACACCAGCACCACGCCCCCACCTCCAACCGACGATACGCTCTATGGCACCAGCGGAGCCGATGTACTTCAGGGAACCGGTGCCCACACGATGATCGGCTACGGCGGCAACGACACCTACTACGTCGACAATGCCGGCGACAAGGTGAATGAGGCGGCCGGCGGCGGCACCGACAGGGTGCTCACCTCGCTGAACTATGCGCTCGCGGCCGGCTCGGAAATCGAGCTTCTCGCCACCACGAATCCGTCTGGCACGACGGCAATCAACCTCTCCGGCAATGCGTTTGCCCAGACTATCCAGGGCAATGCCGGCGCCAATGTCATCAACGGCCTCGCTGGCGCCGACACGATGGTCGGCTATGGCGGCAACGACACCTATTATGTCGACAATGCCGGCGACAAGGTGATTGAGGCAGCGGGCGGCGGTACCGACAAGGTGGTCACTTCGATGAGCCACGCGCTTGCAGCCGGCTCGCAGGTCGAGGTTCTCGCCATCAACAACCCGTCCGGCACGGCGGCTATGAACCTCAACGGCAACGAGTTCGCCCAGACAATCCAGGGCAACGCCGGCGCCAATGCCATCAATGGTCTCGGCGGCGCCGACACGATGATCGGCTATGGGGGCAACGACGGCTACTATATCGACAATGCCGGCGACAAGGTGATCGAGGCCGCAGGCGGCGGTCGCGATACCGTGGCCACCACGGTGAGCTACGCGCTTGCGGCCGGCTCGGCGGTCGAACTTCTGGCCGCCAGATATCCGTCCGCCACCACGGCAATCAACCTCACCGGCAACGAATTCGCCCAGACCATTAAGGGCAATGCCGGCGCCAATGTCATCAATGGTGGCCGCGGCGCCGACACCTTGACCGGCAATGGCGGCAATGATGCCTTCGTTTTCAATACCGCTCTGGGAGCCGGCAATATCGACAGGATTACCGACTTCAACAAGCTCCAGGACAAGATCCACATAGACAACGCTATATTTGCCGGGCTGAGCTCGGGCGCGCTCACATCCGCCGCTTTCTTTGCGGGTGCGGCCGCGCACGACAGTTCCGACCGTATCCTCTACAACAATTCAACCGGAGCGCTCTCTTTTGACAGCGACGGGATCGGCGGCGCGGTTCAAACACAATTCGCCACTCTCTCTCCAGGTCTGTCGCTTACGGCAGCTGCATTCTTTGTGACCTGAACGAGCTAACGGGACACGACCTCGCATGAGGGCCCGCGCTCGCCAACAGAGACAGGTGCACGAACTGCAGCTTGAAGCCTGTCTCTTTTGGCGGCGTCGACGCACTGGCGCGGATCGTCGCGAATGGATCTACCGTCTAACGCCTCGCCGTGTATAGGCTGCCCATCCTTTCGCTGCGTGTTGGCAGCGACATGTCGTCATCCAGCAGCCGGGTGATCCGGGCAAAGCCCGTAAAAGCCTTTCTTGCTTCCTCGGCAGACATCTGGCCCGCCAGAGCCGCAGCGCAGCAGTTCAGCGCGCATTGATACACCGGGCCGCGCCGCCCTTTCGGCCAGTGGCGCAAAAAAGTCATCGCTTCTCTGACACTGTCGATTTCTTCGACAGGTTTTCCCTGCCCGCGCGAAATTCGCACCGGCGTAAAGAACTGCAGGCGATTCATCTTTTCCTCCCCGTCGATCGCGATGCGTTCGATCGAACCTAATTAAATTCACGGCCAGCCAATTGGTTCCCGGCAAAAACGCCCACGGCGTTGCAAATTGGCAACGGATCGGCTGAGTGAATCGCCAATCATCGCGACTTCTTGCCGTTGCGGGAACGTTCGGGGGGGTGGTGCATTTCGACTTCAGCGATGATGTTTGAGGGAAATGCCAGCCTATGAGAATAGCCCATGTGGCGCCGCTCCATGAATCCGTACCGCCTCGGCTTTATGGAGGTACGGAGCGCATTGTCTCCTATCTGACCGAAGGATTGGTCGAGCTTGGCCATGACGTAACCTTGTTCGCCAGTGGCGATACAGAAACGTCGGCAAAATTGGTGCCGTGTCGCGAGCGTGCGCTGCGTCTTGATCCACGCCCGCTGAAATCCGAGACAGCCGCGCACCTTTCGATGCTTTCCGAGGTGAGGAAACGAGCTCATGAATTTGATATCATTCATTTTCACCTCAGCCATTTCCTGCATTTTTCCTTCTTCGAGCACATGCCCGAGCGGACGGTGACGACGCCGCATGGCAGGCTCGACTATGTCGATCTGGCGCCGGCCTATGAGCGTTTTCCGCGCTTTCCGATGATCTCCGTATCCCGTAGCCAAAGCACGGGGCTCGCCAACGCCAACTGGCTGACGACGATCCACCACGGGCTGCCGACCGAACTCTACAAACCGGTTTTCGAGACGAGCCCAGGGGAGCCCTACCTCGCCTTCCTTGGCCGGATGTCGCGCGATAAACGTCCGGATCGTGCCATCGAGATCGCGCTGCGCTCGGGGCTGAAACTGAAGCTTGCGGCAAAGATCGGCGACGACGACCGCGCCTATTTCCGAGAGATGGTCGAGCCGCTGGTCGACGGTGACCGTGTCGACTATGTCGGCGAGATCGAGGAGGATAAGAAGGCGGAATTCCTCGGCAAGGCGGCCGGGCTCGTATTCCCGATCGACTGGCCAGAGCCGTTCGGTCTTGCCGTCATAGAGGCGATGGCCTGCGGCACGCCGGTGATCGCCTGGAACTACGGCGCAATGCCGGAAATCGTCGATCAAGGCGTGACCGGTTTTATCGTGGATTCCATGGAGGGCGCGGTCGCCTCGGTGCCGGGCATGCTGCGGCTCGACAGGCGGAAGGTGCGAGCTGTCTTCGAAAGGCGGTTTTCCGCCGAAAGAATGACCCGCGACTACGTTTCCGCCTATGCGCGCCTGATCGGCGCCTCGGCCGAAGCAAGAGCGTCGTGAGCGGCATTACCTCGGGGGGCGAAACGAGAGAGATATGTAGCGAATGGCCCAACTCGACGAGCGCAAGCTTGATCCCGCGGTAGCACTTGCGTCCCTGGACGCCACCGCACCTCGAGAGCCGCATCGGCTGTTCGCCCTCAAGCAAGGCGATTGCTTTGCCGTGGCCGACGCCTACGGCGATATCCGCGGCGCTGGCGATGGTTTCTTCCGTGACGACACGCGAGTGCTTTCCGAATTCCGGCTGACCGTCGGCGGCCGGCAGACATCGCTGCTCGGTGCGTCGCTCAGCCAGGACAATGTGCTCTTCACCTCCAACCTGACCAATCTGCCGATGCAGAGCGCCCGCGGCCGGGACATTCCGCAGGGCGCGATCCATATCGAACGTGTCAGGCTGCTTTGGCAGCACCGGTTGTTTGAACGCATCACCCTTTCCAACTACAGCCAGGATCACTCCACCATCCGCGTTTCGCTGCATTTTGCCGCCGATTTCCGCGACATGTTCGAAGTGCGCGGCTCGACACGGCTGAAGCGCGGCATGGCCCATGCTGCCGAGACGGATGCGACCTCCGTCCTGCTTCGCTACGACGGGCTGGACGGGCTGGCGCGGATGTCGGCGATATCGTTCTCGCAGGCGCCGGACCAGCTGACGGCCGACCGTGCGGACTTCCTGATTGCCGTGACGAGGCGCAGCAGCGAGGTGCTGTATGTCGAAGTCGGTCCCGAAGTGGCGGAAACGCCGAACCGCGATCGCTACCGCGCCGCCGCGGCCCGCGCTCGCTTCGGCATGCGGGCCAAGCGCCGTCATGGTGCCACGGTGCACAGTTCCGGGCGCGTCTTCAACGACTGGATCGAGCGCGCTCGCGCGGATGTGGCGCTGCTGACCACGGAGCTTGCGACCGGACCCTACCCTTACGCGGGTATCCCTTGGTTTTCGACGGCGTTCGGTCGTGACGGCGTGATCTCCGCGTTGCAGATGCTGTGGCTCAACCCGGGTTTGGCGCGAGGCGTGCTGGCCTTCCTTGCCCAGCACCAGGCGACAGAGACATCGCCGTTCAGCGATTCACAGCCGGGTAAGATCATGCACGAGACCCGCAAAGGCGAAATGGCGGCGCTGCGGGAGCTCCCCTTCGGCCGCTACTATGGCGGTGTCGACACGACGCCGCTCTACATCCATCTCGCCTGCGCCTATGCGGACCGTACCGGCGACATGGCGTTCGTCGACAGCCTGTGGCCGTCGCTCTGCGCTGCGGCCGAATGGACCGAGGCGGCGAGCCGGCCGACCGGCTTAGTAACCTATCAGCGTGCCGCCGAGTCCGGCCTCTCCAACCAGGGATGGAAGGACAGCATCGATTCCGTCTTCCATGCAGATGGCCGCATCCCAAAGGGACCGATCGCGCTGGTGGAGGTGCAAGGCTATGTCTTTGCCGCCTTCCGGGGGCTGGCGGCGCTCGCCCGCCGCCGCAGTGAAGGCGACAGGGCCGATCATTGGGACAGCCGCGCCGAGGCCATGCGTGCCGCTGTGGAACGCCATTTCTGGCTGGACGATCTCGGCTTCTATGCCTTGGCGATTGATGGCGCCGGCGAGCCCTGCAAGGTGCGGACGTCTAATGTCGGGCATCTTCTCTATGTCGGGCTCCCCGAGCCGACGCGGGCGCAGCTGGTCGCCGACCAGCTGCTTTCGGCTTCCTTCCATTCGGGCTGGGGGCTGAGGACGCTCGCCGACGATGCTGTGTTCTTCAACCCGATGTCATATCATAACGGCTCGATCTGGCCGCATGACACCGCCATGTGCGGCGCCGGTCTGGCGCGCTTTGGCGAGCGTGAAAGCGTGGTCCGGCTGATGAGCAGCACCTTCGAATCGGCGGTCCACTTCAACATGCGGTTGCCCGAACTGTTCTGCGGTTTCACCCGCACGCCGGGCGAAGCGCCGATCGCCTATCCCGTCGCCTGCTTGCCGCAGGCGTGGTCGGCCGGGTCTGCCTTCATGCTGATGCAGGCCTGCCTCGGCCTGGAGATCGACGGCTGGGACGGCGAAATCCACGTCGCCCGGCCCAGGCTGCCGATTGGTATCGACATGCTCACGCTGAGGCATCTGGGCGTTGGCGCAAGGGCGGTGGATCTCACGTTCCAGCGTGTCGGCGACAGGGTGGTCGCCTTTCTCGCCGACCGGCATGAGGGCTTAGTGCCGCTCATCGTGCGGACCTAGTTTGGCTTTTCGCATGGATCCGACCGCTGCGCTGCAATTAGCGGAACCGATGGCCCGTCTGAACGTTCCGACGCACGGCAGCTTGTCACGATTGGCCGGTTGCGAATTCGAAAAACACACCAACATGGCCACTGATCGGCCTGAGAAAAATCGTTATTCTAATGTCGGACTATGGCATAGAGGTACTCTGGGTTCTAATCATTGCAAGCCTTGGCCTTTCCGCTGTTGCCCTGGTGTTCTCGATATCCCACCGACGCCACATACCAGCGGCCGCATCCACCGCAGGCGAGGACGTGATTTCGGAAGCGGCTCGCACAGTGCTGCGGGAGTTTGAAAAGAACGGCCACTCGGCCGATGCAGCGCTGATCACATGGTCGCCTGACACCTTGCGCAAGATCCTGGCCGAGGATCTGCCGGAGACGCAGGTGATCGTGGTATCCAACCGCGAACCCTACATCCACAACGTCAACGATGACGGCGTCGAGCTCTTGGTACCGGCCAGCGGGCTGGTTTCGGCGCTTGAGCCGATCACCCGAGCCTGTGCCGGCACCTGGATCGCCTACGGCGGCGGAACAGCGGACCGTCTCACCGTCGACGAGAACGACCGGGTTGAGGTGCCGCCTGGCAATCCGTCCTACACGCTGCGCAGGGTCTGGCTGACGGAGGAAGAATACCAGGCCTATTATCTGGGCTTCGCCAATGAAGGTCTGTGGCCGCTTTGCCATATCGCCTTCACCCGCCCGATTTTTCGCGCGTCGGATTGGGAAGCCTATGAGGCCGTCAACCGGAAGTTCGCCGATACGGTGGTTGCCGAGGCGCGCAACGAGCGGCCGATTGTGCTGGTCCAGGACTACCACTTCGCGCTCTTGCCGCGCATGATCCGCGAGCGCCTGCCCGAGGCAATCGTCATCACTTTCTGGCATATCCCGTGGCCCAACTCGGAAGTGTACAGCATCTGTCCATGGCGTGAACGAATCCTGGAAGGTTTGCTGGGCAGCTCCATCATCGGCTTCCATACTCAGTTCCACGCCAACAATTTCACCGAAAGCGTCGATCGCTTCCTGGAAAGCCGCATAGAACGGGCGGACGCGGCGATCTCCTATGGCGGGCAAACGACTCTGGTCCACGCTTACCCCATTTCAATAGAATGGCCGGCGGAACTGCTGGCAAGATTGCCGGCTGTCGAGGAATGCCGTACCCGTGTCCGCGAAAGATTCGGGCTGCCTGCGAACGTCAAACTGTGCGTCGGCGTCGAGCGCCTCGACTACACCAAAGGCATTCTCGATCGCTTTCATGCCTTGGACGAATTGTTCACGCGGTATCCCGAATGGGTAGGCAAAGTGGTTTTCCTGCAGGTCGCGGCGCCCAGCCGGGGCACATTGCCGGCCTACCAGCAACTTCATGACGAATGCCTTCGCTATGCCGAAGAGCTAAACCAGCGCTATGGCACCGAGGACTACAGTCCTCTCCTGATGGTGGCCGAACATCACTCGCAGGAACAGGTCTACGAGATCTATCGGGCGGCCGACATATGTATGGTCACCAGCCTGCATGACGGCATGAACTTGGTGGCCAAGGAATTCGTCGCCGCGCGCGACGACGAACAGGGCGTGCTGTTGCTCAGCACCTTTGCCGGCGCTTCGCGCGAACTTCTGGAGGCATTGATCGTCAATCCCTACGATACGGCCATGACGAGCGAAGCGCTGCTGCAGGCGCTGACCATGACGCCGGAGGAACAGCGCGAGCGTATGCGGCCCATGCGCGAGATGGTCCGCGACAATAACGTCTATCGCTGGGCCGGCAGCATGCTTCTGGATGCGGCCCGCCTTCGCAAGCGTGGCGACCTCGACCGGGTGACGGGCAACGGCGAGCGGCCATCCAGCAGCAACAATGTCATTTCCATCTTCGAGCGGGCACGAAAGGCGGCGTCGTGACGGACCTTCGACTGCAGCTGGCACCGGACCTGCCAGAAGAGCAATGGGCGCTTTTCCTCGATATCGACGGCACCTTGCTTGAACATGCCGCTCATCCCGACGCTGTCTTCGTCGGTGATGAGTTGCGTCAGCTTCTCGGAGACATTGAGCGAAGGCTGGGCGGCGCCCTCGCCTTCATCACCGGACGTTCGGTCTCTGCCGTCGACAGATTGTTTCATCCTCTGAAACTGCGCGCAGCAGGACTGTACGGACTCGAGCACCGGCTGACGTCGGACGGGCCGGTCGTCGCTGCGGACGCGCCGGCGGACATCGCTGCCCTTGCCGACGAGATCGAGGCCGAACTAGGTGGAGGCAAGGTCTATGTCGAGCGCAAGGGTCCGGTCTTGGCCATCCATACCCGCGCCGCGCCGCAACTGCTTGCACGGGCAACACAGCTTGTCGAACAGGCATTGACGCAGCTTCCGCCCGGATATCGCGTGATTCCGGGAAACGCCGGCGTTGAACTCATGCCGTTGGAAGCCGTCAAAGGAGCTGCCATTCGGCGTTTCATGGAAATCCCGCCCTTCGCCGGCCGGCGGCCCGTATTCCTCGGAGACGACACGTCGGACGAAAACGGTTTCGAGGCAATAAACGAAGCCAACGGCGTCTCGATACGCGTGAAGCCGCGCGGGCCGACGGTCGCAAGCTATGTTCTCGACAGCGTAACCGAGGCAATAGCCTGGCTCGACGCCAATTTCGGAGCGGCGCGGGTGTCCTGATCGCGACTCCCGGCTGGTCGTGAGACAGGCTCGCGCCACGCCCGATCAACGCAATTGGCCCGACATCCTTCGCATCGCTGCCGGAAGCCAAGCCAGGTTTTGCGCAGACTCGCCTCATATTCTCGGCAGAACGAACTAGCCACGGCTTTGCGCGAGGTAGGTCGTGTCGAGCGCACGCTGTTCATGATCGACTGGATTCTGGATGCCGATCTGCAGCGCCGCGCACAGACAGGGCCTAACAAGGGCGAAGCGCATCATGCGCTGAAGCGCGCCATCAGTTTCCATCGTCGTGGCGAAATCCGCGATCGCTCCGCCGAAGGCCAGCATTGCCGCATCGCCGGCATGGATCTTTTGGCTGCCATCATCATCTTCTTCTGGAACGCGAAGAAATTGGGTGAAGTCATCGCTGGCTGGAAACGTGAGGGAAAACCGCTATCGCTCGATCTCCATGCCAACGTCTCTCACTCGGCTGGGAGCACATCAATCTCACAGGCAAATATCGCTGGCCGAAATCCTTAGCATAGGACTCCGCCCGCTGCCGCAAACAACCCCCATGAATGAATGTCGATTGGTTCCGGTTCAGTCGATCTTCCCGTCCACGATGTGAATGCGGCGATCCATGCGCGCCGCCATGTCGAGATCATGCGTAACCGCCACGACGGTCTTGCCGCGCTCGCGCACCAGGTTCTCCAGAGTTGCGAAAACCTGCTCGGAGCTCTTGCTGTCGAGGCTCCCCGTCGGCTCGTCAGCGAGGATAAGCGGCGGGTCGTTGGCGAGCGAGCGTGCCACGGCGACGCGCTGACGTTGGCCTCCCGAGAGCTGGTCAGGCCGCTTGTCGAGATGTTCGCCAAGCCCGAGGGATGAAAGTAACTCCCCGGCCCGTTCGCGCATCGCAGGCCGCGCCAGTCGGCCCAGCTTGCGCATTGGGATTTCGACATTTTCGAGCGCCGTGAACTCCGGCAGCAGAAAATGAAACTGGAATACGAAGCCCAGCATCGAAAGCCTGGTCCGCGCGCGCTCCCTTTCATTCATCGGGTCGGTGTCGCGGCCGCCTATTCTCAACGTCCCAGCGGTCGGCCGGTCGAGCAGGCCGAGCAGATAGAGCAATGAGGATTTGCCAGAGCCGGATGGACCGGTGACGGCGACGAACTCTCTCTCGTTGATCGCGAGCGTGATGTCCTTGACCAGCGTAACGGGAACGATCTCAGGCAACACGCGCGTCAGTTTCTCGGTCTCGATGAGTGCGCTCATGACGCGCCTCTGATGATCTCAACGGGGTTCAGGCGCGCCGCACGGCGCGCCGGCAGGTAGCCGGCAACTGCCGCCGAACCCAGCGCGAACGCCGAGGCGATGACATAGTGCATCAAGCTCCAGGCGATCGGCAGCCGGGTCATCTCCTGGCCCGTCGCGGCAATCTCGAAACGCACCAGCGACAGGGCATAGGTCATCGAGACGCCGAGTATCCCGCCAAGCAGGGAGCCGGCTGCGCCGATCGCCACGCCTTCCAGCAGAAAGAGCCGACGCATGTCGGCCTCCGGAAAGCCAAGCGACTTCATGATGGCGATGTCGCGCGCCTTCTCATGCGTGATGGTAGAGATGATGTTGTAGATGCCGAAGCCGGCGACCAACATGATCGCGCCGACGACGGTGTACATGATGACGTTGCGCACGACGAGCGCTTCGAGGATCGATTCATTCGCCTGCTGCCACGCCACGGCCTTGTAGCCCAGTTCGGTCTCGGCACGGTGCGCCACCACCGGAGCGCGGTTGGGATCGTCGAGCTTGATGCGTATCTCGTTGATGGCGTTCGGCCGGGCGGAGAGGATCTGCGCGTTCTTCAGAAGCACATAGGCTTCACCTTCGTCGCGCGCGGTGGTGCCGGTGTGGAACAGGCCAGCGATCTTGAAGTTGCGCGTCAGCCCCTCGGAGGAAACCGCCGTTATCGTGTCGCCGTATCCGGCGCCGAGCCGGCTCGCCATCGTGTCGCCGATGAGCACGTTGTTGCCGCCTGCGGCAAGTGCCGAAAAGCTGCCTTCGACGAAGTCTCCGACGATCGGCGACACGCCGGACTCGCGCTCCGGTTCGATGCCAATGATCGCCGCGCCCACTTCGCGGCTGGAATAGCGGATCACACCCTGCGTTTTGAGGCTTGCCGCGAACCGGCCGGGAATCCAGCTTTCGAGCCAGGAGGTCGCAGCGGTCGGATTGATGATGCCGCGGCGATCGTCGCGCGGCCTGAGCCCGGAGATCGCGACCGTCGTAAAGGCATCCTCGGCAGGCTGGCGGCGGGCTGTGCGCTGCTCGTCGGAGATGTCGACATGCGGCATCGTGTCGACGAGTTGCCTGACGAAATCGTCCTGCCCGCCCTGCATCAGCGCCGCCATGGCGATGGAGAAGCCGACACCGACTGCAACGCCTATTACGGCAACCAGCGTCTGGCGACCGCGGCCGGCAATGTGCGTAACGGCGATGTCGAAGATAAGCGGCATCGTTGCTTTATCTCTCCTGGGCGGCGGTGATGCGCACGCGCGCCCCGTCGGCGAGGTCGGCGGGATAGGGCGAGATGACGCGAGCCTTCTCGTCGATACCTGCCTTCCCGCCGGTGTCCGGCAGGACCTCGATGCCATCGGTGCCGCGGATGCCCGTTCGGATTTCGCGCCGCCAAGCCTTGTCGCCTTCGACCATAAACACCTTGTTCCCATCCACCGCAACGGACGGGATCAACAGCGCATTTTTCGAAACGCGGATGACGATGTTCACGTCGGTCGACATGCCGATACGAAGCGGCGTATCGTCCGGCAGGCGGAAGCGGACGCGATAGGTCTTCGTTACCGGATCGCCCTTGGGCGTGATGCTGTCGACCACCGCTTCCAGGTTTTGTCTGAGGAACGCGTCCGATTTAAGCAGCGCGCGCTGGCCGATCTCAACCCGGGGGATGTCTTCCTCGTTGACCTCGGCGACCACCAGGAGCGGGTTCGGCTCGCCGACCCAGAATAACACCGTGCCAAGCTCGGCGACCTCACCCACCTCGCCGTCCTGCCTGAGCACGACACCGGCGTTCGGCGCACGTAACACGTAGGTGTCGAGCCGTGCTTTCTGTCCGGCAACCAGTGCTTCGATCTGGCCGAGTTCGCTCTGTGCACGATCGAGCGCCTGCTGGCTCGCCGCACGCCTTTCGGCAAGCACCGTCAGCCGCCGGAGTTCTTCCTGGGCAAGCGCTTGACGCGCTTCGAGCTCGCCAAGCACGGCCCGGGCCTCGCTGTCGTCTAGCCTGGCGAGCACGTCGCCTTGTGCAACCCTCGACCCCTCGCAATTACATTGCTCGACGATCCTCTCGCGGACCACGGGAGTCACCTTGGCCCAGGTTCGCGGCTCGACGGAGCCACTCGCGTAAACGATTTCCGCTGCGTCGCCGCGTTGTGGCGTTACGACCGAAACCTTAGCCGGCTGCCACAAATACCAAGCGGCGAAGGCAGCCGCCGCCGCGACAAGAATGATGCCGACAATCCAGCGTATCCGTCGCAAGTAACTCTCCCTCCATCATCGAATCCGAACGTCGGGCAGAGGCAGACATAACACTAGACCGACCGTCGGTCTATAAAAGTTGCATAAGCAAACGGTTCGTGCTCCTCTTGCCCACCTGTACTTTTGCGAGGTCGATGTTGCCCCGAGTGATAAAGCCGCCGGAGATACGATCCGCCGAGCTCCTCGACTGTGCCCAGCGGCTTTTCTTCGCGCATGGCTACGACAATACGACGGTGAACGACATCATTCGCGAGGCCGGTCTGTCGAAGGGCGCGTTCTATCACTACTTCGCATCGAAAGAGGCTCTGCTGGAGGCACTCGCCGCACGTCTCGCGCGCGACAGTTTCACCGAGTTGAAGCCCGTGCTCGACGATCCATCACTTGACGGGCTTGGCCGGCTTAATGCGCTCTTTGCCGGCTCACGGCGGCTGAACGTCGAGCTTGCCCCGCAATTGCGGAATACGTTCTTCGTCCTGTTCCGGCCCGAGAACCTCGCCCTCTTCCATCGGGTCGACCAGGCTGCCAGGGAACTGGCCAGACCGATAATCACCGATCTGCTTCGGAAGGGAAGCGAGGAAGGCATACTCGACGTGCCTGACCCGGAAGCTTTTGCCGAGATGCTTTTGCAGCTGCGGCTGATCTTTCGCGATGTGATGCACAGTGCCTTGCGGCAGGCCGAACGGGGCAATATCGAGGAAGCAGCGAGGCTGCTCGACGACCGGCTGCGGCTCTATGGCATCGCAATCGACCGGCTTTTGAGATTGCCCGATGGAACGATAGAAGCGGCGCAACCCGGTTTTGCCCGGGCTTTCCTCGAAGCAGGCCCGTGATCCGCCAGGCCCGCCAAGCCGCGGAGCAGCAATTCACCGCCTCGGTAGATCGGGCCCACGCCGATCCAGCGACTCCTACTGCCATGAGAGGGCTTTGCCGGTGTTGTCCAAATCAGAAGCTCGTTGTCACCGAGCGCGGCGCCAGCTAGGTGTTCGCTGCCTCAGTCGAGGTGCTGTGACTTGGCCGCCGGGCACCGCGTTCATGGCAGGGTGCAAAATGAACGTTCATCGCCTCAGCGCATGCACGCTATCAATATTTTCGCCGCCCATCGGCAGTGCCATGTCGTCGTCGAGCAAGCGTGTGATGCGGGCGAAGCCGGCAAAAGCCTTCCTAGCTTCTTCTGCCGACATCCGGCCCGCCAGAGCCGCAGAGCAGCAATTCACCGCGCACTGGTAGACTGGCCCACGCCGGCCTATTGGCCATTTACGCAAGAACCCCATCGCTTCGGCTACACTATAAATTTCTTCGGCAGGGCTTTCCTGCCCGCGCGAAATCCGCACAGGCGTAAAGAATTGCAGGCGATCCATCGTTTCCTCCCGGTCGATCGCTACGTGCCTGATCGAACCTTGTTAAACTTACGGCTGACCACTTGGTTCCGGCAAACAGGGCCCGATGCTAAAGATGAGGCCGGGCCAAGACGAAGTCTCTCATATCGTTCGACCGAAATCGAATCACCAAACGTGACAAGCGTGCGACGAACCGTTGCGCGCCGATAAGCGTGACTTTCATCGAATGCCTATAAGGGCCAAAGCCGGCAAATCAATCGGTTGCCAGGTTCCCTCGCGCTACGGGGAAGACGGCGAGTCCCGCCGGAGCCGGGACGGCGAAGGCATGACATAATTTTCTCCTTCTCCCCTTGCTTGTGGGAGAAGGAGAAGCCTACCCGCCGGCCATCTCGGCCAGCTTGCGCACCGTGTTCCAGTTGCGCGAGGTGCCCACGCCGAGCCGCTTATGGCTTATCGCCGCCAGCAGACGCGAACTTGGCGTCTCGCGGGAAAAGAAGATCCAGATGTCGCCGCCGACGGCCTGCATTCGCTCATCGTTGCCGACATAGGCCTCCAGCGCCTCGACGGCCTCAGCGGGAACGGGCTTGCGCATCACGCGCACCGCTACCTGATCCGGCGCGGCAGCCGATTCGGCGGGAAACGGATTGCCGGCCGCAAGCTTCAACCAGTCATCCGCGCGGCGCACGATGATGTCGACATGGCGGCCGAAGGTCTTTTCGAACGCCGTCTCCAACCGGCGCTCCAGCGCGGCAAGTTCTGTCTCTTTCGTCTCGAAGACCAGATTGCCGGTCGCCACCAGTGTGCGCGGGTTGTTCAGCCCCAGGCCTCCTGTCATGGCCCTGAGATCGGACATGACGAGACGCCGCCCCTCGCCCAGGACGATGCTGTAAAGCAGAGCGACATAGGTTTGCATGACGGCCGGTGGCAGCCTAGACCAGCCGCGACTGTTCCACCGCGGCCTCTATGAAGCTGGCAAACAGCGGGTGCGGGTCGAGTGGCCGGCTTTTCAGCTCGGGATGATACTGCACGCCGATGAACCAGGGATGGTCGGGGTATTCGACCGTTTCCGGCAGCACGCCGTCGGGCGACATGCCGGCAAAGACCAGGCCGCAATCCTCGAGCCGCTCCTTGTAGTCGACATTAACCTCATAGCGGTGGCGGTGGCGCTCGGAAATCTGCATGTCACCGTAGATGTCGGCGATCTTCGAGCCCTTGGCGAGGTCCGCCTGATAGGCGCCGAGCCGCATGGTGCCGCCGAGGTCGCCAGTTTCCCTGCGCTTCTCCAGCATGTTGCCTTTCAGCCATTCGGTCATCAGGCCGACGACCGGTTCCTCGGTCGGACCGAATTCGGTCGACGAGGCATGCTCGACGCCGGCCAGCGAGCGCGCTGCTTCGATGCAAGCCATCTGCATGCCGAAGCAGATGCCGAAATATGGCACTTTTCGCTCGCGGGCGAACTTCGCCGCCAGGATCTTGCCTTCAGCGCCGCGCTCGCCAAAGCCGCCGGGCACCAGAATCCCGTGGACCTTTTCCAGCCACGGCGCCGGATCTTCCTTCTCGAATATCTCGCTCTCGATCCAGTCGAGCTTGACCTTAACGTGGTTGGCGAGACCGCCATGCGACAGCGCCTCGATCAGCGATTTGTACGCGTCCTTGAGGCCGGTATACTTGCCGACGACGGCGATGGTCACCTCGCCTTCCGGATTGTGAATGCGGTTGGACACCGCTTGCCAGGGCTCCATGCGCGGCTTCGGCGCCGGATCGATGCCGAAAGCGGCCAGCACCTCCGAATCCAGCCCTTCATTGTGATAGGCCATCGGCACGTCATAGATGTGCGGGACGTCGAGTGCCTGAATGACCGCGCTCTCGCGAACATTGCAGAACAGCGACAGTTTGCGGCGCTCTTCCCTGGGGATGGGACGGTCGGCGCGGACCAGCAGAATGTCGGGCGCAATGCCGATGCCGCGCAATTCCTTGACCGAATGCTGGGTCGGCTTGGTCTTCAATTCGCCCGCCGTTGGAATGTAGGGCATCAGCGTCAGGTGCACGTAGACGGCGTTATTGCGCGGCAGATCGTTGCCGAGCTGGCGGATCGCCTCCAGGAACGGCATCGCCTCGATGTCGCCGACCGTACCGCCGATCTCGCACAGCACGAAGTCATAGTCGTCATTGCCGTTGAGAATGAAGTTCTTGATCTCGTCGGTGACGTGCGGAATCACTTGCACGGTGGCACCAAGATAGTCGCCGCGCCGCTCCCGCTCGATGATGTTCTTGTAGATGCGGCCTGTGGTGATGTTGTCCTGCTGGTTGGCCGAGCGGCCGGTGAAGCGCTCATAATGGCCAAGATCGAGATCGGTCTCGGCGCCGTCGTCGGTCACGAAGACTTCGCCATGCTGGTATGGCGACATCGTGCCGGGATCGACATTGAGATAGGGATCGAGCTTCTTTATGCGCGCGCGATAGCCTCGCGCCTGCAAGAGAGCCCCAAGGGCCGCTGCAGCGATGCCTTTTCCGAGTGAGGAAACCACGCCGCCTGTGATGAATACATATCGCGCCATGGGAGTCATCGCTTAACGCGGCCGAATTGATTCCGCCAGAGAAAAAACCGCCGCGAAGGCTTTTTCCCAAGAAGGCGCCCTGGTGATGCTCGAACCAAAACAAAAGGGCCGGCGAGACCGGCCCTTTGGAATAGTCCGTTAAGTCGTCAGATGATGACGACCTTGGTGCCCACTTTCACCCGGCGGTAAAGGTCCATGACGTGCTCGTTGATCATGCGGAAGCAGCCATTGGAGGCGCTCGTTCCGATTGACTGCGGCGCGATGGTGCCGTGAATGCGCAGATGGGTGTCCTTCTTGCCGTCGTAGAGATAGATGGCGCGCGCGCCGAGCGGATTTTCGCCGCCGCCGGGCATGCCGTCCTTGTACCGGCCATAATTCTTCGGTTCACGCTTCTGCATCTCGAGCGTCGGGATCCAGCGCGGCCATTCCTGCTTGTCGCCGACGGCGACCGTGCCCTTGAACTGCAGGCCGTCACGACCGACTGCAATCGCATAACGGCGGGCGGTCCATGAGGATTCGACGAGATAGAGGCGGCGCGCGCTGGTATCGATAACGATGGTGCCGGGACTGTAGCCGGTGAATTCGACCTCTTGCGGCACGAACTCCGGCTTCACCTTGAACTGCTTCTTGGCTTCCTTCCTGGCGAGTGCGGCATCGAGAGCGCGGGTTTCGGGGAGCAGCGACATCGACGAGGACGTGCCGCCGAACAGACCGGCGAAGAGCCCGACGCTCTGCGGCTTCTGTCCAACCGGCTCGCTGCGCAATTCACCGTTGTTGCCGGTCAACGCGACGTTCATGGCCTCGGCGGAAACCGGCTCGGCCGACTGGATCGGTGCGATCGGTTGAACCGGTTCGATGATCTTGACGGTCTTCTTAGCCGGCTTGCCGTCGGCCAGCTGGGCCTGAGCAGCGGAATCCTTCTTGGCAAGCCCCTTCTTGGCACGGAACGCCTGCCGTTCCGCGTCGGCCTTGGCTTTGGCCGCCTCGCGCATCGCCAGCTTCCTGGCCTCAAGCGCCTTGGCTCGAGCGGCCTCTTTGTCGGCCGCGATCTTGGCTTCGATCTTGCTGATCTGGGCAAGATCGTCCGCGGTCGGGTTTTTCTTCTTCTTGAGGAGCCTTAGCTGCGCCGTATCGCTTTTGGCGGCGACGTTGACGACGTCAGTTGTTACTGCGGTTTTAGAGGCCGAATTACCCGCCGGCATGGCCGCGTAAGCGGGCCCACCAAGGCTGAGCACGGCACAAAGGCCGGCTAATATGAAGCTGCGAAGCTGCATGGCGAAGATCCGATCGTTCAATGCTTGTTGCCCACGGCGTCGCCCGGCGTCCCCCAAGGACGCCGAAAGTGCCGCGCGCAATCTATAATCGATTAATCGAAGACGCCTCAAGCGCCCTGTCGTGCCGTGCCCGGTCGAATCCTCGGGATAGTGCGGCATTTGCCGCGACTGTGTTCAAACAACAACAGATCGCGGCGCCGGACGTCTGCTGATTACTGGTTTGGAACCTGCGGCGTTACTGGCAGGGTGACGCCGTTTGTGGCCGGCGGCGTGGTCGAATCCGCCGCGGGCGGCGCAGCGGGCGCCGGGGCTGCGGCATCATTGCCGGTAGGCGGCGTCGGCGCCGTATTGCCGGAAGGTGGTGTCGGCGCCGTGGTGCCAGGCAACTGATTGAGCACGCCGCCCCCGCCGTTCGTCACAGGCACACGATCGAGAATATCGATCGGCTTCTCGCCATAACGGGCGACGATCGACAATGTCAGCGAGGTGGCGAAGAAAGCCGCCGCCAGGATCGCCGTTGCCCTCGTCAGCGCGTTGGCCGCGCCGCGCGCGGTCATGAAGCCCGAGCCGCCGCCGATGCCGAGGCCGCCGCCTTCGGAGCGCTGCAGCAGCACCACGCCGACAAGAGCGAGCACGACCATGAGGTGGACGACGATCAGTACGGTTTCCATAGTTTACCCTGGCAAAGCCTTGCGCGGCCGCGGATACGGCCGGTGATTTGGAGGCGGCTCAATACAATGCTTTGACGGCATTTCCAAGCCCGTGGCCGGAATATGGGAAGCAATGCGCCCTTTGCAACGATTTCCGCTGCGGCACAGCCTATCCGAAGTGCCCGATAGCCTTTCGATGCTACGAGATATTTCGATAGGCTTCGGCGATACCGAGAAAGTCCGCCGCCTTCAGACTGGCGCCGCCGACCAGCGCGCCGTCGACATTTTTCACGCCGAGCAGTTCGACCGCGTTCGACGGCTTGACCGAGCCGCCATAGAGGATGCGCATCTTTGCCGCCGCGCTGCCAAGCTTTTCCGACAGTTTTTCGCGAATATGCGCATGCGCCTCAGCAACGTCGGCGGCGGTCGGCGTCAGTCCAGTGCCGATCGCCCATACCGGCTCATAGGCTATGACGGTGTTCGACGACGTGGCGTTGGGCGGCACCGAGCCGGCGACCTGGCGCGACAGCACATCGAGCGTGGCGCCCGCCTCGCGCTCGGCTCTCGTCTCGCCGATGCAGATGATGGCTACCAGCCCGGCGCGCCACGCGGCGGCGGCCTTGCCCTGTACAAGGGCGTCGTCCTCATTGTGATCGGCGCGGCGTTCGGAATGGCCGACGATGACGTGGCTAGCGCCCGCATCTTTCAGCATCTCGGCCGAAATGCAGCCGGTATGGGCGCCGCTCTCCTCAGTGTGGCAATCCTCGCCTCCGGCCCGGACCGGCGTGCGCGACAAAATCTCTGCCGCATGCGCAAGCAGCGTCGCCGGAACGCAGACCAGCGCTTCGGTCTCCGCATCGAGCCCGCTCATGAAGCCGTTGGCGATCATCCTGAGTTCGTTGAGCGAGGCGCTGGTGCCGTTCATTTTCCAGTTGCCGGCGACCAGCGGGCGGATTCCTGGCGTCATGAGATTTGCTTCTCCGGGCAATATTTGGCTGCGTCCTCACTACCAAACTCAGCCCACAAAGCAATCGACAGTGAGCCGGAAGGACGCTATTGCGCTTGTTTCAAACTCGGCGCATGCGAAAATGCGCAAAAATCGGAAGTGACCATGCTTAGTATCTTGAGAAGCGCGGCGGGGACCTGGGTCGCGAAAGCGCTGCTGATATTGTTGGTGTTGAGCTTCGCCGTCTGGGGCATTTCCGGGCAGATGGTCGGTGGTTTTGCAGGCCACGATGCCGTTATCACGGCCGGAGGCACCAAAGTGTCGATCAACGAGTATCGCCTCGCCTATGATCGCCAGATCAGCGTGATGTCGCAGCAGTTCGGCCAGCGCATCAGCCGTGAGCAGGCGACGGCGCTCGGCCTCGACAACCAGGTGCTGGCGCAACTCGTGTCGGGTGCAGTCCTCGATGAGCAGGCGCGCAAGCTGGGGTTGGGGCTCTCCAAGGACCGGCTGGCCCAACTCACGCATGAAGACCCGGCCTTCAAGGGTCCCGGCGGCACCTTCGACCGGAGGACGTTCGAATACATACTGCAACAGGTCGGCATGCGGCCGGAAGACTATCTGACCAATCGCGCCCAGGTGGCGGTGCGCCAGCAGATTGTCGAGGCGGTTTCGGACGGCCTCAAGGCTCCGAATACTTTCTTGAAGGCAGTCGCGCTCTATCGTGGCGAAGACCGCACCATCGAGTATGTGACCTTGCCGAAATCGCTGGTCGAGCCGATTGAAGCGCCATCCGACACTGCGCTTTCGACCTATTTCGAGGAAAACAAGAAGACCTATGCGGCGCCCGAATACCGCAAATTCTCCTATGTCAGGCTCGAGCCGCAAGACATCATGGATCCGACTGCCGTGACTGACCAACAGGTCAGCGACGACTACGACAAGAACAAGGGGCGCTACACCACGCCGGAAACGCGCGCCATCGAACAGCTCGTGTTCAAAACGCCTGATGCCGCGAAGGCCGCGCTCGATTCACTCAAGACCGGCGCTACCTTCGACAAGATCGTCGCCGCCGAGGGCAAGACGCAAGCCGACACGCTGCTCGGCACGCTGTCCAAGGACAAGATCGCCGACAAGGCGGTGGCGGATGCCGCGTTTGCGCTCAATGTCAACGAAGTCAGTCCGGTCGTTCAGGGCGCCTTCGGTCCGGTGCTGCTGCGCGTCACCGACATCAAGCCCGAAGTGGTGAAGCCGCTGGCCGAAGTGTCCGCAGATATCCGCAGGGATCTGGCGCTGGGCGAGGCAAGCCGCATTCTGTTGGACGTGCATGACAATTACGAAGATATCCGCGCTTCGGGCAGCACGCTCAAGCAAGCGGCCGAAAAACTGAAGCTGAAGGTCGTCACCATCGACGCGATCGATCGCACCGGCCTGAGGCCGGACGGCACCATCGTCAAGGACCTGCCGGAATCGCCGGAGCTCATCAAGGCGGTGTTCGACGCCGAACCCGGCACCGAGAATCCCGACCTCACCACCGCCGACAACGGCTTCGTGTTCTACGAGGTGGATTCGATCACGCCGGCCCGCGACCGCACGCTGGATGAAGTCCGACAGAAGGTGGTGGCCGACTGGACGGCGGCGGAAACGACCAAGCGGCTCACCGCAAAAGCGGACGAGCTCGAAAAGCGTCTCAAGGCCGGCGCCACGCTCGACGTAATCGCGAGCGAGCTCAAGCTTGAGAAGCAGACCAAGCGCGGCGTCAAGCGCGAGGCGGACGACGTCGATTTCGGCAAGGAAGGGGCGGCTGCGATGTTCGGCGAAGGCGAAGGCGGGACCGGTTTGATCCCCTCGCCCACCGGCGACGGACAGATCCTATTCAAGATCGCCGAAGTCTTCGAGCCTGCCGGAGCCGACGCCAGCTCGGTGCCGGACGACGCGCAGAAATCGTTCACCGCCGGCATGTCCGACGACCTGCTCGACCAGCTGGTGGCGCAGCTGCAGACGCAGTACGACGTTCGCATCGACCAGACCGCCGTTGCCCAAGCCCTGACCAGATGAGCGCGCTCAAGACCCATATCGCTAAGGTCGCCACCGGCAACTCCCTTTCCTTTGAGGAGGCGCGCGAGGCCTTCGACATCATCATGTCGGGCGACGCTACGCCCGGCCAGATCGGCGGCTTCCTGATGGCGCTGCGCGTGCGCGGCGAGACGGTGAGCGAGATTTCCGGCGCCGTAGCCACCATGCGCGCCAAGATGCTGCGCGTCGACGCGCCCGCTGGCGCCATCGACATCGTCGGCACCGGCGGCGACAATTCGCACAGCGTCAACATCTCGACCGCGTCCGCCTTCGTCATCGCCGCCTGCGGCGTGCCGGTGGCCAAGCACGGCAATCGCGGACTATCATCGCAGACCGGCGCCGCCGACGTGCTGACCGCGCTCGGCGTCAAGATCGATATCCCGCCGGAAACGATCGGCCGCTGTATCCACGACACAGGCGTCGGCTTCATGTTCGCGCCGGCGCATCATCCGGCGATGAAGCATGTCGGCCCGATCCGCGTCGAGCTCGGCACCCGCACCATCTTCAACCTGCTTGGCCCGCTCTCCAATCCGGCCAGTGTGAGCCGGCAGATGGTCGGCGTCTTCTTGCCGGAATGGATCATGCCGGTGGCCGAGACGCTGAAGGCACTGGGCGCCGACCACGCCTGGGTCGCCCATGGCGACGGCTATGACGAGATCACCACCACCGGTGAGACCCAAGTGGCCGAACTGGTCGGCGGCGAGATCCGCAGCTTTACACTGACCCCGGAAGCGGTCGGGCTGAAGCGGCACACCAAGGACGAGTTGCGCGGCGGCGACGCCGCCTACAACGCCCAGGCGCTGCGCGATATGCTGGACGGCGCTGCCGGCGCCTTTCGTGATACGGTGCTGATGAACGCCGGCGCCGGACTGGTGGTGGCGGGCAAGGCGACGACGCTTGCCGACGGCATGGCGACGGCAGCGCAAGCCATCGACAGCGGCCGGTCGCTGAAAGTGCTCGACCGGCTGGTCGAGATTTCGAACGGATAGAGCCGTGTCTGATATCCTGCGCAAGATCGAAGCCTACAAGCGCGACGAGATCGCCGCGGCGAAGGCGCGCGTGCCGCTTGCCGAGATCAAGGCGCGGGCGAAGGACACCGATGCAGCGCGCGGCTTTCTCTCGGCTCTTGAAGCCAAGCGCAAATCCGGCAGCTTCGCGCTGATCGCCGAGATCAAGAAGGCGAGCCCGTCCAAGGGCCTTATCCGCGCCGATTTCGATCCGCCGGCACTGGCCAGGGCCTATGCAAAAGGTGGCGCCGCCTGCCTTTCGGTGCTGACCGACGCGCCGTCTTTCCAGGGTGCGCCTGAATTCCTCACCGATGCGCGCAACGCCGTGACATTGCCCGCCTTGCGCAAGGATTTTCTGTTCGAGCCTTATCAGGTGTTCGAAGCCCGCGCGTGGGGCGCTGATGCCATCCTGATCATCATGGCGAGCGTCGATGACGCCGTGGCCAGCGAACTCGAAACGACGGCGTTCGAACTCGGCATGGACGCGCTGGTCGAAGTGCATGACGAGGCCGAGACGGAACGCGCGCTGAAACTGTCATCGCGGCTGATCGGCATCAACAACCGCAATCTCCGGACGTTCGAAACCAGCATCGAGACCTCGGAGCGGCTCGCGAAGATGGTGCCGGCAGACCGCCTGCTGGTCAGCGAGAGCGGTATTTTCTCGCACGAAGACTGCCGCAGGCTGGAAAAAAGCGGCATTGTTACCTTCCTCGTCGGCGAAAGCCTGATGCGGCAACAGGACGTGGCCACTGCGACCCACCTGCTTTTGACGGGCAAGGCGCCGGCTCATGCATCGGCCCGAAGATCGGATTCGATTTTTGGAGAGCACGATGCGTAGATTTAGAGGGTTAGAGCGTACTTTGTGCGTCCAAACGGACGCACGTCGCTCTAAGGCTGACTGACGATGACGGCCGCCCTCACCCATCTTGCCGCACAGGGTGAAGCCAACATGGTCGATGTCGGCGACAAGGCTGAGACGACGCGCACGGCGATCGCCCAGGGTCTTGTCTCGATGCTGCCGGAGACGCTGAAAATGATTCTCGACGGCGATGCCAAGAAGGGCGACGTGCTGGGCACGGCGCGCATCGCCGGCATCATGGCGGCCAAGAGGACGCATGAGCTGATCCCGCTCTGCCATCCGCTGCTGTTGACCAAGGTATCCGTTGACATCGAACCGGACGCGACGCTGCCAGGCCTGAAGGTCACGGCGCTAGCCCGCGTCACAGGTAAGACCGGCGTCGAGATGGAAGCGCTGACCGCCGTCTCGGTCGCCTGCCTGACCATCTATGACATGGCCAAGGCGGTCGACCGCGCCATGGTGATCTCGGGCATTAGGCTGGTGGAAAAGACCGGCGGCAAATCCGGCGACTACAAGGCGGACGCCAAGGGGGCAGGCCAATAATGGCACTGCTTCCGGTCGCCGAGGCGCTCGAGCGCCTGCTTGAGGATGCTGCGCCCTTGCAAGCTGAATGCGTCGCCCTTATGGACGCCGCCGACCGCGTGCTGGCGGAGCCGCTTCTGGCGCTCCGCACCCAGCCGCCGTTCGACGCGTCCGCCATGGACGGCTACGCCGTGCGGGCCGAGGACGTCGCGTTCGTGCCCGCAAGACTTTCGGTGATCGGCATGGCGCCAGCCGGACGCGGCTTTGCCGGAACAGTCGGCCCGGCGCAGGCCGTGCGCATCTTCACCGGCGCGCCGCTTCCTGCAGGCGCCGACACCATCGTCATCCAGGAGAATGCCAGGGATCTCGGCGGCGGCAGCGTCGAAGTGACCGCGTCGACGGTCGAAGGCCGCAACATCCGCCGCCTCGGGCTCGATTTCTCGAAGGGCGACGTTCTGCTGGAGAAAGGCCGCCCGCTTGATCCGGCGGCATTGTCGCTGGCGGCGTCGGCCAACCACCCGCAGGTCAGCGTGGTGAAACGGCCGCTGGTCGCCATCATCGCCACCGGCGACGAATTGCTGCCGCCGGGCAGCAACCTTGGCCCCGACCAGATCATCTCGTCCAATGCCTATGGCGTCGCCGCCGCGGCCCGCTCGGTCGGCGCCAGCGCGCTCGATCTCGGCATCGCCCCCGACCGCAAGGAGGCGATCGCCACGCTGGTGAAACAAGCGGTCGACGCAGGCGCCGACGTCATCGTCACGCTGGGCGGCGCCTCGGTCGGCGACCATGACCTGGTCCATGACGTGCTGACCGGTGAAGGCATGACGCTCGATTTCTGGAAAATCGCCATGCGGCCCGGCAAGCCGCTGATGTTCGGGCGGATGGGCGACATCCGCTGCATCGGCCTGCCTGGCAATCCGGTGGCGAGCCTGGTCTGCACGCAGCTCTTTCTGAAGCCGCTGCTTGCGCGGCTCGGCGGCCGCGCCTTCCGGCAGGACATGCGTCAGGCGCGGCTCGGCGCCGCCATGTCGGCCAACGATCTCAGGCAGGACTATGTACGCGCGGTGGTGAAGGAAGAAGCCGGCACGCCACTGGCAACCCCGTTCGGCATCCAGGATTCCTCGATGCTCAAAATGCTGGCCGACGCCAACGGGCTGATCGTGCGCGAGCCATTCGCTCCCCCAGCCGCGACGGGAGCCGCGTGCAGCGTGCTGATGCTACGCTGAACAAAACGTCAACACATTCATTAAACTTTAAACGGTTGCGGAACACAACTGGAACAGATAGTGTTTGTTCTGGGTTTGTTTTTCTGATTCTGTTGGGGGTTGCGATGCTGACACGCAAACAACATGAACTGCTGATGTTCATCCACGAGCGGCTGAAGGAAAGCGGCATTCCGCCCTCGTTCGACGAGATGAAGGAAGCGCTCGACCTCGCCTCCAAGTCGGGGATCCATCGGCTGATCACGGCGCTGGAGGAGCGCGGTTTCATTCGCCGCCTGCCTAACCGGGCCCGCGCGCTGGAGGTGCTGCGCCTGCCTGATTCGATCGCGCCCGGCCTCAATGCGGCGCGCAAATTCTCGCCAAGCGTCATTCAGGGCAGCCTTGGGCAGGGCAGCCTCGGACGACAGATCAAACCGGCGCCTTCGCGCCTGCCCGCGGCCGGCAATGACGACGACGTCGTTGCCACCATCTCCATACCGGTGATGGGCCGCATCGCTGCCGGTGTGCCGATCGACGCCATCCAGCACCAGACGCATTCGATCTCGGTACCACCGGACATGATCACCGGCGGCACGCACTACGCACTGGAGGTCAAGGGTGATTCGATGATCGAGGCCGGCATTTTCGACGGCGACACGGTCATCATCCGCAACGCCGACACCGCCCAGCCTGGCGAGATCATCGTCGCCTTGGTCGACGAGGAGGAAGCGACGCTGAAGCGGTTCCGCCGCAAGGGCGCCTCGATCGCACTGGAAGCCGCCAATCCGGCCTATGAGACGCGCATCTTCGGGCCGGACCGGGTCAAGGTGCAAGGCAAGCTCGTCGGACTGATCCGGCGTTACTGAGCGGCAGGCTTGTTGGGTTTCTCGGCCCTGCGGTATGGCGGCAAGCCCCTCGCCTCGCGCGAAAATCTCCGCTGCTCGTGCCAAGGCCTATATGGCTGTCTGACGGCAAAACGGATTTCTGCGCGCGTCGTCGCTGATAGCGGATCGAAGAAGACAGCGGCACTGCCCATGCGAGCGAGCTGCCGTTTGGTAACGACGAGAACCAGCGGATTGCGGCAGGGATCATAATAGGCTGTGGCATCGTCGATGACGATCAAATCCGCAAACGCACAGGCTGGCCGTGCGGTTTTGCGGTCGTCGGCGAGTGCGATGATCGCGCCGGACGGGTGCCGGGCGAGGCACAGGCCGGCAGTGCAGTAGAAGGGCGCTCCCGGCGGCAGGTCGGCCGGGTCGGCGATGTCGAACCGCACGTCTCCTTTTTCGAATGTCTCTGGCTCGACAATGGTCGCTGAAACCAGCGCATGTTTCCAGTTGTCGGTGGTGAATTCGTTCGAACGAACCCGGTTGACGGCAAGTTCGCCGCCGCCGATCGGCAGCGCCACCAGATGCGCATCTTCCGAAATCAGCACATCGGGGGTGCGCGTGTCGGAAATCGTCAGCAGGCCGGCGAGCGCAAAGGGAAGTGCCGCAAGCCGCAACCATGTCGTCGCCATCGTGGCGATGACCAGGGCGACCGTCACCAGCAGAACCGACTGCAACGAGATCAGCCCGACTGCATCGACCGGCGACCGCTCGGAAATCCATCCCGATATTGCGATCATGGCCGTCAGTCCCTTGCCCATCATGTAGAGGAAAGGTCCGTCGAAGCCGAAAGGCATTGCCAGAGCGCTGAGGACGGCCAGGAACATGACGACCGTGACGATTGGCATGACCGCCAGATTGGCGAACAGGCTAAGCGGCGATACGCGCTGGAAGTGCCAGATGGCGAAGAGCGCGGTGGCGCTGCCGGCAATGATGGAGGTCATTGCGATGGTACCTGTCCCAGCGGCGAGTTTTCGCGTGACGAAAGCGACCGGCGACCGTCGCTGTGGCGGCGCCGTGGCCCTGTCGGTACGATAGTCGGACCAGCCGGCATAGGCGCCCACGAGAGCAGCAGTCGCGGCGAAGGACATCTGGAAGCTTGGGCCGACCACCTCGTGCGGCGAAACGACGATGACGGCGATGGCAGAAATCGTCAGATTGCGCATGGTAAGTGCCGCTCGGTCGAACAGCACGGCGACAAGCATTACCGCCAGCATGATGAAGCTGCGTTCAGCCGCGACCACGATACCGGAAAAAATGAGATAGGCAGCGATGGAAAGGAGTGCGGCAGCAGCCGCATATTTTTTGACCGGCCGGCGTGACGAAAAATCGGGAAACAGCGCAAAGACGCCGCGCAGCAATCCCATGATCGTGCCGGCGACAAGCGCCATGTGCAGGCCGGAAATCGAGATGATGTGGTAGATGCCGGTGCGCCGCATCGATTCGTTTATCTCTTCGGGAATGCCGGCACGCACGCCGACCATCAGTGCGGCGGCAATCTCCCCCTCGGCGCCACCAATGCTGTCCCTGATATGGTCGGCAATGTTTTCGCGCGCCTTTTCGATCGAAGAAGAAAGGCGCGCGGCGAACGGCGCATCCTCGGAAACGACGATCTTCGGATTGCCGAGGAAAAAGCCACTGGCACCGATACCGGCGAAATAGCTGTCAAAGGAGAAGTCATAACTGTCCGGCCTAACCGGGCCAGTCGGAGGCAAAAGCCTCACATAACCAGTTGCCACCGAGCCTGCAGTCATCTCAGCGGGAATTTTGCGTGCCGAAACCCTGACACGTCCCGGTGCATAACGCAGTGTCGGCCGGGCGGTCGACATCACGTCGATGGTCAGTCTGATCCGGCCGTTCGCCATCTGATCGAGCCTAACGACACGGCCGGTGAGCTGGGTCTGGATTTCCGAACCGAGCATCTGCGTTCCCGCGCGCCAGGTTTCAACCTTGGCGGCGAGAACACCGAGTGCGCACAGCAACGCTGCCATGAAGCACAGATGCGTCTTGCGCCATGAGCGGGTGACAGCCGCACACAATGCCGTGAGGACCACGACGGCAATGGGCTGCGGAAAGTCCGGTTCGACGGCAAGCGAAAAATAGACGATCACCCCGCACGCCAGAAAAACCGGCACCAGCAGGAAGGCGACGCCGCGGTCGAGTTCCAGGCCGGCTGCCGAGGCCACGCTGTTGCGGATACCGGATGGTGAAAGATGGCTGAGCTGTCGGCGGAAACGAATGACAGGCCCGGGTTGTGGAGCCGGTATTGGCGCGGAGCGGTCCGGCGAAAGAGGCTGGGTGGCCGGGTGCGATGCAGGCAGCGAAGCGGGTAGCGGCTCGGCGTGAGGAACGTCGGCAAACAGCGATCGTTCGCTGACGCTTGTGATCGCGCCCTCGCTCTCGTCCTCGCCCCGGCCTGGTCCAGCCATCGGGTCTGCCCCTTGCGCCCTTGACCTCCTATGCTACATGAACGCGCGACGCGCGAAAGTCCGCGCAACCACATCCGTTTCCTGCGCTTGCCTGAGAGTTCCATGTCCGACAAGGTCGTCACCCGCTTTGCCCCCTCGCCCACCGGCTTCCTGCATATTGGCGGCGCGCGCACGGCGCTGTTCAACTGGCTGTATGCGAAACACACTGGCGGCAAGATGCTGCTGCGCATCGAGGACACCGATCGCGAGCGTTCGACCGATGAGGCAACCGCTGCCATTCTCGATGGGCTCGCCTGGCTCGGCCTCACCTGGGACGGCGAGCCGGTATCGCAGTTCGAGCGCGCGCCGCGCCACCGCGCGGTCGCCGAGGAGCTGGTGCGGCTCGGCAAAGCCTATTACTGCTATGCGACGCCGGCCGAGCTGGAGGCGATGCGCGAGAGCGCGCGTGCCAAGGGGCTGCCTCCTCGGTATGACGGCCGCTGGCGCGACCGCGACCCGTCGGAGGCGCCGGCCGGCGCCAAGGGCGCGATCCGCATCAAGGCGCCGGCCGGCGGCGAGACGGTGGTGCATGACCGCGTGCAGGGCGAAGTCCGCTTCCCCAACAAGGACCTCGACGATTTCATCATCCTGCGCTCGGACGGCAATCCGACCTATATGCATGCCGTCGTCGTCGACGACCATGACATGGGCATCACCCACATCATCCGCGGCGACGACCATCTGACCAATGCCGCCCGCCAGATGGTGATCTATCAAGCCATGAACTGGGACGTGCCGTCGATGTCGCATATCCCGCTGATCCATGGCGCCGACGGTGCCAAGCTGTCGAAGCGGCACGGTGCCCTAGGCGTTGAAGCCTATCGTGCCATGGGCTACCTGCCGGAGGCACTGCTCAACTACCTGGCGCGGCTCGGCTGGAGCCACGGCGACGACGAGATCATGTCGATCGCCGATATGATTGCCTGGTTCGACATCGGCGACGTCAACAAGGGGGCCGCCCGCTTCGACTTCGCCAAGCTCGAGGCGCTGAACGGCGTGCATATGCGCCGCATGAACGACGCCGAATTGCTCGATATCTTCATCGCCACTTTGCCCCATCTGGAAGGCGGCCCGGCGATCGCAGCGCGCCTCGACGACACGCGCAAGGCGCAGTTGCTCGCCGCCCTGCCCGGCTTAAAGGAGCGGACCAAGACACTGGTCGAGCTGGCCGACGGTGCCGCCTTCCTGTTTGCCGAGCGGCCGCTGCGGATCGACGAGAAGGCGGCGGCGCTGCTCGGCGGTGATGCGCGCGAGATCCTGCGGGGTGCTCATGCGGCGCTGAAGGCGATTTCAGGCGACTGGACGGCCGAAGCAGCGGAGGCTGCGATCCGGGAATATGCGGTGGCCGGCGGCCATAAGCTCGGCGCTGTGGCCCAACCCTTGCGCGCCGCGCTCACCGGCAAAAGCACCTCGCCGGGCGTGTTCGACGTGCTTGCCGTACTTGGCCGCGAGGAAAGCCTGGCGCGCGTCGCGGATCAAATCGATTAGCAAAACTGGCCCAAGAAGATTGGCATTGAAAGGTGGGTTTCGCAGTGCAACATTAGATCTTGGCCCAATTTGGCACGCAAATCCAATTGCGGGCGCAAACGCGCGAACTCCGGTGCTTTCGACGTGTTGCGTTGCAGATATTTCGCCTTTGCCGGCACTGAGAAAACCTAAAGGAGTTTGCAATGTCCGAAGCTGCGACAAAAATGGAATTTGGCGGCAAAACCCACGCGTCGACTGCGAAACTTGAATTCGGCGGCAAAACTCACGAGCTCAAGGTGCGAAGCGGCTCGGTCGGACCGGACGTCATCGATATCGGCTCGCTTTACAGCACCACCGGGGCGTTCACTTATGATCCCGGCTTCACTTCGACGGCAAGCTGCGAGTCGGAAATCACCTTCATCGATGGCGATGCCGGCATCCTTTTGCATCGCGGCTATCCGATCGACCAGTTGGCCGAGCATGGCGACTTCCTCGAGGTCTGCTACCTCTTGCTCTACGGCGAATTGCCGACCAAGGCGCAGAAGGACGATTTCGACTACCGGGTGACGCGCCACACCATGGTGCACGAGCAGATGTCGCGCTTCTTCACCGGCTTTCGCCGCGACGCGCACCCGATGGCGGTGATGTGCGGCGTGGTCGGCGCGCTGTCAGCCTTCTATCACGATTCCACCGACATCTCGGACCCCTACCAGCGCATGGTCGCGTCGATGCGGCTGATCGCCAAGATGCCGACGATCGCGGCGATGGCTTATAAGTACCACATCGGCCAGCCCTTCATTTACCCGAAGAACGAGCTGAATTTCGCGGCCAACTTCCTGCATATGTGCTTTGCCGTGCCGTGTGAGGAATACAAGATCAATCCGGTGCTGGCGCGTGCGATGGAGCGCATCTTCATCCTGCATGCCGATCACGAGCAGAACGCCTCGACCTCGACCGTTCGCCTCGCCGGCTCGTCGGGCGCCAACCCGTTTGCCTGCATCGCCGCCGGCATCGCCTGCCTGTGGGGACCGGCTCATGGCGGCGCCAACGAGGCGGCCTTGAACATGCTGGGCGAGATCGGCCATGTCGACCACATCCCGGAATTCATCGCCCGCGCCAAGGACAAGAACGATCCGTTCCGGTTGATGGGCTTCGGCCACCGCGTCTACAAGAACTACGATCCGCGCGCCAAGATCATGCAGAAGACCGCACATGAGGTTTTGGGCGAACTCGGCATCAAGGATGATCCGCTGCTCGACATCGCCATGGAACTGGAAAAGATCGCGCTGACCGACTCCTATTTCATCGAGAAGAAGCTTTATCCGAACGTCGATTTCTATTCCGGCATCACGCTGAAGGCGCTGGGCTTCCCCACCACCATGTTCACCGTGCTGTTCGCGGTCGCCCGTACCGTCGGCTGGATCGCGCAGTGGAAAGAGATGATCGAGGATCCGCACCAGAAGATCGGTCGCCCGCGCCAGCTCTATACAGGTGCGCCGGAACGCGACTACGTGCCGATTGCTAAACGGTGAATAGAAGAAGTGAGTAGTGAGTGGTAAATAGGAATTCCAGACGCCGAGCGGTGCTCTGCTATCTCACTACTCACTACTCACCCTTTGATGTATCTCATCACGACCCCCGCAGCGATATCGCCGGAAGGTTTGTCAACGGCCATGCGTCTGGCCACCTCGGCAAAACCGTCCTTCTGCCATGCGCGATAGGGGGTGTCGGAAAAAAGCGCCTCCAACTGCCGCGCCAGATAGTGCGGCCGCACATATTCGTTGTAGCTTTCCGGCACGATCGGGCGATCGGCGATGAGATTGGGCAATGCGGCGCTCCATACGGTGATCAGGCGCTGGGCAATCCGCATGACCGGATCGAGCCGGTAGCAGGAGATCATCGGCACGCCCGACAGCGCCAGTTCCAGCGACACCGTTCCCGATGCGATCAGTGCTGCATCGGCCTTGCCGAAGGCCTGCCATTTGCGTTCGGTATCAAGGATGATCTCCGGCTTCTCGTCCCAGCTTGCCACCGAAGCCCTGATCAGGTCGGCGACATGCGGCACCGTCGGCAACAGCAGGCGCAAGCGGTGTCCGCGTGCGCGTAGGATCGAGATCGTCTTGCCGAACGGGCCAACCAGCCGTCGCACCTCACCGCGACGCGAGCCGGGCAGCACAAGCAGTGTCTTCACACGATTCTCGGACAGGTCGCGCGGCAGGCTTTGCGTCTTGGCAGCGCCGAGCACGCCCGGATCGTGCGTAAGGCGATGGCCGACATAGGTGCCGGGCGGACCGCCGAGGCGGGCGAGCTCCTTCACCTCGAAAGGCAGGATGCAGAGGATATGATCGACATACGGTTTCATCGCCTCCGCCCTGCCCGGCCGCCACGCCCAGACGCTCGGGCAGACATAGTGGACGATCGGGATTTCCGGATCGGCGGCACGCACCTTCTTCGCCACGCGCAGCGAAAAATCCGGGCTGTCGATGGTGATGAGGCAGTCGGGCTTTTCACCGGCGACCGCATCGGCCGTCTGGCTGATCCGTCGCATCAGGCGCGGCAGGTCGCGCAGGATGGCGCTCAGGCCCATCAGCGCGATCTCGCCGCCGTCGAAGAGCGGCGTGAGGCCGAGCGCCTGCAAATGCCGGCCGCCGATGCCGACGAGCCGGACCTCACGGCCAGTCGCGCGCTTGAGCGACGCTACGATGTCGGCGCCAAGCAGGTCGCCGGATTCTTCGCCGGCGACGATGGCGATCTTCAGCGGTTTCTCAGTCGCCATGCATCGGCTCCGCAGCAGGCAGGCCGATCACGAACAGGCCGAGCGCATTGGCGCGGGCAACGACCGTAGGGCCTTCCAGAACCAGCGAGCGGCCGGCTTCGACGGCAATGCCGGCAAGTCCGGCGGTATGCGCCGCCTCGACCGTCTGCGGGCCGATGGAGGGCAGGTCGGCGCGCAACTCCTGGCCGGGCTTGGCGCATTTGACCAGGACGCCGCGCGTTCTGCCGGCCAGCCTGCCATGGTCGCGCAACTGCCTTGTTCGTTCGAGCAATCCGTCAGTGCCCTCGACGCCTTCCAGCGCGATGGCGCGGCCGCCGATCGCAACAGCCGCCTGGCCGATATCCAGCGCGCCGATGGCCTTTGCCGCCGTATGCGCCGCTTCGATGTCGCGCCAGTCGGATTTCCGCGGCGTAGCCTTGGTCAGCGCGCCTTCGGCCGCGACCAGCTCCGGCACGATCTCATGGGCGCCGACAACCTTGATGCCGCTGCGCTCGATCCTCCGCACGAACAGTTTCAGCACGGTGTCGTCCCCTTGGGTTACACCGACAAGAAGGCTGGGCACCCAGGCGAGCAGGCCGAGATTGAGGCGCATGGCGCTCAGCCGGGGACGGCGTGTGATATGGCCCGCTGTCACCAAATGGGTAACATGATGATTTTTGAGCGTCGGCAGCAGTGAGCCGACATCCTCCAGCCTCAACGTCGCCTGCTCGTAGGCGTCGAAATCGGATTTGCGGTCGACCTCGCCCGCCACGATTATCACGAAGGGAGACTTACCTTGCCCACCAAGCGCCCTGACGACTTCGACCGGCAGACTGCCGCCGCCGGCAATGATGCCGACCTTGGAGTCTGGCGCGAGATCAAGGCCCGTCCGGGTGGCCTCAATCTTCGTCATCTGCATCGTCGCCGTCGCCAGCCTTGAGCGACGGGACAGCATAGTGCCGCTTGCCGCGACTGGCGATGAAATCGATGATTTTCATGGCGGTCGGTGACGAGGCGAATTCCGCCTTGGCGAACTCGACGTTTTCGCCGACGGTTCGGGAGCGATCGAAGATCGTCCTGTAGGCCTTGCGCAGCGTATGGATCTCGGAGCGCGGCAGGCCCGCGCGCTTCAGGCCGATGATGTTGAGGCCGCGAAGGCTGGCGCGATTGCCGACGGCGATGGCGTAGGGAATGACATCCCCGACGATTGCCGAGCAACCGCCGAGAAAGGCGTTGTCGCCGACGCGGACAAACTGATGAACGGCGGTGAGGCCACCGATATAGACGTTGTCGCCGATCTCGCAATGGCCGCCCAGCGTCGCCTGATTGGCGAAGGTGGCATTCTTGCCGACGATGCAGTCATGGGCGATGTGGGCGTAGGCAAGGAAGTTACCGTTGTCGCCAATCGTCGTCTCGCCGCGGCTGGAATCGGTGCCGAGGTGCATGGTTACGCCTTCGCGGATCGTGCAGTTCTCACCGATGACCAGCGTGGTGCGGCCACCCTTGTGCTTGGTGTTCTGCGGCGGCGCGCCCAGAGTCGCCATCGGATACACTTTGGTCGACGCACCGATGATGGTCGCGCCCATCACCGAGACGTGGCTGACCAGTTCGACGCGGTCGCCGATCACCGCGTCGGCGCTGATGTGGCAGAACGGCCCGACGCGGACGCCTTCGCCGATTTTTGCGCCGGCCTCGATGACCGACGATGGATGGATGACTGTCTGGATATTCATAAGCATTCGATCGTCAGTCGCTCGTAACCATCATCGCCGAGATCTCGGCTTCCGCGGCCTTGACGCCGTCGACCAGAGCCTCGCAGGCGAATTTGAGAAGATTGCCGCGTTTCTTGATTTTCTTCACATGGATCTTCAACTGGTCGCCGGGAACGACCGGTTTACGGAATTTGGCATTGTCGATGGTCAGGAAATAGACCAGCGACGGTTTTTCGGTGCCAAGGCTGCGGATGCAGATGGCGCCGGCCGTCTGCGCCATCGCCTCGACGATCAGCACGCCGGGCATGACCGGCTGATCCGGGAAATGACCCTGGAAATGCGGCTCGTTTATGGTCACGTTCTTGATGCCTATAGCGGACTCGTCGCCATCGATGTCGATGATGCGGTCGATCATCAGGAACGGATAGCGATGCGGCAGGAGCTTCATCAGCCCCAAAATGTCGACCGCCTCGAGCGTCGTCGCCGCCACCATCTCAGTTCTTCCCTCCGCCGCCGGATTTGCGCGCCCTGGCCAGTCTTCGCAGAGCCGCGATCTCCCGCATGGCTTCCGCCATGGGCTGCGCTGGGTACCCACCCCAAATCTCGCCCGCAGGGACGTTGCTCATGAACCCGCTTCTTGCAGCAAGCTTGGCTCCTGTTCCTATGGTCAGGTGATCTGCAAGGCCGACACCGCCACCCATGGTGACGTTGTCGCCCACCGTTACGGAACCGGAAATACCCGAAAGGCCGGCGATTATGCAGTTGCGGCCGATACGGACGTTATGAGCGATCTGCACCAGATTGTCGATCTTGGTGCCTTGACCGATGATCGTGTCGGACATGGCGCCACGATCGACCGTGGTGTTCGAGCCGATCTCGACGTCGTCCTGGATAATGACCCGGCCGATTTGCGGGACGCGCTCCGGGCCCTTGGCGCCGGCCACGAAGCCAAAACCGTCCTGGCCGATGCGGGCGCCGCCATGAATGATGACGCGGTTGCCGATAAGCGCGTACTGGATGCTGGCGCCTGGACCGACATAGCCGTCGCGGCCGAACTGGCAGGAGGGACCGATGACGGCATGAGGAGCAATGACGGTTCCGCTGCCGATAGATGCGCGGGGGCCGATGA
Source organism: Mesorhizobium sp. M5C.F.Ca.ET.164.01.1.1 (assembly GCF_004792125.1). NCBI lineage: Bacteria > Pseudomonadati > Pseudomonadota > Alphaproteobacteria > Hyphomicrobiales > Phyllobacteriaceae > Mesorhizobium > Mesorhizobium sp. M5C.F.Ca.ET.164.01.1.1. The sequence continues at coordinate 219,204 of NZ_SRTG01000007.1, read as the reverse complement.
TCGCGCCGGCCTCGACGATCGCGCCGGCCTCGACATGCGCCGATGGATCGACATGGGCATGCGGCGAGATACCGGTTTCGCCGGTCATCGGCGCCGGTGTCGCAGCCGCCGGAAAAAGAAGGCGTCCGACCATCGCGAAAGCCTGTTGCGGGCGCGGATGGACCAGAACCGCGATGCCCGCCGGCGCTTTCCCGGCAAATTCGGCGGGACAGAGAACCGCCGCTGCCCGCAGCGATTGCATCAGCGCGAAGTTGCGCCTGCCATCGACGAAGACAAGAGCGTGCTCGCCGCCTTCGCTTGCCGGCGCCAAGGCTTCGATCGATATGTCGGAGAGGTCGGAATCAACAAGCACCGAGCCGGTCAGATTCGCGACTTCGCCAGCCGTATACCGGCGTGATGGCGCGAAGAACACCGGATCGGTCATTCCAGAAGCTATATCCAGCTAGCGCATGACCCCGAAAATCGGAATCGATTTTCGGAAAGGATCATGCGCAAAATCAAAGTTCTACAGCGTCCTTTGCGCGTCCAAGAGGACGCGCGGCGCTGTAGTGTCGGATCACTCTCTTCCGGACGCCAACGGCCCGGAAGCATCGTTGCCCGCCGATCAGAAGCGGGTCGATATACCGAAGTTGAATTCCTGTACCTCGTCGGTGTCCTCCTTGAGGACCGGAATCGCATAGTCGATGCGGATCGGGCCAAAGGGCGACGCCCACATAAGACCGACGCCGACAGAGGCGCGCCACTGCATGTCGACCGTCGACTGATCGACCAGTGCAGTTTCGATCTTGCTGCCATAGAGCGTCGCCGCATCGGCGAACACCGCGCCGCGCAGGCCGAAGCTTTCCGGAATGACCGGCATCGGGAACTGGGCTTCCGCAGAGGCATTGAAATAGGTGGTGCCACCGAGATGGTCGTCGCTGGGTGCTGGGGCCGCCGGACCGATGCCGCCATAGGCGAAGCCGCGGATCATGCGGTCGCTGCTCTGGAAATGATCGAAGATGCGCAGGTCGTCGTTGCCGAAGCCCTGGATATGGCCAGCCCCGCCCGAAATCACCCCCACCAGATCAAGCTGCTCCGACAATGTCTGGTAGACGCTGCCGCGCGCGGTCACCTTGACGAATTTGGCGTCGCCGCCGAGGCCGGCGAATTCCGTGGTGACGTTGGCGAAGATGCCTTCATGCGGGTTCTTCATGTCGTCGATGGTGTTGTAGACCAGGGCGAGACTGACCGACGACTTGAGCCATGGGCTTTCCTCAATCCCGTTTAGGACAGCCTGAGAGATGTCGCAGCCAGCCATTGGATCGCAGTCATCGTCGAGCTTATACTTCTCCTGCGAGATATTGTACGCCAGCTGCGTCGAGATGTTGTCGGTGATCGGCAGGCCGAAGCGCACTGTCGCGCCTAGCGTCTCGCTCTTATAGTCGTCGTATTCCCTGGTCCGGTTGAAGATATCGAAACCGGCGGCAATGCGCCGCCCGAGGAAATAGGGCTCGGTGAAGGAGAAGCTGTAGTCGCGCGAATTCCTGCCGCCGCCCGCCGATAGTTTGATGAACTGGCCGCGTCCGAGGAAGTTGCGCTCGGTGATCGATCCCTCGACGGACGGGCCTGACGTGTCGCCGCCTGTCGAATAGCCGGCGCCAATCGAGAACTCGCCGGTCGATTTTTCGACCACGTCGACCACGAGCACCACCTGGTCTGGCTCAGAGCCGGGAACGGTGGAAACTTCGACTTTTTCAAAAAAATCGAGCGCTTCCAGCCGCTTCTTCGCGCGCTGGATGAGAACCTGGTTGAAGGCATCGCCCTCACTCACGTCAAATTCGCGGCGAATGACATAGTCGCGTGTCCGGTCGTTGCCGCGAATCTCGATGCGCTCGACATAGGCCTTGGTACCCTGGTCGATCGTATAGACCACTGAAATGGTGTGGTTCTCGAAATTGCGGTCGCCGCGCGGCGTCACTTGGGCGAAGGGATAGCCGGAACCGGCGACCCTCTCGGTCAACGCAATGATGGTGTCTTCGACGTTCTCAGCGTTGTAGACGTCGCCCTTGTGGGTTTCGACCGCCGACTGCAGCGATGCAGCGTCGACCTCGGGAATCGTGCTCTCGACGCTGACGTCGCCGAAGGTGTAGCGGTCGCCCTCCTGCACGGTGATGGTCACCGTGTACTTGTTGGTGGTTTCGTCGAGTTCGCCGACCGCGGAAATCACCTGGAAGTCGGCATATCCGTGATTGTAATAAAAACGGCGCAGCAGCTCCTCGTCGGCGCGCAGCTTATCTTCGTCAAAGACGTCGTCGCGCAGCACGAACGAAAGGATGGTCGAGCGCTTGGTGGAGATGACGTCGGACAGGCGACGGCTCGAGTAGGCACTGTTGCCGACGAAATTGATCGCGGCGATCTGCGTGCGGCCGCCTTCGTTGATGTTGAAGACCACGTTCACGCGGTTGTCGCCGAGATCCATGATCTGGGTGGTCACGGCGGCGTCGTCGCGGCCGATACGCCTGTAGGCAGCCTTGACCGCCTCGACATCGGCATCGAGCGCCTGCTGCGAGAACGTTCCACGCGGCTTCAACTGGACCGCGGCCGCAAGGGCGTTGTCCTTGAGCTTCTTGTTGCCCTGGAACAGCACCTGGTTCACGACCTGGTATTCGGAAACCTTGATGACCAGCGACGAACCGACCTGGTTGATCTGGACGTCCGAGAACAGCCCGGTGCCGAACAGCGCCTTGACCGCATCGTCAATATCGGAGCTGGAAAAGGGCTTGCCGGGCTTGATCGTGACGTAGTTGCGAATCGTCTCGGCGTCGACACGCTGATTGCCGCTGACTTCAACTCTTGAAACAACAGCGGCCTCGGCCGCCGATGTGGCAACGAACTGCACTGCGAGCGCACCTGGTACGACCAGGGCGGCGGACAGGGCCACCGCGGACGCGGCGCTCAGAAACTTGGATGCTGCCTTCATCGGGCTTTTGTACCTTTTCTCGAAGTCCCCACGGCGAGAAAACCGGACGTGCGGTAATTTCCCCTACCGTATTAACCGGATTTTCCCTACACGCAAGGCTCCTGGTTAATTTGTATTTACTTAACCCTGTTGCGTGGCTTTCGCGTCACGCATATCCCCATGCATGGTAAACGGCGTCTCAACATTGGCTGTGCCGAAGCCAAATTTCTTCATGATTTCAGCATCCAAACAGGTCGTTCCAGAAAACGAACCCCATAAAGCCCAAGACGAGAAGCAGGCCGGCCCTGTAACCCATCTCCATCATCCGTTCCGACACCGGTCGCCGAATGACGGCCTCCACGCCGTAGAACAGGAGATGGCCGCCGTCGAGGGGCGGAATCGGCAAAAGGTTGAGAATACCGATCCCGACCGACAACAGCGCAACAAGTTGCACAAGCCAGTCGAAGCCCAGTCTTGCCGCCTGCCCCGACATCTTTGCGATCTTGATTGGACCGCCCAGCTGGCATTTGTCTTCGCGACCGACGACGAAACGCTGCAGGAACTGGCCGGTACCCTGGATGATGTGGCCGGTTTCCTCGACCGCGGCAGCCAGTGCGCCAGCCGGGCTGTAGGTGATCAGGCGGGGTTGGCCGAATTCCTGGTTGTTGACGACGCCGATCACGGCCACCTTGACCTTGTTGCCCAGCGCGTCCTCCTGTTCCATCAACCGCGGCGTCGCCGTAACGGTGATCTCCTTGCCGTCGCGCAGCATGACGAAGGTGATGGCATCGCCGCCGCGGCCCGAGACCCGGCGCTGGACGTCGGCGAAGGTCTGGACCTTGCTGCCGTCGACGCTGACGAATCGGTCCCCGGGCAGGATGCCGGCCTGCGCCGCCGGACTGTCGGCGGTGACTTCAGCCACCATCGGCTCCATCACAGGGCGGCCATAGGCGGTAAACAGCACCGCGAAGACGGCGATCGTCAGCAGGAAATTGAACAGCGGACCGGCCACCACAGTCGCGGCGCGCTTCCAGACCGGCTGCGTGTGAAACGCGATCTTGCGCTCGGCATCGGTCAGCGTTTCGATCTCCTCCGAGCTGGGCGGGCTCGAGGTGGCGTTCATGTCGCCGACGAATTTGACGTAGCCGCCGAGTGGTATGGCGCAGAGTTTCCAGCGCGTGCCATGGCTGTCATTGAAGCCGAAGAGTTCCGGGCCGAAGCCGATCGAAAAGACTTTCACGCCGATGCCGCACCAGCGGCCGACGAGATAATGACCCATCTCGTGGACGAACACGACTACGGTCAGCACGAACAGGAACGGCACCAGCGTGCCGAGGACAAAGCCTTCCGTGCTGAAAACCGCATGAAGAATCTCGTTCAACTCATGTCCTCAAATTCGTCCGCAGCACGGTCGTACCGCGACTGTGGCATCAATCCAGGCGAATCCATGGCGCATCCTGCGCAGGTCAAGAAACCAGGCCAGGAATCAATGCTGGTCAAGCTGGAAACAGCCCCTGTGCTGGATGGTCGGCGGTCGCCGAAATCCAGCCGATGGCGTACAGGGCGAAAGCCGCCGCGACAAGCCCGTCGACCCGGTCCATGACGCCGCCATGGCCCGGTATCAGCGTGCCCGAATCCTTGCGGTTGTGGCGGCGCTTCACCCATGATTCGAAAAGATCGCCGGCCTGGGAGACGAGCGAAAGCACGAGCGCGACGACGCCGAGCACTGCGAGATTGCCGGCTCCGGCCGCGGCCGCAAGAAGCAGCCCGGCAACCACGCCGCCGACAGCGCCGCCGAGGGCCCCGCTCTGCGTCTTGCCGGGCGAGATCGATGGTGCAAGCTTCGGACCGCCGACAGCGCGGCCGACAAAATAGGCTGATATGTCGGTCGCCCAAACCACCGCGAACAGGAAGAGAATGGCGACGAGACCAGGATGATCGCCGTCACGCAAAAGTGCAAGTGACAGTCCGGAAATGGCGGCATAGGCAAGGCCGGACGCGTCCCACTGTCCCGCCTGGCGCATCGAAGTCTGGCGCATCGAACCCACGACCACTGTGACAACGACCATCACTGCCATAAGAAGCAGAAGCCATGACGCAGGCAGGCCGGCGACCAAACCGCCGACGAAAACCAGAAGCAGCGCTTCCGGCAGAAAACCAAGACCCGTGGCGGCGACCGGGCGGCACATTCGCGACCATTCGTAGAAGATCAGGATCGTCATGGCCGCGCAAAGCAACCGGAAGGGCAGTCCGCCGAGCCAGGTCAGGCTGAGTGTGACGACCGCAAGCACGACGGCAGAAATGACGCGAAGCTGGAGATTGCTCATCCCTTGGCCGTCACGGCGACGTCTTGAGCGCCCAGACCGCCGAAACGGCGCTCGCGACTGGCAAAGTCGCGCAATGCGTCGGCCAAATGCTCGCGGCTGAAATCAGGCCAGTAGCAAGGCAGGAAGACAAGCTCGCTATAGGCCGCTTGCCACAGAAGGAAATTCGACAGCCTGAGCTCGCCGCTGGTACGGATGACCAGTTCCGGATCCGGAATACCCTGGGTGTCGAGAGAGCCGGCAAAGGATTCGGCCGTGATCGCCTCGCTGTCGAGCTCGCCGCGCGCCACCGCCGAGGCAAGCTTGCGCGCTGTGCGCACGATCTCGTCGCGTCCGCCATAGTTGAAAGCGATGACCAGGGTCAGCGCGTCGTTGCGGACGGTCAGGGTTTCGGCCTCTTCAAGCAGGGTCCTGATGTCAGGCTCCAGCCCTGCCCTGTCGCCGATGATCCTGACCCGCACGCCGTTTTGGTGCAGTTCGGCGAGATCGCGGCGAATGAAGATTTTCAACAGGCCCATCAGGTCGCTGACTTCGGACTTCGGCCGCGACCAGTTTTCCGACGAGAAGGCGTAGACGGTCAGGAACGAGATGCCGAGCCCAGGAGCGGCGCGCACCGTGTTGCGCAGCGCCTCGACGCCGGCACGATGCCCAGCAAGCCGTGGCAAGCCACGCGCCTTGGCCCAGCGTCCGTTTCCGTCCATGATGATCGCGACATGCGCGGGGCTTGTCATAGTCTCGCTTTCGGGTCGGTCACCTACCCTTAAACCTGCATGATTTCTGCTTCCTTATCGGAAAGCAGATGGTCGATGGTGCCGATCATCTCGTCTGTGAGCTTTTGGACCTGGTCGGACCGCTTGCGATGATCGTCCTCGCTGATATCGCCGTCCTTTTCCGCCTTTTTGAGAAACTCCATGCCGTCCCGGCGCACGTGGCGCACGGCGATGCGCGCATTCTCGGCATAGCCATGCGAGATCTTAACCAGCTCCTTGCGGCGCTGTTCGTTAAGTTCGGGCAGCGGAATTCTGAGATTGGTGCCATCGACGATCGGATTGAAACCGAGATTGGATTCACGGATGGCGCGATCGACCGCACCGACCATCGACTTGTCCCAGACCGAAACCGAAATCATGCGCGGCTCCGGCACCGACACGTTTGCCACCTGGTTGATCGGCATGGTGGTGCCGTAGGCCTGCACCTGGATCGCGTCGAGCAGGTTGCTCGAAGCGCGGCCGGTCCGCAGCGAAGCCAGATCGTGCTTGAACGCAGCGATCGCCCCGTCCATGCGCCGTTTGAGATCATCGTATTCGCCACTCATCATCGTCTCCTCGACCCGTTAGCCGGGTTCACTTCAGGGTAACCCCGTATTCAAGCCTCAATCCGAAAACCGGTTCCCGCTTTTCGCCTACGGGAAACCTTTGGTTCGGGATCGGGCTCCCGATCAGTCGTCCGTGACGACCGTGCAACGGCCGCCGCCCCTCAGAATATCACCGAAACCACCCTTCTCGTGGATCGAATAGACGATTATCGGAATGTTGTTTTCGCGCGCAAGTGCAATCGCGGCCGTATCCATGATCGAAAGACCGCGTCTTATGACTTCGCCATGGCTGATGCGCTCGAAGCGGGTCGCATTCGGGTCCTTCTTGGGATCTGCCGAATAGACGCCGTCGACCTGGGTACCCTTGAACAGCGCATCGGCGCCGATTTCCGCCGCGCGCAGCGCCGCGGCCGAATCGGTGGTGAAGAAAGGATTGCCGGTGCCGCCGGCGAAAATGACGACCTTGCCCTGGTTCATGTAGGCGGTCGCTTGGCGCTGCGAAAAGCTCTCGCAAAGCTCAGGCATGGCGATTGCCGACAGCACCACCGCGTCGACGCCGATCTTATTCAGCGAAGTGCGCAGCGCCAGCGAGTTGATGACGGTGGCGAGCATGCCCATGTGGTCGCCGGTGACCCGGTCACCTCCCTTGGACGCAACCGCCACGCCGCGAAAGATGTTGCCGCCGCCGATGACGATGCCGACCTCGATGCCCAGGGCGCGGGCCTCGGCGATGTCGGCGGCGATGCGATCGACTACCGACACGTCGATGCCGAAATGCTGCTCGCCCATCAACGCTTCGCCAGATGCTTTCAGCAAGACACGTCGGTAGAGGGGCTTCACCGTCATCTGGTCCTCATTATCATGCGTGTGACGCGCCGCGGGCTGCCGCCGCGCAGGCGCTGCCCCGAAGCATTGGGTTCCGATACACGAAGGGCGCCGCGATGTCACGCGGCGCCCGAACCGGAAAACTCTCTTCCAGCCTTTAGCTTACGCCGGCAAATGCACCTTGCATGAGCAGATCCGGGCATGAGCAGATCCGGCAGACAGCCAGCCGGCCTGTCGCCGGCCGCACCGCGCAAGAAATCCGCCGGGCATCCTCGCGGACACCCGGCCATAAAGTCTTTTCAGAAAGATAGGGTACGGTTTACTTCTTGACCGCCGCCGCGACTTCCGCCGCAAAATCGGTCTCTTCCTTCTCGATGCCCTCGCCGAGCGCGAAGCGCAGATAAGCAATGATCTTGGCCGGTGCGCCGATTTCCTTCTCGGCATCCTGCAGCGCCTTCTCGACGGTGATGTCGGGATTGAGCACGAAAGCCTGCTTGAGCAGCACGACCTCTTCGTGGAACTTGCGCAGACGGCCCTCGACCATCTTCTCGATGATCGCCTCCGGCTTGCCGGACTGGCGCGCCTGGTCGGCGAAGATCGCCTTCTCGCGCTCGACCGCGGCCGGATCGAGCTGCTCCGTCGTCAGCGCCATCGGGTTGGTGGCGGCGACATGCATGGCGACCTGACGGGCAAAGGCGTTGGCGGCCTGCGCGTTGCCTGTCGTCTCGATGGCGACCAGTACGCCGAGCTTGCCAAGGCCGTCGGCAACCGCATTGTGGACGTAGGTCGCGACAGCGCCGTGCTCGACCGTGAGCTTGGCCGAACGGCGGAAGCCAAGATTCTCACCGATTGTGCCGACAGCGTCCTTGATGGTGTCGGCCACCGACTTGTCGGAACCCGGATACGGGGCGGCTGCGACGGCCTCGGTCTTGCCGCCATAGGCGAGCGCGACTTTGGCGACCTTGGCGACGATCTCCTGGAAGGCGGCGTTGCGGGCAACGAAGTCGGTCTCAGAATTGACCTCGACGACCGCCGCCTCGCGGATACCGGAATCGACGCCGATCAGGCCTTCGGCCGCGGTACGGCCGGCCTTCTTGTCGGCCTTGGAAATGCCCTTCTTGCGCAGCCAGTCGACGGCCTCTTCCATGTTGCCGTTGGTCTCGTTCAACGCCGCCTTGCAGTCCATCATGCCCGCGCCGGTCAAGTCGCGGAGTTCTTTGACCTGTGCAGCCGAAATACTCATTGTCGCCTCTTTGTTTAAAATGCACCGACGCACCACCGGTCCTCGATGATGCGCCTGGCGCCAGCGCTTAGCGCGCCAGAATATGAGAAAGATGAAGGCCGAAACCGGCCTTCCCTGTTACGCTTCCGGTGTCTGGGCAGCCGGTGTCTCGGCGGTCGGCGTCGGCTCGAGTGCCGGCTCGATCGGGGCCTCGGCCAAAGCGCCAACGTCGACGCCAAGCGCGCCCTGCTGGCGAGCAATGCCGTCGATTGCAGCCTTGGCGATCAGATCGCAATAGAGCTGGATGGCGCGGGCCGCGTCATCATTGCCGGGGATCGGGAAATCGATCTTGTCCGGGTCGCAGTTGGAATCGATGATGGCGACGACGGGGATGCCGAGGCGCTTGGCCTCGAGGATGGCGATCGCTTCCTTGTTGGTGTCGATCACGAACATCAGGTCGGGCGTCGAGCCCATGTCCTTGATGCCGCCCAGCGCCTTGTCGAGCTTCTCGCGCTCGCGATCGAGGTTGAGGCGCTCCTTCTTGGTGAGCCCCTGGGCCTCGCCAGCCAGCATCTCGTCGAGCTTGCGCAGGCGCTGGATGGAATTCGAGATCGTCTTCCAGTTGGTCATCATGCCGCCGAGCCAGCGGGAGTTGACATAGTACTGGGCCGAGCGCTGCGCGGCGTCGGCGACGATGTCGGACGCCTGGCGCTTGGTGCCGACGAACAGCACGCGGCCACCCTTGGCGACGGTGTCGGAAACTTGCTTGAGCGCCTGGTGCAGCAGCGGCACCGTCTGCGAGAGGTCGATGATGTGGATGTTGTTGCGGGCGCCATAGATATAGGGCGCCATCTTGGGGTTCCAGCGGTGAGTCTGGTGGCCGAAGTGAATGCCAGCTTCCAAAAGCTGGCGCATGCTGAAATCAGGCAGAGCCATTCTTGAGTATCCTTTCCGGTTAGCCTCCACGGACACAGGCATTTCTGGACTTTGCCTCGAACGCCACCGGAGGTTTCAGCCGGATTTCTCCCGGGCAGATACCAAAGTCCGTGTGTGGAATGAGCGCGCATATAGAGGGGTTGTGCGGCAAACGCAAGCGCTGCAGTGTCTTGCGGGTCAGCGTGCGGCGATCAGCGCACCCGGCTATGGTCGTATCTTCCCCTTCGGCACGCGGACACGCCGGAAAACAGCAACGATCTCTTCGCGGCTGCATTCGATGGCGCCCAGCCGCACCGCGCGGTCGCGCTCGAAGCCGGTTATGTCATAATGCGGCGCCGATGTCTTCGGCGGCCCCTGATAGGACGAGCGCTTGACGCCGAGCTGTGCTGCAAAACGATGCAGCTCGTCGGTGTCGTCGGCCAGCAGATGACACCAGCGGTGGCCGACCCATTTCCAGATCGCCGCGTCGACATACACCGCCATGAGGTTTGCCGCACTCCTTCATCTTGCGCCGACCAGCGGAGCCGCAGTTCACCTGGGGCCAAGATCCAAACGTTAGCGATGATAGAAGGGATTCGGATAGAAAATGAAGCCGCCCGCGGCTTCGAGTTCGGCTACTGACGTGGTGACAGCCGCCTGCATACGGCTGTGCAGTTCGGCGAGCGCATCGTCGATCGAGCCCGGAAAGGCGTGCAATCCCAACGGTTCCGGCACCCGGATATGCGCGCAGCGCGGCCCGGCCGGCTGCGGCACGAAGCGGTTGATCGTATCGCGCAGCGTGCCCTTGCAATAGTCGTTGCGGACGCGCTTCAGATGCTCGGCGATCTCCTCTTGCGTGATGCGCGAGTTCACTGAGGCCCACGGTCCGACGCGCTGGAGACGCTGGATCGTGTCCGCCAGCGTGCGGACCTGTTTTTGTCTCTCAGCGTCGCCGCTGTTTTCCCGCAGCCAGCGGCGCGACCGGCGCAAAAGCTCGGCGATCTCGTTGGCGCCGGGATCGAACGAAATGCCCTCCCCCAGGCGCCGGCTCAATTCGAGCAGCAGTTGCGTCTGACGCGCTGCATACGAAGCCCGTTCGTCGGGCGCCATACCACAGGCAATCTCATCGCGCGACAGCAACGTCGCATAGACATGGTGGACACGCTCCGGCAGCGTATCGGCGGCACGGCGTTCGATCTTCAGGCTCTTCTCGACATACGCGCATTCCTGCGCCAGCGCCGGCTCGACATTTTTGATGAAGGCGAGCTTCCAGACAACCGGCGCGATCCAAATCCTACAATCCTGATCCGTGGTGCGACCGCGCTTGAGCGCTTCGAACCCCATCTCGACCGCCCCCGGAAGGAGCGAACCGACGACATTTGCATGCCAGCCGACGCCGCCTTCGGGATGCAAGAGAACACCATGCCCTTTCAGCGCCCAGGCGATCGAGTATTCCTTGGCGGCCCCACTGTTGCCGGGAATCTGGGCGATCAGATTGTTGGCCAGCCAGAATTTCTGCATGATCCGGCCGAGGCCGTTGACGACGCCATGCGTGGCCCAGGATGCCGCGAGCGGACTGACCTGCGAGACGATCTCCTTGTCGATCATCCAGTCGGTAAAGAATTCCGGATGGTTGGGCGTGATGAACGTCGCCTTGCCGGCGCCGCAACAGGCCTTCAGTCGCTGCCGGTCGTCGTCGGGAAAGTCGATATGACGGATATTGGCGACGCCGCGCAATCCGGCCAGGCGGTTGAACGGCAACAGGTCGCGAACCCCGGGAATGCCATGCAGCATGACAACCCGGTTGACTACAGTCATGATCCTGATCAGCGCCGGATTGGGCCTCGGCGCCACGAACACATCGATTCTGCTCAACCCACCCCCCGATCGACCCATCGGCGTAGAAGTTGAGATGCAATTGCGGCGTGTTCAAGTCATGGCGCATGACCCCAAAAAATCGGAATCGATTTTCGGGAATGATCATGCGCAAAATCAAAGTGCTACAGCGTCCTTTTGCACGTCCAAGAACGCGCAAGAACGCGCGGCGCTGTAGGCGCCACCTTGCGGGCGTGGTTACCTGAAGCCTATTTGGGCGGACAGGCTTTCGACTGATCGAACAACGACAGATTGACCAGCTTGCCGGTCATCGAGAACTCGCCATAGTCCATGACGAGGTCGCGCGTGATGCCGTTATCATGCAGCTTGAAGCTGATCCGGTACTCCGGCACCTCCTCGCCTGACTTGTCGGTGCCATCGAAATAGGCGATGTCGACTGGCCAGTATTTGTCGGTGGCGAGTTTCGCCAGTGCCGGCGCTTCCGGATCAGCCTTGTCGGCATCGGCTTTCTTGCCGACGACAACGGTGGTGGTCATCACCTTGTCGGCATCTTCCGAGCCGTCGAACAGGTTGGTTTCGTAGAAATTTTCGCCCTTTTCGGCCTTGTCGATCAGTTCGGCCAGATGCTGGGTCGGAAACTGGGTGGCGGCGAGTTCGAGGCTGCTCTTCTCCGGCTTGTCGATGTCGACCTTGAGGCCCTTCGTCTCCTTCGTCGCGGTGCCCTTGACCTCCTTGTCGAGGTTCTGGTCGACGAAGGATTTTGTCACGAACGAGAACGTCTTGCCTTCGGCGTCCTCGAAAGTGGTCGTCTGCTGGTCGGTCAGCTTTGTTGCATTGTCGTTGGTGGCAATCTGGGTGACGAAGCGGAACTTCACCGTGTAGCCTTCGCAAGGTGAGCCGTTGAACTCATAGACCATGCGGCCGGAAATGCCGGTAATACCGGAGCGATCGGAGGCTTTGTCTAGGCTCAGATCATAAACCGCGCGATGCGCCTGCAGCGCCGGTACGGCAAAAGCCGGCGCCATCGAGAACACCGCTGGCAGCAGGACAGCGTGGAATGCGAGGCGTGTTGCGCGCATGAGGGGCTCCGATCATCGCGCCTGATGGCAGGCCGCAGGAAAGAGGGTCCAGCTTAAAAAAAGTCGTGGCGGAAGCGAGGCAAAAATAGCAATTTCGGCCCGGCCTGCCCGGCCTCATCAAGCAATAGGGAAATACCATGAGTGAAACAATCGAAAAGCGGCTAAGCGATCTCGGCGTGACGCTTCCGGTCGCCGCCGCGCCCGCCGCCAACTACGTGCCCTATTCCAGGTCAGGCAATCTGCTGTTCACCGCCGGGCAGCTGCCGCTCAGCGAGGGCAAGCTGCAGGCGAGCGGGCTGCTCGGCCGCGATGTCGGCACCGCAGGCGGCAAGGAAGCGGCAAAATACTGCGCAATCAACATATTGGCGCAGGCCAAGGCAGCCCTTGGCGATCTCGAGAAAATCCGCCGCCTGGTGAAGATCACCGTCTTCGTCGCCTCGGCGCCGGATTTTGTCGAACAGCACCTGGTTGCCAACGGCGCCTCGGATTTTCTGGTTGCAGTGCTCGGCGATCACGGCAAACATGCCCGCTCCGCCGTCGGCGCCGCCTCCCTGCCGCTTAATGCCGCAGTGGAAATCGAAGCCATCTTCGAAGTCGAATGAGCCAGTCATGACCGATCTTTCCTGGCTGACCGCCCGACCCGTTGCCCATCGCGGCCTCCACGACATGAACAAGACGCGGTGGGAGAACACGCTTTCCGCCTTTGCCGCGGCAGCTGAACGCGGCTATGCGATCGAATGCGACGTGCATCTGTCGTCTGATCGCATCCCGGTCGTCATTCACGATGGCGATCTGAAGCGGCTGACCGGCCAGGATGGCTTCGTCTGGCAGCGAACAGCGGCGGAGATGACGGCACTCAGGGTTGGCGGCACAACAGACCATCTGCCGACTCTGCAGCAGGCACTCGACCTGGTCGATGGTCGTGTGCCGATGGTCGTGGAGCTGAAAGGGGTTCCCGGCCGGGACGAAGGGCTGGTGGAAAGCGTCGGCAAGATGCTCAAGCGATACAAGGGCAAGGCGGCGATCATGTCGTTCGACCACTGGCTGATCCGCGATTTCCCGAAACACGCGCCCGGCATTCCGGGCGGGCTGACCGCCTATGGCAAGGACGACAAGCTGATCGAGGCGCATTTCGCCATGCTGGCGCACGACATCGCCTTCACCTCCTACGCCGCCGGTGACCTGCCGAACCGGTTTGTCAGTTTCGTGCGCGAAAGGCTCAAAATGCCGGTCATCACCTGGACCGTGCTCGACCAACCGGCGGTCGACCTAACCTTTAGATATGCCGACCAAATGACTTTCGAAGGATTCGAACCCGATCTTGTACAGGTCGCTTGAGACCGAGCTTGCATGGACCGGCACGGAGCTTAAATAAGCCTCATGGATGAAGGCGATGAAGGCGACGGGCAAACGGCGAATGGAGCGTATGCGATCCGGGTTGCCTCCGGCATCGGAGCCTTCACCTGCGCGGAATGGGATGGCCTCGGCGGTACCGCACGCGCCGATACAGAAAACGGCTACAACCCCCTCGTTTCGTTCGCTTTTTTGAGCGCGCTTGAGGATTCGGGCTGCGCCGTGCAGCGCACCGGCTGGCAGGGCCATCATCTCAGGCTGGAGACAGCGCAGGGAAAACTGCTCGGTGCCGTTCCCTGCTACCTGAAATCGCACAGCCAGGGCGAGTATGTTTTCGATCACGGCTGGTCCGACGCGTTCGAGCGCGCCGGCGGGCGTTACTACCCAAAACTGCAATGCGCCGTGCCGTTCACGCCGGTCACCGGTCCTCGCCTGCTGGTCAACAAGGGCGAGGACAGTCGCGCCGTTAAAGCCGGCTTGGCAGCAGGCCTGAAGGCGGTGACGGACAAGCTCGGCATTTCTTCGGCGCACGTAACCTTCGCGCAGCAGAAGGATGTCGGGGCTCTGGAAGCGGCGGGTTTCCTGCACCGCACCGACCAGCAGTTCCACTTCTTCAACGAAGGTTTTTCGACCTACGACGATTTTCTCGCCACTCTGGCGTCGCGCAAGCGCAAGGCCATGAAGAAGGAGCGGCGCGAGGCGCTCGCCCACGGCATCTCGATCGACTGGCTGACCGGCAGGGATCTCACCGAAAGGATCTGGGACGACTTCTTTGCCTTCTACATGGATACCGGCAGCAGGAAATGGGGGCGGCCCTACCTCAACCGCGAGTTTTTCTCGATGATCGGCGAGCGCATGGCCGACGACATCCTGCTGGTGATGGCCAAGCGCAATGGACGCTACATTGCCGGCGCTATCAATTTCATCGGTTCCGATGCGCTCTACGGCCGCAACTGGGGCTGCATCGAAGACCATCCGTTCCTGCATTTCGAGGTCTGCTATCACCAGGCGATCGACTTCGCGATCGACCGTAAGCTGAAAGTGGTCGAAGCCGGCGCGCAAGGCGAGCACAAGCTGGCGCGCGGCTATAGGCCGGTGACCATGCATTCGGCGCATTACATCGCGCATCCCGGCTTGCGCAACGCGGTCGCCGACTATCTCAGGCGCGAGCGGCGCGAAGTGGAGCGAATGGGCGACTATCTTGAAGAGCACACGCCGTTCCGCAAGGATATGGCGGACGATTAGGGCGACGTGCGTCCAATTGGACGCACAAAGCATGCTCTAATACTTTGAATCTCCGCATCGTACTTTCCGAAAATCGATTCCGATTTTCGGGTTTGATACGGTAGAGCAAGGCACAATCCGGAGCGCACGCCATGGCCGAAACCACCTACGACAGCAGCAATATCTTCGCGAAAATCCTGCGCGGTGAAATCCCGTCGCATCGCGTCTATGAAGATGACGCCGTCGTCGCCTTCATGGATGTAATGCCGCAAGGGCCGGGTCATACGCTGGTTGTGCCGAAGGCGCCGTCGCGCAACCTGCTCGATGCCGATCCGGCAGTGTTCGGCCCGCTCTTCGCAAATGTCCAGAAAGTTGCGCGGGCAGTAAAAAAGGCCTTCGATGCCGATGGTGTCACAGTCATGCAGTTCAACGAGCCTGCGTCGGGCCAGACCGTCTTTCACCTCCACGTTCACATTATTCCACGCTTCGAGGGCATTCCTTTGAAGCCGCATAGCGGGCAAATGGAGAAGCCGGAAGTGTTGGCTGAGAACGCCGGCAAGATACGAGTGGCGCTGGAAAACTGAAGCCGGAGGTCGCACAGCAAACGCCTTCGGCCAATCACTACCTCTTCATCAACAAAAAAGCCCCGTTTCCGGGGCTTTTTTTGGCTTTCAGGCTGTCACCCCTTGCGGGGCAGTTGCGGCACCAAGCTGCGCTTGCCGCCATCCTTGCCCTTGGGCTCCGCCTTCTGCGCGATCGCCTTTTTCGCGACGGGCTTCTTGCTGGCAGCTTTCTTGAGTTTCGGCGTGTCGTCCGGTTCTTCCTTCTTCGGCTTGACCGGCGCCTCGTCGGCGAGCGACTCGAGCTTCAGGCCGGTCTCGCCTGTCTCCTTCTTCTCGACGGTGACACGCACCGTGCCACCCTTCTTGAGCTTACCGAACAGCACCTCGTCGGCCAGCGGCTTCTTGATGTGCTCCTGGATGACGCGGCCGAGCGGCCGGGCCCCCATGCGCTCGTCGTAGCCCTTCTCGGCCAGCCAGGCGATCGCTTCCTGCGACAGGTCGAAGGTGACGCCACGCTCGGAGAGCTGGGCCTCGAGTTGCATGACGAACTTCTGCACCACCTGGTGGATGACCGGAACCGGCAGCGAGCCGAACGGGATGATCGCATCGAGACGGTTGCGGAATTCCGGCGTGAACAGCCGGTTGATCGCCTCGATATCGTCGCCTTCGCGCTTGGTCGAGCCGAACCCGATCGCCGCGCGTTGCGCATCCGAGGCGCCCGCATTGGTGGTCATGATCAGGATGACGTTGCGGAAGTCGATCTGCTTGCCGTTGTGGTCGGTCAGCTTGCCGTGGTCCATGACCTGCAGCAGGATGTTGAACAGGTCCGGATGCGCCTTCTCGACCTCGTCCAGCAACAGCACGCAATGCGGATGCTGGTCGACGCCGTCGGTCAACAGGCCGCCCTGGTCGAAGCCGACATAGCCGGGAGGCGCGCCGATCAGCCGCGAGACCGTGTGGCGTTCCATATATTCCGACATGTCGAAGCGGATCAGCTCGACACCGAGCGAGGCGGCGAGCTGCTTTGCCACTTCGGTCTTGCCGACGCCGGTCGGTCCCGAGAACAGGTAGGAGCCGATCGGCTTCTCCGGTTCGCGCAGGCCGGCCCGCGCCAGTTTGATCGCCGAGGTCAATGCCGTGATCGCGGTGTCCTGACCGTAGACGACACGTTTCAACTCAACGTCGAGACCGGCCAGCACCTTCTCGTCGTCGGCGGAAACCGTCTTCGGCGGAATGCGGGCGATGGTGGCGATCGTCGCTTCGATCTCCTTGATGCCGATAGTCTTCTTTCGCTTGGCCTCCGGCACCAGCATCTGCGAGGCGCCGGTCTCGTCGATCACGTCGATTGCCTTGTCCGGTAGCTTGCGGTCGTTGATGTAGCGCGCCGACAGTTCGACCGAAGCCTTGATCGCCTCAGACGTGTAGCGAACCTTGTGGAACTCCTCGAAATACGGCTTCAGACCCTTCATGATCTCGATGGCGTCCTCGATGGTCGGCTCGTTGACGTCGATCTTCTGGAAGCGCCGCACCAAAGCGCGGTCCTTCTCGAAAAACTGGCGGAACTCCTTGTAGGTGGTCGAGCCGATGCAGCGGATCGTTCCGGACGACAGCGCCGGCTTCAACAGGTTCGACGCATCCATGGCGCCGCCCGACGTCGCCCCTGCCCCGATCACGGTGTGGATCTCGTCGATGAACAGAACCGCGCCCGGATAATCCTCGAGTTCCTTGACGACCTGCTTCAGCCGCTCCTCGAAATCGCCGCGATAGCGGGTGCCGGCCAGCAATGTTCCCATGTCGAGCGCAAAGATAGTGGCGTTGTGCAGCACTTCCGGCACGTCACCCTCGACGATGCGCTTGGCAAGGCCTTCGGCGATCGCCGTCTTGCCGACGCCGGGGTCGCCGACATAGAGCGGATTGTTCTTGGAGCGGCGGCACAGCACCTGGATGGTGCGGTTGATCTCGGACTCGCGGCCGATCAGCGGATCGATCTTGCCGGCTTTGGCCTTGTTGTTCAGATTGATGCAATAGCCGGTCAGCGCGTCCTGCTGCTTTTTCTTGCCGCCGTCCTCTTGCGGCTCGGCGCCGCTCTGGCCGCCCTGCTCGTCGTCGGCGCCGCGCGGCGACCGCGTCTCGGATGCGCCGGGGCGCTTGGCGATGCCATGCGAAATGTAGTTGACCGCGTCGTAGCGGGTCATCTGCTGTTCCTGCAGGAAATAGGCGGCATGGCTCTCACGCTCGGCGAAGATCGCAACGAGCACGTTGGCGCCGGAGACTTCCTCGCGGCCGGACGACTGCACATGGATCACCGCCCGCTGGATGACGCGCTGGAAACCGGCCGTCGGCTTGGAATCCTCGTCGTAGCCGGTGACGAGATTGTCGAGCTCGGTGTCGATATAGGTGAGAACCGTGTGCTTCAGCTCGTCGAGATCGACGTTGCAGGCGCGCATGACCGCGGCCGCCTCGGTGTCGTCGATGAGAGCGAGCAGCAAATGTTCAAGGGTTGCGTATTCGTGGTGCCGCTCATTGGCGAGCGTCAGCGCCTGGTGAAGCGCCTTTTCCAGGCCTTGTGAGAAAGCCGGCATGTTACCTCACTTCTTCTCCATCACGCATTGCAGCGGATGCTGATTCTGTCGGGCGAAATCCATGACCTGAGACACTTTGGTCTCGGCCACCTCGAATGTATAGACCCCGCACTCGCCCACTCCATGATTGTGAACATGTAGCATGATGCGTGTGGCGGCTTCACGGTCCTTCTGGAAAAAACGTTCCAGTACGTGAACCACGAATTCCATGGGCGTATAGTCGTCGTTGAGAATGAGGACCCGATAAAGGCTAGGCTTTTTGGTCTTGGTTTTGGTGCGCGTGATGACAGCCGTGCCGCGACCGGCCTCATTGCCGTCGTTGCCGTTTTGCATCCGCACCACATCTCTCGTGGCAGTCAAACCAATCGTCACGTAGCCCTGCCTTTTCGAATACCCATGCAAGTTCGACATGTAGGTCTTCGATGGACGATTTTAAGCCCTTCTGTTTAGCTGACAATATGGCTAGGTGGCCAAACTTGGCCGATTTTCGAAATCGTGAAGGCGGCAGAGCCCTCTGATTTCAAATTGCCATGAAAAAACCCGGCCGCGCGTTCGCGACCGGGTCTGTCATGCAGGCCCGAGGGCCATCTTCACATCATAGCGAGATTATTTCGATTTTGCGACGATTGATTCGAACGGCTTGTAGGCTTCCTTGGCGAGTTCGGCATAGAGATCGCCTATCTTGGTCGCTTCGGCGACGAAGGCTTCGTACGACTGCTTGGCAAAATCGGACTGGATCTCGATCGCCTTCTCCAGCGACTTGGCCGACAAAAGTTTCTCGGCTGCTGCGCTGCCGGCCTCGAAGCTTTTCTTGGTGTACTCGCCCGCCTCGGTGGCGATGGCCTGCGCACCCTTGGAAAGGGATGCGAAGCTCTTCAAGCCGGTGTCGGCAAACTCCTTGCCGTATTTGCTGAAATCTTCATAGGTCTGGGTCATTTCACGCTCCCTTGGCAGTTGCCGTTGAACGGTGGACGCGCCCTGTCCGGGGCCGCGTTGTGCAATGCAAGTTATATATTGTGCACTGCACAAAAAGTCAATGTTTCGCCGAGCGCGGTTCCAGACGACCGGCCCGGCGTGCAGGCCCAGCCACCGCAATGGCTAAAATTCGAATAAAGGGAAGCTCAAGTCCGAAGAAAATGGTGAACACGGTGGTTACCATAAACGGATTGGTAACACTGGCCGCGATAGCTTGGCTTGAAGTGAGGCAGGACCTTTGCCGCCTCCAGCAACAAAAAATTCAAAGGAACCATCGGTGCGTCAGGCGTTGTCGGGCATTCTCTCCAAATCCGCGTCCTCTTTGAAAACGATCATGATCCTCGCTTTGGCGATGACATTCGTCGTTGCCGACGCTGCTTCGTCCATGGCAGCGAGGTCGGCCGCCATCGTCATCGATGCCAAGACCGGCAAGGTGCTTTATTCTTCGAATGCCGATGGTCGGCGCTATCCGGCCTCGCTCACCAAGATGATGACGCTTTACCTGGCCTTCGAGGCCATGGCGAACGGCAAGATCAGCAAGAACTCCCGGGTCGTCTTTTCGGCCAATGCTGCTGCCGAACCGCCGACGAAACTCGGCGTCAGACGGGGCGGCGCGATCACGGTCGAGACCGCAATCCTGTCGATGGTGACCAAGTCGGCAAACGACTCGGCAACGGCGCTCGGCGAGCTTCTCGGCGGCAATGAAGCCAATTTCGCCCACATGATGACAGCCAAGGCGCGGGCGCTGGGCATGAAGGGGACCGTTTTCCGCAACGCCCACGGCTTGCCAAACCCCGGTCAGTTCACGACCGCGCGCGACATGGCGGTGCTCGGCATCGCGCTGCGGGAGCATTTTCCCCAGTATTACGGCTATTTCTCGCAGCGTTCCTTTCTCTACGGCCGGAGGCGTATCAACGGCCATAACCGCCTGCTTGGGCGCATCAAGGGCGTCGACGGCATCAAGACCGGTTACACCCGCGCCTCCGGCTACAATCTCGTTTCCTCGGTCGACGACGGCGATCGCCGCATTGTCGCGGTGGTGATAGGCGGGAAATCCGGCGGCAGCCGCGACAACCAGATGGCCGCATTGATCAACACCTACATGCCGAAAGCGTCGTCGCGCGGCAGCGGCATGCTGGTCGCCAAGGCCGGCGGCGGCAACCCGATCAGCGCCCTGGCAAAAGTGTTCCTGCCCAAGCGCGACGCGCCGACGCCGGACAGCCGGCCGGACGATGCCCCGGACGATGATGCCATTGCCTCGCTGGTTGAGGAAACCGAGCCCGCCGTTGAAGAAGCCACCCCCGTCGTCCAGACCAGGCCCGTCGTTCAGACCAGGAAGGTCAACACAGTGGCCGCGGCCACGGCGGACGATGTGGCGACGGCAAGGGTCGCAGCAGCCTACGCCGAACCGGCGGCGGTCGATCCCGTCAACACGGCATCGGTGCCGTCAGGCTGGGCAGTCCAGGTCGCCTCTTCGCCAAAACAATCCGAAGCCCAGGCTCTCCTGGACGAGACGAGCAAGCAGGCGCCTTCGATCCTCGCCGATGCCACAGGCTTCACCGTCGCCTTCGAAAAGGACGGCGTCACCTATTACCGCGCCCGGTTCGGCTTTGGTTCGAAGACTGCTGCCTGGAAAGCCTGCAACGCCCTGAAGAAAAAGAAAATCGAGTGCTACGCCGTCCAGCAATAGGCGGCGTCGAAAATATCTCCCGGAAAAATTCTGCGTCGAAGGAGACTAGTTGTGATTGGAGAGCAAGACGTCCTTGGCTTCATTGATCCGCGCCGCCAGAAAAGACGTGCCGCCGATATCGGGGTGCAGGCGCTGCATCAGGCGGCGGTGCGCCTTGCGGACATCCGCCGCGGCGGCCCCCGCTTCAAGACCAAGGATCTTGTAGGCCTCCTCCTTAGTCATGGCGCCCGAACCTGGCGAAACACCCAGCCCGTCGCCACCATCCGCCTCAGCGTCTTTGCGCCAGATGGGAAATCTGCCGTCAAGATACGTCTCTAGCAACTGGCGGCTCTCCGGGTCGCCGGGAAGTTCGCGATAAAGTTGCTGCAATTCCGCAAGGCTCATCGTGCCAAGCATCTTGCCTTCATGGCGGCCGGCGAGCACGAGCCCCTCCAGATTGCCGGTATCATGATCAAGCTCCATTTCGAGTGCAGCGGTGCGCACCGTCGAATGCTTGCCCGGCTCCAGTTTCGCCGTCGGCCGCTTCATCCGCATGGAGCCATACCAGGCGAGCGCCGTCGATAGGATCAAGCCGCCGATACCTTCGCGTCCGACCAGAAGCACGGCGACGCCGATCAGCGCCAGCAGGACGGGCCCAAGTGTCCTCATCCCGCTTGCGAGTCTCGCGGGGTCGGCGCGGAGAAAGATCGTGGCCACGCCGAGCAGCACCAAAAGCAACGCCACGAATGCGATAATCGCGCCCATTATTTCCTGCCGCTCCGCAGATGCTCGATCATCAGCCGGTCTTCCGGCCTACCCCTGGCCTCCAGTGCCTTCAGCCCGCCGGTTGCAAAGACGGCGACCGCCGAAAGCAGGCTGGCCAAGGTTGCGGCGGCCCGCCGATCAAATCGGAACCAAGCACCTTTGGACAGCCGCGCAATCTCCTTAAATGCCTTTTCTGCGCCGGCATCATGGCCCTCCTGAAAGACGAAGACAGGAACGCCGTGCAGGCCGAGGCTGCCGGCCTTTTCGGCCAGATCGTCTATGTTTTCTTCCATCGCGTCGCCGATATAGACCAGCGCATTCACCTTGGCCGCCGCCGTCTGTTTCAGCGCATGGGCGAGAACCTTGCCGATCTGGGTGTGGCCGCTGCGGCATTCGATCCGCGTCATCAGCTGCTTCAGCGCGTCCGTATCGGTGACGAATGCAGATGAGCGGCACTCGCCAAGACCACGAAAATAAACCAATTGAACCTTCAGCGCTCCGGCCTTGCCGACGGCGTCGAACATCTCGCCCTGCAGCGCACAGGCAAGGTCCCAGGTCGGCTGGCGACTCATCGTCGCGTCGAGCGAGAGTATCAGCCTGCCAGAACCGGTCGCGGACGCAGCGAGCGTCCTTGCCTGACGGATAAAGGCATCGATCTCGCCAGTGCTCGATTGGGACTCGACCGGCGCAGGATTGGCCTTTGCGGGCACGGGCTGCTTCTTGTCGCTCATGACATTCAAGATGTGGCGTTGTTGCGCCGCTTGCAAGCCCAGCATGAGGCGACCTGGAGGGTCAGCTATCCCGGCAGCTTTGAATTTGGGGGACCTTCCTAGAGAAGGCCGAGATCGGCAAGCTCGCGCCTGAGTTTCGGCGGCATCTCGACCAATCCCGCTTTACCCTTGCCGAGATCGGCCGGCGCGTCCGACGGTTTCAGGTAGCGCCAGCCTTGAAAGGCGCGGCGCGGCTGCCATTCGGTGCGCACCACCGCGGGATCGAGCATCAGATGACAGCGGCCGATGCCCTCGTCATCGGTGAAAGGACGGATTTCCGTGATCAACTGGCGGCATTGCACATTGCCCTTGATCACCCAGTAGAGGGAACCGCCATCGGTGACCTCGGCGCCGCGGGTCGGCATCATGCGGGTGGTGTGGTAATGCTCGACCGGTTCACCGGCGCGCTGCCGTTCGTCGAGGCGGAAGGCGATCCACTCTTCGAGATCTTCGACGCTGTCGCAGCCAACGCAGAGCTTTATGAGATTGAGGGACATGGATTAAGGTTTAGTCCGGCGCGCGAGGGCGTCAACGGCCTGGCCGACTTTCTCCACAGTGCCAGTCTTCGCAGTGCTGTTCTCCACAGTGCCAATCCCCAGTGCAAAGGTTCGCTCAGCATTCCACGATATTGACGGCCAGTCCGCCGAGGCTGGTTTCCTTGTATTTGTCGTTCATGTCGAGGCCGGTCTGGCGCATGGTCTCGATCGCGGCATCGAGCGGCACGAAGTGAACGCCGTCGCCCTTGATGGCCAGCGAAGCAGCAGTCACCGCCTTGACGGCGCCGAGTGCGTTACGCTCGATGCAAGGCACCTGCACCAGCCCGCCGACCGGATCGCAGGTCATGCCGAGATGATGTTCAAGCGCGATCTCGGCGGCGTTCTCGACCTGCTCGGGCGTGCCGCCCATCACGGCGCACAGCCCCGCCGCCGCCATCGCCGAGGCCGAACCGACCTCGCCCTGGCAGCCGACTTCGGCGCCCGAGATCGAAGCGTTGGTCTTGATGATGCCGCCGATCGCTGCCGCGGTCAGCAGGAAATCGCGGATGCTTGGCTGGTCGGCCTCGGGATGGAAATGCAGCCAGTAGCGCAGCACCGCGGGCAGCGTGCCTGCAGCACCATTGGTCGGCGCGGTGACGACGCGCCCGCCGGCGGCGTTCTCCTCATTCACCGCCATGGCATAGATCGACAGCCAGTCGTTGGCGAGCAGCGGATTGGGCCGGTTCTGCCGCCACTGCTCCTGCAGCTTGTCATGCAATTGCCGCGCGCGTCGGCGCACCTTCAGCCCGCCCGGCATGATGCCGTCCTGCGACAGGCCACGCTCGATGCAGCTCTTCATGGCGCTCCAGATGCCGTCGAGGCCGGCGTCGAGTTCCTCGCGCGGCATCTGCGTCTCTTCGTTGACCCGCTTCATGTCGGCGATGGAAAGGCCGCTTTTCGCCGCCATCGACAGCATCTCGACGGCGTTCTTGAAGGGGTATGGAACCTTCTTGCCTTCCGTCGTCACCGAGCCCTTCACCTTCATCCGCTGCAATTCTTCCTCGGAAACCACGAAGCCGCCGCCGATCGAATAATAGATGCGCTTGAGCAGCAGGCGGTCGTCGGCATCATAGGCGGAGAAAGCCATGCCGTTGGCGTGACCGGGTAGCGGCGTTTTGCGGTCCAGCACCAGATCCGTGGCCGGGTCGAAGCGATAGGACGGGTGGCCGGGCGGCGATATCCGCTTGTCGGCGGCGATACGGTCGACGATGCTGTCCGCCTGATCGGGGTCCACCGTCTGCGGCATCTGGCCGGCAAGCCCGAGCACGACGGCGCGATCTGAACCATGGCCGACGCCGGTATAGGCAAGCGAGCCGTGCAGGCTGGCGGCGACGCGGTCGACCTTGGCGCCGGCCGGGCGTGGCCAGTCATCTCCCGCGACCTCGTCGAGAAAACGCCGCGCAGCCGTCATCGGTCCCATCGTGTGCGAACTCGATGGTCCAATGCCGATCTTGAACAGGTCGAAAACCGAAAGGAACACGCGCCGCTCTCTCCTATTGGAATTTACATATAGGAATTCCTGTGAGGTTTCCGCTCTTTCGAAGATCGCGGCGCTGCACCTGCCGACCTTGTTTGCTCCGGCAGCGACATCGTTGCGTTCCGCCATCGAAGCGGCGCCACGGCGTGTGGTAAAAGGGTCGCATGGGCGATTCTTTCCATTTGTCGACGGCAGACCTCGTGGCGCTGGCCTTCTTCCTTTTCGTATGGGTGCTGCATACGCTCGCCTCCGACGGAAAGCTGGTCAGCCGCATGTCACTGACGACGGCGATGAACGCTCAGCGCGAAGCCTGGATGCGGACCATGGCCGAACGCGAGATCCGCATTGTCGACACCGCCATCATGGCAGGCCTTCAACAGGGAACCGCCTTCTTCGCCTCCAGTTCACTGATTGCGATCGGCGGCTGTTTTGCGCTGCTCGGCGCCTCCGATCAGGTTATTTCGGTGCTGAGTAACCTGCCGCTCGGCGCGACATCGTCCCGCACCGCTTTTCAGATGAAGGTGTTCGGATTGGTGCTGATCCTGGCTTACTCCTTCTTCAAGTTCGGCTGGGCTTACCGGCTGTTCAACTACTGCTCGATCCTGATCGGAGCTGTGCCGATTCCGCATGGCGAGGCTTCACATAACCCGGTTAGCGAGACGGCGGTATGGCGTGCGGCGCGCATGAACATGCTGGCCGGGAAGCACTTCAATTCCGGCCTGCGCGGCGTGTTTTTCTCGATCGGTTATCTCGGCTGGTTCGTCGACCCAAAAGTGTTCGTGCTGTCGACGCTGCTATTGCTGGCGGTCCTGGTGCGTCGCCAGTTCTTCTCGGCGGCGCGGCAAGCCGTGATCGGTCAGCCGCCCGAACCAACACCCGGTCCAGGGAAAAGCCGATCGATGCGGCCCGACAGCCAGTAGGCGACGAGCCCGATCCATTCGCGGACCGCCGTGCTGGTGGTCTGCAGCGAACCGAAGGGATCGTCGCGGAACAGGCCGATGCCTTCCTTGCCGGAGGTGCGGTAATCGACCGGCCAGGGAACGGTGGCAAAGCCGGCCTTGTCGAACAGCGCCTTGGCGCGCGGCATGTGGAAGGCCGAGGTCACCAGCAACCAGGTCTCGCCCGGTTTCGGGGTGACCAGTTCGCGGGTGAAGACGGCGTTCTCGTAGGTGTTGCGGGATCTGTTCTCGAGGATCAGCCTATCGGCCGTCACACCAAGTGCGGCGAACAGACGCGGCGCCGTCTCTGCATCGCCCTCGCCTTCGCCGATCATTGCGATAGTGCCCCCTGAGATGACGACTTTCGCTGTCGGAAAATGCCGTGCCAGCACGGCCGCCGCGACCATCCGATCGCCGCTGGCACTCAGTTCATAGCCGCCACGCGCGAAATTGACGGCGCCCTCCATGCCGCCTCCGAGCACGACGATGCCATCGACCTTTTCCGGCAGCGGCGGGCGCGGAAAGCGCTCTTCCAGCGGGTTGAGCATCAGTGCGCCGAGCGAGGTCCAGGTCGAGAGGGCGAGGATGAGAAAGGCCAGCCCGCTGCCGGTGGCAAACAGCTTTCCGCGCCCGACCAAGGCAGA
The DNA here is from genome assembly GCF_004792125.1 of Mesorhizobium sp. M5C.F.Ca.ET.164.01.1.1. Taxonomy (NCBI): domain Bacteria; kingdom Pseudomonadati; phylum Pseudomonadota; class Alphaproteobacteria; order Hyphomicrobiales; family Phyllobacteriaceae; genus Mesorhizobium; species Mesorhizobium sp. M5C.F.Ca.ET.164.01.1.1. The sequence continues at coordinate 193,254 of NZ_SRTG01000007.1, read as the reverse complement.
AAGCAACGCGACCAACATCAGGATGATCGCCAGATTCAACGGCTGGACGAGGAGCCAAAATACCTTGGAAAGATAGTAGAACATCCCTCACCCCTTCAGATGGGAGAGGACACTACCACCACTTTTCCGGCTGGAACGTACCCGCCGCCTGTTCGATGACATGGGCGGTCTGGAACAAAGTTTCCTCGTCGAAGGGCCGGCCGATGAGCTGCAGGCCGAGCGGCAGGCCCTTGGCGTCTAGCCCTGCGGGCACGGCGATGCCCGGCAGTCCAGCCATGTTCACCGTCACCGTAAAGATGTCGTTGAGGTACATCTTGACCGGGTCGGCGGCCATGTCCTCGTCGGCGATGCCGAAGGCCGCCGACGGCGTTGCCGGTGTCAGGATGACATCGACGCCGGCCGTGAATGCATTTTCGAAATCCCGCTTGATGAGACTCCGCACCTTCTGCGCCTGCAGATAGTAGGCATCGTAGTAGCCGGCGGAGAGGACGTAGGTGCCGATCATGATGCGGCGCTTGACCTCGCGGCCGAAGCCGGCGGCGCGGGTCTTCTCGTACATGTCGACTATGTCCTTGCCCGGCACGCGCAACCCATAGCGGACGCCGTCATAGCGGGCCAGGTTCGAAGAGGCTTCGGCGGGCGCGACGATGTAATAGGCCGGCAGCGCATATTTGGTATGCGGAAGCGAAATGTCAACGATCTCGGCGCCGGCATCTTTCAGCCAGGCAATGCCTTTCTGCCACAGCGCCTCGATCTCGTCGGGCATGCCGTCGACGCGGTATTCCCTGGGGATGCCGACCTTCATGCCCTTGATCGGCTTGCCGATCGCCGCTTCGTAATCCGGCACCGGCCGGTCGACCGAGGTGGTGTCCTTCGGATCGACCGAGGCCATCGATTTCAAGAGGATCGCGGCGTCACGCACATCGCGGGCGATCGGTCCGGCCTGGTCGAGCGACGAAGCAAAGGCGACAGTACCCCAGCGCGAGCAGCGGCCGTAGGTCGGCTTGATGCCGACCGTGCCGGTGAAGGCGGCAGGCTGGCGGATCGAGCCGCCGGTGTCGGTGGCTGTGGCGCCGGCACATAGGAGCGCCGAAACGGCGGAGGCCGAGCCACCCGACGAGCCGCCCGGCACGAGTTGGGCGTTGTCCAGCGTGCGCGCGGTCCTGGTGCCGCCGGCCGAGACGAAACCGCCATCCCCCTGATGCGTGGTCGGCATCACCACCGTGTCGAGGCGCGAACGCCGCCACGGATTGACGACAGGGCCGTAGTAGGAGGTCTCGTTGGAGGAGCCCATGGCGAACTCATCCATGTTGAGCTTGCCGAGCATGACGGCGCCGTCGGCCCACAGATTGGCGGTGACGGTCGATTCGTAGTGCGGCTTGAACCCGTCCAGCACATGGCTGCAGGCTTGGGTGTGGATGCCTTCGGTGCCGAACAGGTCCTTGATCCCGAGCGGAATGCCTTCGAGCGACCCGCCCTGGCCCTTCGCCAGCTTCGCGTCCGAGGCCTTGGCCATGTCGCGCGCTTTGTCGTCGGTAACGACGACATAGGCGTTGAGCGTCGGATTGGCCCGCTCGATCGCCTGGAGATAGGCTTCGGTGATCTCGGTTGCGGTGATTTCCTTGGCGCGCAGCTTGGTGCGGGCCTGCGAAATCGTCAGGTGGGTCAGGTCGCTCATCAGGCAAGGCTCTTTTCGTAAAACACCGACCACCCGGTATCGGGATAGTCCAGCACCGGGCCGCAGCGCGAAAATCCGGCGCCTTCATAGACGGTCCACGCTGCCGGATGGCGGTCGCCGGTTTCCAGCACCAAACGCTTCAGCCCTTCATTGCGCGCCAGCGCTTCGATCCGCTCGACGATCCTGGCGCCGATCTTCTGTCCACGATGCGAAGGCCGCGTGTACATGCGCTTGACCTCGCCGACGGTGCCATCGTGGCGCTTCAGCGCGCCGCAACCGATGGCAAGGCCGTTGTAGCGAGCGATGAAGACTGTTGTGTCGTTGTCGGCCATCTGTTCGACGGTCATGTGATAGCAGTGCTCCGGCGGCGTCAGTTCCAGCAGCGTGGCGTTGAGCTCCTTAACCAGCCCGCGCACATCGTCCTGCAGCGGCGTTTCGATGGCGATCTCGATTGCCATCGGCCCGCTACTCCACCACCTTCGGAACGAGGAAGAAATTCTCTTCGGTGGCCGGTGCGTTGGCGACGATGTCGACCGCCTTGCTGCCGTCGGTGACGACGTCCGGGCGCTTCTTCATTTCCATCGGAATCACCGAAGTCATCGGCTCGACACCGGAGACGTCGACCTCGTTCAATTGCTCGACAAAGCCCAGAATGGCGTTCAACTCGCCGGTCATGCGCTCGGCATCCTCCTCGCTCACCGCAATACGGGCGAGACGCGCGACGCGCTTCACAGTCTGAAGATCAACGGACATGGTTGTTTGTGCCTCTGGAAAACCAGTCCGCGCTATAGCGGCGCGGCGCGTGCCGCGCAACATGCATCGTGCCGACAACTCAGGCAGAAGGTCTATGGCAGGGCCACACCGTCGCAGAGGAAATAGCTGCCGCTGTTGCCGCTCGCCTCGCTTTCGTCTTCCGCAGGCCGGACCGAAACCAGATCGATCTGCTTCGGGCTCAATTGCGTTACGGAGAGAACGTCCGGAAAGACGTGGCCCGGTTCCTGACATATGGCTGTCACCGCCCAGCTCGGCGAGAGCGTCGCCTTGGTGATCTGAAGGAACTCGCAATCGTATTCGACGCTTTGCAGGCCACGCGCCGAGAGCACGATGTTGCCGGCGTCGATCAGCGCTTCCAGTGTGTCCTTCTTGGCCTGCGCACAAAGATCCTCGGACTGGAGATAGACGCCTTCGATGAAATCCTCCGCGGCGGGAGCGGCGGACGCCACAGAGAGAATAGAAATGCAAAGAAAGCCCCTCAAAATCATGTTTTCGCTCCATTTTAGCGTCTTATACCTAGCGTCTTCTACAAGCTAATCGTCCCGCCGATCTCCGGCAACGCCACCTTCACGCCGGATCCGTCCAACCCCGCGACAAACTTGTCGGCGGTCTGGTCGATGATCGGGAACGTACCGAAGTGACTGGGAATGACCGTCTCAAACTGAAAGAAGCGTCGGCAGGCAAGGGCTGCCACCGCGCCACCCATGGTGAAGCGGTCGCCGATCGGAACGATGCCGATCTTCGGCTCATGTAATTCGTTGATCAGCGCCATGTCGGAAAAGATGTCGGTGTCGCCCATGTGATAGAGCGTCTTGTCTTCCGGAAAATGCAGGACGAGGCCGCCTGGATTGCCGAGATAGGTGTTCTGGCCATTGTCACCCGGGAACGACGATGAATGCAGCGCCTGGACGAAGGTGGTGGTGAACCCGCCGCAATCGATCGTGCCGCCGATGTTGCCGGGATTGATCTTCTTGTCGCTGGCGCCCCTGCCGACCAGGTACATGCAGACCTCGAAATTGGCGACCAGCATAGCGCCGCTTTTCCCAAGCACTTCGAGCGCACCGCTGATGTGATCGCTATGGCCATGGGTCAAAAGAACATGCGTGACCCCTTCCGCCGGTCCTTCCCAGCCGCTCGTCCATGACGGATTGCCGATCAGATAGGGATCGATGAGGATTTTCGCGTCGGTGGTTTCGATGCGGAATGCGGAATGTCCGTACCAGGTCAGTTTCATGAATGCCTTCCTCGATTTTTGCTTCGCCAAAGGATAGAACGCCGGCAGTGAAATTAAAGTCCCACAGCGTCCCTTCGCGGCGTGTGGTCCAAGGAAGGCCGTTGAGCATCATCACCATCGAAGAGTTGCCGGCGCGGCTCAGCGGCGGCAAGACGCTGGCCGGGCTCGACCTCGGCGACAAGACCATCGGCGTGGCGGTTTCCGACAGGGGCTTTGCCTTCGCCCATCCGCGTCCGGTCATCATGCGCAGGAAATTCTCGCTGGATGCAGCTGTGCTGCTCGCCTTGCTGCAGAAAGAGAATGTCGGCGCCGTGGTGCTCGGCCTGCCGATCAACATGGACGGATCGGAAGGGCCGCGCGCCCAGAAATCCCGCGCCTTCGCCCGCAACATGGCTGGTGTGACCGACCTGCCCTTCGTTTTGTGGGACGAGCGACTGTCGACGGTGGCGGCTGAGCGGACGTTGATCGAGATGGATTTTTCGCGCCGCAAACGCGCCGGCAAGATCGATTCGGCCGCGGCGGCCTTTATTCTGCAGGGCGTTCTCGACCGGCTTCAGGCGCTCGGCGTCGATGCCTGGCCGAAATAGCGGTCGCGCATTATCCTGATCCAGCCGCCGATCACCCGGCGGCGTCGGAACGCCCAAAATGCCATGAGCAGCAGACTGTCGAAGATGCAGGCCTTTGCCACCATGCCGGGAATGAGCGCCGGATCAATGCCGAGCATCTCCCCATAAAGCTGGAAGACGAGGTCATGCAATTGGCGGCTCAGCATGACATATCCGAAATTGATGTCGTTGAGCGACAGGAAGAACCAGCCCCAGAACAGGGCGAGCGGCGCCGCCCATAGCGCGAACAAGGTACGCATCAGCGGCCATCCCTCAAATTCGTGTCCGGCCTCAAGTTGGTGGCCAGCCGGCCGGAAATGCGCGAGAGCGCCGAGTTGTGCGCCGCCGCTTTCGCCATTACATGCGCGGCGGCCCTGATTTCACCCGTGCCCGGAACCTCTGCGCCAAGGGCCGACCGTCGCTCTGCGAGCATGGCGACATAGGACGCCAGCAGCGCCGCCAGTTGCACCGCGACAACCATGAACAGCCCGTTGATGCCTTGCGCGGCGCCGCCGACAACAATGAGCGACAGCACGCCGGAGGCGGAGATGAAGGCGACCCGCACGACGCTGTCGGTGGCGTCCGGATTTGTCGGGTCGCTGATCAGAGTTTCGACAAAGGCCCAGCAGAACAGCACCGCGACGACAAGCAGCGCTACGGCAAGCGGTGCCACGATGATGGCGTTTTCGAGATTGACGAAGCGGGTGTTCTGGACGGCGACGCCGAGCACGCCAAGCGCTGCCGCAACACCGCGATTCCCGTCGATGCAGAGGAACGCCAGCAGGGCGAAAACGACCGCCCAGTGCAAGGCCAGAAAGGAGCTCAATATATGCCGCATGGCGTTCCTGCTTCCGTAAACAGGACAGTGGGCCTTGCGGCTTGCGACCGCAATGGAAACCATTTGTTAAGGTTAACGGTCGTCCACAGGCGCACGACAGCGTCGGTCGTGGCGCTTTACATGCCGGCAATGCCTGCTATGGCACGGTCTCCCTCCGAGACGCTTCCATGCAAGCCATGTTCGAAAGTATCCTGCCGATCTTCCTGCTTATCCTGTGCGGGAATATTCTTCGGTGCGTCGATGTGATCGATCCGGCCGGCTGGCACGGCATCGACCAGTTGGGCTACTGGTTCTTCTATCCGACACTGATTCTCGTGACGATCGTAAACGCCGATTTCACCGGCCTGCAGCTGGATGCCATGATGCTGGCGCTGGCAATCACCGTGCCGCTGATGTTTGTATTCGTGCTGTCATTGTGGCCGTTTCTGCGCAAGGCCGGTCTTGCCGGAGCGGCCGAATTCTCGTCGATTTTCCAAACATCGATCCGCTGGAACGGTTTCATGGCGCTGGCCATTGCCCAAAAATTGTTTCCGCCCGCCGGAATGGCTGTCGTCGCGCTGGTGATGGCGATCGTCATCCTGCCGATCAATCTTGTGACGGTTTTCGTAGTTACACGCTTCGCCGACAGGACGGCCAACTGGCCGACGCTGATCCGCCGCATGGCGACTAATCCAATGGTGATCGCGGCTGCCGGCGGTCTTCTGTTACGCGCACTGCCCTTCGAACTTTTTGCACCGGTCAACAAGACGCTTCAGCTGATCGGCCAGGCCGCGCTTGGGCTTGGCCTCGTCGGCATTGGTGCGGGCCTGAGGCTCGACAGCCTGGTCAAGCCCAGGATCGTTATTCTCGTCCCGGTTGCAGTCAAGCTGGTGGTGTTTCCGGCGCTGCTGCTGGCCATTTCGCTCTTGCTTGGCGTCACTGGCGAGGAATTGCTGTTTCTCATCCTGTGCGGCGCCGTGCCGACCGCCATGAACGGTTATGTGCTGGCCAAGCAAATAGGCGGCGACGCCGAGCTTTACGCTACGGTTACGACGCTGCAGACGCTTGCTTCCTTCGCGACCATCCCGGTTGTACTGCTGTTGGCGGCTCAGTTCGTCGGCCGATAGAGCGTGTCGATGATCATGCGCGCGTCATGGCGCGAATCGAGCATGCCATAGGTGTTGCGCCACTGGCCGGCGAGGCGCGTCTCGACGAAGGCGTCGGCGATCCGCCCTGCCCCCAGCCTGCGAAGTTCTGCCGCTGCCGCCGACAGCGCCAGTTGTTCGGTGAGCAGGCGGGCCGAGCCCTCGTCGGTTGCCGCGACCTGCATTGCCGCCTTGAGTACGCCGACGGTGCCGCGTCCGCCTGCGCCGAGATCGCGATCGATGCCGGCCAGCACCTCCTCGAACAGGCCGGGTGCACGCCCCAGCACGCGCAGCACGTCGAGCGCCATGACGTTGCCGGATCCCTCCCAGATCGCGTTGACCGGAGCTTCGCGATAGTAGCGGGCGAGCGGCGCCTCCTCGACATAGCCATTGCCGCCGAGGCACTCCATCGCTTCGTAGAGCAGCTGTGGTGCGATCTTGCAGACCCAGTACTTTACGACCGGCGTCATGGCGCGAGCGAAGGCCGCCTCGCCGCGGTCGCCGGCCGCTTCGTCGAAGGAGCGCGCCAGCCGGAACGACAGCGCGGTGGCCGCGGCGACGTCGAGCGCCATGTCGGCCAGCACGCGCTGCATCAGCGGCTGCTCGATCAGATTGGTTCCAAACACCTGGCGGTGACGGGTGTGGTGGACGGCCTCGGCCAGCCCGGCACGCATGATCGCCGACGAGGCGATCGCGCAGTCGAGCCGGGTCAGCGTCACCATGTCCATGATCGTTTTGACGCCTGCCCCGGGCTCGCCGACCATCTCGCCGATGGCGTTGACGAACTCCACTTCGGACGAGGCGTTGGAGCGGTTGCCGAGCTTGTCCTTCAGCCGCTGGAAGCGGAAGCCGTTGCCCGAACCATCGCCGAGAATGCGGGGAACGAGAAAGCACGAAAGTCCTTCCGGCGCCTGTCCAAGCACCAGGAACGCATCCGACATCGGCGCTGACATGAACCATTTATGGCCGGTCAGCCGATAGAAGCTGCTGCCGGCCCGCTCGGCCCTGGTGACGTTGGCGCGGACGTCGGTGCCGCCCTGCTTCTCGGTCATGCCCATGCCGAGCGTCAGCCCGGCCTTTTCGACCGGAGGCTTTTGGCTCTGGTCGTATTTGCGTGTCGTCACCCGCGGCGCCCATTCGCGAAACAGTTTCGGGCTGGCCATCAGCGCTGCCAGCGATGCGCTGGTCATGGTGATGGGACAGAGATGCCCGGTTTCGAGCTCGGCCGTCAGGTAGAAACGGGCGGCGCGCACCTGATGACGGCGGCCGATCTCGGCATCGCCATTTTCCCAGACCGACGAATGCAGCCCGTTCGCCACCGACCGGCGCATCAGTGCGTGATAGGCTGGATGAAACTCGACCAGATCGATGCGCCGGCCCTGCCGGTCATGGGTCCTGAGCTTCGGCGTCTCGACATTGGCGAGGCGAGCCAGTTCCTGCGCCTCCTGCGTCAGCACGAAACGGCCAAGCCCATCGAGATCTTTGCGCACCGGATCGGAAAAACGCTCGGCAAGCTGGATCAGCAACGGATCGCCCCGCCAGGCGTTGCCGCCTGCCAGCGGCGGCGGCTGGTTCGTCACGTCGTCGGTCACGCACTGTCCTTATCATCACAAGGCCACGAATCCGAAGCCAGTAGCGGTTTATAGCCCAAGCCGCGCAACGCGCGCGACGAAAATACCGGGGAGAAAGACCGCAATCCAAAGCTGGTGCTTGCAGCCAAAGGTCCTCCACCCTATAGCAGCGCCTTGAGATGACCGACGCTTCGTCCCTGCCACTCTATCCTCACCGCCATCTTCTGGGCATCCGCGATCTTTCCCCCGCCGACATCGAGCTTTTGCTGGACAAGGCGGACCGGGCGGTCGCGATCTCGCGGCAGTCGGAGAAGAAGACCTCGACGCTGCGCGGCCGCACCCAGATCAACCTCTTCTACGAAGCCTCGACCCGCACGCAGTCGTCGTTCGAGCTGGCCGGAAAACGGCTAGGCGCCGACGTCATGAACATGTCGGTGGCGAGCTCTTCGGTGAAGAAGGGCGAGACGCTGATCGACACGGCGATGACGCTGAACGCCATGCGCCCGGACATATTGATCATCCGCCACCAGTCGGCGGGTGCCGCCGCACTACTGGCGCAAAAGGTCGGCTGCTCGGTGATCAATGCCGGCGACGGCGCCCATGAGCACCCGACGCAGGCGCTGCTCGACGCGCTGACCATCCGCCGCGCCAGGGGCCCGCTGTCGAAGCTGATCGTGGCAATCTGTGGCGACATCCTGCATTCGCGCGTGGCGCGTTCCAACATCATACTGCTCAACGCGCTCGGCGCCCAGGTCCGCGCGGTGGCGCCGTCGACACTTCTGCCCGCCGGCATCGAGAAAATGGGCGTGGTCGTCACCCGTTCGATGGCCGAAGGGCTCAAGGACGCGGATGTGGTGATGATGCTGCGGCTGCAGCGCGAGCGGATGGAAGGCGCCTTCGTGCCTTCGGTGCGTGAGTATTTCCACTATTTCGGCCTCGACGCCGAGAAGCTGAAGGCGGCCAAGGACGGCGCTCTGGTCATGCATCCCGGCCCGATGAACCGCGGCGTCGAGATCGCATCGGAAATCGCCGACGGTCCGCAGAGCGTCATCCAGGAACAGGTGGAGATGGGTGTTGCCGTGCGCATGGCAGTGATGGAAGCGCTGCTCGACCCCCGTCGCAACCGCGAAGTTGCCCGATGAGCACAACGGTCTTCAGCCGGGCCCGCATCGTCGATCCGTCGCGCGGCATTGACGAGGTCGGCACCGTCATTGTCGAGGGCCGCAAGATCGTGGCTGCCGGCAAGTCGGCCTTGAACCAGGGCGCTCCGCAAGATGCTACCGTCATCGACTGCGGCGGCAAAGCAATCATCCCGGGCCTGATCGATGCGCGCGTCTTCATCGGCGAACCGGGCGGCGAGCACCGCGAAACCATCGCTTCGGCCAGCCTGGCGGCGGCGGCCGGCGGCGTCACTTCCATCGTCATGATGCCCGACACCGACCCGGTGATCGACAATGTGGCGCTGGTCGAATTCGTGCTACGCACCGCCAAGGATACGGCCATCGTCAACATCTTTCCGGCGGCGGCGATCACCAAGGGCCTCGAAGGCCGCGAGATGACCGAATTCGGCCTGCTGCGCGAGGCCGGCGCGGTCGCCTTCACTGACGGGCGGCACACCATAGCAAGCGCACTGGTGATGCGCCGCGCGCTGACCTATGCGCGCGACTTCGGCGGCGTGATCGCACATGAAACCCAAGACGCCGACCTCGCCTCATCAGGCGTCATGAACGAAGGCCTCTATGCCAGCTGGCTCGGCCTCGCCGGCATTCCGCGCGAGGCCGAGTCCATTCCGCTGGAGCGTGACCTTGCGCTGGCGCGGCTGACCGGCGGCGCCTATCACGCGGCCAAGATCTCGACGGCCATGGCGGCAAACGCGGTAACGCGGGCGAAAGCCGACGGCGCGAATGTCACAGCAGGCGTGTCGATCCACAATCTGTCGCTCAACGAGAACGATGTCGGCGAATACCGCACCTTCTTCCGGCTGACGCCGCCGCTGCGCGCCGAGGAAGACAGGCTGGCGATGCTCGAGGCGGTCAAGGACGGCACGATCGACCTCATCGTGTCCTCGCACGACCCGCAGGATGTCGACACCAAGCGCCTGCCCTTCGCCGACGCCGCGGCCGGCGCGATCGGGCTGGAAACGCTGCTGGGCGCGGCGCTGCGCCTTTATCACAATGGCGACGTGACGCTGCTTAGATTGGTCGAGACCTTGTCCACCGCGCCGGCAAGACTGTTCGGCCTGCCCGGCGGCACGCTGAAGCCAGGCGCGATCGCCGATCTTGCGCTGGTCGATCTCAACGAGCCATGGATCGTCAGCGAAGCCGGTATCCGTTCGCGCTCGAAAAACACCTGTTTCGAAGGCGCGCGGCTGCAGGGCAAGGTCTTGCAAACGATGGTGGCGGGCCGCACAGTGTTTTCAGCCTAGGGGATATCTGGGGGAACAATGGCTTACGGCATCGTCTTGGCGCTAGTGTTCGGCTACCTGCTCGGCTCGATCCCGTTCGGGCTCCTGATCACCCGCGCCGCCGGTCTGGGCGACGTCCGCAATATCGGCTCCGGCAACATCGGCGCCACCAATGTACTGCGCACCGGCAACAAGGGCCTGGCCGCCGCCACGCTGCTGCTCGACGCGCTGAAAGGCACGGCGGCCGTGCTGATCGCCGGTCGCTTTGCACTGGAGCTCGGGCCCTGGGCCGGCCTCGGCGCCTTTTTCGGCCATCTCTTTCCGGTCTGGCTCGGTTTCAAGGGCGGCAAGGGGGTCGCCACTTATCTCGGCGTACTGATTGCATTGGCCTGGCAGGTGGCACTGATCTTCGCCATCGTCTGGCTGGCCGTCGCTTTCTTGTTCCGCTATTCCTCGCTGGCGGCGCTGACGGCAGCAGTCGTCGTGCCGATCGCGCTCTATGTCCTCAGCACGCCTGAGATTGCCGGGCTGTTCGCGCTGATGAGCCTGATCGTCATCATAAAACACCGGGCCAACATCACGCGGCTGCTGGCCGGCACCGAGGGCAAGATCGGGGCCAAGGAGTGAGCCAGCGCGCCGCCGGGCCGCGGCTCAGCGACCGGCAGCGGTTGAGCTGGCTTCGTTTGATCCGCACGCCGAATGTCGGCCCGGCCACCTTTCGCGACCTGATCAACCGTTTCGGCTCGGCCGAGACGGCGCTTGAGATGCTGCCCGAGCTAATGATTTCGGGCGGTGCCAGAAAGATCGTCCGCATCCCGTCGATTGCCGAGGCCGAGGCGGAAGTGGAGACAGCCCGGCGCGCCGGCGCCCGCTTCGTCGGCATCGGCGAGGCCGACTATCCACCGCTGATGAAAAGCATGGACCATCCGCCGCCGCTGCTCGCGGTCAAAGGCGAAGGCGCGGTGTTTCGGCTACCGGCAGTCGCCATCGTCGGCGCCCGCAACGCCTCGCTGGCCGGCATCAAGATGGCGCGCACGCTCGCCGCCGAACTCGGCCGCGACGGATACGGCATCCTCTCCGGTCTGGCGCGCGGCATCGACACGGCAGCACATCAGGGCAGCCTTGCGACCGGCACGATCGGCGTGCTGGCCGGCGGCCTCGACCTGCCCTACCCGCCCGAGAATGCCGAACTCTGTAACGAGATTGCCGAGCGCGGCGGCGCCATCATTTCAGAGATGCCGTTCGGCTGGCAGCCGCGCGCCCAGGATTTTCCGCGCCGCAACCGCCTCGTCGCGGGTGCTGCATTGGGGCTGGTCGTGGTCGAGGCGGCGCAACGCTCCGGCTCGCTGATCAGCGCCAGGCTTGCCGGCGAGATGGGCCGGCTGGTCTTCGCCGTCCCCGGTTCGCCGCTCGATCCGCGCGCTGCCGGCACCAATGCCCTGCTCAAGGACGGCGCCACCCTGGTCACCGAGGCGTCGGACATCACCAGCGCAGTCGCGCCGCTGGTCAGCGCCTTGGCACCAAGGACGCCGCCACTTGGAGAGCCGCCCGACTTTTCGGCAACACCGCCGCCCTGCGAAGACGACCGCGCCCGCGTTATCGAAGCCCTCGGCCCGACGCCGGTGGCGGTCGACGAAATCATCCGCCACACCGGCCTGCATCCCGCCCAGGTTTTCATGGTGTTACTGGAACTCGACCTCGCCGGCCGACTGGAGCGCCACGCCGGCGGCAATGTCTCGCTGATTTGAGCAAGGTTTTCCGGATGCCTCAGCGCACGATTCTTGTGGGAACCTGCCCCGATGCTCGCCTCATCCGGTTATTGCCGGTCGCGCCTGTGGCAGTGATCCCGTGAGCGATCTCTCGCCTATGCAGCATGGCCTATGAGGCGCTGACCAATACAAAGATGGACGACGGGACGGGCGGCTAGGAGAATGCTGCTGTGCTATCGTTTTGCGATAGTCAGCCATCTGACGGCGGAAACAGCTGTGCCGTGAGGCTTTGCAGTCTCCCAGGTTCTGGCTACGCTCGCCGAGTAAGCCTAAGTAGTTGAATTCAATGAAACAATGGTGAGCGCGCAGGGATTCGAACCCTGGACCTACTGATTAAAAGTCAGTTGCTCTACCGGCTGAGCTACGCGCTCCCGCGGGCTCAGAATGCCGCCCTCGAAATTGCGCGGAACATAGGGAGAGTGCCTCGACCGGTCAACTGGAAAAAGAGCACGCGCAAGCAGGGCTTTTCCGCACACTTGCAGCGCCTCTCCAACCGCTTCGGCAAAGCCTGCGTGGCTGTCCCGCAGAAAGCTGAGACGCATTACAAATCAGCAGCTTGCTATTTTTAGCGGAACAATTGCGCAACCTGTCCGTTTTTGTCGCTACAAGGGACGACGCTTTCAAGGAGAAGATCATGAACAGAATCATGTCGGGCTTGCTGGCGACCGCGCTGTCAGCGTCATTCGCTGTGGCGGAAATCGTGCCCGTCAACGCCCAGCCCATTTACGTGCCGCTAGGTCAGAACGTCGCGTCGGATGTCCAGACCGTCGACCACAGGCGTTGGAGGCGTTTCGACGGCGATCGCGATTTTTCCCGCCGCGATTTCTCGCGCCGCGATTTTCGTCGCAGTTTCTCGCATGACGACGGCAGGTATTGGCGCGGCCATCGCGGCTATCGCAGTTGGCGTCGCGGCTATCGCCGTCACGGCGACTACTGGTTCCCGCTGGCTGCCTTCGCCACTGGCGCGCTGATTACCGGCGCGATCATCAACAACCAGAACCGCGTCTATCGAGGAGGCGATGCCCACGTGGCGTGGTGCTATAATCGCTACAGATCCTACCGGGCATATGACAACACGTACCAGCCTTACTACGGGCCGCGTCGGCAGTGCATCTCGCCCTATTGATAAAGCCCGGGCGAAGTTGAGTAAGTTTTGTTGAAGAGCCTGCGCCGACAACGGCGCGGGCTTTTTTTGGTGCGCGAATCTAAAGCGTGCTCAGCGTCCTGCGCACAGCATCGCGCCAGCCCGCCAGCTTTACGGAACGAACCGTAGCGTTCATATCCGGCTTGAACCGTCGCTCCAGCGCCCAACTCCTGGCGAAGTCCCTGGCCTTCGGCCAGACTCCCGCTTTCGAGCCGGCCAGCCATGCCGCGCCAAGCGCCGTCGTCTCCAGGATGGTCGGACGGTCGACCGGCGCATCGAGGATGTCGGCCAGCCGCTGCAAGGTCCAGTCCGACGCCACCATCCCGCCATCGACCCTGAGAACGGTCTTCGCAGACGCGCCCTTCCAGTCCTTGCGCATCGCGTCGAGCAGGTCGCGCGTCTGGAACGCAACGGATTCAAGTGCGGCGCTGGCAAATTCGGCCGGGCCCGAATTGCGGGTCAGCCCGAAGATGGCGCCGCGCGCCTCGGCGTCCCAGTGCGGCGCGCCAAGTCCAACGAAAGCCGGCACTAGATACACTTCTTGAGTCGGGTCGGCGCTCGCCGCCAGCACGCCGCTCTGCTCGGCCTTGCCGATCACCTTGATGCCGTCGCGCAGCCATTGCACGGCGGCACCTGCGATGAAGATCGACCCCTCCAGCGCATAAGTGGTCTTGCCGTTCAGCCTATAGGCAATGGTCGTCAACAACCGGTTCTTCGAGCGCACCAGATCGCTGCCGGTGTTGAGCAGCGCGAAGCAACCGGTGCCATAGGTGGACTTCATCATGCCCGGCTCGAAACAGGCCTGGCCGATGGTCGCCGCATGCTGGTCGCCAGCCACGCCGAGGATTCTTATCTCTGCGCCGAACAGGCTTTTCTCTGTGATTCCATAGTCGTCAGCGCAATCCTTCACCTGCGGCAGCATTTTTTCCGGTATGCCGAGAATGGCCAGAAGCTCGTCGTCCCAGGCATTCTTTTCGATGTTGTAGACCAACGTTCGCGAGGCATTGGTGGCATCGGTGGCGTGAACCTTGCCGCCGGTCAGCCGCCAGATCAGAAAGCTGTCGATGGTGCCGGCCAGCAATTCGCCCTTGGCGGCGCGTTTCCTCGCGCCCTTCACCTTGTCCAGCATCCAGGCGATCTTGGTGCCGGAGAAATAGGGATCGAGCAGCAGGCCGGTCCTTCTGGTGAACTTCTTCTCCAGCCCCTGCTTCTTCAATTTCTGGCACAGCGGCGCGGTGCGGCGGTCTTGCCAGACAATCGCGTTATGGATCGGCTTGCCGGTCGCCCTGTCCCAGATGACGACGGTCTCGCGCTGATTGGTGATGCCGATTGCCGCGACATCCGACGCATCGCGGCCGGCGCTTTTCAGCGCAGCCTTCACCGTCGCCACGACGCTCGACCAGATTTCCTCCGGATCGTGCTCGACCCAGCCGGAGGCCGGATAATGCTGGGTAAATTCCTTCTGTCCGCTGCCTACGACCTTCATTTCGGGATCGAACAAGATCGCCCGGCTCGACGTCGTCCCCTGATCAATTGCAAGGATGTATCCGGTCATGCTGTCTCCCCCATCATTCGCAAAGAAGGGAGACGGCTCGCGCCGCCTCCCTGTAGCCTCTTTTCGCTTTCGCGGTTCGGCAAGCCTACTGGGTGGTCCAGCGCTTGATCAGTTCCTCATAGACGATGGTCTCGCCTTTCGGCTTCTCGTTCTCGAGTTTGGCCTTAGGACCGTTCTCCTTGCCCAACCATTCGGCCGGATCTTTCGGCTCGTTGAGTCGCGGACCACAGCCGCCGTAGACCTTGGCGGACTCGTCGGCAGCCTGCATGCGGGCCATCGTGATGTCCATTTCCTCAGCGAGGCGGTCCATCGCCTGCTGCGGCGTGAACGCCCCGGAGTTCACGTCGCCGATCTGCTGCCACCAGATCTGGGCGAGCTTCGGGTAGTCGGGCACGTTGATGCCGGTCGGCGACCAGGCGACCCGGTCTGGAGAGCGGTAGAACTCCACCCAGCCGCCGAGTTTGGGCGCACGGTCGGTAAACGACTGATGCCGAATGTCGGAATCGCGGATCAGAGTGAGCCCGACATGGGACTTCTTCAAAGACACGGTCTTCGACACGACGAACTGCGCATAAAGCCAGGCGGCCTTGGCACGATCGGCCGGGGTCGATTTCAGGATCGTCCAAGAGCCCACGTCCTGGTAGCCGATCTTCTGCCCGTCCTTCCAGTACGGGCCGTGCGGCGACGGGGCCATTCGCCACAACAAATTGCCCTCATCATCGACCGTGTTGTTCCCTTCCGACTTGGGCTTCACCATGTCGGCGAGGAAAGCCGTGTACCAGAAGATCTGCTGGGCCACGTTGCCTTGGCTCAGCGCGGGCAGCGACTGGTAGAAATCGTAGCTCGCTGCTCCGGGAGGCGCAAAGTTACGCAGCCACTCGTCCCACTTTGCGATGGCATAGACCGACGCCGGACCATTCGCCTCGCCACCGCGCGAAACACTCGCGCCGACCGGATTGCAGGTGCCAGCCTCCATGCGAATGCCCCATTCGTCGATCGGGATGCCATTCGGCTCGCCGGGGCTGCCGGTGCCGGCCATGGACAGCCACGCGTCAGTCATGCGCCAACCGAGATCGGGTGCCCGCTTGCCGTAGTCCATATGTCCGAAGACCTGCACGCCGTCGATTTCCTTCACGTCCTTGGAGAAGAATTCGGCGATATCCTCGTAGGCGGACCAGTTCACCGGGACGCCGAGATCGTAGCCATACTTGGCCTTGAACTTTTCCTTGAGTTCCGGCTTGTCGAACCAGTCCTTGCGGAACCAGTAGAGGTTGGCGAACTGCTGGTCCGGGAGCTGGTAGAGCTTGCCGTCCGGGCCGGTCGTGAACTTAATGCCAATAAAGTCTTCGAGATCGAGTGTCGGAAGGGTGACATCCTTGCCTTCGCCGGCCATGAAATCGGTGAGATTTACCGCAAGCTGCAGCCGCGAATGGGTGCCGATCAGGTCGCTGTCGTTGACATAAGCGTCATAAAGATTGCGGTTGGTCTGCATCTGAGTCTGCACGGCCTGGACGACTTCACCCTCGCCGAGGATCTGGTGGTTGACCTTGATGCCGGTGATCGCCTCGAACGCCTTGGTGAGCACGGTCGATTCGTAGGTGTGTGTCGGGATACCTTCCGACAGCACGTTTATCTCCATGCCGGCGAAGGGTTTCGCGGCATCGACAAACCATTGCATTTCGGCTTCCTGAGCCGAGCGATCAAGGGTCGAAAGGCCATTGATTTCCGTGTCAAGGAATGTCTTGGCTTCATCCATGCCTGCGTAGGCCTGACTGGCCCCGAGCAGCAGGACTAGTGCCGTTGTCGATGTTAGTAGGTGACGTCGCATGAGTTCCTCCCATTTTCGGTTTCAAGTGCGATCGGAGCGGTCGTTGCGCGGCCGCTCCAACAGTTTCTCCCCCTAGACGAATCGAAAAACGCCGATGGCGTAGACGATCGAGAGGGCGAGTGCCCACCACAGGTTGGGTCCGACAAGACCCAGCCAAGCGAGATGGATGTAGGCGCTGCCTAGCAGCGAAATGAACAGTCGGTCGCCACGCGTAGTATCGAGGCCGAGAACGCCATGGCGCGGCGCTCCGCCAGGACTGGCCCACTCCCACACGGTCATTCCGACCAGAAGAAGCAGGATCACGCCAAAGAAAGTGGCGGTCTGCCAGGTCCAGGCCATCCATGAGAGATCCATCGTCTTTACTCCTTCCCCGCGCCGCCGCTAGACGCGGCCAAGCGCAAACCCCTTGGCGATATAGTTCCGGACGAACCAGATGACGATTGCGCCCGGAACGATGGTGAGCACGCCGGCGGCCGCCAGCAATCCGAGTTCGTAGCCCGATGTGCTCGCCGTCCGGGTCATCACGGCGGCGATCGGCTTCGCGGCGACAGACGTCAGCGTCTTGGCGAGCAACAGCTCGACCCAAGAGAACATGAAGCAGAAGAACGCCGTGACACCGATGCCGGAAGCGATCAGCGGCATGAATATCTTCACGAAGAACCGCGGCCAGGAATAGCCGTCTATGAAGGCCGTCTCGTCGATCTCCTTCGGCACGCCGGACATGAAGCCTTCGAGAATCCACACTGCGAGCGGTATGTTGAACAGGCAGTGCGCCAGCGCAACGGCCCATGGCGTGTCGAAGAGATTGATGGCCGAGTAGAGCTGGTAAAACGGCAGCGCGAAAACCGCCGGCGGCGCCATGCGGTTGGTCAGCAGCCAGAAGAACAGGTGCTTGTCGCCGAGAAAACGGTAGCGCGAGAAGGCATAGGCAGCGGGCAGCGCCACGCTGACCGAAATCGCAGTGTTGATAAATACATAGCTGATGGAGCTGATGTAGCCATTGTACCAAACGGGGTTGGTGAGGATCTCGACATAGCTCGCCACCGTGAAACTGCGTGGCCACAATGAAAAGCCGCCGAGGATTTCGTTCGTCGTCTTGAACGACATGTTGAGCAGCCAGTAGATCGGCAGCATCAGGAAGATGATGTAGACCGTCGGCACGAGCCAAAGGAAGCGCGCCTCCCGGCCGCGTCCGCTCATTACGCTTACCGCCTGGAGACCCGCCGCATTCGACGCCGGTGGCGGCGTTGTCTGCTCTCGCATCAAAACGTCGCCCCTTTTATCCCCAAGGCCTTCCTTCACCGATGTCATCTCAGCCCTCCGCTTCGGATTGGGTCATCAGGGTGTAGAAGAGCCACGACACCAGCAGCGTCATCAGGAAGTAGATGATGCTCATGGCCGCCGCGATTCCAAGGTTGAATTCGCCGAGCGCTGCCTTGACAAGATCGATCGACAGGAAGGTCGTGGCATTGCCCGGTCCCCCGCCTGTCAGTACGAACGGTTCAGTGTAGACCATGAAGGAATCCATGAACCGCAGCAGCATGGCAATGGTCAGCACGCGCTTCATCTTGGGCAGCTGGATAAAGCGGAACACCGACCAACGTGATGCACCGTCAATTTTTGCAGCCTGATAGTAGGCGTCGGGTATCGAGACGAGGCCTGCGTAGGCAAGCAGCACTACCAGCGAGGTCCAATGCCATACGTCCATCAGGACGACGGTGAACCACGCCGACAGCGGCTGGCTGGTGAAATTGTAGCTGATGCCCATCGCGTTGATAACATAGCCGAGCAGCCCGATGTCCGGCAGCGCAAAGATGTTCCACATAGCGCCGACGACGTTCCATGGGATCAGCAACGGCAGCGACATCAACACCAGGCAGACCGCGACCCATGGGCCGGAACGCGGCATGGCAAGCGCCACCGCCACGCCTAGCGGCACCTCGATCAGCAGGATTAACCCGGTGAAGGCGAACTGGCGCAGGAGCGATGCGTGGAAGCGCGGCGAATTAAGCACTTCCTGGAACCACTTAACGCCTTCAAAGAAGAACAGGTTGTTTCCGAACGTCTCCTGAACTGAATAGTTAACCACCGTCATCAGCGGGATGATTGCGTTGAACGCCACCAGCACCAGCACCGGGAGCACCATGAACCACGCCTTGTTGTTCCAGGTCTTATCCATGGAGTTCAGCCTCCCATCTCGACGCGCCAGGAATCGGCATAGATGTTGATGCCGGCCGGGTCGAAAGCGATCTTCGGATCGGCGGGAATATCCTCGTCCTCGCCGACGATCGCCGCTATGTCGCGGCCTTCGAAACTGGCGCGCACCACCTTGTGGCGGCCGATATCCTCGACCTTCCGGATTGAAACCGGCATGCCGCTAGCGCCAAGCCTGACATATTCGGGGCGGATGCCGAGTTCGATCATGCCTGTGGTTCCAGCCTTTGGCGCGCCAGGCAATTCGATCGTCTGGCTGCCGAGCCGCGCATTCCTGCCTTCGACCGCGACCGGCATGACGTTCATGCCCGGCGAGCCGATGAAATAGCCAACGAACGTATGCTTGGGCCGCTCGAACAGTTCGGCTGGAGAGCCGATCTGCACAACCTCGCCCTCATACATGACGACGACGTTTTCGGCGAAGGTGAGCGCCTCGGTCTGGTCGTGCGTGACATAGACCATGGTGAAACCGAAACGCCTGTGCAGCTGCTTCAACTGCGAGCGCAGCACCCACTTCATATGCGGGTCGATGACGGTCAGCGGCTCGTCGAACAGGATCGCGTTGACATCGGAGCGCACCAGCCCGCGTCCGAGCGAGATCTTCTGCTTCTGGTCGGCGGTCAGACCCCTCGCCTTCCTTTTGGCCATATCGGCCAGACCGGTCATTTCCAGCGTTTCGCGCACCTTACGGTCAACGTCAGGTTCCGGAACGCCGCGGTTGCGCAGCGGGAACGCCAGATTGTCGTAGACGGTCATGGTGTCGTAGATGACCGGGAACTGGAACACCTGCGCTATGTTGCGCTCCTGCGTCGACAGATTGGTAACGTCCTTGCCGTCGAACAGAAGCTCGCCATGCGACGGATACAACAGGCCGGAAATGATGTTGAGCAGCGTGGTCTTGCCGCAGCCCGACGGCCCGAGCAGCGCATAGGCGCCGCCATCCTCGAAGGCGTGATGCACCTCCTTCAGCGCATAGTCCTTGTCCGACTTCGGATGCGGCCCGTAGGCGTGGCGGATATGATTGCAGTCGATGCGCGCCATGTGCCCTCCTCCTCAAGCCGCCAGCATCTGTGGCGGCGCGGCCGAGCGGCCGTTCGCGTCGAACACCATGATGTGCCGAGGGTCGATGAACACCTCGATGGTCTGGTCCGGTTCGAACACCAGGATGCCGTGCTCCAGCATCACCCAGCGGACGTCGGCGAAATCGAGATGCACAAAGCTTTCCGAACCAGTGATTTCGGTGACCGAGACCTTGGCTCTCACCGCAACCGCAGACGGGCTTGGCCGGGCAAGAGAGAGATGGTGAGGCTGGAAGCCGATCGTGTAGCTCGTATCGGCAATACCGGCGAGTTCAGCCGGCACCGGGAGGTTCACCCCACCATCAAGAAGGAAGCTCGAACCGCTCTTCTTCAGCACGATCGTGTTGAGCGGCGGATCGGCGAATGTCTTGGCCGTGATGAGGTCGTTCGGCCTGCGGAAGACGTCGATCGTCGGGCCGAACTGAGTGATGCGGCCTTCGGAAAGCGTCGCCGTGTTGCCGCCGAGCAGCAAGGCTTCGTGCGGCTCCGTAGTGGCGTAGACGAAAATGGTGCCGGTCGCCGCGAAGATTTTCGGCAATTCCGCGCGCAGCTCCTCGCGCAGCTTGTAGTCGAGGTTGGCAAGCGGCTCATCGAGCAGCACGAGGCTGGCGTTCTTGACGATGGCGCGCGCCAGCGCAGTCCGCTGCTGCTGGCCGCCGGAGAGGCTGAGCGGCGTGCGGTCGAGATAGGGCGTCAGCTTGAGAAGGGCTGCCGCACTGCGCACCTCCTTGTCGATCTTTGCCCGCTCGGTCCCGGCCACCCTCAGCGGCGAGGCGATGTTCTCGTAAACGGTCATTGCCGGATAGTTGATGAACTGCTGGTAGACCATGGCGACGTTGCGCTTCTGCACCGGGATGCCGGTGACATCCTTGCCGTCGAACCAGACCGAGCCTGATGTCGGCACATCGAGGCCGGCCATCAGCCGCATCAGGCTGGTCTTGCCGGAAAGCGTCGGCCCAAGAAGGACATTGAGCGAGCCGTGCTGAAGCGTCAGCGACACGTCGCGTATATGCTCCGTCGCCCCGACCGTCTTCGTCACGTTTCTCAGTTCCAGCATGATGCCTCCTCCCAGGCTTTCTGCATGACTATTCGGCAGCCGCGACATGGCGCCGGCTTATTCCGCGCATGAATTCGTCGAGCGCTGCCGTCTGCTCGCGGCTCAGATGCAGGCCGCGCTTGGTCCTGCGCCACAATACATCTTCAGCCGTCATCGCCCATTCATTTTGAACGAGGTAGCGCACTTCGGCCTCATAGAGATCGGCGCCAAAGTTGCGGCCAAGGTCGGCATTCGATCTGGCGAGGCCCAGCAGCATCCGTGCGCGAGTTCCGTAAAGCCGGCTCAGGCGGCGCGCCAGACGTGCGTCGAGGAACGGATAGGCCATTTTCAGTTTCGCCACTTCGGCGTCGAAACCGCTGGCCGGGAAATCGCCGCCCGGCAGCGGCGCGTTTGCCGTCCACGGCTTGCCGCGCTTGCCGAGAAGACCCTCGATTTTCTCGAGCATCGATTCAGACAGCCGGCGATAGGTGGTGATCTTGCCGCCGAAGGTGTTGATGATCGGCGCCGTGCCCTCGCCGCCGTCGGTCTTCAGCACATAATCGCGGGTTGCTTCCTGCGCCTTCGAAGCGCCGTCGTCATAAAGCGGGCGCACGGCGGAATAGGTCCAGACGATGTCCGAACGCTTGACCGGCTGCGCGAAATATTCGCTCGCCGCAGCACACAGATAATCGATCTCGGCATCGCTGATCTTCACGTCATGCGGGTCGCCAGCATAGTCCTGGTCGGTGGTGCCGATCAGCGTGAACTCTTCCTCGTAGGGGATAGCAAAGATGATGCGGCCATCCTTGTTCTGGAAGAAATAGGCGCGCGGATCGTCAAACTTCTTGCCGATGACGATATGGCTGCCCTGTACCAGCCGGACATTGTGCACCTCGTTCAAGCCGACCGTAGCAGACAGCACGTGGTCGACCCATGGACCGGCGGCGTTGACCAAAAGCCGCGCCTTGACCTCCTCGGTGTCCCCGTTCTGCGCGTTTTTCAGACTGACCGTCCAAAGCTCGCCTTCACGGCGTGCGCCGATGACTTTCGTGCGGGTTCGGATCGTTGCGCCGCGATCGGCGGCGTCGCGGGCGTTCAATGCCACCAGTCGCGCATCGTTGACCCAGCCGTCGGAATACTCGAAGGCCTTGCGAAACAACGGCTTCAGCGGCTTGCCCGCTGGGTCCTTTGCCATGTCCAGGGTCTTGGTCGCCGGCAGCAATTTGCGCCCGCCAATGTGGTCGTAAAGGAAAAGGCCGAGCCTGATCAGCCAGGCCGGACGCAAACCCTTGGCATAGGGCAGCACAAAGCGCATCGGCCAGATGATGTGCGGCGCGATCTTCCAGAGAACCTCGCGCTCCATAAGCGCCTCGCGCACCAGGCGGAATTCGTAGAATTCGAGATAGCGCAGGCCGCCATGGATCAGTTTGGTCGAGCCGGAGGAGGTTCCGCTGGCCAGATCGTTCATTTCGGCAAGGAAGACCGAAAAGCCGCGCCCAACCGCATCGCGAGCAATGCCGCAGCCGTTGATACCGCCACCGATGACGAAGATGTCATGGATCGGGGGTGCGCTCACAATAGTCCTCCCGGATTTCGCATTGCAGCATTTTTAGGTTTTTACGAAACCGTGGTGGGATTATTTCGAAATAAGAACGAATGTCAAACGAAATGTAAACGGCGGCTACTGCCGCGACGGCACCCTCTAGGAGAGCGACGTTTCGATCAGTTGAACCTCGGCCTCCTGGCAGATCTTGCGCACCGAGGGAATGTCGCAGCGGTCGGTGATGAAGGTGTTGACCTGCGACAGATGGCCGATGCGGACCGGCGCCGTCCGCTCGAATTTGGTCTGGTCGGAAACTAGGATGACATGCCTTGCATTGGCGATGATCGCCTGCGCCACCTTCACCTCGCGAAAATCGAAATCGAGCAACGCACCGTCATGGTCGATCGCCGAGGCGCCGATCACCGCGTAGTCGACTTTGAACTGCCGGATGAAATCGACCGCCGCCTCGCCGACCACGCCGCCATCGGAACCGCGCACGACACCGCCGGCAATAACAACTTCGATGGAAGGATATATGCGCATCCTATTGGCAACATTGATGTTATTGGTGATGACCATCAAGCCGATATGATCAAGGAGCGCCTTGCTGACCGACTCCGTCGTGGTGCCGATATTGATGAACAGCGAGGCATTGTCCGGGATCAGCCTGGCTGCTGCGCGGCCGATCGCCTCCTTCTCCTCGGCGGCGATCTTGCGCCTCGCTTCATACTCCATGTTCTCGATGCCGGACGGAAACAGCGCCCCGCCATGGATACGGGAAAGCAGCCGCTGGTCGCACAGGTCGTTAAGGTCCTTGCGGATGGTCTGCGGCGTCACGCTGAAATGCGTTGCCAGATCGTCGACCAGCACGCGGCCATTGTCCTTGGCCATCTGGATGATTTCGGAATGACGCGGCGACAGATACATTGGGGGCCTCTCGTTTTCGTTTTTCTTGTCTATAGCGGAAAACGAAAGTGATGAAAAGGCGTAAGCCGGCTAACGAAATTATATCCGTCCAAAGACAACCACGGCGCAACTTTGCCGACCATTTCAACTCAACCCAGACCGCGGGCGACTTCGGTGATGACCTCGAAAGCTGTATCGACATCCGCCGCCGTCGTCTCGAACTGACCGACTTGAAAGCGGATCGCGATCTGCCCGTCCACCCGTGTCTGTGTCAGATAGATGCGGCCATCGTCGTTGATCGCATTGACCAGCCGCAGATTGTGTTCGTCCGAATCGATGCCGGCCGCCGCCAGATGCCGGAACGAGAACAGCGACAGCATCGGTTCCGTGACGATCTCGAAATCCGGTTCCCGAGCCAGCCGCGCGGCAAGGCCTTCGCTCCAGGCGACATGGTTGCGGATCATGGTCCGGAGATTTTCCAGCCCGTGGGCGCGCAGCAGGAACCACAGTTTCAGTGCGCGAAAGCGCCGCCCGAGCGGCACCGACCATTCGGAATAGTTGATGATGCCGTCGCGTCCATGCGTCTTCAGGTAATCCGGCTTGATGGCGAGCGTCCGCACCAGGTCTTCCGGCCGGCGGATGAACTGCATCGAGCAGTCGAACTGCGCGCCCAGCCATTTGTGCGGATTGAAGACGATGGAATCCGCGTGCTCCGCGCCGGCCCAGAAATGCCGGTATTCCGGACATATCATCGCCGATCCGGCCCAGGCGGCATCGACATGCAGATAGAGCCCGTACCGCTTAGCCACAGCGGCGACGCCGGCGATGTCATCGGTGCCGCCGGTGCTGGTGCCGCCGACACAAGCGATGATGCCGGCCGGCAGCATGCCCGCATCCCGGTCGGCGACGATCGCCGCTTCGAGGGCTGTGACATCCATGGCGCGAAGGCGGCCAGCAACCGGAATGCGCACGAGATTGTCCTCGCCAATGCCCGATACCCAGATCGCCCGGTCGATGGAAGTATGGACCTGGTCGGAAGAATAGATGCGCAATATCGGCTGGCCTTGCAGGCCCTTCTTGTTGCCCTGCCAGTCTAGCGCGCGCTCGCGCATGGTCAGCACGGCGGCAAGCGTCGCCGATGATGCCGAATCCTGCAGGACGCCGGAAAACCCTTCCGGCAGGCCAAGCGCCTGACGCATCCAGTCGACGACGCGCGTCTCGAGTTCGGTCGCTGCCGGCGAGGTCTGCCAGAGCATGCATTGCGCGGCCATCACCGAGACCAGATATTCGGCCACCACCGAGACCGGTGCGGCGTTGGCCGGGAAATAGGCGAAGAAGCGCGGATGCTGCCAATGCGTCATGCCCGGCAGGATTTTTTGCTCGAAGTCGGCGAAGATTGCCTGCATCGTTTCGCCCTCTTCCGGCGGCGAGACATCGATGCTTCTAGAGATTTCGCCCGGTTCGACAAGCGGCCGCACCGGTCTTTCGCGAAGTGTGCTCCTGTAATCGGCACCCCATTCGGCCGCGTACAGCGACCATTCCCGGAATTCGTTGCTATTCATCTTGCTTTCCGTCGCAGCGAGCCCAGCGATCAAAGAGCACGAAAAACGGAGGCTTTCATTCGGGAAAATCAGGCAAGCTCGCGAAAGCGGTCTTCAGCGCGTTCGACCAGCCGTCCGAGATCGTGCGATAATATTGATCGTCCTGGGCTATCCGTTTCTTCAGGCTGACCTTGAAGGCATCCTTTTCGTAGAACAGCAGGTCAAGCGGGAGACCGACCGACAGGTTCGATTTCAGCGTCGAGTCGAACGACACCAGCAGCAGTTTCACCGTCTCGGCGAAACTCATCGACTTTTCATAGGCGCGGATGATGATCGGCTTGCCGTATTTGGTCTCGCCGATCTGGAAAAACGGCGTGTCATCGGTCGATTCGATGAAATTGCCTTCCGGATAGATCATGAACAGCCGAGGCGCGCTGCCCTTGATCTGGCCGCCGAGGATAAAGGAGGCATTGAAATAGGAATCGGCCTTTTCGCCCGCCGGTGACGAACTGGCGATGACTTCCTTGACGGTGTCGCCGACCATCCGCACCGTCTGGTACATGGAAGGCGTTTCAAGCAAAGTGGCGTGGCGATCGGCCACCGCCTTGGTGCGCTCGTCGAGCAGGCTGACGACGGCCTGCGTCGTCGCCAGATTGCCGGCCGACATCAGCACGATGACGCGCTCGCCCGGCTCCTCCCAGACATGCATCTTCTTGAAGGTCGAGATCGAATCCATGCCGGCGTTGGTACGCGTGTCGGACATGAACACGAGCCCGCGATCGATCTTCAGGCCGACGCAATAGGTCATCGAATCTCTTTGGCAGCAAATCTTGCCGGGGATTACTGCTCCACGGTGACGGTGACCGCAAGCTGTTCTTCCGCTTGTCCCAGCCGAATTCCCGACACCGGCGTGGCGTCGCGGTAATCACGGCCGGTCGCCACCTTTACATAGCGTTCGTCGGGCGAAATGCCGTTGGCGACGTCGAAGGCGACCCAGCCGAGGCCCGCAACATGCGCCTCGGCCCAGGCATGGCTTGCCGCCTGCTCGACCGCCGCATCCATCATCAAATAGCCGCTGACGTAGCGGGCGGGAAACCCCATGGCGCGCGCGGCGGCGGCAAAGATGTGGCTGTGGTCCTGGCACACGCCGGTCTTGAGCGCCAGCGCGTCCTCGGCCGGAGTCGCCGCATTGGTGGTACCCGGCGTATAGGCGACGCGCTCACCGATCACGGCCATCAGCCGGTGCAGCCTTTCGATATCGGTCCCCTCGCCGACTGAGGCCGCGAGTTCGCGAATGCCGCTGCCGATCATGGTCAACGGGGTTTCATGGCCAAACAGCCAGAGCGGCGCGAAACCCTGATGTGGCCCGGAGACGCCAGCGGTGTCGCGTGTCACCACCTCGCCTGATGCCTCGACGGTGATGAAATCGCGCTCACCTTCGACGCTCAGGAGCCGCGTATCGTTGCCGAAATGGTCGGTGAAGCGCACTTCCTCGCGTGCCCCTTCGATCGTCAGCGCCCAGGACAAAACGGTCTGCGTCGGCCCGCTGACCGGAAGCAGCCGCAACCGCTGCAATAGATAATGCACCGGCGCATCGTAGCGGTATTCGGTCCGGTGGGTGATCTTCAGCCGCATTGCTCTCGTCCCCCGAGCATCACCTTTACCGGAAACCGGCGTCCACTTTCCGGGATCATGCTCAATAGAACCTGTAATCCTGCGCGATCTCGTCGCCGAGCCTGGTGTTGTCACGAATGAAATTGGCCAGGAATTCGTGCAGGCCGGCGTCGAATATGTCCTTGATCGAGCCGGCCGTCAGCATGGCCTGGGTTTTTCCGGCTGTCGCATGACAGGCATGGCGTTCGCCATAATCGTCGCCTAGGAATTTCAGGTGCTCCGTCAGGAAACGGTAGCAGAAGGTCAGCGAGCGCGGCATCCGAACGTTGAGGATCAGATAGTCGGCGATGTTGCTCGGCTTGTAGTCGGCCTCGTAGACCCAGCGATAGGAGCGATGCGCCGACACCGAGCGCAGGATCGATTCCCACTGGTAGTTATCGAGCGTAGAGCCGACCCACGAGATCGACGGCAACAGCACGTAGTATTTCACGTCCAAAATACGTGCCGTGTTGTCGGCGCGTTCGACATAGGTGCCGAGCTGCGAGAAATCGAAGATCTCGTTGCGCAGCATGGTGCCGTAGAACGCGCCGCGGATCAGCGCCGTTTCGCGCTTGATCGCGTCGAGCACGCTGGGCAGGTCACGTTCGTCGATCGGCTTGGCCAGCATGCGCTTCAGCGACATCCAGGCCTCGTTGATGCTTTCCCAGGTTTCGCGCGTCAGCGCGGTGCGCACCATGCGGGCGTTGTTGCGAGCCGTCTCGATCGACGCCATCGTGCTCGACGGGTTCGATGTGTCGCGAAGCAGGAAATCCGCGACGTTGGCGGCGGTATAGTCGGAATATTTCTGCGTGAAGGCAGCGTCCGAACCGGCGCTGAGCAGCACCGAATTCCACTCTTCGGAGGCGTTCTGGGTACGGGTCAGCGCCATGCGCAGCCCGGCATCGACCAGCCGCGCCATGTTTTCCGCCCGCTCGATGTAGCGGTTCATCCAGTAGAGCCCGTTGGCGGTGCGGCCGAGAAGCATGTGGGGCTGCCCTTCGGGCTAGTGAGTAGTGAGTGGTGAGTAGTGCATGGTGAATGTTTGGATTTTGACGGAGTATGACATTGTGCTTTCCCCTACTACTGACAACTTACTATTCACTACTTACTCGTCTCAATCATCCAGCACCCACGTATCCTTGGTGCCGCCGCCCTGCGATGAGTTGACCACCAGCGAGCCTTCCTTCAGCGCCACGCGCGTCAGCCCGCCCGGCACGATCTGGATGCGGTCGGAAACCAGCACGTAGGGCCTGAGGTCGACATGGCGCGGCGCCAGCCCTTTGTCGGTCAGGATCGGACAGGTCGACAGCGCCAGCGTTGGCTGGGCGATGTAGTTCGACGGTTTTGCTGCGAGTTTCTTGGAAAAATCCTCGCATTCCTTCTTGGTCGCCGCCGGCCCGACCAGCATACCGTAGCCGCCTGAGCCGTGCACCTCCTTCACCACCAGCTCGTCGATATGTTCGAGCACGTATTTCAGGCTGTCCGGCTCCGAGCAGCGCCAGGTCGGGATGTTGCCGAGGATTGCCTTGCGGCCAGTGTAGAATTCGACGATCTCGGGCATGTAGGAATAGATCGCCTTATCATCGGCGATGCCGGTTCCCGGCGCATTGGCGATGGTGATGTTGCCGGCGCGGTAGACATCCATGATGCCCGGCACTCCAAGTGCCGAGTCCGGACGGAAGGTCAGCGGATCGAGGAAAGAATCGTCAACCCTTCGATAAAGCACATCGATCTGCTTGTAGCCTTCGGTCGTACGCATTGCGACGTGGCCATCGACGACGCGCAGATCCTGCCCCTCGACAAGCTGCACGCCCATCTGGTCGGCAAGGAAGGCATGTTCGAAATAGGCGGAGTTGAAGCTGCCCGGCGTCAGCACGGCAATGGTCGGCGCACCCTTGGTGCTTTGCGGCCGCACCGCCGCCAGCGACTGGCGCAAGAGCTGCGGATAGTTTTCCACCGGCCGCACCTTGATCTGCCGGAACAGCTCGGGAAAGAGCTGCATCATCGTCTCGCGGTTCTCCAGCATGTAGGAGACGCCGGACGGCGTGCGCGCATTGTCCTCCAGCACGTAGAATTCGCTCTCGCTGATACGCACGATATCGACGCCGATGATATGGGTGTAGACGCCGGCCGGCGGCCTTACCCCGATCATCTCCGGCAGGAACGCCTCGTTCCTGGCGATCAATTCCTTGGGGACGCGCCCGGCGCGCAATATCTCCTGGCGGTGGTAGATATCGTCGAGAAACGCGTTCAGGGCCTGGACGCGCTGTTCGATGCCTTGCGTCAGCCGTCGCCATTCGTTGCCGGAAATGATGCGCGGAACGATATCGAAGGGAATAAGGCGTTCGGAGGCTTCCTGCTCGCCATAGACGGCAAAGGTGATGCCGGTCTTGCGAAAGACGCGTTCGGCGTCCTGCATCTTCTCGGTAAGCCTGGCTGGATCCTGCTCCTTCAGCCAGCGATCGTAAGCCGAATACGGTTTTCTCAATCCGGAGACTTCCGGAAGCATTTCGTCGAACGCTGCCAATCGCATACTCCCCTGTGAGACCATTTCACTGGCGTCACGGGAGAAAATCAAGCGCAATCGGTGATTTGGAGGATGCTGGCGATCAGTATGTCGCGACCTGCCTAAAATTGGGGCAGCGCCGATATGGCTGGGTCAGGCTTTGCCTTTTGCCCGGGCAGGCGGCCGGCGCCGCTCAGAAGGCGCGGAAGGTGACGACCGTAAACGTGTCCTTGATGCCGGGAAGAATCTGCACCTTCTCGTTGACGAAGTGCCCGATGTCTTCCTCGTCGTCGACATAGAATTTGGCGAGCAAATCGTAGTTGCCGGCTGTCGAGTAGATTTCCGAAGCGATCTCGGCATCGGCCAATGCGCCGGCAACGTCATAGGCCCTGCCCAGATCGCACTTTATCTGCACGAAAAATGCCTTCATTGCCCGGTCCTGCTCAACTTGCACGCATAAGCGGCCCTTGTGGCAGACTGCCGCCCGGCTTTCAAGCATCAGGACGGGGCTCAGGCAGAACGCGACCTGAGGGAAGCTTTAGTGCAGCCAAACGACGGATGCCGCGGGCGTTGACCCTGTGGAGCGTTGCCAAGCGTAGGCTATGCCTGCGCGCGTTCGCTTCGCTGAGAGGGCCTGCTCACATCACCGGGATATCGCCCGTTGCCCAGCCCTCGGAAATTGCCGCCGCCCGCGCCTCGAAGGCGCCGGCTTCGATGGCGGCACGAATATCCTGCATCAGCCTCTGGTAGTAGGAAAGATTGTTCCAGGTCAGCAGCATCGCCCCCAGCGCCTCTTGCGAGCGGACCAGATGGTGCAGATAGGCGCGTGAATAATCCCTGGCGGCCGGGCAGTCGCTCTCCTCGTCCAGCGGGCGCGGATCGTCGGCATGGCGAGCGTTGCGCAGATTGACCTTGCCGCGCCTTGTATAGGCGAGGCCATGACGGCCGGCGCGCGTCGGCATCACGCAATCGAACATGTCGATGCCGCGTGCCACCGATTTCAATATGTCGTCAGGCGTGCCGACACCCATCAGATAGCGCGGCCTGTCCGCCGGCAGCTCCGGGCAGGTGATGTCGAGCATTTCGAGCATCACCGCTTGCGGCTCGCCGACCGCCAGCCCGCCGATGGCGTAGCCCTTGAGGTCCATCGCTTTCAGCGCCTGCGCCGAGCGCAGCCGCAGGGCCGGTATGTCGCCGCCCTGGACGATGCCGAACATCGCCTTGCCCGGTTGGTCGCCGAATGCCGTCTTGCAACGTTCGGCCCAGCGCAGCGACAGCTCCATGGCGCGCTCGATCTCCTTCTCCATAGCCGGCAGCGCGGTGCATTCGTCGAGCTGCATCTGGATATCGGAACCGAGCAGTCCCTGGATTTCGATCGAGCGCTCGGGCGACATCTCATAGGGGGCGCCATCAATATGTGAGCGAAAGGTGACGCCCTTTTCGGTGAGTTTCCTCAGTTTCGACAGCGACATTACCTGGAAGCCGCCGCTGTCGGTCAGGATCGGGTGCGGCCAGCGGGCGAATTCATGCAGACCGCCAAGCCGCGCCACACGTTCGGCGCCAGGCCGCAGCATCAGATGGTAAGTATTGCCAAGGATAATGTCCGAGCCGACGCCGCGCACCTGATCCATATACATGGTCTTGACCGTGCCGCCGGTGCCGACCGGCATGAAGGCTGGCGTGCGGATTTCTCCGCGCGGCATAGTGATAGAGCCGCGCCGCGCTTTTCCGTCGGTCGCCAGCACCTCGAAGGTGAACGCCTTAGTCATTGAATTCCTTGTTCTATACCGGGCGCGCGTCCATCGTTCTCGTCTTTGAACAGAAGGCTTGCATCTCCGTAGGAGTAGAACCTGTAGCGGTTCTCGATGGCATGCGCATAGGCCGCACGCATTGTTTCCAGACCACAAAACGCCGAAACCAGCATGAACAGCGTCGAACGCGGCAGATGGAAATTGGTCATCAGCATGTCGGCGGCCTTAAAACGGTAGCCGGGGGTGATGAAGATGTCGGTCGGACCCGACCATCCAGCCAATGTGCCGTCCTCCCGCGCGGCGCTCTCCAGCAGGCGCAGCGACGTCGTACCGACGGCGATGATGTGCCCGCCGCGCGCTTTCGCCGCGTTCAGCGCCTCGGCGGTTTCCCGGCTGACCGAACCGATTTCGGCATGCATCTTGTGATCGGCGGTGTCGTCGACTTTCACCGGCAGGAACGTGCCGGCGCCGACATGCAGGGTGACGAAGCGCCGCTCGACGCCTTTGGCATCCAGCGCCGCGAAAAGCTCGGGCGTGAAATGCAGGCCGGCAGTGGGTGCCGCCACGGCCCCCTCCTCCCTGGCATAGATGGTCTGGTAGTCTTTGCGGTCGCGTTCGTCGTCGTCGCGCTTC
This sequence comes from Mesorhizobium sp. M5C.F.Ca.ET.164.01.1.1, assembly GCF_004792125.1. Lineage (NCBI taxonomy): Bacteria > Pseudomonadati > Pseudomonadota > Alphaproteobacteria > Hyphomicrobiales > Phyllobacteriaceae > Mesorhizobium > Mesorhizobium sp. M5C.F.Ca.ET.164.01.1.1. Next base: position 161,868 of record NZ_SRTG01000007.1, on the reverse strand, counting down.
GAAGCGATGTAAGGCGGCAGCGGAATGTGACCGACGGCGTGCAACGCCTCATCGAGAAACGGACCTGAGAGGTCAAAACCGAGCAAAGCCTCGCCGGCCTCGCCTTTCTCGACCACCGTGGCATCGAGCTGGCCGAGAAAGCAGGAATTGGCGTCATGGCCGAAATGGACGCGGTCACCGGCGGCGATGCGCTTGCCCGGCCGCATGAAAGCCAGCCAGCGGTCGGGAGCCACCCGCATGTGCAGCGTGGCTTCGACTTGCGCCATCGCTTCGCCGCGCCGCCTGATGCCTTTCAACTGTGCCGGAATGACCTTGGTGTCGTTGAAGACCAGCACGTCACCGGTCTCGAGCAGGGACGGCAGCTCGCGCACCGTCCGGTCTTCGCGGCCCTCACCCGGCCTGACAACCAGCATTTTGGCGCTGTCGCGCGGTTCTGCCGGTCGAAGCGCGATACGCTCCTCCGGCAGATCAAAGTCGAAAAGATCGACGCGCAAGAAAATCCCGCCTCAAAATTCCGGGCAGGTCACCGCCCAGGCGCCAACACCGTCGATGCTCAGCGTGCCGCCCATTGCGAAATTGGACTGTTCGCTGGCCTTGACCAGTCGCAATTTGGCGACGATCGAGCTGATGCCCTCATCGGTGAGATCGATCGCCATGTGCTGGTCGTCCTCGAATGCCTGTCCGACGATGACTTTCGTCGAACCCGGCTGACCGTCGGTGGTCCAGTTCCTGCCGCCGGCATCAAGCCATACACGCGCAACCGCGATGACGGCAGTGTGCCCCATCAGAACGTCGATCGATGCCGCGTCGCCTTCAGCGCTGCAAACAATCGATTCCGTCGCCAGCGCCGGAGTGGCCGCCGCGACAAGCATCAGAGTGATAGCCGCGACAGCCCGGTAGGTCATTTCACGTCGGCCGCCACCTTCAGCGACACGATCTTGTCGGGATCCGGCACCGGCTCGCCGCGCTTGATCTTGTCGACATTGTCCATGCCCTCGATGACCTGGCCCCAGACCGTGTATTGGCGGTTGAGGAAGGCGGCATCGTCGAAGCAGATGAAAAACTGCGAATTGGCCGAGTTCGGATTCTGCGAGCGCGCCATCGAGCAGGTGCCGCGGCCGTGATTGGCGTTGGAGAACTCCGCCTTCAGGTCGGGCTTGTCGGAGCCGCCCGTGCCAGCGCGCGCCGGTGCGAAAGAGGGCTTGGTGGAATTGCCGAATTTCACGTCGCCGGTCTGCGCCATGAACCCCTCGATGACGCGATGGAACACCACGCCGTCGTAAGCGCCTTCGCGCGCCAGTTCCTTGATGCGGCCGACATGGCCAGGCGCCAGATCGGGAAAAAGTTCGATGACGACCTTGCCCTTGGTCGTTTCCATGATGAGCGCGTTCTCGCGGTCCTTGATCTCGGCCATGTCAGAATATCCTTTGAAACTAATGGGTTTACTTGCCGTCGGCGGCGATGCGCACCTTGATCATGCGATCGGGATCGGTGACGACCCCGTTCTGTGCCGCATCGCCTTTCTTTATCTGGTCCACCAACTCCATGCCGTTCTCGACATTACCGACGATAGTGTACTGGCCATCCAGCGGCGGCGCCGGCGCGAACATGATGAAGAACTGCGAATTGGCTGAATTCGGGTCCTGCGAGCGGGCCATGCCGACCACGCCGCGCTCGTAGCGCTCGGATGTCGAGAATTCGGCCGGTAGGTCGGGAAGATCGGAACCGCCAGTACCGACAGCATCGGCGTTGAAGCCGTTCTTCATGTTGCCGAACTTCACGTCGCCGGTCTGCGCCATGAAGCCGTCGATGACGCGGTGGAAAGCGACGTTGTCGTAAGCGCCCTGACGAACCAGCTTCTTGATCTGCTCGACATGCTTCGGCGCGAGATCGGGCCTGAGCGCGATGGTCACGTCGCCGCCCCTCAGCGTTATGATCATGGTGTTTTCCGGATCGGCGGCGAACGCCGAAACGGATGCAGCCACAAGACCGAAAACAACGACAAAGCAGGTGGCGAGCCTTTTGAGCTGCATGGATCTTTCTCCGAAAACCTTTGTCTCATGCATGTCGTTGTCCCAAAACGGGGTTCCAATTTTGGGCGACATGCATTATTTCGCGAATTTGGCGGTAAGTGCGCCGGCCACAGCCGCCGGCACGAAGGGGCGGATGTCGCCTCCCATCGAGGCTATCTGGCGGACAAGTGTGGCGGTAATGGTTCGCACCGAAGGGCTGGCGGGCAGAAAAACTGTCTGCAGTTCCGGCGCCATCGTCTCGTTCATGCCGGCCATCTGCATCTCGTAGTCGAGATCGGTGCCGTCGCGCAGGCCACGGATCATGATCGAGGCGCCCTGCTTCCTGGCCGCGTCGATGACCAGCCCGTCGAAAGCGACAATCCTGATGCGCGCGCCGTCGCGGCCGAATTCGGCCTTCGTCGCTGCCTCGATGAGGCCGACCCGTTCCTCGAACGAAAACAGCGGCTTTTTGCCAGGATGAATGCCGATCGCCGCATAGACTGTGTCCGCCACGGCCAGCGACGCCTTCAGCACGTCGAGATGGCCGTTGGTCAGCGGGTCGAAGGAGCCGGCATAAAGGGCGATGCGTTCGGTCATGGAAGGTGCTTCTAACGAGCCTCTCTCTTAAAGGCAAATCCGATCAGCGAGCCGCCAATGCATGTCGCCCAAAAGCATGCCCTCGGACTCGACAACGACATGCACCCAAACAGAGCCTCAAAGCGCAACGCCTGAGCCACGGTAATCGCGATGCGCTTTGTGTGAACCTTTTGGCCGAGATGAACGACCAATGAACGGGCCGATCACGAAGCCCTCACGCAGCGTTCACTAGGTTGCAGCTTCAGAAGATGAAACCAAAACCTCATTTAATCGTTGCTAGGTGCAGGAGAACACGCACATGCTGATCTACATGCTCGCCACCGCAATGACCGTCGCCATGCTGATCGCCACCGTATTCGGGCTGCATCAGGAAGCAGAGCGCGTCCGCGCCAAGTCCAATGCCAAGCGGTTCGGAGGCTTCGGTATCCGCAAGCCGTATCGCCACTTCTAACCGGCCGCTAGCTGTTGACGGCGCCGGCCCATCGGGCCGGCATTGCCAGTCAAGACCTACTCGGCGTTGTTGTCCGGGCCAACGTCTTCAGTACCGGTATCCAGAGTTGCGTCGCCCTCGACACTCTCTTCGGCTTCCTCGTCCGATTGCGGTTCCGATATCCGCTCTACCGAAACGACCTTCTCGCCGTCGGCCGTGTTGAAGATGGTCACGCCCTTGGTGGCGCGGCTGGCGAAACGAATGCCGTTGACCGGCACGCGGATGACGGTGCCGCCATCCGAGACAAGCATGATCTGGTCGTCATTGCCGACCGGGAAAGTCGCCACCAGACGGCCGATCTCAGCCACTTTCGACACATCGGTGGCGCGGATGCCCTTGCCGCCGCGCCCTGTGAGGCGGAAATCATAGGAAGACGAACGCTTGCCGTAGCCATATTCCGTCACCGTCAGCACGAACTGCTCGTGTGCCTTGAGGAATTCGTAGCGCTCGTCGGAAAGCTCCGTCTCCTCGCCGACCTCCTCATTGGTGAGCTGGATGTCTTCGTCCTCGCCAGCCGCAATGCCGGCGGCGAGCCGCCGTTCGGCCGCCACCCGCTTGAGATAAGCGGCGCGCTCGGCCGGCGGCGCCTCGACATGTTCGATCACCGCCATCGAGATCACCCGGTCGGTGGCAGCCATGGCGATGCCGCGCACGCCGACCGAGTTGCGGCTTTGGAAGACGCGCACGTCGCTGACCGAGAAGCGGATGCACTGGCCGGAGCTTGCGGTCAGAAGCACGTCGTCATTGTCGGTGCAGGTCTCGACGCCGAGGATCTCGTCGCCTTCCTCTTCCAGCTTCATGGCGATCTTGCCGTTGCGGTTGACCTGGACGAAGTCCGACAGCTTGTTGCGGCGGACCGTGCCGCGGGTGGTGGCGAACATCACGTCGAGCTCGCCCCAGCTGGTCTCGTCCTCAGGCAGCGGCATGATGGTGGTGATGCGTTCGCCCTGCTCCAGCGGCAGCATGTTGATCAGCGCCTTGCCCCGCGACTGCGGATTTCCGATCGGCAGGCGCCAGACCTTTTCCTTGTAGACGATGCCACGCGAGGAGAAGAAAAGCACCGGCGTGTGCGTGTTGGCAACGAACAGCCGGGTGACGAAATCCTCTTCCTTGGTCGACATGCCGGAGCGGCCCTTGCCGCCGCGGCGCTGCGCCCGGTAGAGCGACAGCGGCACACGCTTGATGTAGCCGGAATGGCTGACCGTCACGACCATGTCCTCGCGCTGGATCAGGTCCTCGTCTTCCATATCAGCCCCGCCCTCGGAGAGCTCGGTGCGGCGCGGCGTGCCGAACTCGTCGCGGACGGCGGCAAGCTCGTTCTTGACGATCTGCTGAATGCGGGCGCGGGACGACAGGATGTCCAGGTAGTCCTTGATCTCGTCGCCGATCGTGTTCAACTCGTCGGCGATCTCGTCGCGGCCGAGCGCGGTCAGGCGCTGCAGGCGCAGTTCGAGGATGGCGCGCGCCTGTTCCTCGGACAGATTGTAGGTGCCGTCCTCGTTGATGCGGTGGCGCGGATCGTCGATCAGCAGGATCAGCGATTCGACGTCGCCCGAAGGCCAGCGCCGCTCCATCAACTGCTCGCGCGCCGTCTGCGGGTCCGGCGCGGTGCGGATCAGCTTTATGACCTCGTCGATGTTGGCGACGGCAATGGCAAGGCCGACCAGCACATGGGCGCGGTCACGCGCCTTGCGCAGCAGGAATTTGGTGCGCCGGCTGATCACCTCCTCGCGGAAGGCAACGAAGGCCCTTAGCATGTCGGTCAGCGTCAGCAGTTCCGGCTTGCCCCCGTTCAACGCCACCATATTGGCGCCGAAGGAGGTCTGCAGCGGCGTGAAGCGGTAGAGCTGGTTGAGGATGACGTCGGCGACCGCGTCGCGCTTCAGTTCAATGACGACGCGGTAACCTTGGCGGTCGCTCTCGTCGCGGATGTCGGAAATGCCCTCTATGCGCTTGTCGCGCACCAGCTCCGCCATCTTCTCGATCATCGACGACTTGTTCACCTGGTAGGGAACTTCGGTGATGACGATCGATTCACGGTCGTTGCCGCGCGCCTCGACGTTGACGCGCCCGCGCATGACGATGGAACCGCGGCCGGTCGAATAGGCGCTGTAGATGCCGGAGCGGCCGAGCACGATGCCGCCGGTCGGGAAATCCGGCCCCGGAATGATCTCCATCAACGCCGGCAGATCGATCGCCGGATTGTCGATGAGGGCGATGGCGCCGTTGCAGACCTCGCCCAGATTGTGCGGCGGGATGTTAGTGGCCATGCCGACGGCGATGCCGCCGGAGCCGTTGACCAACAGGTTTGGAAAGCGCGCCGGCAGGACTTTCGGCTCGCTGCCGGACGCATCATAAGTGTCCTGGAAATCGACGGTGTCTTTGTCGATGTCTTCCAGCAACTCATGCGCGACCTTGGTCAGGCGCGATTCGGTGTAACGCATCGCCGCCGGCGGATCACCGTCGATCGAGCCGAAATTGCCCTGCCCGTCGATCAGCGGTACGCGCAGCGACCAATCCTGCGCCATGCGCACCAAGGCGTCGTAGATCGAGGCGTCGCCATGCGGATGGTACTTACCCATCACGTCGGCGACCGGGCGCGCCGACTTCACGTATTTGCGGTTCCAGTGGTAGCCGCTTTCATGGGCGGCATAGAGGATGCGGCGATGCACCGGCTTCAGCCCGTCGCGTACATCGGGCAGCGCACGGCTGACGATCACGCTCATGGCGTAATCGAGGTAGGAGCGCTGCATCTCCTCGATGATGGATATCGGCTCGATGCCGGTCGGGCCGCCGTCGGCGCCGCGCGGTGTCTTCTGGTCGGTCAAATCAGGTCACAATCTAATCGGGAATCACTCGGTGCTTATATAGGAAGCCGGGTCGAAACTCCAATGTCCGCGGTATTTTTCCAGTGTCGATTTTTGTGGTGATTTCAAAAGGATATCACTGATTGCGACGATATGGCCGAGGCGCTTTTTCGTTGCTGTCGCGGCAAAGCTCATTGTCAGGCCAATTTTGCTTCACAAGGCCGGAACGGCATATGTGTCCGGCGCTTTATCGCCCCGCTGCCGGAGCCGGTAGGCGCCGGGCGCCTCTCCCATCACGCGCCGGAAACGACGGTTGAAGGTCGACAAATCGTTGAACCCCACCTCGAAGGCGATCGTCGAGATCGCCTCGTCCGACATGCGCAGCCGCACCGCCGCCCTGTGCAGCCGGGTTTTCAGCAGGAACTGGTAGGGCGTCATGCCCGCGACGCGTCGGAACGTGCGTAGGAAATGATACGGGCTGGTCGCCGTCTCGCTTGCAAGCGCAGCAAGCGAGACCGGCCGGTCGGCATCCAGCTCAATGCGCCGCACCGCCTCCGCGACACGTTTCTCGTCGCGGCGGCTCGGCACCCGGGCAGCAGGCGTGACGCCGGAGGCGACGGCTGCGCCGGCAATCCGCAGACCGATTTCCTCGAACGCGTCGACGTCGGCCATCTCGCGTGCGGATTCCGCCTCGGCCAGCAGCGGTGCCAGCGCCGGCAAGGGCGGGAGCCGCGGCGTCTCGAAGGCCAGCTTCTTCACGCCCGGCATGTCGGCAACGATCTGTTCCATATAGGCCGGCTCGAACTGGAAGGAGAGGCAGCGGTCGCCGGCGCCATGCTCGTGCCCACACTCGTAGCACGTGCCAGGGTTGCCGAGCAGGAGCGCGCCCGGCGTCAGCATCGCATTGCCCTGGCGTGCGCGGTAGCGGAATGTGCCATTGGTCACCACGGCGACGCAGAAATTACGATGCTCTTCCTCGAACGGGCGATCGGCGGAGCCGGCGGTGCAGACCACGTCCAACACCTGCCAGCCTCGTCCGGACGCCAGTGTATGCGCGCTCGTCGTCATGGCTCGAAAGATAGCAATTTTTCCCAAGCACAGAACCCTGCCGCCGCCTATTCCCTCCAGTCTCCTGACAAGACGAGGTCGAAATCATGTTCAATTCATCTTCCTTTATCGAAGCCCTGCACAGCGACGAGCCTGCCGGGGACCTGGCCGAAAAACTGAACCTTTACGGCCGCTTCGTCGGCGCCTGGACATTCGATGCCACGCGCCATCTCGAGGACGGCCAGGTGCTGACCGGGCGCGGCGAGGTGCATTTCGGCTGGGTGCTCGAGGGCCGCGCGATCCAGGACGTATGGATCCTGCCGGCGCGCGACGCCGATCCCTCACCCTCCCTCGGCAAATGGACTTTCTATGGCACGACATTGCGTGTCTATGACCCCGGCGTCGACGCCTGGCATATTTTCTGGAGCGATCCGCGCACCCAGTACTACAGCCGACAGCTCGGCCGCGCCGAGGGCGACACCATCGTCCAGCAAGGCGCTGACGGCAGCGGCGCCTCGGTGCGCTGGAGCTTTTCCCGGATTACCGAAAACTCCTTCCGCTGGCTGGGCGAACGCTCTCAGGACGATGGCGCGACCTGGCGGCTCGAAGTCGAGTTCCTGGCGCGGCGAGCCGGCAGCACCTGACCTGCACGGTTTCCCCTGACGCTGCTTTGCTCTACCAATGCAGGGGTCTCGGGCACGGCCCGGCGGGGAGGGTCAGAGATGCCGAGCTTCGACAGCCTGTTCAACGCCTTCGTCACCATTCTCGTGACCATCGACCCGCCCGGCCTGGCACCGCTCTTCCTCGCCGTGACGCGAGGCATGAACCGCGAGGAGCGCAACCAGGTTTCCGTCCGCGCCTCGATCATCGGTTTCCTGGTGATGGCGTTGTTTGCAATCGCCGGTGCATCGATCCTGTCGGTGTTCGGCATCACGCTGCCGGCGTTCCGCGTCGCCGGCGGGTTCCTGCTGTTCTTCATCGCCTTTGAAATGGTGTTCGAGCGCCGGCAGGACCGCAAGGAAAAGATCGGCGACGTCGCCATCACCAAGGACATGATCCACAACATCGCCGCGTTTCCGCTGGCGATCCCCCTGATCGCCGGTCCTGGCGCGATTTCAGCGACCGTCCTGCTGTCCGGCTCTTTTCCAGGTTTTGGCGCGCAGGCAGCCCTTGTCGGCATCATCGCGATCTGTCTTGTCATCACCTATCTGGTGTTCGTGCTGGCCGAGCGCATCGACCGCATCCTCGGCCAGACCGGCCGCTCGATCCTGACGCGGCTGCTCGGCGTCATCCTGGCGGCGCTCGCCGTGCAGTTCGTCGCCGATGGCATCAAAGCGCTGATGGCGGCATGAAAACGAAAGCGGCCTCGCGTTTGATTGCCGAGGCCGTCATTATCGTCGTCCAGCTCGCGCGGCGAACCGCTGCCGCTGTGACCTATCCTACTTCGCCGTGTCGATGACTTCAAAATCGTGAGTGATGGTCGCCGTCTTGGCCATCATCGCGGTCGCCGAGCAGTATTTTTCGATCGACAGGTCGATCGCCCGTTTTACCTTGTCGCGCGAAAGCGCGCGGCCCTTGACGATGAAATGCATGTGGATGCGGGTGAACACTCGCGGCTCCTTCTCCGCCCGATCGGCGTCGAGTTCGACCACACAGTCCTCGACTGCCTCGCGACTCTTTTCGAGGATATGGACCACATCATAGGCCGAGCAGCCGCCGGTACCGAGCAGCACCAGCTCCATCGGGCTCGGCCCCGGCGTCCTGCCTTCCGGCCCGAACGCAGTCCCCAGCACCAGCTTGTGACCGCTGCCGGACTCGCCGACAAAGGTGCGCTCCTCGACCCATTTGACCCGTGCTTTCACTTGATACGTCCTTCTACCGTGCACCGCTTAAATACAGAACGTCCCGAAAATCCAAGACAGATTTTCGGGACGCCAATTCGTGGCCTCGAGTAGCTGGCGTTGTCAGCTCGCGCAGAGCCGTTCGCTCCGAGGGATCAGAACGGGATTTCGTCGTCCAGTTCGCGCGACGAACCGCCGCCACCCTTGTTGCCGCCACCGCCGCCGCGATTGAAACTCTCGCCCGGGCCGGACTGGCCGAAATCGGAACCGCGGCTGCTGCCACCACCGGCATAGCTGCCGACCTGACCGCCCTCGCCCTGCCCGCGCGCGTCGAGCATCTGCAGCTCGCCGCGGAATTTCTGCAGCACGATTTCGGTCGTGTAGCGATCATTGCCGGTCTGATCCTGCCATTTGCGCGTCTGCAACTGGCCCTCGACATAAACCTTCGCGCCCTTCTTCAGATACTGCTCGGCGACCTTGGCGAGCTGATCGTTGAAGATGACGACATTGTGCCACTCGGTCTTTTCCTTGCGTTCGCCGGAAGTCTTGTCGCGCCAGCTTTCCGACGTGGCGACGCGGATATTGACGACCGGCTCACCCGAATTCAGACGGCGGATTTCCGGGTCCGCCCCGAGATTGCCCACCAGAATAACCTTGTTGACGCTACCCGCCATGATACTTCTCCGCGCTCATCCGAAACAAAATTTCTGTCGCATACCTTATAGACTGCGGACAATCGCCGCCTGCCGTGGCTGCCTTTTCCCACAAGGTTTTTGTTCTCTTTTCGTTCTACAGAACAAAGCAATGTCATGTCAATGCTTGTCAGCAGCATGTAGTGTTTCGAACCAGAATTTCCACGATATGAGGGAGTCCAAATGAAGCCAATCATTCACAAGGACCAGCAGCGCGAGCAATGGCGAGCGGGAGTGGAAACCCGGATGCTTATCTCGGCCAGTAGCGGCGCAACTAACCTTTGCCTCTTCGAGCAATGGGTGGAACCTGCGGCAGGTGCCCCAACGCATTGGCACCCGGTCGAGGAAGTGCTTACCGTCGTCACCGGCAATGCCGAGATGTGGATCGACGAAGAGCACACCGTACTGACCTCCGGCCAGTCACTCATTGTTCCGGCCTTTAGGAAGCACGGTTTCCGAAATGTCGGCTCCGATACACTTCACGTCAATGCTGTGCTCGCATCGTCGATCTTCGAGGCCACGTTTGACGGATCCGCCGAGCCGGTGAAGCGCTGGCTTTTGGCGGCTCCGTAAAACAGCGCTTGCCAAATCAATAAGTATCGACTTATGCTTTTGCCATGATCGAAGCAGAGATTTTCCGCGCCCTTTCCGACCCGACGCGCCGCGCCGTCTACGAACGGCTCGCCGCCGGCGAGATGACCGTGTCGGAACTGCGCAGCGGCATGAGCGTGTCGCAACCGGCCGTCTCGCAGCATCTCGCGGTGCTGCGCGGCGCCGGGCTGGTGGTCGAGCGGCGAGCCGGTCGCAACGCCTATTATCGCGCCGATCCGCAAGGGCTTGACCCTCTGCTCGGCTGGATCGAGCGCTACCGGGCGTTCTGGCCCGAGCGTATCGAACGGCTCAAGGCGGTTTTGAAGGATATGGATCAATGACGGCAAAACACCATTCAGACATGGCGGCAGATTCGATCGAGTTCGAGTGCGAACTTCCAGACCCGCCGGAAAAAGTGTGGCGGGCGCTGACGGTGCCGGACCTGCTCGCGGCCTGGATGATGCCGAACGACATCAAGCCCGAGATCGGCGGCCGCTTTGCCTTTGCTAAGGCTGATGCGCAGATCGAGTGCGAAATCCTCGACGCCGAGCCCGAACGCCTGCTGCGTTATTCCTGGCGGGAGCGGCCGGCGCCTGGCAACGCAGCGGATCCGCTTACCAGCCCGCTGGACAGTATCGTCACCTTCACGCTCGACCGCACCGTGTCGGGCGGCACGCATCTGCGCATCGTCCACGACGGATTTGCGCGAGTAGCTACGCCTGCGTTTGCAGGCGCCGGTTGCCGGCTTTCGCTCAACGCACACAGCCCCAGACAGATCATAGCTGCAAACTCGCCTCGCCTCTTCCTGCGCGCGGCCTGAGCGGCACAACGGAGAAAGCGATGAGCGGTTTTGCCAACCTGGTGCCGATGGTGATCGAGCAGTCGAGCCGCGGCGAACGCGCCTTCGACATTTTTTCGCGGCTGCTGCGCGAGCGCATCGTCTTCATCAACGGTCCGATCGACGATAATGTGTCGGCGCTGGTCTGTGCCCAGCTTCTGTCGCTGGAATCCGACAATCCCGATAAGGAGATTTCGCTCTACATCAACTCGCCGGGCGGCGTGGTGACCAGCGGTTTCGCCATCTACGACACGATGCAGTATATAAGCAGTCCGGTATCGACCGTCTGCATGGGCTTTGCCGCCTCGATGGCCTCGTTCCTGCTGATGGCAGGCACGCCGGGCCGGCGGATCGCGCTGCCCAACACCAGCATCCTGCTGCACCAGCCGTCAGGCGGCTTCCAGGGCCAGGCCTCCGACATCCAGCGCCACGCCGAAGGCATCCTCAGGACCAAGCGGCGCATGACCGAGCTTTACGCGCACCACTGCGGTCGCACGTTCGAAGAGGTCGAACGCACGCTTGACCGCGACCATTTCATGACCGCCGAGGAGGCAAAGACTTGGGGGCTCGTCGATCATGTTTTTGACACCCGTAAAAAGGCGGCGTGAAAAGGTAGCCGGCTCATGAGCGATGGCGGCCAAGTCGTTCGGCAAGTTTCATCGCCGCCGGTCTGGCTCGACCAGGGCTCGGCGGATATAGTCCGTCAATGCTCCACAAGATCTCACGCACCCGCTTGAACCGGCTAGTCATCGGTGTTGCCGTCGCGGCGATGACCTTCGGCACGGCGTTCGCCCAAGACAATTCAACGCCTTTGCAGGACGGCACGCTGCCCGGTGTGTCCAACGACTATCGCATCGCCGAGCCGGCTCCCGAACCCGACGACGCCGTGCCCAGCAACGGTAACGGCCAGTTCAAGATCGGCGAAACCGAGGTCAGGATTTCCGGCAGCATAACCATCGATGTCGGCGCCGGCGCGATCAAGGTCCCTCGGCATAAGGCATGCGTGCGGGCCATCATCGCTGCCACGACCTCCAGGCACTCGTGCCCTTGCGGCCCTAAAACGAACAGCCCCGCCGCTGCTTCCGCAAACGGTCGGGGCTTTCTTGGATCTAAAATCCAACTCGCCGGGAGTGCACTGCCGGCTTTTGATTTCGGATGCTTCGCGGCATTCAGCCGACGATCCGACTAGTAGTCTCTGATTTTGGTGGGGATCGGCAAGTCACGGTTTGTCGGGCGGCGCACACGCCTGGCCCTGGCACTTATGCCTGCCGCGGCTCCAGCGACACGTGGAGCCTCAAGGGACTGTCCGGTGGAGTCATTCCTCTGCTCTCCTTTTCTGTCCATTGCGACTGGTGTCGTCCGAAGCGCATATCGCAAAAACCCGCGGCGTCTCGCAGACCACCTTGGGGCGGCGAGGCCATCGAAAGACGGCCGGCTTCGGTGACGTTTGGAGTCTGACTCCCTGAGCCTGAGACGTCAACCGTTGGACAGCCGATTACAAAAAATGTGATCGCTTGTGGGGCGAATCCGAAATTTGCATCCGTTTCGAGCAGCCCGGCGTCGGCCTTGGATTACGTGGACGCTTTTGTCAGGAGCTTGTTCGGTCTTTGTTCTTTCCGCTTGCCCGCCCGCGCGAAAGACGGTTAAAGGCTTTGGTCGAGAGTTGTGGCGTCTCTCGAAAAGGTGGCGAAATTACCTACATAGGAGATGGCCGGGACAACCCGCCATCCCACGAGATTCCAGACCTGAGGCGGCGACCGGCGATGGCCGACCATAAATATCTTTCCATTCGCGGGGCGCGCGAACACAATCTGAAGAATGTCGATCTCGACCTGCCGCGTGACAGCCTGATCGTCATGACCGGCCTGTCGGGCTCCGGCAAGTCGTCGCTCGCCTTCGATACCATCTATGCCGAGGGCCAGCGCCGCTATGTCGAGAGCCTGTCGGCATATGCGCGGCAATTCCTCGAAATGATGCAGAAGCCTGACGTCGACCAGATCGACGGCCTGTCGCCGGCCATCTCGATCGAGCAGAAGACCACCTCGAAGAATCCACGCTCGACGGTCGGCACCGTCACGGAAATCTACGACTACATGCGGCTGCTGTTCGCGCGCGTCGGCGTCCCCTACTCGCCGGCCACCGGCCTGCCGATCGAGAGCCAGACGGTGTCGCAGATGGTCGACCGCGTGCTGGCGGTCGAGGAAGGCACGCGGCTTTTCATCCTGGCGCCGATGGTGCGAGGCCGCAAAGGCGAGTACCGCAAGGAACTGCTGGAGCTGCAGAAAAAGGGGTTCCAGCGCGTCAAGGTCGACGGTGTCTTCTACGAAATCGCCGACGTGCCGGCGCTGGACAAGAAGTACAAGCATGATCTCGATGTCGTCGTCGACCGCATCGTGGTGCGCGGCGATCTGGCGACGCGGCTTGCCGATTCCATCGAAACCGCGCTGAAGCTCGCCGACGGACTGGCAGTGGCCGAATTCGCCGACCGTCCGCTCGAATCCGGCCAGACCGGCGAGAATTCGGTCAACAAGTCGAAGAACGAGACGCACGAACGTATTCTGTTCTCGGAAAAGTTCGCCTGCCCAGTGTCAGGCTTCACCATTCCCGAGATCGAGCCGCGGCTGTTCTCCTTCAACAACCCGTTCGGCGCTTGCCCGACCTGCGACGGCCTCGGCAGCCAGCGCGCCATCGACGCCAGCCTGATCGTGCCCGACGACAACCTGTCCCTGCGTGCCGGCGCCGTCAGCCCGTGGGCGAAATCGACCTCGCCCTATTACGTGCAGACGCTGGAGGCGCTGGGCAAGGTCTATGGCTTCAAGCTCGGCGACAAGTTCAGGGATCTGACCAAAGAGGCAAAGGAAGCCATCCTGCATGGCACCGGCGAGCGCGAGGTCACCTTCCAGTACGATGACGGCCTGCGCTCCTACAAGACGACGAAAACCTTCGAAGGGGTCATCCCCAATCTCGAGCGGCGTTGGAAGGAGACTGAATCTGCCTGGATGCGCGAGGAGATCGAGCGCTTCATGTCGGCCACGCCTTGCCCGGCCTGCCACGGCTACCGTCTGAAGCCGGAAGCGCTTGCGGTGAAGATTGCCGGCAAGCATATCGGCGAGGTCACCGAACTGTCGATCCGCAAGGCCGACCAATGGTTTACCGCCCTGCCCGGCTCGCTCACCGACAAGCAGAACGAGATCGCCGTGCGCGTGCTCAAGGAGATCCGCGAGCGGTTGCGCTTCCTCAACGATGTCGGGCTCGACTACCTGACGCTGTCGCGTAATTCCGGCACACTGTCGGGCGGCGAGAGCCAGCGCATTCGCCTGGCCTCGCAGATCGGCTCCGGCCTCACCGGCGTGCTCTATGTGCTGGACGAGCCGTCGATCGGCCTGCACCAGCGCGACAATGCGCGCCTGCTCGACACGCTGAAGCATCTGCGCGACATCGGCAACACGGTGATCGTCGTCGAGCATGACGAGGACGCCATCCTGCATGCCGACTACGTTGTCGATATCGGCCCGGCCGCCGGCATCCATGGCGGCCACATCATCGCGCAGGGAACACCGCAGCAGATCATGGCGAGCCCGGCCTCGATCACCGGCAAATATTTGTCGGGCGAGCTCGAAGTGGCGACGCCGGCCGTGCGGCGCGAAGCCAAGAAGAACCGGCGTCTGAAGATCGTCGGCGCGCGCGGCAACAATCTGAAGAACGTTACCGCCGAAATCCCGCTCGGCACCTTCACGGCAGTCACCGGCGTCTCCGGCGGCGGCAAGTCGACCTTCCTGATCGAAACCTTGTTCAAAGCAGCGTCGCGACGTATCATGGGTTCGCGCGAGCACCCGGCCGAGCACGACCGCGTCGAGGGGTTGGAGTTCCTCGACAAGGTCATCGACATCGACCAGTCGCCCATTGGACGGACGCCGCGCTCCAATCCCGCCACCTACACCGGCGCCTTCACACCGATCCGCGACTGGTTCGCCGGCCTGCCGGAATCCAAGGCGCGCGGCTATCAGCCGGGCCGCTTCTCGTTCAACGTCAAAGGCGGCCGCTGCGAGGCCTGCCAGGGCGACGGTGTCATCAAGATCGAGATGCACTTCCTGCCCGACGTCTACGTCACCTGCGACGTCTGCCATGGCAAGCGCTACAACCGCGAAACGCTCGATGTCTTGTTCAAGGGCAAGTCGATTGCCGACGTGCTCGATATGACGGTCGAGGAGGGCGTCGATTTCTTCGCCGCCGTGCCCGGCGTGCGCGACAAGCTGGAGACGCTGAAGCAGGTCGGCCTCGGCTACATCCATGTCGGCCAGCAGGCGACGACGCTGTCGGGCGGCGAGGCGCAGCGCATCAAGCTCGCCAAGGAACTGTCGCGCAAGGCGACCGGCAAGACGCTCTACATCCTCGACGAGCCGACCACCGGCCTGCATTTCCACGACGTCGCCAAGCTGCTCGAAGTGCTGCACGAGCTGGTCGACCAGGGCAATACGGTGGTCGTCATCGAGCACAATCTCGAAGTGATCAAGACCGCCGACTGGGTGCTCGACCTCGGCCCCGAGGGTGGCGACGGCGGCGGCGAGTTGGTGGCGTCCGGCACGCCGGAGGATATTGTCCGCGAAAAGCGCAGCTACACCGGCCAGTTCCTGCGGGAACTGCTGGAGCGGCGGCCCGGAGGCAAGCGCGAAGCGGCGGAGTGAATGAGGACTGGCTGGCGTTTGGAAGAACCTTCAAATGAAGATCAGAAGAGCGCTTGCCGGTGATCTTGATGCTGTCGTTCAGCTGACCACCGCCGCCTACGCGCCCTACACTGCGTTGCTGGGCGCGCCGCCGATCCCGGTCGCTGAACACTATGCGCCGCGGATCGGACGCGGCAAAGTCTGGCTGCTGGAAAGCAGCGGCGAGCCGGCCGGACTGATTGTCCTTCGAGCGGCACCCGGACCACACAATGATCTTCTCTGTCGCCGTCGTACCTGCCTTCCAGGGCAAAGGTTTCGGCATCGCCCTACTCAGATGGGCGGACGAACAGACGCGCCTATGGCATCTGCCCGAGGTGCGGCTCTACACCAACGCGAAGATGGAGCGGAACATCGCGCTCTACAAAGCCTATGGCTTTCACGAAACGGGTCGCCGGCCCAATCCGTACCGGCCAGGATGGACGATCGTCGATATGGCTAAAGCCGCCCAGACAACGGCGATCGCCTGATCCTTTGCAGCAAACGGGAGGACGACAGTGACTCAATCAGGAACAATTCGCGCCGGCATGGGCGGCTGGACCTTCGAGCCATGGGACACGTCCTTCTATCCGGACAAACTATCCAAGGCGAAGCAACTGCACTACGCAACCCGGCAGGTGCCGAGCATCGAGGTCAACGGCACCTATTATTCGAGTTTCAAGGAGCCGACCTTCGTCAAATGGGCTAACGAAGCGCCGGGTGGCTTCGTCTTTTCGCTTAAAGGCAACCGCTTCGTCACCAACCGCCGCGTGCTCGGCGAGGCCGGCGAGTCGATGACGCGCTTCCTGGGGTCGGGCGTCGCCGCACTCGGCGACAAGCTCGGGCCGATCCTGTGGCAGTTCGCGCCGACGAAAAAGTTCGATCCGGACGATTTCGAGGCCTTCCTCAAGCTGTTGCCTGAAAAGCAGGACGGTGTTGCGCTGCGCCATGCGGTCGAGGTGCGCAACGACAGCTTCGTCGTGCCGGAATTCGCCGCCCTGGCGCGCAAATACAAGGTCGCGATCGTCTACGCCGACCACGCCAAATATCCAGCAATCGCCGATATCACCGGCGATTTCGTCTATCTCCGGCTGCAGACAGGCAGCGACGACAATCCCGACTGCTACACGCCAAAGGCGCTCGACGAATGGGCGGCGCGGGCAAAAACCTGGGCGGAAGGCAATGTGCCTGCCGACCTGCCGCGCACCGATCCTTCAACCGACGCACCAGTCAAACCGCGTGATGTGTTTGCCTACTTCATCACCGAAGGCAAGGTCCGCGCGCCGTTCGGCGCCATGGCGCTGATGAAACGCGTCACAGGCTGATGGCTCGAGTTGTGACATCTACATCACCATCGTAACCTTATCGATACCTCCTTGCTGCATGAATCCGCGGAGCTAGGGCAGCCGCGGGTTAGGGCATGTCGCTCGACTACCACTCACTTCTGCTGGCTGTCGGTTTTTCCGCCGCCTGCCTGAGCCTGACGTTGTTCGGCATCTGGCTGACCGCGCGAACTGAAAAGTTTCTGCTGACATGGTCGATCAGCGCGTTGTTGATCGTCGGCGATGTTTTTATCTACGAGGACTATATCGAGACGCCCGGACGCATCCTCGGCATCGCGACGTTCGCCCTGCTCCTGGTTGGGTTCTCGACCATGCTGGGCGCCGCCTACCAGTTCAGGTCCGGCCGGTCGCCGATCCCGCTGACGGTTTTCGGCAGTTGCATCTCGCTTGCCCTAGCGTTGCCGCCGATGGCGCTCGGCTATGACGGGCTCGGCTTCATGTTCGAAAATCTTCTTGCCGCCCTGCTTCTATTTGCGACGGCTTATCAATACTGGATCGGGCGCGCTGAAGCCCCTGTCCCGATCATCGGCCTCGCCGTGCTCTACTCGGCCACCGGCATTTCCTTTGTACTGTGTGCCATGGCTCTTGCATGGGATGGGAAGCTTGTCCTTGGACATGCGCCGAGCAACTGGGCCGAGGATCTGAGCCTCGTAATCGTCATCGCCAGCATGACTGGCATCGGCGCTCTTTCACTGGCACTCAACCAGGGCCGTCTGGCCCGATATCATCGTCTGGCTGCGCTAACCGATCCGCTGACTGGCCTGCTCAATCGGCGCGCCCTGTTCGATCTCAATGGCGGCGCCCCGATCGGGGCCTTCACGGCGGTGGTCGTATTCGACCTCGACGGCTTCAAGGCCATCAACGACGAATTCGGCCACGCCACAGGCGATCAGGTGCTGAGAGTGTTCGCCGAGGAACTGGTGGAGAACCTTCGCCCCACCGATGTCGCCGCGCGCATGGGCGGAGAGGAGTTCGCGCTGGTTATGCAGCGGACCCTGCCCGAAGCGGTGGAGTTCACCGCCGAGCGTATACGCACCGCCTTTGCCGCGCGTGTCATCGAGACCGAAACCCGTCCCCTGACATGTACGGTCAGCGCCGGATACGCCTTCGGCAGCAAGGACGGCATGAGCTTCGACAAAGTGGTCAGCGCCGCCGACAAGGCGCTCTATGCCGCCAAGCGCGGCGGTCGCAACCGCGTCGCGGCCTCGACCTTCCGACGCGCAAGCTAGCCCTTGGCGGGATAGCGTACCGCCCCTTCCGTCAGCCCTCACGCCGCCATCACGACCTCGTTGTAGGCATCGAGATCGACGTAGAAGACCTTGGTGATCTCTGCGATCAGCTCGTCGTGATCGTATCCTTGCGATTTCAGAATGTTGATGGCGGTCATGATGTCGACGCGCTCGGTGAGCCGTCGTTTCTGGTAGTCCTCGACATAACGTTCCATCGGCTGCCCCGGCCCAAGTGCCCCAAATGCGTTGAACAACGATCAGATCGCAGAAAGGGGGTTGCTTGCACGGAACGTGCCGGCTGAGTCCACGCTTCACCTTGATCTGTCAACAAAACTGATACGGAAGCGGCCGACTCAACAAGGCCAAGTAAAGCCTAGCATGCAATCTTCGGCGCGCCAGAGTTGCAAACGGTGTCGTTGAAGAAAATCTCGTAAACCTTCGTTATTTCATCCTTGGGCGCAGCGACGCGAAGCGGAGTGAAGATACAAGAATCAATGCCGTGACTTCAGAGGATCGCCACGGTGCAGAATCCAGGATGCGGGGCGCCGGAGAACGGCTTTTTCTCTTCGCCCCTGCACTCTTCGGCGGGTGTCACGGCATGGATTCCTGGGGTCTGCGCCGCGTCGCTTCGCTTCTTGCTTCGCCCCAGGATGACGACGGGAGAGATGGTTCAGCTAATCCTAGAGGTTTGGGATTCGCCACTGAGGCTTTAGACAGTCAGGAACTTGCGGACATCCGCGCGGTCGAGATCCTCGGCCGGGCCCGTGTGGACGATCTGGCCGCGGTCCATGATGTTGACCTCGTCCGCCAGTTCCCGGCAGAAATCTAGATACTGTTCGACCAGCAGCACGGCGATGCCTGCCTGGTCGCGCAGATAGCGAATGGCGCGGCTGATATCCTTGATGATCGACGGCTGGATGCCTTCGGTCGGCTCGTCGAGCACCAGCAGTTTCGGCCGCATCACCAGTGCCCTGCCGATGGCAAGCTGCTGCTGCTGGCCGCCGGAAAGGTCGCCGCCGCGGCGCGCGAGCATCTGCTTCAGCACCGGGAACAATTCGAAGACATGGCCGGGAATCTTGCGGTCGGCGCGCCTCAATGGCGCAAAGCCCGATTCGAGGTTTTCCCGCACGGTGAGCAGCGGGAAGATCTCCCTGCCCTGCGGCACGAATGCGATGCCCGACCGGGCGCGGTCATACGCCGCGCTCCGGTCGAGCGCCTTCCCCTCGAAGGCAACGCTCCCGCTCGTCAGCCGGTGGTGGCCGACGATCGATCTCATCAAACTGGTTTTGCCGACGCCGTTGCGGCCGAGCACGCAGGTGATCTTGCCCGCGCCGGCCTTCAGCGAGACGCCACGCAGCGCCTGGGCGGCGCCGTAGTGCAGCGTGGCGTTGGAGACTTCGAGCATGGTCAGCGCCTTCTCCAACGCCTGAAGAACGAAAGGTCGAAATGATGGAACGGAACGCGCCAGACCATGATCATCTCCCCAGATAGACTTCGACGACACGCTCGTCGGCCGAAACGAAATCGAGCGAGCCTTCGGACAGGACCGAGCCTTCGTGCAGGCAGGTGACCTTGACGCCGAGCTCGCGCACGAAATGCATGTCATGCTCGACGACGATGACCGAATGGTCGCGCGCAATATCCTTGAGCAGCCGCGCGGTCTCCTCGGTCTCGGCGTCGGTCATGCCGGCAACCGGTTCGTCGACCAGCAGCAGCTTCGGATCCTGCGCCAGCAGCATGCCGATCTCGAGCCATTGCTTCTGGCCGTGGCTGAGATTGGCGGCGAGTTCATCGCGCTTGTCCCCCAGCCGGGTGATGCCGAGGATATAGTCGATCTGCCGCGCCTCCGCGGCCGAGCGGCGATGGAACAGCGCTGGGAAGATCGAGCGTGGGCCCTTCAGCGCCAGCATCAGGTTCTCCTCGATCGTGTGGTTTTCGAAGACGGTCGGCTTCTGGAATTTCCTGCCGATGCCCATCATGGCGATCTCGGCCTCGTCATATTTGGTCAGGTCGACCTGCCCGTCGAAGTAAACCTCGCCCGCGTCGGGACGCGTCTTGCCGGTGACGATGTCCATCATCGTGGTCTTGCCGGCGCCGTTGGGACCGATGATCGCCCGCATCTCGCCCTTGTCGAGCACCAGCGACAGGTTGTTGATGGCGCGAAAGCCGTCGAAGGAAACTGAGACGCCGTCGAGATAGAGGATGGTGTTGCTCTTCGACATCGCTCACTCCGCCGGCTGCGGTTCGGGGCCGGACGCGGACCAGTCGCCCGGCGTTCTCGCAGCCGAGCGAACGATCTTCGGCGGTGGCGGGACGTCAGGATCTGTGCCGGCCTCCTCGGCGATCGAGGCTGCGCGCAGCGCCTTGGCGTTGCCGCGCCAGGAATCCCACATGCCGACAATGCCCTTGGGCAGGAACAGCGTGACGGCGACAAACAGTCCACCCAGCGCAAACAGCCAGAACTCCGGCAGCACGCCGGTGAACCAGGATTTGCCGGCATTGACCACGAGCGCGCCGATGATCGGCCCGACGATGGTGCCGCGCCCGCCGACCGCCGCCCATACCACGACCTCGATCGAATTGGACGGCTCGAACTCGCCCGGATTGATGATGCCGACCTGCGGCACATAGAGCGCGCCGGCAATGCCGGCCATGACAGCCGACACAGTGAAGGCGAACAGTTTGACGTTCTCCGCGCGCCAGCCGAGAAAGCGCGTGCGGCTCTCGGCGTCGCGCACAGCCATCAGCAGCTTGCCGTATTTTGAACCGACGATTGCCCAGGTAACGAAGACGGCGAGCGCCAGTGTTATGGCGCTGGCCGCGAACAATGCCGAGCGAGTCGCATCGGCCTGCACGTTGAAGCCGAGAATATCCTTGAAATCGGTCAGGCCGTTGTTGCCGCCAAAGCCCATGTCGTTGCGGAAAAACGCAAGCAGCAGCGCATAAGTCATTGCCTGGGTGATGATCGACAGATAGACGCCGGTGACGCGGCTGCGGAAGGCGAACCAGCCAAAGACGAAGGCAAGCAGGCCGGGCACCGCAAGCACCATGATCGCCGCAAACCAGAAATGGTCGAAACCGAACCAGAACCACGGCAGCTCCTTGTAGTTTAGGAACACCATGAAGTCCGGCAGCAGCGGATTGCCGTAGACGCCGCGCGAACCGATCTGGCGCATCAGATACATGCCCATCGCATAGCCGCCGAGCGCGAAAAAGGCGCCGTGGCCGAGCGAAAGGATGCCGCAATAGCCCCAGACGAGATCGAGCGCCAAGGCGAGCAGCGCGTAGCAGAGATATTTCCCGGTGAGCGCGACGACATAGGACGGCACGTAGAACGCACTTGTCGGCGAGACCGCAAGATTGAGCAGCGGAACGATGAAGGCGACCGCCAAAATGATGAAGATCGTGATGGCGATGCGGCGGTCGGCGCCGGCGGCGAAGAAGCGTCCCGTGATCATGCTTCCACCGACCTGCCCTTCAGCGCGAAAAGGCCGCGCGGGCGTTTCTGAATGAACAGGATGATGAGGACCAGCACGACTATCTTGCCGAGGACTGCCCCGGCATAGGGTTCGAGAAACTTGTTGACGATGCCGAGCGAGAAGGCGCCGACCAGCGTGCCCCAGAGATTGCCGACGCCGCCGAAGACGACGACCATGAAGCTGTCGATGATGTAGCCGCGGCCGAGATTGGGCGAGACATTGTCGATCTGGCTGAGCGCGACACCGGCGATGCCGGCAATTCCGGACCCCAGTGCAAAGGTCAGCGCGTCGACCCATGGCGTCCTGATTCCCATGGACGCGGCCATGCGGCGATTGGCAGTGACGGCGCGCATCTGCAGGCCCCAGGGGGTGCGCTTCATCACATAAAGCAGCACCACGAACACGCAGAGCGCGAATACCAGTATCCAGAGCCGGTTCCAGGTAACCGCAAGCTGGCCGATATCGAACGAACCGGACATCCATGACGGGTTGCCGACTTCCTGGTTCGTCGGCCCGAAGATGCTGCGCACGGCCTGCTGCAGGATCAGCGAGACGCCCCATGTCGCCAGCAGCGTCTCTAGCGGCCGGCCGTAAAGGAAACGGATGACGCCCCGCTCGATGACAAGGCCGACGAGCGCCGCGACCGAGAAGGCGAGCGGCAGCGCGATGACCAGCGACCAGTCGAACAGGCCGGGCAAGGAATTGCGGATCACCTCCTGCACGACAAAGGTCGTGTAGGCGCCGAGCATGACCATTTCGCCATGCGCCATGTTGATCACACCCATCACGCCGAAGGTGATGGCAAGGCCGATCGCCGCCAGCAGCAGCACCGATCCAAGCGAAATGCCGTACCAGATGTTCTGGCCCGCATCCCACAGCGTCAGCGTCGACTTGATGCTGGCGATCGCCGCCGTCGCCGCGTCCTTGACCGCGCCTTCGGAATTGGCCTCGACGGCGGTGAGCAGGGACAGTGCGTTGCGGTCGCCGCGCGCGCCGATCAGGGCGATGGCCGCCAGCTTGTCGGCCTCCGGCCTGTCCGACACCAGAATGGATGCGGCGCGGGCCTGTTCGAGCAGCGCTTTGACGCTTGCCACGGTTTCGCTGGCGATTGCGGCATCGAGTGGCTCGATGTTTGTCGCATCGGGCGTCTTGAACATGGTGTCGGCGGCGGCAATGCGCGCGGCCGGATCTTTTGCGCCGAGCGTCAGCATGCCCAAAGCATCGCGGATGGCGCGGCGCAGCGTATTGTTGACCTTGATCTTGGTGATCTCGCGCTTGGCCGCGTCGCCGGATTTTTCACCGCTCAGCGGGTCGAGCAGCTCAACGCTGCCGCCACCTTCCTTGCCGATGAAGACCAGCGAATCGGCCTTGCGGACGTAGAGATCGCCCTCTGCAAGCGCGCCGAGCGGGCGTTCGACGGCAGTATCGCCGGTGGCCGCCAGCTCGCGCACGACAGCTTCGGTGGCCGAAAAATTCGAGGCAGTGGCAAATTTGGCGATGATGGCGCGCAGATCCGCTTCGGCAGCGTTCGACGGCGATAGCATCCCCAGGAGGAGCAGCATCGTCAGGCCGATCGCGCGGGTGAAGATCATCGATTTCTGGCGGCTCTTGAAGGGTTGAAATTCGCGTCCGGACGGACTGGAGGAGAGGAGGAGCTCGCCCGGACGCGTCGCGGTCTGGGTCGTGGAGAACTCCACGACAGGTCAGACCCGGGAGGATCAGTTGGTTCCCTTGCCGCCGCACTTGCCGGTGGCGACATTGAAGTTGCCGCAGGACAGAGGCGCGCGCCAATCGGAGATCAGGTCCTTCGAATCAGCCAGATAGTCAGACCACTCGTCACCCATCACCAGGCCAGGCGTCTGCGAGACGGTCTCGAACTGGCCATCGGCCTGGATTTCGCCGATCAGTACCGGCTTGGTGATGTGATGGTTCGGCATCATGGTCGAATAACCACCGGTCAGGTTCGGCACCGAGACGCCGATCACCGCGTCGATGACTTTGTCAGGGTCGGTGGTGCCGGCCTTCTCAACCGCCTTCACCCACATGTTGAAGCCGACATAGTGGGCTTCCATCGGGTCGTTGGTGGTGCGCTTGTCGTTCTTGATGAGCTTGTGCCAGTCGGCAATGAACTTCGCGTTCTCGGGCGTATCGATGCTCTGGAAATAGTTCCAGGCGGCGAGATGGCCGACGAGCGGCGCAGTGTCGAGACCGGCAAGCTCTTCCTCGCCGACCGAGAAGGCCATGACCGGGATGTCCTCGGCCTTGATGCCCTGGTTGCCGAGTTCCTTGTAGAACGGCACGTTGGCGTCGCCATTGACCGTCGAGACGACGGCGGTCTTCTTGCCGGCCGAGCCGAACTTCTTGATCGCCGAGACCTCGGTCTGCCAATCGGAGAAGCCGAACGGCGTGTAGTTGACCATGATGTCTTCGGCAGCGACGCCCTTGGCCTTCAGATAGGCTTCGAGGATTTTGTTGGTGGTGCGTGGATAGACATAGTCGGTGCCTTCAAGCACCCAGCGCTTCACCGACCCGCCGTCCTCGCTCATCAGATAGTCGACGGCCGGAATAGCCTGCTGGTTCGGCGCCGCACCGGTGTAGAACACGTTGCGCTCGCTCTCCTCGCCCTCGTACTGGACGGGGTAGAATAGGATGTTGTCGAGCTCGCTGAACACCGGCAGCACCGATTTGCGCGACACCGAGGTCCAGCAACCGAACACCGCCGCGACCTTCTCCTTGGAGATCAGCTCGCGTGCCTTTTCGGCGAACAGCGGCCAGTTCGAAGCCGGATCGACGACGACCGCTTCGAGCTTCTTGCCGAGCAGGCCGCCCTTTGCATTCTGCTCTTCGATGAGCATCAGCATGGCGTCCTTCAGCGTCGTCTCCGAAATCGCCATGGTCCCCGACAGCGAGTGGAGAATACCCACCTTGATCGTGTCGTCAGCCGCCTTGGCCGGGACACTCATTAGCAAGCCGGCCGTGACCGCGCCTGCCGAAAACATTTTTGTTATTGTCGAGAAACTGCCCCTCATATTTCAAACTCCCTAGCTGGTTGACCGCATCGCAAACAGACCATGCAACAGCTGTGCCAACCGCGGGAGCAAAATTGAGGGGCTTAGATTTCTTTGCCCTATCAGTGGGTTAATATACTAGCCGCCTACGTTAAGCGCCGCCGCAGGTGTTCTGATTGAGAAAAATTTCCCCGCTCTCGCCTAAGTTTTGATCACTCACGAATTAATGCATGAATTTTGAGCAACATCGTATCAAAGACGGCGAACTGTTGCAGCGCTGCAGGAAGATGGGGCAAGTTCGATCTTCAAAAGAGCTACGTCATGACCTCCAGGATTTCTCGTATTTTCAGCACCATGCTTCTGGTTGCGGCCACCGGCAGTGCACGCGCCGATTTCACCCACGGCAAATTGCCGGACGGGACCTATCATTGCGAAGTCTATCTGCTAGGCATGTTCCTCAGCCTTGGCGACATCACCATCAAGGGAAATGTCTATAGCGGTCCGGTGACCTTCGGAACCGCCCGGCAGGGCTACAACTATCAGATGGATGCAAATGGCGAGATTACATGGTTGGGCCCGTTGGGCGGCTATACGACCGGCGGCAACTCGATCTCGCTCACGCAAGCCATCCTGGACGATCAAACCAGCCCGTCCTTCGACATCATCATGAAGCAGCCTGACGGCGCCTTCACCGCCTCGACCTGCACGAAGCGTTGAACAGCCGACAAGAAGAGGCGCGAAACCTTGCGAGGTTCCGCGCCAACAGGCAGTCGAGAGGGTATCGCTAAATGCTCTTGGCCGACATCTGTTCAGCGATATAGTCGGCCTGACGGATCGCCAGCGACACGATCGTCAATGTCGGATTTTCCGCGCCGCCGGTGGTGAACTGGCTGCCATCCGACACGAACAGGTTCTTGATGTCGTGCGCCTGGCCATGCTTGTTGACGACGCCGCCGACCGGCTTCTCGCTCATCCGGTTGGTGCCGAGATTGTGGGTCGACGGATAGGGTGGCGTCGGGAAGGTCCGGGTCGCACCCACCGCTGCGTAAAGCGCCGAGCCCTGCTTGTAGGCGTGGTCTCGCATTGCCGTGTCGTTGGCATGGTCGTCGAAATGGACGTCCGCCACCGCCATGCCGTGCTCGTCCTTGAGATCGGCATGCAGCGTGATGCGGTTTTCCTCGCGCGGCATGTCTTCGCCGACGATCCACATGCCGGCCATATGGTCGTAGTGGTCGAGCGCCGTGGTGAAGGAACGCCCCCAGCCGCCGGGATCGAGGAAGGCGGCCATGAACGGCAGGCCGAGCGACAGCGTCTCAAGCTCGTAGCCGCCGACGAAGCCGCGCGAAGGATCGTTGCGGGCCTCATCGCGGATGATACCGGCCATGGTGGTGCCGCGATACATATGCACCGGCTTGTCGAAGATGCCGTAGACCGAGCCCGTGGTGTGGCGCATGTAGTTCTTGCCGACCTGCCCCGACGAATTGGCAAGGCCGTCGGGAAACTGGCTCGATGCCGAATTGAGCAGCAGCCGCGGGCTCTCGATCGAGTTTCCGGCCACGGCGACGATGCGGGCCTTCTGTTCCTGCAGTCTGCCGTCCTTGTCGGCATAGACGACGCCGGTCACCTTGCCTGACCCATCGTGGTTGATCTTGATAGCCATGGCGTTCGGCCTGACCTCGAGATGGCCGGTCGCCTCGCCCTTGGGAATTTCGCTGTAGAGCGTCGACCATTTGGCGCCCCATTTACAGCCCTGGAAGCAGAAGCCGGTCTGCTGGCAGGCATTGCGGTTGTCGCGCGGCTCTGAATTGATTGCCATCCGGCCGGTGTGGCACTCCTTGTAGCCGAGCTTGTCGGCGCCGGCCTTCATCACCTTGAAGTTGTTGTTGCCGGGAAGGCCTGGGATGTTGTTGGTGAGCGTCACGCCCAGCTTATCTTCGGCCTTTGCGTAGTAGGGCTCCAGCTCGGCAAGCGTGATCGGCCAATCGAGCAGGTTCGCGCCTTTTAGTTTTCCGTAGGTCGAAAGCGTTCTGAATTCATGCTCCTGAAAGCGCAGCGAGGCGCCCGCCCAGTGCGTGGTCGAGCCGCCGACCGCCTTGACGATCCATGCCGGCAGATTGGGAAAATCTTTCGCCACCCGCCAGCCGCCCGAGGTCGTGCGCTTGTCCGTCCAGGCGAGCTGGGCGAATGAATCCCACTCGTCGTTGATGAAATCCTCGTATTCGTGCCGTGCGCCCGCCTCCAGGATGACGACATTGATGCCTTTCTGGGCGAGTTCGTTGCCGAGCGTGCCGCCGCCGGCGCCGGAGCCGATGATGACAACCACGCCGTCGTTCGTGAGATCAAATGGTGCTGCCATGGTTTCCTCCCATGATGTCTATTGTGTGCGGTTTGGGACGACGGGGGCTCAGAGCCACTCGATGTCGTCGAACCCGCGCGCCATGTAGCCGCCCTTGGAGTAGGACTCGCCCTCGTAGCCGAAGTTCGGCCAGACCTCTTTCTGGTTGTAGAGACCGACGACAAGCCCGCCACGGACTGCCTGGAAGAACGGCGTGTCCTCGATCTCTCTTAGCACGGCAACGCGCTGCTCCTCCCAGCCGAGGCTGGTGTAGCCACCCTTACCCGACTTCGAGTCGAGTTCGGCGATGCCATTTTCGATGAGGTCCTTATGGGCTGGGTCTTTGCCGGCCTGCTCGTCATGGGCCTTGACGGCGATTGCGTAATATTTGTCAGGCACTTGGTCGTGCGGGTAGATGTCGCGCGCCATCTGGATCAGGGTCGCCATGGTTTCGGGCTTGAGCGCGGATGTTTCGAGACCCCAGGCATGTTCCGGGCTGATGACGGCACTGCCCGAAATGACCAGCAACGCGCCGACACCGCCGCGCTTCAGAAGCTCACGGCGCGATAGCCCGGGCTCCCTTGCATGGGCCGGCTTTCTCTCATAAATCGTGACCATTTGTTCCTCCCTTTGCTTGCTGTGCGCACCCGAAGGTGCCTTGGCTGGCGCCCGCTGGCCGGCGCGGCCGTAATGTCTCCTATTTGAACCGGCCCTGACGCTGCAGAACCTCGATCTTGTAGCCGTCGGGATCCTCTATGAAGAAGAACCGCGCGAGCAGCGCTCCGTCGCGGTTGAACTCGACGATCTTCTTCGGGCTCAAGCCAAGCGCGCCGAGCCGGTCATGTTCGCTGTCCAGATCGGCGACCGAAACCGCGAGATGGCCGTAGCCGTCGCCGAGCGCATAAGGCTCCTGGCGGCCCTTGTTGACGGTGAGCTCGACTTCGAACCCCGCCTCGACATTGCTCAGATAGACGAGCGTGAAGGTTTCGAAATCGAGCCGTTCAGCGACGTCCAGCCCAAAGGCTTTCCGGTAGAAGTCGATGGACCGGGCCTCGTCCAGAACCCTGATCATGGTGTGGATCGTCTTCGCCAAATGACACTCCGTCGCAGCAGCGCCTTGTGCGCGTCGGCGTGATTATGCGCGGGTTGCGGCAAAGGTGGTGGCAGCCGATTACCACGCGCTAAGCTAACGATGGGGTGGCAAACCGCCTAAGGACGAAAGTCCGATTGCTGTTTTCCGCTTTCCGGCTGAAGATAATTGGCCGCAATAGGCACTGCTCAAAGGCGCGAATCGCTGCAGATTGCGCCTAAAATCAACAAGAATGGCCAAGACCACTAAGAACGGGAGGTAACGATGTGCAGGGTTTTTGCCGGGCAGGATCCGGAGGGCTACCGGCAGATCAATCGATCGATCCGCATCGATGGGCACTCGACGAGCATCCAGCTCGAGGCGACGTTCTGGGCATTGCTCGACGAGATCGCCGACAGCCAAGGTTTAACGACGCCGAAGTTCATCTCGAAGCTTTATGACGAGGCCATAGAGATCAATGGCCAGATTCCGAACTTCGCCTCGATGTTGCGCACGACCTGTGCCCTCTATCTGCGCGGCCACCGGCCGGGCATCGAAGAACACACGGCCCCGAAGCGGCAAGCCGCTTAACTTTCGCTCGCAACATCGAGTGCCAGGCGGGTCATGTCGGTGAAAAGCGCCTGGCGTTCGGAATAATCGGTTTGCTCGCCGGTCACCACATTGTCGACGACAGTCAGGATCGACAGCGCCCGGGCGCCGAAATGCGCCGCGATGCGATAGAGCGCACTGGTCTCCATATCCACGGCCAGCGCGCCGTGGGCCTGCGCTTCGGCGAAGCGATCGCGCCCCTGAGGATGATAGAATATATCGCTGCAGATGGTCAGCCCAGCCTGATGTTCGATGCCGATTCCGGCAGCTCGGGCCAAGGCTCGGGAAACTAGCGCCGGATCGGGGCCGGCATCAGCACCATAGAGCCCAAAAACCTGGCCGCTCTCGGCACTTTCACCGCGCACCGACTGCGAGATCACCAGGCTGCGCAGTTTAACCGCGG
The DNA here is from genome assembly GCF_004792125.1 of Mesorhizobium sp. M5C.F.Ca.ET.164.01.1.1. Lineage (NCBI taxonomy): Bacteria > Pseudomonadati > Pseudomonadota > Alphaproteobacteria > Hyphomicrobiales > Phyllobacteriaceae > Mesorhizobium > Mesorhizobium sp. M5C.F.Ca.ET.164.01.1.1. The sequence goes on along the minus strand of NZ_SRTG01000007.1, from coordinate 132,778 downwards.
CAGTTAGGGCACCACAGGTACCGGTGCGGATCAGTGTCCTCACGCCGTGGAAATCCAGCAATTCATGCGCGTAGATCAGGAATGACGAGACGCCGATGCCGGTGGACTGGATGCTGACGGGTTTGCCGCGAAACAAGCCGGTAAAACCGAGGGCTTCCCTTCGACGGTTGACGCAGCGCGGCGCCTCCAGAAAGGTTTCCGCCATCCATTCGGCACGCTGCGGGTCGCCCGGCAACAGCACTGTTGCGGCATAATCACCCTTGCCTGCCTCGTTGTGCGGCGTCACGGCATGCTCCCCCAAAACCCGCCGCCCGTTTCGCCCATAATCATGGCAGTCTCACGCCATTTCGCAAGTGCGAGAATTAGTAATCCCTAAGATTCCAGCACATCCTTGACGATTGTGGCCAGTTGCTTGAGCGAAAACGGCTTCGGCAGGAAACCGAAATGCGCGTCTGCCGGCAGGTTTTTAGCGAACGCATCCTCCGCGTAGCCGGAAACGAAGACGAATTTGATGTCCGGCTGCCGCTTGCGCAATTCGCCAAGCAGCGTCGGCCCATCCATCTCAGGCATCACCACATCGGAAACGACAATGTCGACCTTGCCGCCGAGCGCCTCGAAGACTTCCAGCGCCTCGACGCCTGAGGACGCTTCGTGGACGGTATAGCCGCGCGACGTCAGGGCCCGCATGCCGCCCATCCGCACGGCATCTTCGTCCTCGACGAGCAGCACCGTGGCCGAACCCGACAGATCCTTGGCTGCGTCGGCGATCTTTGCCGGTGCAGCCGGCGCCTCGCCGGGTTCGCCCCCCGCTCTCGCCTCTGCAATGTAGCGCGGCAGGAAGATGCGGAACACCGATCCCTTGCCGACCTCGGATTCGCAGAAGATGAAGCCGCCTGTCTGCTTGATGATGCCATAGACCATCGACAGGCCGAGGCCAGTGCCCTTGCCGACCTCCTTGGTGGTGAAGAAGGGTTCGAAAATCTTCTTGAGTACTTCGGGGGCGATGCCGCTGCCGGTGTCTTCGACTTCGACCACCACATAGTCGGCCGGCGCAAGTTCGCGGTAGGGAATGCTCTTGCTCTCCTCTGTGGTCACATTCCGGGTGCGCACGGTGAGGTCGCCGCCGTTCGGCATCGCATCGCGCGCATTAACCGCCAGATTGACCACCACCTGCTCGAACTGCCCGATGTCGACCTTCACCGGCCACAGATCGCGACCATGATCGACCTTCAGCTTTATGTCGTTGCCGACCAGACGGGCCAGCAGCATCCGCAGATCGGCTAGCACGTCGGTCAGGTTGAGCACCTCCGGCCGCAGCGTCTGCTTGCGCGAGAAGGCCAGAAGCTGCCGCACCAGCGACGCCGCCCGGTTGGCGTTCTGCTTGATGTTCATGATGTCCGGGAAGGACGGGTCCGACGGGCGATGATTGGTCAACAAAAGGTCCGACGCCATGATGATGGCGGTCAGCACATTGTTGAAGTCGTGTGCGATGCCGCCGGCAAGCTGGCCGACCGCCTGCATCTTCTGGCTTTGAGCCATCTGGCCCTCGAGCGCCTTTTGCTCGGTGGTCTCGACGGCGTAGACGATGGCCGATTCTTCGGCGCCCTCGCCGGTGCCGTCGGCGACCGCGTTGACGTAGAAGCGCATGTGCCGTTCCTCATTGCCGGGCAGCAGCGTATCGATCGGTTCGATGTCAGCCTGCCTTTGTCGCGCTTTTTCGAACGCCGCGGCAAAGGCGGGCCGGTCGCGCTCATGGATCACCGTGTCCAGCCGCACGCGCCGATCGACCGCGTCCCCGTCGACGACGGAGGAAAACAGCGACAGGAAAGGCGCGTTAGTGCGCAAGATGCGCCCGCTGTTGTCGACAGCTGCTATTGCCATCGGCGTCGAATTAAAAAAGCGGGTGAAGCGGATCTCTGAGGCGCGAAGGTCGGCGGAAGCGTCCTCGCCTTGCGTCCGGTTGAGCACTATGGTGCGCGTCGGACCGTTGACGCCCTCGCGGCTGGCCGAGACCCTATGCATGAAACGCACGGGCAGCGCCTCGCCCTTCACTGTCGTCAGATCGAGATCGATGACCGCATTGCGCGTGGTGCCGGGATCGGCCTTGACCGAGCGGACCAGCGCCATGCCGTCGCCGGCGACGATCTCCGGAAGCGTGACGGCGCCAGGCGTGAAGCTCGTCAGGTCGATGCCCAGCCACTCCGCAAGCGTGGCGTTGATGTAGGTGACGCGGCCTTCCTGATCGGCCGAAAAGAAGCCGGCCGGCGCATGGTCGAGATGATCGATGGCCTCCTGCAGATCGAGGAAGAACCGCTCCTGCTCGGCCCGTTCTTCCGAGATGTCGGCGAGTTCCCAGGCGAGCAAGGGCAGCCGCTGGCCCGGGACGCTGAAGGCGCGGGCGCGGGCACGATACCAGCGCGCGCCCGGCTCGGCGCCGGGTCGAATGGATTGCGCAAGCCGAAACTCCCCGTCGCCGGGCTGGCCGTCGCGCAGGCCGGAGGCGAGCCGGTATATGGTCACCGAGGCCTCGGGAACGTCGGACAGCAAACCTTCGACCGTCTTGAGATCCGCCGCGGACGCCGCGCCCGTCATGTCGGCATAGGACCGGTTGGCGTAGACGACACGACCCTTGGTGTCGGTGACCAGAAGACCCTGCGACATCGAATCGACGAAGGCTTTCGACAGCTCGTCACTCGTCGAGCGCGGTGTGATCTGCACGAAGCCGATGGCGGTGGCGAACAGGAAGCCGACACCGATCATCGCCAGCACACCAAGCATTCCAAGCAGGAATGGGTCGCCAAGACGTTCGCGGAAAAGGCCGAAGACGATCGCGGCGCCAGTCAGGACGACGATAAAGACGATGAGCCGGGTGACCGCACCCGGTCGCGTATTCTGGTCGACGATCGGTACCGGATAGAAATCGCCGCGCGCTTCCTTGGCCATGTGCCCCCTGCTCGTGAAATCCGGTACTTGCCCCTGCCCGGTTGAATCACATTCTCAGGGTCCGGAAAAGGCCTGGCGGCAAATGTCCGCTAAAAATGACGCCCGTTCGGCGCCTGGTGTGGTGAATCCGAAATTCGCATTACCCTGGGTGCTGCGGGGAGCGAATTTCGAATTCACCACACCAGCAACGTGCTGAAAATCCAGTGTGGTGGATTTGAAATTCCGGAACGCTGACGCCCTCAATTCGTAGGGACTTCAAATCCACCACATTGGTGTTTCAAGCTGTTCAAGAGGCGCGAAAGGCGACTTGCAGTGGCGTGCCGCAACAGTCTAGTGTCGCGTCTTCATCGAAAGCCGATATTGGGGGCACCAATGCTGCAGTGGCTGGATAGTGTGGCGGGTCCTGGTTATGCCGCGGCAATCCTGTGGACGTTTGTCGCGCTTGTCCTTTTGGTCATCATTCTCCTTATCATAAAGCTGGTCCGCAATCTGACCTTCGGAACATTCGTTGCCGGCGGCAGGAACCGCAAGACGCGCCTGGCCGTCATGGACGCCACCGCTGTCGACAGCCACCGCCGGTTGGTGCTGGTGCGCCGCGACGACATCGAGCACCTGCTGCTGATCGGAGGCCCGACCGATGTCGTCGTCGAACGCGACATCCGGCTGTCGGCGCTGCGCCGTCCTGCACTGACCGGAGATGGCGGCGGCCATCAGCCGGCACCGCGGCCGCGCGCGCCTCAACCGGCTCCTGCGCCAATGAGGCAAGCACCGCCTCCGCAGCCGGTAAGCGCGGCCCCCACGCCTGTCCGGCCCCATCAGACTGCACCAGCGCCAACGCCGAAGCCAGTACAAAGCCATCAATCGGCGACCATCACGCCGCTGCCCGCCTACGCCAATGCCGTTCGACACGCGCCATCGCCGGCAAGACAGGATTCGCCGGCAAAGCAGGATTCCATTGACGATACGCTGATGAGGGAGCTCGAGGTCTCGTTTGATGTCCCGCAGCCCGCGCCGGAGAGCAAGCCGGCGGCAAAGGCGCCGTCGTCTCTCGATGACGAGATGACGAAGCTTCTCGGCGAGCTTTCCAGCCAGAAAAGATAACCGGCCAGAAACCGGGCCAGCGAACAGGCAACAAAAAATGGCCGGAGACCGGCCATGACAAAATTCGCTATTGCTGCTTTTTAGGCGATTCGCCTGTGCTTCAGTCGTCGCGGTAGACCTTCTCGCGGCGCTCGTGGCGCTCCTGCGCCTCGATCGACAAGGTCGCGATCGGACGCGCATCGAGCCGCTTCAGCGCGATGGGCTCGCCGGTCTCCTCACAATAACCGTAAGTGCCTTCATCAATGCGCTGAAGCGCGGAATCGATCTTTGAAATGAGTTTTCGCTGGCGATCACGGGCGCGAAGTTCGATGGCGCGGTCGGTTTCCGAAGAGGCGCGATCAGCGAGATCGGGGTGGTTGGCGTTTTCCTGCTGCAGGATTTCGAGAGTTTCGCGCGCTTCGCGCAGTATGTCGTTCTTCCAGGTGACGAGCTTCAGGCGAAAGTAGGATTTCTGCCGCTCGTTCATGAACGGCTCGTCTTCGGAGGGTACGTAATCGGCGGTAACGATGTCGTTCATTCGACTCACCCAAACAGCCCCAATTTTGGCGCCTATATATTCGCGGACCGAATACTGCACAAGCGCAATCGACGACAGTTTCACGCAATTGTTAATGTCGGGCAAAATGCTATGGGCCGCATCATTCGCATGAAGGGCGCGACCGAATTCGCGTATGATTCGTTGGGTTTGAAGGGTGCCGGCCATTGTGCGCAAGGCGTTTCTCATGGCTAATCCCGCATCGCCTTTTGACGAGTTTCGGTATTTGGCACAAGCGAGGGGCCGGTGAGCAAGCTTTATCTGTTGAGGCATGCCAAGGCCGGGTGGGCTCTGCCGGGCATGCGCGATTTCGATCGTCCCCTCGACGCATCCGGCATCGCCGACGCCGAAACGATGGGTGCGGCCATGCGGGCCCGCAGCTACATTCCGGACCTCACCCTTTGCTCCAACGCAAAGCGAGCGCGCCAGACCCTGGAAGGTCTGGCCGGCCATACCGATACAGGCCGGGTCCTGTTCCTCGATACGCTCTACAGCGAGGACGCCGCCGGCTATCTCAACCTCATCCGCAGCAATGGCGGGCCAAGCTCGCTGCTCGTCATTGGCCACAATCCGATGACGGAAGATCTCACTATCGCGCTTTCGGGCGACGGCGACGAGTCTGCCAGGGGGATGCTGAATCACGGCTTCCCGACTTCCGGCCTTGCCGTCGTCCGCTTTCCGGCCAGTCTTGCCAACGCCGCGCAAGGCACCGGCTATCTCGAAGCCTTCGTGACGCCGGCCGATCTCTGACGCCATTTCAAACCTAGGCAGCAGCGTCTATATCGGATCGTACCGAAGCCCGAGAGACCGCATTTTGGCATCATCGCTGACCACTTTCACCGACGAGGCGAAGATTGCCCTGGATACGCTGTCGGGGCGCGCTACCGGGCTTTTTTCGCCATCGCTGCGACTGGGTGTCACTGGTCTTTCCCGCGCGGGCAAGACGGTGTTCATCTCAGCCTTTGTCCACAATCTGATCCATGGCGGGCGCTTGCCGCTGTTCTCGGCGCAGAAATCGGGACGCATCGCCCGTGCCTTCCTCGAAGAGCAACCGGATGACGCCGTACCGCGATTCCAGTACGAGGATCACGTAGCGGCTTTGGTCAACGATCGCCTGTGGCCGGATTCGACACGTGCCATTTCCGAGCTGAGGCTCACCATCGAATATGAATCGGCCTCCGCCTGGAGCCGCATGTTTTCATCAGGCAGATTGTCGGTCGATATCGTCGACTATCCCGGCGAATGGCTGCTGGACCTACCGTTGCTCGGTAAATCCTACGCTGATTTCTCGCGCGAAGCATTCGAGATGGCCGTGCTGCCGGTGCGCGCCGACCTTTCGCAGGAATGGCGCTCGCTCTCCGCCGCAGTCGACCTGAATGCGGACGCCGACGAGATGACGGCGCGACGCCTCGCCGAGAGCTTCGCCGCTTACCTCAAGGCATGCAAGCTCGACGAGCGGGCGCTTTCGACCCTGCCGCCCGGCCGTTTCCTGATGCCCGGCGATCTTGAGGGCTCGCCGGCGCTGACCTTCGCGCCCTTGCCGGGCCTGAGTGAGCGGCGGGCGCGTTCCGGGTCGCTTCAGGCGATGATGGAGCGGCGCTACGAGGCCTACAAGACATATGTCGTAAAGCCGTTCTTCCGGGAGCACATCACGCGCCTCGACCGTCAGATCGTGGTGATAGACGCCCTGCAGGCCTTGAACGCAGGCCCCGGCGCGATGGCCGATCTCGAACGTGCGGTGACCGAAATCCTCGCCTGTTTCCGCCCCGGCCGCGGCAATTTCCTGACTGACTTTTTTTCAAGGCGGATCGACCGCATATTGGTGGCGGCGACGAAGGCGGACCATCTGCATCACGAAAGCCACGATCGGCTGCAGGCGATCGTGCGGCGGCTTGCCGACCGTGCGGTGGCGCGAGCAAATTTCACCGGCGCCGATGTCGACGTGGTCGCCCTGGCGGCGGTGCGCGCGACCCGCGAAGGCACGGTCAAGCAAGGCCGTGAGACGCTGCCGGTCATCATTGGCACACCGTTGAAAGGTGAAAAGATCAACGGCGAAACATTCGATGGAAGAACCGAAACAGCTATATTTCCCGGTGATTTACCGGAGAAAATTGATGCAGTGTTCGATGTCTCTGGACCAGACCATCGGCAGAACCCGGGCCATCGGCAAAGCAATGAGGACCCGGCGATACGCTTCGTGCGCTTTCGCCCGCCAAAGCTCGAAAGCACGGCTGAAGGCGTCACGCTGTCGCTGCCGCATATCAGGCTCGACCGCGCCCTGCAGTTCCTGATCGGAGATCATCTGGCATGACCGCGCCCCGCAAGCCGGCGGCATTTCGCATCGAGCCGGAAGCCCCGCCAAAAGAAAGGGCAGCCTTGCGCCAGCCTGACGCTCCATCGGCCAGAAAGCCGCGCACCGTGAAGGCTGATCTTGCCGTCGTCACTCCGGCGGAAATCGACGTTTTCGACGAGCCAGATATTATCGCCGCCGAACCGCCGCCGGCGACCGCGCCGCGTAAGCGTTCGATGCTCGGTGGCTTGTTGTTTGGCGCATTGGGCGTTCTGGTTTCGCTGGCCCTCGGCCTTTGGACCGACCAGCTGATTCGCGATCTGTTCGCGCGTGCCGAATGGCTGGGCTGGCTGGCTGCCGGGATGGCCGTGATCGCGCTGCTGGCGCTTCTGATCATCCTCGTCCGCGAGTTCCTGGCGATCACCCGCCTCGCCGAGGTCGAAAAACTGCAGAAGCGGGCACTCGACGCCATTGCCCGCGACGATCCGAAGGCCGCTCGCGCCGTGGTCGACGAACTCTCGGCCTTCGTCGCGGCCAAGCCCGAAACCGCGGCCGGCAGACGCGCGCTGGCTGACCTGCGCGACGAGATCATTGACGGTGGCAATCTGGTGCGCCTGGCCGAGACCGAAATCCTCGGCCCTCTCGATGCGCGCGCCAAGGTGATGATCCTCGAAGCGGCAAAGCGCGTGTCGCTGGTGACGGCGGTCAGCCCTCGCGCTCTGGTCGACGTCGCCTATGTCGTGTTCGAAGCGGGCCGGCTGATCCGCCGCCTGTCGGAGCTTTATGGCGGCCGGCCGGGCACGCTGGGATTCTTCCGGCTGGCACGCAGCGTTCTCGCCCATTTGGCGGTGACCGGCTCGATCGCCGTCGGCGACAGTTTCGTGCAGCAGATCGTCGGCCATGGCCTCGCCGCCCGGCTCTCGGCCAAGCTTGGCGAAGGTGTCGTCAACGGCATGATGACGGCGCGCATCGGCATTGCTGCGATGGAGACCGCAAGGCCTCTGCCCTTTAGCGCCGCGAGGCGGCCCGGCATGGGCGATTTCCTGTCCGCGCTGACATCTTTTGCAACCAAAAAGCAGAAGGAAACATCCGCTTCCGACACGTGACAACCGTCCTACAGCACCGCACATCCTGGTGGCTCGCAAAGGACGCTGTAGCCCTTTGATTTAGCGCATGATCCCAGCGCAAATCGCTTCCGATTTTCGGGGCCATGCGCTAGCGGTGACGAAGCATTAACCAATCTTGTTCATGGTCGGACGGGTTCCAAACCAGACTCTTTGTTGCCGGGTGTCGTCGATGAAAAGCGTGATCTTGTCTAGCGTCCTGCCCATGGCGGTCGTGGTTTCAACAATTGCCGGCATGGCCGAAAAGACGTTTGCAGCGGAACGGGACAAGAAGTTCTTTCAATCGGTGGAAGGCGAATGGGTCGGCCCGGGGGAAATCGTCGCCGGCAAATACAAGGGCACGAAATTCACCTGTAATTTCACCGGCTCGACACCTGACGGCAAGATCGGCATGTCGCTCGACGGCGGTTGCCGGGTCGGCATGTTCACCCAGCAGATGTCGGCGACGATCCAGCACAAGGGCCGCGAGGGCTACAAAGGCAGCTTCATGGGCGGTGCCGCCGGTTCCGGCCTCGACATTATCGGCGGCAACGTGGTCAGCGCCAACAAGGTGGTTTTCACCATCAACCGCAACCAGTTGCGCGGCGTCATGCAGGCCCTTGTCCCCAACGACAATTCGATGACGGTGACGGTTGCGGTGCGCGTCGACCAGCAATTGGTGCCGGTCATCGGCATGAAGCTGAAGCGCGTCGATACGGTCGAAGTCGGCTCCATCGCGCCGAACTGAGCGATTATCTGCCCGTCCGACAGGACGTGCGGCGCGGCGCTATAAAAAAAGCGGCAGCCACGGCCACCGCTTCTTTTGCGAAACTCAAATCGATTCTCAGGCCTTGATGGCGGCAGTCAGCTCGTCATACGCCTTGCAGGCCTCGTCCGCGGTCGTATCGCCCTGATACTTAGTTGTGACCGCCTGAACCTTGGCGGTGAGATCGGCCGCCTTGGCCGGATCCTTGGTAATCGCCTCCTGAAGGGCTGCAGTCATGTCCTGAGCCTTCTTGGTCAGCATTTCAGTCGTGCAGGCCGGCGCGTTCGAGCAGGCCGATCCGGCAAGTGCCGCGATGCCAACGGCAACAAGCAAAAAAATCTTCATGTTAGTCGTCTCCCTCAAAAAAAGGCGGCGGACTTGATCGTCCTCCGCCCTTCACGGCCAAAGCCGCGCGCCCTTAGCGCCCGATTGCTGCAACACGCAACGCAGCGGGTGCATAAAGTTGTGGAGCGCGCCTGCAACACTGCCGCACCAGTTTCCGGATTCGGACTGTTCGATCTCAGCCGAAGCCCCTATCTTGGCCGCTCGATGCCGCAGCACGTGCAGCGGTCGTTAGAGAGAACGGAACGGCAGGCATGGCAGCAGAGGCAGCGGGCAGCGATCTGATCCACGTGGTGGCGCTGCTCGCCGCAGGTGTTGTCGCCGTGCCGATCTTCAAGCGCATGGGGCTTGGCTCCATCCTCGGCTATCTGGCGGCCGGCGTGGTCATCGGCCCGTTCGGCATCGGCATCTTTTCCGAATCGGAAGCCATTCTTCACGTCGCCGAGCTCGGCGTCGTCATGTTCCTGTTCATCATCGGGCTGGAGATGCAACCGTCGCGGCTGTGGGGCCTCAGGCGAGAGATCTTTGGCCTTGGGGCATTGCAGGTCGGCGTGTGCGCGCTGTTGCTGACCGGCGTCGGACTGGCGGGAGGTTTTCCGATCTCGCAATCCTTCGTCGCCGGCGCCGGCTTCGTGCTGACCTCGACAGCCATCGTCATGCAGCTTCTGGAGGAACGTGGTGAGATCGCTGCGCCCAAAGGCCAGCGCATCGTCTCCATCCTGCTGCTCGAGGACCTGGCGATCGTGCCGTTGCTGGCCCTGATCGCCTTCCTGGCGCCGGGCGGCGCCGATATGAGCTTGACGCAGCGGCTGACGGAGGTGGGCATCGGCCTTGCCGCCATCGTCGGGTTGGTGCTGGCTGGGCGTTACCTGCTCAATCCGTTCTTCCGCATCCTGGCGGACGCCCGCGCCCGCGAAGTGATGACCGCAGCCGCCCTTCTGGTCGTTCTGGGGTCGGCGCTTGCCATGCAGCTCAGCGGCCTGTCGATGGCGATGGGCGCCTTCCTGGCCGGCGTGCTTTTGTCCGAATCCACCTTCCGCCATCAGCTGGAGGCCGATGTCGAACCATTCCGCGGTGTGCTGCTCGGGCTGTTCTTCCTCGCTGTCGGCATGTCGCTCGACCTGCATGTGGTCATCGAGAACTGGCGGCTTGTCGCCATCTACGTCGTTGCCTACATGGCGATAAAAGCGATCGGCATCTATCTCGTCGCCCGCATCCTCAAGACCGGTCACCGGGAAGCGCTCGAGCGCGCCGTCTTCATGGCGCAAGGCGGCGAATTCGCCTTCGTTCTCTATTCCGCAGCCACGGCGGTCGGCATCATCGACAGCCAGGCTAACGCGACCCTGACGGCGATCGTCATCATCTCCATGGTGCTGACACCGCTGGCCATTCTGGCATTGCGGTATCTGACGCCGCGCGACGAGCAGTCGCTCGAAGGCGTCGACGTCGCCGATGGCCTTACCGGCAGCGTGCTGATCATCGGCTTCGGCCGCTTCGGCCAGATCGCCAGCCAGCCGCTGCTGTTGCGCGGGATCGATGTGTCGATCATCGACAATGAGGTCGAGATGATCCAGGCGGCGGCCGATTTCGGTTTCAAGGTCTATTATGGCGACGGCACGCGGCTGGACATTCTGCGTGCCGCAGGTGCCGGCCGCGCGCGCGCCGTGTTGATCTGCGTCGACAAGCCCGATGTCGCCGTCCGCATCGCACGGCTCGTCAAGGCGGAGTTTCCCCTGCTGACCGTGCTTGCACGGGCTTTCGACCGCGGAACCGCACTGCAGTTGATACGTGCCGACGTCGATTTCCAGATTCGCGAAACCTTCGAATCGGCGCTTGTCTTCGGCGGCTCCACGCTGGAAGCGCTGGGCGTCGACCCGGAGGAAGTCGCCGAGGTGATCGAGGATGTCCGCCACCGCGATGCTGCCCGTTTCGAGTTGCAGCTCGCCGAAGGCGTTCGCGCCGGAGCGCGCTTCCTCAAGGGCAATATCGGCACGCCCATTCCGACACCGCTCAGCCAGCCGCGCCGCGCCGGTCAGGCGCTCAATGAAGAAACCGCCGGCGTTCTGCACAAATCCGAGCCTGCAGACTAAATACCTGGAGCAAACAGATGACCGAACTGGACGAACGTGCGCTCTCCGTCACCAAATTCTGGCGTGACGCCGGGAAAGATGCGTGGTTCGAGAAGAGTGACGCCTTCGACGTGGAGTTCCGCAACCGGTTTCTCGACCTGCACTACGCTGCCGCACGGCGTGAATGCGATGACTGGTCGGAGCATGCCGAAGGCTCACTGGCACTGATGATCCTGCTCGACCAGTTCCCGCGAAACTGCTTTCGCGGCACCGGCCATATGTATGCAACCGACCCGCTGGCGAGGCATTTTGCCGAAAAGGCGACCGCCGCCGGCCAGGATCTGGCGCTCGACGAAGACCTGCGCGCCTTCCTCTATTTGCCGTATGAGCATTCGGAGCATCTCGCCGACCAGCTCAAATCGATGGACCTTTTTACCGCCAAAGCCCAATCCTATCTGAAATATGCGGTCGAGCACCTGGAGATCATTCAGCGCTTCGGCCGCTTTCCGCATCGAAACAGGATGCTTGGCCGCGAGACGACGCCGGAGGAACAGGTGTTCCTCGACGGGGGCGGATTTTCCGGCTGAGCTCAGTGCATCGCAGCCAAAACTGGTTAGAGGTTTTGGTCCGATGCTTTAGGTCAGCCACCAATCCCGGCCGGACGGCAGTCGCTCGATGCCGGCGCTGTCGAGAGCGGCAAGCCGCTCCGCCACGCTTCTGCCGTCGACGGTGAGGTCAGGCGCGATCTCGGCCAGCGGCGCCAGAACGAAAGCGCGCTCCAGCATGCGCGGATGCGGCACTTCCAGCCCGGTTTCGTGGATAATCCGATCGCCGAACACCAAAATGTCGATGTCGATCAGCCGTGGACCCCAGCGCTCCTCGCGCACCCGCTTCAGTCTGCGCTCGACGTCGAGACAGAGATCGAGCAATGCGTGTGGTGCGAGCACAGTCGAAATTTCGGCAGCCGCATTGAGAAAATCCGGCTGGTCGAGCTTGCCCCAAGGCGGCGTGCGGTAAAGCGAGGAGACGACAACGACGCGCGCGTTCTCGTCAGCGTCCAGCATACGCAGCGCAGCGCCCATCGACCTTGCCGGGTCGCCGAGATTGCCGCCAAGGCTGAGGTAAACCGTGTTATTCTGGCCAGACAACGGTCACCTCGACATGATCGAGCACACCGGGCACTGGCGCGTTCGGCTTGCGCACAGTGATCTCGGCCTTTTTGATCTGAGGAAACCGGGCCGTCAGCGCCCGGGCCACCTCCAGCGCCAGCGCCTCTATCAGAAAACGCCTCTCGCCGGTTATGATCTTTTCGATCACTCCGAAGGCGATACCATAGTGGACGGTATCCTCGATGGAATCATCGACCAGCGCGCGGCCGGGTTCGACGGAGAGCGCAGCGTCGACATAGAAACGCTGGCCGAGCGTCTCCTCCTCATCCAGCACGCCGTGCCGGGCGAAGAAGGCGCAGTTCTTCATGCGGATGACATACATCGCTCAGCGTCCCGCTCGATTAGAGCGACGTGCATCCACTTGGACGCAAAAACTACGCTCTAACGCTTTCAATCTACGCATCCTGCTTTCCGAAAATCGGTTTTGATTTTCGAGCCTATGCGGTGGTTTCACGGGCCAGCATAGCATCCGCAAGCGCCAGCGCATCCACATTGATTGCGACATCGTGGACGCGAAAAAGCTGCGCGCCCTTGAGTCTCAGGATAACGCTCGTCGCCGCTGTTCCGGCCCCCCTGGCCGAGGCGTCGCGGCCGGTGACGGCGCCGATGAAGCGCTTTCGCGATGTACCCGCCATCAGCGGAAAGCCCAAGGCATCAAGTTCGGAAAACCGTGCCATCAGGTCGAGATTTTCCTCCGCTGTTTCCTTGGCGAAGCCAAAGCCCGGATCGAGCACGATTTGGTCGTCGGCAACGCCGCTTTGCCGGGCGATTTCCAGTGACTTCCCGAGGAAGGAAAACTGATCCTCGATCACGTCGGGCAGTTTTTGCCTGTCACGTCCGGTGTGCATGATGACCAGCCCGGCGCCGGTCTCGGCAGCGACCCGCGCGACGCCCGGTTCGCGCTGCAGGCCCCAGACATCGTTGACGATATGGGCGCCGGCGGCGACGGCAAGCCGGGCGGTGTCCTCGCGATAGGTGTCGACCGAAATCAGCGCCTTACCAAGCCTGGCGAGCGCCTCGATGACAGGCAGCACGCGGGCCTGCTCTTCCTCGACGGCTACCGGAAATGCGCCGGGGCGTGTCGATTCTCCACCGACGTCAATGACGGAGGCCCCCTCTTCCACCATCCGGCGGGCCTGGGCCATCGCCTGTTCGGGCGCAACGAACAGTCCCCCGTCGGAAAAACTGTCCGGCGTGACATTGAGGATACCGACGATCACCGCTTTGCCGCCAAGGTCGAGATGACGCCCATGCGCCAGTTGCCATCGCCGTGTCGTCATTGTCCATCAACCATGTGTGATCCGCCAAAGATCAATTCCGTTGCGCCGGCAGCGGCCGTAGCGCATGGTGGGCAAAGAGGCAACATGATGAAACGATCACTGCTTTGCGCCCTGATGCTCGCTTTTTCTGCCTTGCCGGCGGGCACGGCGAGTTTGGTAAAGACATATAGCTATTTCAGCATCGGCGGCAGAACGCTCGAGGATATCGGATCCCAGCTTACGAAACTTGGACCTCAGGTGAAAAGCACCGGGATGCGACATCCAGGCGCCACGCAGATGGCGTTCACCACCCGCGTCAGCTATGCAGAAAAATCGAATTCCTGCGCGATTGCTGACGCCAACGTCACCCTCAAAGTCAAGGTGATCCTTCCCGAGTGGCGCCGCTCGCGCAAGGCCGACGCGGGCGTAAGGCTGTTTTGGGACACATTGTCCGCCGACATCAAGCGCCATGAGGACCGCCATGTCGAGATCGCCAAGAACCATGCCCGCGACCTCGAGGATGCGCTGAAGGGGACCTATCCGCAGAAGACTTGCCAGGAGGCCAAGGCCAAGGCAGCGGAGATTGCCGCCGCTATTCTCGCCAAGCACGACCGGGCCCAGATGCAATTCGATCGCGTCGAGACAATCAATTTCGAAAGCCGTATCCTGCGTCTGCTGCGCTATCGCATGGAGCGCATCGAGAACGGCCGGCTGCCGGGTTAGCTCTGGCCAGATGGTAAGGTCGATTCTCGTGGAGTAGGAGTGGGGCGTCAGCCGGCGACGCCGAGCTTCTTCTGCAGGCTGGTCGACGACGTCGTATACTGGAATACGATGCGCTCGCCGGGGCTGACGATGCGCTTGGCTGCCTGCGCCATCAGGGCGACCTCATGGAAGCCCGACAGGATCAGCTTCAGCTTGCCGGGGTACCAGTTGATGTCGCCGACGGCGAAGATGCCCGGTACCGATGTCTGGAATTTCTCGGTGTCGACCGGGATCATGTTCTCGTGAAGATTGAGGCCCCACTCGGCGATCGGTCCGAGCTTCATGGTCAGGCCGAAGAACGGCAGCATCCGCGTGCACGGCACCTCGATATCGCCGCCGGGGCCTTTGATGGTCGCGGAGGAAAGCTGGCCGTCGGCGCCGGACAATCCCGTCACCTGCCCGACCTGGAAATCCAGTTCCTTCATCTCCTGCATGGCGTACATCTTGTTGACGCTGTCGGGCGCCGCGCGAAACTCCGGCCGCCGGTGGACCAGCGTCACGCTCTTGGCCACCGGCTGCAGGTTCAGCGTCCAGTCGAGCGCCGAATCGCCGCCACCGACGATGATGAGGTCGTGGCCGCGAAATTCCTCCATCCGGCGAACCGAGTAGAAGACGCTCTTGCCCTCATAAATCTCGATGCCCGGGATCGGCGGCCGCTTCGGCTGGAATGAGCCGCCGCCGGCGGCGATCACCACCACCTTGGCTTCGAACACCTCGTTCTCGTCGGTGACGACGCGAAAGCTGCCGTCCTCGAGCTCTTCCAGGCTTGAGACCATGCGGTTGAAGGTGAAGTCGGGCTTGAACGGCGCGATCTGCTCAAGCAGCCTGTCGACCAGGCCCTGCGCCGAAATCGATGGCCAGCCGGGAATGTCGTAGATCGGCTTTTCCGGATAGAGTTCGGCGCATTGCCCGCCAGGGCGATCGAGTATGTCGATGAGATGGCATTTCATGTCGAAGAGGCCGAGCTCGAACACGGCGAACAGGCCGACCGGCCCTGCCCCGACAATCAATACGTCCGTCCTGGTGATATCGGTCATGAATGCGCCTTCGCTGCGCATGACCGCGAAAATCGGAATCGATTTTCGCTGGGGATCATGCGCCAAATCACGGTGCTACAGCGTCCTTTGCGTGTCCAAGAGGATGCGCGGCGCTATAGAGAACGGCGAGACACTGCATGACCATTGGCCCGCTGCCAAGCCGGGGCCCGAAAAATCGGCTATAAGCCGCGCTTCAGCCTTCACGCTTCAGCCCTGGCGGGCGGGCACGCGCACAACCAGGCCGTCGAGAGCGTCGCGCACCTTGATCTGACAGGAGAGCCGTGAGTTCGGCTGGACGTCGTAGGCGAAGTCCAGCATGTCCTCTTCCATCGCTTCCGGCTCGCCGACCTCCGCCGTCCATGCCTCGTCGACATAGACGTGGCAGGTCGCGCAGGCGCAGGCGCCACCGCACTCGGCCTCGATCCCCGGCACGGCGTTGCGGATCGCGTTCTCCATGACGGTCGAGCCATTTTCGGCATCCACGTCAAAATGTGTGCCGTCATGGGCGATGAAGGTCAGCTTGGTCATTTGTCACCTGAAGGGAGTTCCAGCCGAGATAATCACTCCAGCAGACAAGTCAACTGCCGCGCGAAAGCGGCGCTCTATGCCGTTTTTTTCGGAAATCGGTTTAACGGCTGATGGCGGCGACGAAATCGCGGACTTCTTCGATCAGGGAGCCAAGCCGCTTGAGGGTATTGGTATCTTCAGGTTGAAGTTCGATCGCGCTGGCGCAATCGGCAATAGCGAAGGCGCCGATACCGCGCGCCGAACCCTTCAGCCCGTGCGCCAGAAGCAGTCTTTGCCCCACATCGGCGTCGACGATCCTGTCGCGAACGGACAGCGCCTGCTGCACGAACAGCGCCAGCACCTCCTGTTCGAGGCTGCGGTCGCCCATCGTCTGACGCGCCAGATGCGCCAGGTCCACCGGCCGCGACCCGGCCGTTCCCGACACGTCGCCGCCGGGCATCGAGAAGGCAATGCCGTTTTCGCCACGCATGAATCTGCAACTCCGTTGGTCGACCGCCGCAAAAAATAGGCCCATCCTGTGGACGACGGGTTAATGATTGGCCCGGAAAAATGTTGCGATAACGGCGCCGGAATCACAGTTTCGTTAACCTTATATTTAAAGTTTTACGTATCGCGCCGAATGCAGGTTTTCTTTACCCCGGTGTGTCATTACGATACGACAGGTCCATTTTCAGCCTCTTGCGTGGGACACGACAAGCAGAATCAATAAGTCCCGCGGCAGCTTGTACAGGGTAGCGAAGGCATGGCGAAGAAAACAACGACGAGAACGCTCGACAACGACGTAGCCAGGGAACTCGAAAAAGCACTTGATATCGATCTGAGCGGCGATGCCGGCGGCGACCTCGACATCGCAGCGTCGATGGAAGATCTGGAAGCGCAGATATCGCAGGCTGCCGACGAGTTGGCACGCGAAGGCCGTAACCAGAATGCCGAGCCTGTCGCCAGCCAAGGCGAGAATGCCGAGCCTGTCGCCAGCCAGAGCCAGAAGACGGAGCCTGCCGCCAACCAGGACGAAAAAGCCCAGGACCAGAAAGCAAAGCCCGCGGCAAAGGCCAAGCCGGCTGAACTGCGCCCTGTGGAAACGCGCAATGGCACGCAGCCGGCCGGCTTCACGCCGGCCAATGACCCTCGTCGGAAAGATTACAAAACGCTGCTGCACACCCTCAATCGGCGTGCCTCGAACACGATCTACTGGGTCGTGGCGCTCGTTTCGCTCGCCTGGATCGCGGGCGCCGGTGCATTGGCCAACCTGCTGTTTGGACCAGGCATCTGGCAAATCCGCACGCCCGGCCAGTTTTTCGCCCGTCCCGAACTGATCGGCCTGGCGATCGCTGCGATCCTGCCCGTGCTCCTGTTCTGGGCGTTTGCAGCCATGATTCGCCGCGCGCAGGAGATGCGCATCGCGGCTCAGTCAATGACGGAAGTGGCCTTCCGCCTGACCGAGCCGGAAAATATTGCCCAGGATCGCGTCATGATGATCGGGCAAGCTGTCCGCCGCGAAGTGGCGGCCATGGGTGAAGGCATCGAGCGCACGCTTGCGCGTGCCGTCGAGCTCGAAACCCTGGTCCACAGCGAGGTGAACCAGATCGAACGCTCCTACTCGGAGAATGAATCCCGCATCCGCTCGCTTGTCGACGGGCTGGGCAGCGAGCGCGAAGCGGTGGTCACCCACGCTGAACGCGTGCGCGCCTCGATCACCGGCGCGCATGAGACGCTGAAGGACGAAATCGGGGCGGCCAGCGACATCATTCGCGACAGCATTCTCAACGCCTCGACCAACCTCTCGATGACCATAACCAATTCCGGCGACACCCTGATCGATAGGATCAACCAAAGCTCGTTGTCGATCTTCGATTCGGTGGAAGGCCGGCTCGAATCGATCACGGACCGGCTGTCGACCTCCGGCGAAGCCTTCGCCAGCCTTCTCGATACGCGCATCGCCAAGCTGACGGACACGACCGACGGCCTCACCCGGTCGCTGACCGACCTGCTCGACGATCGGACCTCCGGCATGGTGTCGCTGCTCGGCGGCGCCGCGCGTACGCTCAACTCCGAATTTGAAGCCAGCCTTGACGGGATCGAGCGGACGCTGGCCGAACGCGGCCAGGCGCTGATTAGTGAATTTCAGACCCGCGCCGAAGCGCTGGACACCGGCACCCAGAAGCTCAACGCCGCGCTCGAGGCTCGCGCACGCCAGATCAACGAGACGCTGGTCGAGCGCGCGCGCGAAATCGCCCATACCTTCCAAGAGAGCAAGGAGACGCTGTCGGCGATGATCGATCAGGGCAAGACCCAGATCGGCGCCGACATGGCCGACATCGTTTCGTCGACTTCGTCCATGCTTGAAGCACGCGCCGGCGATTTCGCCGGGCGCATGGAAGCGGCCCGTCATGTGGTGTCGCGCTCCTTCGACGCCGATATCCAGCGGCTTTCCGATGCCCGCGTCGGCATCGAAGAAGCCGTCGAGAACCACAGCCGCAAGCTTTCCGAAAGCCGCGAACGCATGGCGGCGGCGATGGAGGCCGATCTGGCGAAATTCGCCGAAAGCCGCGCCGGCATCGACGCGGCTGTCACCGACCAGGTGCAGAAGCTTGCCGAAGGCCGCAACCTGATCGCGCGCGCCCTCGAAGAGGATCTGCGCAAGGTCAACGAGTCGCGCGCCACCATCGATGCTTCGCTCGGCAGCCATCTCGAACAGCTCGAAGAGGGCCGCAACAGGCTTTCACAGGCTTTGAACGAAGACTCCGGAAAACTTGTACAAGCTCGTACAATCATTGACGAAATGGTTGCCGGTCACGTTGGAAAACTCGCCGAAGGCCGCAGCATTCTTTCACGCGCCCTCGAGGCCGATCTCGGTAAGCTGGCCGACAGTCGCGCCAGCATCGACGGCCTGGTCGCCGGTCAGGTCGAGAAGATCGCCGAAGGTCGCGCCATACTTGCCAAGGCGTTGGAAACCGACATCGTCGGCATCAAGGATCTCATCCAGAGCCATTCCGCCAAAGTGGCGGAAGACCGCAGCCTGCTTTCGCGCTCGCTCGAAAACGACCTGTCCGGTATCCGAGGCCTGATCGAGGACCATTCGGGCAGGCTCGCCGACGACCGCAGCCTGCTTTCGCAAACGCTCGAGGCTGACCTCGCCAAATTGGCGGAAAGCCGGTCGAGCATCGACGGGCTGGTCGCCGGTCAGGTCGAGAAGCTGGCCGAAGGCCGCGACATCCTCAAGCGCGCGCTGGAGTCCGATCTCAACACGATCAAGGACGTCTTATCAGGTCAGTCCGAAAAGCTGGCGGAAGACCGTGGTCAGCTCTCGAAGGCGTTGGAAACCGACCTGCAGAGCGTGAATGGCCTTATCTCCGATCACATGAACAGGCTCGCCGAGGACCGTTCAATCCTGTCGAAGGCACTCGAAGACGACCTCGCCAAACTGGCCGAAAGCCGGTCGAGCATCGATGGTCTGGTTACCGGCCAGGTCGAGAAGCTGGCCGAAGGCCGCGACATTCTCAAGCGCGCGCTGGAGTCCGATCTCAACACGATCAAGGACGTTATATCAGGTCAGTCCGAAAAGCTGGCGGAAGACCGTGGTCAGCTCTCGAAGGCGTTGGAAACCGACCTGCAGAGCGTGAATGGCCTTATCTCCGATCACATGAACAGGCTCGCCGAGGACCGTTCAATCCTGTCGAAGGCACTCGAAGACGACCTCGCCAAACTGGCTGAAAGTCGGTTGAGCATCGATGGTCTGGTTACCGGCCAGGTCGAGAAGCTGGCCGAAGGCCGCGACATTCTCAAGCGCGCGCTGGAGTCCGATCTCAACACGATCAAAGACGTTATATCAGGTCAGTCCGAAAAGCTGGCGGAAGATCGTGGTCAACTGACGCGAGCGCTGGAAACCGACCTGCAGAATGTGAACGGCCTTGTCTCCGATCACATGAACAGGCTCGCCGCAGATCGCTCGACCCTGTCCAAGGCGCTCGAAGACGACCTCGCCAAACTGGCGGAAAGCCGGTCGAGCATCGACGGGCTGGTTGCCGGCCAGGTCGAGAAGCTGGCCGAAGGCCGCGACATCCTCAGACGCGCGCTGGAAGCAGACCTCAATACCATCAAGGGTGTCGTCGCCGACCAGTCGCAGCAGCTGACCGACAATCGTGCAGAGTTTGCGCGGGCGCTGGAGGCCGATCTCGGCAGCGTCAACGGTCTCGTAAACAGCCACGCCGATAAGCTCATCCAGGACCGCTCGATCCTGTCCAAGGCGCTTGAAGACGACCTCGCCAAACTGGCGGAAAGCCGGTCGAGCATCGACGGGCTGGTTGCCGGCCAGGTCGAGAAGCTGGCCGAAGGCCGCGATATCCTTAGACGTGCGCTGGAAGCAGACCTGCAGAAAATTGCGGCGAGCCGCGGCGAGGTGGACGACGTCATCGCCGGGCATGTCGGCAAGCTGGCCGAAGGCCGCGACGCGCTGACCCGTGCGCTGGAGGACGATCTCTCCAAGCTCGCCGACACGCGCAAGGAAGTCGACCGTTCCCTGTCCGGCCATATCGACCAGATCGCCGCCAGAAGCACCGACATTTCGGACGCTATTGCCTCTGACGTCGAAAAGATCGAGCAGGCGTTCAGCCGTCAGACCGGCATCATCGAGGAGCGCGCCGGAACCATGGAGCGCGCGCTGTCGACCGGTGTCGACAACGTCCGCAGCGTGCTCGAAAAGAGCGCCGTCTTCGTCGCGGGAGCGCTGCGTGAAAAGGTAATGGAAGTCACCAGCGCGCTGCATGAGCAGGCCGGCGCGGCGTTCAGCGACGCCGACCGCAAGATCGCCGAGCGTGCCGAGCAGACCTCGGCCGCCTTGCTCGCCAGGGCGGAGGATATCGCCCGCACCTTCGAGGAGGCGGACCGCCGCCTCGCCGCACGCGCCGAAGACACGTCGAGTGCGCTCATTGCCCGCGCCGAGGATACATCGAGCGCAATCATGGCCCATGTCGACAACACATCGAACTCCTTGCTGACGCGCGCCCAGGAGACGGCCGACCAACTGGCCGCTCGTGCCAGCGAGATCGCCGGTACATTCGATGCGGCGGACCAGAAGCTGGTTGCCCGCGCGGTCGAAACGGCGCAGTCGCTGGCGGCACGCGCCGGCGACATCCTGCGCAATTTTGAAGGCGCCGACGAACGGCTCGGCGTGCGCATCGGCGAATCGGCCGAAGCGCTCGCAGCGCGAGCATCGGACCTTGGCCGCATTTTCGATGCCGCCGACCAACAGCTGATCTCGCGCATCGCCGAAGGTTCGGAGGCGCTGTCGGCCCGCGCGTCGGAGATCGGCCGTATCTTCGACGAGGCGGATCACCGTCTGGTATCCCGCATCGCCGACAGCACGTCGACGATCGGAGAACATGCCGACAACATCGTCGGGGCCTTCGCCAGCACCGAGCAGCGGGTTGCCGAACGTGCGCGGCAGACCGGTCAGGAACTTGCCGTCCACGCCCGTGAAATCGAGCAGGCGCTCGCCGGCGCCGACGAGCGCCTGGCATCCAGCGCGGCGGCTGCGGCGGCTCGCGTCGAGGAGCAGGTTGCCGGCGTCGAAAACCGTCTCGTCTACACCACCGAAACGATAGGCCAGAAGCTCAACGAGCAGGTTTCGACCGCTGAGGCGCAACTTATTTCGCGCGCCAACGCGATCGCCGAAACCTTCACTGCGGTCGGCCAGCATATCGGCCAGAGCACCAACGACGCGGCGAAGACCATCGGCACCAACACCCGCGAGCTCAACACCATGCTTGCGGCACGTTCGGCCGAGATCTCGAAAATCCTCGACGAAACGGCACGGCCGCTGGTCGAGCGCTTCGCCCAGGGCGGCTCGGAACTGCAAAAGAGCATGGAAGAGGTGACCGAACGCGCCACCGAGAAGCTGCGCAGTGAAAACGCCACCCTCGTCAATGCGCTCGCCAGCCGCACGGCCGAAACATTGTCGGCCGTCGAAGGCGCGCGCTCAACGCTCGCCGACAGTGTCGCCGATCTCATCGGCCGTATGAGCACCTCCAGCTCGCAGCTCGGTCAGTTGATCGAGCAGGCGGCGGCCAATCTCGGCCAGGTCGACGAACGCCTGACGGGCAGCACGCAAAGCTTTGCAGCGACGACGGAAAAAGCCGCGCAGACCTTCGCCAGTTCGGCACGCCTGGTCGATTCGAACACGACACGGCTTACCGAGCTGTCATCCGCGACCTTGCGCGAGGTTGCCTCGATCGCCACCAAGTTCGACGAGCACAGCCGATTGCTGTCCAGTGCCTCGGATCTGTTGAGCTCGGCCCAGAGCAACCTCGAACACACGTTGGAAAGACAGTCGTCGCTGGAGGATCTCGCCGTCGGCCTGGTTAAGAAGTCGGAGGATCTCGAAAAGGTCATGCGCTCGTTCGAGGATCTGGTCGGCCAGACGTTGCAGAACGCCGAAGGCAAGACGCTGGAGTCGGCGGACAAGATCCGTACCGCCATCGCCGACGTCGTCGATTCGGCAACGAAGCGCTTCGCCGACGCGACCGAGGAGATGCGGCGCACCGCCGGCTCGATCAAGAGCGAGCTCGACCTTACCCGCGCCGAGCTCAAGAAGGGCGTCATCGAGATGCCGGAAGAGGCAAAGGAATCGACCACGGCCATCCGCCGCGCCGTTTCCGAGCAGATCAACGCCCTGAAGGAACTTTCGGATATCGTTGCGAAATCGGGTCGCAGCACCGACTCCTCGGAGCCGCGCAACCTGCGTCCGGCACCGCAAGCGCCTGCCGCGCGCGCCACTGAGCCGCTGCGCCGTCCTCCGGCCCAGCAACCCGAACCTCGTGCCCCGCAGGCGCCATCGGGTGACACTGCACTGCGCGGCACACTCGACTTGGAACGCCCGGCTGAGACGGCGCCGCGCCAGCGCGACCCCAATGGCCGTACGCCGCAGGGCGGCTGGGTGCGCGATCTCTTGACCGGGGCATCGCGCGAAGAGGGCGCCAAGCCCGCGGCACCTTCGGAAGCGCCACGCTCGGCACCTGCCCAGCGCTCGCCGCTTCACGTCGTGGAGTCGCTTAACTCGCTTTCGGTCGACATCGCCCGCGCCATCGATCACGACGCCTCGATCGAGCTGTGGAACCGCTACCGGCGCGGCGAGCGCGACGTGTTCACGCGGCGTCTCTACACGCTGAAGGGCCAGCAGACTTTCGATGAGATTCGCCGCAAATATCAGATGGAGGCGGAGTTCCGCGCCGCCGTCGACCGTTATTGCGACGATTTCGAAAAGCTGCTCAAGGACGTGTCGCGCAACGACCGCGACAACATGATGGCGCAGACCTACCTGACGTCGGACACCGGCAAGGTCTATACGATGCTTGCCCACGCCAGTGGCCGCCTGCATTGATCAGGCGACAGGGGAACAAAAAAGGCGGGAAATTTTCCCGCCTTTTTCATGCCGTTCCGACCTCTTCGGGATCATGCTCTATTGATTGATCTCCGGTTCTACGAGCCTTGCCAGGTTTCGCAGCGACTCCTGCCAACCGAGATAACAAGCCTCAGCTGGAATGACGTCCGGCACGCCTGCCTGCGTGATATCCAGCTCCGTGCCGACTGATACTTTCTTCAGTATCACCGTCACCTGCATCTCGCCGGGCAAGTTAGGATCGTCGAACTTGTCCGTATAGCGCAGGCGTTCGCCCGGAACGAGCTCGACATACTCGCCGCCAAACGCGTGGCTTTTGTCGGTTGTGAAGTTGCGGAACGACATTTTGAATGTGCCGCCGACTTTGGGTTCCAGATGATAAACCGTGCAGGTGAAGCCGTTGGGCGGTAGCCATTTCGCGAGCGCGTCCGCCTCAAGGAAAGCGCGGTAGACTTTTTCTGGGCTGGTTGCCAGGACGCGGTGCAGGCGTACGGTACTGGGCATATCATTTATCCTTGTAATTGGAGTGTCGATCCTGCCCAAGGACGAACGGATCTTGACCAATCCGACACAAGTCCTGAGGTTTTTTGGAACCGGGGCCGCAGACCTTCATGTTAGGCTCCCTGCGACCGCTTTTCGACCCGTTGCGGAAGTTCGTTCGACCCTGCCGAATTCACGCCCCTGACCCTAGTCGGACATTCCAGGCCCAAATTTTCTCCCAGATAGGGACCTCCAGTGGAACTCACCGCTTTGACCCAATCCAGTAGTTACTCGATTTCGACCTCAATGTCGCAAGAGGTGGCGAAAGCGGATCTTGACCGGACTAGATGCGTGTCGCCTATTTGGCCCGCTCGATATGCGGGGTATATAAGCGGGCTTGCAATGATGAGGCTGGCGCTACCTGCCCGGCCGGCTCAAAACAAGGGTGGGGGCCTATTCGGAGTTCGCCACGGGTGCGACCAGCGGCGTGATGCGGCGGATCGCGACGCGCCGGTTCTCGCGTTCGGACTCCTGGGTTCCCGCTGGTCCGACAGCGCCAGGTTCGCCACCTCCGCCCCGACCGCATCGCGAGCGACACTGGAAGATGCCAATCCCGCACCCACGTCCAAGCGACCTTTGCCTTTCAGGAAGCTCGATGACGATCAGATCTTTTGATAGTGATCTGGCGACCCCGTTCTACTATGTCGCCCGCAGCCACGTCGAACCGCTAACCCCTGTGCGGTCCTTGCAGCGAAACAACATGAAGGTCGGGCAACGAGTCGGAGAGGCGACCGACAGGGGCGGCTCGATGTTGGTCCGGAAATGACGCAACCGAACCGGCCGGGGCATCGGCTCGGATTTCACCGCTATGGCGCGTTCTACGTCTCAATCGGGTGGCTTTGCGACACCAACGAGCAGCAAGATCAAAGTCGGGAATCAGGCGGATACCCGTCCTGCGATTCATGCACCGACGGCAATTTTGATCAGGCAATGAGCTGATGCGACCGGCGGTATCCGGCACACGTATTTCAAGCACGGTGCTATTGTACAATCTCTACCAGGGCGCGCTTACCTTGATAGCCCGATGAGTTTAGAATTGGTCTTCTAGGCGGCTCGTCAGAAGCCGCCGGCGAAGAAGCCTATCGAGGGAGGAAACCATGACGCCGATCGAACCAAACAAGTCGCGTACCTGGCATAGGTCAGTGCTCGGCGCGGCCATGCTCGGCATGGGCGTGCTGCTGACGGGAACGAGCGCCGGCGCCGGCTCTGTGGACAAGACCCCATTCGGAAACACGGAGGACGGCAAGGCCGTGGATCTCTACACGCTCACCAACGACAGGGGCGCGTCCGTCAAGTTCATCGCCTATGGCGGTATCGTCACGGCGATCAATGTGCCCGACCGCTGGGGCAAGCTCGACAACGTCGTGCTCGGCTTCAAGGAACTCGCCGACTACGAATCCATGAACCCCTATTTCGGCGCCTTGATCGGGCGCTACGGCAATCGCATCGGCGGCGCGAAGTTCACGCTCGACGGCACGCAATACCAACTCGCCCCCAATAACGGGCCGAACAGCCTGCACGGCGGCACGAAAGGCTTCGACAAGGTCGTCTGGGCGGTCGAGCCGTTGAGCAGCGTCAGCGGCGCCGCAGCGCGGCTCAACTACACGAGCAAGGATGGCGAGGAAGGCTATCCCGGCACGCTCACGGTCCAGGTCGTCTATAGCCTCACCAACGACAACGAGCTGCGCATCGACTACGAGGCGACGACCGACAAACCAACCGTGGTCAATCTCACGAGTCATTCCTACTTCAATCTCGCCGGCGACGGCACGGGTGGGATCGATGATCACATCCTCACGATCAACGCCGATCGCTACACGCCGGTCGATGCGACCTTGATCCCGACCGGGCAGCTCGCCTCCGTGACCGCCACGCCGTTCGACTTCCGCCAAGGGGCGCCGATCGGCGCACGCATCCGCTCGAGCGACCCACAGATGGCCTATGGCCGCGGATACGATCACAACTTCGTGCTGAACCGGTCGGGTGGTGGACTTTCGCTCGCCGCCCGAGTCTACGAGCCGCGCTCGGGCCGGATCATGGAGATCTCGACCACCGAGCCCGGCGTCCAGTTCTACAGCGGCAACTTCCTCGATTCGACGCTCGTCGGCGCAGCCGGTCAGCAATACCGCCAGACCGACGGCTTCTGCCTTGAGACGCAGCACTTCCCGGATTCGCCGAACAAGCCGTCATTTCCAACGACGGTGCTGAAACCGGGCGAAACGCTGAAGTCGACTACGATACACAAATTCTCCACCGACGCGTCCTAGCGTTGCAGCTGCGTTCTTTTCTGGTTGCTGAATCGATGGGTCGCCATGATTCGGAGATCATGAATGACGGACGTTTCGATCGAGACACTGAAGCTCTGGGCGTCGTCGCTGTGGGAGGCAAGGCAGCGGATCCGGAGCTTGCTTGCTGGCGCTATGTCCCCGGCCGAACGCGCAGCCTCTCCGCGGCGAAGCAGGCGAACGTTGCGGCTTTCCATCGCCCAAAGCCGCTGGCCGTAGCCAAACCAGACCTTCATGCAGGTCGCTGTCTACGTCCGAAAGGAAGTCGATTCAAAGCTGCAGCGCGAAGGGCGGCTTTGGAGAAGCGCCGGGAAGGTCGGTAATTGGCGCTCCCTGCTCGTTCCAGTCGTCGAAACGGACGGCAGTTGCCCACCCGTCTCGGCCATTGGCGGCAGCCAGATGATTGAGTTTGATCCTAAGCTGCGCCCGGCAATTCCGGCTGTATCAGATCACCGAATCGGTCCAGCGGACGATGTCCTTGGCGGCATCGCCGAACGCACGGTCGAGCGCGCCGACATAGGCCTGATTGCCGCTGCCCGAGACGGGCGCGGTCGCGGTAAAGCTCTTCGAGGCGCGCACCTCGCCATTGCGGTCGTTCAGTATCCGCACGAACAGGTCGACTTCGGCATGTTCGCCGCCGTCGACCCTGACGTCGAAGGAACGGACCTCGACGATGACCTGATAGTCGATCGCCAGCCCCTCGCCCGGCTTGCCGACACCGGCGAAGCTGCCCGAGCGCTGGAATGTCTCGGCCAGCCGCGCCTGCACGATCAGCGGCAGCCGATCGGCCCATTGCGCGCCCTTGAGGTACTGGATCGAGCGCACGGACGGCTTGATGACAATGTTCTGGCTGTCCAGCGCCTTGAGCGCGGAGGGTTGGGCAATGAGGATCTGGCGGCGGCTGCGGCCGCGCGCATCGAGCGGCGGCGCCGACAATTCGAATGTGTCCAGCGGCGGCGGCCCGCCGCCCGGCAAAAACGCGCAACCGGCTAGCGAAAGCGCAAGCAATGCCGCACCCGCTTTGAGCCCACCCGATTTGACCCCGCCCAATTTAAGCACCACCGACTTCACACGCGATCCTCGTTGTCCCCGAATCGTATGAGCAATCCGCATCCGCAGTGCACTTGCCTGCTGTTCTTGGGGCGGGCGAAATCCGAAGTCAACGCCGCACCCTGCCGTCGAATTGCCGAACCTCGCCTTCGCCGCCTGACAGGATCCGCTGCGGATTGCGGCTGAGATCCGTCACCGCCTCTTCGATGCGGCTGATCGAACGGCGGCTGTCCTGGACCAGCGCTTCGACGTTCTGCAGGCCCTGACCGGAGAATCGGGCCAGATTGGCGGTGATGGTGCCGAGGCGGGCGTTCAGGGTGTCGGCGACCTGCTTGAACGATCTCAGCGTATTCCTGGCATCGGCTATCATGCCGTCGGCCTGACCTGAGCCGAGCAATGTATCGACCTTGACGAGGATGCCGTCGACGCGCACCGAGGCGTCGTTGAGACGCTCCGCGAGCTGCTGCGCGTCCTTGATGGTCTGGTCGATATCGTCGGCCCGGTTGGCGAATTTGCTGGTCACCTTGGCGATGTCGGCGGCAGCCTCGTTGGCGTTTTCGCTTGCCTTCTGGATGTTGGCCAGCGCGGTGCGAACCTGTGCCGGGTCGATGCCGTCGAGAACGCCGTCGACCTTGGCCAGCGTGCCTTGCGTCTTCTGGGCGAAGTCGTTGATCGACCCCACCGCGGTGTCGACATTCCTGACGACCCTGTCGAACTGCTTGCTGGTTTCCTTAAGGTTCGTGGTCACCGTATCGACGTTGGCGACGATGCTCTTGATCTGGTCCTTGTCGACGGCGTTGAGCAGTCCTTCCGCCGCCCTAAGCGTGCCGTCGAGCTTGCCCGAGACACCCCTCAACTCGTCCGAAAGCGAACTGACGCTGGCGAGGAATTTGTCGATGCCGTCGGAGTTCTTGGCCAGCGCGTCGGAGAATGTCTGCACATTGTTGACGGTCTGCGTCAGCGGCCCGCGAACGTCCCGGGTGAAGCCTTCGAGCTGGGTGAGAACCGTATCGGCGCGGGTGAAGATGTTCTGCGCCGTCTGCAACAGGTTGGTGACCGCCGACGGGTTGGCGACGATCTCAGCGACGCGGCCCTCCGCCTCCGCCTGATCGAGAAGATTTACTTCCTTGGGGTCGGCGCCCTTGAGTTCGATATTGGCCTGACCGGTGAGGCCGGCGAGGCCGATATCGGCCTGCGTCGATTTGGTGATCGGTGTCATGCGGTCTATTTCGGCGTCGGCTATGGCGGCGGTCGGATTGTCGACGTCGATATAGACGCGTCTGACATCCCCAACCCTGACGCCGTTGAACAGCACGAAGCTGCCGCGGCCGAGGCCGGAAGCCGATCCCGGAATGCGCACCCGCAGCATCGCCGTCTCACCTCTGTCGCCGATCGCGGCCGTCCAATAGACGAACGCGAACGCTGCCAGGATCGCGGCTAGCGTGAAAATGCCGACAATGACGTAGTTGGCTCTGGTTTCCATTTATCACTTATGGCTACGCGCGGGCCGCAAGATCAAGTTGCCGCGCACGTTTTCCGCGAAAATAGGATTTCACCCAGGGTTCCTCGCTTCTGAGCATGTCGTCGATCGTGCCTTCGACCAGCACTTTCTTTTTGCCGAGCACGGCCACCCGATCACAAGCGGTGAACAGCGTGTCGAGATCGTGCGTGACCATGTACACGGTCAGATCCATGGTATCGCGCAGCTTGACGACCAGTTCGTCGAATTCAGCCGCACTGATTGGATCGAGGCCGGATGTCGGCTCGTCGAGGAACACGATGTCGGGGTCGAGCGCCAGCGCGCGCGCCAGCGCCGCGCGCTTGATCATGCCGCCGGAAAGCTCGGACGGAAATTTCTGCGCCGCATCCGGCGGCAACCCGACCAGTTCGACCTTGAGCATCGCCAGCTCGTCCATCAGCTTTCTGGGCAGGTCGAGATATTCGCGCATCGGCACCTGCACGTTTTCGAGAACCGTGAGCGCCGAAAACAGCGCGCCGTGCTGGAAGAGGACGCCGAGGCGCATGTCGATGCGAAGACGCTCCCTCTCGCTCGCCTTTTCGACATCGACGCCGAACAGCTTGATCGTTCCCGACTGCTTGTGGACCAGGCCGAGGATGGTGCGCAGGAGAACCGACTTGCCGGCACCGGAGGCGCCGACAAAGCCGAGGATCTCGCCGCGCCTGATATCGAGCGACAATCTGTCGAGAATGACCTTGTCGCCGAAGGACACGGTGATGTCGTGCGCGGAAAGCACGATCTCGTCTTCGTCGGCGGCCCCTTCCGCAACCCCAGTCGCCTTTGTGCTGCCCTGCGTCGCCATGTCAGAACTCGATCGCCGCGTAGAACATGGCAAAAAGCCCATCGAGGATGATGACCACGAAGATCGACTTCACCACCGAAGCGGTCACGTGTTGTCCCAGCGATTCGGCGCTGCCGCCAACCTTCATGCCTTCGACCGAGGCAATCGTGCCGATGATCATGGCCATGAACGGCGCCTTGATCAGCCCGGCAAAGATGGTGCTGAGATCGATGGCGACACGCAGCCGGTCGATGAACGCCGCCGGTGCGATGTCGGAGTAGAGCCATGCGGCCAGGATGCCGCCGCCGAGTGCGGCGAAATTGGCGATGATCGTCAGGCAAGGCAGTGCGATCACCAGCGCGACCAGCCGCGGAAACACCAGCACGCCGATTGGATTGAGCCCGATGACCTTCAGCGCGTCGACCTCCTCGCGCATTTTCATCGAGCCGATTTCCGCCGTAATGGCGCTGCCCGAACGGCCGGCGATCATGATCGCGGTCATCAGCACGCCGAGTTCGCGCAGGATCAGCACGCCGACCAGATCGACGACGAAGATATCGGCGCCGAAATAGCTGAGCTGGTAGGCGCCTTGCTGGGCGACGATCGCGCCGACGATGGCCGACATCAGCACTACCACCGGGATGGCGCCGACGCCCATGCGATCGATCTGGTTGAAGATCGCCGCCGGATTGACCGCATGGCCGCGGCCGAGCTTCATCTGCGAGCCGCGTATCGTGGCGCCCAATATGTTCATCGCGGCCAGGAAATCGTCGCGCATTTCATAGACACGCCGGCCAACCGCCTCTAGGGCGCGAATGATGATGTTGGGCGGCTTTGTGCCGCCGGAATCGGGTTCGCGCCGGACCGCGTCGCCAACGGCGCCGAGCAGGATCGAGGCAATCTCGCTTTGCCCTTGCAGCCTGATCTCGACGCCTTTCTTTTCGAAGGCGCTGACCAGGCGGTCGATCAGCCAGGCTCCGGCGGTATCCATCTTCTCGATATGCGAAAGGTCGAGCGCCAGCGTCTGGAAACCGCTGCGCTTCTCGATCTTGCGCATCTCGGCGTCGACCAGCGTCACGGTGCGCGTCGTCCAGTTTCCGGAGAAGGCGCAGCCCAGAACGCCACCCTCCTCACCGACCGCGACGCGCGGCTGGTGGTCGGCCTCTTTGGCGGTCGTGCCGCTTGCGTGGCGTTTGCGGATGGTCAACATGGCGTCCTGTTAGCCTGACGGGCCAATCTGTTTAACCTGACGAGATCCACCTGTCGATTTGCCGACAAGCTCGTTGTCGCACAGCCGGAGCAGAAATATATGGCGCGTGTCATTTCGGTCGAGGCCGAGCGCTTTCCCATCGCCGGGACCTTCACCATTTCGCGCGGTTCGAAAACCGAAGCCGAGGTTATCACAGTGACGATCCACGAGGACGGCCAGAGCGGGCGCGGCGAATGCGTCCCCTACAAGCGCTATGGCGAAACGATGGACGGTGTGCGCGATGCGATCGAGGCGATGCGCGGCGAGATCGCTGGCGGCATCAGCCGGGCCGCGCTGCTCGATGCCATGCGCGCCGGAGCCGCCCGCAATGCCATCGACTGCGCGCTATGGGACCTGGAGGCGAAGCTCACAGGCAAGCCGGTCGCTTTCAGCATCTGCACGGCTCCGCCGAGCGCGCCTGAGACGGCCTACACGCTGTCGCTTGGTGAGCCCGACGCGATGGCAGCCCAGGCCCGCGCCAACGCCCAGCGCCCGCTGCTCAAGGTCAAGATCGGCGGCGACAACGATATGGCCCGTATCCGCGCGGTTAGGGAGGCGGCACCGGCGAGCCGCATCATCCTTGACGCTAATGAGGGCTGGAGCGACGACAACATCGTAGCAAATCTCGCCTTTGCCGCCGAATACGGCATCGCCCTGATTGAACAGCCGCTGCCGGCGGGCCGTGACGGCTTCCTTCGCCAAATCGCGCATCCGGTGCCGATCTGCGCCGATGAAAGCGTGCATGAGGCAGAGGGCCTTGCCTCGCTTGTCGGCCTTTACGATGCCGTCAACATTAAGCTCGACAAGTCGGGCGGCTTGACCGCTGCCCTTATCCTTCGCGATCGCGCCCGCGAACTGGGTTTTGGCGTCATGGTCGGCTGCATGGTCGGCACGTCATTGGCCATGGCGCCGGCCGTGCTCTTGGCGCAGGATGCCGATTTCGTCGATCTCGACGGTCCGCTGCTGCTTGCCCGCGACCGTGTTCCCGGTCTCGTCTACCAGGGTTCGCTGGTGTCACCGCCCGATACGGCGCTGTGGGGCTGAACGCGCTGCAAGCCCGATCAACGCAAGGCCGATAAGGGCGATCGGGATCATCGCAAAAAAGCCGTCCACGCCGAAGCGGTCATAAAGCGGGCCGGACAAGAGCGTCACCACGGCCGTGAAAAAGCCGTTGGAGAAATAGGCGATGCCTTGCGCGGCCCCGGTGCGCTCCTCCGCGATCGTCTCACCGATCATTTTCTGCAGGCCGATCAGCACCAGCGCCACGGAGACCGCATGCAGCGTCTGGACTGCGAAAAATCCGGCGACGCCAAGGCCAAGCGGCCAGATCATGGGGAAGGCAATCCAGCGCACGATCGCGCCTATCCCGGCCATCACCATGATCGACACGACCGAGAAGGAGCCGAAAACCCGGGTGAAGACCATGAACATGCCGATCTCGGCCACCACACCCCAACCCCAAAGCAGCCCGACCACCTGATCGCCGATGCCGATCGATTTCCAGTAGATCGACACGAAACCGTAGAGAAACGCGTGGCTGGCGGTGATGACGCCGACGCCGATGGAGAAATACAGGAAATAGGCGTTGAGGAGTTTGGGCGCCGATTGCTGGATGTCGGCCGCCGAAAGCGGCGAGGCACGGCGGGGACGGCCGAGCCGCGGCGCGATCAGTCCGACGACAAGCGCCGCGCCAAACGCTGCGAAAATGATCACCGGAACAGCCTGGGCGCCAGTCACCGACAGGATGAAACCGCCCGCAAGATTTGCGCACAGATAGGAGATCGATCCCCATTTGCGCATACTTGCGTAGTTGGAGCCGAAGCGGCGCACTCCCGACAGTGCCAGCGAATCGGCAATCGGCGAATGCGGTGTCCAGACCACAGCGAGCGCCAGCGAAACAGCGAGCACCATGGCGTAGGTCGGCGTCAGAAAATAACCGGCGGACAGCGCCACAGATGCGGCGATCAGCGCGACATAAACATGGGCGCGGTCGCTCGCCCTGTCGGCCAGTGCCGTAAGCAATGGCGTCGTCACCACGCGCAGGAACATTGGTGCTGCGAGAATGATCGCTATCTGCTCGGCATCGAAACCCTCTGCCTGCAGCCACAGCGGGAAGTACGGCAAATGTATCCCGAGCGGCACGAAAAGCGTGAAGAAAATCAGGCCCATGCGCAGTTCGAAATGACGCGGCTTGACGAGCTGTTCGGGTGAAAGCGGCGGCAGGGAGGACATCAGAAGGCAATCCGTCGGCGCGGCATTCGACCGGCCGGTCAGCAGCGCACGTAGATCCCATAGCACGGCAAAAAAAGCGACGAAATCGCCTGGACTAACGCATCATCGCGTCAGGCAGCCTGGACTGCCCTGCCCTTGATGTCGACGATGTCGATCGGGACCAGCACTTCGCTGCCGACCGGAGCCTCCGGCAGGACATGCGCCCAGTGCAGGATCTCCATCTGGCCGTCGAAATGCTCGACCACCGCGGTGCAGCTCTCCACCCAGTCGCCGGTGTTGATGTATTGCACATCCTCGTAGTTTTCGATCGCGGCATGGTGGATGTGACCACAGATCACGCCGTCGACATGCGAGCGGCGCGCTTCCTCGGTCAGCATGGTCTGGAACGAGCCGATGAAATTCACCGCCTTTTTGACGTTGACCTTGGCCCAGGAGGAAAACGACCAATAAGGCAGGCCAAGCAGTTGGCGAAGCCGCGTCACCACGCGGTTGACGAGCATGGCCGCGTCGTAGGCATAGTCGCCAAGATAGGCCAGCCAGCGCGCGTTGTGGACGACAGTGTCGAACTGGTCGCCATGGATGACAAGAAGACGTTTGCCGTCGGCGGTCTCGTGGATGGCGCGGTCGGCGACGACGATGCCGCCGAAATGCACGCCTTGGAACTGGCGCGCGAACTCGTCGTGATTGCCGGCGATGTAGGTGATGCTGGCGCCCTTGCGCGCCTTACGCAGCAACTTCTGGACGACGTCATTGTGGCTCTGCGGCCAGTGCCAGCTCCGTCTCAGCCGCCAGCCGTCGACGATGTCGCCGACGAGATAGATGATATCGGCGTCGTGATGGCGCAGGAAATCGATCAGGAACTCGGCTTTCGCCGCCTTCGATCCGAGATGGACGTCGGAGATGAACATGCTGCGGAAAGTGCGGGGCTCTGCGCCAGGCATTGGATTCTCACCGTTGCTCTCGTGCAGCCTATGCCCCGATTCATGCAACAACCGTATGACGGTTGCGATTGGTCCAGCCCCAAGAGTAGGTTGCGGCCCCAATCAAAGGAGAAATCGCCATGGATCTCGGTATTCGCGGAAAAAAGGCCATCGTCTGCGCTTCGAGCAAGGGACTTGGGCGCGGCTGCGCCATGGCGCTGGCCGAGGCCGGTTGCGATCTGGTCGTCAACGGGCGCAACGCCGACCAGCTGGCGAAGACCGCCGCCGAACTGCGCGAAAGATTTGGCGTCAAGGTGACAGAGATCGTCGGCGACGTGTCGAAGCGCGAGGTGCAGAAGGCGCTGCTGGCAGCCTGCCCCGATCCCGATATCCTCGTTAACAACAATGGCGGACCGCCGCTTCGCGATTTCCGCGAGCTCAACCGCGAAAAGATCCTCGAAGGCGTCACCCAGAACATGGTGACCCCGGTCGAACTGGTTCAGGCTGTGATCGACGGCATGGCCGAGCGCGGCTTCGGCCGCATCGTCAGCATCACCTCGTTGTCGGTCTATGTTCCCATTCCCGGCCTCGACCTGTCGTCCGGCGCGCGCGCCGGCCTGACCTCGTTCCTTGCCGGCGTCGCGCGGACGGTGGTCGACCGCAATGTGACGATCAACAACATGCTGCCGGGCAAGATCGACACCGACCGGCTGCGGCCCCCGCATGAAGCCGGCACCCCCGAAGATCCGGCTGCTGCCGCCGCACGCAAGACCCAGGCAGCAGCCAACGTTCCGGCCAAGCGGCTCGGCACGCCGGAGGAATTCGGCCAGATCTGCGCCTTCCTGTGCTCGGTTCATGCCGGCTATCTGACCGGGCAGAACATACCGGTCGATGGTGGCGCCTACGTCAGCGCGTTCTAGTGGCAGAATCCAAGGTTTGGCACCCGCTGGGAACGGCGGGAGGCGATCCATCTCGGCCGTACTTGTCAGGAGGGACGGCTCTGAAAGCAGGCCTTGCAGGTGGCCGTCGTCATGGGATCATGTCTGTCGCGGAAGTTGGGTGCAGAACTGAATTTCCGACAGATCATAATTGGCAGCCGAGGCAGATCGCGCCTGTCGCCACGATACCGATGCGACCTCGTGAAGATCAAGACCGGAAGCTCGGTCGTCGGTCCACAGATACGGACGCGTGCGATCGTGGTGCAGCAGAAAGTGGTCGGCCGGTTCAGTTTGAGCTGATGGCTGACGCACGGTCGATGGCGACATCGCTGTTTCGCGCGGCGCGAGGGAGGTGAGCAAGCTTCTGCTGTGCCAGACCATAAGCAGCCGATTTATCGTCCGACGTCTCAAAGATATCGGCTGCGCTGGCGAGGGGCGGGTGTGGTGTTGAGCAGCGGGGCTATGATGGCCCCTTCCCGCGCTGGTCGCCGCTACAGTGCATACGGCCATTCGTCCGGCACGAAACGATAGGCGTCGCCATCGCGCGCCACATGGCCCATGCCGGGGAACGGCAAATGCATGCCGGCGATCAGCATCCGGTCAGCAGAGACCCGGTCGAGCGTCCGCTTGCGCGTTTCGGCAGCCAGCTTGGAATCGACATCGAAGGCGATGCTCCAGTCCGGGCGCGCGAACTGGTAGGTCGCCATGTGCACGACATCGCCCCAGATGAACAGCGCCTCGCCGTCCGATTCCACGATGAAGCCGGCATGGCCCGGAGTGTGGCCGGGCAGCGGCACGGTGCGGATCGCGCCGACCGCCTCGCCCTCGCCACCCACCTGCCGCACGCGGTTCGCGTAGGCGGCGGCGGCCTGGCGGGCGCCGATGAAGAACGGCTTTGCCCCATCCGGCGCCTGGTTCATGTTCGCATCGTCATGCCAGAAGGCGTAATCGGCGGCGGTGACGACGAGCTCGGCATTGGGAAACCGCGCCTGGCCGGCGGGAGTCAGAACGCCGTTGATATGGTCGGGATGCATATGGGTAATCAGCAACGTGTCGATCTGGTCCGGAGAGACGCCGGCCGCCTCGATAGCGGCCGGAAGTCGGCCGAGTGACGGGCCCATGCTGTCTGACGTACCGGCGTCGACGAGCACCAGACGGTCGCCCAGATTGATGAGATAGGCGTTGACCGGTGCGCGGCGCGGTCCGCTCTTCTGGAAGCTGGCCTCAGCCAGCCGCTCCGCATCGGCCTCAGCGTGCCCGATGACCAGCTCGGAACCAATGTCGATATAGCCGTCTAGTAGCGCCGTAACCTGGACCGATCCCACGTTGCGGCGGAGAGCGCCAAGCGTTGCGGCGTCGGCCAGCGGCGCGCGGGCCACCGCCGGAACGGAGATATTTGCTAGGAGAGTGCCGCCGGTTAGGCCGGCACCGGCGAGAAAATGACGGCGGGAAAGCGGCATTGCATCGTCTCCAGTTTTGGGGATTCAGAGCTCCAAGCGGAGCAAGGCGGGTATACGTCATAGGCCTAGCTTTTTGAACTTGCCGATTCCTTATATGTCTTATTACTCTCAGTAATTAATCACGACGGAGAGTTGCCACCATGGACCGCTTGACCGAGCTAACCAGCTTCGTGCGCGCCTGCGATACCGCCAGCTTCTCGGCGGCAGCGCGCGAGTTGGGCTTGAGCCAGCCGGCCGTCAGCCAGCAGATCCGCGCACTGGAAAAGCGTCTAGGCGTCCGGCTCTTTGACCGTACCACCCGCCATGTTTCGCCGACGGAAGCCGGCCGGCGTTATCTGGAGCGCGCCCGCGACATCATTGAGCGCATTGAGGAGGCGGACCGCAGCGTCGGCTGCCTCGAATCGAAGATGTGCGGACGTCTTGCCGTCGGCGCGCCGGCCAGCTTCGGCGCCGGCGTGCTTGGCGGCTATCTGATCGAGTTCAAGCGCGCCTATCCGGAACTGTTGCTCGACGTGGCGCTGACCGACAGTTTCGTCGATGTGATCGCAGAGGGGCTCGACGTGGCGATCCGTATGGGGACCATCGATGACAACCGGCTGATCGTGCGCAAGCTCGGCGTGATCGGGCGCTGCCTCGCGGCGACGCCAGAGTATCTCGACCGCAGGGGCAGGCCGCGGCGCCCAGAAGATCTCGCCAACCATGATTATCTGCTTTACGCCCACATCAGAAAGCGCGATGTCGTGCCGCTGACCGGCCCGGGCGGCGAAAAGGCCGAGGTGCGAATCCGGCCGGCCATGCGCTCGGACAATTCGCTGCTCAATCATCAGGCGTTGCTGTCTGGCGTCGGCATCGGCCTCGGGCACAAGGTGATACTCGATCCGCTCATCGCCGAGGGCTTGCTCGAACATGTGCTGCCGGACTGGCACTATGCGCCGCACCATGTGCATGCGGTCTATCCATCGAACCGCTTCATTCCGTTGAAGGTCAGGCGGTTCGTTGCCGGCTTCGCCGACCACCTCGCCGCGATGGGTGCGTTCATCGATGACGAAAAAAGCATGTACATCCAGGAAACGGCGCCGGCCTAGCGAAGTCTGACGTTTGTACGCGCCGGGAAATGGCGGAGGCGGGAGAGTCGAGATGTGGCGCGGCGGAGATAGGCGTAGCCCCGCAACCGCGGTGAGTAGCTGTCGGGTGGACGGTAGCCGCAAAGCGGTCCGCCTGACACCGTTGCGGCTGCTGCTCCCGCAGGACACATGAACTACCCTTCATGGTCATTCCTCCTGCCGATCGAGAAACCGCTTCACAGCGTCGAGGAACACACCGCGCCCTGCGGCCTCGCGATCGAGATGCACGAAGTGCGTGGCGTCCGGGATGTCTAGACGTTCCGCTTTTGGTGCTTCGTCCACGATTGTCTTCGCGTCCTCCGGCCGGCTCCAGAAATCCCGTCCGGAGCGGATGACGAGCACTGGCATGGTGAGTGCCGCCGCCGACCATTGCCGGCGACCGAAGGCGAGTCCGAAGCTGTCGGCCATGGCGCCGCTTGGGGACCGGAAACTCGGCGGCTGGCGCGTCGGCGCCGTCTCGTCGGAGGCGAGTGCTGCATCACCATAGGCCGCAGCGACCGCGGGATCGCGCCACTGGGCCTTGTCCGCGACCGGGATGCTGTCGTCCCAGGCAGTGAATAGGCTCTGACGTGTATTCATCCGATAACCGCCGAACGTATGGACATTGAATGTCCCGGGCCGGTCGGGATTTTCGAGCGGCGAGCCGGTGCCAAGAGTGGAGTGCTGGTCTGAGCCTCCATGCAGGGAGTTGTAGAGGATGAGCCGGTCAACCGTCTGCGGAAACCGGCTGGCGTAGGCGCCGGCCCAATGTCCGCCGGTGGCCCAGCCGACGAGGCTGACCCTCGAAACGTCGCTCCATTTCGCGATAGCGTCGACCGCTGCGGAAATATCCGCCACGACGTCTTCGGTACGCATCAGGGGAGCGGACTTGTCCGGCGGCCTGTTCATGGCCGCAGGGCGGCTCGATGCGCCGTAGCCGCGAACATCCAGGACATAGACAAGGTGCCCGTCCGCCGCGAGGTCGGCGGCAAGCGACCCACCCGCAACAGGCAGATCGAAGGACGCAACGCCGGGCACGCGTGCGCCATGGACGAGGAGGACGGCGGAGTTGGCTTCGGACGCTGCGCCAGGACGGCGCACCTCCCGGACGAAGAGGCGCTCGCCCGTCCGAAGTTCGACGAACCTGTCGGCCCGGACGAGATCCGGCTCTCCTGCCGGTGCTGGAGCGGCGATCATAGCGGCTGCTGTGAGCACGAGGGGAAAGGCGGTAAAATGGGACATCATGACGTCTCCGGTCGCAATTGCGTTCCGCAAAGACTGCCAGCTATTCGATTGCGACATTTCCTCGCTGTTGCGGAGGATTTGCATATGGGTCGTGCCGCACTGCGGCTGGCCATGGCGCAGCCTCCGCTTAGTCAATCGATCGGGCGCCTGGAGAAGGAGCTCGGCGTCAAACTGTTCGAGCGGGCCAACCGCCGCCTGACCTTGACGCGCGCCGGCTCGGCCTTCGTGGAAGAGGCTCGAGCATCCATACGGCACGCCGATTCGGCGCTTCATGTCGCCCGCGCAGCGCATGACGGCGAAGCTGGCGAGATCAGGATCGGCTTCGTGTCGGCGGCCCTTTACGAGCATCTGCCGCACCTCCTGTCCCGGCTTCGCGAGAAGTATCCGGACATCCATCCAAAGCTCATCGAGGTGTCCACCAATGAGCAGATTGCGGCGTTGTCGCGCAGTGAGATCGACATCGGTTTCGTGCATCCACCGCTCGGGACCGACGAACGTCTCGACGTCCATGACTATCCTGCTGAAGATCTTATTGCCGTTCTGCCTGACGACCGGCAGACGCACGGGGTGACGCTGGCGGACATCGCCCGCCACGGGCTCATCATGTTTCCGGCTGCACAAGGCCCGGCGCTCCATGCCCGCATCGTAGACACATTCACCAAGACTGGCCTCGACGTGCGGATCGTCCAGGAGGCGACGCGGGCACTGACCATGCTTTCGCTCGTGTCCACAGGCTTGGGCGCGGCCCTGCTGCCACGATCGACACAGCGCCTTGTATTTCAGGGCGTCCGGTATGCAGCGATCGCCGACGCATCGCTGCCCGCGTGGCCACTTGCGGTGATCGCGAAACGGCGGCCACGGCCGGCCATCGTCGATAGCGTCTGGAAACTGCTTGACGGTCGGCCAGACGTGACTTGACCGCCGGCGATCGGACGTACCAGGTCGCGCAATGCGCTCCCATGACATCAGCCCGGCAGCGACATGGCAGGTGAGGATTTCAGCGCAACAGTCTGACATAGATGAGTTTTTGACGATTCTTCTGCCTAATTGGCGGTTACGTCATTTGGCATCGTGAAAATCCAACGCTGCATGCTAAAAGGGCTTCAAGGCAGGATCGCAGGGAGGCCCGTATGGAAGGCGAAATCAAAAAAACGGCCCGCTCGGACCTCGACGAAGCCGCACTTTATTTCCACAAGCATCCACGGCCTGGAAAGCTTGAAATCCAGGCAACAAAGCCGCTCGGCAACCAGCGCGACCTGGCGCTTGCCTATTCGCCCGGGGTCGCGGCGCCCTGTCTGGAAATCCGCGACAATCCGGCGGCGGCCGCCGACTACACGGCGCGCGCCAATCTGGTTGGCGTCGTCTCCAATGGTTCGGCGGTGCTCGGCTTAGGCAATATCGGCCCACTGGCCTCCAAGCCGGTGATGGAAGGCAAGGCGGTGCTGTTCAAGAAATTTGCCGGCATCGATGTCTTCGACATCGAGATCGACGCGCCTGACATCGAGCGGATGGTCGAGACCATCTCGGCGCTGGAGCCGACCTTCGGCGGCATCAACCTCGAGGACATCAAGGCGCCCGAATGTTTTGAGGTCGAGGAACGGCTCAAGGCCCGCATGGCCATACCGGTCTTCCATGACGACCAGCACGGCACCGCGATCATCGTCGCGGCCGCCGTACTCAACGGGCTGGAATTTGCCGGCAAGACGATCTCCGACATCAAGATCGTCACCTCCGGCGCCGGGGCAGCTGCCCTTGCCTGCCTCAACTTGCTGGTTTTGCTGGGCGCGCGCGTGGAAAACATCTGGGTCACCGACCGTTTCGGCGTCGCTTACAAGGGCCGCGTCGACGAGATGGACCGCTGGAAGGACCCCTATGTCAAGGACACCGAGGCGCGCACGCTGGCCGATGTGCTGCCGGGCGCCGACGTGTTCCTGGGTCTTTCGGCCGCCGGCGTGCTGAAACCGGAATTGCTCCAGCATATGGCGCCAAAACCGCTGATCCTGGCGCTGGCCAATCCCAACCCCGAGATCATGCCGGAAGCGGCACGGGCGGCGCGGCCCGACGCGATGATCTGCACCGGCCGCTCGGATTTCCCCAATCAGGTCAACAACGTACTCTGTTTTCCTTACATTTTCCGTGGCGCGCTGGACTGCGGTGCCAGCGCCATCAACGAAGAGATGAAGATGGCCGCGGTGCGGGCGATCGCTGCCCTTGCCCGCGAGGAACCTTCCGATGTCGCCGCGCGCGCCTATTCCGGCGAAACGCCGATCTTCGGGCCTGATTTCCTGATCCCCTCGCCCTTCGACCCGCGGCTGATCCTGCGCATCGCTCCGGCGGTGGCCAAAGCCGCCTGCGACACCGGCGTCGCGACACGGCCGATCACCGACTTTGCCGCTTATATCGACACGCTGAACCGCTTCGTCTTCCGCTCCGGCCTGGTGATGAAGCCGGTGTTCACGATGGCCAAGACGTCGAATGCCAAGCGCGTCATCTATGCCGACGGGGAGGATGAGCGCGTGTTGCGTGCCGCCCAGGTGGTGCTGGAGGAAGGCATAGCCGAGCCGATCCTGATCGGCCGCCCGCATGTCATCGAGGTGCGGCTGAAACGCTACGGACTGCGAATCAAACCAGGCGTCGATTTCGGCCTGATCAATCCCGAGGACGATCCACGCTATCGCCACTATGTTGACCTTTTGATCGAACTCGCCGGCCGGCGTGGCGTAACGACGGAAGCCGCGCGCACCATGGTGCGCACCGACAACACCGTGATCGCCGCACTTGCCCTCAAGCGTGGCGATGCCGACGCCATGGTGTGCGGCCTGGAAGGACGTTTTGAGCGGCATTTGCGCAATGTCACCCTGATCATCGGCCCGCGCGCCGGTATCAAGGATCATGACCTGTCGACGCTTTCCATGCTGATCTCGCAGCGCGGCATCATTTTCCTCACCGACACCCATGTCACGGTCGATCCGACGGCCGAGGAGATTGCCGAGATGACGGTGTTGGCGGCCGAAGAAATCCAGCGCTTCGGCATCGAACCCAAGGCCGCCCTGCTGTCGCATTCGGATTTCGGCTCACGCGATTCGCCAAGCGCGCTCAAGATGCGGCAGGCAGCGGCAATCCTGGCGCGCATCGCGCCAGACCTGCAATGCGACGGCGAGATGCATGCCGACTCGGCTTTGTCGGAGCAGCTGCGCCAGCGGGTCTATCCGCATTCGCGGCTGAAGGGCGAAGCCAATCTGCTGGTCTTCCCCAATCTCGATTCGGCGAACATCACGCTCACCGCGCTGCGCGCGATGATGGACGCGCTGCATGTCGGCCCGATCCTGCTCGGCACCGACAGACCGGCGCATATATTGACGCCGTCGGTGACGTCACGTGGCGTCGTCAACATGACGGCGCTCGCCGTGGTCGAAGCGGCCCATAAGGCGCAGGCGGTCGTAAATCTGGGTTAAAACGGCTTTTTCGCGGTAAGCTGATAAATGACCGCAAAGCGGTAGCTTTCGCGACGGGCGTTAAACGGAGTTCACGGCGAATGACGGGCGGAGGGTGGAAGCTGACGC
The DNA here is from genome assembly GCF_004792125.1 of Mesorhizobium sp. M5C.F.Ca.ET.164.01.1.1. Taxonomy (NCBI): domain Bacteria; kingdom Pseudomonadati; phylum Pseudomonadota; class Alphaproteobacteria; order Hyphomicrobiales; family Phyllobacteriaceae; genus Mesorhizobium; species Mesorhizobium sp. M5C.F.Ca.ET.164.01.1.1. The sequence goes on along the minus strand of NZ_SRTG01000007.1, from coordinate 90,593 downwards.
ATGCCGCGGCACTGCTTGGTGCCCTGGCGTTATCAGGCTTTGCCGTCACTCAGCCGCAGGCCGCCTCCCGTGTTTGCCGGCAACTGGAAGCCGATCTCGCGACCGCTTCGCGTGGTGGCGGCGGCAAGCCGGCCCTGCTCAGGAAATACGATGATGCGATCGTGCGGCAGCGCGAGCAGATTTCAAAGGTAAGCCGCCAGTCCGACAGCGCCGGCTGCGGCTTTTCGCTGCTCGGCCGCAATCGCAACGCTTGCGCCGCACTCGAGGCCACGCTCGACCGCATGAACGCCAATCTCGATGCCCTGCAGGTCAAGCGCGCGCAGCTCGCCGGCGGCGGCTCGCGCCGCGATCGCGCACGCATATTGGCCTCACTCAACGCCAATGGCTGTCGCGACAGCGTCGTGCCTTCGAGGCGTGCGCCCGTCCTCGAAGCGAACCGTGAAAACGGCGAAGAAAGTCTGCTCGATCGGCTTTTGGGCGACGACGGAAATCAGCCCGATGCGCTGGACGAGCCGAGCGATCCCGACCAAGAACGCGGTGTCCGCGCCATGATCAATCAGCCCGACGGCATGGACCTGCCGCGCCTTGGCGGCGAATTCCGCACAATGTGCGTGCGCACCTGCGACGGCTATTTCTTCCCGATGTCGAATGCCGCCTCGCTTGGCGATTTCGAGCGCGACCAGAAGAACTGCAATTCGAGTTGCCCCGGCACCGAGATGCAGGTGTTTTATACGCGCGGCATTGGCGACGACTCGGCTGACATGACGTCTTCGGCAACCGGCAGGCCCTACAGCGAACTGCCCACCGCCTATCTCTACAAGCAGCCCGAAACGTTGCGCCCGCCGGCCTGCGGCTGCAACGCTGCACAGAATTTCGAGATCATTGCCGGCAATCCGCCAAGCCCGGAACAGACCGAGGCCGATGTGGAGACCAAGCCGCTCATTCCGGCGCCGGTCGCCAAAGCCGATCAAGGCGCCGACCCCGAGACTTTGGCAAATGTCGAAGGCGAGCTCGATCGCGAAGCCATCAAGCGCCTCGCCGTCAAACCCTCGCCGACGACTTTGCCGCCGCCGGGACGGCGCAAGGTCAGGGTCGTCGGGCCAACGTTCCTTCCCGACCCAGAAGCGGCAACAGATCTGCAAGCTCCGGCCCCGAAGGCTGCCCCGTAAGCGCCAGCCTGAGCGGCATGAACAGCGCCTTGCCCTTGCGGCCGGTCGCTTCCCTGATCCTGCCCGTCCACTCCTTCCAGACCGACCCGTTCCAGGGGTCTTCCGGCAAAAGGTCGAACGCCTGGCGAAGGAAATCGCGGTCGACGTCGGAAAAGTCCGGCTGCTCCTGCGGGCCGTTGCGAAGTGTGCGCCACCAGATTCCTGCATCGGCCAGCCTGTCGAGATTGCCGCGCACCGCCAGCCAGAAGGGCTCGGCCTGTTCGCCGGAAATGCCGAGCACGATCAGCCGGTCGCGCGCCTCGGAAAACGGCATATGGTGGAGCAGTGTGCGGTTGAGCACGAAGAGCTCGTCCGGATCGAATTTGGCGGCGGATTTCGACGTCGCGGCCGGATCGAAGCGCCGGGCAAGCTCGGTCATGTCAGGCACCGCCACTACGTTTTCCGACGTGCCAACAAGCACGGCCAGCGAGGCAACGGCCATCGGTTCGATGCCGGTCTCGCGTAGGCTCTCGATGGACAGCGCGCCGCTCCGCTTCGACAGGCCCTCGCCCGACGCAGTGGTCAACAGATTGTGGTGGCCGAACACCGGCGGCTCGGCACCCATTGCCTGGAACAGCGCGATCTGCACGCCCGTGTTGGTGACGTGGTCGTCGCCGCGGATGACATGGCTGATCCCCATCTCGATGTCGTCGAGCACCGAGGGCAGAGTATAGAGATAGGTGCCGTCCTCGCGCATTAGAACCGGGTCGGAAAGCGAGGCAAGGTCGACGGTTTCCTCGCCGCGCACCAGATCGTTCCAGTGGACTTCGGTGCGCTCCGGCTGCAGAGGATCGCTGGTGAAATTGGGCAGGAGGAAGCGCCAATGCGGCCGCCGACCATCGGACTGGTATTCGGCGATCTGCTCAGGGGTCAGCGTCAGCGCTTCGCGGCCGTAGACCGGCGGCAGGCCGCGCGTGCGGCGCACCTTGCGCCTGAGATCGAGCTCTTCCGGTGTTTCGTAACAAGCGTAGAGAAGGCGCGCCGCCTTCAATTTCTCGACCGCCGCATCGTAGATCTCGAAGCGCCGTGACTGGTATTCCGTCGCGTCCGGAAATATCCCTAGCCAATGTAGGTCGTAGAGGATGGCGTCGGAGAATTCCTGCATCGAGCGGGCAACGTCGGTGTCGTCGAAACGCTGGATGAAGCGGCCCTTGTTGTTCATGGCGAACAGCCAGTTGAACAGCGCAGTGCGCGCGTTGCCGATATGAATGCGGCCGGTGGGTGATGGGGCGAAACGGACGGTAACTGTCATGAACGGGGCGTACCGGATGGTTTTGCTGTTGACAAGACACGCCCCCGCGCTTGGCCGCAGACATAGAACATGACGAAGGCGATGAAAAGGCGGCAGCGCCGCGCGTTCATTAAGACACACGGCTCTGTAGGCGTCAGATCGCCAGCCCCTTGGTCAATTCGAGCGCCTGGCGCTCGAACAGCCGGCGGTAGATGCCGCCCTGCAGCCGGATCAGTTGGTCATGCGAACCCTCTTCGACGATACGGCCACGATCGAACACCAGAAGCCTGTCCAGCGCCCGCACCGTCGAAAGCCGGTGCGCGATGACGAGGGTTGTGCGGCCGACCATCAACCGCTCCATCGCCTGCTGGATCAGCACCTCCGATTCCGAATCGAGGCTGGATGTCGCCTCGTCCAGAATGAGGATCCGCGCGTCGGCGAGGAAAGCCCGCGCGATCGCCACGCGCTGGCGCTCGCCGCCCGATAGTTTCACGCCGCGTTCGCCGACCAGCGTGCGGTAACCCTTCGGCAGGCCGACGATGAAGTCGTGCGCGCTTGCCAGCCGTGCTGCGTGCTCGATTTCGGCTTGCGTGGCGCTCGGCCGGGCATAGGCGATGTTTTCGGCCAGCGACCGGTGGAACAGAATTGGCTCCTGCTGGACGATGGCGATCTGCCCGCGCAGCGATGCCTGCGCCACCCCAGCAATATCCTGGCCGTCGATCAGGATCGTTCCCGCGTTCACGTCGTAAAGGCGCTGGATCAGCTTGACGAAGGTCGTCTTGCCCGAGCCCGAATGGCCGACCAGCCCGATGCGTTCGCCCGGCGCGATATCCACCGAAAAGTCGCGATAGAGCGGCAGTCTATGGCTGCCATAATGGAAGGTGACGTTGTCGAAGCTGATGCGACCGTCGGTGATGCGGATCGGCTTGGCGCCGGGAGCATCCTCGATACCGAGCGGCTCGGACTGGAAGTCGACCAGTTCCTCCATGTCGTTGATCGAGCGCTGCAAATTGCGGATGTGCGTGCCGATGTCGCGCAAATAGCCTTGCAGCACGAAGAACGAGGTCAGCACGAAGGTGACATCGCCGGCGCTCGCCTGCCCCCACGACCACAAAAGCAGCGAAAGTCCGATCACCGCTGCTCTCAGAAGCAGCAGCATCGACCCTTGCGTGGTGCCGTTGATGGTGCCGCGCACCCAGGTGCGGCGCGTACGCGCGCGCCATCTGGCGACGACTTTGGCAAGGCGCGTCTCCTCGCGCTCCTCGGCGCCAAAACCCTTGACCACGGCGTTGCAGCTCACCGCATCGGCCAGCGAACCGCCCAGGCGCGTGTCCCACGCGTTGGCAAGCCTTGCCGCAGGCGCGACATAGCCAAGCGACAGGAGCGCCGTCACCGCGATGAACAGCACCGAACCCGCGGCGACGACAGCACCCATCAGCGGCCAGAACCAGCCGAGCAGCAGCGTCGAGCCGACGAGCATGACGACGGACGGCAGCAGCGCGATCAGGATCGTGTCGTTGAGCAGGTCGAGCGCCCACATGCCGCGGGTTATCTTGCGCACGGTCGATCCGGCGAAGCTGTTGGCGTGCCAGTCGGTCGAGAAGCGCTGGACGCGATGGAAGGCGTCGGCGGCGATATCCGCCATCATCTTCAGGGTCAGTTCGACGATGGCCACGAAGGCGAGATTGCGCAGCACAACGCCGGTGAGCGCCAGCGCTACCAGCATCGAAAAGGCCGCCATCGCCGCATTCCACGCGACATCGTCCGCTGCAGCACTGCTGGCAACGGCATCGACCAGTCGGCCGGAATAGAGCGGCGTCAGCACGTCGGCCAACGTCGACAGCAGGAACGTGCCCATGATGAGCGAAAGCCGCCACGGCTGACGCCGCCAATGACTGAGCGTGAAGCCAAGAACGCTGCGAAAGGCACCCGCGCGCAAATCTATCTGAAAACGAGCCATGATGTCATTCGGGCGCAAACGAGCCCGGTCCCGGTAAGGTCGAAAATTGAAGAAACCGCGTGGGGCGAATTAGCGCCCGGGAATGCGGAGGTTCGGCATATTTGGCGGCTCACCCGAATACGGGCGGCGACCGGCATCGACGAAGGCCTGTTGTCAGATCGGCTTGGCCATGAAGGTGAAAACCTTCCGGCGCGCCACCTGAGAACTAGGCTTCGCGGCCTCGCATAACGATGTCAAATCCTGGCATTCGGTCCTCCCGAAAAGGGGAATCGCGGAACCGTTCTTATAGAGAGGCCTCAACGCGTCGCCAAGCCAGAGAGCGACTGAAAGCGCATCTGGTCCAACCAGTGAGAAGATTTGCAACAATCGCGGGTTGTGCGCCGTCGTCGTCCACTCAGGCTACCGGAATACGATCGAGCCGCATGTAGCGGCCATCGGTGGACGGCCTGAAGCCAAGTTTTTCGTAAACCACGTGGGCATCATTCGTCGACAGGCTCCAGTGCGTGACTGTCTTGCAATCCGGATGATCGATAAGCGCCTGGACAAGCCGCGTGCCGATCCCTTGTCCACGATATTCCGGCCAGATGATGACATCGGCCAGATAGGCAAACACCGTGCGGTCGGTGATTGCCCGGCCGAAGCCGACCTGCTTGCCGTCGGAATAGGCGCCGACGCAAAGCGAATTAGCAAAGGCGCGGCGGTGGACTTCGTCGCTGCGCCCGCTGCCCCAGTAGCTTGCCATCAACCGGTCGGAGGTCTCCCGGAAGTCGATCCGCGACACGTCGAAGCTGATTTCACAGTCAGGCATGGCTATCCCAGCGATCGGCCGGCCGCAAGCATTTCACAGAAGCGAGAAACGGTGATCTATCCGCCGTCCCTGAACCGGTTGGTGATGGGATAACGGCGGTCGCGGCCGAAATTCTTTTTGGTGATCTTCACGCCGGGCGCTGCCTGCCGGCGCTTGTATTCGGCGATGTAGAGCAGATGCTCGACGCGCGTCACCGTCGCCCTGTCGTGGCCGCGGGCAGCGATCTCGTCGACACCCATCTCGTTCTCGACCAGACACTCCAATATGTCGTCCAGCACCGGATAGGGCGGCAGCGAATCCTGATCCGTCTGGTTCTCGCGCAGTTCCGCCGACGGCGCCTTGTCGATGATGTTGTTCGGGATCACCTCGCCGGATGGGCCCAGCGCGCCCGGCGGCACGTGCGTATTGCGCCAGCGCGCCAGCGCATAGACCTGCATCTTGTAGAGGTCCTTGATCGGGTTGAAGCCGCCATTCATGTCGCCGTAGAGCGTGGCGTAGCCAACCGACATTTCGCTCTTGTTGCCGGTGGTGACCACCATCGAGCCGAACTTGTTAGAGATCGCCATCAAAATGGTGCCGCGCGCGCGGCTCTGCAGGTTTTCTTCGGTGATGCCTTCCTTGGTGCCTTCGAAAAGCTGCGTCAGCGTATGCAGAAATCCTTCGACCGGTTCGAAGATCGGCACGATATCGTAGCGGCAGCCGAGCGCACGGGCGCAGTCCTCGGCGTCTTTGAGCGAGTCCTTCGAGGTGTAGCGGTAGGGCATCATCACGGCGCGCAGCCGTTCCTCGCCGAGCGCATCGACGGCAAGTGCTGCACAGATCGCCGAATCGATGCCGCCGGACAGGCCGAGCACAACGTTCTTGAAGCCGTTCTTGTTGACGTAGTCGCGCAGGCCCAGCATGCAGGCGCGATAATCGGCCTCCTCCTTTTCCGGGATTTTCGACATCGGCCCTTCGGAGCAGACCCAGCCGTCGGAATTATTGCCGTTTTGCCCGCCTGCGGCGGCGCGGTTTCTCTTCCAGGTGGTGACGTTGACCGTCTCCTCGAACTGGCTCATCTGGAAGGCCAGCGTCTTGTCGGCGCCGATGGCAAAGGATGCACCGTCGAAGATCAGTTCGTCCTGGCCGCCAAGCTGATTGGCATAGATGATCGGCAATCCGCATTCAATGACCTGGCGGATGACAACCTGGTGGCGAATGTCGACCTTGCCGCGATAATAGGGCGAGCCGTTCGGCACCAGCAGGATTTCCGCACCGCTTTCGGCCAGCGTCTCGCAGATGCCGACATCGCCCCAGATATCTTCGCAGATCGGAATCCCCAGGCGCACGCCGCGGAAATTGACCGGTCCCTGCATTTCAGGGCCAGCCTGGAAGACGCGCTTCTCGTCGAATTCGCCGTAGTTCGGCAAATCGAGCTTGTAGCGCTCGGCGAGGATCTTGCCGCCATCGGCAAAGATGATTGAATTGTGCGTGCCGCTCTTGCGCTTCAGCGGCGTGCCGATGATGACGCCCGGCCCGCCATCGGCAGTATCGCCGGCGAAATCCTGCGCCGCCCGCTCGCAGGCCTTCAGGAAAGCCGGCTTCAGCACCAGGTCTTCGGGCGGATAACCGGCGAGGAAAAGCTCGGTGAACAGCACGAGATCGGCGCCTTGGCGGGCGGCATCCGCCCTCGCCTCGCGCGCCTTGGCGAGATTGCCGGCGACGTCGCCAACCGTCGGATTGAGCTGGGCGACGGCGATGCGCAATATGTCGGAAGCGGTGTTGGTCATGCTGCGGGTTTAGCGCGGCAAAATCGCCCGGGCAATGGCGTTTGCTTGGACCACCCGGACCGAATGACATGTGTCATTCGTGTCCCGGCCGATCGACGAATGTCGATCGTGTCGGACCGATCGACATGTCGTTCGGCCCTATTCGCCCATATATTCGCGCAGCGCTTCCGTCGAATGGTTCTCGCCGATCGACATCGCCAGAATGCGCGAAATATGCCGGCGCGGCAGGCTGGTTTGCGCCGCCCAGGCATTGATCTGGCTCTGGATCTTGTCGAGATCCCTCTTGGAGGTCGGGCTTTCGGCGATGTCCAGGCCGGCGTCGCGTAGCGCGGCCGCCATGTCGGTTGAGACGATGAAGGCGTCCCATTCCAGCCAACGCAAAAAATACTGGCCGGTGTTGCCGCCGAGCCGGCTGCCATGCTTGGCGAGATAGGCCATCAGCCCCACCTGGTCGTCGGCCGGCCAATCGGCAAGGAACCTGCCGAAGCCGCCATGCTCCTTCGACACCCTCTCGACAAACACCGCGTTGTCGCGGACAGATTTGATCTTCTGCGGGTTGCGCACGATGCGCTCGTCGGCTGTCAGATCGTGCCAGAAATCATCGGGCTGGAACAACAGCCGCTTCGGCTCGAAGCGGAGGAACGCTTCTTCGAAACCAGGCCATTTCTGCTCGATGACGCGCCAGACGAAACCAGCGGCGAAAACACGCTCGGCCATGGTCGAGAGGATGCGGTCGTCGGTAATGTCAGCCACCGCGGCATTGTCGGGCATAGGTCCCAGCAGCGACGCCAGCGCCGCTTCCCCGCCCTTGCGTTTGGCCGCGCGGGCGCGGATTTTCTGAAAATCCATCATTGTTTCCTCACCTTATCGCGTCAATCTACCACTTCCCGTGCGAACCAGCAGCCTCTACCTCTATCGCAACGGGAGGCGACGATGAACAAGACGATCGAGGAACTGGCGAACCGTTGGCTGAAGCGAAAGCCGGACGCACCTGAAAACCGGGTGCTGCAATCAACGCTCGAGCGCACCACGATCTCCAAGGATACCAGCAAGGCTATCGCCTTTCATCAGACGTTTGGCGACCGCCTGGCCGACACCATCGCCCGGATCGGCGGCTCGTGGTCCTTCATCCTGACATTCATTACTTTCCTGATCCTGTGGACGGCGGGCAATGTCTGGCTTTTGACGCGCGACGCCTTCGATCCCTATCCCTTCATCTTCCTCAACCTGGTGCTTTCCATGGTCGCGGCCCTGCAGGCGCCGGTGATCATGATGGCGCAAAACCGCCAGACCGAGCGCGATCGTATCGATGCCGCGCACGACTACGAGGTCAATCTCAAGGCCGAGATCGAGATCATGGCGCTGCATGAAAAGCTCGACGAACTGCGCCACAGCCAGATCATCGGGATGCGCGACGAGATCGCCCGGCTAGCCGAGCAGGTGAAGCGCATCGACGAGATTCTGTCGAAGCAGCGGACGCGTCCATGACGGATGCCATCCATAATCTCATCGAACAATATGGGCTGATTGCCGTCTTTCTGGGCTGTGTCGCCGAGGGCGAAAGTGCCGCCCTCCTTGGCGGGTTTTTCGCCCATCAGCATGTCTTCGTCCTGTGGCAGGCGTTTCTGGCGGCCTCCATCGGCGCCTTTGTCGGCGATACTTTCTTCTTCACCCTCGGACGAAGCTTCGCCGATCATCCGCTTGTGATCAAATTGAGAGGTCGGCCAGGCTTCAGCCACGCCTATCGTCTCGTCTCCAACCATCCCGACATTTTCGTGCTGTCGAACCGCTTCATTTACGGCCTGCGCCTTGTCGGCGGCATCGCGGCCGGATTGTCCGGCATTGCCGTGACGCGCTTTGTCATTCTCAACGTCATTTCATCGATCATCTGGGCCGGATTGTTCACCACCATCGGCTATGTGTTCGGGCTGGGCGCGGAGCGCATCGTCGGCCAGGCGTTGGCCCGTCACGAGCGATTGCTGATCGCCCTGGCGATTGGGTTGGGCGTGGCCGTCCTTGCCTGGTTCATCGCTCATCACATTGCCAAAACGGAGCGTAGCAAGGAGACGTAGGGATTGACCAACCTGACTTCAACTTGCTCCACGATGTGTCGAGATTCAGGTCAGGCCGAGTCGAAAATGGTGGGTTCCGAGAACCGGAACGCAGCGTACTTTTGGGTACGTGAGCACCGGAAGCACAGGAAGCCGCCATTTGCAGGCCGGCATCACCTGAATATCCACACATCCTAATCGATGCCGAGCGTCCGATCGCCGCGATCAAGGATCAGCGGAATGATCAGGTCTTCCTCATCGGCAAGGTGCCGGGTCAGCATGGCGATCAGCCGGCTGTTCTGGTCGGCATAGGCATCGGCGGCAAAGCGCTGCTTGTCCTCGCTGTCCTGAAGCGTGCGGATGAAGGCGTTCGCGGTCTCGGCATTGCGCTCCAGCCCCTCATGGATGGTGTGATGATCGGCATCCAGAATCTCGAAGCCGCGCTTCAGCCGGACCTCGGCTTTGGCGAATACCGGGAAATAATGATGGTCCTCGACATTGTGGTGACCGTCGAGATTGCCGAGAAAATGATTGAGGCGCGGCGCGAACCAGCGAGCGAACTCCGGCCCCGTCAGCCTGCCCTCGTGATAGTCGCCGATACCGTTGGTCAGCATGCCGCCGAGCTCGCGGAACATGTCGTGCCGCTGCAGCCACATAGTGGCGATGCCATGGATGTTGGAATGCCCCTGCCAGATCTCGCGCGGATATTTCTCAGTCAGCCAGCGCAAATCATCGGGCAGGCCGGCACGCTCGAGCAGAAGAAAATCAGTAGTGTCCGACATGACGGTCTCCTTTGGTAACCGTCATATAAGAGGTGAGGATTAGATCGGTAGCCCCAAGATTCGCTCGATGATGGCGATGCCCCAGACGCCGGCAACGATCACCACCGAAATCAGCACCGCCAGCGAACCGCAGTCTTTGGCGAGCTGGATATCGACGTTGAATTCCCGGCTGAACGCATCGCATGCGGCCTCAATGCCGGTGTTCAGCACTTCGACCATGATCAGGAGCAGCACCGCCCCGATCAACAGCGCATAGCCGCGCCACGACACCGAAACAAACCAGCCGAGCGGCAACGCCAGCACGAGCAGCATCAGCTCCTGCTGGAAGGCTTTTTCGCTGGAAGCCAATTTGCGAAATGCCCGCACTGAATTGAAGAATGCGTCGATCAGCCGCTGCATGCCAAACCTTTCCGAATCACCGGCAGGGGATAGCGCAATGGCCGGATCAAGGGAATAAGGCGATCTCTCCAAAAATCATTCGTCGGCGACCTTCTCACTCATCCGCGACCTTGATCGACGGCGCCGACTTCTCGAACTGCGGCAGCCCATCGTCGATCGTGTAGTAGTCGCCCTTGTCGCCGACGAAGATGTGACATTGCCCCTGAAGTCCCGTGGGCTCGTCGAATAGTCCCGCCATAACCGAGATGTAGGCATCTTGCCGTGGCTTCCAGAACAGCAGAGAGCCGCATGTCTTGCAAAAGCCGCGCTTTGCAAACGAAGACGCTTCGTACCAAGTGATGCTCTCGGCACCTGAGATTGTGATGTTCCCTTCGGGGACATTGGTCGCAGCGTAGAAGTGACCACTCTGCTTCCGGCATTGCGAGCAGTGACAATAGATTACGCCGCGCAATGGCCCCCGCGTCTTGAAGCGCACGGCTCCGCACAGGCATGACCCGATATGAGTGTCGTCCATCTCGCCTCCCCAGCCAGTCGCCATCCTCGGCATTGCAGCAGGATTCCAGTTTTATCGCCGCCGCGCACGAGCAAATGCGACACAAAGCGGGCGTGTTCGAACTGCAGCTATGAAATCGACCGCGACCCCAAAAGCGCCAATGTGGCGCTGCGCTAAATTTGCCATGGAGATCGCTGCGAGAAGGCGCGGAGGTGCTTTATATGAAGGATCGCCTTTCGGACGATACGATCGGCATCATTGTCGTTCGAGTGCTTTCATGAGCGCATGGAACCACGGCATAGAGTGATCAGAGCACTCAAGAATATGACAAGAGCCAAGGCAGTTAGCCCGGAGATACCCGACGCTGATGAGCCGCCAAGTGGTCCGGGTTCCTCAGAAGCTGGGGATTTCTCCGGCGCTTCTTGATCGATGGCGACTGAAATCAGCCGTTGACGGCCTGCTTGTGCTGGACCGGGTGGCCCTTCTTGAGCAAGTCCGAGACCAGGAATGCCAGCTCGATCGCCTGGTCGGCGTTGAGGCGCGGGTCGCAATGGGTGTGGTAGCGATCCTGCAGCTCCTCGGCGGTGATGGCGCGGGCGCCACCGGTACATTCGGTGACGTTCTTGCCGGTCATCTCGATATGGATGCCACCCGGATGCGTGCCTTCGGCACGATGCACCTCGAAGAAAGTCTGAACTTCCTTCAGGATGCGGTCGAACGGCCGCGTCTTGTAGCCGGCGGCCTCGATGGTGTTGCCATGCATCGGGTCCGACGACCACACCACGCTCCGGCCCTCTTTTTTCACCGCGCGCAGCAGCTTCGGCAGATGGTCGGCGACCTTGTCGGAGCCGAAGCGCGCGATCAGCGTCAGCCGGCCGGGCTCGTTCTCCGGATTGAGCAGGTCGATGAGCTGCAAGAGGCCGTCCGGCGTCAGCGAAGGGCCGCATTTCAGGCCCAGCGGGTTCTTGATGCCACGGCAATATTCGACATGGGCATGGTCGGGCTGGCGCGTGCGATCGCCGATCCAGATCATGTGCCCGGAAGTGGCGTACCAATCGCCTGACGTCGAATCGACTCGGGTCAGCGCCTCCTCGTAGCCGAGCAGCAGCGCTTCGTGGCTGGTGTAGAAATCGGTCTCGCGCAACGCGTAGTTGGTCTCCGAGGTGATGCCGACAGCCTTCATGAAGTCCATCGTCTCGGTGATGCGGTTGGCGAGCGACTCGTATTTCTCGCCCTGCGGGCTATCCGACACAAAGCCGAGCATCCATTGATGCACGTTCTCCAGGCTGGCGTAGCCGCCCTGGGCGAAAGCGCGCAAAAGATTGAGCGTCGCCGCCGACTGGCGGTAGGCCATTTCCTGGCGTGCGGGATCGGGAATGCGCGACTTGGCGTCGAACTCGATGCCGTTGATGATGTCACCGCGATAGCTGGGCAGCGTCACGCCACCCTTGGTCTCGTTGTCGGACGAGCGCGGCTTGGCGAACTGGCCGGCAACACGGCCGACCTTCACCACCGGCTGCGCGCCGGCAAAGGTCAGCACCACGGACATCTGCAGGAAGACGCGGAAGAAGTCGCGGATGTTGTCCGCGCCATGCTCGGCAAAACTCTCGGCGCAATCGCCGCCCTGCAGAAGGAATGCGTCACCGGCAGCGACGGTCGCAAGCTGCTTCTTCAGCTTGCGTGCCTCACCTGCAAAAACCAGCGGTGGAAAGGTGGCAAGCTGGCCTTCCGTGTTCTTCAGCGCGGCAAGATCCGGATAGGCAGGAACCTGCTGGATCGGCTTTGCTCTCCACGAATTCGGCGACCATTTCGTCATCGTTGCACCCAACGTTCTTTCCAGCGGGTGGTATCGCCCGCCATTTCGCCCCAAAATGGGGCTCGCGGCTCCATACACGAAGCCGATTTCCTATTCTAGACCGGATTTGGACGTGTGGCGAATGGCCGTGATGCGCCAGGAACTGCCGGCGTAGTCATTGGCCTAAGCACCAGCAACGCCTTGCTAGGCAGCCTTCCCAACCAGCCGAGCCAATTGCGTCATGACGACCGCGGCCCCGGCCAGACGCTTTTCAGGTGTTGGCCAGTCGCGGCTGAAGACGACGCTCTGGTCGGGCCGGATCTTGGCCAGCGAACCCTGCTCGCCGATGAACGTGACCAGCCCGACAGGATTGGAAAACTCGCGCTTGCGGAAATGGATGACAACGCCTTTTGGTCCGGCATCGAGCTTTTCGACATTGGCCTTGCGGCAGAGCGCCTTGATGAAGACGATCTTCAGCAGATGCTTCACCTCCTCCGGCAGCGCGCCAAACCGATCGATCAGTTCTGCGCCGAAGGCATCGATCTCTTCGGTGTTTTCGAGGTCGCCGAGGCGGCGGTAGAGCGCCAGCCGCAGCTGCAGGTCCGGAACATAGCTTTCCGGGATCATCACCGCCGTGCCGACGGCGATCTGCGGCGACCAGCCGCCATCCTGAACCTCGCCGGAATCCTTCACCTCGGCGACAGCTTCCTCCAGCATCTGCTGGTAGAGCTCGAAGCCGACCTCCTTGATATGGCCCGACTGCTCTTCGCCGAGAAGATTGCCGGCGCCTCTGATATCGAGATCGTGGCTGGCGAGCTGGAAACCGGCGCCCAGCGTGTCGAGCGACTGCAGCACCTTCAGCCGGCGCTCGGCGGTGTCGGTCAGCTTGCGGTTGGCCGGCAGCGTGAACAGCGCATAGGCGCGCACCTTCGAGCGGCCGACGCGGCCGCGCAGCTGGTAGAGCTGCGACAGACCGAACATGTCGGCGCGATGCACGATCAGCGTGTTGGCGGTCGGGATATCGAGGCCGGATTCGACAATGGTGGTCGACAGCAGCACATCGTACTGGCCGTCGTAGAAGGCATTCATGATGTCGTCGAGCTCGCCGGGCGGCATCTGGCCGTGAGCGACAGCCACTTTCAGCTCTGGAACGGATTCACGCAGGAAATCATGGATTTCCGCCAGATCGCTGATGCGTGGCACGACATAGAAGGAATGACCGCCGCGGTAGCGTTCCCTGAGCAGGGTCTCGCGGATGACCAGCGGGTCGAAGGGCGAGATGAAGGTGCGCACCGCCAGGCGGTCGACCGGCGGCGTGGCGATCAGCGACAGTTCGCGCACGCCGGTCAATGCCAGTTGCAGCGTGCGCGGGATCGGTGTCGCCGACAGCGTCAGCACATGCACGTCGCTCTTCAGGTCCTTCAGCCGTTCCTTGTGCTTGACGCCAAAATGCTGTTCCTCGTCGATGATCAACAGGCCAAGATTCTTGAACGAAATTGAGGCGCCGAGCAGCGCGTGAGTGCCGACGACGATGTCGACCGTGCCTTCGGCGATGCCCTTCTTGGTCTCGGCCAGATCCTTGGCGCCAACCAACCGCGAGGCCTGAGCGACGCGGATCGGCAGGCCGGAGAAACGCTGCGAAAAGGTCTTGAAATGCTGGCGCGACAACAATGTCGTCGGCACCACCACCGCGACCTGAAACCCTTCCATCGCCGCGATGAAGGCGGCGCGAAGCGCAACTTCCGTCTTGCCGAAGCCGACGTCGCCGCAGATCAGCCGGTCCATCGGCTTTCCAGCCCCCAGATCGCCCATGACCGAATCGATCGCCGTCTGCTGGTCGTCGGTTTCCTCATAGGGAAACCGCGCGGAGAATTCGCCATAGAGACCTTCCGCCGGCACCAGCGAAGGAGCGGCGCGCATCTGCCGCTCTGCGGCGATGCGGATCAACTGGCCGGCCATGTCGAGCAGCCGCCGCTTCAGCCGCGCCTTGCGCGATTGCCAGGCGCCGCCACCAAGCTTGTCCAATGTCGCTTCGGCCGAATCCGAGCCATAGCGTGACAGCAGTTCGATATTTTCAACCGGCAGAAACAGCCGGTCGTCGCCGGCATAATGGATTTCTAGGCAATCATGCGGCGCACCGACCGCCTCGATAGTGCGCAGCCCGATGAAGCGGCCAATGCCGTGGTCGGTGTGGACGACAATGTCGCCGGAGGACAACGCCGAGGCTTCGGCGATGAAGTCGGAAGGACGCTTCTTGCGCTTCGAGCGGCGGATCAGCCGGTCGCCCAGAATGTCCTGCTCGGCGACGACGACCAGTTTCTCGGTCTCGAAGCCGGATTCGAGCGGCAGCTCGGCAAGTGCCGCCTGCCCCGGTTCGAGCTTTTCCGCCTCGGCCAGCGTGGCCACCGGCTTGAGATTGCCGAGATGGTGTTCAGTCAGGATCTGGCCGAGCCGGTCTAGCGAACCTTCTGTCCAGCCGGCGACGACGACCCGGCGGCGGGCGGCCCGCTCATCGGCAATGTGTTTTACGACGACGTCGAAGACGTTGATGGTGGGATCGGCGCGTTCCTCGACGAAGCTGCGGCCATGTCGCGAGCCGGCATGGAAGATTTTCTTCGCGCCGGCATCGGGCGCATCGAAGGGCGTGAAGTCGATCGCTCCGCGCGGCCCAAGCGAGGCGATGAGGTTTTCGGGCGACAGATAAAGCAGGTCGGGCGGCACCGGCTTGTACGGAACGGCGTCCTTCAGCGCGCCGTCCGCCTGCTTCCTGCGCGCCTCGTAGTGGTCGAGGATCAACGCATGGCGTTCCGCCAGCGCCTCATGCGCCAGATGGTCGAACACCACAGGCGTGTCCTGCAGATAGTCGAACACCGTCTCGAGCCGCTCGTAGAAGAGCGGCAGCCAATGCTCCATGCCGGCGAAACGCCGTCCCTCGCTGACCGCCGCGTAGAGCCCATCGTCGCGAGAGGGCGCGCCAAAGGCCTCGATGTAACTGCGGCGGAAACGGCTGATGGTCTCCGGCGTCAGCGCCACTTCACTCATCGCCTGCAGCGACATCGACTTGCGCTGGCCGGTGGTGCGCTGCGTGGCGGCGTCGAAGACGCGGATTGATTCCAGCGTGTCGCCGAAGAAATCGAGCCTGAGCGCTTCCGTCCAGCCCGGTGCGAACAGGTCAAGAATGCCGCCGCGGACGGCAAACTCGCCGACGCCGCGCACGGTCGGCACCCGCTCGAAGCCTGATGTCTCCAGCCGCGACACCAGTGCATTCATGTCGATCTGGTTGCCGGGTCTGGCGTGGAAGGTCTGCGCCTCGATGAGGCTTGCCGGCGGAATGCGCTGCAGCAGCGCATTGGCGGTGGTCAGGATGACGGCGCGGTGCGGTCTTTTCACCAGCGCGATCATCGCGGTGAGCGCATCCAGACGCCGTGCGGCAGCATCCGCCCCGGGCGAGACGCGGTCGTAAGGCAGACAATCCCAGGCTGGCAGTTCGAGCACCGGCAGGCCTGGCGCGGCGAATGACAGCGCCTCGACAATCGAAGGCAGGCGCTGGCCGTCGCGCGCCACGAACAACACCGGCTTGTCGGGCGCGATCTCGTGCGCGGCCTGCACCAGCGCAAAGGCTTCGTAGCCGTCGGCAACACCGTCGACGATGAACTGGCCGGCGCGGCCTTTCGGCAGGCCGATCGAGGGAATGAGGCTCATGGATTACACGTAGTTCAGAATGTCATCGTCTGGCGCGACGCCAGGATTTTTTGCAGGACGGCACAATCGATATTTGCCGGAATCGGACGCTCGCCGGTGATCACGGGCAGGAATTCGGTGTCGGGAACATCGAGGAGCCTCTCATATTGGTCGAGTTCGTCGCCGGTCAAGGCGCCGATCTCGGCATCTGCGAAACTGCCAAGAATGAGGTCCATTTCGCGCATGCCGCGATGCCAGGACCGAAACAGAAGCTTGCGGCGGCGGGCATCGAGCCCCTCGCTTGGTCGTTTCGTCCCGGTCATCGTCCAGCATCCTTGCCTGAAGCGGCGCATATAGCGTGGATAGAGGGCGGTGTCAGCCTTGCGCTGCGGCTGTCTCGACATAAGCTGACATCATGCGTCCTTCCCTCCTCGATCCGCTGTTTGTCCCGATCACCTCGCTTGCTGGCATCGGGCCGAAGGTCGGCGCGATGATCGAGAAAATCGTGCCGGCCGATCTCGGCGACCGAGCGGCGCGCGCCGGCGATCTTCTGTTCATGCTGCCCCACACGGTGATCGACCGCCGCAACCGGCCGGGCATCGCCGGTTCGGCCGAAGGCGCGATCGTCACCCTCGAAGTACGCGTCGACCGCCACCAGCCGCCGCCGCGCGGCAACAGATCGGTGCCATACCGCGTCTACGCCCATGACGACACCGGCGAGATCGCGCTGACCTTTTTCCATGCGCACGCCGCCTATCTGGAAAGAGCGATGCCCGAAGGCGAGCATGTCGTGGTCTCCGGTCGCATGGAATGGTTCAACGGCCGGCCGACCATGGTTCACCCAGACCACATCGCGCTGGCCAGCGAAGCGGAAAACCTGCCGCTGGTCGAGCCGGTCTATCCGCTCACCGCCGGGCTCTCGGGAAAAGTGCTGCGCCGCGCAATCGGCCAGGCGCTCGCTCGCTTGCCGGTGCTGCCGGAATGGCAGGATGGCGAGTTTCTGCGCCGCCGGACCTTTCCTGCCTTCGGCGACGCGCTTGCCCGCATCCACAATCCCGAGGACCCGATCGACGTGTCCGTCGACGGCGCGGCCTGGCGGCGTCTCGCCTATGACGAGTTTCTGGCAGGCCAGGTGTCGCTGGCGCTGGTGCGCGCAAAAGTCCGCCGCCTGTCCGGACGACCATTGGTCGGCGACGGTCGCATCGTCGAAAAGCTGCGCGCCGCCCTTTCCTATTCGCTGACTGCCTCGCAGGAAATGGCGCTTGCCGAAATCAATGCCGATCTCGGTGACCCCGAACGCATGCTGCGCCTGCTGCAGGGAGATGTCGGCTCTGGCAAGACGGTTGTCGCGCTACTCGCCATGGCGCGCGCCGTCGAGGCTGGCGGCCAAGCGGCGTTGATGGCGCCGACCGAAATCCTGGCGCGCCAGCATCTTGCGACGATTGCACCTTTGGCGGATCGAGCCGGCCTGCGCGTTGCCATCCTCACCGGCCGCGAAAAGGGCCGCGAGCGCACCGAGACGCTGGCCGGTCTGGCCAATGGCGAGATCGACATCATCGTCGGCACCCACGCCCTGTTCCAGGAAACGGTGATGTTCCACGACCTCGTCCTCGCCGTCATCGACGAGCAGCACCGTTTTGGCGTTCACCAGCGGCTTGCCATCACCGCCAAGGGCGATGCGCCCGACATGCTCGTGATGACGGCGACGCCGATCCCGCGCACGCTGGTGCTGACCGCTTTCGGCGACATGGACGTGTCGAAGCTGACCGAAAAGCCGGCCGGTCGCCAGCCGATCCGCACCGTCACCCTGCCGCTCGAGCGGCTCGACGAACTGGTCGGCCGCATGCGGGACGCCGTCGCCGACGGCCAGAAGATCTACTGGATCTGTCCGCTGGTAGAGGAATCCGAAGAGATCAAGCTGATGTCGGCGGAGGACCGTTTTGCCTCGCTGAAGCCGCTGTTCGGCGACCGGATCGGCCTGGTGCACGGTCGCATGAAGGGCGCCGAAAAGGACGAAGCGATGCGCGCCTTCAAGGCCGGCGAGACACGCATCCTGATCGCCACCACGGTCATCGAGGTTGGCGTCGATGTGCCGGATGCGACGATCATGGTCATCGAGCATGCCGAGCGCTTTGGCCTCGCCCAGTTGCACCAATTGCGCGGCCGGGTCGGTCGCGGCGAAAAACCATCCTCCTGCGTGCTGCTCTACAAGGATCCGCTCGGCGAGACGGCAACGCGCCGGCTGTCGGTGATGCGCGAGACCGAGGACGGATTCCGCATCGCCGAGGAGGACCTGAAGCTGCGCGGCGAAGGCGAGTTGCTCGGCACCCGACAGTCCGGCACGCCGGGCTTCCAGGTGGCGCGCATCGAGGCGCATGCCGACCTGCTGGAGGCCGCCCGCGACGACGCGCGGCTGATCCTGTCGCGCGATCCGGAACTGCAATCCGAACGCGGCGCCGCCCTTCGCATGCTGCTTTATTTGTTCGGCCGCGACGAGGCGGTGCGGCTCTTGCGCGCCGGCTGAGGCCCGGCATCCACCGGCGGATTGGCGATCTGAACGCCGATCGGTTTGCCGTTCAACGTCACCATTTTCGTCTTGACCGCCGGCGCCACCAGGCCTGCCGAAACGATCAGCTTGGCGCCGTCCTCGACCGTCATGTCGAGCAGCACGATATCGGATTTCGGCACATACATGAGAAAGCCGGTGGTCGGGTTGGGCGCGCACGGCATGAATACCGCGATCAGCGGATCACCTTCCTGGTCGAGCTTCTGGTTGATCTCGGTTTCCTTGTCGCTGGCGACGAAGACCAGCGACCAGACGCCCTTGCGCGGATATTCGACCAGCCCGACCTGGCGAAACATGTCGCCTTTGTTCGACAGCACAGTCTCGAAGATCTGCTTCAGCGAGCCGTAGATGCCGCGCACCAGCGGCATGCGGCCGAGCAGCCGTTCGCCGAACAAGACGATAGCGCGGCCGACGATATTGGCGGTCAGGAAACCGATCAGGGTGATCAGGATCAAGGCGACGATCAGGCCGAATCCCGGAACCGGCGCCGGCAGATAGCTATCGGGGTTGTAGCGCGCCGGAATATAGGGTTTCACCCACGAATCGACCCAGCCGATGAAGGACCAGGCGATGTAAGCGGTGATCGCCAGCGGCGCGCAGACGACAAAGCCTGTCAGGAAGTAATTCCGCAGCCGGGTCATGCCAGAGGTCTTGGGCGCATCGGACATGGTTCACCGCAGCACTGGTTGCGGCGCAACATTAATGAACCGCAATCCGCTTTGGAACCGCGAAATTTTTTAAACCACGCCTATTCCACAGTCACCGATTTCGCCAGGTTGCGCGGCTGGTCGACGTCGGTGCCCATGAACACGGCGGTGAAATAGGCCAGCATCTGGATCGGCAGCGCGTAGATGATCGGCGAGATGATTTCCGGCACGTCCGGCAGCACGATCGTCTCCATCGTCTTCACCGTGGCGTGTGCGGCACCCTTGCTGTCGGTGATCAGGATGATCTTGCCACCGCGCGCCGCCACTTCCTGCATGTTGGACACCGTCTTTTCAAAAATGCGGTCGTGCGGGGCAATGACGATCACCGGCATGTTCTCGTCGATCAGCGCGATCGGCCCGTGCTTCAGCTCACCGGCGGCGTAGCCCTCGGCATGGATATAGGAGATTTCCTTGAGCTTCAGCGCGCCTTCCATGGCCAGCGGGAAATTGGTGTCGCGGCCGAGATAGAGCACGTTCTTGTAGTGGGCGAGGTCGCGTGCGACCTTTTCGATCTGCCCGTCGAGCTTCAAGACCTGGTTGGCATAGCGCGGCGCTTCCGACAGTTGGCGGACCAGCGTCGTTTCCTGCTCCCGCGAGATCGTTCCGCGCGCCACGCCGGCCCGCACGGCAAGCGAGGCCAGCACCGACAATTGACAGGTGAAGGCCTTGGTCGAGGCGACACCGATCTCCGGCCCGGCCAGCGTCGGCAGGATGACGTCGGACTCGCGCGCCATCGTCGATTCGCGGACATTGACGACCGCGCCGATCTTCATGCCCGCCTTGCGGCAATAGCGCAGCGAGGCCAACGTGTCGGCGGTCTCGCCCGATTGCGAGATGAAGAAGGCGGCGTCTGCCTTCGACAGCGGCATCTCGCGGTAGCGGAATTCCGAAGCGACATCGATATCGACCGGCAGCCGCGCATAGCGCTCGAACCAGTATTTGCTGATCAGGCCGGCCAGATAGGCAGTGCCGCAGGCCGAGATCGCCAGCCGGTCGATTTTGGCGAAATCGAACGGCAGGTCGAGCGGCTTCGATACGCCGCCGACAAAATCGACATAATGCGCCAGCGTGTGCGAGATCACTTCGGGCTGTTCATGGATTTCCTTCTCCATGAAATGCCGCCGGTTGCCCTTGTCGACCATGAAGCTGGTGCTGAGCGACTGCTGGCGCTTGCGGTCGACCTTGCTGCCGTCCATGTCGAAGATGGCGACCTCGTTGCGGCGCACCACCGCCCAGTCGCCGTCCTCCAGATAGGTGATCGAATTGGTGAAGGGGGCAAGCGCGATGGCGTCGGAGCCCAGGAACATCTCGCCGTCGCCATGGCCGACGGCCAGCGGCGGGCCGTTGCGGGCGCCGACGATGAGGTCCTCGTCGCCCTTGAACATGATGGCAAGCGCAAAGGCGCCTTCCAGCCGCCTCAGCGCCTGGTGCGCGGCCTCGACCGGCTTCAGGCCCTTGGCCAGTTCGCGCCCCACCAGATGTGCGACGACCTCGGTGTCGGTCTGTGATGAAAATGTGTAGCCGTCGCGCATCAACTCGTCGCGCAATTCGGCGAAATTCTCGATGATGCCATTATGGACGATGGCGACGCCATCGGAAAAATGCGGATGCGCATTGGTCTCGTTGGGCACACCATGCGTCGCCCAGCGCGTGTGGCCGATGCCGATCATGCCGTCGAGCGGTTCGTCCTTCAACCGGCGTTCGAGATTGATCAGCTTGCCCTCGGCGCGGCGACGGGCAAGCTTGCCGCGCTCGACGGTGGCGACGCCGGCGGAATCATAGCCGCGATATTCGAGCCTTTTCAGCGCATCGACGATCAGTGGCGCGACAGGCGAGTGGCTGACAATTCCGACGATACCGCACATAGACGTTTGCCCCCGATTCCGGCATGAAACCCGGCGTCATTTAGGATTGGCCGGGCTGCCGCGAAAATCACATTGCGTTTCGTTCCATATCAGCCGGAACGATCTTGCACAGATGCACCATGACACAGCGCTCTTGCAATCCGGTTACCGCGTTCGCTCGGTTTGTCCGCGAATGCATGTTATCTCGTCCCAATGGTTCTGAAATCCGTCAAAGATATGATGCGGTCATGAACGAACAAATCGACACGGTGACGCTTTGGCGCCCGGTTGGGCCTGAAGAGCTGAAGCTGATCGAGAAGTCCGGCATGCGGGCGTTTCCGCCGCGCCTTCCCGAGCAACCCATTTTCTACCCCGTTCTGTCCGAAGCTTATGCCGTGCAGATCGCGCGTGACTGGAACGTACCAGCCAGCGGCTCGGGCTTCGTTACCCGGTTTGACGTTTTGAAGAGCTTTCTCGACCAGTACCGGGTTGAACATGCCGGTAGCAGGGCACATCTGGAATACTGGATCCCTGCCGAAGACCTTCCTGAATTCAACAGGGCAATTGTCGGCAGGATCGAGGTGACGGCCGCTTTCGGCACAGATGCGAACCTTGCCGGCTAACGCCGAATGATCATCCACCGGCCTTCTTCGCCGCCGCGGCCGAAGCAAAACGCTCGCGCAATTCCTTGCCCTTGCCGGCCAGCGTCCTCTGGCGGGCGCGGCCAAAGGCCAGCGCATCGTCGGGGACACTTTCGGTGACCACGCTGCCCGAAGCGATGTAGCCGCCCTTGCCGATCGTAACAGGCGCCACCAGCGAGGAGTTCGAGCCGATAAAGGCGCCCTCGCCGATGTCGGTGAAAAACTTCGAGTAGCCGTCATAGTTGCAGGTGATGGTTCCAGCGCCGATGTTGGCGCCGGCGCCGACGCGGGCATCGCCGATATAGGTCAGGTGATTGACCTTGGCCCCCTCCTCGATCGTCGCCTGCTTGACCTCGCAGAAATTGCCGACCTTGGCCTTTTGCTTGAGATCGGCGCCCGGCCGCAGCCGCGCGTACGGGCCGACATCGCAGTTCGAAGCGATGGTGGCGCCTTCAATGTGGCTGAAGGCATGGATCTTGGCGCCCGTGGCGATTTTCACGCCCGGCCCGAACCAGACATTGGGTTCGACGATCGTATCCGCGCCGATCTCGGTATCGTGCGAAAAGAACACGGTTTCCGGCGCAATCAATGTGACGCCGGAGAGCATGGCCTCGCCCCGCCGGCGCCTCTGCCAGATGCCTTCGGCCTGGGCGAGTTCGGCACGGTTGTTGATGCCGAGCACATTCTCGTAGCCGGCTTCTGCCGCAACGACATCAAAACCCTGCCCGCCGGCGATCTCGACGACGTCGGTGAGATAATACTCGCCCTTGGCATTGTTGTTGCCGACTTGCTCGAGCAGCTTGAGCGCATGCTTGCCCGCGACCGCCATCAGCCCGCCATTGCAGAAGGTGATTTTCTTCTCCTCGTCGGTGCAGTCCTTTTCCTCGCGGATGGCGATGAGCTTGCCGTCCTTTTCTATCAGCCGGCCATAGCCGGAAGGATTTGACGTGCGGAAGCCGACCACAACGACGGCAGCGCCTTCGGCCAGCTTCAGGCGCGCAGCAGTCAGCACCTCCGGATCGATCAGCGGCGTATCGCCGAACATCACCAGGATATCGTCGTAACCCTTTGATATCGCGTCGCGAGCAGTCAGAACAGCATGCGCCGTACCGAGCCGCTTGTCCTGGACGAAGGTCTCCGCCTTCGGCGCGAATTTTTGCGTGGCCTTGCGCATCTCGTCCGCACCATGGCCGATCACCAGAGCCAGATCACCGCTGCCTGCCGCTTCGGCAGCCCTCACGACATGGGCGACCATCGGCAGGCCGGCGATCGTGTGCAGCACTTTTGGCACAGCGCTTTTCATGCGCGTGCCTTCGCCGGCGGCGAGGATGACGGACAGGCAGGTTCTCTGGCTCATGGAAAGGCAACCATATGAAAAGCGTTGGGAATCAAGGCATGTCTAGCACTGACGCCATGCTGCACCAATGCGGTTAAATTCCGGTGAGACGGGAGAGCAACTGACTTTTAATCAGCAGGTGTAGATGCGCCAGCATGGGGCCGTATCTGGTCAAGCCTACCCCAGCTGCCCCAGCACCGGAAAATTCTCCAGCAGCCAATAGGATGCGGCCTGCACGCCTCCGGTCAGGAAAAAGACGCCGGCGACGACCAGCAGTGCGCCCATGGCCTTTTCGACACGGCCGAGATGCACGCGGAACTTCGAGAGAAAGCGCATGAAAGCGCCGGAAAACAGCGCCGCGATCAGGAACGGTATGCCGAGACCTAGCGAGTACGCGGCAAGCAGCAGCGCGCCCTCGCCCACCGTCTCGCGGCCGCCGGCCAACGTCAGGATCGGCCCCAGCACCGGTCCGATGCAGGGTGTCCAGCCGAAGGCGAAGGCCAGTCCCATGACATAGGCGGCAACGATACTGGCCGGCTTGCCTTGCGACTGGAAGCGCGCCTCACGCGACAGCAGCGGGATGCGCAATATGCCGAGAAAATTCAACCCCATCAGGATGATCAGCACGCCGGCGGCCATCGCCAGCGGCTCCTGCCAGACGCGCAGCAGCCGGCCGATGGTCGAGGCGCCGGCGCCCAGCGCCACGAAGACGGTCGAGAAGCCGAGAACGAAGGCGATCGAGGCATAGAGCAGCGCACTGCGCGCGTCGGCCTTGGCCGTGACGCCGGCATTGCCGCGGAAATCATCGACCGACACCCCGGCCATGTAGCAGAGATACGGCGGCACCAGCGGCAGCACGCAAGGCGACAGGAACGAGATCGCCCCCGCCCCGACCGCGCTGACATAGCCGATATCCAATGCCATTGCCGAACTCCAACTGTCGGCGCCGATATAGCGGCGCACGGGCTTGTCCGCCAATCACCATTGCGTGGCAAGTTGCCGCCCTGCATCGAGGAAGAAACGGCACCCCAGGCGCGTTGATGCAACGAGGCCGCGACTTTCCGCGCGCTTCCCGATCATATCAGGGAGAACAGGCCTCCCGGCGGCCAGCTTTTGGTACTGTCCGCTGGGCATATGAGCCCCACTCGCCACGCCTGGCTCGCCCGCCGACAGAGCATCCTACCGAACGTCTCTTCAGCGGGGGGCTGGCGCATGATCGATGTTTCTCTTATATCCGCGGAAGATTTTGTCCCGTTTCTCCCGGATCCATTGCCGGCTTGTCCAACGGTAGGGCAGCCGCTCCCCCTATCCGGGATTGCGGATATCACATGACGCACCCTTGGGTTGCGCGCTGAATGCAGGACTGCATTTTGGGCGCTTCCCCTTGACCGGATGCAAAAGCGCGGCCATGTGAGCGACAATTCTACGAGATTTCGTCGCGCGCAGCGGAATTCTTCTGCCGCACCACAGCTGATATGAGACCTCATGGACGTCGTCGTCGTCGAATCGCCGGCCAAAGCGAAGACAATCAACAAGTACCTCGGAAAGAACTATAAGGTCCTGGCCTCGTTCGGCCACGTCCGCGATCTGCCGGCCAAGGATGGCTCGGTGCGTCCGGACGAGGATTTTGCCATGTCCTGGGCTGTCGACACCGCCTCGAGCAAACGTCTTGCCGACATCGCCAAGGCGGTCAAGGACGCCGACGGCCTGATCCTCGCCACCGATCCGGATCGCGAGGGCGAAGCCATTTCCTGGCACGTTCTGGAAGTGCTGAAGCAGAAGCGCGCGCTGAAGGACAAGCCGGTCAGCCGCGTCGTCTTCAACGCCATCACCAAATCGTCGGTGCTGGAAGCTATGGCCAATCCGCGTCAGATCGATGCGCCGCTGGTCGACGCCTATCTCGCCCGCCGCGCGCTCGACTATCTCGTCGGCTTCACCCTGTCGCCCGTGCTGTGGCGCAAGCTGCCCGGCGCCCGTTCCGCCGGCCGCGTGCAGTCGGTGGCATTGCGGCTCGTCTGCGACCGCGAATTGGAGATCGAGCGCTTCATTCGCGAGGAATACTGGCAGATATCAGCTCTCCTCGGCACGCCGCGCAAAGAAAATTTCGAGGCGCGGCTGACCGCCTTCGAGCGCAAGAAGCTGCAAAAGCTCGACATTTCGAACAAGGCGCAGGCCGACGACATCAAGACGATGTTGGAAGGCGCTGTTTTCAAGGCGCTGTCGGTCGAAGCCAAGCCGACCAAGCGCAATCCAGGCCCGCCCTTCACCACCTCGACGCTGCAGCAGGCCGCCTCCTCGCGTCTCGGCTTCTCGGCCAGCCGCACCATGCAAGTGGCGCAGCGGCTCTACGAAGGCATGGATATCGGCGGCGAGACTGCCGGCCTGATCACCTATATGCGAACCGACGGCGTGCAGATGGCGCCTGAAGCGATCTCGGCCGCCCGCGATGCCATTGCCAAGGAATTCGGCCCGAAATACCTGCCGGAAAAGTCACGCTACTACACGACCAAGGCCAAGAACGCCCAGGAAGCGCACGAAGCGATCCGCCCGACCGATTTCATGCGCACGCCGGCTTCGGTCAGGCAATATCTCGATGCCGACCAGGCCCGGCTCTACGAGATGGTGTGGAAACGCGCCATCGCCAGCCAGATGCAGCCGGCCGAGATCGAGCGCACCACGGTCGAGATCGAGGCGGTCAATGGCGCCCGCACGGCCGAGCTTCGCGCCGTCGGCTCGGTCGTTCGCTTCGACGGTTTCATTGCCGCCTATACCGAGCAGAAGGACGAGGATTCGGAAGACGAGGAAAACCGCCGTCTGCCCGAGATCCGTGCCGGCGAACAGCTCGACCGCGAGGCGATCAACGCCACCCAGCACACGACTGAGCCGCCGCCGCGCTATTCGGAGGCTTCGCTGATCAAGAAGCTGGAAGAGCTCGGCATCGGCCGGCCATCGACCTATACGGCGATCCTGAAGACGCTCGAGGACCGCGACTATGTCGCCATCGACAAGCGCAAGCTTGTACCGCAGGCCAAGGGGCGGCTGTTGTCGGCCTTCCTCGAAAGCTTCTTCGAGCGCTATGTCGAATATGATTTCACCGCCTCGCTCGAGGAAAAACTGGACGAAATCTCGGACGGCAAGCTCGCCTGGAAGGATGTGCTACGCGATTTCTGGAAGGATTTTTCGGGCGCCGTCGCCGACATCAAGGAATTGCGCGTCACCGACGTGCTCGATGCATTGAACGAAGAACTGGCGCCGCTGGTGTTTCCCGCGCGGGAAGACGGTTCGAACCCCCGGATCTGCCCGAAATGCGGCACCGGCAACCTGTCGCTGAAGCTCGGCAAATTCGGCGCCTTTGTCGGCTGTTCGAATTATCCCGAATGCTCCTTCACCCGCCAGCTCGGCGACGCCGCCAACCCCAATGGCGAAAACGGCAATGGCGAGGACGGCACCAAGGTGCTTGGCAAGGACCCCTACACGGCGGAGGAAATCACCCTGCGCAGCGGTCGTTTCGGCCCCTATATCCAGCGCGGCGACGGAAAGGAAGCCAAGCGCTCCAGCCTGCCCAAGGGCTGGACGGTCGATTCGATCGACCACGAAAAGGCACTCGCCTTGCTGTCGCTGCCGCGCGACGTCGGCAAGCATCCGGAATCCGGCAAGATGATCTCGGCCGGGCTGGGGCGCTATGGCCCGTTCGTGCTGCATGACGGCACCTACGCCAATCTCGACAATATCGAGGACGTGTTCTCGATCGGTCTCAACCGCGCCGTGTCTGTGATTGCCGAGAAGCAGTTGAAGGGCCCGGGCGGCCGCAATGGCGGCACGCCCGCCGCCTTGAAGGAGCTCGGCGAGCATCCGGCTGGCGGCGGTAAGATCGTCGTGCGTGACGGCAAATACGGGCCTTACGTTAATTTCGGCAAGGTCAATGCGACGCTGCCGAAGGGCAAGGACCCGCAGTCGGTGACGATCGAGGACGCGGTGGCGCTGATTGCCGAGAAGGAAGCCAAGGGCGGCAGTGGCGGCAGAAAGCCCTTCCGCAAAGCGGCCGCACCTGCCAAAAAGCCTGCGGCGGCCAAAAAACCGGCGGCCAAGAAAGTGGCCAACAAAAAGGGATAGGGCATCGTGGCGCGCAGGGTATCCGGAAGAAGTCATGGCGATCTGCGCACCGCCGACACGAGAGCCAAGGTTAGGGATAACTACCGGCCGTCCCGCGACGAGATCCTGCGCTACATCGCCGAAAATCCGGATCGCTCAGGAAAACGCGATATCGCCAAGGCGTTTGCGCTGCGCGGCGAGGACCGTATCTGGCTGAAAGACATTTTGCGCGACCTGCAGGATGAGGGCCTGCTGACCAAGGAACGCAAGCGGCTGGCCCGCGTCGGCGCCCTCGCCCATGTCGCCGTGCTCGACATCTTTGGCCGCGACGCCGACGGCGTGCTGCTGGCGCACCCAACCGAAGCCATTGGCAACGGCGAGCCGCCCGTCATCGCGATCCGCGTGTCGCGCGGCGGCGGCGGCCCGACTCCGGGCATCGGCGACCGCGTGCTGGCCAAGACCTTTCCAACAGATGACGCGACGGGCCCCGCATACACCGGGCGGGTGATGAAGATCTTCGAGAAGCGCACCGATGCCGTTCTCGGCGTTTTTCGCGTTCTGCAGGACGGCACCTTCCGCATCGAGCCTGTCGAAAGACGCCAGCCGGAGCTGGTGGTCGACAAGGAATTCCAGAACGGCGCCAAGAACGGCGATCTGGTCGAGGTCGAGCCGGCGCGGGCCTCCCGCTATGGACTGCCCAGAGCCAAGGTGCTGGCGGTGCTCGGTTCGCTGACCAGCGAAAAGGCGGTCTCGATGATCGCCATCCACGCGCATGACATTCCGCATGTTTTCCCGGCAGACGTCATTGCCGAGGCGGAGGCGGTCAAACCGGCGACGCTGGCCGGCCGCGAGGACTGGCGCGAGCTGCCGCTGGTCACCATCGATCCGGCCGACGCCAAGGACCATGACGATGCGGTGTTCGCCATATCGGATCCAGACGAAAAGAACCCCGGCGGCGTGGTGGTTACCGTAGCGATTGCCGATGTCGCCGCTTATGTGCGCTATGGCACCGCGCTCGACCGCGAGGCGCTGGAGCGCGGCAATTCGGTCTATTTCCCGGATCGCGTCGTGCCGATGCTGCCGGAGCGCATCTCCAACGACCTTTGTTCGCTGCGCGAAGGCCAGGACCGCCCGGCGCTGGCGGTCCGCATGACCTTCTCGGCCGATGGCCGCAAGCTCAGGCATTCATTCCACCGCATCATGATGAAATCGGCGGCGAAACTCGCTTATCCGCAAGCGCAAGCCGCGATCGACGGCGCGCCGGACGACAAGACCGGCCCGATCCTCGACACGGTGCTGAAGCCGCTGTGGGATGCCTACGCCGTCGTCAAGCGCGGCCGTGAGACGCGTCAGCCGCTCGAGCTTGAACTGCCTGAGCGGAAAATCTTGCTCAAGGAGGACGGCACCGTCGACCGGGTCGTCGTGCCGGAGCGGCTCGACGCACACAAGCTGATCGAAGAATTCATGATCCAGGCCAATGTCGCGGCGGCCGAGACGCTGGAGGCGAAACGGCAGGCGCTGGTCTACCGCATCCATGACGCGCCTTCGCTCGCCAAGCAGGAATCGCTGCGCGAATTCCTGCAGACGCTTGGCCTCTCGCTGGCACGCGGGGCGCAGATGCGGCCCAACCAGTTCAACGGGATTCTGGATCGCGTCCGCGGCGCCGACCATGAGGGACTGGTCAACGAGGTGGTGCTGCGCACGCAGATGCAGGCCGAATATTCGCCCAGCAACATCGGCCATTTCGGCCTCAATCTGAAACGCTACGCGCATTTCACGTCGCCGATCCGTAGATATGCCGACCTGATCGTGCATCGCGGGCTGATTGCCGCCCTCGGCTTTGGTGCGGGCGGACTGACGCAAGATGAGGCGGAGCGGTTGGAAGAGGTTTCAGCACTGATCTCGGCCACTGAGCGCCGCGCCATGGCCGCCGAGCGCGACACGGTCGACCGGCTGATCGCCGCCTATCTGGCCGAGCGTGTCGACGATCGTTTCGATGCACGCATTTCGGGCGTCACCAAATCGGGACTATTTGTCCAATTGCCGCAGTATGGCGCAGATGGTTTCATCCCGGTGTCAAGTCTGGACGGCGATTACTATATATACGACGAAACTGCCCGATCGCTTTTCGGAGAGCGCACCGGCAAGGGCTATCAGCTTGCCGACCGCGTCGAGGTTCGCCTGATCGAGGTGGCGCCTATGGCCGGCGCGATGCGTTTCGAGATGCTGACCGACCCAAAGCCGCTGCCCGGCTCCAAACGGTCGTTTCACAAGGCCAAAGGCCGCGCCCGCGCGTCGCAATCGCGTCCAGGCTCGCGCGGCAGGAGACGATAATGCCAAGCGATTTGAACATGAACCAACAGGTTTTCGGCGGCGAACATCATTCGGGCCGCATTGCCCGCCCGCTGTGGACGGCGATGAAGCGTGGCGCGCTTGGCCGCTGCCCGCATTGCGGCGAGGGAAAGCTGTTTCGCGCTTTCGTCAAGACCGTCGATAAATGCGATCATTGCGGCGAGGAGCTCCATCACCACCGCGCCGACGACCTGCCGGCCTATCTGGTGGTTGTTATCGTCGGCCACATCGTGCTCGGCGCCTTCATGGGTGTCGAAGCGACCTCCACATTGTCCACCTGGCAGCACATCGCCATCTGGGTGCCGCTGACCATCCTCATGGCGATCGTCTTGCTGCAGCCGGTCAAGGGCGCCGTCATCGGCCTGCAATGGGCGTTCTATATGCACGGCTTCGGTGGGGAAGAAGAT
The DNA here is from genome assembly GCF_004792125.1 of Mesorhizobium sp. M5C.F.Ca.ET.164.01.1.1. Taxonomy (NCBI): domain Bacteria; kingdom Pseudomonadati; phylum Pseudomonadota; class Alphaproteobacteria; order Hyphomicrobiales; family Phyllobacteriaceae; genus Mesorhizobium; species Mesorhizobium sp. M5C.F.Ca.ET.164.01.1.1. The sequence goes on along the minus strand of NZ_SRTG01000007.1, from coordinate 60,471 downwards.
CTGATCGAGTCGCATCCCGAGGCTTGAAACCGAGGCTGGCGCAAATCGGCATGGCTGGACGCCACTTTCGCATCGGAGAAGATTCCGCTAGGTCGTGCGCATGGACGTTATGACCAAGGCGGAAGTCGACAAGGTTGAGCGGATCGCGCTCGACGCCAAGCCTATACGCCCGCGCGACGCCGCGACGCTGATCCTGCTCGACCGCAAGGGCGACGAGTTCCTGGTGCTGATGGGCCGGCGCCACGCCCGTCACGCGTTCATGCCGGGGAAATTCGTCTTTCCCGGTGGTCGTACCGATCCGGCCGACAGCCGAATTCCCGTTGCCACAGCGTTGCAACCTGAGGAACAGGCGAGGCTGACCGCCGGCGTCGGCCGCACCAGCCCGGCCCGCGCCCGCGCCATCGCCCTGTCGGCGATTCGCGAGACCTATGAAGAAGCCGGCCTGCTGATCGGCCAAAAGGGCGCCTTCGCCACGACCAGGCGCGATTGGCAGGGTTTTGCCGAGCACGGCGTAAGACCCTCGCTGGAAGCGCTGCGCTTCGTCGCGCGCGCCATCACGCCGCCAAACCGGGTGCGTCGCTTCGACACGCGCTTCTTCAGCGCCTGGCGCGAAGATGTCGCCGTGGAGTTGCCGGACGGCGGTCCGACCAACGAGCTGGAGGAACTGGTCTGGCTGCCGCTCGCCAAGGCCAGAGAAGCTGATATTCCCGACATCACCAGGGCTATCCTCGAGGAGCTGGAAAAGCGGCTCGTCGATGATCCGCTGCTGCGCCCCGGTGGTTCCGTGCCGTTCTACCGGCTTGTCCGCAATCGCTTCGTTCGCGAAATTCTGTAGAGCATAGAGCATTCACATCCCATGACGGTCGATACCCAGCAAGAGGTCGAGGAACGCGTACATTGGCTGCCGATGATCGCGGCGATCTCGTCGATCAGCGTCGTCGGCATCGCCATCGGCCTCGGCATGCCGCTGCTCAGCGTCATTCTCGAAACGCGCGGCCATTCGGCGACCATGATCGGCTTCAACACCGCTGTCGCCGGCCTCGCATCGATCGTCGGCGCACCGCTCGCCACCCCGCTCGCCATGCGCTTCGGCGTCGCCTGGACGATGCTCGCTATGATCGCAACGGGAGTGCTGGCCTTTGTCGGCTTCCATTTCGCGCCGGACTTCTGGATGTGGTTTCCGCTGCGCGTCCTGCTGCACATCGCGCTGACGGTGCTGTTCATCCTGTCGGAATTCTGGATCAGCACGTCGGCGCCGCCACACCGGCGCGGTCTCGTCCTCGGCATCTACGCCACCGTGCTGTCCCTCGGCTTTGCCGCCGGGCCGTGGCTGTTCGCGCAACTCGGCAGCACCGGCTTCCTGCCCTTCGGCGTCATCATGGCGCTGGTGACGCTGGCCGCCATCCCAGTTCTGGCGGCACGCAACGAGAGCCCGACGATCGTCTCCAATGGCGAAACCAGCAACTTCCTGCGCTACATCTGGTTGGTGCCGACGGCGACCGCCGCGGTGCTGGTGTTCGGCGCGGTCGAGACCGGCGGCTTTGCGCTGTTCCCCGTTTATGGCAACCGCATCGGCTATTCCGAGGCCGATGCCGCCCTCCTGCTCACCATGATTGGCCTCGGCAACGTGCTGTTGCAGATCCCGCTCGGCATGATCAGCGACCGTGTCAGCGACCGCCGTTATCTGCTTCTGGTGTGTGCAACCATCGGGCTTGCCGGCACTATCTTCATGCCGCACTTCGCGCAGGACTGGCATCTGATGGCGGCGCTTCTGTTCGTCTGGGGCGGCGTGGTCGCGGCCATGTACACGATCGGGCTGGCCCATCTCGGCTCGAAGCTTTCCGGTCACGACCTGGCTTCGGCCAACGCTGCCTTCGTGCTTTGCTATGGTGTCGGCATGGTGCTCGGCCCGCAGGCGATCGGCATCGGCATGGACCTTTTCGGACCCTCCGGCTTCGGCTGGGCGCTCGGCGTGTTCTTCGCCTTCTATATCGCGCTGGTCGGCGCCAGGCTCGCCCGAAAAATCCTGTAGAAAGACCCGATCGATGCCTCATGTGGCGCAAGGCTGCTGACATGACCGTGTCAGCAGCACCAAGGTAGATTGTCAGCAACACGCCACGAATTTGAGGATGCCGCCATGATCGACTCCGGGTTTGAAACGAAATCGGTGCGGATGGAATTGCTGCTGCTTGTGACCTTTCAAGCGCCGGCCTCCGATGTCGACCGCATCATGGAAGCTGTGGTCGCGATCGCTCCGCTGACCATGGGCAAATACGACAGCAATGCCTACCAGTCGGCGCACGGCATCGAGCGCTACCGGCCACTCGAAGGCGCGGCTGCAGGCGCCGAGACGGAATTGCGCAGACGGCATGGCACGGTGGAGGTGTCGTTCGAACTGCCCGACGATCAGGCGTTGGCCGCCCGCATTGTCGAAGCGATATTCCAGGCCCACAGCTATCAGGAGCCGGTGATCCGCATTCAGCCGATCCTCGCCAGCCGCTCCAAGGGCTTGGACGACCGCTCCAACCCGAACCGCTGGTGGAACACCACGGGAGACTGGAAGAAGGCCGCTCCGCCGGTTAGGGAAGACGCATAGTCAGGAACATTCTCGGCTGCCGGCTGGCTCTGATATTGACCACGGCTTGCACAAGCGACTGCACCGAAGCCTCACGGGGTTGACTTTCCGGGCGCGTTCTTTATGTGTCGCGCCGAGTTTCCCGCGTCCGGGTGTTTCCCCGTGCTCCAGCGGCCAAAACTCCACGAACATAACGGACGAACACAATGGCCAAAGCCGCAAACATCAAGATCAAGCTTCTGTCGACCGCCGACACCGGTTTCTTCTACGTGACCAGCAAGAACAGCCGCACCAAGACGGACAAGCTGTCGTTCCGCAAATACGATCCGGTTGCCAAGAAGCACGTCGAGTTCAAGGAAACCAAGATCAAGTAATCTGGTTTCCTGCTTTAAAGCCAAAACGCCGCCCCTATGGGCGGCGTTTTTGTTTTCAAGGCTTCGAAAAAGTCCAAAATGTCCAACGCTTGTCGCAGAGTCGTGAGGCATTTTGAGAACGGGGGCCGGTCGGCGTTTGGCAGCGGTACGAGGAGGCCACTATGTGCCAGCGCCGGCCGGCCGACCCCACGGACCCAGGAGATGCGGCGGACCTGAATCATGGGGTATTCTTCGGATCGATCCGGCTATCTACCTCGCGCCGGTTCCGTCATTGGTCTGCACACTTGCGCAACAGCCTGTGAAAATCAACAATTTCTTAACCAAGCCCGGCGAATCGCTTGCATTAAGGTAAATTCGTAACCCTGTCGCACTGAATGGAGAATCGGCCTTACGCCGCCTTGGCGACGACGCGGTTGCGGCCGGCGCTCTTGGCTTCGTAGAGCGCGAGGTCGGCGCGCTTCATCAGTCCGGCAACCGTATCCACGCCCTTCAGCACCGACGACACGCCGACGCTGACGGTAACCTCGATCGTCTTGCCGTCGTGACCGACGGCAAACGGCATAAGGGCGATTTCGGCGCGAATGCGCTCCGCGACCTTTTCGGCGACGGCGCCGTCCGTGTCCGGCATCACCACGACGAACTCCTCGCCACCGAAACGGCAGGCGAGATCGATGCCGCGCACATTCTTGCGCAGCCGCCGCGCAAATTCGCGCAGCACCTCGTCGCCGCCGTCATGGCCATGTGCATCGTTGATCGTCTTGAAGCGGTCGAGATCGGTGATCATCATCGACAGCGGCCGTCGCCGCGCCACGGCACGGTCGAACAACGTCTGCAGGTGGCTGTCGAGGTATCGGCGATTGTGCAGCCCAGTCAGCGCGTCGGTCACCGCCATCTCGATGGTCTGGGTGACGCTGGCACGCAGCTCGTCGTTGTAGCGCTTGCGGCGCACCTGCGTGCGCAGCCGAGCGGTCAGCTCCTGCTGGTCGATCGGCCGCATCAGATAGTCGTTGATGCCGAGTTCGAGGCCGCGGATGATGCGCCCCTCCTCACCCTCCTGCGCCAGAAGGATGATCGGCACGAAACGGGTGCGATCGAGCGAACGCAGTTGCGAGCAGAGCCTGAGCGGATCGAAATCGGCAAAGGCCGTCGAGATCATCACGCATTCATAGGGCGTCTCGGCGGCCTGGAAGAAGCCGGCATGCGGATCGGTGGCGATGTCGAGGTCGGCGGTGCCGCGCAGCATTTTCTGGACGCGCTCGAAGGAGGATTTGCGCTCGTCGATCAGCAGAACCTTCGGCGTGGTGTCTGCGGACGCGAAGTTGCGGCTCAACAGCTCCTCGATGCCAATATTGCGCGTGGTCGAGGCGCGCAAGCGCAGCTCGTCGGTCAACGTCTTCAGCCTGACCAGGCTTTTGACGCGCGTCATCAGCTGCAGATCGTTCGCCGGCTTGGTCAGAAAATCGTCGGCACCGGCCTCGAGGCCGCGCACCCGATCCGAAACCTGGTCGAGCGCGGTGATCATGACGACGGGGATGTGCGACGTCGCCGGGTCGCTCTTCAGCCGCCGGCAGACCTCGAACCCGTCCATGTCAGGCATCATCACGTCGAGCAGCACGACATCGACCTTGCCGTTTTCGCAGGTCTCGATCGCGTCCATCCCGTTCGTGGCGGTCAGCACCTCGAAATATTCGGCAAGCAGCCGGACCTCGAGCAGCCTCACATTGGCAGGGATGTCGTCGACGACGAGGATCCGTGCAGTCATCTCATAAAGCTCCGGCTCGGCTGGAAGGGCGCATCAGGCGTCGCCCAGGTAGGATTTGATGGTTTCGATGAAACGCGGCACCGAGATCGGTTTGGAAATATAGGCTTCGCAGCCACCTTGGCGGATACGCTCCTCATCGCCCTTCATCGCGAATGCAGTGACGGCAATGACCGGTATGACATGGAGGTCGTCGTCCTCCTTCAGCCATTTGGTCACCTCCAGCCCCGACACTTCGGGCAGCTGGATGTCCATCAAAATGAGGTCCGGCTTGTGCAGTCGCGCCAAATCCAGTGCTTCCAGGCCGTTGCGCGTGCGTACCGTCTCGTAACCGCTCGCTTCGATGAGGTCCCGAAAGAGCTTCATGTTGAGCTCGTTGTCCTCGACGATCATGACCTTCTTAGGCATCAAATTCCCGTCTCGGCCTGCCTTCCGCTCGAAGGTTGCCGTCATGCGCCCTCGCCGGTACGCATCAACTCCTGCTCGACTCTACGGCAATATAATTGACGAAACGGAAACCGGCTGCCGGAAAAGCTTCGGATTTCACCTCGGTCACCGCATTGCAGAGTTAGATGGCTTGCCGCAGGCGACGCTTGCGATTACTGCCAAAAAGAGACTTATTCCACCGCGCAAGAAGGTAGTGATGGCAAACGCAGCGTCAATGCGCGAGGAAGCGGAAACCATTGCCGTGAAGGCATTGGGCTTCGTCGCCGCCGATCCGGAACTTCTGCCCCGTTTCCTGGCGATCACCGGCATCGAGGCGCATTCCATCCGCCAGGCAGCCGGCGAGCCGGGTTTCCTGGCCGGCGTGCTGCAGTTCATCCTCGCCCACGAGCCGACGCTCATGCGGTTCGCGGCCGAAACCGGCACGCCGCCGCCTTCCGTCGGCAAGGCGCTGCGGGCGCTGCCGCTTGGCGACGACGACCATGAACATTCGATATGAGCGACGACCGGATCGCGAAAACGCCTACGGCGTCGTTTCTTCTTCGCTGTCGTCGCCTTCATCATTCGCAACCGGATCGGCCGGCTTCACCATGACACCATTGACCGTGACCGAACCGTCCGGCTTGCCGTTGACGACCCATTCGATGCGACCGTCCGGCAGCGTCTTGCCGAATCCCTTGATCGCAAGCGCCACCGGCACATATTGCGCGGCTTCCGGCTCCGACTTCGCCGCCGCCTGCAGGCTTTCCACAATTCTGTCATAGCCTGCGATATCGATCGTCACATTTGCCTCGGGCTTCATGCCGGGGAACGTCATCTCGCCTTCCATCGCGATTTCCATGTCGCCGTTCTTCACCGTGCTGTGGCCGATGACAAATTTCGGCGTCTTGGCCATGAAATCAGCCTTGATCCGATCGCCAAAGTCGGCCGGCAGCGGCGGATTCTTGTTGAGATCAAAGGCCTCGATCGCCTTTTTCGCCATGCTGTCGAGATCGATGTTGGCGCCGCCGAAATTCAGATTGATGTCGGTGGGCAGCAGCGCCGTACCCCAGGCGGGCACAAGATTTTGAGGGATCGTCAATCCTGCGGCCTTGATCGTATAGTTGACTGCTCCGTTCTGGGCGATGCCGTCGGTCCCGAAGCTGGTGCCCAGCTCCGTCGCTCCGAAATGCCCGACCGGGCTTTCGACAATGACATCCTTGAATCCGTAGCTTCCGTCGATCCGCTCCCACAGCGGCAGCGCGGCGAGTAAAAGCGATTTAAGCTGCGCCTGGTTGGCCTTTAGCTTGGCTTCGTCTTCATTGGCGACGGCAAATGCCAGCAGATCGAGAAATGGCTTTGTCCGCATCCCTTTGCCGGTCGCATTCACCGACAGTTCTGGCGATTTGATTGTAAGCGGGAATTTCAGCCCGCTTTTGGCATCGTCAAAATCAAGCGTTTCGGCAAAATCGGCCACCGTCTGCGTCGCGGTGAAATCCACGCCGCCATTCGCAGCTTTGGTTGCGCTCATCGTGGCGATACCGGCGCCGGTGCTCACTTTGGCGCGCTGCATGGCGTCCTGGGAATTCATCGTCATGCCGGCCATCGACTGTGTGGCACTGGTGAAAGCTGCCAGTTCGGTGTCAAAGACGCCGGTGAACTTGCTGTCTTTGATCGAGAATTGCATGCTCTGCGGGCCTTCCGGCCCCATGAACTCGAAGGACCCGCTTGGCGACAAATCTGCAGAGACATTCCACGTCCCATTGCTGCTTGGCTTGACGAGGAATGCGTAGGGGCTGAAGTCGAACTTGAAGGAATGCTGCGTCGCCAACAGGTTCACGACAGGTTTGAAGTCGACGGCGAGTTTGTAAGCGTCGCCTTCCACGGAAACCTTCAGGAAACCGCTGTCGATCGCCTTACTGCCAATGTAGCGAGACAGATTTTCGGAGAGCTGCTTCGCACCCTCGCCATCGACGGTCTGGCCGAAGGCAGGCGCGCTGAGCGCGAGAACAAAGACGGCCGGCAGAACACGGTTCACGCAGAATCTCCGTTGCTATTCTTCTGGTAGAAAACTCCAATCGTAACCGTAAGCCGAAACGGGCGAGGTGCAATCCCTCCTGAGCGCTAGGTCCCGGGCACCGTTCATGAAGCAGCGGCGCGGCGCGACGCGGATGATGCAAAGCGCCCTGCCCGATCGCGGTGTTCGCCAGCATCGACGATGCATCAGCCTGTCGCACCAGCAAGAGCTCGCGTCATCGGAGCTTCACATCGCCTTCTTCGGCGTGACGACGCAAGCGGCGCGGGCATTGAGCAGGTCCCAACCGAAGACGGCGTCCTTGCCGGGCGCGCCGAGATCTTCCGCCGACTTGCCGAGCGCATCATGAATGTCGACTGCGGTGGCGCTGCTGTTTGCCGACTTCATCAACGCCGCTGCGGCGGCAACAAACGGCGCCGCGAAGGAGGTACCGGTCTTCGGCCGTGCGCCGCTGACCGACGCCGCTGTCCATACTTCGACGCCTGGGGCGGCCAGGTCGATATGCTCGCCGCGGCCGGCACGCCTGCAGAGGCGTCTCATGCGGTCCACCGCCGTCACTGCGATCACTTCCGCGTAGGCCGCCGGATAGGCAGGTCCGGCCTTGGGACCTCCATTGCCGGCAGCGGCGACGATGATCATGCCGCCTTCGGAAAGTTTCCGGACAAACTGCTCGAGAAGGGCATTCGCAGGACCCGACAGGCTCATATTCGTCACCTGCACGCCGCGCACGGAAAGAAGATCGAGTGCGCGCAGAAGATCATAGACGTCCGAGCGATCATCCTGGCGATCGCCCCGGTGAAACGCATCGCGGCGCGCACAGCAGCACTGGTTAAAGCACCAATCGCATCAGCGGTCGGCCCGCCTTGCGCTCGACCAGCCTCTCGAAGCCGGCTTTCTCGAAGACCCGCGACGAGCCGACGAACAGCCCGATCGAACGCGAATCTTTCGACAGGTCGATCGGACACGCCTCGACGAGCCGCGCGCCATTCTGGCGAGCAAACTCGATGCCGCCTTCGACCAGCCGGTGCGTCACGCCCCTGCCGCGCGCCTTGACGCGAATGAAGAAGCAGGAGATCGCCCAGACGCCCGGATCCGTCGCGTCGGCAGGATCGACCGGCGCCGACCCCCTGCCCTTATTGTTCCATTCGGGCACGTCGGCGCGCGGGCCGATCTGCATCCAGCCGACCGCCTTGCCATCCTCGAACGCCAGCAGGCCCGGTGGTGGCCCGGCCTCGATCCGCGCCTTGATGTGGTCCTTGTTGCGCTGCCGGTCGCTGGCGCGGCGCGTTGCCGGCGACATCCGGAAATGTGTGCACCAGCAGCCGTAGCAGGCGCCTTGCTTACCGAAAAGATCTTCGAAATCAGCCCAAAGCTCAGGCACCAGCGGCGCTATGGTCGTATTCATGAGCTCTCTCCCGGCCCACCGCCTTGTCGTGGCGTCCGTCCTGACGTACCATTGCCTTTGTTCTCTTTATGTTCGCAGCGATGGCGGCTCCTGTCAACAATCCTGATCACGGTTTTTGCCGCGACTGCCTGACCTTTCAGCGCGGTGAGGCACGGCGCTGCGAACGCTGCGGCAGTCCACGACTTGCCCGCCATCCGGAGCTCTATCGGCTGCATCTCGCCCATATCGATTGCGACGCGTTTTATGCGGCGGTCGAAAAGCGCGACAATCCGGCGTTGAAGGACCGGCCGTTGATCATCGGCGGCGGCAAGCGCGGCGTCGTCTCCACCGCTTGCTATGTCGCCCGCATCCACGGGGTGCGCTCGGCGATGCCGATGTTCAAGGCGCTCGAAGCCTGTCCGGAAGCGGTTGTCATCCCGCCGGACATGGAAAAATACGCACGCGTCGGCCGTGAGGTACGCGCCATGATGCAGGCGCTGACGCCGCTGGTCGAGCCGATCTCCATCGACGAAGCGTTTCTGGACCTTGCCGGCACCGAGCGCCTGCATGGCTTGCCGCCCGCGGTGGTGCTGGCACGCTTCGCGCTCGGCGTGGTGAAAGAGATCGGCATCACCGTTTCATCAGGCCTGTCCTACTGCAAGTTCCTGGCCAAGGTGGCGTCGGACTTTCGCAAGCCACGCGGCTTTTCGGTGATCGGCGAGGCCGAGGCATCAGGCTTTCTGGCCGAGCAGCCGGTGACGCTCATCTGGGGCGTGGGAAAAGCCTTCGCCGCCACGCTTGAACGGGACGGCATCCGCTTAATCGGCCAGCTGCAGCGCATGGAGCGCGGCGACCTGATGCGCCGCTACGGCGTGATGGGCGACCGGCTCTACCATCTTTCGCGCGGCGAGGACGACCGCCGCGTCCATCCCGACCAGGATGCGAAAAGCGTCTCGGCGGAGACCACCTTCGACACCGACATCTCCTCCCTGGATGAACTGGTTTCGGTGCTCAGAGCGCTGTCGGAAAAGGTCTCGGGGCGGCTGAAGAAATCCGGCATCGCCGGGCGCACCGTCGTGCTGAAGCTGAAGACCCAGGATTTCAAGACCCGCACGCGCAACCGCCAGCTCGGCGACCCGACACGGCTGGCCGACCGCATTTTTTCGACCGGGCTCGACCTGCTGCGCAAGGAGACGGATGGTACGAAATACCGGCTGCTCGGTATCGGTGTCAGCGACCTCTCGAATGACGACAAGGCCGATCCGCCCGATCTCGTCGATATCCAGTCGCGCAAGCGCGCCATGGCCGAAGGCGCCATCGACACGCTGCGCGACAAGTTCGGCCGCAGAGCGGTGGAGACCGGCTACACCTTCGGCAAGGGCCGCAAAGCCCACCCGCCCGAGCCGATCGAGGACTGATGCATGATTCCCGAAAAGTGGAATCCGGTGTGGAAAAGATCATGCTTAAGAGCGGGCCTTCAGATGCGTCGCAAATCGATCCGGCTGGTCATCACGCGCTCGCCGGTTTTCGGGTCGACGTCGATAACGGTCAGCCGCATGCCGTCCTCGCCGCTCTTCTCGACCGTCATTTGCGCCGTGCGATCGCCGTTGACCTCCCTGGCCCAACGGATGCCGAGATTGATCGCATTGCCGGAGCGCTTGCCGCTGAGCTGTGCCGGCCCGGTGCGGGATCCGACATAGGTGCCGGTGTACTTCGTCCCGCTGGACTTCAGATCGGCACTGATGGCGCGCGTCACCACGACGAGACCGCGGCAGGTGCCGTCCAGCGACAATGAACTCGATGTCGCGTCGGAATTGAAGCGGCAGGAGACGTTCACCGTCGGCGCCTCGGTGGTTACCTTGACGGTACCCTTGCCGGCGAAGTTCCCCTCGAACGAGCGGAGAAAATCGGCTTCGTCGGCGCGAGCTGCGCCAGTTGCAGCCGCCAGGCAGCCGGCAAGTACAAATCGTGCAAATGATTTCATTGGATCTCTCCCCGTTGATATCGGTATCACGACGTTTCCAACGAACTGGCTGTTGGACCAACGCTCGCCGTGACGGCAGGTTCCGCCCTCAACATGACCGTTTTGCAACGTGCTGCCCTGGCCCAGCCGAATGCGTCGACTAGTGGTTGCGGTGAAAGTCCCGGCTTGCGACATAGCGCGCATGGCACCCTCACCCTCGATCCCCAGGGCCGCGTTCTGGATGGCGCTGTCGATCGCATCGTTTCTGACGATGTCGGTCGCCGGCCGCGCCACGACGGCCGAGCTCAACGTATTCCAGGTGCTGGAACTGCGCTCGGTGATCGGCCTCTTCATCCTCCTGCCGCTGGTGATGATATCCGGCGGTTTTGCGGCAATGCGCACCAAACGCCCCTTGGCTCACATCGCCCGCAATGTCGTCCATTTTGTCGGCCAGGCGGCATGGCTCTACGCCTTGACGCTGATCCCGCTGGCCGTGCTGATCTCCATCGAATTCACGACGCCGATCTGGACGGCCATTCTGGCGGTCGGCTTTCTTGGTGAAAGACTAAGCCGGCCAAGGCTTGCAGCCATCGTGCTCGGGCTGATCGGCGTGGTGATCATCGTCCGTCCAGGCATCGGCTCTGTCGATCCGGGACATATCGTCGTGCTGGGTGCTGCGGTCTGCTTCAGCATATCTGTGGTCCTGGTCAAATCGCTGACGCGGACGGACAGCGTCGTGTCCATTATCTTCTGGATGCTGGTCATTCAGTCGGTGCTCGGCCTTATCCCGGCGCTCTACGAGTGGCGCAACCCGCCGCTCGAACTGTGGCCGTGGATCCTGCTGATCGCCTTCACCGGCATGTCGTCGCATTTCTGCATGGCCCGCGCCCTCGCCTATGCCGACGCGACCGTCATCTCGCCGATGGACTTTCTGCGCGTGCCGCTGTCGGCGCTGATCGGCTGGCTGCTTTATCAGGAGCAGATCGACGCCTTCACCGCCGGCGGCGCCTTGCTGATCCTGCTGGGCAATCTGCTCAATCTGCAGAAAAAAGCGACCAAACCAGCGGAAGTGGCAGCGTCTTAGCATCTTGCAGCCAAGCATCTTTGTTTGGCGTCCGACAAAATGCGTTAAAGCAAAGAGTTAGAGCGCGGTTTTGGTTCCACCAAAACCGCGCTCTAACCTCGCATCTCAGTCGCCTTCGTCGGGGATGTTGAGGAGGTGCCCGCAGGCCTTGCAGTGGACGGCGTCGGCTTCATGCCGCTGAAGGCCGCATTGCGGGCAAGGAAAAAACACCTTGTTGGGACGGAAGAGCGCCTGCGCCAGCCTGACGAACAGCGATATGCCGATGATCATGGTGACGATCGAGGTGAGCTTGCCGGCGATACCCGGCAGAACGATGTCACCGAAGCCGGTCGTGGTCACCGTTGCGACGGTGAAATAAAGCGCGTCGACATAGCCTTCGAGACCGGCCCCCGTGCGGAAGAAGAAGGTGTAGACAAAACCGGTGATGACAAGGAGGAATGTCAGGAGATTGATGACTGCGTGGCTCGCCTCGCGCCATCGCCTGAGGCCGCGCATCTCGAGATACCGCCACAGCGCGCCGCTGCGCGACAGCGACCACAGCCGCAATATGCGAAGGAAACCCAGATTGGCCAGCGCTGAAGGCATCAGCAGCGTCAGCAGGATAAATGCATCGACCCACGACGCCGGCTGTTTCATCAGGCGCAGCATGTCGTTGGAGGCAAGCAGCCGCGCAATCATGTCGGCGGCGACAAGCGCTGCCACAGAATAATCGAGCCAGAGGAACGAAGGCGACTCCTGGATAACCGGTGTGGCGATGAAGAAGGCGATGATGGCAAGGTCGATGATGATCGCGACCAGTTGAAACCGGAAAGCCGCCGGCGTGCGCCCGTGGTAGAGTTTGCGCAGCGTGCCGCGCAGCCGCGTCAAGGCTGAAAAATCCCGAGCTCCGTCCCTGTCTGGCGCCTTCATGACAACTGCGATAACGCTCGCTGCGACAGCCGTCCAGTGGGCAGAGCAGGGTGAAGGCGCTGTGAGTTGAGAACATCCGGAGCGTTTCAGATCCGGAAAGCGATCAGAGCGGTTCCGCCTCGATGATGCTGATGCGAGGTCCGGCTTCAACGATGTTGGCGACTTTGAAATCCGACGCCGCAAGCAGCAACTCGAATTCTTCTGCCGTGCGCTCCTGCCCGCCCGGCATGACCAGCATGTTCAGATCGCCGAATTTTGCACTGGCGCCTTCGTTGGGTGGCGCCAGAATGCTCTCAAGCACCAGCAGTTTGCCGTCTGGGCGCATCGCCCGGCGGCAGGTTTTCAGGATCCGGATGTTTGTGTCGTCGTCCCAGTCATGCAGGATCCATTTAAGCACGATCGCATCGGCGCCCTCGGGCACCGAGACGAAGAAATCGCCGGCGACGATGTCGCATCGACCGGCCACGCCCGCGGCGTCAAAGACCGGGCCGGCCTTCGCCACCACCTGCGGCCGATCGAAAAGAATGCCGCGCTGGCCGGGATTGCGGCAGAGAATTTCGGCAAGCAGCGCGCCCTGCCCGCCCGCGACATCCATGACAACAGAGAACGGCCGGAAGTCATAGGCCGCGGTCACCGCGGCGGCGACGCCACGCGACATGGCCGTCATGGCCCGGTCGAAGATGACGGACTCTTCCGGATGCGCCGCCCGGTATTCCCAAACGCCCTTGCCATGAGCGTGGCGAAAGGCATTATCGCCGGTGCTGACACTGTGCAGCAGATCGCTCCATGCCTGACGGAAATACGGCCGTCCGGTCAGAATCGCCCACGGCGCGACCGAACGCTGAACATCGGATCGCAACGCGCCGCCAATCGGGGTAAGCGAGAAAAATCGGTCTTCCGCTTCATGGAAGACGCCGACCGACGCAAGGGCGCGCAGCAGCCGGTAGAGCGCCTGCGGATGGGTATTGGTCAACGCGGCAAGTTCGCCGCTGGTGCGTTTTCCGTCCTTGAGATGGTCTGCGATGCCCAGCGTGGCGGCGACGCATACCGCCTGAGATACCTGGAACCCATTGACCATTTTCTGGAGTTCGGCAGCAGCTGTTCGCTCGTCCATGAGGCTCTCCCCCCGGCCGCCAAAAGCCCAGGCCGGCAACCGAAAAGACGAGTGGGCGGGCCGACCTCACGATACCAGTGGCAATGTCACCGGGCAATCCGGCGCTGGGCATGCTAGCGCTGGCTTGGCGGAACACGGTCCAAACAAAGGAGGCTGTGCTAATCCCGTTAGCTCACACCAGTTCCACTTCCACCACGCCCGGCACCGCGCGCATGGCCGACGCGATCTGCGGCGAGACGCGGTAACGGTTGGGCAGTTCGATCTCGACCTCGCCCTGCGCCTCATCCTTGATGACGATAATGCTCACCTGGCTATCGCCGCGCTGGGTAAGCTGCGATTGAATCGCCGACGCCGGTCGGTCATCCCTGACAAAGATGCGCAAGGCCTTCTGGATGCGGCTTGCCTCGTCCTCCAGCGACTGCACGGTCTGGATGCGTAGATTGACGCCTTCGGGCCTGTCCTCGGCCGAAACGGTGATCACCACCGATCTGCCGGGCTCGAGCAGGTCACGATACTGCGCCAGACCTTCGGAAAAAAGCACCGCTTCATACTGGCCCGACGTGTCGGAGAACTGCACGACGCCCATCTTGTTGCCGGTGCGCGTCTTGCGCTCCTGCTTGGTGGTGACGGTGCCGGCAAGCCGCCCGGCGGCAGCACCGCGTTTGACGGCGGCCGAGAACTCGGCCCAGTTCTGCACCCGCATCTTCTGCAGCGCCGCCTTGTATTCGTCCAGCGGATGGGCGGAGAGATAAAAGCCGACCACCTGGAATTCACGGTGCAGGCGGTCGGCGGCGAGCCACGGGTCGGTCGCCGGCAGGTTGAGCGCCTGCGACTGTGCGCCGAGCGAAGCACCGAAAATGTCGTGCTGGCCCGACATTGCATTCTGCTGCGCCAGCGATGCCAGCCCCATCATCCGCTCGACGCCGGCCATCATCGCGGCGCGGTCGTGGCCGAAGCAGTCGAGCGCGCCGGCCATGATCAGGCTTTCGAAGACCCGCTTTCCGACGATCTTCGGATCGACCCTTTCGCAGAAATCGGCGAGGCTCTTGAACGGTTTTTCGCCGCGCATGGCGGCGATGTGCTCGACAGCCGCGTCGCCGACGCCCTTGAGCGCGGCCAGCGAATAGAAGATCCGGTTCTCGCCGACTTCAAAGGCGCGGAAGCTTGATGTCACCGACGGCGCCACGACGTCGATGCCGAGGCGCAGCGCATCCTGGCGGAAATCGGCGAGCTTGTCGGTGTTGCCCATGTCGAGCGTCATCGACGCGGCCAGGAACTCGACCGGGTAGTGCGCCTTCAGATAGGCCGTCTGGTAGGAGACGACGGCATAGGCGGCCGCATGCGACTTGTTGAAACCGTAGTCGGCGAACTTTGCCAGCAGGTCGAAAATGAAGTCGGCCTGCGGCTTGCCGACGCCGCGCTCGACCGCGCCCGAAACAAAGCGCTCGCGCTGCTTGTCCATCTCGGCGCGGATCTTCTTGCCCATGGCGCGGCGCAGCAAATCGGCTTCGCCCAGCGAATAGCCGGCAAGCTCCTGCGCGATCTGCATCACCTGTTCCTGGTAGACGATGACGCCTTGCGTCTCCTTCACCAGATGGTCGATCTTCGGATGGATCGACGCCATCTCCTCCTCGCCATGCTTTCTGGCGTTGTAGGTCGGGATGTTCTCCATCGGTCCCGGCCGGTAAAGAGCGACCAGCGCGATAATGTCCTCGATGCAGTCGGGGCGCATGCCGATCAGCGCCTTGCGCATGCCTGCACTTTCGACCTGGAACACGCCGACCACTTCGCCGCGCGACAGCATGGCATAGGTATCGGGGTCGTCGAGCGGAATATGGGCGAGATCGATCTCGATGCCGCGGCGGCGGATCAGCTTGACTGCGGTCTCCAGCACCGTCAGCGTCTTCAGGCCGAGGAAGTCGAACTTCACCAGCCCGGCCTGCTCGACATACTTCATGTTGAACTGGGTGACCGGCATGTCGGAGCGCGGGTCGCGGTACATCGGCACCAGCTCCCACAGCGGCCGGTCGCCGATGACGATGCCGGCGGCGTGCGTCGAGGCGTGACGGTAGAGCCCTTCCAGCTTCTGCGCCATATCGAGCAGCGTCTGCACGATCGGCTCGCGCTCGGCCTCCTCGGCAAAGCGCGGCTCGTTGGCGATGGCGTCGGCGAGCTTGACCGGATTGGCCGGGTTCGACGGCACCATCTTCGAGAGCTTGTCGACCTGGCCATAGGGCATCTGCAGCACCCGGCCGACATCGCGAAGCACGGCGCGGGCCTGCAGCGTACCGAAGGTGATGATCTGGCCGACCTGGTCACGGCCGTATTTCTGCTGGACGTAGCGGATGACCTCCTCGCGCCGGTCCTGACAGAAATCGATGTCGAAGTCGGGCATCGACACGCGGTCTGGATTGAGGAAGCGCTCGAACAGCAGCGAGAAGCGCAGCGGATCGATGTCGGTGATGGTCGTCGAATATGCAACCAGCGAGCCGGCGCCCGAACCGCGGCCCGGCCCGACCGGAATGCCTTGCGCCTTCGCCCATTTGATGAAGTCGGCGACGATCAGGAAATAGCCGGGATATTTCATCCTCTCGATGACGCCGAGCTCGAAATCCAGCCTTTCGCGATATTGTTCGACCGTATAGCCAGGGGTCGGGCCGTGCGCGGCGAGCCGCGCCTCCAGCCCTTCATGCGCCTGTCTGGCAAGTTCCTGCGCCTCCGCCTTCACCGCCGCATCGGCGTCGGCGACATCGCCGCCGGCAAAGCGCGGCAGGATCGGGTTGCGGGTCTTGGGATAGTAGGAGCAGCGCAGCGCGATTTCGACGGTGTTGTCGATCGCTTCCGGCAGATCGGCGAACAGCCTCGCCATGTCAGCCTGGCTTCTCAGAAAATTATCGGGCGACAGGCGGCGGCGATTGTCGACGGCGACGACCGAGCCCTCGGCAATGGCGATCAGCGCGTCATGCGCTTCATAGTCGTCGCGCGAGGAAAAAAACGCCTCGTTGGTGGCGACCAGCGGCAAGTCATTGGTATAGGCGAGGTCGACGGACGATTGCTCAATCGCCCGGTCATAACCGGAAACCCGTTCCAGCTCGACATAGAGCCGGTCTCCGAACAGCGCCTTGAGCGCTAAAAGCCGTGTCTCGGCGAGGTCGCGGCGGTCCTCTTTCAAGGCGTTGCCGATCGGGCCGCGCGGACCGCCGCTGAGACAGATCAGGCCATCACAATTGCCTTGCAGCATCTCGGTCGTCAGATGCACGGCCTCGCCGGGCGGCGTTTCGAGATAGACCCGGCTGACCAGCCTGACCAGATTGCTGTAGCCGGCCTCGGTCGCCGCGATCAAAACAACGGGCCGCATTTCCGGACCTTGCCGCCTGCGGTCGCGCTGACTGTCGCCGGCTTCGCCGGAAAAGGCGAGAGCGGTCTGGCAGCCGATGATCGGCTGGATGCCCTCCTTCACTGCTTTTTGTGCGAATTCGAGCGCGCCGAACAGATTGTTGGTGTCGGTGACGGCGATGGCCGGAGCCTCGTCCTTGACCGCATGGCCGACAACCGTGCCGAGTTGCAATGCGCCTTCGAGTAGCGAATAGGCCGAATGCACGCGCAGATGAATGAACGGCCGCGCCGGCGCTTCCGGCCGGGACGCCTTCACCAAGGCCTCGCGTCGCAACGGGTCGCGTGGAAGTGTCTCATTCGCCATGGTTTTTTAGCGCCGCTTGAAAGGACTCAGTCGATGAAGGTGTATTGTCCGGCACCGAATGATGCGAGTCCAGCATAGCGATTCGGGTCTGCGAGCTCGAGATTCATTTGCTTTATGATGGCAGTTATGCTAGGAATATATGCATGGTGCTGATTTGCGCCAACGACCCGCCGCCGAGGCGGGTTTTGTGTTTCAGCCTCACGCGAATTCCATGATAACCGCATCGACGGCGAGACTGTCCCCCGGCTTCGCCTTGAGTTTCGACACGGTGAGATCGCGCTCGGCGCGCAGCACGTTTTCCATCTTCATCGCTTCGACCACGGCCAGCGTCTCGCCGGCCTTGACCTCCTGCCCTTCGGCAACGGCGATCGACACGACGAGGCCGGGCATCGGGCAGAGCAGCATCTTCGACGTGTCCGGCGCCACTGTTTCCGGCATCAGCCTTTCGAGCTCGGCGGTGCGCGGCAGCATGGCGCGTGCCCTTACCGACATGCCTTTCCAGGCGATGCGAAGCCCGTTCGGCACTTGCCTGATCTGCGCGACGATCCTGTGGCTGCCGACCGTGCCCCGCCAGATGAGATCGCCCGGCCGCCAGTCGGACGCCACCGTCAGAGCCTTGCTACCGTCGATCGACAGATCGAGCTCCAGCGGAATGGAAATCATGCCATCGAGGACAGATGCCGAAAGGTAATCCTCGCCGATCTTGACCACCCAGTCGCGTTTCAGGGCACCCGAATGCGGCGCCAGCCGCCCGCCCAGCCGGTCGAGCCGGTCGCGGCGCAGCAGTTCGACCGCAGTGGCGATCGATGCCAGCACGGCCTTTTCCTCGCCACTGGGCACGATCGGCGCGAATCCGTTCGGATATTCCTGGGCAATGAAGGCGGTCGATATCAGCCCTTCCCGCCAGCGCGGATGCTGCATGAGTGCCGCCAGGAATGGTATGTTGTGTTCGATGCCGTCGACGACGAAGCTGTCGAGCGCCTCCGACATGGCGTCTATTGCCGCGACCCGCGTCGGCGCCCAGGTGCACAGCTTGGCGACCATCGGGTCGTAGAACATTGAGATTTCCGACCCCTCGGTGACGCCGGTATCGTTGCGGATGACGATTTCGCCGAACCGGCCCTCTGCCGGTGGCCGGTATCTGGTCAGCCGGCCAATCGACGGCAGGAAATTGCGATACGGGTCCTCGGCGTAGAGCCGGCTTTCGACCGCCCAGCCGTTCAGCTTGACGTCGCTTTGCTTGATAGCGAGCTTTTCGCCGGCAGCTATGCGGATCATCTGCTCGACCAGATCGATGCCGGTGACGAGCTCGGTCACCGGGTGCTCGACCTGCAATCGCGTATTCATTTCAAGGAAATAGAAGTTCTTTTCGCTGTCGACGATGAACTCGACCGTGCCGGCGCTCTGATAGTCGACCGCCCTGGCCAGCGCCACCGACTGCTCGCCCATGGCTTTCCGGGTCTTTGCGTCGAGGAAAGGCGAAGGCGCCTCTTCGACGACCTTCTGGTTGCGGCGCTGGATCGAGCATTCGCGCTCGCCGAGATAAAGCGCGTTGCCGTGCGCGTCGGCCAGCACCTGGATCTCGATGTGGCGCGGATCGACCACGAACTTCTCGATGAAGACGCGGTCGTCGCCGAACGAGCTTTTGGCCTCCGACCGCGCCCGGTCGAACCCGTCGCGCACCTCGGCCTTGCTCCAGGCGATGCGCATGCCCTTGCCGCCGCCGCCGGCCGAAGCCTTGATCATCACGGGATAGCCGATCTCGCCGGCTATTTTCTCGGCATGACCGGCATTCTCGATGACGCCGAGCCAGCCGGGTACCGTCGACACGTTTGCAGCATGGGCGAATTTCTTCGATTCGATCTTATCGCCCATCGCCCTGATCGCTTTGGGTTTCGGACCGATGAAGATGATGCCTTCTTTCTCCAACGCTTCACAGAAGGATGCGCGTTCGGACAAAAACCCGTAGCCGGGATGCACGGCTTCAGCACCGGTCGCCTTGCAGGCGGCGATGATATTCTCCGGCACCAGATAGCTCTGCGCGGCCGGCGAAGGCCCGATATGCACAGCCTCGTCGGCCATCTCGACATGCACGGCGTCGCGATCGGCATCCGAATAGACCGCCACGGTGGCGATGCCCATCTTGCGCGCCGTCTTGATAACGCGGCAGGCGATCTCGCCACGATTGGCGATCAGGATTTTTGTGAACATGCGGGTTGCGTTTCCTCGGCTGCCTTTCTTTTATGGGCTTCGCCCGGCCGGTCAAGGCAAGTTGGCGCATATCCCGGGTGCAAGTCGCCTGGTGACGACCAAAACCCGGCCACGAACTGTCAATTCGTCCCATAGTCCGGAACCTGCAGATACGCTAAAGCTCGCTTTCGATTGCCGATTTGGCTTGAGAGGAGAGCCCCGATGAAAACCCGTGCCGCTGTCGCTGTTGCCGCCGGAAAGCCTCTGGAAATCCTGGAGGTCGACCTCGACGGCCCTCAGCCCGGCGAGGTGCTGGTCGAGATCAAGGCGACCGGCATCTGCCACACCGACGAATTCACGCTGTCGGGCGCCGATCCCGAAGGCATCTTTCCGGCGATCCTCGGCCATGAGGGTGCGGGAATCGTCGTCGATGTCGGCAAGGGCGTCACCTCGGTCAAGAAGGGTGACCACGTCATCCCGCTCTACACGCCGGAATGCCGGCAATGCCCGTCCTGCCTGTCCAGGAAAACCAATCTGTGCACCGCGATCCGCGCCACGCAGGGGCAAGGCCTGATGCCGGACGGCTCGTCGCGCTTCTCGATCGGCAATGACAAGATCTTCCATTATATGGGCTGCTCAACCTTCTCCAACTTCACCGTGCTCCCCGAGATCGCGCTGGCCAAGGTCAATCCCGACGCGCCCTTCGACAAGATCTGCTACATCGGCTGCGGCGTCACCACCGGCATCGGCGCGGTGATCAACACCGCCAAGGTCGAGATCGGCGCCACGGCCGCCGTCTTCGGCCTCGGCGGCATCGGCCTCAACGTCATCCAGGGGCTGCGCCTTGCCGGCGCCGACATGATCATCGGCGTCGACCTGAACAACGACAAGAAGGAATGGGGCGAGAAATTCGGCATGACGCATTTCGTCAATCCGAAGGAGATCGACGGCGATATCGTGCCCTATCTCGTCAACATGACCAAGCGCGGCGCCGACCAGATCGGCGGCGCCGACTATACATTCGACTGCACCGGCAGCACCAAGGTGATGCGGCAGGCCCTTGAAGCATCGCACCGCGGCTGGGGCAAGTCCGTCGTCATCGGCGTTGCCGGCGCCGGCCAGGAGATTTCGACGCGGCCGTTCCAGCTGGTCACCGGACGCACCTGGATGGGTACCGCCTTTGGCGGCGCGCGCGGCCGCACCGACGTGCCGAAGATCGTCGACTGGTACATGGAAGGCAAAATCGAGATCGACCCGATGATCACCCACACGCTGAACCTGGAGGACATCAACAAGGGTTTTGACCTCATGCATGAGGGCAAGAGCATCAGGAGCGTGGTGGTTTACTGACGAGAACCAAAAGCCGCGGATATCGCGACTTGGACCGCGAGGAAAGCAAGGCAATCGCTTCAGGTTTGGGCTGCCCCTCATTGCCCTGCCGGGCATTTCTCCCCGTATAGTGACGGGGAGAAAGACGCCTTCACAAAGGGTTTCGCCATCTCTAGCGTTCCAGAGAGGGTGCCGAGGTTGCGGCCAACCCCTTCTCCCCGTCCCTATACGGGGAGAAGATGCCGGCAGGCAGATGAGGGGCAGCGCCGACCTCGACATTGGTCATTCCAACATGGGTTGGAGGCTATCTTTGTCTGAAGCGATTGCCCCTGCGCGAAGAGGCCATGGAGCGTTGCGGGGATGGCGACCGCCCGAATATCATCGAAGCCGCCCGGCTCCATACGCCTTGGAACGAACCATGCCCGCACCCGCCATTTACGTCGACGCCGATGCCTGCCCAGTGAAGGCCGAGGTCGAGAAAGTCGCCGAGCGTCATGGCGTCGTCGTCACCTTCGTCTCCAATGGCGGCCTGCGCCCGTCACGCGATCCGATGGTCCGCAACGTCGTCGTGTCCAAGGGCGCCGACGCGGCGGACGATTGGATCGTCGACAATGCCAAGCCCAACGACATCGTGGTGACAGCCGACATCCCGCTTGCCGCCCGCACGGTGGCGCTCGGCGCCCACGTGCTCGGGCCGACCGGGCGCCCGTTCACGCCGGAAACGATCGGCATGGCGGTGGCGATGCGCGACCTCAAGCAGCATCTGCGCGAGATCGGCGAAAGCAAGGGCTACAACGCCAGTTTCGCGCCGCAGGACCGCTCGCGGTTTCTCGGCGAGCTCGACCGCATCTTGCGGCGTGCGCTGAAATCCGCCGCACCGGGCTAGCGCTTTGAACCGGAGATCAGCGCAGCAAAACCGGGGATCGATCTTCGGCATCATGCGCACAGTCAAAAGTGCTATAGTGTCCGAGTCCTAAAAGACGAGCGGCGGGAAGACGGACCGCCATCAGAGGCCGGGCCATGACGACCGAGATGCCGCTGAAGAAACCACTTCACCGCCACATGCAGTTCGCGGTGTCGGCCTGTATCGGTGTAGTTGCGCTGGCGATCGCGCTGGTCTTGCGAACTCCGCTCGCCTTTTCGATCGGCGCCAATGCGTTTTTCGCCGCCTACACTGTCATCGTCGTCGCCCAGATGCCGCTGCTCACCGACCGCTATCTGAGCAAGAATGCCCGCGCCACCGATCAGCCGGTGCTGGTCATCTTTGCGGTGACGCTGATTGTCGCCGCCGTCGCCATTATCTCGTTGTTTCAATTGATCAATCGCGAGGGCAGCGCGCATCCTGTCGAACTCACCTTCGCCCTGCTGTCGATCCCGCTCGGCTGGTTCACCATCCACGCCATGACGGCGCTGCACTACGCCCATGTTTACTGGCTGAACGATGAGGAGACCGACGCCGGCAGCAAGGCGAAGCAGAAAAAGCCCGTCGGCGGCCTCGTGTTTGCAGGTAAGGAGCGGCCGGACGGCTGGGATTTCCTCTATTTCTCGACCACCGTCGGCATGACTTCACAAACCTCCGATACCGCGGTTTCGACGACGCAAATGCGTCGCATCGTGCTCTTGCATTCGATCGTTTCGTTCTTTTTCAATACAGTGATCGTCGCCGCCGCGGTCAACCTCGCCGTCAGCCTGGGGAGCCGGTAGTGTCGGCAGGCCGTAATAATTCCGTGATCGGATGAAACATCGCTTTGGCTGGTAACGTATTGGGAGGACAAGGATCGGGAAGGCCGACTGAGCGGCCGGAAGGACGCGAAAAAGTGGAATCGGTTGCCAGGAGACAATCCACCGTCGGACCAGATACTGCTGCGCCGAAGGATGCGACGCTGATCTACCGGCAGTCGGGCTGGACGCGGCTGACGCACTGGCTCTGGGCCATCTCGCTGTTCTTCATGCTGCTTTCCGGCCTGCAGATCTTCAACGCCCGCCCCCAGCTCTATATCGGCAAGGAATCGGGATTCGCCTATGACAACACCATCTTTGCCATCGGCGCCGAGAACACTGCAAACGGTCCGCGCGGCTACACCGAAATCTTCGGCAAGCGCTTCGATACGACCGGTGTGCTCGGCTGGTCGGGGCCGGCGGGTCGGGAGACGTCCCGCGCTTTCCCGTCCTGGGCGACGATCCCCTCTTATTACGACCTCGGCACCGCCCGCGTCGTCCATTTCTTCTTCGCCTGGATACTGACCACGACACTGGTCGTCTGGCTGGTCGCCAGCCTGGTCAATGGCCATCTGCGCCGCGATCTTGCCCCGCGCATCGACGATTTCAGGCGGTTGCCGCGAGACATCGCCGATCATGCCAGGCTCAAGTTCCACCATAGGCGCGAATACAACACGCTGCAGAAGATGGCCTATGGCGGCGTAATGTTCGTGCTGCTGCCGCTGATGATCATCACCGGCCTTGCCATGTCGCCGAGCATGAACGCGGTGCTGCCGTTCCTCAACGATCTGCTCGGCGGCCGGCAGACGGCGCGGACGATTCATTTCATCGTGATGCTGCTGCTCGTCGCCTTCTTCATCGTCCATATAGTGATGATCTTCGCCGCCGGCCCGATCAACGAGTTGCGTTCCATCATCACCGGCTGGTACCGAACCGATCCGCCGGCGCATGGCAGCAAGCCGCCCGAGAGGAGTGCGTGAGATGGCGAAGTTTGAGATCAGCCCCAAACTACAGATAAGCCGAAGAAAATTCCTGACCTCGGCCAGCCTCGGCGTCTCCGGTATCATGCTGTCGGGTTGCGATGCCTTCGACAGCCAGCTTGGTGTCGGCGACGGCCTGCGCAGTTTCCTCGAAGGCGCCAATGGCCTTACCTGGCGCGCGCAACGCCTGCTTGCCGGCGATTCGCTGGCGCCGGAATTCACCGAAGCCGACATTCGCCAGCCGCAGCGGCCGAATGGCGTCACCGCGCCGGACGACGATGTCTACAAGGGCCTGCTCGCCAACAATTTCGCCGACTGGCGGCTCGAGGTTTCCGGCCTCGTCGAAAAGCCGCTGTCGCTGACCCGCGAGCAGCTAATGAACATGCCAAGCCGCACCCAGATCACCCGCCACGACTGCGTCGAAGGCTGGAGCTGCATCGCCAAATGGACCGGCACGCCGCTGTCGCTGGTGCTTGATCAGGCGGTGGTCAAGCCGCAGGCGCGTTACGTGATGTTCCATTGCCTCGACACGATCGATCGTAGCCTGTCCGGCGACATCAAATATTACGGTTCGATCGACCTGATCGATGCCCGTCACCCGCAGACGATCCTTGCCTATGGCTTGAACGGCAAGCCGCTGCCGGTCGAGAACGGCGCGCCGTTGCGTGTCCGCGTCGAGCGCCAGATCGGCTACAAGATGCCGAAATATCTCCGCAAGATCGAACTGGTCGACGGTTTCGCCAATATCGGCGGCGGCAGAGGCGGCTACTGGGAGGACAATGGCTACGACTGGTACGGCGGCATTTGAGGCCATAGCTCCGCCGTTTCCGATCAGTGTTTTAGTGCTTTTGCTCAAGCGACCCTGTCGATCAGCGGTTTGAGCACCGGATGGATTTCCGGCGAGACATGCTTGATCAGTGTCAGCAGCGCCCGCTCGTTCTCGCGCAGCGGCTGGTCGCGGCCGATGCGCTCAGCCAGCCACTTCGCCTCGCTCGCGTCGATGGTTTCGGCGCGGCGGGCCAGTGCTTCGGCTGCCTTGTTCTTCGATTCCCATGCGGATTCGATATCGCCCGGCGCGCGATAGGCTTCCATGATGCCGGCGAGGCCGCCCGATACCATGCGGCCAAAGAAACTGCCGATCTCCGGTTCCGCCTGCTCGAAGAAAGAATCCCGGCGCAGCGCCACGTCGCGCATCGGCGCTTCGTAGCCGGCCGAGCACATGACGAAATTGGCGATCGCTTTGACGAACAGATCATTCCATGACGGATCGTTGTCGGCAGCCGCTGTCCGCTCATTGATCTTGAACAGCATCTCGGCCTCGGCGCGGGTGATCGCGATGTTGCCGTCGCCGCCATGGGCATAGAGGATGCGGCGCAGAAGCTCGACTTCCGCTTTGGCGATCAGGCCGGCAACCAGCTTGCCGTCGTGCATCAGCGACCCCTTGCCGTCGATGACGGCATGAGCGACCTGCTCCAGCGCATAGGCGCAGAGCCCGTTCGGCGACGATTTCGCCTTTTCCAGCACATGCACCAGCAATTCGAGTTCGGTCCGGCTGTTGACCATGCCGTCGCGTGAAATCGCCCGGACCAGCCAGTCGGCATTGTCCTGCGAGATATAGCCCGCCGGCTTTTCCTGATGAACGATGAAGTCGGTGACGGCTTCAATGAGAAAGTCCGGCCATTGCGCGCATTTTTCCTTGGCCGTTGCGTCGAGCGCAAACAGCGCCTCGGCCTCGCCGCGCGTCACCACGCCGTCGCCTAACACCTCGCGGCGCAGCGTGACCACGTCTTCCGCTGTAATCCGATTTTTCGAGGCCAGCCCGGCCGCAAGCGCGCTCATCGTTAATTCGGCCATTTCGTTCCCCGCCCGAACGTCGTTTGGACCCAATATATCGGGAGTTCGTTGAGAAACCGGCAAACCGCGTGGTTAGCGAAGACTTGTCGGTAAGGTGTCGCTGGGAGGTGACAAGGTGTCGCCCGCAGGCTATGGATGGCTAGTCGAGGGCTCAAATTGAGTCCTACCTGTTTGCGGGAGAGAGCAGCGAGAGCTGCCGCCGAAGGGGAAATCGCCCGAAATCTCTCAGGCAAAAGAACCGTAGACGGGAAAGACACTCTGGAAAGTCGGGGCTTGCCCCCGCGCCGAAGGTGTAAGCGCTGCCGACAGAGTTACGGGGCGCGAGTCTCTCAGGCTTCAGACAGAGGGGCACGGACTGGTCGCCATTCGCGGCCGATTGCGTGCGACTCTGGAGACGACATGACGGGCGATGATACCAAACACCTTCCCCTCGAAGACCTGCACGCGGGCGCCGGTGCGCGCTTTGGCGCGTTCGCCGGCTGGTCGATGCCGCTGACCTATCCGGCCGGCGTGATGAAGGAGCACCTTCATACCCGCGAGCATGCCGGCCTGTTCGACATCTCGCACATGAAGCTGTTCGAGATCAGTGGCTCGGGCGCTGAAGCACTGCTCAACCGTGCCTGCCCGTTCGACGCAGGCGCGCTTGAAGTTTCCCAGTCAAAATACACGTTCTTTCTCAATGAAGCCGCCGGCATCCTCGACGATCTGATCGTCACCAGGCTCGGCCAGGCACGCTTCATGGTCGTTGCCAATGCCGGCAATGCCGAAGCCGACGAAAAGCACCTTCGTGGGCTTGCCCCGGATGTTGAGGCAAAGGGGGATGTTGAGGCAAAGGGGGATTTTGATGCCAATATCGATGCACTCGACCGCGTCTTCCTGGCGGTTCAGGGGCCTGAAGCCTGGGCCGCCCTGTCCCGCGCCGGCATCGAGACCGGATCGCTGCTGTTCATGCACGGCTTTGAGCCCCGCGAAAACTGGTTCATAAGCCGGTCGGGCTATACCGGTGAAGACGGTTTCGAGATCGGCCTGCCGGAAGCGGATGCGCGAAATCTCGTCGCCAAGCTGCTCGAGGACGAGCGCGTGATGTGGGTTGGATTGGCCGCCCGGGACAGCCTGCGGCTCGAAGCAGGGCTGTGCCTGCACGGGCTGGACATCACGCCTGAGATCGACCCGGCCAGCGCCGTGCTGATGTGGGCGATCCCAAAGGAGGTTCGCGCCTCTGGCGCTTTCATCGGCGCCGACGCATTGCGTTCAATCCTGGAGCGCGGCCCGGCGCAGAAACGCGTCGGACTGAAGCCGGAAGGCCGCCAGCCGGTGCGCACCGGCGCTGCCCTTTTCGACACCGACGGCAATCCCGCCGGCCACGTCACCTCCGGCGGCTTCGGCCCCTCGGCCGCCCATCCGGTCGCCATGGGTTACGTCCAGACGTCGCTGGCCAAACCTGGCGCAAAACTCTTCGCAGACGTTCGCGGGACCAAAATCCCGGTCGATGTCAGTCCCCTGCCCTTCACGCCCCATCGCTACCGCAAAGGATGAACTTCATGGCAAAAACCTATTTCACCGAAGATCACGAATGGCTCCGCGTCGAAGGCGATATCGCCACCGTCGGCATCACCGACTACGCGCAGGAGCAACTCGGCGATCTCGTCTTCGTCGAATTGCCGGAGCTTGGGAAAAAGCTGGCCAAGGGCGACACGGCCGTCGTGGTCGAATCCGTCAAGGCGGCATCGGACGTCTATGCACCGGTCGACGGCGAGATCACCGAGGCCAACACCTCGCTCTCGTCGGACCCGTCTTTGGTCAATTCGGCGGCGACCAGCGACGGCTGGCTGTGGAAGATGAAGCTGGCCGATGAAAGCCAACTCGAAGGTCTCCTGGATGAGGCCGCCTACAAAGCCCATATTGGTTGATAGCAGGACCAGGAAGATGACCGCAGCACCCTACGCCTTTTCGGCCCGCCATATTGGCCCCGGCCTCAATGACGTCAGAGCCATGCTGGCGACGATCGGCGTTCCCTCCGTCGAGACGCTGATCAGCCAGGCTGTGCCGAAATCGATCCGGCTCGACCGGCCGCTGGCCTTGCCGGCCCCGGCGAGCGAAGCGGAGGCGCTGGCCGAGCTTTCGGCGACGATGGCCAAAAATACCGTGTTGAAGAGCTTTATCGGTGCCGGTTACCACGGCGCCCACGTGCCGCCGGTCATCCAGCGCAATCTGTTCGAGAACCCGGCCTGGTATACGGCTTACACTCCCTACCAGGCTGAGATCAGCCAGGGCCGGCTCGAAATGCTGTTCAATTTCCAGACGCTGGTTACCGAACTGACCGGCCTGCCGGTGGCGTCGGCCTCGCTGCTCGACGAGGCGACGGCGGTGGCCGAGGCGGTCGGCATTGCGTTGCGCCATCATCGCGACAAGCGGACCAAGGTGGCGCTTGCCGGCACGCCGCACCCGCAGACGCTCGACGTCGTGCGCACCCGCGCCGAGCCGCTCGGCATCGAGGTCGACGGCGACACGATCGACGACAACACCGCCGCTCTGCTGGTCTCCTGGCCTGATACGTTTGGCGTCTATGGCGACCACAAGGCGGTAATCGAGAAGGCCCGCGCCACCGGCGCGCTGATCGTTTTCATTGCCGATCCGCTCGGCCTGACGCTGACCGACGCGCCGGCTACGCTTGGCGCCGACATCGCCGTCGGCCCGATGCAGCGCTTTGGCGTGCCGATGGGCTTTGGCGGGCCGCATGCCGCCTATTGCGCCGTTTCCGACAGGCTGACTCGGCTGATGCCCGGCCGCCTTGTCGGCCAATCCACCGATAGCAAGGGCCGCCCCGGCTATCGCCTTGCGCTGCAAACGCGCGAACAGCATATCCGCCGCGACAAGGCGACCTCCAACATCTGCACCGCGCAGGCGCTGCTCGCAAACATGGCGACGGCCTATGCGATCTGGCACGGCCCTGCCGGGCTGCAGGCGATTGCCGGCCGAATCCATTCATTGGCTAACCGGCTGGCAACCGGTCTCACTGCGTCAGGAACTTCGGTGCTTGGCGCAAGCCGCTTCGACACGGTGACGGTGGAAGTGAACGGCAGAGCCGGCGCGATCGCCGCCGCTGCTGAAAAGACCGGCCGATTGCTGCGCGTCATCGACGCCGACCACGTCGGCATCAGCTTCGACGAGACCTCGACCGATGCCGATCTGGACGCCATCGCAGCACTGTTCGGCGCCAAGGCAGGCGCTGCTGGCACCAGCACCACTCCGGGCAAGCCACGCGATAAGGCGTTTCTCAGCCAGCCGGTCTTCCACGAAAACCACTCGGAAACTGAGATGATGCGCTTCTTGCGCCGGCTGGCCGACAAGGACCTGGCGCTCGACCGCGCCATGATCCCGCTCGGCTCCTGCACGATGAAGCTCAACGCCGCCGCCGAGATGATGCCGGTGAGCTGGCCAAGCGTCGCCAATCTGCATCCATTCGCGCCGGCCGGGCAGTCGGCAGGCTATCGCGCGATGGTCGGCGAACTGGAAGGCTGGCTGTCGGAGATCACTGGCTTCGATGCGGTCAGCCTGCAGCCCAATGCCGGCAGCCAGGGCGAGTACGCCGGGCTGCTCGCCATCCGCAGCTATCACCGCTCGCGCGGCGAAGGCCACCGCACCGTCTGCCTGATCCCGTCATCCGCGCATGGCACCAATCCGGCGAGTGCGGCGATGGCCGGCATGAGCGTCGTCGTCGTGCGCTGCACCGAGGATGGTAATATCGATATGGAAGATATGAGTGCCAAAGCCAATGAGCATTCCAAGAATCTGGCCGCGCTTATGTTCACCTATCCTTCGACGCATGGCGTATACGAGGAAGGCGCGCGCCACCTCTGCGCCCTCATTCACGAGCATGGCGCCCAGGTCTATTTCGACGGCGCCAACCTCAACGCCTTGGTCGGCCTCGCTCGCCCCGGCGACATCGGCGCCGATGTCTGCCACATGAACCTGCACAAGACCTTCTGCATCCCGCATGGCGGCGGCGGTCCCGGCGTCGGCCCGATCGGCGTCAAGGCGCATCTGAGACCGTATCTGCCCGGCCACGTCACCGAAGGCTCGGGCCATGCCGTGTCGGCCGCACCGTTCGGCAGCGCTTCGATCCTGCCGATCACCTGGATGTATATCCGCATGATGGGCGCTGCCGGCCTCAAGCAGGCCACCGAGACGGCGATTGTTTCCGCCAACTACGTGGCGACGCGGCTCGCGCCGCACTTCCCGCTCCTCTACAAGGGCAGGCACGATCGCATCGCCCATGAGTGCATCCTCGACACCCGCGTGCTCAAGGAGAGCTCCGGCATCAGCGTCGACGATATGGCCAAGCGGCTGATCGATTATGGTTTCCATGCGCCGACCATGTCGTTTCCGGTGGCCGGCACGCTAATGGTCGAGCCGACCGAGTCCGAGCCCAAGAGCGAGCTCGATCGCTTCTGCGAGGCGATGATCGCGATATCAGGCGAGGCAGCCAAGGTGGCGAAAGGCGAATGGCCCTTGGCCGACAATCCACTGGTCAATGCGCCGCACACGGCGGCCGAGACGCTGGCCGGCCAGTGGCCCCATCCCTATTCGCGCCTGGAGGCGGCCTACCCCGCCGGTGATGCCGACACATCAGCCAAATACTGGCCGCCGGTGTCGCGCATCGACAATGTCGCCGGCGACCGCAACCTCGTCTGCTCCTGTCCGCCGCTGTCGGAGTATCTGGGGGCGGCGGAATAGAACCAGTCGACTGCGAGGCAGACTGCCCCCTCATTTCCCGCGCATAGGCAATGAGGGTGGCCGAGACGGCAAACCCCTATGGCCGGAGTTTCGACCCATTTCCGCCGCTTGGTTGCCGGATGGTTTTGCAGTAAGAGGCTCTATCCTCGAACGTAACAGGAACCTCCGTCGCCTGCCCGCAAAAAGCGTGGCAGTATCGAGCGGTGATTCGCAGCATCGCAATCCAGGACCAGCATGGACGACAACAACGATCTTTTCGGCACTATGGACAAGCAGCCGCAACCGGTTCGCGCCACCGCTCGCCCGGCCGACCCGCTGGTGCAGGCGGCGAAGCGCCCGGCATCCCGCGACGGCAGCGAGAGCTATAGCGCCGCCGACATCGAGGTTCTGGAAGGGCTGGAGCCGGTGCGGCGGCGGCCCGGAATGTATATCGGCGGCACCGACGACAAGGCGATGCACCATTTGTTCGCCGAGGTCATCGACAATTCGATGGACGAGGCGGTCGCCGGCCACGCGACCTTCATCGATGTCGAGCTTTCGGCCGATGGATATCTGGCGGTGACCGACAATGGCCGCGGCATTCCGGTCGATCCGCATCCGAAATTCAAGAAGCCGGCGCTCGAAGTCATCATGACTACGCTGCATTCGGGCGGCAAGTTCGACAGCAAGGTCTACGAGACCTCGGGCGGCCTGCACGGCGTCGGCGTCTCCGTCGTCAACGCGCTGTCGGACCATCTCGAGGTCGAGGTCGCGCGTGGGCGCCAGCTCTATCGCCAGCGTTTTTCGCGCGGCGTTCCGGTGACCGGCCTGGAGCAACTCGGCGAGGTACATAACCGGCGCGGCACCAGGATACGCTTCCACCCCGACGAGCAGATCTTTGGCAAGGGTGCAGCATTCGAGCCGGCGCGGCTCTACCGCATGACGCGCTCGAAGGCCTATCTGTTCGGCGGCGTCGAGATCCGCTGGACCTGCGATCCGTCGCTGATCAAGGAGAAGGACACGACGCCGGCTAAGGCCGAGTTCCATTTTCCCGGTGGCCTTAAGGACTATCTGAAAGCCTCGCTCGGCGACGAATTCCAGGTCACGCGCGAAATCTTCGCCGGCAAAAGCGACAGGCAAGGCGGCCACGGCTCGCTCGAATGGGCGGTGACCTGGTTCGGCGGCGACGGGTTCCTCAATTCCTACTGCAACACCATTCCGACCGGCGAAGGCGGCACGCACGAGGCCGGCTTCCGCAACGTCTTGACGCGCGGCTTGCGCGCCTATGCCGAGCTGGTCGGCAACAAGCGTGCATCGATCGTCACGTCGGAAGACGTCATGATCTCAGCGGCAGGCATGCTGTCTGTGTTCATCCGCGAGCCGGAATTCGTCGGTCAGACCAAGGACAGGCTGGCCACGATCGAAGCGATCAGGATCGTCGAGACCGCCATCCGCGACCCCTTCGATCACTGGCTGGCCGATAATCCGCAGGAAGCTTCCAAGCTGCTCGAATGGGTGATCGCGCGTGCCGACGAGCGGGTGCGCCGGCGCCAGGAAAAGGAAGTCTCGCGCAAGAGCGCGGTGCGCAAGCTGCGGCTGCCCGGCAAGCTCGCCGACTGCACGCAGAATGCCGCGGCCGGCGCAGAACTCTTCATCGTCGAGGGCGATTCGGCCGGCGGCTCGGCGAAACAGGCGCGCGATCGCGCCAGCCAGGCGGTGCTGCCGCTGCGCGGCAAAATCCTCAACGTCGCTAGCGCCGGCAACGACAAACTTGCCGGCAACCAGCAGATTTCCGACCTGATCCAGGCGCTTGGCTGTGGCACACGCTCGAAGTACCGCGATCAGGATCTGCGCTACGACCGGGTCATCATCATGACAGATGCCGACGTCGACGGCGCCCATATCGCTTCGTTGCTGATCACCTTCTTCTATCAGGAGATGCCGAGCCTGGTCCGCGGCGGCCATCTCTATCTGGCGGTGCCGCCGCTCTACTCGATCCGGCAAGGCGGCAAGGTCGCCTATGCCCGCGACGATGCGCACAAGGACGAACTTCTGCGCACCGAGTTCACCGGGCGCGGCAAGGTCGAAATCGGCCGCTTCAAGGGGTTGGGCGAAATGATGGCCGCCCAGCTCAAGGAAACCACCATGGACCCTAGAAAGCGTACCCTGCTCAGGGTCGATGTCATCGACGCCGAGGCGGCGACCAAGGATGCGGTCGACGCGCTGATGGGCACCAAGCCGGAAGCCCGCTTCCGCTTCATCCAGGAACGTGCGGAATTCGCCGAGACGGAAGTGCTGGATATCTGAGCTAACTCGCTCGCACGAATGCGGAGCTCCCGGATTTCTTCGCGAAGGATAAGGTCTAAGCCGCCGCGATCGCCAGCGCATGGCCACGCGCGTTTTCGCGCAGCGCATCGAGATGAATCGATTTGACCAACCCAGCGAGATCGCCTACGGCGGACTGCCCGCCCAATTCCTTCAGCATCAGCCAGCTCACTTCCTGGACGCCGGCAAGGCGCTTGCCATTGGCGACCTCGCGCCAGATCTTCAGCGCGCGCAGGATGATCGCGTGCGTGGCCGCGGCAAGGCCGGCGCTGCGGAACAGCGCCTGCAGCGCCACGTCATGCCCGCCGGCCAGCAGCGCTCTCACCCGTTGTTCGGATTGCTGGCTGAGCGCGACCAGCGCCGAGCCGAAGAAATCGACCTTGCCATGCGCGATGGTGCGAATGATGAAGCTTGCGGTCAGGTCGCCGCGCAGGCGCAGATGCTCGATGAGCGCCGCATGTTCTTCCTGGCGTGTGCCTTCGATCAGCGTCATGGACGCCTTGATGCAGGCGTCGCGCATGACGCGCTCGGCTCTGGCACGGCCCATCAGCGCCAGCACCAGCGGTGAACCTTTGAGCGTTTCACCAAGTTTTATCAGCAGCATATGCCGGCAGTCGGCGGGCAGGCGCGCATCTGATATCAGCGCTTCGCGCATCGAAGGCAGATGGCCATGGCGTTCGGCGATACGGCGGAAGCTGAGCGAAGCGATGTCGGCGCCGCTGTTGGCGAGAAGCGTGGCGCAGGCTTCCGGCTCGCCGATTTCGGCGATCGCCGCGGCAACCGCCATGGAGACGCGCGCACGATCGGCGATCAGTTTCTGCGTCGCCTTCTGGCCGCCGGCAACGCGGTCGATCAGATCAGCATCGGTGAGCAGCGGCGAACGTGCCAGCACCAGGCTTGCGACTTCCGGTTGATCGGACGCCAGCGCGCTGATGATCTGCAGCGGCGCGTGATGGCTCATCGACAGCGCCTCTGCAATCGCCAGCCGCACTTTCGACGAAGCATCGTCGAGCAGCAGCGTCAGCGCGGCCTCCGCCGCGCAGCGGTCCTCGAAAGGCAGATCGGCATTGATGTAGGCGCGAGCCAGAGCGCTTGCCGCAGCAGCGCGCTCCGAAACCTTGGCCGTGTAGATCCATTTCAGGAAATGCGAAACAACCATGCCGTCCGCTACGCCCCTAACCCGAGTCCGTTCCCGCCCCAGTGAAGACCGTAGGCAGAAATGGTTTACGAACGGTTCACCATGTTTGTTAACTGGCTTGCGAGCGCGGTATGCAGCGCCTATCAACCCCTTAAGAGCGGACGCACAGAAGTACGCTCTAACACTTTGAGTCTTCGCATCGTGCTTTCCGAACATCGATTCCGATTTTCAGGCCGATGCGGCAGCGGAGGAGATCGAGCATGGCCGGGCTTTATCTGGAAGAGTTCGTCGTCGGCCATGTCTTCCGGCACACGCTGCGGAAAACCGTCACCGAAAGCGACAACATGCTGTTTTCGGTAATGACGCTGAACCCGCAACCGCTGCATATCGATTTCGACTTCGCCGCCAAGAGCGAATGGGGCAAGCCGCTGGTCAATTCGCTGTTCACGCTGGGCCTAATGATCGGCATTTCGGTGAACGACATCACCGTCGGCACCACCATCGCCAATCTCGGCATGAAGGAGACAGTGTTTCCGCATCCGGTCTTCCACGGCGACACCATCCGCGTCGAGACGACGGTGGTGTCGGTGCGCGACTCCAGGTCGAAGCCGGACCGCGGTATCGTCGAATTCGAGCACCGCGCCTACAATCAGAACGACGTGCTCGTCGCCAAATGCACAAGGCAGGCGATGATGATGAAGAAGAAGGCGGCCTGACCGATGCGCTCGCTGCTGTTCGTTCCCGGCGATTCCGAAAAGAAGCTGGAAAAGGCGTTTGGCGCCGGCGCCGACGTGGTCATCGTCGATCTCGAGGATTCGGTCGCGCCACAAAACAAGGCCTTGGCACGCGACATCGCCGCACGCTTCATCCCCGAACACAGGCACCAAACCAGATCCGCGATCTATGTCCGCATCAACGATTTCTCGACCGGCCTGACCGATGACGATCTGGCGGCACTCGTGCCAGTGAAACCCCACGGCATCATGCTGCCGAAGTCGAATAGCGGACAGGATGTCCAGCATCTCTCGGCAAAGCTCAGGGTGCACGAGTCCGAAAGCGGGCTGCCGGATGGTGCGATAAAAATCCTGCCGATCATCACCGAAACAGCTGCCGGCGTGCTGGCGGCTGCGACCTACGCCAACCCAAGCGCGCGGCTTGTCGGCCTGACCTGGGGTGCGGAAGACCTCTCGGCAGCAATCGGTGCGCGCACGGCGCGCGACGAGAATGGCCGCTACACCGATGTGTTCCGCTTCGCCCGCACCATGACCATCCTCGCCGCGGGTGCCGCGGAAGTCGCGGCGATCGACACGGTTTTCCCCAGTTTTCGCGACATGGGCGGCTTCGAGGCGGAATGCGCCGAGGCAGAGCGCGACGGATTCACCGGCAAGATGGCGATCCATCCGGCGCAAGTGCCGGTCATCAACGCTGCCTTCACGCCGTCGACCGAGGCGGTGAAACACTCCCTGGCGATCGTTCAGGCATTCGAGGCGGCTGGAAATCCCGGCGTCGTCGGCATCGATGGCAAAATGTACGACCGGCCGCATCTGCGGCTGGCAGAGCAGCTTCTGGCGCGAGCCAGGGCGGCAGGGATTTCCACCTAGCGGGCTTTCTGCCGGAAATCCTTGCTTCGGGGTGTCTTATAACTCCTAACTCCCTGCAAGCAGAGGTCATTCGGGTAACTTTCTCGGCAGCCAGAGCCACGCGATGATGCCAGTTGCAAGCGTTAGCAGTCCGCCGGCGCCGACCGCGACATGTAAACCGGTGAGGAAGGCATCATTGGCCCGCTCGATAATTTCAGGGTCCGACCGATCAAGTGTTTCGTTGAGCGTGCCGGCAACGCCGGGACCCAACAGCCGGAAGCTCAGCGCGGCCAACGATCCGAGCAGGGAAATTCCCAGCGCGTTGCCCAGTTCGTTGCTGGTCTCGGCGATCGAACTCGCCGCACCCGCTCGTTCGGCAGGAACGGCCGACACCGCGATCTCGGCCACGAGGCTGAAGGACAACCCATATCCGACGCCAGCGATCATGGTCGAAGCGATGAAGGCCGCGATTCCGACCTCGGTGGTCGTGAACAGCAGCAGGAGGACGCCGACGCTGATGAGCAGATGTGTGGCAACAAGGGCGGTTTTGCGGCCGATCCGCTCCACGATGCGAGCGGTGCCCACGCAAGTCGCCGTCAGCACGATCGCGCCCGGCAGCGTCAGCAGTGCAGCGTTGAAAACATCAAAGCCCAGCACCGATTGCAGATAGATGCCCGACAGATATCCGGTGGCCGACCAGACAACCAGCGTAAGAAGACCGGTTAGGATGGCGATGGACAAAATGGGGTCTCGGAACAGGTCCAGGTCAAGCAGCGGATAGTCGATCCTGCTCTGTCTGCGCACGAACAGCCCAAGGGCAAAGATGCGGACGATCCCGATGGTCAATAGCGTCGGCGTGAAGCCATGGGCCGCCGCGCTCTTGAGCGAATATGTGAACAACAGGATGCCTGCGAAGGACAATACGAGGCTCACGAGATCGATCCGCCCGTAGGTAGTCGAACGCACCTCCTGAAGCAGTACCGGTGCAGAGATCAGGAAGCCGATCACGACGGGGACATTGATGAGAAACACGGCGCCCCATTCGAATTGCCGCAACAGCAGGCCGCCGATGACAGGCCCGATGGCGAAACCAGCTGCAAAAGTCGCCGCGAAAATGCCGATCGCCTGAGCGCGTGTTCTCGGATCGGGGAACAGCGAGCTCACGATCGCCAGCCCGGAGGGCAACAGTGTCGCGCCGCCCAGTCCCATTAGGGCGCACGAGGCGATCAGGCTTTCAGGCGTTTGCGAATAGGCTGCGCCGAGCGATCCAGCACCGAAAACCACCGCGCCGATCATGATCAGCTTCAGCCGCCCATAACGGTCGCCGATATTGCCGAAGACGATCAGCAGCGATCCAACCACGAAACCGTAGATGTCGAGAATCCAGAGTGCTTGGTCAGCGGTCGGCGTGATGGCCGAGGTCACACGCGGCATGGCGAGATAGAGTATCGAGCCGTCCATGGCTACGAGCAGGACCAGAGGCAGGACGGCCATGAGGCCCAACCATGCCCTGCGGTCGGTGGAGCGTGCAAGTGAAGTATCGGTCATAAGACACAAATCCTCTGCGAACGGCATGCGGAGGCGTGCCGATTCGGCCGCCGGCGGACGTCCGGCGGATGGTTGCGGTTGAAGAGCAAACTCTATATACTCCAGGTAAGCTACTTTTGGTACATAGACATGTCAAGCACACTGAAGAACCGCGAATCCACAGGGAGGCGCATTCGTCTCAGTCGCGAGCAGCGGCTAAGCCAACTGCTTGAGGTGGCGAGGTGGCTGGTTCGCGATGAAGGCACCGACGCGTTGACGCTGCCGCGCCTGGCCGAACAGGCCGGTGTCGCCAAGCCGGTGGTCTATGACCATTTCCGTACGCGCAATGGTTTGCTGACCGCCCTCTATCAGGATTTCGACGCGCGCCAGACGGCTCTGATCGACGCCGCCCTTGAAGGAAGCGCTTCGGTTTTGGAAGAGAAAGCCTCTGTCATCGCGTCGTCCTACGTCGAATGCGTGCTGGCTCAGGGCCGTGAGATCCCCGGCGTGCTGGCCGCGCTGGCAGGCTCGCCTGAACTGGAGACCGTCAAGCGGGATTACCAACTGGATTTCATCGAGAGGTGCCGGAAGGCGTTGGCCCCGTTTACAGGGCCAAGAGGGATAATGCAGGCCGGTTTTTGGGCAATGCTAGGCGCAGCGGACACCTTGTCCCATGCTGCTGCGACGGGAGAAATCACCGCTCAACAGGCGCGGGACGAACTTTACGAGACAATCGTTGCGATGATCGAGAGAAGCAATCGTTGATGCATGTCTCCCCGGAACGGGAGAACGACCAAGAAGTTAGCGTCCCATCCCGATTCCATCGGGATCAAATTCTAGTCTTTTCCCCAGCGCGGCCGGCGCATCGAAAAGATTTCGCTGACACTGGCGTAATCCATATAGCCAAGACGGCTGACATTGCCCGCCTTGATGATATCGAACATGCCGTCGTTCAGGAACGCATCGTCGATATGCACGCCGACAACTTCGCCGGCAACGACGACAGCGCTGGTCAGCGTCCCGTCCAGCGCCTTTGGCCGCAGGATTTCCGTCACCCGGCATTCAAGCGCCGCCGGCGCCGCCGCCACGCGGGGCGGCGCAACAAGACGCGACGGCGCCATGGCGAGATCGGCATAGACGAATTCGGTGACGCCGCGCGGTGCATCGACCGCCGTGCGGACCATTTGTTCAGCGAGATCGCGGCTGACGAGATTGGCGACGAACTCGCCTGTCTCTTCGGCGAAGGTGGCGCTGTCCTTCTCGCCTTCGGACGAAAACCAAACGATGAAGGGTCGTGTCGAAAAGGCGTTGAAGAAGGAATAAGGGGCGAGATTGATCTTGCCGGCCTTGCTTACCGTCGAGATCCAGCCGATCGGCCGTGGCGCCACGATCGCCTTGGACGGGTCGTGCGGCAGGCCATGACCCTTTGCCGGCTCGTAGAACATTCAGCCCACCCACGGCCCTGCATAGTCGGCATAGAGCTTTGCCGGATCAGGCCTCGGCCGTTCCGGCGCCGGCCCCAGATAGGAGCCGATATGGACGAAGCCGACGACCCGCTCATGCGGCGCCAACCCGAGGATCGCCCTGCCCTCCGGCACATCGGAATACCAGTTGCTGATCATGTTGGTGCCATAGCCCAGCGCATTGGCGGATATCATCAGGTTCATCGCCGCCATGCCGCCCGACAGGAACATTTCCCACTGCGGGATTTTTGGGTTTTCCTTCGGGCTCGATACCACACCGATCACCAGCGGCGCGCGTGAAAAGCGCGCCAGTTCCTGATTGTGCCGGCCTTCTGGCAGCGGCCCTTCACGCTGTTCGGCAAGGGCTGCCAGCTTCTTGCCGATCTCGATGCGTGCCTCGCCGCGGTAAAGGATGAAGCGCCAGGGCTCGAGGCGCCCGTGGTCCGGCACCCGCGAAGCAGCGGCGATCATCGTCGCGATGTCGGCGTCGCTGGGCGCCGGTTCCTTCAACTCCGGGATCGGTGCGGAATTTCGGGTCAGCAGAAAGTCGATGATCGGCGACGCCATGGGCGCAAGTCTCCTGGAATTTGAGCTGAAGCGCACCATCGGGGCATCGGGCGGCTCGGGCATTGGCGCGGCGCGCCGGACAAAGAGCCCTCTAGCAGAAGCTGATCGGAGTCTTAAGCCTTGAAATTGCCACCGCCTTGGGCTTCAACGCAAGGCATGTTTGAGGGGACATTGCGTCTTTTCCTGATCTGGCTCGCTGCCGCACTGTTCATGGTGCCGGTTTCGCTTGCCTTCGCGCAGGATGTGGACGGCCTCGGTGATCTGAAACTTCCCGGAATTTCGACCTATGCGCCTCCGAAAAGCGAGACACCGCTGGCATTGGGGAGCAGCGGGGCGATCACGCTGTCGGCGCAATTGACGGACAAGGGCGCCGACATCACGCGTGGCATCGTCTGGCGCGTCTTCAAGCCTGAACCCACCGGCGACGGCAAGCTGCCGATGGTCGCTTCCGCCCATGGCGGCAGCGCGGTGTTCCAGCTCGAGCCCGGCAGCTACCTGGTCCATGCCTCCTACGGCCGGGCCGGCGCCACCAAGCGCATCACCGTCGGCAAGGACGCCAAGCGCGAAAGCCTCGTGCTCGATGCCGGCGGGCTCAAGCTCGATGCCGTACTATCGGGCGGGGTGCGCATACCGCCGAAGAAACTGCGGTTTTCGATTTATGAGGGCCAAGCCGAAGCCAATCACGATCGCGCCCTGATCATACCCGATGTCGAGCCGAACAGCGTGGTGCGGCTGAACGCGGGCGTCTATCACGTCGTCTCGACCTATGGCGGGGTGAATGCGGTCATCCGCTCCGACATACGCGTCGAGGCCGGCAAGCTGACCGAAGCGGCCGTCGAGCACCGTGCTGCGGAGATGACCATGAAGCTGGTACGCGAGTCAGGTGGAGAGGCGATTGCCGACACCTCTTGGTCGTTGCTCAACGAATCCGGCGATCCCATCAAGGAAACCGTCGGCGCCTTTGCTTCGATGGTGCTTGCCGAGGGCGACTACACCATCATCGCCAAGAACCGCGACCGCATTTACCAGAAGGATTTTACGGTCGTGGCCGGGCAGAACAAGGAAATCGAGGTTCTTGCCACGGAGGCCTCGGCGATGGATCCCGAGGAAGGCGCGGACTAAACCGTCCGGACATTGCCGTACGGGATCGGGTCCAGCGTATGGTTTGCCGATCAGGCCGCCTTGCGCATGCGTCGCGGCAGAAACTGGCCGCGGCCGCGCGGTTCGACCGGTGCCAGATCGAAAACGCCGCGATGGAGGCGGTCGAGCAAAGCCTTGCGGTCGCGCAGCGGTTCCAGTTCGTCCCATACCAGCACGTCGCCGACGCGCACGTCGATCGATTTGCCGGACAGCCGCGCGAATTCGTGGATGAGCAGGGAAGTGCGCAGCGTCAACGAAGCCTTCCCGACGAACTTCGCCACACGTCCGTCACGCTCGGCCATGTTCATTGGTCCGCTGACCAGGTGGAACAGCCGGCCGTTCTGACCGGAAAAGTGCATTGGGACAACCGATGCCTTGGCATCCTGGATCAGACGGGCCGGAAACATCTTCCACGGCAGATCGCGCGCCCGGCCAAAGCCTTTCGGCGCGGTGGCAACGCCGCCCGCGGGAAAGACGACGATGATGACGCCCTCTTTCAGCAACCGCACCGCCTCATGGCGCACCGCCATGTTGTTCTTGAGCGCATCCTTCGTCTCGGAGAAGTCTATCGGCAGCGAATAGGGCTCCATCTCGCGGATCTTGAGCAGATCCTTGTGGATCATGACGCGGAACGGGCGCTGAAGCTGCTCGGCCAGCGACAGTACGGCGATGCCGTCGCCGATACCGAACGGATGATTGGCGACGATCACCAACGGCGTGTCGGGCAATCTTGCCAGCGGCCATTGGCCGGTGGTCCGCACCCCGACATCGATCAACTCCAGCATGCGGCTGAACACACGCTCGCCGGTCGGCACCACGTGGCGACGCCAGAAATCATAGAGCGCCGCATAGCGGTCGCGACCGGAAAGGCCTTCGATCGAATGGATGAACCAGCGCGCCAATGCCGGCTGGCGCGGATTGGCATAGGAAAGCTCGGGAAAGGGCCGTTCGCGCAATTTCAGTTTGAGCATGACGGCTCATTACAAGGTCGGCGTGACAGGGATATGAAAATGGCGGTGGATCACTCCACCGCCATTGCCTTGAAAATTCGGAGCATTCAGGCCGCGCGGCGCCTGCGGTCGGGCGTCACCGCTTCTTCCGATAGGAGCTTCACGGCTTCCGCGAGGCCAAGCGATTCCTGGTCGCGGGAGCCGAGCCGGCGGATGTTGACCGTCTCTTCCTCCGCCTCGCGCTTGCCGCAAACGAGGATGACCGGCACCTTGCCCAGGCTGTGCTCGCGCACTTTGTAGTTGATCTTCTCGTTGCGCAGGTCGGCCTCCGCCAACAGCCCGGCCGCCTTCAGCCGCGCGACGACCTTTTGCGCGTAATCGTCGGCATCGGAGGTGATCGTCGCCACCACCACCTGCAGCGGTGCGAACCACAGCGGAAAATGGCCTGAATAGTTCTCGATCAGGATGCCGAGGAAGCGCTCCATCGAGCCGCAGATGGCGCGATGCACCATCACCGGCTGCTTCTTTTCCGAATCCGAGCCGATGTAGAAGGCGCCGAAACGTTCCGGCAGGTTGAAATCGACCTGCGTGGTGCCGCACTGCCATTCGCGGCCGATCGCATCCTTGAGGGTATATTCGAACTTCGGACCGTAGAACGTGCCCTCGCCTTCGTTGATGCCGGTCTTGATCCGACCGCCGGATACCGACGCCATGCGTTCCAATGACCGCCGAAGAATTTCTTCAGCGTGATCCCACATTTGATCGGTGCCGACCCGTTTTTCCGGCCGCGTGGCAAGCTTGACCACGACCTCTTCAAAGCCGAAATCCCGGTAAACCGACATCATAAGGTCGTTGATCCGCAGTATCTCGGCTTCCAGCTGATCTTCTGTGCAGAAGATATGCGCATCGTCCTGCGTGAAGCCGCGCACCCGCATCAGCCCGTGCAGCGCGCCGGACGGTTCGTAGCGATGCACATTGCCGAATTCCGCAAGCTTTACCGGCAGATCGCGGTAGGACTTCAGCCCGTGCTTGAATATCTGGACGTGGCCGGGGCAGTTCATCGGCTTCAGCGCAAAGACCCGGTCGTCGTCGGTATCGTCGCCGGCGACCGTCACCTTGAACATGGCATCGCGATACCAACCCCAGTGGCCCGACGTCTCCCACAGGCTCTTGTCGAGCACCTGCGGCGCGTTGACCTCCTGGTAGCCCTGCTCGTCGAGGCGACGGCGCATGTAGTTGACCAGGTTCTGGAACATCCTCCAGCCCTTGGCATGCCAAAAGACGACGCCCGGCCCCTCTTCCTGAAAATGGAACAGGTCCATCTCGCGGCCGAGCTTCCTGTGGTCGCGCTTTTCGGCTTCCTCCAGCATGGTCTGGTAGGCGTCGAGCTGCGCCTGGTCAGCCCAGGCCGTGCCGTAGATGCGCGTCAGCATCGGATTGTTGCTGTCGCCCCGCCAATAGGCGCCGGCCACCTTCATCAGCTTGAAGGCGCTGCCGATATGCCCGGTCGAAGTCATGTGCGGGCCGCGGCAGAGGTCGAACCAATCGCCCTGCGCATAGATCTTGAGCTCCTGATCGTCGGAAATGGCGTCGATCAGTTCCAGCTTGTAGCGCTCGCCCTTGTCGGCAAAGATTTTTTTCGCCTTTTCACGCGGCCAGACCTCTTTGGTGAACGGCTTGTTGCGCGCGATGATCTCGCGCATCTTCTTCTCGATCACCGGGAAATCGTCGGGCGTGAACGGCTCATTGCGGGCAAAATCATAGTAGAACCCGTTCTCGATCACCGGGCCGATCGTCACCTGCGTGCCCGGCCACAATTCCTGCACGGCTTCGGCCAGCACGTGTGCCGCGTCGTGGCGGATGAGCTCCAGCGCGCGCGGGTCTTCGCGGGTGATGATCTCGATCTTACCGGACTTGCCGAGCGGATCGGAAAGATCGCGCACCACGCCGTCGATCGAGTAGGCAACGGCCTTCTTGGCCAGCGACTTCGAGATCGATTCCGCCAGGCCGGCGCCGGTCATCGCCGCCTCATAGTCGCGGACGGAGCCATCGGGAAATGTCAGGGAAACGGAATTCAGCATAGAGTTCTCCTATCCAGTCCCGCAAACGAGCGCGGGTGGTGAAATACCGGATGCGTCCGGCGGCAGCCTTTTAGGGGTAGATCCAAGCGCCGTAAAGCCGGATCGTCGTCGCCCGTTTATTTGATCAGATCAGGCAGGTCCTTCAGGAATGTCGCCCGCGTCGCGGGGCCCTTCGGCATATCGGTCCGCTTCGTATCGACCACAAGCCGAGCAAACACGATCTGACGACCATCCTTCTCACCCCAGCCCACGAACCAGCCAAGCGAACGTCTTTCCTTGCCGCCATTACCGAGTCTGGTAGTCCCGGTCTTGCCCTGCACTGTCCAGCCACCTGCCTGGAAGGTCGGCAGGATCGCCTCGGTCATCGCGTGAGCTTTGTCCGAAACAGGCAGTTTGCCGGCAAGCAGGCGGCGGAGGAAACTCACCTGCTCGACCGGCGATATCTTGAGGGAAGAGTTCACCCACGACCGGGTGAGGCCATCATTCTTGCCGGCGTTGCCGGAAACATCGGTGTTGCCGTAGTCGAATTTCGAGACGTAGCCGGCGAACCGCTCGGCGCCGAGCCGGCGTGTGATCTCGCGTGAGAACCAGAGGACCGAATCCTTCTCCCAGATCGTCGGGTCGACGGTTTTCTGGTCCCGCTTCACCGCCTTGAACTCCGGCTTGTACTCCCAACTCGGCGTGTGCTCGTCGCTCAGGATTCCCGCGTCATAGCCGATCAGCGACAAGGGAATCTTGAACGTCGAGGCGGGACTGAAGCGCTGGTCACAGACCCCTTGCTGATACAGCGTTTCGCCGCTTGCAGCATCCAGGATCAGCGTACATTCAACGTCCTTCAGCGGCGCGGATTGAGCACGGATCGGAAAACCCAACAGCCAAGCCAGAAGGTAGAGAACCAATGCGAAAACGAATGGACGGCGGTCTATCTGGCGCATTTGGCAATCTCTCCTGAGGCAGGTCAGGAGCGGCTTAGCGAGACGTCTTGTCTCGATTTTGTCTTAAATGCGCAACATGGGGTTAAGGTTAGCAAGTCGTAAAGATCTGCCCGATTACCGAGCCCCTCTACCGCGATCAGCTTTCCGGGTCACTGCGTTTTTTTCCGATCCGCCAGTACCGCCAGGGCGCGAACCAGACATAGCGATCGGCCAGCACATCCGGCACACGATCAATGCCGTGCGTTCCGCCCGGCCCGCAGCGCAGCACCCGGAAAAGCCCCATCCAGCCGCCGGCCCACAGCCCGTGGCGGGCGATTGCCTCATGTGCGTATTCGGAACAGGTCGGCAGATGCCGGCAGGAATTGCCGACAAAGCCGGACAGCGTCAGTTGATAAAAGCGCACGAGCGACGTGCCGAGGATTCGGCCGGGCGTCTTGCGCCACGGGCCAGGCCAGTTGCGCGTGTATCGCGGCCTCTGATGCTGGTGCGTGTGATCCGTAGCCATTTGACGGCTAAGCCGCCTGTTCGGCGCGCTTCTTCTCGATCTGGCCGATCGCGTCGACCACCGCATCGAAGGTCAGCATGGTCGAGGCATGGCGCGCCTTATAGTCGCGCACCGGTTCGAGATATCTGAGGTCGGCGAAGCGGCCTTCGGGCGGCGCGCCGTTTTCCTTCAGCATCTTCAGCATCGTCTCGCGCACCGCGCGCAAT
This sequence comes from Mesorhizobium sp. M5C.F.Ca.ET.164.01.1.1, assembly GCF_004792125.1. NCBI lineage: Bacteria > Pseudomonadati > Pseudomonadota > Alphaproteobacteria > Hyphomicrobiales > Phyllobacteriaceae > Mesorhizobium > Mesorhizobium sp. M5C.F.Ca.ET.164.01.1.1. The sequence continues at coordinate 15,946 of NZ_SRTG01000007.1, read as the reverse complement.
TCGTTCGCGCTGGCGCCAACGACATGTTGCGCCATGATCGAGGACGACGCCTGGCCAAGCGCGCAGGCCTTCACGTCATGGGCGAAATCGGTGACGACGCCGTCGTCCATCTTCAGATCGACGGTCACGGTCGAGCCGCACAGCTTGGAATGCGCGCGCGCGGTTGCATCGGGACGGTCGAGCCGGCCGATCCGCGCGATATTCCCGGCAAATCCCAGAATTTTCGCATTGTAGACGTCGTCGATCATATTTTTCCAATCCGTCGCCGCCAAGCGAACAGCGATTGCCGCTGACGGTCTTCCTTTCGCTCGGCACGATCATATATAATGCTGGTAGTCGGGTATGGACAAGGTAACCAACAACCTCGTCCGTGCTCAAATCAGTTCACGCCGCTTACGGGCTGGAAACAGGGCACGTTTCTAACACCCGAAAGGTCGTGGTCCGTTCAACTCGTTCCTCCTGAGAGGGGAACTACGGGAGACGCCTTTATGGATGCCGTCATCAAGAAATTCATGCCCCCGTCCGCCTACATGGAAAAGCCGGTCACCGATCGGCCGACCGAGGCCGAAGCCGAGGCCGCAGTTCGCACGCTGTTGCGCTGGACCGGCGACAATCCGGACCGGGAGGGCCTGGTCGATACGCCAAAGCGTGTGGTGAAGGCCTATCGCGAAATGTTCGGCGGCTACGACAAGTGCCCGGCCGAGGAACTCGGCCGCACCTTCGAGGAAGTCGCCGGCTATGACGACCTTGTCCTCGTCAAGGATATAACATTCCATTCGCATTGCGAGCACCACATGGTGCCGATCATCGGCAAGGCGCATGTCGGCTATCTGCCGGACGGCAAGGTTGTCGGCCTGTCCAAGATCGCGCGCGTCGTCGATATCTTCGCCCAGCGCCTTCAGACCCAGGAAGCCATGACCGCACAGATCGCCGGCGTCATCCAGGACGTGCTCAATCCGCGCGGCGTCGCCGTCATGCTAGAAGCCGAGCATATGTGTATGGCCATGCGCGGCATCCGCAAGGAGGGCTCCACTACGCTGACCTCGACCTTCACCGGCGTCTTCAAGGACACCCCCGAGGAACAGGTCCGTTTCGTCACCATGGTGCGCGGCGGCAGGGGCTGAACGAGCCTCGCCGGTCGCACAAAACAAGGACCGGCGATGTCGGCACTGAAATTCCCGAAAGCTCCATCAGACAAGAATGCACTGGAAGAAAGCACGGTCTGTTCGCCGCGCTTCGATGCCAGCGGTCTCGTCACCGTCGTCGTCACCGATGCCGAAGACGGCATGCTGCTGATGGTTGCGCATATGAACGCCGAGGCGCTGGCGCTGACACTGGAAACCGGCATCGCCCACTACTGGTCGCGCTCGCGCAGCGCTCTGTGGAAGAAGGGCGAAACGTCCGGGAATGTCCAGAACGTGGTCGAGATGCTCACGGATTGTGACCAGGATGCCATATGGTTGCGCGTCAAAGTGATGGGCCACCACGCAACCTGCCACACCGGCCGGCGTTCCTGCTTTTATCGGACGGTGGGACTGATCGAAGGCAAGGGGACGCTGGCCAGCGACGGCAGCAAGCCGCTGTTCGATGCGAAAGAAACGTATCGAAAGCCCCGTGAACCATCCATATGAACCATTCGCCGAACTGCAGCCTCGTATATTCATGATTTCGATACGGCCAGCCTGTATGTTGGCCGTGGGACAAGGGAGATTGTGATGCTCGAATGGGCGTCATCGCTCAACAGACCGGATGTTCGAGAGGCCAATGGCCTGTCGTCGCCCGCCGGCGTATCCGAAACGAACCCCGCCAAGAAAACAGGCATTTCGCTGGCATTGGGCGGCGGCTGCGCGCGCGGCTGGGCCCATATCGGCGTGCTGCGCGCGCTCGACGAAGCCGGCATCGAAGTGTCGATGATCGCCGGCACCTCGATCGGCGCGCTGGTCGGCGGCTGCTATCTTGCCGGCAAGCTGGATGAGCTGGAAGAATTCGCCAGAAGCCTGACCAAGCGCCGCATTTTTGGTCTTCTCGATCTCAATCTGCGCGGCAGCGGCCTGTTCGGCGGCATGAAGCTCGACGCACGGCTGCGCGAGCATATGGCCGGCATCCGTTTCGAGGATTTGTCGAAACCATTCGTTTGTGTCACCTCGGAAATCCGCACCGGTCATGAAATCTGGCTGTCGGGCGGTTCGCTGATCACCGCTATGCGCGCCTCCTATGCACTGCCCGGCGTGTTCGAACCGGTCACTTGCAACGGCCGCGTGCTGGTCGACGGCGCGCTGGTCAATCCGGTTCCGGTCTCGGTTTGTCGCGCCTACGAGCAGCCCCTCGTAGTCGCGGTAAACCTTCACTATGATCTGTTCGGCCGCGCCGCCGTCATCAAGCACAGCGCCGGCGAACTGGTCGTCGAAAAGGATGCGCCAAGGCCCGGCCTGGTCGATACAGGGCACCAGTACCAAACACGGCTCGGCATCACCGGCGTTATGGTCGAAGCGTTCAACATCATCCAGGACCGCATTTCGCGTGCGCGGCTTGCCGGCGACCCGCCGGATATGTCGCTGCAGCCTAAGCTCAGCCATATCGGCCTGACCGAATTCCACCGCGCCGACGAGGCGATCCGCATCGGCTATCAGGTTACGGTGGCCCAGATCGGCGAACTGGCCCGGCTGCAGACGGTTCTGGCCTAAACCGCGATCTTTACTGAAGGTCTGCGCAGCAAAAGCGAAAACCGCTCTCAGGCACGTGCGGCATCGACGATGCGGAACTGCACCGTGCGGTTGCCGTTCCAGTGATTGCCCGAAAGCGAACCGGCGACGTGCACCGGTTTGCCCCTGTTCGTGAACAGGAACTCGCCGAGCGCCGTATCGACGGCGCGAAAGGCGATCGCCTGGATCCGGCTGCCGCTTTCCGACTGCAACTCGGCGCGGATGTGATTGGTGCCGACCGGCCTTGCATCGGCAAGGCGATGGCGCGGCAGCGCGAAGACCGGCGCGACATGCCCGGCGCCGAACGGGCCGGCTTTCTCCAGCGCATCGAGCAGGCCGAGCGTCGCACCCTCGGCGGCCAGCGCACCGTCGATCGCCAGGCTTTCCTCGCCCTGCAGCCGGAACACGTCGGCCGCCGCTCGTTCCTCGAAGAAGGCCCTGAGCGCGCCAAGTTTCGCCCGCTCCACCGTGATGCCGGCCGCCATGCCATGGCCGCCGCCTTTGACGATCAGCCCGGCAATGGCGGCCTCGCGCACCAGCCGGCCGAGATCGAAGCCCGACACCGAACGGCCTGAACCCGTTCCGACGCCATTGGCGTTGAAGGCGATGGCAAAGGCGGGCCGGCGCGCATGGTCCTTGAGCCGCGAGGCCAGCAGGCCGACGATGCCCGGATGCCAATTGGAGCTGGCGGTGACGACGATGGCCGGCCCATTGCCGCCGGCAAGCTCGGCATCGGCCTCGACTCGTGCCACGGCCAGCATTTCCAATTCCATCTGCTGCCGCTCCTGATTGAGCCGGTCCAGCGTCTCGGCGATGGTGCGGGCCTCGACGGGATCGTCGGTGGCGAGCAGGCGGCTGCCGAGTGCTGCGTCGCCGATGCGCCCGCCGGCATTGATGCGCGGGCCGATCAGATAGGCCAGATGGAAGGTGTTGACCGGCTCGCCGATGCGCGAGACCCGCGCCAACGCCGCCAACCCCTCGTTCCTCTGCTGGCGCGCCATCTGCAACCCCTTGACCACGAAGGCGCGGTTGACGCCGGTCAGCGGCACCACGTCGCAAACGGTCGCCAGGGCCACGAGGTCTAGCAGACCAAGCAGGTCCGGCGGTGCGGCATCCGGCAACCGGCCGCGCAGGATCCTCGCCGTCTGCACCAGAGCCAGGAAGACGACGCCGGCGGCACAAAGATGGCCCTGCCCCGAAAGGTCGTCCTCGCGATTGGGATTGACGACCGCCTCCGCCGCCGGCAACGGACCGCCGAGCTGATGATGATCGAGCACCACGACATCGGCGCCGGCAGCCTTCGCCGCGTCGATCGAGACAGCGCTGTTGGTGCCGCAGTCGACGGTGACGATCAGCGTCGCGCCACGCGAGACAAGATCGCGCATGGCTTCCGGATTGGGTCCGTACCCCTCGAAGATGCGGTCCGGTATGTAGATCTCCGCTGGCACGGAGAAATGCGTGAGAAACCGCTTGAGCAGCGCCGATGAGGCCGCGCCGTCGACGTCGTAGTCGCCGAAGATCCCCACTCTTTCCCTGGTCACGATCGCTTCAGCGATGCGGGCGGCGGCCTTGCCCATGTCGGTCAGCGAAGCCGGGTCCGGCAAAAGATCGCGGATGGTCGGATCAAGGAACCGCTCGGTCTGCTCGGCGGTCACGCCGCGCCCGGCAAGGACGCGCGCGACGATGTCCGGCACGCCAAAGCCTTGCGCTATCGCAAGCGCAGTCATGTCCTGCCGCTCGGTCAGCCGGTGTTCCCAGGAAACACCTGATGCCGACTGTCTGACATCGAGGAAGATACGGTTTTCGCCCGTCATGCGACGCGCCGTCTGCGGATTGTCATTTCTCACAATATGCGACGGCTAGCCGAGTCGGGAATCAAAACTTTTCCAGATCCTGGTGCCTTGCCTTGATCTCGCGAACGGTGCGCGACGACGAGCGCAGCACGATCGTATGCGTGGTGATGGAATTGCGGCCGAACTTGACGCCGGCCAGCATGTTGCCGTCGGTCACGCCGGTTGCCGCAAACAGCACGTCACCGCGCGCCATGTCTTGCGTGCGGTAAACCCGCTTCGGGTCCAAGATGCCCATCCTCGCCGCGCGCGCCACCTTTTGCGGCGTGTCGAGGATCAGCCTTCCCTGCATCTGGCCGCCGGTGCAGCGCAACGCTGCCGCCGCCAGCACGCCCTCCGGGGCGCCGCCGGTGCCGAGATAGATGTCGATGCCGGTTTCATCCGGATCGGTGGTGTGGATGACGCCGGCGACGTCACCATCGCCGATCAGCCGGATCGCAGCGCCCGTGGCGCGCACGGCCTCAATCAGGCCGCCATGGCGCGGCCGGTCGAGGATGCAGGCGGTGATCTCCGGCACCGGCACGCCTTTGGCCCTGGCCAGGCTGGCGATGTTTTCGGCCGGGGAGGCATCGATGTCGATGACGCCGTCCGCATAGCCCGGGCCGACGGCGATCTTGTCCATATAGACGTCGGGCGCGAACGCAGGCTGCCCTTTTCCGCAATGGCGATGACGGCCAGCGCATTGGGCAGGTTCTTGGCGCAGATCGTCGTGCCTTCGAGCGGGTCGAGCGCGATATCGACCGCCGGGCCTTTGCCGGAACCGACTTCTTCGCCGATATAGAGCATCGGCGCCTCGTCGCGCTCGCCTTCGCCGATCACCACCGTGCCGTTGATGGCGAGGCGGTTGAGCTCTTCGCGCATGGCGTCGACCGCGACCTGGTCGGCGGCCTTTTCGTCGCCGCGTCCGCGCAACCTGGCCGCCGCAACCGCGGCGCGTTCGGTGACGCGCACCAGCTCCATGGTGAGTATCCGGTCAAGGCCGGCTACGATGTTCTGGGCAACGTTCATCGATGGACAATCCTCGTTGGCACATTGCCTCTCTTTAGAGCGCCGCGCGTCCATTGGACGCGCAAAGGACGCTCTAAGTCTTTGAATCTACGCATCGTGCTTTCCGAAAATCGATTCCGATTTTCGGGCCGATGCGTTAGAGGCGCGCCGGTTGTGTCAAAGCTCCATGACAACAGCAAGACCTGGGCGGGTCTTTTTTGAAAACGCAACGATATCAATCGATTGAAGGAGAAAGAGAAATTCCTATTCCGCCCGCTCGATGCGGATGACCTGCGGCTTGTCGGTCAGATGGTCGTCCTTGGTGATGCCGTCGACGGCCTTGCGGACCGCCGCTTCTGTCGTCTCGTGGGTGACGAGGATCACCGTCTTCTGCAGGGCGGTGTCCGGCCCGGCGGCGTGCTGCACGATCGATTCCAGAGAAATGTCGTTGTCGGCCATGCGCTTGGCGATGGCGGCAAAGACGCCGATGCGGTCATGCACGGTCAGCCGGATGAAATAGCCGCCGGCATGGCTGCGCATCTGCGCCTTCTTATAGGGTCGCAATTCCTTCGCCGGCAGGCCGAAGACCGGACCGTGCTGGAAACCGGGCCGGCTCTTGGCGATGTCGGCAATGTCGCCTACCACTGCCGATGCGGTGGCGTTGCCGCCGGCACCGGGACCGGAGAGCAAAAGCTCGCCAAGAATATCGGTTTCGATGGCCACCGCATTGGTAACGCCATGCACCTGCGCAATGACCGAGGCCGTCGGCACCATGGTCGGGTGCACGCGCTGTTCGATCCCGCTTTCCGTGCGTTGGGCGACGCCGAGCAGCTTTATCCGGTAGCCGAGATCGCCGGCCGCGCGGATATCTGCCTGGCTGATGTTGGAAATCCCTTCCATGTAGATGTCGTTGGCGGCAATCCGCGTGCCGAAGGCAAGGCTGGTCAGGATCGACAGCTTATGCGCGGTGTCGTGGCCCTCGATGTCGAAGGTCGGGTCGGCCTCGGCATAGCCCAGCCGCTGCGCATCCTTCAGACAGGCGTCGAACGACAGGCCCTCGGCCTCCATACGGGTCAGGATATAGTTGCAGGTGCCGTTGAGGATGCCGAAGACACGGGTCACCGAATTGCCGGCCATCGCCTCGCGCATCGTCTTGATGACCGGAATGCCGCCCGCCACCGCCGCCTCGTAATTGAGCAGCACGCCCTTCTTCTCGGCGATCTCGGCCAGCGCCACGCCATGCTTGGCGAGCAGCGCCTTGTTGGCGGTGACGACGTGGCGGCCGGTTTCAAGCGCTGCTTTCACGGATGATCGCGACGGTCCTTCGTCGCCGCCGATCAGCTCGACGAACACGTCGATCTCGGCGGTCTGCGCCATTCCTACCGGATCGTCGAACCACTTGGCCGCGCCGAGATCGACGCCGCGGTCGCGTTTGCGATCACGGGCCGAGACGGCTGACACGACGACCTCGCGGCCGCATTGCCGCGTCAGTTCCGCCGCCTTGTCGTGCAGCACGCGCGCCACCGACGCGCCGACGGTGCCGAGACCGGCAATTCCAACACGCAACGCTTCAGCCATGTCCGGCGACGCCCCCCAAGAATTCGGTCGATGTAGTGTCAGGCGCTCAACGATGCGCGGCGAGCGGCACCACATTGTTGGGCTGTTTGGCACTGGAGGCCAGGAAGCGCTTGATGTTGCGAGCCGCCTGCCGGATCCGATGCTCGTTCTCGACCAGCGCGATGCGCACATGGTCGTCGCCATGCTCGCCGAAGCCGACACCCGGCGCCACCGCCACGTCAGCGTGCTCGATCAGAAGCTTGGAGAATTCGAGCGAACCGAGATGCTTGAACGGCTCCGGGATCGGCGCCCAGGCGAACATCGACGCCGCCGGCGCCGGGACGATCCAGCCGGCGCGGCTGAAGGCGTCGACCATGACGTCGCGGCGCTTATGATAGATGTCGCGCACTTCGGCGATATCGGCGCCGTCGCCGTTGAGCGCGTGCGCAGCCGCCACCTGGATCGGCGTGAAGGCACCATAGTCGAGATAGGACTTGACCCTGGTCAGCGCCGAGATCAGCCGCTCGTTGCCGACGGCAAAACCCATGCGCCAGCCGGGCATGGAAAAGGTCTTCGACATCGAGGTGAACTCGACCGCCACGTCGATCGCGCCCGGCACCTGCAGCACCGAGGGCGGCGGATTGCCGTCGAAATAGATTTCCGAATAGGCAAGGTCCGACAGGATGATGATGTCGTTCTTCTTGGCGAAGGCCACCACCTCCTTGTAGAAATCGAGCGAGGCGACCTGCGCCGTCGGGTTCGACGGGTAATTGAGGATCAACGCCAGCGGCTTCGGGATCGAATGGCGGATGCCGCGCTCCAGCGCGGGGATGAAGCCGTCGTCCGGTTCCACCTGCAACGAGCGGATGACGCCGCCCGACATGATGAAGCCGAAAGCGTGGATCGGATAGGTCGGGTTGGGGCACAGGATCACGTCGCCGGGGGCGGTGATCGCCTGTGCCATATTGGCAAAACCTTCCTTCGAGCCCAGCGTCGCCACCACTTGCGTGTCCGGGTCGAGTTTCACGCCGAAACGGCGGGCATAGTAATTGGCCTGGGCGCGGCGCAGGCCCGGAATGCCGCGCGACGACGAATAGCGATGCGTGCGCGGATCGCGCACGACCTCGCACAATTTGTCGACGATGGCCTTGGGCGTCGGCAGATCCGGATTGCCCATGCCAAGGTCGATGATGTCGGCGCCGCGCGAGCGGGCACTGGCCTTCAGCCGGTTGACCTGCTCGAAGACATAGGGCGGAAGCCGGCGGACCTTGTGAAATTCTTCCATGTCAATTCCAGACGGTCAAAGTGGTTTTTGGCGAAGGTGGTTCGGTCGCGCGATATAACCCTATTTGCAGGTAGGGTCGAGGGCAGGATCGCATTTGGCTTCGATCTGCTTCAGCGCATCGGCGCCGTGCTTCCTTGCCAGTGTGTTCAGCGCCGCCGGGTTCGCGGCCTTGACCGCTCCGCCCTTTGAGGCCTGCGCCTGCTCGTCGGCCTTCAACTGGGCGAGCTTGGCGTTCTTTTCCGCCTCGGTGAATTGCTCCGCCGCCACCTGCGGCGGGATATTCAGGTTCGGATAGGTGCCGGTGTTCTTCGGCCCGTCGGTAGCCGCGACAGGCGTGGCGCCCTCGATGTTGGTGCTCGAACAGCCTGCGGCGATCGCCAGCAAAACGACCGCCGCGCCCATGCGGCAAAAACGACCAGTGCCAGAAAAAACAGTTTCGCCAATATTAATCGTCATATTGTTTCCTTGGCAGCCGAGGTAGAGCGCGTTGGACCCTGTCGGCTGTCCCATGATAATATGTCAAGAAAACGCTTCGGGAGGAACCCCGCGAACCATGTCCAAAACACCCGATTCGGGCAAAGCGGAAGATGACCAGGCTTCGACCGTCGAGCAATATCTGGTGAAGGACCCGGAGCGCTTCGCCTTGAACATGGCGCGCATGATCGAGCAGGCCGGCAAGGCGGCTTCCGCATGGGCCGAGCCGCGCGAAAAAGGCGATGTGCGCGATCATGTCGCCGAGCCGGTCGTCGACATGGTGAAAACCTTCTCCAAGCTCAGCGAATACTGGCTTTCCGACCCGCAGCGTGCGCTGGAGGCGCAGACGCGGCTGTTCTCCGGCTACATGACCGTCTGGGCCAACTCCATCCAGCGCCTCAGCGCCGGCGGCGAAGACGCCGAAGACGCGGTCAAGCCCGAGCTCGGCGACAAGCGTTTCCAGGACCCGGAATGGGGCCGCAACGCTTTCTTCGATTTCCTCAAGCAGGCCTATCTCGTCACCTCGCGCTGGGCGGCCGAGCTGGTCGAGCACGCCGATGGCCTGGACGAGCACACCCGCCACAAGGCCAGCTTCTACGTCAAGCAGGTATCCAACGCCATCTCGCCATCGAATTTCATCCTGACCAACCCGGAACTGTTTCGCGAGACCATCGCCTCGAATGGTGAAAACCTGGTGCGCGGCATGAAGATGCTGGCCGAGGACATCGTCGCCGGCAAGGGTGACCTGAAACTGAGGCAGGCAGATTACTCGTCCTTCGAGATCGGCAAGAACCTGGCCACGACACCTGGCAAGGTGGTGGGCCGCAGCGATGTCGCCGAGATCCTGCAATACGATCCGGCGACCGAGACCGTGCTCAAGCGGCCGCTGCTGATCTGCCCGCCGTGGATCAACAAATTCTACATTCTCGATCTCAACCCGCAAAAATCCTTCATCCGCTGGGCGGTCGAGCAGGGGCACACCGTCTTCGTCATCTCCTGGATCAACCCGGACGAGCGGCACGGCACCAAGAGCTGGGAGGCCTATATCCGAGAGGGCCTGCAATACGGCCTGGATACGATCGAAAGGGCCACCGGCGAAAAGGATGTCAACGCCGTCGGCTATTGCGTCGGCGGCACGCTTCTGGCGGCGGCCCTGGCGCTGATGGCGCAGGAAGGCGACCACCGCATCAAATCGGCCACCTTCTTCACCACGCAGGTCGATTTCACCTATGCCGGCGACCTGAAAGTGTTCGTCGACGAAGAGCAGGTTGCGGCCGTCGAAAAGGCGATGAACGAGAAAGGCTATCTCGACGGCACCAAGATGGCGACCGCCTTCAACATGCTGCGCTCGGGCGACCTGATCTGGCCCTATGTCGTCAACAACTACATGCGCGGCAAGGATCCCCTGCCCTTCGATCTGCTCTACTGGAACGCCGATTCGACCCGCATGGGCGCGGCCAACCATTCCTTCTACCTGCGCAACTGCTATCTCGAGAACAGACTTTCGCAAGGCATGATGGAGCTGGCGGGCCGCGTCGTTTCGCTGAAGGACGTCACCATCCCGGTCTACAACCTCGCCTCGAAGGAAGATCACATCGCGCCGGCGCTTTCGGTGTTCCTCGGTTCGAAGTATTTCGGCGGCGACGTCGACTACGTCATGGCCGGCTCCGGCCACATCGCCGGTGTCGTCAATCCGCCGGCAGCGCAGAAATATCACTACTGGACCGGCGGCAAGCCGGCGGGCGACTTCGACCAGTGGATCGCCGAGGCCACAAACCATCCCGGCTCCTGGTGGCCGCACTGGCAACGCTGGGTCGAGGCGAAGGACAACACCCGCGTGCCGGCCCGCAAACCCGGCAAGCACATGAAAACCCTGGGCGACGCGCCAGGCACCTATGTCAAGGTGCGTGTGTAACCTTCTGTAATGTGTGGTGAGTTGACGCGCCGCCAAAAGAGGACGAAATGGTGTCGTCAACCCTCAAGCAGTCTCGATTCCTCTTTAGCCGTCGAATTACTCTGGGGCTTGCGGATTTGACACAGGTCTCGTTTTCGTTCGGGGACAAGGATTTATTTCGGCGAGACGTTCCGACGCCGCGCCAATGATTTACCGGCCGGACATCGAGGGGGAATTTTGTTTTGAAATCAGCAGGATCGCGCCTCGCGAAGGGAGAAAGCCGCGCCATTGCAGCCGCGCTTTTCTCCGTGCTCCTGGCGTCCTGCACCTCGGCCGGCGACCCATCCCTGTCAGTCGGCATGCCCGGTTATAACGCCTCTGCTATGGATGTCAGCACGGCCTCTGGTACCCAACAGGTCGCCGTTGATTCGTCGTCGCAGATCACGACTTCACAGATGACGATGACCGCCAGGGGCGACGCAAGCCTTCCCGAGCAGGTCGGCTATGTGCCTATGGCCAAGCCGGGAACCCAGGGGGGAGCCCCTCAGGGAGGCGCCAAGTCCGATGCCGGCTTCCCCGTCACGGCTCCTGCGCGCGCAGACGCTGCTGCGGGCTCCGCGCAGACGGTTGAACAGGCCGGCTCTGCTACGCAGGAGACTGAAACCGCCGATGCAGGCACGGCCGCGCCGAAGTCCAAGATCGAGGCGGCCGCGCCGGCGATGAACAACTCGGTTTATGTGACCGCCGGAGAGCCGCAGCCGCAGGCTTATGCGCCGAAGAAGAAGGGGTTCCTCGCCTCTCTGTTCAGCGCCACGCCGGCCTCGGCGGCGCCTGCCCCGCAGACCAGCAACAGGTCGGGCGAGCAATCGACGGCGGCGCAGCCCAAGGCGGCGGCAAAGCCGACCATCACCTTGGCCTCGGCCAAATCGGCTGAAAAGCCGGTGCAACTGGCTTCGATCGGCGATACCAGCCATTTCACCGATGACGCGCTGCCTGGCGTACGCAAGACCGCACTCTTCGAGATCAAGCGCAAATCCGGCCTCGACGACGACAGCGACGTCGATCTGAACGAGGATGAAGGCGGCGCCTATCAGGTGGCATCCGCTGCCGGGCTTGCCCGGCTGGCGCCCAACGGTCTTTTGAAGCAGACCGAGAATGTCGACGTTGCCTGCCTGAAACCTTCCCTGGTCCGCGTGCTGAAGACGATCGAGGGCCACTACGGCAAGAAGATGATCGTCACCTCCGGCTATCGTGACCCGGCCCGCAACCGCCGCGCCAACGGCGCCAAGAATTCGCTGCACATGTATTGCGCTGCTGCCGACATCCAGGTTCCAGGCGTCGCGAAAGCGCAACTGGCAAGCTACATCCGCAGCATGCCCGGGCGTGGCGGCGTCGGCACCTACTGCCATACCGAATCTGTTCACATCGACGTCGGCCCCGAGCGCGACTGGAACTGGCGCTGCCGCCGGCGGCGGTAACGGCTGGCTCTCCCTCTCGTTATCGGCGTTCGCAGTGCGCCATCTGAGGACGGCATGCGCTGCCGCGTCGAACCGGGCTAAATCGCCGAAAATGCGCGGTTTTGCGGCCAATGAAAAAAGTTGTCGCAGGCGGCGGCAGACGGGTTGCCGGTTTGGTGCAACGCAACTATAAGCGCTCACATCTGAGCGCGCCCATCGTCTAGCGGTCAGGACACCGCCCTTTCACGGCGGTAACAGGGGTTCGATTCCCCTTGGGCGTACCAGACGTTTCAAGCACATAGCGGAAAACTCCGCTCCCCTGTCCAATATTTGGCCAATTTCCTCCTGGGCTTGATCGATTCGAGCTTGAGGAACGCCGTTGCCGGATCGACTGAGGGCTAGTGTGTAGTGACGATTTGCGTCTGGCCGCGGCCGTCCCCGATAGCCCGCTGGCCGAACTTGAAGTTTTTCGGTCTCGGAATTCCCGCGAGGTCTATGCCTAGATATTTCGCATCAGGAATGGCTCTTCCATCGGTGTAGTGAATCAGTTCGACCTGGTAGAAGCCCGAAGGATCGACCGTCGCTGCCTGGAGATAGCCGCCGACGCTCTGATGAAACTGCTGCTCAAGCAGTTTCTCGATTACGTTGACACACGTCGGATTTTCGCCGTTTGCTGACATCTCTGCTCGCGCTTTGTCAAACTCATTTGCGCCAAGTCCGATGCGAAAAACGCCGCCTGACAGATCAACCTCGTGACATCTCATCTGCAGATCAGGAGAAAGGGTAGGTGCAATGTAAAAGGTTCGTGTAGTTCCCGTGTCGGGTGAAAATCCGCAGACTACGGCCTCAAAAAGTACGGCCTGCGCATCTTCCATCGGCAGCCGAGCGCCGATCTCTCGAATCTGCGACTCGGCCACAAAAGCATAGATTCTCGCAACTTCTTCGACAGTTGGTTGTACTGAGCCGCGGTCGCCAAAAAGGGCCATCAAGCAGTGCTCGGCGACACCGTGGGTGAGAGAGGCGGACAATACCGATCCGGCAAAGCCAAACCCATAGGGTGGGAAGTAGTGCCTCTCGGCGTGCTTATTGCCAACTGCCATATGGACGGGAAGAATTTTTGGTGCCAGTTCGGTGGTTACAGTTTGGCCCCTCGTGACGCGCGAACCGGCACATATATAGACTATAGACGACGTCGAAAGGATGACCAGCTTGTTCAGTTCGACAGAAAGTATCGTCATCCAGGATCTCCTCAGGCTCCAACTGGGCCTGTCTCAGTTGTCACCAACTACGCCATTTTGCGGCTGCTGGAGCTTTTGCGGCCGGGCCAAGGAGCGCACCTGTCAAATGGAGTGAAATCGTTAGCCATTCCTTCATTCATCTTTCCTTAAATACCGGCATGGAATTGGGCGCTCCTATCTCGAGGCGGTTTGTCCGCTGTCTGCGACGACGATGCATCGGCACGAGCGGCAACGTTGCCATCATTTTTGCCCTGTCTTTGCCGATCGTTGTTGGTGGTGCGGGTCTCGGGGTGGAAACCTCGTATTGGTATTATAGTAGCTTGAAATTACAGGCGGTGGCCGACGCGGCAGCTTATGCTGGCGCTTTGGAAAAGGTTTCGGGATCCGACAAACCCGCGATAGTCTCGGCCGCGACGCTTTCAGCAGCCTCGAACGGTTTTGCAGCGTCGACAGGCACGATTGAAGTTTTCACACCCCCGTCATCCGGCCCAAACGTGGCGAAAAAGGCTGTCGAGGTCATCGTTCATCAGAACCTCGATCGATTTTTCACGTCGATATTCACGCAGAACGAGGTTGGCGCGCGGGCAAGAGCGGTGGCTCTTATCACGGATGCTTCAAAGGCCTGCGTTCTGGCGCTCAATCGTTCTGCTTCGAGAGCGGCCCTCTTTTCCGGCAGTTCGACCACAAAACTGACGGGCTGCTCCGTCATGTCGAATTCGATTGCTCCGGACGCCATCAAGCTTCAGGGATCGGCAAGCCTTGATGTCGACTGCCTGATATCGGCCGGTGGGATGTCATTGGCCAATCCTGTGACGACCGTCTGCACCAGCCTGATAACCCAGGCGCTGCCCGCTGCCGATCCTTTTGCCGACCTTCCGGCGCCGCCGGCCACGAACCCCTGTCAAAACGGCAATCAGTCGACGTTGCAACCTGGAACATACTGCAGGGGGCTCAGCTTGAGCGGCAGTGTAACGCTCTCGCCGGGGGTATACGTCATTCAGGGAGGCGATTTCAAAGCGAACTCAAATGCAAACATTTCCGGCGAGGGAGTTATCATCTATCTGGCCGGCAGCTCCGGCGTCACCATGAACGGCACTGCCACCGTCAAGCTTAGCGCACCGACATCAGGCACCTATTCGGGTGTGCTGTTTTACGGCGACAGAGCAAACTTAGCGGGATCGAACACGTTCAATGGCACGGCGGATTCGCTTTTGACCGGCGCCCTGTATTTTCCAACGCAGGCGGTCAATTACCTCGGCAATTTCTCGGGCATAAATGGTTGCACGCAGGTCGTCGCCAGCAACGTGCAGTGGTCCGGCAACACAACCATCAATCAGGATTGCACCAGCCTCGGGATGCGTGAGATTCCGGCGACGCAGTCCGTTCGGCTTGTCGAGTAATCCTCCATGGAACGGCGACCAGTCCGGATTTTCCGGAGCGATTCGGGTGTTGCGGCGGTGGAGTTTGCGCTGGTTCTGCCGATCCTTTGCCTGGTACTTCTTGGCGTCATTAACGGCTGGTCTTTCGTATCAAGCTCGTTGTCGATGCGTGCAGGCGTCAAAACGGCAGCAAATCTTGTGATGCAAGGAGAAGCCAACGACGCGGCAACCCAAGCCGTCGCCCTTTCGAGCTGGGAAAATCGTCCCGACGACGCGCAAGTTACATTGGGGCGCAAATACATGTGCGGGAGCACCGTGGCCGATCCATCGGTCCTGTGCGACGGTTTGAAAGCTCCCTCGGTCTTCGTTGAAATACAGGCGACAGCCACCTGGTCCCCGCCCTTCGGCTTTGACGTGTTTTCCTTCTCGCGCGAGATTAGGCATCAACAGGTGATTCGTGTCCGTTAAAGGAAGAGCATTTACACGTGATGCGTCAGGCGGAGCTGCATTGGAATTCGCACTGCTCGCGCCTTTTCTGATGATGCTTTTGTTCGGGATTTTCGCATTCGGCTGGGCTTTGAACGCCATGTCGAGTGTTCGGTACACGCTGGAAACGTCCTCGCGTGCGCTGCAGATGAAGAACTCGCTGACGCAGGCCCAGATACAAGCCATTGCCACAGAGAAATTACTGGCTTTAGGGTTGAGAGACGTCGAAGTGACGATTGGGATCGATCCCCCCAGCAGCGGTTTCCGCATGGCGCATCTGACCGCTACCTATGCTTTCGTCATCGAGTTCCCATATTTCGATCGGTATCCGATAAATTACGCAACGACAGTCACAGTTCCGTTGATTGGAACATAAGCCTCGATCGAGTCGGGCCCCGCGGCTAGTTCTCCATCCTAAAAAACCCTGCAGCGAAGCTCTTCCTCGCCGCTTAGATGCAAAGTCGCCGCAGCCGCTGACGATAACGCTATGTTTATCAGGCAGGCCTAATCATCTTGCCGATCGCACCACATGAAATGCGACGATCGCCGGGGATTGGCGCGCGATGGCTGAAGACGAAAACAGGGACAAACGCAGGCAGCGCGTCTTCAAGGGCGCGACGATCCTGACCGGCATCAC
>NZ_SRTG01000079.1:0-500 GCF_004792125.1 Mesorhizobium sp. M5C.F.Ca.ET.164.01.1.1 | reverse complement strand
GGAGCACGATCCCGTCGAAAAAGCCGCCTAGGCCTAACCCTAGAAGGATACCGGCCGAAGCAGGAAATTTACGCTCTTTTCGGGGGCTGGTGGTCATTGGTGAGGCTCCGTGCCGTCGTCAAGCTAGTGGTGAAAGTCTGACACTTGGTACCGGTGGATGGCAAGAAACCGCCCACAGCCGGGTGCAATGGCTTTTCCAGACTACAACAGTATAGTGCTCGAAACTGGCGGGGTGGTCTGATGTCGACCATACTTGTGACTGGGGCAACGGGTGGGATCGGGAAAGCAATTTGCGAACGGCTTGCGGCCGGTGGCGCGCGGCTGATGGTGGCGGCCCGCAATCAGGTGCGGCTTGAGTCGCTGGTTTCGACCCTGCCTGCACCAGCCGACGGTTCGCATGAAGCTATACCTGTTGATATGGCATCGGAAGCCGCGTTGGGCGAGTTTGATCGACACCTCGCCACGTCGGGCCTCAAGCTTGATGGGGTCGTTCTTATGCC
>NZ_SRTG01000078.1:0-501 GCF_004792125.1 Mesorhizobium sp. M5C.F.Ca.ET.164.01.1.1 | reverse complement strand
GTCATCCACAGAAGCTCGATCTCGCTTTCCAGATCGGCGACCAGCAGGTCGCGTTCGCGCGGCGCCCAGCGCGGCTGGTCGAGCTCGGTCAGCTTGCGATATATGCGGCGGTGGATCTCCAGCACCGTGACGCGCTTGGCCTCCGTCGGGTGCGCGGTCATGGTCGGGCCGACGCAAAGCTCATTGAGCGCGGCCTGGGCCTCCTGCGCCGAGTGGCCGTTGGCCGCCATCTGCGCGATCACGCTGGCGAAGGAGCCGGGCACGTCGTCGACACCGGCGCCTTGTTCGAGTTCGCGGCGCGCCCGCATGGCAAGCAACTCGTCGGCAATGGCGAGCAGCTGGAACCAGACGCCGCTCGCCTGAAGCGCCGGGATGCGCTGGCCAGGGGCGAGGGAGCCAAGCGACCTGCGTCCGCTCAGAACGGCGGCGATCTCCGGCTCGCGGGCGCTTGCGACCTGCAGCAGCAGGCGCAACAAAAGGCTGCGCTCGTCCTCGCGAAAC
>NZ_SRTG01000077.1:0-504 GCF_004792125.1 Mesorhizobium sp. M5C.F.Ca.ET.164.01.1.1 | reverse complement strand
GTCGCCATATGCTTCGGCGCCGGCCATTCGCTCGTGATCTCGGGCTGCACCGGACGCTCGAGATAGGTCGACAGCACGACATAGCTGCGCGTCGAGGTGACGCCGGGCGTGTCGTATAGACGGGCGAGCAGCCCTTCGAGCGCGCGCGTATCCTCGGTGCGCACCTTGAGCAGCATGCAGGTGTCGCCGGCGACCGTATGGATCTCCTCGACCTCCGGATATTTCGACACCGCCATCAGTTCCGGCGTCTTGCCCCAGCCCCTGGTGTCGATGTGTACGAAGGCGAGCAGCGGCTTCTTCACCGCTCTGGGATCGATGATCGCCGCCGTGGCGCGGATGGCGCCGCTGCGCTTGAGCCGCTTGACCCGCTCATGCGCTGCCGGCGGCGACAGGCCGACGCGATCGCCAAGCTCGGCATAGGTGACCGTCGCGTCGTCGACCAGAACGCCTAATATTTTTCGGTCGGTCGCGTCGACATCCCGGGCCGCCGGCCTGTTCCGCGGA
>NZ_SRTG01000076.1:0-513 GCF_004792125.1 Mesorhizobium sp. M5C.F.Ca.ET.164.01.1.1 | reverse complement strand
ATCATAACACCAATTGAAGGAAACCCTCATGACCCATATGCGTCCCCTCGACCCCGCTTTCCCGATCGACCGCCAGGTCGCCATCGATGCCACCGCCGTCGTGCTGGTGAACGTCTTCACGCTCGACAAGGCCGACGAGCAGACCTTCCTCGACGTCTGGCAGGACGACGCCGTGTTCATGAAGCAGCAGCCGGGCTTCATCTCGACCCAGCTTCACCGCGCGATCGGCGACAGCCCGACCTACCTGAACTATGCCGTGTGGGAATCGACCGCCGCCTTCCGTGCCGCCTTCACGCATCCGCAGTTCAGGGCGAAGATCTCGGCCTATCCGTCCTCGGCCGTCGCGTCGCCGCATCTGTTCGAGAAGGTCGCGGTGCCGGGGATCTGCGTGGCCTAGCCGAAGCGGCAAGGATGACGCCAAACGCAAGGGCGTGCCTCGGCAGCTAGGCAAGCCTATTAGCTTCGACTAGTACCTTCGGAGGTGGAAGGCTTGAGGGCGTCATCCGATGAAGG
>NZ_SRTG01000075.1:0-516 GCF_004792125.1 Mesorhizobium sp. M5C.F.Ca.ET.164.01.1.1 | reverse complement strand
GCCCCGTCGCCATTGCGGTCCATTGCAACACCATCACGGAACCGCTAGTGCCATCGCCGAAAGTTGAGCCGGGTAATCAATGAAGCTCGTCAGCTACAACATCCAGTACGGGTTCGGCAGCGACGGCCGCTACGATCTGGCGCGCGCCGCGCGCGTCGTCGACGGCGCCGACATCATCGCCTTGCAGGAGGTCGAGCGGCACTGGCAGCGAACCAACGAGGACGACCAGCCGGAAATTCTGTCGCGACTGCTGCCCGATTACCACTGGGTCTACGGCCCAGCTTTCGACATGGATGCCAGCGAGCGGCGCGACGGCCGCTTCGTCAACCGCCGCCGGCAGTTCGGGACCATGGTGCTGTCGAAGCTGCCGATCGTCTGGTCCAGGTTGCATACGCTGCCGCTGCGCCGCACCGTGCGCCCGCTCAACACGCGCAACGCCGCGCTCGAATGCATGATCCGCGCGCCGGCAGGGCCGGTCAGGGTGCTTTCGCTGCATCTCGCGCACATCGCGGCGGA
>NZ_SRTG01000074.1:0-516 GCF_004792125.1 Mesorhizobium sp. M5C.F.Ca.ET.164.01.1.1 | reverse complement strand
CGCCTTGGATTTCCGGTCCTGCGCAATCTGCGTCAGGTCGAAGATGAACTCGAATTCCGGCTTGTCGACGCCGGCCGGTTTCGACACCAGGATGTCCAGCGCATAGCGCGTGACCTCCTCCGGGGTGACGACCGTGCGCACGACCTTTGCCTGATGGTAGTTGCTCACTACCGCCCAGCGCGAGGGAAGGTCGCCGTAGCGTGCGAGCATGTCGTACTGTTTGACGACGGCAAGCCTTTGTTTATCGGTCTTGGCGGCCTGCGCCTGAGTCGAAACCCGGCCGCGGACCCGGTCGAGGATTTCGCTCGTCAGCAGCCCCGCGGCCGGCGCGGCCTGCTGCGTCGCCGTGGTTTGGGCGGGAGCATCGTCGAGCGGGCCTTTCGCGTCGACCCAGGCGGCCAGCGCCTTGCGCACGTCCGGGCCGAAATAGCCCTTCGGCTCGCCGGCATAAAAACCTTCGCGCTTCAGCGTCGTCTCGATCGCGGCGCAGATTTCGTCGGGCACCGCCCTTCCGCT
>NZ_SRTG01000073.1:0-528 GCF_004792125.1 Mesorhizobium sp. M5C.F.Ca.ET.164.01.1.1 | reverse complement strand
GCCGGTCACGAAATAGCGACCGCCGCCTTCGCCCCGCCCGCCGCGGCCGCATCGGGCCACAACGAGCTCGAAGTTGCGCGCGGAATTGGAACCGGCGCTGCGAACATGCGCAGTATCGATGCTGATGACGAACTCTTTGCGTCGATCGCCGGGAAGCTGCATTTCAAGCTGGCGTCGTTCGTCCGTTTGCGCCCTTGCGTGCAATTCTTCCTCAGCAACCTGATCGTCGAGCCGTTCGCCAATCCTGATGGTTCGCTTGCGCACGGTGGCATGCGTCTCGGTCGGCTCAACGGGCAGGAATTCGGCAAGCACTCTCGCAGCCTGCCGGTACGGCATCATGCTCCCCAGCCGCGCCGTCAGTTCCATCAGCTCGGATGTCGCTCGATCCGGGCAGATCTCCCGCAGCGGCGCAAAGGCATCGACCATGCCTGGGTAACAATCCCGACACAGCATCCAACGAGGATTGCGCACCTCCACGATGCCAAAGACAGTCCGGATCCGTCGCGTCGTGTAGTCCTTGACCGGCCG
>NZ_SRTG01000072.1:0-529 GCF_004792125.1 Mesorhizobium sp. M5C.F.Ca.ET.164.01.1.1 | reverse complement strand
CCGGCATCGAAGCCGGAGGAGATCAGGACCGTGCCGCCCTTGAGGAACACGGGGCGAAGATTGGTGATCAGCCCGATGACATGAAACATCGGCGCGTCGCACAGGACGATGCTGTCATGGCCGACGCGGCCGATGACGCCGAAATTGACGGCGGTGGCGAAGGCATTGGCCTCCGTGACGATGACGCCCTTCGGTTGGCCCGACGTGCCTGACGTGTAGAGGATGATCGACGGCCGGTCTGCTTCCGGCAAAGGGCGACGCGGCGCTGGCTCGGCCTCATCCACGGCCGCCTGGAAGCGCGCGACGTCGAGCGGCGCGCAGCCGGTCGGCGGCGCCACATCGAGCCCGGTGTCGTGGACCAGAAGCGCGGGATCGCAATCGGCCAGGATCGCCTGCCGCTCGGGTGCGGCAAGCCGCCAGTTGACCGGCACGAAGATGGCGCCGAGGCGCATCGCCGCCTGCTGCAGGATGACGAGGTCGGCGCTGTTGCGGGCGAGCGCGGCGATCCGCTGCCCCTGCCCTACGCCAT
>NZ_SRTG01000071.1:0-531 GCF_004792125.1 Mesorhizobium sp. M5C.F.Ca.ET.164.01.1.1 | reverse complement strand
CAGAGGTTTTCCACCGGGCTCAGTTCGGGGGATCGCGACGGCAGGAAGATCGGCGTGATGTTCTCCGGCACGTGCTGTCGGGGACGCCTGCCACGTCTTGCCCATTGACGGACCAAGCCGTTCTTATGGCCGATGCGGGCTTTGTCTTGAAACCATCCCCCCGTGTGCCTTTCGGCAGGTCCACCAGATGGGCCTTCAGTGTGCGCGGGAATTTTTTTTACACTCTTTGACTGTGTCGGCATCCTGCGCGGGGTGACGAGGCCGGGCGCTCATGTGCGAGAAGCCCAGCCTCTTCAGCACTCGACGCCGAAGCGCTCCTTGATGACCCGCTGGAGATCGACGCGGCGCCACCGCACCACGCCGTCAACGGCAGGATCACGCCCGTTTCGACAATCTCGGCCAGCTCTGCCGGTTGCTTGGGCAAAAGCCGTGATGTGGGCCATCCGACCACGAATCCAGAAGCCCATCCGGCCCGGCTTCGTTGAACCGGTGTGCCCAGTCCCGCAAGGTCTGGCGGTCCATCCCGCCGAT
>NZ_SRTG01000070.1:0-533 GCF_004792125.1 Mesorhizobium sp. M5C.F.Ca.ET.164.01.1.1 | reverse complement strand
GCGAATTCTGGCCGGTTCCGTCGGCGGCCGTCTCGCCGGGGGCGGCGGCAAAGGCGAACAGGATGTTCTCCGCCCGGCCGACGCGGCCGAGGCCCGGCCGGACCTTGTCGGCTGCGTCCTTGGCCAGCGACGTCGCGCCACGCCCCTCGCTGCCCGCGCCTGCGAAGGGATCGCTGCGGCAGGCGTCGAGCACGATCAGCCCGACCTTGGCCGTGGCGGCGACCGCTTCGCGCACCTCCTCCAGCGGCAGGCTGGTCTTCTCCAGCGCGTCGAGCGAGGAGGCATCGGCATCGACGGGCAGCAGCCGGTTGTCGCCGGATATCTCGACGCCATGGCCGGAGAAATAGACCAGCGCCACGTCGGCGCCCCTGGCGTCCTCGCGGAAATCGTCGAGCGCCCGGCGCGTGCGGCGCAGGTCCCGGTTGGTCTCGAGCACCACCTCGAAGCCGAGCTTCTTCAGCGCGCCTTCCATCGCCTCGCCGTCATTGACGGGGTTGGCGAGCGGCCGGATCAGCCGGTAGTCGTCATCGGCG
>NZ_SRTG01000006.1:0-287704 GCF_004792125.1 Mesorhizobium sp. M5C.F.Ca.ET.164.01.1.1 | reverse complement strand
GGGGGCGTGCCTCTGTGATCGATGGCGACACCGTCGAGATCGCGGGCCAGCGCATCCGCTTCAATGGGATCGACGCACCGGAGGGCCGACAGTACTGCGATGACGCGAAGGGCTTCGAATACCCCTGCGGGCGCCGGGCAGCCCATGCGCTAGACAAGTTCCTGGCCACCTCTCGGCCACTGCATTGCAGCTTCGTCGGCCGGGATCCTTATGGCCGCCTCGTCGGGAACTGCGATCGCGCGGATGGCCGCAGTGTGCAGAAATGGCTCGTCGAACAAGGCTATGCTCTAGACTGGCCTCGCTATTCCAACGGGGCGTTTGCGCCCGAGCAGGCTACTGCGAAGGCGGCGCATCGCGGCCTATGGCAGGGCCGCTTTGATCAGCCTTGGGATTGGCGCGCTACCAACGGTGACAACGTCGAAGCGGTCAGCGAGCAATCGACCGGCGTCGGCCTCCTCGGCGGCTCCTGCAACATCAAGGGAAACGTCAGCTCGAGCGGCGAGCGCATCTATCACATGCCTGGGCAGAAATATTACAGCCGGACTGCGATCTCGACCGGCAAGGGGGAGCGCTGGTTCTGCAGCGAGGCAGAAGCCCGATCAGCGGGCTGGCGAAAAGCGCGACGGTGACGTCCGCCTTGCTCTTGTGCCGCAGCTATTGCGCGATTTTGGTTCCGTTGACGCCCCGCAATCATGGACGGCTCAGGGGCGAGTGATCGAGTTCCGGTTCCCATGGCGCGCTAGCCCAGCACTAAGCCTGCAATCAAAACGGCAAACCCGATAGCTCTGGGGGAGCGGTTCGGTTCCGACGATTTGCCGACGACCCGGCGATGGCACCCCGGGTCCTCGCGTGTCAAATTAGCGTCCCAGCGGCAGTTTGGACGCCGAAACCAGTTCTTCCTCGTCTGTGATCCCAGCCTCGTAGTTTGCAATGATGCGTGAGGCGATCGCTTCACGGTGCTGTGTGGATTGACCCTCAGCCTTCAACCTGTCGAACACGCGGCCTAGCAAGGCCACTTCGGACGAGCTGAACACGCCAGCTTCTCTGGCTTTTTGACGGATGGGCATGCAAACGCTCCCTCACTGCACTCGCCTGCGCAACTAAATTCGAGCTCAAACAAAGAAAAACCGCCGCACCGACGGGGTGCGGCGTCAACGCCGCGATGTCAGCACCCGCGCCTCACGGATCAATGAATTCCAGTTGGTGCCGATCAGTTCGATTAGCACCCGGGCATCGGCCTCCGAGATGCCTGTTTGCTCGGCCAAGCGTCGGGCCAGCGCCTCGCGAGCAGACCCGGCGCCAGGGCTTCCCTTGCCAGCATCTTCGCTCATAATCAGTCCCTTTGGAGCTGAACGCAGAGGGAGGCCGAACGTTGCGTTGGGGGGCCGACCGAAAGCACAAGAAAGCGGCACACGAGCGGCTGGATGGAGCGTATGCACTGACATCAATCTTCCGCTGCCATCACGCGATTGAGCTCGGGGCTAAATTGTGAAGCAACTGTTTGGCAGCCACGCCCGTAACTTGTTCAGGCGGACAACAGGAGGCCTCCATACGAATGATACCCGAAACAACGGAACCTTTGAGAACCACGTGACCGTCAAGCTTTCGTCCGGTGAAGTGCAGGTGAAGAGCACCCGGGAAGCCGCTGAGATGCTGCTCTATGACTGGCCCATTGGGGAGACGGGCGAACGCCTTCAGGCACGAATGGCCTGCATGAAGGTGCTTGGGGGCGGAAGCCCGCCCGATGTAGCTCGGACGGCCTTTCTGGTGCGGCCAAGGAAGCACAAATACTTCAGGCCTGATATCGCCTACGCTGCCGTCTGCAGTTCGGGCTTGCGCCAATGGTATCTCAGCAACTGCTCATGGGGCCACAAGCTGGATCGCGATGCGCGGCGATGAACAAGGCCATCGCGGCGGCACCTTATAATGCGTTCACCCTCACGGATTCAGGAAGTATTTTCCTGCAGGCCGGCCAACCTGAAAAGGCGCTGGAGCTGACCGAGACTGCAGCCGCGCGGGACCCGGGGTTGTCCTGGTTCTTTAACTACGTGCGAGGTTTCATCTTTATCGTGCTTGGTAAAAACGAAGACGCAGTTGAGGTGCTGAAGACCACGGAATTCGCCGACGCTCCATTGCAACTAGCCATCGCCTATATGCGTCTTGGGCGCCAAGCGGACGCCCGAGCTGCCGTCGAGAAGATGCTCAAGTCAACTCCGGCTGCGACGATCCAGTCCTGGCGGCAGACCTGGAACTTCCGAGATCCTTTCATTCTCGATCAAGCCGCCGCGGACCTTGCGCGCGCCGGCCTTCCGGGTAGTCCAACCCGATAGCCGGGCAGCACTACCAGCAACTCGGAGGCACCTGTGCGTACGCCCATAAAAGCCCGCTGCCGGGAGGAGGTGGCAGCGGGCTCTATTTGTGCGAACTCGGGAGGAGGTAAGTCCGCTGGATTGTCGGCATGGCGGCACCGCATGGAACATCTTAATAAAGTGGAAGCAGAATGGCGGCTTCGAGGCTCGGAACTCGGAACGTCAGAAGCAGACCTTCAGCCGCCTACGTGCATCGACGTGACTGACGTAAGGCCTGGCGGTTTGACCCCAATGCCAGCTGTTCAAGCGCACCGGCAGCCCTCAGCCCCGTGTCCCGGCTGCCACGCAACATCGACCTTCCCTTGGAAACTGATCATCGCGTACTAGACGAGATCAGATCATTTCGCCCGCCCTTCGGCCAACTGCAGCACGACAGTAGCTTCAACTAGACCACGTTCTTCGGCAGTAAGATCCTTGTTGGTTTCTATCTCCGCAAGACGATTAATTACCTCTTGGCGGAAGGCGATCAACTCGTGAATGATTGGTGAGGCAACGGCTTGCCGGTCGGTCGCAACTTCATCCCACGACGGCGCTTTTATGAGGAAATCCTCTGTCAAATCGAAGTGGGTTGCAAGCGATGCATCCTTACCGAGCATACTGGGATTGGGGTCAGCAATTTTTGCTCCTGGTAGCCTTAGGCAAAAATCTGAGTTGCATTTTTCTATGGGCATCTTTCGTTTGAAACTTCGAAGAAGGACTTCTGGCGTCGCTTCAGTAAGTCCGACAGCGTATCGGATCCGGGCTGTCACCGTTTCGTTTGCCAGCCTTGTACGCACCCAATGGCGCGCGAAATTCGATCTGAGTACTTCATTGCGCTTCAGGACGCACAAAGCGTTAAAATATCTGGCAGAGAGCTTGTCCATTGCCGAACAGTCAGCCCATTGGACGGCGTCAACTTCCGCAAGATTGGCACGTGCCGGATCGTCGATCGCCGCTTCGATGTCCTGGGTAAGAACCTCCAATATCAGGTCGCCGCCTAGCACGTTGATTTGCGCGATCGCTAGATTGACAAGGTCCAGAACTACTTGAAGCTGCATGCGAGGGAGTTCGAGCCTTAGTGTGCTTTCATTGACGTCCTGGCCCGTCAATTCCCTGATCGCCTTGAAGCGAGGAGCAACCGCACCGGGTGCATCCACAAATTCGTACAGTTTGGACACGGCCAAGACCGAGCGTCCGTGAAACAAGATGCTCTTGGCCGAAATCGGTGCGCCAAGGAGGGATATCGTATCCAACCTAATATTTGGACTAGCCGACCCTGGTGGCTCGTCAGAAGCCTCGCAAGCTTCTTTCTCTCTCGTCGCGGCAGCCAGGATATCGTCGTCTCGTTTCGGAGATGCTAAGAGCGCTCTGAACGCCAAAACATTAGCTTTGCACTCTGCCTTAGTTGACCTGACAGGTTGTTCGCGAAGGGTATAGCCGACAACCGGTCTGAGGGTCTCGTCACGATAGCGCTGGATCTTCAAGATTTCCTGGCCAAGATCAGTGTCAGGCGAAGCATCTCCCAAGGCTTGGAGTGAAAAGACCGTGGAAATTGCCAAGTCCTGTCCCGCCTGGAAAACAAATAGCCGGTCGTTTATCCCATCGCGACAGTCGGCGAACTGCTTCTGGAAATTGGCGTTGAATCTGGCGGCGCGGTTATCGAAGCTCTCTCCGGCGCGAGTCGGCCAAACAAGCATGATCGTGCGGCATGCGTTCAAGCCTGACAAAAGAGATTCGTTTAGCTGCTTCGTATTGAATCCAATCTGATCCAGCGTGCTTCCCTGTAGTGCAGCCAGTTGACTAAAGCGCTTGTCGATCTGGTCTGATATCCGTTCTAAGGCCTCCATCTCCCGTACATGATATTCATACATTTCCTTTCGCATTTGCTGGATATCGCGACGCAATTCCACCAATGCGGCCGAGACACCGTCACTGTTACCGCTGCCACCGAAGACTCCAGCTAAACCTCCAAGACCTGATATGATGCCTATGGGGTTCATGCTTGCTATGCTAACGATGCTTTGGACGGCAACCACTGCTTTGTTGATGTGACTTATCGGTTCGGATATGTCGACACCGACAAGTGCGCCGATTTTCTGAAAGTCATTCGCTACTAGTCCGATGACACCAGCGGTATTGTTGATGTCTTCCAGCTTGGCAGCGAACGCGAGATCGTCCCTAAACCCCTGCTTTTTATCCGCAGGCATGCGGTTTATGACGGATGCGAAGGCACCTCCTTCCAAAGCTGCAATCCTCTCCTTGGCTGAGAGCTTGCCCCACATCGCACCTTCGAGCGCATCTAACCTAAAAGTGTTATCTTCTACGGCGACAGCTAGCGTTTCATAGACGCGCAACAGATGCCGCTGCCCATCGGCTAGGCTGTTCATCTTGCTTTTTGTGCTGTCAGCGAACTGTTCCATTCTTCCCTTGAACGCAACATAGTCGCCTACCAGCGCATCAACCTTTGCATTGGTAGTTACGAGGCCAGAGCTGACCGCCTCGAGTTGATGGTGTACGAGATCGGCCTTGACGTTTGCCAGGTCGGCTCTGCCCTCCACTCCTAGAAGTTTCCCAGCTTCCGTTTCACTGAAAAGGCCGGCCAGTCCATCCGTGCCAAAAAGCGTGTCATGCACTACCGCCGGAGACGCACCTCGCAGATCATCAAGAGTGGCGCCGTGCTTGCTTCGGATTTCAGCCAGGGCCGGGCCCAGGATCTGTCCCGCCAGTTCGTGTCTGCGGCTCTCCAACTGGTCGATCTGATCGTCCAGACCATGAGAAATGTTTGCAGACAAAAAACTTAGGGGCAGCTCATCTCCCATCGGAATGTCACTGATCAGGGCGAAACTCTTCTCATAGCCTCGCTGCACATTCTTCAAAGCGCCGACTTGCGCTGATAGCTCAAGCGTCTTGCTATGGAATTTTGTGGCTGCTGTTTCGACGATTGAAGAGAGATCAGGCTTAGCAAGTGCCGCCCGGGCTGTGTCGTATGCTCCGGGTTCCACTCTGAGCGCCTCCCGGGCCAACTCTCGCGAGCACGAAACTGTGCATTTATAAGACGTCGCATCCTGAGCGATCGTCGGAGAACACAAGGCCGTTGAGAACCCCAGGAGAAATCCGATGTGCCGTACCATGCTCTCGTCCTAAGGTTTGAACAAACCGGATTCTTCGAGGGTTTTAAGCCAATCCCATTCGACCTTTTGATCTGCATTAAGCTTGTCGAAAAGCGATCGTAGCTCGCTGCTGTTGGGAAATCGACGGTAACGATGCATCGGTCGGTGTGGAGACTTCGGCATCGATCTTGGATGGTACTCAGCGGAACACGGGTTGCTAATCCGTCGGCCAGCTCGCAAGTCGTTGCCGCATTGTATCCAGGGTTACAATGATTCAACTGATTGCCCTTAATGCTTCCAAAGTGCATGCTTCGACCGCGGCCTTGAGGCATGCTCTGTCCGTAATGGAAATCGGTGCAGCCGTGGCTGGGATGGTCATCACAAGCGAAATGACGGGGCCAAATGTTGCTGCAGTTCGGCGAAGACTGCCTCTGGATGTCATTTGTCTGCACCCAGCATAACGCCAGTGTCTTCAAGCGTCTGAAGCCAACGAGCTATTTGCTCAGTTTGGGTGGCTTGTAACCTCTCTGCTTCGGATTTCATCTCTGCGGGTGTGACTACATCATGGCGTCGCAGGCAGCCTTGCAGCACCTCACGAATACAGTCGGCGTGCCACCCGGTTACGGCCGGCGTGTTGCGGCATCGGGTTATTTCGGATTGCTTGTCCGAGTCCTCTACACAGACGACATCGTAGAAAGATACCGTATCGGCACGAATTTGATGCCCGACAAGAAGCAGAAACACCCCCGCGGCACACGGTCGGAATATTGCACCGCCTGCCCTCTTCAAGCTTGCAAAGCTCATAGCCGTCCCCCAACCCGGTGTAACTATTTCACGGGAAAATCGTCTCTGCAAACTGAAAATGGGAGGCACGGTTCGGGTTTGAGGCGCATTGTCGGCTGGGAGCATATCGGGGCCGGCAACGGCGATCCTCTTTCAGAATGAATGCGTTGAAAGCCGACCTTCTCTGCCGACCCATTGCACACTTGAGTTGCTCAACCTGGCTTCCGGAGCTGACGGAAACGGCGAGCACGGCAGGGACTACACGGTCAACGCGAAGCCGATGTCGCGCGCGTCGCGTCACGCAAGCGGAGCCGGAAGCATGAGTAGGAATGACTCTGAACGCCATACCCGCGCTGAAGACGAAGGTCGGCTCGGGGCCACGACCGTGAGTTCCGGCGGAGGCTTCTTATGGGCTGCTGCAGAGCGGCCGCCAGAGTTCTCTTCTGGCGGCGCAGAAGAAGCAGAGCTTTGGATCGTGAACGGTGTGACCGCTCAACGGCTTTGGCGCCGCCCTCGCGCTCTATCTCGCCCGCGGTCGCAAAGGTGGACGAAAACCCAAGCTCACTGAAGATGATAAGAGAGTTGCAAAAGCCATGCTCGCGGCCGGAGACATCTCGGTAGCTGATATCGCCCGCCGGCTGGGGGTAAGTCGCGTCACCTTTTATCAGTATTTCCCACAGGCGCGGACACGTGCAAAGGAATCGGCCAAATGACCGGCGTATGGCCCGCGGGACACTTCGCTTGTTCCACAGGACCATCCACGACAAAGTTCAGCTGATCTTATCTCCGGGACCTGTGTCATAGCCTCGGATGTCTTTCGCTACCCAACGTATCTACCTTTTCGCCTTCTCGCCGAAGCTGTATGGAAGCAATGGGTTGGGAGGGGCTGAATGTCGAGTCGCAGGTTAAAATCCGGGTTTATTGCAGAATACTCCTTGGATGACAGATATCTTCTGAAGCCGGATCGAAAGCAGGGCCGTGCAGGACTATCCTCGTAGTCATGCCAACCATCCTGCCTCATAGCTCCAGATCGGAAAGGTCGAGGTCAGACAGGTCCAACTTCTTTCCGCGTGTTCGGGCGAGCGCTGGGTCTTTCAATTCCACGAGCGACTTGAACTTGCCATCCCTCAACACGCACCACTTCCGGATGGCGCTCAGCGAAACCGTATCCCCATCGGTTGGGCTGAGGTGCCCCTTGCGCTTCTGAACAATCTTCATGGCGGGCTGGAACGGCCGACCATGCGAAGGCTCGACACGTCTCCCGTCCATGTAGAAGCCATCCGACCGTATCTCGGCTTCCGCGTCTGGCTTGCCAGCGTACTTCGCGGGACGGGACAGGAACAGGTACAGCTTCTCGCCAACGGGTAGGCGGATACCCTCCTTGTAGTCGATGAGCTTCTGTTCACCGCTTGGCGCAATCGGCTTCTGAAGAGGCGTGAGCGCCCGAACTAGAATCTCGGACTTGGTATCAGTCGGACTCTTTCGCAGGCCCTCGATAAGCACGACAGCCTCGGCGGTGAGACCCGCAAACTCGACATATGTTTCGGTCGGCATGGCGATCCCCTCTGGTTACGACAACAAGGGAGATGCCACTTCCAGATTCTTATTTCAAGAGTTAGTAGCTAACTTTTATTTGTACCAGCTAACTCCTCTCAATTAAGATTTCCGCGCAGGCGTCGAACATGGCATCCCTCACCGCGCTATTTTGACACCATGGCCATCAGAATTCCTCTCGTTATTGCGCGCCCAATTGTCGCCGAATAACGTAGGTGCCCAATGGATTTCGGCCAACGGAGGCAGGTGTGGCAAAGCTCAACGAACCGTATCGGCACATCGAAGTGGAAAGCTATGAGGCAGCCAAAACGAGCGGCCTCCACGGTGTGGTGCACGTGCGGCCACTCCATGGCGGTCCGTACCCAACTCACCTGCGTGTCGAGTGCCCAAAAGAGATGGTCCGCAATTTTCCGGTGGGGACGCGTTTCAGGGTAAAGGTAAAGCTTACCGATCGCCAGGGTTCGGGCGACTTTCTCTACTCACACCATTCGTGGGCGTACGAGGTTCTCGAGAAGCCGAAGGACGGGCCGTGCCCGTGACTAAGGCGCCGCCCAAGACGATCAGATCACGGGATCGGAAGGCTTCATGAAATGGGCCCGCAGAGCGACAAGCGCCCGTGACCGGCCGAGCGTTCCCGCAGGCGTGATCCCGCCACTGCTGCCGACCTTAGTTGATCGGGTTCCGCAAGGCCATAACTGGCTGCACGAAATCAAATGGGACGGCTACCGGATCGGTGTCTACCTCGAGAAGGGCAAGGTCAAAGTACTCACCCGTAACCTCCACAACTGGACTGATCGGTTTCCGGCGATAGTCAAGGCGGTGGCTGAGCTAGATGCCACAGAAGCAGTGGGTTCACAAACGAAGTGAGAACGATAGCGTGGATCCTCTAACAGCGTGCCAAAGCCGAGAAGAAATGCTCCCTGTGCGAGCACAACTGCCACAGCCATGATGCCAACTCCTGAAGCCAGTTTGCAAGCCAAGCCGACCGATGAAGAAAAGCGCCAAGGGCGTATCAATGCAACGATTGCGGCTGATGCCAGCAGAATAAGCGCTGGGGCTGCCTCGCGGGCAGCTGCCTCGCCGGCTGCCTTGGCAGCGGTAAGGCGGTCGCGCTCTCGCTGCGCGGTGGCAGCACGAGCCAACTGCGCGTCGGTCTGTCCGATCGCTTTCTTGTGGCGGCCAAGGTCGAGGGCTTCCCGGAATTCCGCATAATTCAGGCGCCATCGCGACACAGTGCGAACCGTGCAATCCAGCTCATCGGCGAAGCACACCGCCGGTCCGACTGCGTCGCGCCATGATCGTGGAGCGGCGTAGGATGCGGCAGGAACCTGCAACTTGTTTTGTCGAAAGCGGGCGGCGATAGAGGGCCGCCCACTTTTCACTGTGTTGTGCATCACGTCGAGGCAGGGATTAGTTGGCGCCCTTGGCGGCCTGATCGATAACGTCAGCGACCACCTTGGGCTGGGTCATGAAAACGGCATGGCTCGCGTCAACTTCGGTAGTCCTCGCGTTGATGCGCTTGGCCATGTGCTGGAGCATCGCAGCGTCAAAGGCCTTATCCTGCTTGGCAATGACCGCCCAGCTCGGTTTCGTCCGCCAAGCGGCGTTCTCGAGCTTGGTGGCAAAAGCAGACATGTTAATCGGCACCTGCGAGTCTCTCATGAAAGCGGCGTCGGCGTTGGTGGTATCGGCTGCGAACCCGGCCTTGAAATTCTCCGGCTTGATGAAGCCGAAACCGTCGGCAGCGGTTTCCAGGACGAATTCCGGAGGCGTGGTGAAGCCTTCATATTGCTGGGCAGTCGTTTCACCCGCGTCAGGTGAGAGAGCCGAGACATAGACGAGGCCCTTCACCTTGGGGTCGATGCCCGCCTCGGTGATGACCACGCCACCCCAGGAGTGACCGACAAGAACGGTCGGGCCGTCCTGGCGGTCGATGGCCCGCTTCGTCGCGGCGACGTCATCAGCCAACGAGGTCAGTGGGTTCTGGACGATGGTCACCTTGTAGCCGCGCTGCGTGAGTTCGTTGTAGACGCCGCGCCAACCCGATCCATCGGCGAAGGCGCCATGCACCAACACAACATTCCGGACGCTCTGGTTCTGGGGGATCTGGTCGGCAGACTGGGCGGATGTGCCGGCAACGACCATGACGGCAGCGGCAGTGGTTGCGGCCAGGATGGACTTGGCTTTTGTAGTCATCTGATTTCTCCTTTATATAGATAAACATTATCGCGATAAACCTTATTTAACTCGCGAGCGGATGGCTGTCAACGACAATTGTTATCGCGATATTAATTTTCGCGATTACGTGCTACGATGATCGACGAAGGAGAATGACATGACTCAGAAGCCCGCGAATAATCCCGTCCCACTCGATGATCAGGTCTGCTATTCGATCTATTCGGCCGGCATGGCGATCCAACGCCTTTATAAGCCTTGGCTCGATCAACTTGGCCTCACCTATCCGCAGTACCTTGTTCTCAATGTCCTGTGGCGCGAGGACGAGCAAACCGTGGGCAGTATCGGCGAGAAATTGGCACTCGAGCCAAGCACGCTGACACCCCTTCTCAAGCGGCTTGAGGCGGCTGGTCTGCTGCGACGGACCCGGAATCCGGCAAACGAACGTCAAGTCGTTATCGCATTGACTGATCAAGGCCACGATCTGCGCACACGCGCCGGCTGCCTCGGCGACGCCCTGCTTGCAAGTTCGGGACATAGCTCGGGTGAGCTCGGTGAGCTGAATCAGAAGGTCCGCCAGCTGCGTGACGCCATTTACAAGGAGATCGGCGGCTGGGCGATCCCCGGCTAGATATCAGGAATCGCCTTCACTTTTTTCGCTCAACCGCAGCGGCCACTAGTAGTTGACGGGCTTGTCCGTTTTCAATCTCTTCAGCAGATAAAGGTCGAAATGGGCCGGCCCCCGGTTGGGTGCTTAAGTCGTCGGAACAGTCCCACCGTCGATTACATGCTCAGTACCGGTGATGGACGTTGCCCGATCCGATGCAAGGAACGCGATCAGGTCAGCGACCTCTTCCGGTTTGGCCGGCCGTCCCAGCGGTATGCCGCCGAGCGAGTTCATGATCACCTGTACCGCCGCGTCGTACTCAATGCCGGCTTCCTCCGCTATGCGCAGGGCTAGACTGTTGGACCCCGGATCGGCGATCCAGCCGGGAGAAACCCGCACCACGCGTACTCCCTTCGGAGAAACCTCCTTGGAGATGCTTTTGCTGTAGGTGTTGAGGGCTCCCTTGGCCGAAGCGTAGCCGGTGGTCGCCTCCGGCAGTGGAAGATTTCTCTGGATCGAGGTGACGTGGATGACGACACCAGTTCCCTGAGCGACCATGCCAGGGATCAGAGCACGATCCAGCCGGACCGCCGGGAAGAAGTTGAGGTTAAACTCCTTGTCCCACTCTTCGTCGGTGAGCGCAGCAAAGCCGCCTGAAGGGGCCGAAGAGCCGCCCAGCACGTTCACAAGGATATCGAGCCCGCCGAGTTCCCGATGCACGGCGTCAACGACGGTTTGAGCCCCCGCCGTGGTGGTCAGGTCGGCTTCAACGAATGCCGCACCGGCGAAATCGGCCGGCTTGGTGCGAGCGGTGGTCAGCACACGGGCGCCAAGTTCCTTGAAAAGCGCCACGGTTGCGGCGCCGGCCCCCGAAGTACCGCCGGTGATCAGGGCCCGACGCCCCTGCAATGTGAGGAACGGGGTCATACGGCGATCTCCAGTTCGGCGACCTTGTCGTCCGCGAGGACGAAGAAAAACCGCAGATCAATCGGACTGCCAGGGAAGGTGCCGACGGCGTGGGCCGTCACCTGGGTTTTGCCGTTTTCGGTGGCGATGAGGAAGGGTTTCACCGTGTAGCTGTATTCCTGGGAGGCCTCAGCCATCCAGTAGCGAATGGCATCGCGGCCCCTGTAGGTCTTACCCTTATCCTTCGCAATGCCGTTTTCGGTGAACGTGGCAGCGATAGCATCGGGACTACCGCCTCGGTCGGCGTCGAAATAGGCTTCGATGCTCTTGGGTAGTTTGATTGTCATTTTGGTCCTCCATCATATTTCCAGCCTTGCCGGCTGGGGGCCTCGCCCCCTTTGGAGGTCGACAAAGCCAATCTAAGACAAGATGGTTGACACGATAACTAGGATAAAGAAGGATGAGGAATTACGAAAAGAGGGATAATGACGCGATCTGTACTTGTCGACCTGGACGCCGTTTTAAGCATCGGCCGCCTAGGTTCGTTTCGGGCTGCCGCGCTCGAGCTCGGCATGTCCACGACAGCGCTAAGCAATGCCATTGCAAAGCTTGAGCAGCGCCTAGGCGTTCGCCTGTTCAACCGTACAACGCGAAGCGTTTCGCTCACCGACGCGGGAAAGACATTTGTCGAGCGCGTTGGGCCGGCGATGACGGACATCCACGATGCAATGCTTACGGTCCAATCTCTTCAGGAAACTCCGACAGGCACATTGCGCATCAATGCCTTTGCAACAGCGGCCCGAGAGGTAATCGAACCTCTCATCTTGTCGTTCATGCGGCGCTGTCCTCAGGTGCATATCGATCTGGTCACGGAGGGACGGATCGTCGACATCGTTGCGGCGGGCTTCGACTTGGGCCTGAGGCCGGCCGACCTGGTGCCGACCGACATGATCGCCGTGCCACTCGGTACCAAGCGCAGTAATGCCGTTGTTGCATCACCAGACTTTCTGCGCACTCATGGCAGGCCAACCGTACCTGCCGACCTGTACCGATTTCGCTGCATCCGTGCGCGTCTTCCCAACAACGCCTTGTTTCGGTGGAAATTTGAGAAGGACGGGAACACCGTCAAGATCGATGTGCAAGGCTCAATCACGCTCGATGAATCAAGCCTTGTCAGGATAGCGGCGCGGAATGGAGTTGGCCTCGGATACGTCATGGAGGCGGATGTGCGCGATGACATTGCGGCCGGTCGACTGGTGCGAGTTCTCGAGGACTGGACGCCCTCTCTGGCCCCACTAGCACTGTATTACCCTGGCAGGAAGAATCCGCCGGCGGCCTTTTCTGCGTTTATTCAGGCTGCCCGCGATTATGCGAATGGATAATCGCCAAGGCTTTCGGAAAATTGTGGCACTATCGCAGCCCCGGGCAAAATTAGCGTTCTCAAAATCACCGGCGATTGTTAGCTCGCCATGTAAGTGGCCTCGCGACCGTGGGCTTTATGTCCCTCGAAGCGTCTCTCATCTGGGCGATGATCGACAAGGGTTTTTCGGGAGGTAGCACTGTAGCCGCCCTCATGAACACAACAGTGCTGGGTGGTATAGGATTCCTGTTCAAGAAACTGGTCGAGGATACCTTCGTAAAACCTGAACTCCTTCCCATGGGCAGGTTGCACCGCCTTGCAACGGACAGAGCTTTGCGTCTTCGTCGATGCAAAAGAGCCACTGCTGTTCAGCTACTTCGACTCTAACCATGATACCGTGGCGCGTAGCATGTCTCTTCGGGAACAGAACCCAAAATTCTATCTCGAGAAGGGCTACGAGGTGACCAAGGTCTTGTCGAACCCCACCTCGCAGCCGCGCGTGATCGGCGATACCCACGACAGCAAGGCAAGCTACTCGTTCACGACGGACGAACAGCTCAAGCAGATCAGGTCGTCGGTACTTCTTAGTTTGGATTTGGGACGGCCGTTCGCGCTTGTTGTGTCCAGCAATGTAAAAGGCGCATTCAAGGAGAGCGACGCCAAACTAATGTCATTCGTCCGTTATGCCGGAGAACTCATACGTTCCGACCTGCTGGACGACGGGTTCGTTGACGAAATCCGCGCGATGAAGCCCGCATTGTTCCCGGCTAACGTGCCGATGATCGAGCATAACGCGGCTGCGCAGATCGGTGCGTGAAGGCTGATGTTTTCTAAGTCTCAGTTGGGTTAACCGGAGCCCCTCGCGACGCTAGCATTTCGCGAATCTCCCGCATCATTGCGGGGTTGCGCGCAGGCGCCTTCTCGGAAGAGTACATTCCGCATGCCACTAGATGGACAAAGGGTATTTCCCTGACCAACTGACCAGCAAGGGTAGCCTCAGCAATAAGGTATTCGACATCGCCGCGATGGATGAGCGTTTCGGGCTGAAAGTGAGCCTGATCGTCAATGTCGACATAAAAGCCGTATTGCTTGAAAGCGTCGTATGCGCCGAGTTTGGCGAGAAAGCTGCTTTCTCGATTTGGCTCTAGGACCTGGCTAAAAATGCGTTCCTCAACCTCCTTCCGCTCTAGCTTTTGGCCAAGAAGGGGGACGAATGATTTTGCCTCCTTGAGCCCGGCGAAAACCCGATGCTTAGCAGCGTGATTGGTAATGTCTTTTGAGATGTCGCGCTCGATGAGACCCTTATCCCTCCAAAGGATCAAACAAGCCTTTCCAGCTTCCTCGACAGAGACGCATGCCAATGCGCCCGCTGTAGCGTAGGAGCCGACGTCGAATAAGATCTTGGCATCCCTCAAAACTCTTTCGGCGTTCTGGAGAACAAGTGCCGACAATGGGCTAAGGTCGAAATCATCGTCAACATTCATGGCGTGCTACAGACAAAAACGGCGCCCGAAGGCGCCTTCATCAACCAATGGAGGAGTATGACACACCCCCCAAAGGTAGTCAGCACCCTGTCACCGGCGTTGCCTACAACGAGATGGAGTTTCGTTGTGAGTTTCCCAATCGCGCCCGCTACCGGCTGTTCGGCGCCGTTAATCCCGACGGCATGCGCGGACTCTATCTCGATCGCGCGACAAAAGACGAACCGGCCGACATCCGACAAGGATTCCACATGTGATACTCCTCTAGGTCGCTGAGGAAAATCCGCTCGACGAGAATTGGGTCGATTTTTCAGGGACCGGTCTGAGTGTGAAAGTCCCATTTCACACTCTCGGACAATTCGAAGGAATTCTCGTCTGCTTTTAGGAACCTGCATAACAATCCGCAATGACCGACATCGGGCGCAAAGCTGACAGGCCGTTTAGGGACCGGAACCGGAATGGCGGGCTTCTAAAGCCGATGGCAGAAGGCGGATACGCTGTGGCGGTATTTGAGGGCACGTTCCTGCTCTTGATTATTGCCAGTGAGCTGTGCGCGCAAATCGGGAAAATGGAAGGGCCGGAGGCAGGAGCACGGCCTCAGGCCGAGGCGCTAATCAAGCGGGTCGGCAATGATCGCGAAAAGCTCAATACGGCCTGCAGCGAAACTAAAGAAGTAGTCGCGCGTTGGACGCGGATCACGCTATCTCGTCTCTGGAGTATGGTTTAGGTCAGAGTGGTCAAGCCAACGTCACATAGGGCAATCAATGGGTCGAGCGCCAGTCAAGTGAAGTCGCCCGCTCGTGACGAGGTCACTTCAGCGCCGCCCGCTTTCCGGCCGGTCCAGCTCGCAACGCTCGTGGACACGGTCCCTGCCGGCGATCGTTGGATCCATGAGATGAAATACGACGGCTATCGTCTTCTCGTTGCCGTCGGCGGTGGCGAGGCGCGAGCCTACACACGATCTGGTCTGGACTGGTCTAGCCGTTTTCCCTCGATCCTCTCCGAGGCTCGCAAGCTCAAGGTGCGCTCCGCCCTGATTGACGGCGAGGCCGTGGTTGTCGATGCGGAAGGGAGATCTAACTTCCAGGCGCTTCAGAATGCTTTGAAGGGTGCCCCGGCGACTATCGACTTTTATGCGTTCGATCTGCTGCAGCTCGACGGCGAAGATCTGACAAGGCTTCCTCTTCTTGAGCGCAAGGCGAAGCTGGAGGCGATCTTGCCTGCGAAAAGTCCGGTCCTTCGTTACTCCGACCATATCCTCGGCCGCGGAGAAGAGCTGCTCGATCGCTTCTGCGCAGCCGGCCTTGAGGGCGTCATCTCAAAGCTCGCGGATTCGAGTTATGTGGCGGCCCGCGGCACAAGCTGGCTGAAGATCAAATGCATCAGGCGGCAGGAATTTGTGATTGTCGGCTGGACGCCGTCCGACAAGGTCCGCGCGTTTCGGTCCTTGATCCTTGGCGTTCATGACGGCGGCAGGCTGCGTTACGCCGGGAAAGTCGGCACCGGCTTCGATACCGCTGAACTTCTTCGTCTCTTGAAGATCATGGCGCCGCTTGAGCAGAAGGCCGCGACCGTCGACGCACCACGCGCCGAAGTGCGCGGCGCACACTGGCTCCGTCCGAAACTGGTCGCTGAGATTGCCTTCACCGAAATGACAAATGAAGGGACGTTACGACATCCGAGCTATCTTGGTCTCCGCGAAGACAAGAAGCCGGAGGCGGTCGTCCTCGAAACGGAACGTCATGCAGCCGATCTCGCCGCGTCTGCGACAACCGCCATCGCGATAAGTAACCGTGACCGCGTCATCTATCCGGAGTCCAACATCACCAAGGGACAGCTCGCCGACCATTACGAGGCTGGGCCCCTTTCGCGCGGCCGCTGGCTTTGCTGAAACCGGCGGCAAGCATCGTGACTAACCCGCTTCTCTCACCGCATACCGGGATTTAGCCCATTGTTGGCGCGCCCGGACGTCGGCTTCGCGTCCCGACTTCGAAGACGAGGGCAACCGGCGCTGCGGTGTGCGACGGTCTTTGGTTCTGCAATGTGTATCTCAAGGAGGATCAGTGGAAGCGCCAGAGACGATCCAAAACGGCTTGCCGTGACAACGGCGCATCCGAAACAAATCAGTCTAGCAGAAGCCATCAGCGTCCTTGTCGCCGGCCTTGTCGCCGGTCGGCGAGGCGGACGTCTTAAATGGCCCTTTGCGGACAAGTTGGAACACTGGACCCCCGGCCTGGCCTGAACGACCCGCGCGATTAAGTTTCCTCGTCTAAATTCGATCAGCGATTTCCACAAACCACCAAATCTTCAAAGATAGGACAGCCGTTCATACAAGAGCTTTGATGCCGGCAGCCGGAACAGCGGTCGGAGCGGAAATAATCTCTGAACGACTTCATGTTTGCCGAGTTTTTCCAAATATCCTCTAGAGAATTTCCGGACGTCAATTTATCACCTGCAACGAGTCCGCTCTGAAAAGAGCAGGGATGAACCTGCATGTCTTCGGACACATAAAGCGAAAATCTTCCCGCGTCGCACGCATCGACGACAGTGGAGCTTGTCGTTGTTCGTCCGAACACACCGCTCACGCAACAGGCGTCGAAGCCGATCTTTATTTTGCATTCCTTTGAGGTTGCCAGCTTGAAAACTTCATCGAGCCTGGCGCTGTGCCGGAGCAGCTTTGCCTCAAAGACCTTTCGGCCTGATGGCTTGTAATTTAGGAATACGAGAGCGTTGATGCCGTGCAGGAATTCTGGAGGATCAGTCATCCAATCAATGGCTGTCGTGACACTGTCGGCATCGAGAATAAAATGGATGTTTGTTCTGATCTGATGACCAGCCAAAAGCCGAATAGTCGCTGCCGTTTCCTCGTAAGGAGGATAGGCCGAGACCGCGACTGCGCCGCAGTATGCCTTGGTCGCTTCCAATATTCCGACGGTCAGGCCACGACCATTGGTCGTGTAATTGGGCACAATGTCATGTTCGTGAGTATACCTAAGGATTTCAATGAAATCCGGGTGCTGGTTTGGATTTCCGCCTCCCAGTGCAACCTGGAAGGTCCCCATTCGAGCCGCCGAATCAATAATACTCTTATAGTCGTCGAGCTTCATGTGGTGGCCAGATTTTGTCGAACTTTTATAACAAAACACGCATCCCTTGTCGCACCAATTGGTGATCGAGATGTCCATGAGTTCGGGGCCGTGTGGCGACCAAAAGGGCTCCGGCACACCTTTGTCTTCGACGCGAGCGAAGAACCCTGTCTTCGCGTTGAAGAACGTCGAATAACCCTCGTCCTTATAGCGGTTCATCTTGAGCATCTGATCACCAATAATTTGGGAAGGCGTTGATAAACATTTTGTCGGTCTCGATCTCGAAAATTTCCATGCAAAGTATTGATTCAGCCAACGCGCCGTCGCTACTCAGCACGCCTCTAACAACGCGCTTACCCTCCGTGAGAGCGACTGAAACCCGTTCAAAGACCTCCGGTGTTAGGTCGAAATCACGAGCAGAGGCCACTTGATCGATTCCCACAATCCTCTCGCCGTTCGCAATGGAGCTATTCAACTCCTCATACATGGAGACAAAAAGACTCCCCAATGGACCCTGGTCAGAAGCCCCAATCGCTTCGAAGAAGCTTTCCCTTGTAAATTGCATCTCCGAGATATAAATGAACGACGTCGACGAGCTGTTGGACACGAAATCCATTTTAATCTTCACGGTCCGACTTCCACTTCTTCAAAGTTTCCAATACTGACTCCAGATAGTTATCGCTGTACAACGGGTCCACTATTTGCGACAGATGTTTAATTCGGAATATGTGTTCCTGATTTAAGTCCGCCTCCTCAAGGTACTCACCGTGGCACATTACGATGTAGTCACCAAGGTTCGCGTATTCGACGCAATAATAGCGGCGATATTCCTCCTTGAGGTCGAGTGAACCAAGGAAAAAATCATAATAAACATGTTCCGTAACTTGAGCGGCCAAACCGTGGGGCTTGACGAACAACATCTCAAAAAATTCCGCAAGCGTGGGCGGCTTAGGAAAGGGCAGGATGAGCTTTGCGTCTTTCATCGCGAAGCTCCCACGAACGCGTCAATTGATCGCGCAAAGCCTGCAATCCTGGCTGAGCGTGCGTTCTCGACAAACGAAAAACACGCCGACTTTTTGCCGCGCCCCTTAATTTGAGCCAATGTGGATCGAAGTTCATACTGTTGGCCGGGGTTAGCCAGAAACGAAAGCTGGATGACGAACGTTAGAGAGTCGTCGTCAAAGTCTTCCCTTGTTGCCGCGGCGTCGGTCCATGCAGCCAGAAATTCCTTTATGGGGTCTGTTTCATAACTGGGAACGTGGGCTCTGGTACGGAAAAGGATGAAAAAGAGTTTCGATACATCCGGGTCGCCAAGGCAATTGATATGCTCAATTAGCAGCCGCCTGTTGAGCACCTGCTCATTGGTTGCTCTCTCGAAGAGAAAAACCCCGATCCGTCGCACTACCTCGCTCTTCCTCTCGATGTTGAGGTATTCTAACACGCGTTTGCGGTCTTCCTCATTTTGGTATTCATGAGGAAGTGTGGCGATCGCTATCGAATAGTGAACATCGAAATCTTCGGCGGCTTCGCAATTCTTGAGAATACTTGGATCGTTGGATTGACGCGCCAACAGGTAGACGTATTTGAACACGCCCTCATAAATCGGAAGGGTTCGAAGCCGCCCCAAAGTTTCAAGGAATTTTGAGAAGTCAGATTTCGCGAGGCGCTTCACGAGATAAAGGCCGATGACGAAATCTCGAAGTTCATCATAAGTGAACGAAATCGTCTCATCGAGCATCGTCTGAAGCATTTTCTCCGCAGGCTCGCGCCTTAGGATGATGTCTTCCGACACAAGACGATCAATGATTTGCTGTTGTTGATGCGAATAGCCGCCGACATTGATATTATGATATCGATCTTCAGAAAGCATATTCTCAACGATGTTGTAGAGGCAGGTCAGAAATTCCTGCTTCAATTCTTTCGGTAGGCTGTCAGCTTTGCGGTATAGATAACTTTCATAGAGCTTAACTTTGTAGATATCTGACAGAATGCCCTTATCTTGCCCCTCATTAAGGTCGCAAAAAATCCTCATCATCAGGAGATCGCTTTTGAGGAAGTCGGCTGCACGATCGGAAAGGCGCACCGTGATGTTGAAATGGGTCAGATAGGACGAAAGCATCCGTTCGAGGCTCTCGTCCGACATATCGGCTTTCAAGTCCTTGATCCGCAGAATTGCGTCGGCGAATGGTTCGTCGAGAAGCGAGGCGAATTTGCTATCGAAGAACTCGGTTCTGCATGTGATTATGACCTTGACGAACTCATACTGGTAGACCGTGTTAAGGAAATCAGAGAATTCCGACAAGAAGCTCTCTAAATCCTTCACTTCATTGATGCCATCAATAGCGATAACAAAGGGTTTCTGTATTCTTTTGGAAAGCTGATTGAACAGGTCGAGGACGGCATGGATATTGTCTCGCCTCGGTAGATACCGGTTCTGAGATATAAACGAGACGATTCGATTCGGATGAGAATACTTGTTCAACTCCCGCGCCGGAATGAATACGGAGGGAATTTCAAATTTTCCAAACTGGTTTTCAATCAGGTCGCAAATGAAATTTGTCTTCCCTTGGCCAGCTGAACTGGTGATTAGCAGAATCTTGGATTCTGCAGTATTTATGAGCCGGAGCGCTTCAGCATATAGGCCCTCGACACCGCTTGCTGCCCCCTCAATTGCCATCTTCAGCAGGGATCGTATGGCTTCCTTTTCCGGGGCAACCTCATATTCAGGGCAGAATGCCTTCGGTGAGAACCCGAGCGGATTAACCCGCTTCACCTCCTCTTGGATGAGCCTCCTCCTGTCGGCCAGGTGGCGGAATAACTCCTCCAGAGTACGTGGGAAATCGGTATCGCTCAGAGGCACAATACCAGACTGAAGTGGGCCAATGCCCACCTTTAGAAGGTACTGGTTTATGGATGAGTAATCGGCCTTCCGGAGTTTGTCCTCGATCTTCCGTGAAAAGAAGACCGGGTGACCAAAAAGCCGAGTGATCTCTTTAGCCTTTGTCGGTTCGACAAAAATAGATGGAATATACTTTTTGGTTCGTTTTTCAACCTCGATCTTGGAGTTACTGAAATCAAGAAATCCGTCGAGGTCTGATCGGAACTGACTGTAGTCCGTCCACCGGTCGAATTCGACGGCTAGGACTTCGCAAAGTTGCTTCAGTTTTGAGATTGGCGCGGTCGCCATCTTGGCCAAGAGATCGGTATAGTCGATGATGTGGACATCTGTGGCAAAGGTGATCGTCTGCCGGGCAATTTCTGCCTTGAGCGCTTCTGATGTATAGGATTTTTGCTTCTCGGTGATAATTAAAACGAACAGTGAGTTGTAGACGGCATTAAGCTTATGCTCTCGGAATTTCTCAAGCGTATAAATGACTTTCGAACTGCTTCCGTCCGAGGTTACCTGGAACGAAATTCCCGTGGTTTCGCATCCTAGATCGACGGAAGGAAAATTCGCCTTTATTGCGTTCTGGTTCTTTAGATCGGGGCAATCATACACGATCGAGAGGATCGGTATGAAAAAGTTCTCAGCAACTTTGTTGATGTCGAAATGGTCGCACGCGTTGTTGCATTTTATTTCGACGATC
Source organism: Mesorhizobium sp. M5C.F.Ca.ET.164.01.1.1 (assembly GCF_004792125.1). NCBI lineage: Bacteria > Pseudomonadati > Pseudomonadota > Alphaproteobacteria > Hyphomicrobiales > Phyllobacteriaceae > Mesorhizobium > Mesorhizobium sp. M5C.F.Ca.ET.164.01.1.1. The sequence continues at coordinate 266,707 of NZ_SRTG01000006.1, read as the reverse complement.
AGATGCGCAAAATAGCGTTTAATTTGGTTGATGTATTCCTGACTGTTCATCTGATGCAGCAACCATTTCGCGAATTTTTTCGATGAGCGCAATCTTAGTCGGAGTCGGTGCTGATAGAAACCTGCTGGAGTGAGAAATGCAGTTAAGAGATGAAGGTGCAATGACCGAAGCCGGCTCCTGATTGCAGGCCGTCCGGCCTCGACCCGGGGGTGGCCGTCCCTAAAAATATCGATTCGTAGATTTCACTATGACCGCTTCTGGCGCAAACATCTCATGCAGTCCGTTCGATCGGATGTCCCCTTTCCGAATACGGCTAAGGCCTGCTCGACGTCCGACATTGGGCGGATATTGTCAATTTAGTCGTTGCCGGGACGGCAGCATGGCTCTTGGTCGGATCAATCCGGCCAGATTTGCCGCAGTTTTCGGATCTCACTACCTGCAGTGTTTCGTTTGGCGGCGGCTGTCCCTCCTTTACGCCAAGGCAGCGATCATCGGCCCGGCCGGTGGTCGGAGCTTTGCCAATCTTCTGAGATTCTGGGCGGTAGCGGCGAGGAGGAACTCATCGCGCGCGCCTGAGGGACCGCGCAGTCGCAGACGCCCAAGCCGCAAAATGCGTTTGAGATGCGCGAACAGCATCTCGACCCTCTTCCGTCGATGACGGGACCGCTCATACTCCGGCGTCTCGGCAATTGCCCTGGCGACATCGCGGGCATCCTCGTTCAGATCTCGGGGGATCTTACGAGAGGGCATATTCGGACAGCACTGCGACTTCAACTCGCAGACTTTGCAGTCGTGCTGGCTGGCGCGGTAAAGCCGCGTGCCCGCACTGGTGATGCCTGTGCGCGGCGTCTTGTAGCTGCGCCGGAACTGCACCAGCCGTTTGCCACCCGGGCAGGTGTATTCGTTCGCGTCCGGATCGAACATGAAGTCGGCGCGCGAGAAAGTGCCATCCGTCCGGTTGGACCTATCGAACACCGGGATATGCGGCGCGATCTCCCGTTCCTTGACCAACCAGGCGAGGTTCGCTGCCGATCCGTAGGCGCTGTCGGCGGCCAGGTACTCTGGCTTCAGGGCGAAGCGGTCCTCGGTCCTGTCAGACTCCCGCGAGGTATGGCCTCCGACAGCAATTGATCGCGGTTTCCGCCTGCCCAGACGTGGAAATTGGCAGTGGAGGCGACCGCCAGACCGACAACTGAAAGCAAGACGTTTCTCACACCACCCCCTAACTGCACCCCAAAAAGTAGCAAATGATGGAGCCGATCAGGGGTATCCCGGCTATCACGCCAGCAACGTGCTCGTACTTCTCACGAGGCAGATTTCCGTCACTCGCCTGGTCATAATCCGAAACCATGCAGTCGGGATATTTGGTACCGGTTGAAACCCTGAGGAACTCGCGTCCTGGGTCGATGTCACCTGTTTTCCATTCGACCACAAGGTTGGCGTTCTGACACGACACGTGGAACAAGTAGTCACTCGGGCTTCGCTCGCCAGGAAAGACGGCACCAGCACCGCGATACACCACAGTTTGCGCACTTTCATGGTTGCCCCGCGAACCTGGTCATTCAGCAATGTCGTCGGGGATTTTTGGCGTCACCAACAAGTGGCCCGCTGAGACCTTCGCGTTGAACAGTTTGTCCGAACGATCACCGTCCACAGTAAGATCCCTGTTGTCGAACGTTTTGACGAACATCGTCATCCTGACGGTGTTGTCGGGGCGGTCGAGCGGCAGGTCACTGTGCCAGACGATATCACCCTTTTTAGCAGGCCCGGGATTTTCGGTAGGGACCATTTTGTAGATGGTCCCACTGAGAGAGCACGAGACATAGCCATCTTTCTTGACGAGTCCAAAAAAGTTCTTACTCTCCCTGATCTCATCCAGTCGGGCGAAGACGGATATTCCACTTTCGCTGGACTTGTTAATGTCTGTACCTTCGCATCGCCCGGCCTCGCCGTGCCCCTGCAACACTTTCAGGGGCTTCTCGAGATCCCATTTCCAACCTTCTTTGGGCTTGGCCACCTTGTAGACCCGGTCGTTGCGCGCTTTGAACTGGCCGAGTGCTGCGGTATAAGGTTCGTCGACCCTGACGTCGTTCCTGACGACGGTCGAATAGTCATACGTTGCCAAAACCTTGGGGAACACGATCAACGCCAGATCCCGGTCAACGACTTCCTTGGCCCCGAACAGGTAGCGGATGACATTCGAGGACTTGACCTTGTAACTGAATTTGAGCGCCTGCCGGCTGATTGTCCTCTCCTCGACCGGGATAGACAGATTTGACAAGGCGAACTGGGCTTCCTGCTGCGTGAGGGAAATCCTCGGCACCAAAGTCGTCCCGATCGTAAGCTGCGGATCAGCCTCGCCCAAACTGATCCCCTTGACCGTGAATATGGTCTCACCCGACCCTCCGACGACAATTCTTGGCCCATACCGGGTTATGTACGTCTTGCCGCCGATTATGGGGATGTCCGCAATGATCTGGTTTGCATTCTCGCCAATCTGCTGGATGGTCTCGAGCCTGTTGGCGGCATGGTCATTCGCCTGGGTCATCAAGGCGTCTGCCTTCGCAAAGATTTCCCTCTGTGTGGCGTTCAGCTCGTTGAAGGTCTTGTTGATTAGATCCGTGTTTGCAAGCCGCCAGGCCTCGATGGCGTCTTTTGCCTCCATTGAGGCGCGGGCAAGCAGATAGTCGCCCTCGGCCACGGCTTTGTTGATCGTACCGTTGAGCTGGCTGAAAATCTGGTCGACCACAATTCCCATCGTAAGGGTGCCGACTATCTCCGCCTTGGCTAGGGACGGAGTGCCGACCATCATAAGCGCCATGACCGCTGCGGCCGAAGTGAATTTGGTAATGCTCGGCATGCCTGTATTCCCCCGTCTATGGCGCGTTGATCCCCGTTAATCGAACTCGATGATGACCGTTCCGCCATACGACGTGTCGGAGGTGCTGCCGCTATTCGTTCCCTGAACCGGGCCGTCTCCCCCTATGCCGGGCTGGTTGAGGATCGTTGAGCTCCCCAGCCCGACGGACACTCCGTCACCGATAGGTGTGGTCGCATATGTCGAATCCACAGTGGTCGACCCGGCATCGTAGGTTGAGGATGAGGTCGGAATCTCCATCGAACCGCTAGCCGCCTCTTGGGCGATTAACGAAATGGGAAACAAGGTAAGAACAGCTGATGCCATTAGAACTTGAATATTCATGCCACCCTCCATTGAAGGTCCGCGAAAGATTGGCCCTTTATAAAGGACCCAAGCCATCTCGCGCTTCACCCTCGAGGGTGAAGCGCGAGATCAGGACACGATAAGCGGGATCGGCCTCGCTCGCATGACCCAATTGGGTGAAGCTGCTAATGCGCCCCCACCTGAAGCCTCGAGAGCAGGGCCATCAGATCAGACTGGCGATGGGTCTCGGTCTTCGCGAAGACCGACTTCAGCTGGTTCCTGGCGGTTTCATAAGTGATGCAGAGGTGCTCAGCTACGGCGAGCAGGCAATCTCCCCCGGCCAGCATCCCAGCCAGCTTGGCTTCGGCCCGGGTCAGCCCGAAACAGGACATCAAAACCGTCTCCGTCGGCCTCGCCCGAATGTCGGGGTCGATGAAGACCGCGGCGGCCTGGCAGGGAGAAAGGGAATTGTGGGTAACCTTCGGCAGCCGCAGTAGGTAAGCCAGCAGCGGACGCCCTCCGGAATGCGGTCTCGGCAGTTGGACAGGCGGCATCATTGCGGCCAAGCCCCAGGTCCGCAGCAACTCGTTCAGGCTCCTGTCAAAGGCATCGGTTGCATTCCTGCTCCCGGAAACAAGCCGCCCGGATACAATCCTGAGATCCTGGTCCAGCAGGGCCTCGGCCGGTCCGTTGATCCCGACAACGGCACCATCGCGCCCCAACATCACAGCAGGCGTCCCAGTCGCGGTGAATGCGTCGCATGCTGCCTCCAACCGGCCGTAGCCGATAGCACTGGCAAAGGCGGCCGCGGTTCCCAGCCGCTTCGACAACTCCGCCAGTTCAATAAGTTCCCGGCGATTGAACGGACCCTGCTTGATCGTTCTCTGGATCGAGAGGCACCAGAGGTCATCTCCTGCAGCCACCTTCACCCCAGCAAACCAACGCAACCCGAAGGGGGCAAGGAATTCCTGATAATATGGATGGCGTGCCATTTCGGCTTCCGAGACGATGTCGAGATCGACACCGGCACCTCGTTGGTGAAGGACGGGAGCTATTCGGTAGCGGATGTCCCTGTTGATCCAACCGCCTCTCACGTACTCATCAAACGAGGGTTCTAACGTGCGGCCGCGCGGGATGCCGGGCAAATGATTGTTCGCGTCAAAAAGGATCGCGCCGTAGCTCCGAGTAGCCTCCGAGACGGCCTCCATTGCCGATCCCCAGAGTCCCGGGTCAAGTGCAGCCTTGGCAAACGCCGAACTGATCGAGTCCAAATCGAACGCAGCGCCCATGTCCCCACCCTTCCCAGACTCGGACAACGGATCGATGCATCAGAACACAACTCAGCGCAGATTTCGACTCATGCAATAGGAGGGGCCGGGGCCTACAATCACCAAGAGAATGAACTTTACCTGGTCTCGAAAGCGATTGTCGTGTGTAGAAACGATGGTGACCGACAGCCATTGCCGTCGCCGCCATGGTCTTGCGTTACATAGGTTTGGTCGTCCTCCCTGCCGACTGCAACGCCGAAAGCGCAGGCGGAACGGTGTCCATTACGGCCGCTACTGGTCGATGTCGCGGAATGTTTCCGAGAACTGGTTTCCGGGCTGTACCTACGACGGCGATTATTCGTCACCTTCGGAAGACGGCGTCAGGGTCCTTCCGAAGGCACGGTCCGTCTTGAAGACATCGACATTATTGAGGCGGTAGCATGTCGGCTCGGCTCAGTCGGAGAAGATCAGGATTCTCGACGGCCGCTGGACATCCTGGAAGCAGCCGTCCTCGAGGCTCCGTCAATGGGCTTGCAAAGGCCTCCTGAACTCAAATTAACCTGATTGTGTGTGCGGTTTCCGGGCTGCTTTCTACCTTTTGAGCAGCATGCAAATGGCGAATGCCCTGACTTGCATGTAGTCGCTCGTATAAGACGCTCACCGGATTCGTGTTGTGGGACCCGGTTCGGCCGACTGTGTGGGATCCAGAAAGACCGGGCCTACCGCCGCTTGTGAGTGCCCGTTGTATCCCAGGTGCCAAGCTCTTCGCACTCGGCATAGGCTTCATGACGGTTTTCCCCAAGGCTACTCGCCCTGAGCACGAATTCCATCGAATTTGCTAGGCTTTGCGGCATCTTTCCTATCCGTTCTTCTAGGCCCTCGATCCGCTTAACGAGATCCTTGTTTTCTTTCTTCAGGTCGTTCGCAAGTTTTACTATCTGCTGGGCGCTTTCCTTAGTTGTCATGCACTCCTTTTCCTGCCCCCAGACTGCAGGAAATACCGCCGGCTCTCCTTTCAGCTCACGTGGAGCGGTTCGCATCAAACGGACTGCAATCTCGGGTGGAGCACGTGGTGCAGCTACGCACCGCGTGCTAGCGACAGCCTTCCGCACTGTAGCTTTCCAAGCTGCCAGTCTGCTTGCGGCCTGAACCGGCCGGGCGGCTTTGCGCTCCAATGTCGGTCGTAGAACCGAGCTTTGTCATCTCCCGTAAGCAAACATTGCCCGCGACGAAGCCATCCAATCGAGTACATTAAAAAGGTTCGGCAGAACAACTAAGCTCGATCTTTACGTGTGCCGAAAAGATTCGCTGAACCTCGGAACTTGGCTGGAACGCGCAACTCAGATCGAGTGTGGTCGCCCGCAACGTCGAAGCGGATTGCTTGTCGGGAGCGATTGAACGCGTTCGGCGTTGCGATACCATGGCAGCCGCCCTGGACTGCCGAGGATAGGGCCTATTCGAACCTGATCGATCCCGCCGGACCCAACGATCCGTCGGAACCTTTTTGACCGGGGTCCCCCGGCCTTCCCGGCGCTCCCGGATCCGAGCCGCCACCGCAATGACCGCCCTTCCCGGGGTCTCCTCCGGCCTTGCCGTCGCCGGGTGTCCCCGGTTCCCCTCCGATACCGAACAGTCCACCGGGCGCGGCAACCATCAGGCGCACGGAAGCCAGCTTCTCCGCCTCGGCAGCTTCCATCGAACTGAGCCATCCAAGATCGATCGTGTCATACGTCCGGGTCGCTTCCTGCAGCGCAGACGACAGGACAATCTCAGCGCCGGCACCTCCGATGCCTCCGGTTCCTCCTATGCCTCCGGGTCCGCCGCGTCCCCCAGCCCCGCCATTCAGTGGAGTCTGAGAGCCGTTGCAAAATACGTCGCCACCGCGGTTCGTGCCATTGGCACCTCTACCGCCGTCGCCACCTTTTCCGCCTTGTTGCCCCTTTCCGCCTGACTGGCCGTTCCCGATGACTACAAGTTTGCCGTCTCCTTCAATAGCGGCTGCAGTAATCACGATCTTTCCGGAGGGGGCACCTTGGCGTCCGCCTTCACCAGTGTTGCCAGTCTGCCCAATTTGGCCGTCTCTTGAGCAAACGGTGATTGTGCCGAACAAACCACCTATTTTGAGGGTCGTACATCCCCAACTTCCGCCATTGGCCCCGGCCTGGCCCTGGGCGGCTTCGCCTTCCACGGTAGGCGGCCGGACTTCCGGGTCGAAGGACCTCACCACGGTTATGTCGATCGCCTTCAGCCTGGGAGCGTTGATCAGCAGGTTCTTTCCGCCAAGGTCGACATTTCCCCCGTCGAACACCAGCACATCGTCCGCATCGACCTCAATCACGATAGTGTTGTCGGCGATGTTCTGCACCACGTCAGAAAACTTGATCTCCGCTGCCAGCGCCTTGCCGGCGGCAAAGGCCAGAACCGAAGCCAAACCCGCATTCAGCAAATACCTCCCTGCCGCCATCTTTCCGTTCCTTAATTTGGCTTCGCCACAATGAACTGGACTTCGATCGCCTCGATCCTTGGGGGTGTCGACCATTCATCCGGCTCCGGGACTTCGACTGTCATCCGGTAGCCGGTGAAGAAGGGGAACATCGCATCCTGAATCCGGGCCAGCTGGTTTGCGAACACTATCGTGTCCTGCCAGTCGGGGTTCACTCCCGAAGGAACGGTTGTCGGCCATGATACCGATCCAAGTTCACTGCCTTCAGGTCCCGAATTCACCAGGTCGCCGACGATCACGCAGCCGTTGGGCCGTCTCATTGCGCCGAACCGCGGATGGTCGACCTTCAGCACCAGATTGGCTTCGGGTTCGGCCGCGAATGTCACCTTGGCGATGTTGATGCCCAGGAGCACGGAGCCTTCGGTCGTGCCGATCAGGTCGGGTTCGAATGGAATCCTGATCGAGGTCCGGCTGTCGACGTCGGCAATGGCACCTTCGATTTCAGTGTTCAGGTCATCGAGGAATTTCTTCCGGCGCGCGAGCAGGCCGGAATCGCCCGCGGTGGCCTTGTAGTCCGCCGTGAACACGATCGGGGTCGGCACGTTCCAGCGGTTCTGGTCCTTCAGGTCATTGTATGCGGTTTGAGCCTGTGAAAGCAGGAGGCCATACATCGCCGCCCTCTTCTTGCGGGCATCGGCAAGCGCCGATTCGAGCTGGGCCGGTTCAGCCGGGGTGCCGTAGCTCTCGACCAGGTCCCCTTCCGCAAATAGCAGTGCGTCGAGTGGCAGCTCGACCTGGTTGCCTGTGGCATAAGCCAAGGACCGCCTCAGGAGGGAGGCTTCCCTCGCGAGATCGCGGATGAGGGTCCTCCTCGCCCAGTCCGACAGCTGCCTGTACCTGAGCCTTGCTTCGTCGTTCGCAAGCTGCAGGGTGAGCAGCTCGGCGATCACTGCCTCGCCTTCAAGGATTTCGGTCGCCCTGAAATCGAAATCTTTCCTCAACGCGATCAGTTCATTCTGCAGTGACTGCTGGACCTTGACCGCGTCGTTCCTCTGCCCGAGCAGCTTGACCATCTCGGCGTCCTTTGCCGCATCCTCCCGGTCGAACTGCAGTTTCTCACCGGATGCAGGACGCTCAAGGGACTTGTAGAGCTTCTCGGAATTGGAGCGGACGGATTCGACGGCCTTCCTCCAGCCTTCGAACTTCTTCCTGTCCTCGCCAGCAATATTCCCGCGTTTCCGGACATAGTCGACCGCCTGACCGAAATCCCCCCTGACCGTCGTCCAGTCTTTCCTGATCTTCGAAGACAGGTCGACGATGGCCGCATGCCTTTCGGCAATGCCCTGGACCGTTGCGATCATGGTCGGCATATCGTCCGTATCGCCGATCTCGACGCTTGCAGCATAAAGCCCCGACGCCCCGGCGAGGACAGGCGCTGCGGCCGGAAACATCACGCTGCCGACGGCCGCGGCCGTCTGCACCGCCTTGAGCTGTTCCCCTTTGGCCCGGCGGTCTTCCTGTTCCGCCTCAAATATCTGCCTGAGGTGGGTCTCGCGGTTCTGCATCTGGGCATCCAAGCCCGAGATTTGTGCCTCCACGTTGGCCAAGGCATTTTCCCTCTGCTCCATGGTAGCTGCGAGCACGGCGTATTCGTCCGTTTTCCGTTTAATGTCCTTCTGGATGTCCTTGACGCGCTCCGCGTCCACTGATGCGGCGACGCCAGCCATGGCAGCCTGCTCGTCCCACAGTTTCATGAGACCGGAGTCTCCGTCGCCATCGGTGCCGTAGAGAGTTGCCAGCATGGCTTTGAAACGGTCGAGTCGGCCGGCCACGCTGGTCATCGGCACGGACGTCGATGCCAGCCCGAACAGGTCGGTCTCGGTCATATTGGCTCGCTCCAGCCTCAGCAGGCCCGCTTCCGCCATTTTCGACGCCCTGATTGCGAACACCTCCCTGAAGTTCGTCACCGCTCTCGCAGTGAAGTCACGGGTCGCGGTGCCGTAGGGGTCGAGCGAGAATATCCGCTGAAGCTTCATCGCCGTGGCATCGGGCCATTCAAGCTTCGTGCGCAACGCTTGTGCATACGCCTGGTCCGCAACCGATCCCGCGCTCACCGTGTAGGCGTTCGACCAGTCGCCGTCGGGCTTCGAAGCATCCAGCGTGAGGTTCACGATGAAGGTCTTGGCGGCCTCTGGCGCTACAGCCGTGACAGCATCCATCCTGGGGAAAATCTTTCCCGCCGCTATCTCGACGCTCCGGCTGGTCTTGCCGGGTGCGTTCCACCGCGGCCCTTCGGCGGGTGGTGTCCAGTCGGTCGAGGCAAACAGCAGCGGTTTAGACCTCGCTGAGCTCAGGTCCAGTATGCCGGTCAGGATCTTCAGTGACTGGTTGGCGGTGGCCGGGGGCCTGACAAAGGAAACCAGCCCGTCGAATTTGAAGGTGACGCGATCCGCGGTCATGCTGACCGCGCCGGACGTCAGCCGTATGGGCATGCCAACGATGATTTCGCGGGCCTCGACCGTGATCTCTGCGACATCTTCAAGGTACTGGCCGTCCTGCCGGTAGAGGGACGGGAAGAGCTCCGGGGAGAGTTCCACTATGTCGCCGACGATCTTGAAGCGTCGCCCGTCCGCCCGGACTGTCTCGGATACGAACACCCTCCTATCTACGTTCCAGGCAGCTTCGGGATCCGACTGGTTCGCTTCGGAGCGCAAAGGAGGTGAGCAGTTGCCATAGTCGAAGCTGTCGGCTGTTGCGTCCGAAATTCCGGAGTGAAGGCCGATCGCCAGAGCCGACGCCGCAGAAAGCAGTCCTTTGAAGCTCAAAGACACATGAGTCCCCTCCCGAGGAGCCTTCAGGCGCTTGGCGTCGGACACGTCCATGCCGCCTTACTTTGCCTTACAGTTATAGAGCGTCGCCTCGCTGACCCCGTGCTTGCGCGCCAGATCGCCCGTCTTCGCACCCCCCCTCGTGCTCCCGGAGCACGGCGATGATCTGTTCTTCCGTGACCGCATCCGCTTCATTCGTCCGTCCTTCATTCGAGAGCGGACTCTACTCCAAGTGGAGGAAAAACTCAGTGGCAGGTCAGTTTGCCAGCCCGACTGACTTCTTCAACATCCTGCTAGGTTCGCTCACAATATGTTAATGCGTGAAAAGGAGGCATGTTATTATGCGGCTGGCCTCCGCCATTTGTACGAAACTTCTCACTGCCTCTTGTTATCACCCAATAATTTCTTCCACCGGCGTTAAAACGATCTACGCTGCTTTGATTGGCTACTCCAGCAATTTCCACTTCTTGCTGTGGCGACTCTGCAACTGTAAGCGTATGCTGCTCTTCTCCTCCACTGTCCCCAAGGTTGCGGTCCGTTAGCCGCTTGGTAACGTCCGCCCCGGCACCAAGAGCGAACCTTCCAACGAGTGGCTGGAACAATTGCCAACCATCGGGACAACTTTCTAGGTTAAACGCCATTACAGCGCCCTTTGGGACGGCAATGCGAATTGCGATCTTCGCCTGAAAGGAGGCTTCCATTGCCTTCTGCGCGCAATCCATCACTGTAGTGCACGTGGGCTGATCTTGACCTACCGCCAATCCATATCCACCCAACGCAGCGACCCCGCCAATAATAATGATGGCTCGATATCGCACGATTTTCTCCTATTGAACTAAACCGGCCCACACTTGGTGAAGGCGTCTGTACTCATAAATATCGCGCTGTAATCTTAGGCTAAGATCGTTCACGTCCTCATAGTGACACTTGGTCAACTCTGCTACTCTCTGCATGTCACCGTATATGAACTCTACGTATTTCGCCTCGCTGGAAGGTTCCAGTTCGTTCAAGCGCAGAAACGCCGCGGTCTTCAGCCGATCATACGATTCAATAGGGTTCGTGATGTCTTGGGGTGTCAGCTCGACCGCGCCGAGTTCAAAATATCCAAGTAGTACAAACCGAGGACGGGTTTCGCCGACCGTGTTCAGTGCTTTCGCCAATGCGACCTGCATTTGATCGAAGGCCGTTGCCGCGGAGCATCGGACAAATCTGCCTGCATCGGCCATTATCCTCTTCTCGAGATCAGAGACCTGTTTAAAGGCCGACGATATTGTTAGTTCGCCGCGAACAAACGTCTTTTGGATGACCGAGTCTACGCCGACAAGGTATTCGCGTATGTTCTTGTCGATCGTTTTCCCGGACTCATCCAAAGATTTCTTGAGATCTTTGAGCATCAGATCCGCGCGCTCCACGGCATGGATCAGATTTTCAGTGCCGGCATCCAACTTAAGCGGATCGGTAATAACGTTTACCGCATCTTTCCAGAAATCTGCGTGAGCAGATGCTGTCATCCAAACGGCAAGAAAGGCGGAGCCGAAAAAACAGAAAACTTCACGTGGTGCGCAGACATTAAATGCGCGCATGAAATCCCCTCCAACTTTCGCGCGGCAATCTTTAGATTTGGTATTCTAAATTCCCTTGGGGAAGAATGCGAATCTTTTCTGCCAATTGAGCAAGGGAGCGCCTTTCGTTGCGGGGTGATTTGCCCGCATCGTCCTCTAGGGAATTCTGCCCGAAGGGTTGCGCCTCTTTCGATAGCATCCCCTGATCTGGCAAGCTTCGTGGACGTCTCGGGGTCAGTCCGGTACCGGACGACGGAAATCTTCTTCTGTTCTGGAAGATGGTTCCGTTCTGTGTGGCGACCTCACCGCGCTCCTGTGCAGACATATAAGTCGGCCGGTGTCTGGGCTACCAGTTGGAAGGCGTGGCATTGCGGGGAGTAGTCTGCCTCCAAAATCCGGGCCGCAGGTCCGCTATCGTTCCGACGCTGCAAAGCCGCCCGTCCGCTGCCGGCCACGAACAAGACGTTCATCGAGGCGCCGCAGAACATCGGCTCCTAGCGCAACGTCGCCCTACAGCTTGCTGTCTCTGAAGTCAGCTTTTGGGCTGCAGCCAAGGCGTTTTGAACGGCCGAGGTGAGGCGCGAAGCGGCCATACCCGTGCTGACACGAAGGTCGGCTCGGGGTCACGACCGTGAGTTCCGGCGGAGTCTCCTTATAGGCAGCTTCGTCACATAGCGGCGGCCAGAGTTCTCTTCTGGCGGCGCATAGCTGCCATTGTGTCTGCAAATCGACCGTTTTCCGTACACGCTTCTGCCGACGCTCGATCGACCAACTTTCTCGCACTCGCTTGTCCGGAAAATATGTCCTGATTTCTATTGTGTGGATAACGGTGTTGGCCTAGAATCCCGTACATGCTCATAGGATATGCGCGCGTCTCGACCCTCGACCAGAATTTGGATTTGCAGCGCGATGCGCTGACAAAGGCCGGTTGCACAAAGATCTTCGAAGAGAAGAAGTCCGGCCGCGCTGGCACGAAGCGTCCAGAGTTCGATGCCGCACTCGCCTTCCTTAGGCCTGACGATGTTCTCGTAGTCTGGAAGCTCGACCGCCTCGGCCGATCCCTCGTGGAGATGATGCGAACGATCGACACGATTCGGCGCCAAGGGATCAAGTTTCAGAGCTTGACCGAGCAGTTTGACAGCGAATCCGCACATGGACGATTTGCCCTGCAGATGCATGGGGCAATGGCGGAGTATTTTCTCGATCTCAATCGCGAGCGAACGATGGAAGGGCTCAAAGCTGCTCTCGCCCGCGGCAGAAAAGGCGGACGCCGAAAAAAGCTCAGCGACGCTGATATTGAGGCAGGCACCGCCATGCTGAAGGCCGGAACCATATCAGTTGCAGAGATCGCAAAGAGGCTTGGCGTCGCTCGTACGACTTTCTACGCTTACTTCCCCGCTGCGCGATCGCGCCAGGCGGCCGCCCTTTAGCGAGTCATGCTTCTGCCGGGATATCTATAAGCTGCTCGATGAGTGTCAGCGCCTTGGGCCAGATATCCACCGCTCCGGCCGCATGGGCGTTCGTCGCGGCGAAGCCAGCCCAGATGCCACAATCTTGATCGGGTGCAAGGTCCAGGCGTGTGGAGGGCTTGCGAAATGCAACTAACAATCCACGCCATGCTTGGTATGTTGACACCATTGCCAGGCCAGCGGGGCTGTGAGGCTCGGATCTACCTTCCATGCTGTGCAGGTGGCGGTAGATACGCGACACGCCTTCGAGCGGTGGGTTAGCGTCCTCGATCCTGCGAAGGTATGCCGCGTAGTGGCGACGCCCAGTTGCATCCAGCGCATCAGCTGCAAAGACCTTTGCACCAGCCACCGCAAGCATTCTTTCCCGTCTTTGCTCCTGTTCTTGGGCCCTTGTTCCAATTAGACGCGGCAGGAGGGGCAAAAAGCTCGACCTGCCACTGTCAGGCATGTTGTCGTTCAGCGTACGTACGTACGAAGATATGACTGGGCAGACGCTCGCTGGATGGTCAGAGAAGCGCCCTCCGGCAAGCAAGGAGGTAAGTTCCATCGCACAAACGCCGTCCGCCGGTGAAGCGTGTCGGTCTCGAGCCAATAGTACCGGCGAAGTCGCGACCTCGAATGGGGGTAAAGAGCTCATGCGCTTTCAAATCCTATTCCACGCCTTGGCGGACACCGGCCGTAGCAAGATAAAGAGCCGCATCAGCCCGAGGCGCTACTTTGACTCCCCATTGGCCGCCCGCTGCCTCGCAATCTTCAGCCGTCTTGCCTGCAAACCTCGGCCTGAAGGTCATGAATCGCTGACCGCAAATGCGCTGCAACTGTATTAGCTTTACGCCAACCGGAACCACCCGGATCAATTTTGAAAAGCAATCCTCAATTGCGTCATCGAAGCTATCATATTCCTCGCTCTCGCCACCTAGCCATACGGTAACAAACCCGCACGCCCAATCAGCCTGGGTGATGCAGACGCCATCGTGGCAGAGATGCATCGCGTAACTGCCTCGATCCTCCACAGCCGCGTCCAGATAAGCCTGAACCGTATCCTGATCGGAAAGACCAAACCACGCGCTTCTGCCTTCTGTCAGCAGCGTGGTGAACGCCGATCCGCCGCCTAAAGTCGCGATATACACGACCAACACTAACACTGGCACTATCAGCGATGTAATGCGCTTTGCTGCCCTGCTGCTCCTTGCCATTCCCTATTCTGCCGCCCCAACCTTCGAACAAGATGTGCACTATAGTTCGTCGCACTAAAGTTCACAATTCGCCACGCATGCCAGATGGACATGCGTCAACTCGTTGCAAAGAACGTGAAGCGCTGCCGCATCGCAGCCGGCCTCACGCAGCACGAGGTAGCGGTCAAGATGGGCGTCGACCGCGCCTATGTTAGCGGGCTGGAAATGGGAAAGAGGAACCCAACCGTGATTACGCTTTGGCAGATCGCGGAGGCGATCGGTGTCAGACCGGTCGATCTGCTGACGGAAGACTAGTCGTCCGATGTCGCCTCGGCGCATGCAGGCGATGTCCTCATCGGTCCAATAGCGCAGCCTCGGCCTCGGCTGCGGCGTCCATCGCCCTGTCAAACAGCCGGAAGTAAGTTCGCCACCACATGCGTGGCGGCTTCTCCGGAAAGGTCTCGTACATGCCACCTTCGTCGCCCAACCTTTTCCGGATTTTGTCCGACCTACGTGCCGCTCGATCCCAAGGGCGCTCCTGCTGACACTTGTATGTCAGGCGGTGGCAGTGCCGGCACAAAAAGTAGGCCCCTTTCTTGTAGAGCTTGGCAGCCCTGCGGCCGCATCGTCGGCCATCGACAACACCCGTGCAGATGAAGAGCGGCCGTGAGCCACCAAAGTGGCAGGGCACATGTTCCAACCCGACGGAGTAATCTACGTCAGTCAGGCCGGAGCAGTACGTGAGCCTTAGTCGGCCAGGAAGTGCTCGCATGCTGAGCCAGAAAGTGCTCCCGCCGGACCCTCGCCAATTGACGAAAATATGTCGCCCTGGGATCAAGCATCCAGCGCGACGAACCCAGTTCACATCGATCGAGGGATACCCCTCGACAGTGTCGGCACCAAAGCCTGGTGGCCGTCCCGATCCTCTCCCGCCCATCAGTCAAAGCTCAATCCGAACGACCTGATGGATGACCCTTGCACCGCTGGTTTCAGCGCGAAAAGACAGCTGCAACCCCTCTTGAAGGGCAAGGGACAAAACTTTGCGATCTCTACGCCTCGGCACGTCCACGTAAGCTGCACTGGGCGCAGCCAGTGCACTAGCGGGTACCATCACCCCTCGCGCCGTGTCGCATGGTGCCTAACAGGTACTCTGCCGAACCGCTGAACTGTGGTAACATAGTACCACACTTCTGCGGAAAGCCAAAGGCCGGCGGTTGCGCGGGCGAATGTCGCAGGGCGGGGTTTGCGGGGTTTGCGGGCGTTTTCGGCGGGAGGTCATCTAGGTCGACATCTGCTGGGTCACGAAAAAGGCATCGCCTTGATTGGGTCAAAAACAAACCCCGCAAACCCCGCAAACCCCGCCGTACTTGAAGCGGCATTCCACCTAGACTATCAGGGCACTTCTCAGGCGCGTGAATGAAGCTTTCTCGCTCACTCGGTTGTGACAACTCGCCAAAGCCGCGTCTTTGCGTGGAGATCGGTCGACATTTCCAACCGCCTGCCACTTGCTACGCGGCCCGCACGATATCTAAGTACTCGCCCAAGGCTCCTTGCTGACCGAGTGGCATTCTCGCTGAACTCCCGTAGGGTTTCAGCCAGCCTGGCTCCAGCGATTGAACTGCCGCCTGGGGCGTCTCGATAGGGAAGTACCGCCTCTAATACCTTCCCCGCAGTAAAGGGGAAACTCCCAAAAATTTCCGACAACGCCGTGAGCATCTCCGTCAGCGTTTCGTAGTCGGGATCGGCGCTCTGGGCGGCGATCACTACGTTCATAGGGTCGCCGAATTCTCCATCTCGACTAGACCTGCCCAGCCAAACCACAGTTTGACGCACCAGATCGTCCCAGTTCTCGAAGGAAGCCATCCGACCGGGTGCTCGGCCCATGCCACTGGTAAGCCATCCCCGCACAAGGGTGAGCCCTGCGGCCGCCATTTCTTGGCGGTGGCCCAGGACATATTCGAGCGGGTCGAGGTCAAACTCCCGAGCAAATGGCCGATCGGTTTTGGGGTCGATGCGGCAAGTCAGAACTCGTCGAGCCATATCACCCGTCAAAGTCAAATTGTTCCCGGTCATCAGAAGCAACAGCCTGTTTGGAACCGCGATCGTTTCCGACCGGCCTAGGACCCTGTCCGTGTAGCTGCTGCTTGTCAGCGCCGCAGCCATTGCGGCAGAATCGAACGTGCCAACCAGGTTGTCCCACACGATGACCCGACGGCCATATAAGAGCGCCGCGAAAATTCGTTTACGGACCTCTTCGTCGTCCTTGCCTCCCGCATGCGCATAGACAGCGGGTGGTTCGCCGGTGGCCAATACTCCTATGCAGCTGGCAAGAAGCGTTTTGCCGCTGCCCTGGACAGGTGCATCAAATCCAAAGGCAGGCGCAGTTGGCAACGATGGGCGCAGAATCGCCGTCAGAAGGGCAGCGAGAAACACGCCTCGATCGTCAGCGGTGACGAATGGGAAGTCTCGGAACGGCTTCAACAACTGAGCGAGCGCCAGTTTCACCTGATTGCGGGTCGGGACTTCGGCGATGTCGTCAGTTCGCACGCCGGGTATGTCAAGAAACAAACGTGTTTCGACATCGTAACCGGGGCTCGCCAGAATTGTTCCGTCAAGCCTGAGCGTTGGAGCCGTTATGACCGCGTTGAGAGGTTTGACATGGCGTCGTTCGCCAATTGAGAGCAATTGTTTGATTACAGGGTCCGGTGGATCAACCAGTACCCTCTTAAAAGTGCCGTCATTCAAGGCCGCCAACCGATAATACTGGATAGCGCCACCTAGCAAATGTGCTACTCCAGCCTGGTCGAGCGGGAAAATATGCCCGCCCTCGATGACTACAAGTGCGCCACCTAGATCGAATACTTCAGGTAGATGACGCAGAACCGCCAGAGTTGCGTCGACCGTGTCCCGAGCTTTGCCTTTGATGACTTCGATTTCATGCAGCTGTCGAAGAAGCCGATATGATTGCCCACCATGAGCGAAGCTGAATAGCATGGGTC
This sequence comes from Mesorhizobium sp. M5C.F.Ca.ET.164.01.1.1, assembly GCF_004792125.1. Taxonomy (NCBI): domain Bacteria; kingdom Pseudomonadati; phylum Pseudomonadota; class Alphaproteobacteria; order Hyphomicrobiales; family Phyllobacteriaceae; genus Mesorhizobium; species Mesorhizobium sp. M5C.F.Ca.ET.164.01.1.1. The sequence goes on along the minus strand of NZ_SRTG01000006.1, from coordinate 249,800 downwards.
GACTGCCCTGCAGGAAGAGCTTTCCAACTAGCCGGCCGCCGTCATATCCAGGCTCAATCGGGTCCAAAGTTAGCACGCCGTCAAATTGGGTTGGGTGAGCCAGCACCTCGCCAACGGTAATCGGCTTCTCCACGCTATCTTCCACAACCACAATCTGAAAATTGGCGGACAGCGTGCCGTGTTGAACCGCACGCTTAGCGACATCCTTGGCGATAGAAAGTGACGCGTCGTCTGCCTCGGATCCTGCGATCTCAATAGCTTTGGCCTCGACCCATGCTTTCTGGATGTCCGAAGCCTCTGGCACCTTTTCGGCACGTGCCCTTGCGAGAATTGCCTTCAGCTCTTCTTGTTGATTGCGTTCTAGGTCTGGGATGGCGAGCCTTGTATCGATGATGCGGTTTTCGCCTGGGATAATAACGGGTTTTCCGCGGCGTTGCTCAAGCGGCCGCCTGCAAGACGCCCCAGCGGCGAAGTCGAGCCGATTTGTTTGCCAGACTGTCCCATCGACAATTGTTCGCAGCAAGAGTTGGCCAGATTTACTTATGTTCACGTAACCGAACCCGGCGAGCCAAAGCGCATCTACAATCGCTTTGCCTGCGCGCGGAATGTCGCGAGCGTCGCTGACCGCTAGGTACAGTCGTTGCCCTCGCAACCCTGTCAGATCCTCGCCGGTGTCGGCGTTAACGATGTGTGATGAAGCCGAGGGATACCAGAGCATAGTGGCATCCGTTAGTCCGGGAACAGCGCCACGAATAGCTGAAACGAGTTGTTCGCAATCCAGCACTTCGCCGGGCTCAGGATCGTAGTCCAACATCAAGATCCCCGGCCCCTCCTTCCACGAGAACATGTCTGACGTACGAGTTAGAAGGTTTTCTGAATCCGGCGACCTAAACCAGGCGTCACGGGTAGTCAGCATCGCCGGAGCTTTTTTCGGAAGCCCGTAAATAAGCGCGCAATTCGGTCCGAGGAGTTGCAAAGCCTCGCCGAAATCCTGAAGGTCGTCAACCTTGAGAATCCCAACTCTGCCCTCGATAAGGACACCTCCCCCACATTTTTGAAGCACGCCTTCTTCAAGCCAAAACTCCTTAGTGAGGGTTTTGGGCCTGCTCGATCGAACGACACTGAACGATATTTTTGAGCTGTCCACCAGTTCGGCCGGCGCATCCATCGAACGCTGGATATTCATGGCTTCAATGACCGCAGAGCGTCGAGTTCTGATGTCGATCGAACCGGCTCACTAATTCTGGATTTCGCCCAGTCATCGAGATCGCTGGTCGCATAGATCGGAAAACGTCCAGCCTTTCGAAACAAAGGGCCGCCGCCTACCGTTGCCAATTTCGCAAGCCACGCGACTGCGCACGGGATGCCCCATCGTTCGCGGACGTGGGCAGCTGCCTCTTCTCGGCGGAGAAATTTCGGAGCTTGCTGAAAAGTCGGTGTGGTGTCTGAATGTAGCGAGGATAAAGAGCTCATCACAGCACCCACATTGGCAGGTTAGGCGCTACGTCACCTGTTTCCCAGATCACTGCGAAGAGGAGCAGTGGTAAACGATCAGTATCTCTGCGGCAGACGCGCTCTTCCGTCTCGTCCCTCAGATACGGATGCGTACTCAAAATCGGATGGTGAACGGGCTGAAGTTTGAAACGCGATTTCATCGCGACGCGATCGAATACCAGAACGGCTCCCCGAGTCTCGCCGCTTGGTCTGCGAAGCAATGCCCAATACGCAGCCACCTCTGGTGAGCGCGTGAAGGAGACGGCTTCACCGCCGGCTCCTGAGAACCTAAACCGGCCTTCAGTAAGAATGCGCGTTGCGTAGCAAGTACCGTGAAAAATGACGTCACGTCCGCTCGTCCACCGGCGGATGTATCTACCAAAGGTCGCTGGAGATGGGTTACGGTCGCCTTCTGAAGGAAGATCAAGCATTTGGAGCTCCGACGGTGGAAAAGTGGAGCTATTGAATAATCGTGATCGGCTCTGGCTTTCCACGAAGAAGTACTGGGGCCTATTTTTCGTTAGGGTCGGGCGCGGAAAAAAGGTCGGACTCAGCGCTGAAGATTTTGGCTCCTCTCTGATACTGCAGCTCTACCCTACGAAGCTCCTGATTTAACTCGGCGGCATGTCGGCGACAGGCCTCTGTTTTGCTAACGCCGGCGGAAGTCACGATCACATTGATGGCGACAAACGTTTGATAGTCACGCCACGAATCTCGCCCGCCTTTATTTTCAAGAGCTGGCGCACGAAGAGTTGCAATGAGGGCTGCTCTAACGTCAGTGTCGACGGGACCGTGATAATGCAGATACTCAGCGAGAGCAGTAGGTCGTCCGGTCATGAGGAATTCCATCCAGGCGTCTGCCTGCCTGTCAGCTAAGTAAGCCCGGAACCGCCCGCCATCGTCGTCCTGCTTCTTCATCTAGCATCCATCAGCACAGCCACATCGCTGGGCCACTTTCCGGCTCTTCTGGGATGTTGGTTGCGTTTCTCTGGTGGCATGTCCTCGTCCCAGTCAGTGGCGGTAGACGGATTGCGCATAGCGTAGGCTCAGCGATTGCGAACGACTATTGGAACTCTCGGTTTGCTGAGATGACGCCGAGAAGAGACACCAGATTGGAGACCACGACGCAGAGTGCGCCTACTATTTGCCTACTGACGACGCTACCAAACAGAAAACTAGCGCTAGCCCTTCCGGATTGGGCATTCAATATCAGATAGTTATATGGTGGGCGATGACGGGCTCGAACCGCCGACATCTTCGGTGTAAACGAAGCGCTCTACCAACTGAGCTAATCGCCCGCTCCGGGCCGGACCTTTAAGCAGTTAGGGCAAGCTTCGCAAGGCCAAATGAACGCGCAATGCCCTCGCCGCTGATCATTTTCGGCATCAAAATTCGGCTTGTCAAAAAACCTTCTCCTGTTTGCTGTTATGCTGTCGCGCTCCGCTTGACACCCGGTGGCTTACGCCTTATCCACCGCCCCAACGACGAACACGGCTGACCGTGCTCGTCTTGCGCGGGTGTAGCTCAGTTGGTTAGAGTGCCGGCCTGTCACGCCGGAGGTCGCGGGTTCGAGCCCCGTCACTCGCGCCATTTTCAATCACTTAGCTGATTGGAAATGAAAAAGATCTCTGAATGCCGGACCGGCAATTCGGATACTGGTGTCGACTGGCACTCGATAAATCCTAGCGCTTGGTCTGATTTTCAGAGACCCGTTCGATTTGGCTCATCACCGCTTGAGGATCGACGTTCTGAGCTAGCTGGGGCAGTTCGTCATCTGCTGGCGTCGGTACCTTCAAACGCTCCGTCAGGGCGGACATCATTTCGATCAGTCGCGTGGTTTCATGCTCGTTGAGCAGGCTGATTTGCAGATCCAGCTCAGCGCGGCGCTCGCTGAGCTCAGCCATTCTGTTCTGGTTGATCAGTACAAAGGTAGACAGGAAGATCGCCTCAACCGAAGCTACCATTGCCAATATCACAAAACTTGGGTCCCAGGGTGGAACAGCCGGGATCGCTCCAAGGTTCAGCACGACCCAGACGATCAGAATTGAAAGGTGCAGGTACACGAATGCCATGCTCCCCGCGAAACGGGAAATGACGCCGGCAAGTCGATCTTGAAACGCCCGATGCTGCTCCTGCTCTCGTCGATGGTCAACCAGAGCTTGAATGTTGTTGTGGAGAACCGACTGCATGTCGGCGGATTGTGGCGCGGCCATGGACATCAAGGCCCGACTTTAAGCGCTAGAGGCGCCGGGGTTTTCTCGACAAACTTGCCAACGAGACCAGCCATTTCCGAATTTCCTTTCCCGAATTTTCGTCCAGGAACGCGCAAGACTTGCAGTGATTTATTCACCCGTTTCGTCGGCACCTCCGTGGAAGAAGGATCGGATTTCCTCCCTGTCGACGCTGTCATCGCCGTTCTCGTCGACGGCGTTGAATATCCGCCCGATGAAATCCTGAACTTCGGTTTGAGAAAGCGCACCATCGCCGTCGGCGTCCACTATGGCGAACATCATTCGCATCCGTGCGCCATGCATCATCCCGCCTCCCATTCGGCGCCCGTCATGCGGACCTCTGCGGAAATCGCGATGCCAACGGTCGCCACCTCGTCGTTCTGCTCGGGGCCGGCGATGCTCTTGCATTCTCTCCTCCAGCATCTCGGTCATCATCTGACGCATCATATTGCGCATGGAGTCTTCGGTTGGCCCGCTCACTCCTGGCGCTGGCTCTGAGCCACGATCCTGTGCAGGTGCGGCGGGCGCAGGTGAGCTCGTCTGGGATACTGCCGGGGAAGCCAGCATAGCCAACGCCGCGGCAACTGCTGTGGTCTTGCTTGCTAATGTCATCGTATTCTCCTTGGAGAATGGTGGACCGAACGTGTCGGCATCCAAGCCAAACCCGCTGCTCCCCGCATGGTTCCTGGCGAGTTGGTAGATGATCGCTGTGTGCCGGTTCATCCTTCGCGCTGCCGTAGAAAAATGCGGTCCTACAGCGACATAGAGCAGTGATTCGCTTTGCAGCGGGCCAGAAGACCATTTCCGACCTGTCACGCTGGAGGTCACGGACGGCCTAGTTTTTATGCGCACAGAGGATTTGGTTCTTCGACTGAGCCCTGTCGACGGTCGCTGTCGGCCGGCCTCCAGCTGCCAATCTCCAACGTCTGCGATTAGCCGTAAGCCCCCGCGCCTTCGTCATCCTAGGGCGGAGCAAGGAGCGAAGCGACGCGGCGCAGACCCTGGGATCCATGCCGTGACATCAGCCGAAGAATGCAGCGGCTCAGAACGGCGCTTGTATCCGCCACTGCGCCAGCTACCCTTCAACCATGACCGGCTATGCCTACATGACCGCGAGCCAGAAGCGTGGCACGATCTACATCGGTGTCACCAACGATCTCGGCCGCCGCATGCCGGAGCACAAATCCGGCCAAGGCTCGCGCTTCACCAGCCGCTACGGCGTGCAGCGTCTGGTCTGGTACGAAGAACATTTCGACATTCGTGACGCCATCCAGCGCGAGAAGTCGCTGAAGCGCTGGCCGCGCCAGTGGAAGATCGACCTGATCGAGAAGACCAATCCGGAGTGGTTCGAGCTTTTTCGCGGAACGGGGTGGTAGCGTTCGGTTCTGGTCCGCAGGAGCACTGCCGCGAGGTAACGGCATGGATCCCCGGGGTCTGCGCCGCGTCGCTTCGCTCCTTGCTCCGCCCTGGGATGACGAAGTGGAGGGGTGCTTCGGCTAATCTCGAAACTTTCAGTTTCCTGAAAGTTTCAACTTTTTGTATTTGTTGCGTTCCAAGCCTGTCATATGCGTTTGAGCATTGGATTTTCCCGAACCCGGTTCCCACTTTGGGTCCGATGCTCTAACGGAGAAGAAGCCTTGGACGCCCTGAAATCGCTCATCGAATCGCGCCATTTCGACCTCACGATCATGGTCCTGATCCTGATCAACGCCGTCACGCTCGGCCTCGAAACCTCGCCCGATGCGATTGCTGTTTTTGGCCCGCTTCTAACAGCCATCGACCGCGCGATCCTCGGCGTCTTCGTGCTCGAACTCGCGATCCGGGTGGTCGTCTACAGGACGAATTTCTTCCGCGATCCATGGCGCATCTTCGACCTTTTCGTCGTCGGTTTCGCGCTCATCCCCGCGACCGGTTCGCTCTCCGTGCTGCGGGCGCTGCGCATCCTGCGGGTCCTGCGCCTGATCAGCATCGTTCCGTCGCTGCGCCGTGTCGTCGCCGGCTTCATCACCGCCCTGCCCGGCATGGGCTCGATTATGCTGTTGCTCGGGCTGGTGTTCTACGTCTTTGCGGTGATGGCGACGAAGCTCTACGGCTCGTCCTTTCCCGAACTGTTCGGCGGTATACCGGAATCGCTCTTCACGCTTTTCCAGGTCATGACTCTCGAAGGCTGGTCGGACGGCGTGGTGCGCCCGGTCATGGCAGTCTATCCGACCGCCTGGCTGTTCTTCATCCCTTTCATCATCGCGACCTCGTTCACCGTGCTCAATCTGTTCATCGGCGTGATCGTTTCGGCAATGGAGGCCGAGCATGAAGCCGTAGAATCGGCCGACAGGGCAACGCTGCACAGCGATCAGGCCATCATCCTCGCGGAGTTACAGGCGCTGCGGGCAGAGGTCCGCCAATTGTCCGGCGTTCGCAGCTAGATCCGCCTCATTCGGCGCGACAGGTACTTCCCCGCGAGCATTGTAAAACACAGCCATTCCCATCCGTAGGCAGCTTCTAATGGTGTGGTGCCGTGAAAAAGTCCGCCGCTCCATTTGCGAAGCGGCGGGCCCCCCAGTTACCCCCCGATTGCCAAGTCAAGGTTGCCTCCCGGCATTGCTGACCGTGCAATTGCGGCGCCAGACCCAGTGATCCATTACGGGACACCTATGCCAATGACGCAAGATAGGTTTGCCGATTCATATTAACTGTGGCTAATATGTCACCGTGGTCGGAACGGACTAAAGTAGAGAGCGCCGGCCAGGCTGCGCGGCCTCACCCCTTGGCGAGCAATGCCTCGACCTCTTGCAGTGTCGGCATCGACGGCGCCGTGCCGGGCCGGGTGACCGAAATGCCGGCAACGGCGCAGGCGAAGCGCACCGCCTGCAGCGGCTCCATGCCTTTGGCGAGCGCTGCCGCCAGGCCGCCATTGAAGGCATCGCCCGCCCCTGTGGTCTCGACCACCGCGCCGGCATTGACCACGGGAACATGGTCGGAACGATCGGCCGTGTGCAGCAGCGCGCCTTTTTCGCCGAGCGTGATGATCGCCGAACCGACGCCCTTGCTGAGCAGACTGTCGGCGGCGCGGCGGGCGTCGTCGATGGAGGACACATTGATACCGGTCAGTTCCTCGGCCTCGGTCTCGTTCGGCGTGACATAGTCGCAAAGCGTATAGATGCGGTCAGCAAGCTTTGCCGCCGGCGCTGGATTGAGGATGGTCGTCACGCCTGCCCTGCGCGCGATCTCCAGCGCCCGCAGCGCCGCCTCGATCGGCTGCTCGAGCTGGGTGACGAAGACGCCGGCCGAGCCGATCAGGCCGGCGTAGCCCTCGATGTCGTCGGGCGAAATCAGCATGGCCGCACCGGGGCTGACGATGATGGCGTTGTTGCCGGTCGTCTCCTCGACGAAAATATAAGCCGCACCCGTGTAACTCTCCGGCGTGTCGATGACGGCGCTCTTCACGCCTGCTTGCGCCCAGGTTTGCCTGGCCATATCGGCAAAGGGATCGACGCCGAGGCGCGTCAGGAAAGTGATGTCGGCACCGAGACGGCCGGCCGCAACCGCCTGGTTGGAGCCCTTGCCGCCGGGGCCAAGCGTGAAGGATGTTCCAAGGAGCGTCTCGCCCATGCGTGGCTGGCGGGCGGCGCGATAGGCGGTATCGGCGACAAAGACGCCCAGTATGACGACAGGCTTGCCTGGCATCTCCCTACTCCGCATCCGGCGGAACGACGCCCTTGCGGAAGGCGAAACAGCCATAGAAGCGGCGCTCGCCGGTCTGGATGACGCAATAGGCCTTTTTGGCACGTTCGTAGAAGGCGTAGCGTTCGACCGAAATCATCGGCCATGGCTTGCCCTCCGCCGCGTCGATCTCGTCTTGCACTTGCCTCTGCACTGCGGGAATCTCGTCCGGCTTGCCGACGATCTCCATGCGGGCGGCCGCATCGTCGACGAAATTGTCTAGCGGATAGAGCGACAGCACCGCCTTGACCACGTCCGCGGCCGGCGCATCGATGCGCAGCAGTCGGCCGAGGACGGTCTGGCGCGCCACCGAATCGGAGGGGAAATTGGTGTCGGCGATGATCAAATCGTCCCCATGGCCCATCGCCCGCAGCGCCTGGAGCACGTCGGCATTGAGCAGCGGATTGATCCCTTTGAGCATGGCATTCCTCCCGAACGGTCTTTTTGATGCGAAGCCTGGCGCGTGATCCCGAAAAGTGATGTCGGTTTCGGATAAGATCATGCGCAAATTCAAAGTGTTAGAGACGACGGCCGGTCTCTGCGTCGAAGAGGTGGACCTGGTCCAGCCGTGGTTTCAGGTGAAGCGTGTCGCCCGGCTTGAAGTCGTGGCGCTCACGGAACAGTGCCACCATCTCGCCCTCGCCGAAACGCAGAAACACCAGCGTTTCGGAACCGGTCGGCTCGACGACGGAAATCTTCGCCAGCACGCCGTCGGGGTGGATTTCGAGATGCTCGGGCCGTACGCCGTAGACTACCTTGCGGCCATCCTCCACGGCGCTGTTCGCGGCGATAGGGAACGGCGTCCCGGCGATCTCGACGACAGGCTTGTCGCCCTTGCGCACCACGCCCTTGAGCAAGTTCATCGAGGGCGAGCCGATGAAGCCGGCGACGAACAGATTGGCCGGCCGGTCGAACAGTTGCAGCGGCGCGCCGACCTGCTCGATGCGGCCGTCGCGCATCACGACGATCTTGTCGGCCATGGTCATGGCTTCGATCTGGTCGTGCGTGACATAGATGGTGGTGGTCTTCAGCCGCTGGTGCAGTTCCTTGATCTCGGTGCGCATCTGCACACGCAGCTTCGCGTCGAGATTGGAGAGCGGCTCATCGAACAGGAACACCTGCGGGTTGCGCACGATGGCGCGGCCCATGGCGACGCGCTGGCGCTGCCCGCCCGAGAGCTGGCGCGGATAGCGCTTGAGATAGGGATTGAGGTCGAGGATATCGGCGGCGCGCTTGACCCGCTCGGCGACCACAGCCGGATCGGTCTTCCGCAGCTTCAGCGCAAAGGCCATGTTCTGCTCGACCGTCTTGTGCGGATAGAGTGCGTAATTCTGGAACACCATGGCGATGTCGCGTTTGGCCGGCGGCAGATGATTGACGACACGGTCGCCGATCGCGATCGTGCCGCCGGAAACGGTCTCCAGCCCCGCCACCATCCTGAGCAGCGTGGACTTGCCGCACCCCGAAGGACCGACCAGCACCACGAACTGCCCGTCGGCGATGTCGACGCTGACATCGTGCAGGACCTTGACGGTTCCGAACGCCTTGGCCACATTGCTGATCGCGACTTGAGCCATGGGCCCCCCTTTCGTTGCGGTGAAGCTAAACAACGCAAACGGCTAGGGCAAGTCAGTCTTTTATAGATAAAAAACCCCATTCTCGTTGACACGGCACTTGGTTGTGAGAATAGTGAAAGGGCTCGGGTTATGACCCTGTTCCGGGCGCGCCGGCACGCTCGTCCGGGCCACGGAAATCAAAGTGTCGCGGAGGAAAACTTGGGCCGCTATTTCCACGAGTCGCTGTTGTTGGGGAACACGTCCAGCGCTCCAAACACCCGAAACAATTACCATTGAGATTCTGGGAGGAACGAAATGAAAGTCAGCCTTTACAACCAATTTATGCGCGCGGGAGCGACTCGCCGCGATGTCCTTAAAGGCGCGGCCAGCATGGCCGCGATCGCAGCGGCCTCCGGCGCCGGGCTGGGCGCGCTGACGCGCCCGGCTTCCGCCGCAAGCGAGCTGCGTGCGCAGATCCTGCAGATCCCCGGTGTCGGCAAGGGCCAGCCGACCGATGCCGACTTCCAGCAGGTCGGCGAGCTTTGCCTGGAGGCGACCAAAGCCAACGTCAAGGAAGGCGAATTCGCCGGCGTCCAGCTCACCTTCATGGGGCTCAACAACCAGAACCTGCACAATGTGCTGTTTCGTGGCTTCCTGAAGCCTTGGGAGACCTACACCGGCGCCAAGATCAACTGGATCGACCTGGCGCAGGCGGACTACAACGCCCGCCTGCAGCAGTCGATCGCCACCGGCACCGTCGATTTCGACATCATCGAGATGGGCGCGCCGTTCGAAGGCGATGTCTGCGGCAAGGGCCTCACTTCCGAAATGCCGGACTGGGTCAAGGACCAGATCGACATGAAGGACGTCGTGGCCTATCTGCAGCCACCGGTCGGCACCTGGGACGGCAAGCAGTACCGCGTGACCGTCGACGGCGATGCGCACAACTTCAACTACCGCACCGACGTGTTTGCCGATGCCGACCTCGCCAAGGCGTGGAAGGACGGCGGCGGCGGCGGTGAATGGGGCGTGCCGAAGACCTGGCAGCAGGTGCAGGCCGTGACCAAGTTCCTCAAGGGCAAGCAGTTCCAGGGCCAGGACGTCTTCGGCTATCTCGACGCGCCCAAGGCGTGGGGCGGCTTCGGGTTCTACTTCCTCGGCAGCCGCGCCAGCGCCTATGCCAAGCATCCCGACGACAAGGCCTGGCTGTTCGACGCCGACACGATGAAGCCGCGCATCAACAATCCAGCCTGGGTGCGGGCGATCCAGGACGTTATCGACGCGCTGCCTTCCGAGCCTGCCGATCAGATCAACGCCGACCCGAACACCACCGCCTTCCAGCAGTTCTTGGCCGGCACCGGTTCGATGGTCACCTGGTGGGGCGACGTCGGCTCCAACGTCAAGACCAACGACAGTTCTGTCGTCGGCGACGTCACCGGCTTCTCGATCCTGCCTGGCTCCGACGACGTCTACAATTCCAAGACCGGCCAGTGGGATAAGCTGGCAAGCGGCCCGAATTATGCGCCGAACTGCGCCTATCTCGGCTGGGGCGTCTACGTCATGGCACGGGTCGATAGCGACGAAAAGAAGAAGAAGGCGGCGTGGTCTGCCGCTGCCCATCTCGGCGGCAAGGACCTGTCGCTCTGGTGCGCGGCATATCCGTCCGGCTTCCAACCCTACCGCAACTCGCATTTCAACATTCCGGAATGGGTGGCGGCCGGTTACGACGAGGCTTTCATCACCTCGTATCTGAAATCGGAGGCCGACAGTTACAACCATCCGAACGCCGCGATCGAGCCACGCATCCCCGGCATTTTCCAATATTACAGCGCCGCCGAGGACATTCTGGCCAACACATTCGCCGGCAAGATGACGGCGCAGGAAGGCGCCGACGCCATCGCAGCCGCCTGGGAGAAGCTGACCGACCAGATCGGCCGCGAAAACCAGGTCAAGCTCTACAAGGCCTCGCTTGGCTAGGCTGAGATTCTAGGAACCGCAGTCCGGCGACGCAAAGCCGCCGGACTGCATCTTGACCGGCCAGCCGGTCATAAAAGCTTTCAGTGAACGGACGAGACGCGTGGCTGACCAGACTTTGTCCACCAATGCGTGGCCGGCAAACGCCGCTCCATCCGATCTGATATCGCCGGGCCGCAAGCGGCTCGGTCGGGCGTTGATGGCTGCTGCGACCCTCGGCCTACTGGCAGTGATCGCAGTTCAGATCCTCTACAAGACAGAGGTCGACACGATCGGATTCGAGACCTGGCGGCCGGTCGTCTATGCCTATGTGCTGTGGGGTATAGCACTCGGCGTCGGCCAGGTGCTGACGCGCGGCGAAGACGGCCAGCGCGCGCTGTTCCTGTTGCCGGCGCTGCTGTTCACCATCGTCATGGTTATCTTCCCGACGCTGTTCGGCTTCTACATCGCGCTGACCGATTGGAACCTCAGTTCCTTCTCCGGCCGGAAGTTCAATGGGCTCGACAATTTCTGGCAGATGCTGGCCGATCCCTACTACCGCAACGCGCTGTTCAACATGGTGCTCTATGTGCTTGCGGTGCTGGTCGAATATGTCATCGCCTTCGGCCTTGCCCTGCTGCTCAACGCACAGATCAGGGCGCGCAAATTCTTCCGTGTCGTCTTCCTCATGCCGTTGATGCTGTCGCCGGTCGCCGTCTCGTGGATGATCGGCAAATCGCTGATGGAATACCGGTTCGGGCCAGCCGCGGCGCTGGCGCGCCAGCTCGGCTGGGAAAACCCCGCCTTCTTTTCAAACCCAATCACCGCCCGCATCTCGATCATGGTGCTGGATGCCTGGACCTTCATCCCGTTCATGATGATCATGCTGCTCGCCGGCCTTCAGGCGATGTCGCGCGAGGTTCTTGAGGCCGCCAGGGTTGACGGGGCCAATGCCTGGCAGACCTTCTGGCAGGTCACGTTCCCGCTGATGCTGCCGGTATCGGTGACGGCGATCATCCTGCGCATCATCTTCAAACTGAAGCTTGCCGACATCATCATCACCGTCACCTCGGGCGGCCCGGGCGGCGCGACCGATTCCGTGTCGAGCTTCATCTATCGCGAGTATCGCGACCGCTCGAATGTCGGCTACGGCACCATGCTGGCGATGGCCTACCTCATCATCATCATCGTGTTCGTGACGTGGCTGTTGAAATTCGCCAACCGCTTCGTGCGCAACGTCAATTGATAGGGGCGGCGACATGAGCGTCCAGACCACCGACTATGCCGCTTCCGAAATCCGCTCGCCGGCGAGCTTTTTCGCCAACCGCGTCTTCATCTATGGGGCGCTGGTGTTCTGGGCCTTCATCTGCCTGTTCCCGATCTACTGGACGATAACCACCTCGTTCAAGACGGCGGTCGATGTCACCCAGGGCCATCTCATCCCCTTCGTCGACTTCCGGCCGGACTGGAAGGGCTGGCGCTCGCTCGGCCTGTCGCCGGATTCGATCTTCCGAACCTCGACGGTGCGCGACGAGTTCATCAAGCGCTTCATGAACTCGGTCATCACCTCGGTCGGCGCATCGAGCCTCGCCATTGCCATTGGCAGCCTCGCGGCCTACGGCCTCACCCGCTATCGCTATCACTTCGCCTGGTTCAAGAACGAGGACATCTCCTTCTTCTTCCTGTCGCAGTTGATCCTGCCGCCGGTCGTGCTCGCCCTGCCCTTTCTCGTGCTGTACCGGGAAGTCGGCATGCTCGACACCCGCATCGGGCTGATCCTGCTCTACACGCTGATGGTGCTGCCGATCGTCATCTGGATCATGCGCGACCAGTTCAATTCGATCCCGGTCGAACTGGAGGAAGCAGCCCTCGTCGACGGCCTGTCGATCTGGGGCGCCTTCTTCCGCATTGTCATGCCGATTGCGCTGCCGGGCATCGTTGCCGCATTCATTCTGGCGATGGTGCTGTGCTGGAACGAGTATTTCTTCGCCGCACTTCTGACCTCGACCGACGCCAAGACCATTCCCGTGATGGTGGCGAGCCAGACCGGTTCGCAAGGCATCAACTGGTGGTCGATGGCGGCGCTGGCCACCGCCGCAATCACGCCGCTTGCCGTCATCGGCATCGCGCTGGAGCGCTATCTGATCATGGGCATGACCGCGGGCGCGGTGAAGTAGCGGCTCCTTCTTCCCTTCTCCCCTTGTGGGAGAAGGCAGAGCCGCGTTAGGCCGCCAATATCGCCCGCAAATGCTTGAGGATCATCGCGACGCCCTTTTGCCCCAGTTCCGCCGAGGCGTCCGGGGCGGTCGACGTGTACCATCCCGTATTGTCGGCGAAGCGGCCGGCGTCCACCGCTTCCGGGCATAGCGCCAGCATCAGCGACGTCTCGCCGATGCCGGCATGATCGAACGGATACTGGCCGTTCATTGCTGCCGGCATCAGCGGATGCACCTGTATCCAGTTGAAGAAATTGGCGCCTTCGGCATGTTCGGCATAATAGCCTGCCATCGCCTCGGAGCCCCACCAGCCCTCGCCGCGCTCCTTCTCCAGAAAACGGAAGATCGCCTGGCGGCAGGCGGTCTTGAAGGCGAGATCGGTCGGCATGCCGGCAACAAAATTCTCGGTCTGGTGATGGATGATGGCGTGGATGTTGCGAAAGCCGATGCGCAGCAGGCTGTAGAACAGTTCATCCGCGAACGGCGCCAAGGCATTGCCGCCGACCTGAACCGAGCCATTGCCCTCCGGCGGCGCCACCGCGTAGCTCGCCGCGCCATAGTAGAACGGCGGCAGGATGACGATGTCGGCTTCTTTTTCGAACAGCTCCAGCATCTTGACGACTGCCAGCGTATCCATGCCGACGGCCATGTGCTCACCGTGATATTCGAGCACGCCGAGCGGGAGCACGACCGGCCAGTTTTCGGCGATCGCCTTGCGGATCTGGTGCGGCAGCATCAGCTCGTAGCGCATGACGCCTACTCCATGTTGGTCTGGCCGGCGGCGTCGATGCGGCTCTCGCCGATCCGAACCACCACAGTGCCAAGCTCGTCGAGCGCAACCCCGAACAGGTTTTTGCCAGCATTGGAACCGGAGACCTGCCTGAATGTTTGGGCCACGTTTTTCCCCGAACTGGTTGTTTTTGCTCATGCTATCACCGTGAAAATTCGTGTCCAATGGCTCGGAGTGCTTTTGCGGTGCCCCAGGCGTGATAGTGTCATGGCAGTTGCGGAAGTGAGGAAACGGCAGGACATGAAGACACGGCATTTCGACCGCATCGGCAATGGCGGCATCGCGTTCACGGAACTCGGCTTCGGCACGGCGCCGCTGGGAAACCTCTATCGCGCTGTCTCAGACGAGGATGCCAACGCCACCTTGGAGACCGCCTGGCGAGTCGGCTGCCGTTACTACGACACCGCGCCACTCTACGGGCTTGGCCTGTCGGAAACGCGGCTCAATCCGTTCCTGCGTTCGAAAAGGCGTGACGACTGTGTGCTGTCGAGCAAAGTTGGCCGCATCATGCGCGCCTGCCCGCCGGACCAACGCACCGGCATCGGCAAGTTCTTCGACACGCCGTCGCGCCGAGAGGTCTACGACTACAGCTATGACGGCGTCATGCGCTCCTTCGAAGCCTCGCTCGAGCGCCTCGGCGTCGACCGCATCGACATCCTTTTCGTGCATGATCTCGACATCTTCACCCATGGCAGCAAGGAGGCCTCGGACCAACGCATCGAGGAGTTCATGCGCTCGGGCTATTACGGGCTGCTGGCCTTGCGTGACCAGGGCGTCATCAAGGCATTCGGCGGCGGCATCAACGAATGGCAGGTTGCCCAGACACTTGCCGAGCGTGGCGACTTCGACCTTTTCCTGCTTGCCGGGCGCTATACGCTGCTGGAGCAGGAGGCGCTGCAATCCTTCCTGCCGCTATGCCAGAAGCGCGGCATCGGCATCGTTCTCGGCGGGCCGTATAATTCCGGCATCCTGGCAACCGGACCGAAGCCCGGCGCCTATTACAATTATTCCGAGGCGCCGCAGGACATCCTAGACCGCGTCGCGCGCATCGAGGCCATTTGCAAACGCCACGACGTGCGCCTGATCGAGGCGGCATTGCAATTTCCGCTGCTGCACCCTTCGGTCGTGTCGGTGATCCCCGGCGGCCAGCGGCCGAGCGAGGTCGAAAGCAACCGGTCGCTGCTCGACGCGAAACTGCCACCAGCACTCTGGGCCGATCTCAAAAAGGAAGGGCTGATGCGCGCGGATGCGCCGACGGCATAGAGCCGTCCAGCCAAAGCGGGTGCAAAGGAAAAGCCGGGGAATGCCCGGCTTTTCTGGTCTCTGAAAAGGGTAAGAAGGCGCTTAGTTGACTGCGTCCTTGAGGCCCTTGCCGGCCGAAAACTTCGGCACGGTGCGCGCCGGAATCTGCACTTCCGCGCCGGTCTGCGGATTGCGGCCGGTCGAGGCGGCGCGTTTTGACACTGTGAAATTTCCGAAGCCGACAAGCCGGACATCGCCGCCCTTCTTCAGTTCGCCGGTGATGACGGAGAACACCGCATCAACCGCCGACTGCGCGTCACCCTTCGAAATACTCGCGGCATCGGCGACAGCGGACACCAGTTCGTTCTTGTTCATAAAAATTCCCTTCCATGAGAAACCGGAACGTACGACTCATCCGGCAGGAAACGGACTTTAGAAAGAAGCGCTTCCGCAACCAAGTCGAAAAGCGTCAAAAGAGTCGAAAAAACCCCGGAATTCCGGGGTTTTTCACATGAAAAAGCCGGGCTCTAGGCCCGGCTCTCTCTTGTGCATTGCAACTTTAGCCGGGGCTAATGGGCAAGTGACTTGCCGGCGTCGTCCCCGCCATCCACCGCAGCCGGCGCATTGGCCGGTTCGACCCAGTCGATCGGCTCCGGCATACGCACCAGCGCATGGCGCAAGACTTCACCAACCCGCGCGACCGGAACGATCTCCATACCGTTCTTTACGTTGTCCGGAATCTCCGCCAGATCCTTGGCGTTGTCTTCCGGGATCAGCACCTTCTTGATGCCGCCGCGCAGCGCTGCAAGCAGCTTCTCCTTGAGCCCGCCGATCGGCAGCACCCTGCCGCGCAGCGTGATCTCGCCGGTCATTGCCACATCGGCCCTGACCGGGATGCCGGTCAGCACCGAGACGATCGCCGTCGCCATCGCCACACCCGCCGACGGTCCGTCCTTGGGCGTTGCGCCCTCGGGCACGTGGACGTGGATGTCGCGCTTGTCGAACAGCGGCGGCTCGACGCCGAAATCGATAGCCCGCGAGCGGACGTAGGAGGCCGCCGCCGAGATCGATTCCTTCATCACGTCGCGCAGATTGCCGGTCACCGTCATGCGGCCTTTACCAGGCATCATGACGCCTTCGATCGTCAGCAATTCGCCGCCGACTTCCGTCCAGGCAAGCCCAGTGACGACGCCGACCTGATCGTCGGCCTCGACCTGACCGAAGCGGAAGCGCGGAACACCGAGGTAATCGGCGAGATTGCCCGCCGTGATGTCGACCGTCTTCTTCTTGGTCTTCAGGATCTCTGTCACCGCCTTGCGGCCGAGCTTCATCAGCTCGCGCTCCAGGCTCCTGACGCCCGCTTCACGGGTGTAGGTCTGGATGATGCCGCGGATCGCGTCCTCGCCGACGGAGAACTCCTTCGGCTGCAGCGCGTGATCGCGGATCACCTTGGGCATCAGGTGACGCTTGGCGATCTCGATCTTCTCGTCCTCGGTGTAGCCGGCGATACGGATGATCTCCATGCGGTCCATCAAGGGCGCAGGGATGTTAAGCGTGTTCGCCGTCGTCACGAACATCACACTCGACAGGTCGTATTCGACCTCGAGGTAGTGGTCCATGAACGTCGAGTTCTGCTCGGGATCGAGCACCTCAAGCAAGGCCGACGACGGGTCGCCGCGGAAATCCTGGCCCATCTTGTCGATCTCGTCGAGAAGGAAGAGCGGGTTGGACTTCTTCGCCTTCTTCATCGACTGGATGACCTTGCCGGGCATCGAGCCGATATAGGTGCGCCGGTGACCACGGATCTCGGCCTCGTCGCGAACGCCGCCCAGCGCCATACGGATAAACTCGCGGCCGGTCGCCTTGGCGATCGACTTGCCGAGCGAGGTCTTGCCGACGCCGGGAGGTCCGACGAGGCACAGGATCGGCCCCTTCAGCTTCTTCTGGCGGCTCTGCACGGCGAGATATTCGACGATACGGTCTTTGACCTTGTCGAGGCCGAAATGGTCGGTGTCGAGCACGTTCTGCGCGAAGGCCAGATCCTGCTTGACCTTGGAGTTCTTGCCCCACGGTATCGACAGGATCCAGTCGAGATAATTGCGCACGACAGTCGATTCAGCCGACATCGGCGACATCGTCCGCAACTTCTTCAGTTCGGCTTCCGCTTTTTCGCGGGCCTCCTTGGAGAGCTTGGTCTTCTTGATGCGCGCCTCGATCTCGGCGGCCTCGTCGCGGCCGTCCTCGCCCTCGCCGAGCTCCTTCTGGATCGCCTTCATCTGCTCGTTGAGGTAGTATTCGCGCTGGGTCTTCTCCATCTGGCGCTTGACGCGCGAACGGATGCGCTTCTCCACCTGCAGGACGGAGATTTCGGCTTCCATGAAGCCCATCGCCTTTTCCAGCCGCTCCTTGACCGAAAGCGTGGCCAGCATCTCCTGCTTCTCGGGGATCTTGATGGCAAGATGCGAGGCAACCGTATCGGCGAGCTTGGAATAGTCGTCGATCTGGCTGGCGGCACCCACCACTTCGGGCGAGATCTTCTTGTTCAGCTTGACGTAGTTCTCGAAGTCGGTGACGACGGAACGGGCGAGCGCCTCGACCTCGACCTCTTCCTCATCCGGTTCGACCAGCGCCGTGGCGCGGGCCTCGTGGAAGTCGGGACGGTCGGTGAACGAAACGATTTTCGCGCGCGAAGCGCCTTCGACCAGCACCTTCACGGTGCCGTCCGGCAGCTTCAGCAATTGCAGCACATTGGCGAGCGTGCCGATGTCGAAGATGGCATCGGCCTCGGGATCGTCATCGGCGGCATTCATCTGGGTCGCAAGCAGGATCTGCTTTTCCTGACCCATCACCTCCTCCAGCGCCTTGATCGACTTTTCACGCCCGACGAAGAGCGGAACGATCATGTGCGGGAACACCACGATGTCGCGCAGTGGGAGGACTGCGAAGACGCCGTCGCTGGGAGCCCTGGATATTTTGGCCATTGTCGAACCTTTCATGTCGCGACCGCCAATCGGCCAACCGCGAATCTCATATTAACGACCGAGGATCGTTCCGCCTACCACCGTTTGTAACGGGAGTTTTACAGCACAGAATTCGCCACCCCGGCCTTCCCCAGTTAGTTGGAGGCACGGGGGGCAAAGATCAAGGGTCAACACGAAACCGTTCATCCCATCTGTCACAATCCGTTCATCATAAGTCGGCCCGTCCGCAAAACAAAACGGCGCCTCACGGCGCCGTTTGAAGAATTCCACTGAAGGGCTCACGTCAGGCGCTGACGTTGCCCTTTTTTTCCTTCTGCTCGGAATAGATGTAGAGCGGCCTGGCGTTACCGGACACCACCTCTTCCGAAATAACCACTTCGCGCACGCCTTCCAGCGCCGGCAGCTCGAACATCGTGTCGAGCAGGATCGCTTCCATGATCGAGCGCAGGCCGCGCGCACCGGTCTTGCGCTCGATGGCGCGCTTGGCGATCGCCGACAGCGCATTTTCATGGAAGGTCAGGTCGACATTCTCCATCTCGAACAGCCGCTGATACTGCTTGACCAGCGCGTTCTTCGGCTCGGTCAGGATCTGGATCAGCGCCGGCTCGTCGAGGTCCTCCAGCGTCGCCAGGACCGGCAGACGGCCAACGAACTCGGGAATGAGGCCGAACTTCAACAGATCCTCGGGCTCGACCAGGCGGAAAACATCGCCAGTGCGGCGGTCCTCAGGCGAAGCGACGGTGGCGCCGAAGCCGATCGAGGTCTTGCGGCCGCGGTCCGAGATTATCTTGTCCAGCCCGGCGAAGGCGCCGCCGCAGATGAACAGGATGTTGGCGGTATCGACCTGCAGAAATTCCTGCTGCGGATGTTTCCTGCCGCCCTGCGGCGGCACGGAGGCCACCGTGCCTTCCATGATCTTCAACAGCGCCTGCTGCACGCCTTCGCCCGACACGTCGCGGGTGATCGAAGGATTGTCCGACTTGCGCGAGATCTTGTCGATTTCATCGATGTAGACGATGCCGCGCTGGGCGCGCTCGACGTTGTAGTCGGCCGACTGCAAGAGCTTCAGGATGATGTTCTCGACATCCTCGCCGACATAGCCTGCCTCGGTCAGCGTCGTCGCATCGGCCATCGTGAACGGCACGTCGATGATGCGGGCCAGCGTCTGCGCAAGCAGCGTCTTGCCGCAACCGGTCGGGCCGATCAGCAAAATGTTGGACTTCGCCAGCTCGACGTCATTGTTCTTGCCGGCATGAGCGAGGCGCTTGTAGTGGTTGTGGACGGCGACCGACAGCACGCGCTTGGCGTAGGGCTGGCCGATGACGTAGTCGTCGAGAACCTTGAGGATCTCCTGCGGGGTCGGCACGCCCTCGCGTGACTTCACCATCGAGGTCTTGTTTTCCTCGCGGATGATGTCCATGCAGAGCTCGACGCATTCGTCGCAGATGAACACCGTCGGGCCGGCGATCAGCTTGCGCACTTCGTGCTGGCTTTTGCCGCAAAACGAGCAATAAAGCGTGTTCTTGGAATCACCGCTGTTGTTGCCGACCTTGCTCATTCTCATGTCCTTTCATAGCCGCCCGCCGATGGTCTGGTTGAAAGGGCGCATATCTCAATCTATCGCGGGAAATCGCCGCCGCCAGTATTCCGGCTCCCGCAACGCATTCCGTACGAAACACATATCAGAAAACGTCGCAATGATTCGCACCAACCCCGCACAAAGCTAAGCCGTCGAAAATCAATATAGGCTTAACGTAGGCAATTGCTCCCGTCGAGGGAACAGCCAATTGTGGCCGAAATGCCGCGAGCGCCATCAAAAGCGTGTTTTCCCACTGTCCAACTGCCGCCGGGCTTATGTGGCGATACCTTCGAGCGGCTCACGCGACGAAATGACCTTGTCGATGAGGCCGAAATCCCTCGCCTCGTCGGCGGTCATGAAGTGGTCACGGTCGAGCGTCCTTTCAATCTCGTCGTAGCTCTTGCCGGTGTGCTTGACATAGACCTCGTTGAGACGACGCTTCAGCTTGATGATGTCCTGGGCGTGGCGCTCGATGTCGGAAGCCTGCCCCTGGAAGCCACCGGAAGGCTGGTGGACCATGATGCGGGCGTTCGGCGTGGCGAAGCGCATGCCCTTCTCGCCTGCGGTGAGAAGCAGCGAGCCCATCGAGGCGGCCTGGCCGATGCACAGCGTCGCCACCGCCGGCTTGATGAACTGCATGGTGTCGTAGATCGCCATGCCCGAGGTGACGACGCCGCCGGGCGAATTGATGTAGAGGTTGATTTCCTTCTTCGGATTCTCCGCTTCGAGGAACAGAAGCTGCGCGCAAACCAGCGTCGCCATGCCGTCCTCGACCGGACCGGTGATGAAAATGATGCGCTCTTTCAGGAGTCGCGAGAAAATGTCGTAGGCCCGCTCGCCGCGATTGGTCTGCTCGACCACCATCGGAACGAGGTTCATGTAGGTTTCGACGGGGTTCTTCATGGATTATCCCTTATTGAAAGATGGGATTCCGGCGCCGGGAGATTAGCAAATCGGGCAGAATCGGTTCTGGATCGTTGTCCTGTAAATAGGATGTCGGCTCACCCTAGCGCAAGGCCGCCCCTCCTAGCCATCCGGTTAAGTCGAATCAAGGTTTCTGCACAGGATTCGCCCGAGGCTGCGTCGGCGCTCTTGAAGCGGTGTGGCTGCACTGCCGAGTAGCACTTTCTTAACCGCGTCGCTTAACGAAATATCTCGAAACTGCTTTCCCGCGATGCGGCTTCCCCTACAATTCAACGTTGAGCTTGCGCTGACGGTTCAAACAGGGGGAGTGCCATGATCAGGAAAACTGCTTCCTCGGCCATCGCCAGCCTCGCCGTTCTCGGCCTGGTGTCCGAAACGGCTGCCGGCGAACGCGCCGTCGAATGCTACGAGCAGGTCAACAGGCCGTCCGTCTACGAAACAGTCTACGAAAACGTGCTCGTCAGCCCAGCTGGCCAGCAGGTGGAGTATGTTCCGGCGATCTACGGGACCCGCGAGCGGGTGGTTCAGATCGCGCCCCAGCGTGTCAGCTATGAGATCGTACCTGCCGTCACCCACACCATCTACCGCACGGTGAAGGTCGATGACGGCGGCTACTCCTGGGAATGGCGCGTCATCCGGGGCCGCAAGGTGCTGTGCAAGGTCAGGCACAAGGCGCGCTATGAACGCGTGGCCGAGACCGTGGTGGTGCAGCCGGAGCGCCAACGGCGCGTCGTCAGTCCCGCCGAGTATGAACGCGTGGCCGAAGAGGTTTTGGTGCAGCCGGAGCAGCGGCGGATCGTCATCGTTCCCGCCTCCTACCAGACAGTGGCGCGCCGGGTGGTGGTCAGTCAAGGCTCGTCCGGCTGGCGGCGTCTGCATATTCCGAGGCACTGTCGGTATTAGATCAGACCGCCTCGGCCCGCAGCCACACCTTCAAGCCGGCGACGTCGCCATTGCCGACGGTCGCCGCGACGCGCCTGCCGACCGCCGCGCCGAACTTGTAGCCGTGGCCGGAGCAGGCCGAGACAACAAGGCATTTGCCTTTCTCATGCGCCAGGAACTTTTCGTCGGCGGTGAAGGTATAGGCGCAGGTGACGACCTCGGTGATCTTGTATTCTTCGACACGAGCGATCGGCGGCGAAAACAGGTTGCGGATCGCCTCGCCCTCGCCCGCCACCGGCTGGCGGTTCCAGTCGGCGTCGCTGGTCGGCACCCTGTGCAGGCCCGAGCCGAATTTCATGCCGGCGCCGCCGGAGGGCGGGATCACGTAACCGTCGACACCACCGCCGACGGCGAGGATGACCGGGGCTGTCTGCCATGCCGCTTTCAAATCCGCCGGTGGTTCGACATAGGCAAGCGCGGTGCGCCAGGTCTTCAGTTCGCCGTCCAGTTCAGGAAACAGTTTCAGCACCCAGGCGCCGGCGGCGACGACGATGCGGTCGGCCTGCATCGTCGCGCCGCTTTCAAGCACGATGCGGCCGGCCTCGGCGTCGACCTCCGTCACCTTGCTGTTTTCGTAGACATTGGCGCCGTTCGTCCGCAGCCATTTGGCGAGACCGGCGGCGATCCTGCGACAATGCAGCGCACCGCCATCCGGTGAAAAATACGCGTAACGGAACGAGCCGGGCTCCAGGAACCGCCATCGTTTAGCCGCGGCGTCCGGCTCGAACAGTTCGAACGGGTAGTTCCCGGCTTCCATGCCTTCGCGGTATTCCTCGGCTTCGTCTCCCGGCTCCCGCGAAATGCAGATGAAGCCGCGCGGATCGAGATGGTTTTCGCCGAGATCGGTCCACATGTCGTCCCAGGCTTCATAGGCTTCGGTGATCAGCCTGCCATAGCCCGCCGCTGCGCCATAGGCGCGGCGGATGATGCGATGATGATCGCCCGACGCGGCAAGCGGATTGGGAATCGGTCCCTGCTCGACGATCGAGACCCGGTGCCCAGCCTTGGCCAGCGACCACGCCGTCGACAGCCCTGCAATGCCTGCGCCAACCACGATCACATTCATCAAGTCAGTCTTTCCGCAGCCGTTTCGGCTGGCTCAACGCGCTTTTGTGCATGTCATTGTCCCGAAACCGCTTCGCACTTTTGGGCGACATGCACGGATTGTCGTGCGCCAACATACGGTCTGGCGCCAAGCTGGCAAGCCTTGGAGCGCCGCGCGTCGATGGACGCGCAAAGGACGCTCCAACACTTTGAATCTGCGCATGATCCTTTCCGAAAACCGATTCCGGTTTTCGGGGTCATGCGCTAATGATCCAGAATGACCGATTTGGTATCACCAACTTACCTGGCCTTCGATCCAACCACCCGCCATGTGCGGCTCGATCCGCACGAGCCGGCTTTCTTCCAGAATCCCTATGAGGCCTATGCCTTTATGCACGGCCGATCGAATGTCTTCTTCTGGGAAGAGTTCGGCTTCTGGTGCTTTGGCGGCTTCGTCGACGTCAACCGGCTGCTGCGCGATCGTCGCTTCGGCCGCCAGAACCCGGCCGGCATCCCCGACAGCCGCGGCATCGGCCAGGACCGCACGCATCTCAGCGCCTTCGACGGCATCGAGGCCAATTCGATGTTGGAGCTGGAACCACCCGTGCACACCAGGCTCAGAACGCTGGTCAACCGCGCCTTCGTCTCGCGTCAGGTCGAGCGGCTGCGGCCACGCGTCGAGGCGCTGGCCAACGAGCTGATCGACCGTTTCGAACCGGACCAGGTCGACCTGCTGCCGGCTTTCGCATCGCCTTTGCCGATCACCATCATTGCCGAAATGCTCGGCGTGCCGGTCGAGATGGGACCGCAACTGCTCGACTGGTCGCATCAGATGGTCGCCATGTACATGCATGGCCGCACGCGTGAGACGGAAGAAACGGCCAATCGCGCGGCGCGGGATTTTTCGGATTTCCTGCGCGGCTATGTTGCCGAGCGGCGCCAAAACCCCGGCGACGATCTGTTGTCGCTGCTGATCTCGGCGCAGGACGATGGCCAAAAACTCTCCGAGGACGAACTGGTGTCCTCGGCTGTCTTGCTGCTCAATGCCGGCCACGAGGCGACCGTCCACCAGACCGGCAATGCGGTGCACGCGATCCTCGCGCAAGGCGGCGACCCCCGCCGCTTCTTCACCTCGCCACAAACGACAGCCGCCACGGTCGAGGAATGCCTGCGCTTCGACGCGCCGCTGCACATGTTTACGCGTTATGCCTATGAAGAGATCGAGGTCGGTCCCGGTGTCATCGTGCGGCCGGGCGAGACGATCGGCCTGCTGCTCGGCATGGCCAATCACGACCCGGCGGCGTCTGCCGAACCCTTCGCCTTCAGGCCGGATCGCGCGGACCAGAAGAACGTCTCGTTCGGCGCCGGCATTCATTTCTGCATCGGCGCACCGCTCGCCCGGCTCGAATTGCAGGTATCGCTGAAAACCTTGTTCGACCGGCTACCGCGGCTCTATCTGGCCGAACAGCCGCGCTTCCGCGACACCTATCATTTCCATGGGCTGGAATCGCTCGCCGTGCGCATTGGACGGTGATCAAAGCTTGATCACATACTCCTTGCGAGTCGTTTCAAGCACTTCCCAGCTGCCCTTAAAGCCCGGCCTGAGCACGAAACTGTCGCCGGCCCTGACGGTGCGCGCCTCGCCGCCCTCCTCAGCGATCACTGAAACGCCCGACAGGATGTGGCAGAACTCCCACTCGTCATACTCGATGCGCCATTTGCCCGGGGTCGCCTCCCATATGCCGGCATAGAGCCCGCCGTCGCGTTCCTCGACATTCCAGGTGCGAAATTTCGGATCGCCTGAAATCAGACGATCCGGCGCCGGCGCGCCAAGTTCCGGCTCGACGTTTTCGACATTGACGGAGAGAAATTTCGGCGCGGTCATGGAAGCTCCTTCCGAGCAGAATCAAACGTTGGCGAGAGCCTGTTCCAGATCGGCGACGATGTCGTTGACATCCTCGATGCCAATCGAGAGCCTGACCGTATCCGGCCCGGCGCCTGCCGCGACCTTCTGCTCGTCGGACAGCTGCCGATGCGTGGTCGATGCCGGGTGGATGACCAGCGACTTGGTATCACCGACATTGGCGAGGTGCGAGAACAGTTCGAGCGCCTCGACGAATTTGATGCCCGCCGCATAGCCGCCCTTCAGGCCGAAGGTGAACACGGCACCCGCGCCAAGCGGCGAATACTTCTTCTGCAGCGCATTGTTGTTGTCGCTGGGCAGGCCAGGATAGGACACCCAGGCGACCTTTGGGTGGTTGGACAGCCAGCCGGCGACGGTGACCGCATTGTCGCACTGGCGCTGCATCCTGAGCGGCAGGGTTTCCAGCCCGGTCAGGATCAGGAAGGCATTGAAGGGCGAGATCGCCGGGCCCATGTCGCGCAGGCCGAGCACGCGCGCCGCAATGGCGAAAGCGAAATTGCCGAAGGTTTCGTGCAGGACGAGGCCGCCATATTCGGGGCGCGGCTCCGACAGCATCGGATATTTGCCGGATTTCGACCAGTCGAAGGTGCCGCCGTCGACAATGGCGCCGCCGATCGAATTGCCGTGGCCGCCGATGAACTTGGTCAGCGAATGCACGACGATGTCGGCGCCATGCTCGATCGGCCGCACCAGATAGGGCGAGGCCAGCGTGTTGTCGACGATCAGCGGCAGGCCGTGCTTGCGGGCGGTATCGCCGATCTTCTCGATGTCGACGAAGACACCGCCCGGATTGGCCAGGCTCTCGATGAAGATCGCCTTGGTCTTTTCGTCGATCTGGCTTTCGAAGGTCGAGATGTCGTTGGTGTCGGCCCAGCGCACCTGCCAGCCGAAATTCTTGAAGGCGTGGCCGAACTGGTTGATCGAGCCGCCGTAAAGCCTTGACGCGGAGACGAAATTGTCGCCGGGCTGCATCAGATTATGGAAGACGAGCACCTGCGCGGCATGGCCCGACGCCACGGCCAGCCCCGCCGTGCCGCCTTCGAGTGCCGCGATACGCTCTTCCAGCACCGCCTGCGTCGGGTTCATGATGCGGGTGTAGATGTTGCCGAAGGCCTTTAGTCCGAACAGCGACGCGGCATGGTCGGCATCATCGAAGACAAAGGAGGTCGTCTGGTAGATCGGCGTGGCACGCGCGCCGGTCGCCGGATCGGGCTTGGCACCCGCATGGACGGCGAGCGTGTTGAAACCGGGCGTGCGGGTCATCGAATACCTCCCTTTTGAACCGTCTGAAAAACGCCGGGCATTCTTGGCGAAGCCCGGTCGCGAATGCAAAGGAGAAAATGCCCTTCGATGCACGTTCTGTGATCGAGGCACGAGAAAATGTTCCGATTGGCGGAATGACTTTCCGTCTACTTCTGGCGAACGCCGAAGCTCTGGAACCCCGGCCGCATCAGCGGCTTCTTCGACGACAGCACGCCGGAATTAACGCCGGTCCAGCCGATTTCGCCCGACAGCTTGCCATATTCGATCTTGGGGCAGCGGTTCATCACCACCTTGATGCCGGCGGCCTCTGCGCGCGCCGCCGCCTCGTCATGGCGCACGCCAAGCTGCATCCAGATGACTTTCGGCAACGGATCGAGCCGCAAGACCTCGTCGACGACGCCCGGCACTGCCGTGGAGCCGCGAAAAACGTCGACCATGTCGATCGGCTCGGGAACATCGGCGAGCCTGGCATAGGTCATCCGGCCAAGGATTTCCTTGCCGGCCTGGCCGGGGTTGATCGGGAACACCGAAAACCCCTTGCCCAGCAGGTATTTCAGCACAAAGTAGCTCGGCCGCACATCATTGGCGGACGCGCCGACCATGGCGATGGTCTTCACCGAATTGAGGATGCCGGTGATATAGGCATTGTCGTAGGCGTCGTGGTTCATGCCTCTTCCTCATACAGAGCTTCGGCGAGAAAACCATCCGGATCATTGCAGAAACTGCGCATCATGCGGAAATGATCGGTATCGTGAAAATCGGTCGGATCGAGGCCGAACCGGCTGATGCGGAACAGCCGCGCGCCGGGACAGGCCATCAGCAGCGGCGAATGCGTCGCCATGATCACTTGCGCCGTACCTGACAGATCCATCCGCCGCAGCATCCTGATCAGCTCGATCTGGCGCGTCGGCGACAAAGCGCTTTCGGGCTCGTCGAGGATGTAGATGCCTTGCCGGCGGCAGCGCTCCTCGAAGAAGCGGATGAAGCCCTCGCCATGCGACCAGGACAGGAAGTCGGGCGGCGCCGCACCAGAATCCAGCGCCGCTTGGTCGAGATAGCGCGCCACGGAGTAAAAAGATTCGGCGCGAAAGAACCAGCCGGCGGTCACCTTCGGCAGCCAGTGGCCGCGCAGCGTTGCGGCGAGCGCCGCGCCGCTCCTGTCGATGGCGCGGGAGTGGTCGATGGGCATGTAGCCCTTGCCGCCGCCGGCTTCATCGTATCCGGCCAGCGCGCCGATCGCCTCGAGCAGCGTCGATTTGCCGGTGCCGTTCTCGCCGACGATGATGGTGATCGGCGTGGTGAATTCGAGTTCGAAATCGTGGCTACGGAAGATCGGCAGATTCCAGGGATATTTTTCCCAATCTGCGACACGGCTGGGCTCGATCAGGATGCGCTTGAGATAGGGCGCATTCAGCCGCGTCAGTTGCTTGCGAGGAGCCATGCGGCGGCGGTCAGCCCGGCAGCGAGATGCTGCCGTCTTCCGCGATCGGAAAAGCCGGATTGTGCGCCACTTCCCAGACATGCCCTTCCGTGTCGGCGAAATAGCCATACCAGCCGCCCCAGAAGGCGCGGCCGGCCGGCTTGACGATACGACCGCCGGCCTTCTCGGCCATCGCAAGCACGTCATCGACTTCGGTGTCGGAGCGGGTGTTGTAGGCGAGGTAGACCGCCGACGGCGCCGTGCCGAAGGTGATGCCTGAATCCGCTTCGGCGCTTTCGCGCGGAAACAGGCCGAGAATGACGCCGCCCATTTGGAAGAAGGTGACGCCGTCGGTGATGCCGGCATGGCGGATCAGGCCCATCGCCTCGTAGAAGCGTGTGGCGCGGTCGAGATCGTCGACGGCGATGGTGACGATGGAGATGCGAGGCTCCATGTCTATTCCTCCGTGTCTATTCCTCGGTCCATTCCGGCTTGCGCTTGCCGATGAAGGCGCCGATGCCCTCTTCCGCGTCGCGCGCCAGCATGTTTTCGACCATGACGCGACCGGTAAAGGCATAGGCCTCGGCCAGCCCCATCTCGGCCTGCGCGTAGAAGGCTTCCTTGCCGGTCTTGACGACCAAAGACGATTTTGCAGCAATGGTTTGCGCGTATTTGGTGAGAATCTGATTCAGATATTCGCGCGGCACCACGCGATTGACCAGGCCGAATTCCTTGGCCGTCGCCGCATCGATCGTCTCGCCGGTCAAAAGCATCTCCATCGCGTGCTTGCGCGAGACGTTGCGCGACAGCGCCACCATCGGCGTCGAGCAGAACAGGCCGATATTGACGCCGGGCGTGCAGAAGGTCGCCTCATGCGAGGCGATCGCCAGATCGCAGCTCGCCACCAGTTGTGCCCCGGCCGCCGTGGCCAGACCATCGACCTCGGCGATCACCGGTCTGGGATGGCGCACGATCGCCTGCATCAGTGCCGCGCAAGCGGAAAACGTCTGCTCGAAGAATGCCTTGCCGCGATCGGCATCGCCACGATGCGCGGTCATCTCCTTTAGATCGTGTCCGGCGCAGAACACCTTTCCGGCCGCCGCCAGGATGATGACGCGGACGGATCTGTCTGATTTTGCGCGGTCGAGTTCCGCCGTCAGCGCCGCCATGACCGCCAGCGACAGGGCATTGGCCGGCGGATTGGCGAGCGTGAGGCGCAGGACGCCGTTGTCCAGCCTCGCGACGACAGGACCTTCGGCAACAGCCGGCTTGATCGCGACGATTTCAGCCATTTCTCCAACCTCTTCATCGGCCAGCGGCATCGCATGCGCGGGCCATGGAACAAAAGAACTAGCACGCTGCCGATTGAAGAACAGTCGTCAGACGTGTTTTCTCATTGAGCAACAATTGGCCCAGCCGCCTTATTCGGCAAGCCGAGATCAGCACCATCAACGAGGAACATAATGCCCGAGCAGAGCAACCTCAAACCGGTGCTAACCGCGGCTGAAGTCAATGCCTTGATGGAAAGCGTCTATCCCCAGCTCAACGACCAGTTCACCTTCTACGAGGCGATCGACGTGTTTCCGGGCGGCTGCACGGTGCGGCTGAATGCCGACGAGCGGCATTTGCGCCCCGGCGGAACAGTGTCGGGCTCGTCGCTGTTCACACTGGCCGACATAGGCGGCTATGTCTGCGTGCTTTCGCATGCCGGGCCCGATGCGCTTTCTGTCACCACCAATTTCAACATCAATTTTGTCCGCAAGGCCGAGGCCGGGCCGATTGACGCCCATTGCCGCATCCTAAAGCTGGGCAAGAGCCTGATGGTGTTCGATATCGACATCGTCGCCGGACCGGACGGACACACGGTAGCGCACGCCACAGGAACCTATTCCATCCCGCCGAAGAAGAGCTTTCAATTACAAGCCTGATTTGCAGGTCGGATACGTCTTTCCGCTCGTTCCAAACGACCCAACGGAACGAAACGTCCGACGACGCGTTCGCAGCTCCAATCAGGCCCGTAAAAACATGCCCGAATTTCCCACCTATCTGGCATTCCTGGTCGCAGTGCTTGGCTATCAGCTGTCCGGCCCCGGCCCGGACATGATTCTGGTGATCAGCCGCGGTATCGGACAGGGCCAGCGGGCAGCACTGGCAACGGCGACGGGCTGCATTTCCGCAGGCGTGATCCAGATTCCGCTGCTGGCAATGGGACTTGCATCGCTGATCACGTCCTCGCCTATCGCGTATGGCCTGCTGCAACTGCTCGGAGCGGCGTACCTCATTGCAATCGGGACAAAGTTCTTGCTCGTGCGCAAGGAAGCGGAAACAGAAAGCATCGTCACGTCCCAGGAGGGAGGCTTGGCGGGCGCCTTTCGGCAAGGCATGATCTGCAACCTGACCAATCCTACCGCACTTGTCTTCATGCTCGCAGTGCTGCCGCAGTTCGTCCATGCCTCCACAGGATCGTCGGCGATGCAATTTATCGTACTCGGGGCCACCATGAAGGCTACGGGCCTTCTGGTCCTGGGAGCTGCGGCCTTGGCCTCAGGTACGGTCGGCGGCTGGCTGGCACGCAATGCCGGTTTTCTGGTCTGGCAAAAACGCCTGGCCGGTGCGATCATGATCGCTGTCGGCGTTAGACTGCTGCTGGCCGCAACTATTCCCGGGCGGCGCTAAACAAATTGATGAATTCGACTGCGGTATAATAATACCACAAATTTTAACCGTTTGATTTAAAAAGATAATCTTACTGAGATTGCCAGAAATGCAGCTTGACTGCCTAATTCGCCTCGCCTATAAGCCCTCACAGAACAGCGGCCCGTTAACGGCCGCCGTTTTGTTTTTGGCGGCGGGCAAGCGCTCGGCGCCAATCCAAGCAACAAGAAACGCCTTTCCTTGTCGTTCGTCGATGGGGAAGGTCCGAACCGAAAGCAACAATTCATGGCAACCTTTTCGCAGAAGCCTGCGGATGTGGTGAAGAAGTGGGTGCTGATCGACGCCGAGGGTCTCGTCGTCGGCCGTCTCGCCACTGTCATCGCCAATCATCTTCGCGGCAAACACAAGCCCACCTTCACCCCGCATGTCGACGACGGCGACAACGTCATCGTTATCAATGCCGACAAGGTGGTGTTCACCGGCAAGAAATTCACCGACAAGGTCTATTACTGGCACACCGGCCATCCCGGCGGCATCAAGGAGCGCACCGCGCGCCAGCTGCTCGAGGGCCGTTTCCCCGAGCGTGTCGTCGAAAAGGCCGTCGAACGCATGATCCCGCGTGGCCCGCTCGGCCGTCGCCAGATGAAGAATCTCCGCGTCTATGCAGGCACGGAACATCCGCATGTCGCCCAGCAGCCCGTCACGCTCGACGTGGCCAAGCTGAACGCCAAGAACAAGAAGGTTTCGTAAAATGGCTGAGCTTTCCTCGCTCGCAGAACTCGGAACTGCCACCGGCAACACCAACACGCAGCCGGCTGCACCCGTCCATGTCCAGAAGCTCGACAAGTCAGGCCGTGCCTATGCCACCGGCAAGCGCAAGAACGCCATCGCACGCGTCTGGGTGAAGCCCGGCTCCGGCAAGATCGTCGTCAACGACAAGGTGTTCGCCGAATATTTCGCGCGCCCGGTCCTGCAGATGATCCTCAACCAGCCGATCATCGCCGCCAACCGCGCCGGCCAGTATGATATAGTCGCCACTGTCATCGGCGGCGGGCTTTCCGGCCAGGCCGGTGCTGTGCGCCACGGCATCTCCAAGGCGCTGACCTACTACGAGCCGGCGCTGCGCGCCGTGCTCAAGAAGGGCGGCTTCCTGACCCGCGACAGTCGCGTCGTCGAGCGCAAGAAGTACGGCAAGGCGAAGGCCCGCCGCAGCTTCCAGTTCTCGAAGCGCTAAGCGCTCCGCAGCTTCAAACACTCGAAAGGCCGCCTCCGGGCGGCCTTTTCCTTTGGCGATTACTAACCTGTCCCAAATTCAAGACCGATCGGCCGGTGCCTTGATGAAGTCGATAAACGCCCGCAACGGCGCCGGCACGAGACGCCGGCCGGGATAATAGAGGAACGGCCCGGGGAAGCTCTGCCACCATTGCTCAAGGACCGGCTCAAGGGCGCCACTCTCGAAGCAAGGGCGAAGCCAATCCTCGAAGAGGCTGACAATGCCAGTACCGGCGATGGCTGCATCGACGGCGAGATCGGCCGCCCCGCCTAGGGTCACCAGAAGCGGCCCCATCGGATCGACCCGCACCACCTCGCCGTCTCGCTCGAATTCCCAAAGCGGCATCGCGCCGCTGGAGAAGCGGCCGCGCAGGCAAGCGTGGCCGATAAGGTCGCGCGGGTGTTGCGGCCGGCCATGGCGGTCAAGGTAGGCAGGACTGGCAGCAGTGGCGAAACGCTGCAGGCGCGGTCCGATCGGCACCGCGATCATGTCCTGTTCCAGCCGCTCGTCGTAACGGATCCCGGCATCGCAGCCGGCCGCCAGCACATCGACAAAGCTCTCCTCGGCGATCACCTCCAGCCGGATGCCGGGATAGGCGGCGAGAAACCGCGGAACAATGCCGGGCAGCACCAGCCGCGCCGCGCTGACCGGCACGTTGAGGCGCAATGTACCTGCCGGTCGATCGCGGAAGCCGTTGACCACATCAAGTGCTGCCTCGACCTCGGTCAAGGCCGGGCCGAGCCGAGCCAGCAAGCTCGCACCCGCGTCGGTCAAGACGACGCTGCGGGTCGTCCGGTTAAGCAGCCTGACACCGAGCTGCGTCTCGAGGCGGCGCACCGCCTCGCTCAGACCGGACGCGCTGCCGCCGCTTGCACGCGCGCCTTCGCGAAAACCGCCAGCACGCGCCACCGCCAGAAAGGCATTCAGATCACCAAGCTCGACATTCATTGTTCGCTATTCCGCACAACCCGTGCGGATAGTAACGGATTATCAGGACAGCAGACAGCGGCTATTTCTGCCTCATCAATCGAAGGAGACAGACTATGTCCAGCATAGACAAATCAGGCACGTTCACTCTCGGCGACCGCACCGTGAAGCGGCTCGGCTACGGCGCCATGCAGCTCGCAGGACCCGGCGTGTTTGGTCCGCCTAGAGATCACGACGCAGCCTTGGCCGTGCTGCGCGAAGCCGTTGCGCGCGGGGTGAACCACATCGACACCAGCGACTTCTACGGCCCGCACGTCACCAATCTACTCATCCGTGAAGCGCTCGCGCCCTATTCCGATGATCTCACCATCGTCACCAAGATCGGTGCCCGTCGCGGCGCGGATGGCTCGTGGCTCCCGGCCTTCTCCCCCGAAGAACTGACCCAGGCGGTGCATGACAATTTGCGCAATCTCAGGCTCGACGTGATGGACGTGGTCAACCTCAGGATCATGTTCGATACGCATGGCCCGGCCGAAGGCTCGATCGAGGCGCCGTTGACCGTCCTGGCCGACTTGCAGCAACAGGGCCTGGTGCGCCACATCGGATTAAGCAATGTCACGTCAGCGCAGATCGAAGAGGCGCGACGGATCGCCAAGATCGTCTGCGTGCAGAACCAATACAATCTGGCGCACAGGGGCGACGATGCCTTGATCGACAAACTCGCCCGCGACGGCATCGCCTATGTGCCGTTCTTTCCGCTCGGCGGCTTCAACCCGCTGCAGTCGTCTACCCTATCCGGCGTCGCTCAGCGCCTCGGCGCCACACCGATGCAGGTCGCGCTCGCCTGGCTGCTCCGTCGCGCGCCCAATATCCTGCTGATTCCCGGCACCTCCTCTGTCGCGCATCTCAGGGAGAACCTGGCCGCAGCCGGACTCGATCTGCCGGAGGATGCCGTCAGCGAGCTGGACGGCGTGGCGATGGCCGCCTGACGGGCGGGCTCTGGCGACCATCCAAGAGAAGCAGCTCCCTTGCCTGCTCCGATCCAGTCTAGTTGATGCTTGCGGTGTTTGCCGGCTCCGCCGGCCGCGCTTCTTCAGGATAGGGCACGCGGTAGCCGTTCGCCGCCAGCCAGTCGATCGCCGCTTTCGGCTCGTCGGTCTGGATGATGGTGGCGCCGCGCTCGGCCCAGAAGCCGTAGGTCTCGCGCGGTAGGCTGGCGAGCACCGCCAGTTCGTCGCCGCGACCGCCGGCAAGAAAGCCGCCCGGCTTGTTGACGATGGCGTAGGTGTTGGCCCAGATGTGCCAGTCGCCCCTTATCGCTGCCGCGCGCATGCGGGGGCTGAACAGCGGCCCACCGGTGTCGGTCAGCGCCTCTGACCCCGCGCGCCAGTTGATCATCTCGACCGCGCGCGGCGAAAAGATCCCGCTGATCTTCTCGGCGAAACCGGCGTCGCGAACCGCGTCATCGGCGATAATCGGCATGAACTGGAAACCACTGCCGATCGCGCCCATGGCGGCTTTGACAGTGGTGATTCTGGCCGGATTCCACAGGTTCTCCTTGACGATCACCTGTTCGGCCATGCCCAGATCGCGCGCGACCGCGATCATGCCGGCCAGGCTGTCGACGTCGAGCTTGTTGTCGATGTTGATGAGGATCCTGTCTTTGGTCGCCATCAGCATCTCGCGCAGCGTCGAAACCGGCTCATCAGTGACAGCGCCGGTGCCTTCAATCACCAGTCTGCAGGTCTTGAGTTCGGCCAGCGTGCGCTTGATCACCTCGCCATTGCAATTCGTCGTGCGGTCGAGCCAGCTGTCATGCATGACAACGAACTGGCCGTCCTTCGAGCGCCTGACGTCGACCTCGACGATTTCGGCACCCAGCGCGATCGATGCCTCGACGGCGGCGATCGAGTTCTCCGCATAGAGCGTTTTGCGGGCTTGCATGCTGCCGGCGCGGTGTGCCGCCACCATAACATGGTCGCGCCACTGGTTGGCGTGTTCGAAACGGTCGAGAATCTGTCTTGCGCGTGTTTCGCCTGCCGATGCCGTGCCTGTGAACAGCGCCAAGGCGGCGGAGAGCAGAAGGTTCAGCCAGGTCATTCGCATGAGAATCGCTCCGTACCGGATGGAGCCCCGGTTAAGCGACGCACGTGACAGCCTGGTGAACGAAGCCGGCTTCGCAAATGCCGGAAGTCCGGTCAATGCCGGCTGAAGCGGCCGTTCTGAAACCTCGAACCGGCAATCAGCAGGTCGCCGGCAATCAGCTTGCCGAGATGCTTGGCGCGCCCATATCTGTTCCGCTCCGCGGCCGACACCATCCCATGCGGAGACGGCTATCTACTTACGGTTGCATTCATGCTTACCTACGCAATGCGGGTTTGCCATGCGGGCTCACTTGGCAAGCAAGAATTTGTGAGCGGGCTCGAATGGCCATGGCCTCGGAAGGGGTCGCATTTCTGAGAATTATATCCAATAAGGTTGCGCCTCGACGCACAGGAGATCGCTTTATGCCGAACAGCAACATCGACCACGCCTTCACCGCCCGGGCCAGGACGGGTGCGTCCTTCGAGCCGACCTATGCCGGCGCGCTGTCGTTCATGCGGCGCAAATACACGAAGGACGTGAAGGGCGCGGACGCGGTGGTGTGGGGCATCCCCTTCGACGCCGCCGTCACCAACCGGCCGGGTGCGCGCTTCGGGCCGCAGGCGATTCGCCGCGCCTCGACCATCCTCGACAACGATCCGCAGTATCCGTTTTCGCGCGATCTGTTCGAACATCTCGCCGTGGTCGACTATGGCGATTGCCTGCTCGACAGCGGCAATCACCAGAAGACACCTGCTACAATCGAGCGCGAGGCGGCAAAGATCCTGAAATCCGGCGCCTTCCTGCTGTCGCTCGGCGGCGACCATTTCGTCACCTGGCCGCTGCTCAAGGCGCATGCCGCCATCCACGGCCCGCTGGCCATGGTGCAGTTCGACGCCCACCAGGACACCTGGCCGGACGACGGCAAGCGCATCGATCACGGCTCCTTCGTCGGCCGTGCGGTCAAGGAGGGCATTATCGACCCCGACCGTTCGATCCAGATCGGCATCCGCACCCACGCGCCTGATACCTTCGGCATCAAGATCCTGTACGGCCACGAAGTCGAGGAAATGCGGCCGTCCGATATCGCCTATGCCATCGTCGACCGCACCGGCGGCAAGAAGGCCTACGTCACCTTCGATATCGATTGCCTCGACCCGGCCTTCGCGCCCGGCACCGGCACACCGGTCGCCGGCGGGCCGTCCTCGGCAAAAATCCTGTCGGTGCTGCGCCAGATCAATCAGGTCGATATCGTCGGCGCCGATGTCGTGGAGGTTGCGCCCGCCTATGATCACGCCGATATAACGGCAATTGCCGGGTCGACAGTGGCCATGCACTATCTCGGGCTCCTGGCGGAACGAAAGGCTCGACTCGAAGAGCTGAACAGCGGCAATCACGCCGTCGCCGCATTGAATCAGGCAAGCGGCATATAACTTTGAGATAACAGGAATTCAGGCAGGCAATGAAACCGAAAATCTTCATCGACGGCGAGCACGGCACCACCGGTCTGCAGATCAGGGCGCTGCTTGCCGAACGCGGCGACCTGGAGATCATCTCCATTCCGACCGAGCGCCGCAAGGAACCGGCTGCTAGAGCCGAGTTCCTCAACGCCGCCGATGTCGCGATCCTGTGCCTGCCGGATGCAGCCGCAAAAGAAAGCGTTTCGCTGATCACCAACGACACCACAAGGGTTATCGACGCCTCGACCGCGCATCGCGTGGCCGAAGGTTGGGAATATGGCTTCGCCGAAATGGACAAGGATCAGGCGAAGACAATCGCCAGGGCGAAGCGAGTCGCCAATCCGGGCTGCTGGCCGCAAGGCCCGATCGCGACGCTCAGGCCGCTGGTGGCGGCCGGGCTGTTGCCGCCGGATTTTCCGGTCACCGTCAATGGCATTTCGGGCTATTCGGGCGGCGGCCGGCCGATGATCGAGGGCTATGTCGCCAAGGGCGAGGATGCGTCGGAATTCCTGCCCTACGGGCTGACCCTGCAGCACAAGCATGTGCCGGAGCTCAGGACCTATGCGAAGCTGTCGCATGACCCGATCATGCAGCCGGCGGTCGGCAATTTCGCGCAAGGCATGATCACCGTGGTGCCGCTGCAGCTCGGCGGCCTCGATTATGTGCCGACCGGCGCCGAGCTTCATGCGGCGATTGCCGACCATTTCGCCGCGATTGATGGCGGCGTGGTCGAGGTGGCGCCCTATGCGCATCTGGAGCGCGTACCGGAGATCGACCCCGAAATCTACAACGGCACCAACCGGATGAAGCTCTATGTCTTCGCCAATGACGACAGGGCCCAGGCGCTGCTGCTCGCCGTCTACGACAACCTCGGCAAGGGCGCCTCGGGTGCTGCCGTGCAGAACATGGATCTGATGCTCGGCCTCAAGCACTGAATGGACGCTCCGACATTTCCAGAACGCTGGAAGGTCAGCGCGCCAGAACTGATTGCCGAGACGTTCAGCAGCCGCATCTGGAAGGTTGTTCGCGCGGACGGCGCGCCGGCGATCGTCAAGGCCCTCAAACCTTTCGACGACGTCGCCGACGAATTACGCGGCGAGCATTTTCTCGCCTGGCGGCGCGGCGAAGGCGCGGTGCGGCTGCTTGATCGCGATGGCCACAGCATGCTGCTCGAATATGCCGGCAACAGGCTGCTGTCGCAGGTTCTCGCGGAGCAGGGAGACAATGCCGCCACAGCAATCGCGGCCGAGGTGATGGCAAGCCTGTTCTCGCCATCCGACCACCCTGCCCCACGAGATCTTCAGCCGCTGCGGGTACGGTTTTCCAGTCTGTTCAAGAAGGCGAAGATCGATCGCGACGCCGGCGAAAAAAGCCTCTACGTCAAAGCGGCTGCGACGGCGGAACGGCTGTTGGCCGATCCTGTCGACGTGCTGCCGCTGCATGGCGACCTGCATCACGACAATATCATGCAGGGACCGCGCGGCTGGCTGGCGATCGACCCGAAGGGCGTTCTCGGCGATCCCGGCTTCGATGCGGCGAACATGTTCTACAACCCGCTCGACCGCGACGACCTTTGCAGCGATCCCCAGCGGATTGCCCACATGGCCGAGATCTTCGCTAGAACGCTCGGCCAGACACCGCCCGCCATCCTGGATCACGCCATCGCCTATGGCTGCCTATCGGCGTCATGGCACCATGAAGACGACAACGCGGTCGAGGAAGGCCGCGAGTTGTCCATTGCCACGGCGATCAGGACGGGGCGGCTCAGCCTCTGACGGCGATCTGGTTGGGCAGGGGATAAGCGCCTTTGGTGCCGCGCCAATGCGCTGCAGCAAACCCTAGCAGGACAAGCGCGAATGCCTGATGCGTCAGCGCCATATGCAGCGGCACGTGCATCAGCAGCGTGCCGATGCCGATCAAGGCCTGCACCAGCACCAGCAGAAACAGCACCGTCGCGCGGCGCGCATGCGTCGTGCCGGTTTGGCGGCGGTGCGTCGCGATCATGTGCCAAAGTGCTGCGACGAAGATCGCGTAGGCGCCGAGCCGGTGGATGAACTGCACCGTCTTCGGGCTCTCGAAGAAGTTGCGCCATGCCGGCTCGAGGATCAACAGATCGCCGGGGATGAGCTTGCCGTCCATCAGCGGCCAGGTGTTGTAGCTCAGGCCGGCGTCGAGCCCGGCGACCAGCCCGCCGAGATAGACCTGGATCAGCGCCAGCAGCACGAGGAAGCCGGCCAGACGCTGCGTCGAACGGTCGGCGGCCGGTTCGGAATGTGGGGCCAATCCACGCGCGACCACCATGGTCGCGGTGAAGATCAGCGCGGCCAGCGTCAGATGCGTTGCCAGCCGGTACTGGCTGACGGAGACCCGGTCGACCAGCCCGGACGCCACCATCCACCAGCCGATCGCGCCCTGCACGCCGCCGAGAAAAAGAATCCCGATCAGCTTCGGTCCAAGACCGCGTTCGATGCGGCGCGTCGCCCAGAAAAACACCAGCGGCACGGCAAAAACGATCCCGACGCTCCGCGCGAGGATCCGGTGCACCCATTCCCACCAGAAGATCGACTTGAACGCTTCGATGCTCATGCCCTGGTTGAGCTCAGCATATTGCGGGATCTGCTGGTAGCGCTGGAACTCCTCCTGCCATTCGGCGTCGTTGAGCGGCGGGATGATGCCGTGGATCGGCTGCCATTCGGTGATTGACAGGCCGGACTCAGTGAGCCTGGTGGCGCCGCCGACCAGCACCAGCACGACCAGCATCAGCAGCACGACGTAGAGCCAGCCGCGCACCAGCGCCCGGTTGCGCAGGTCGCGGTCGCGGGCCACGAAAGGCGCGGCAGCTGATATGGCAGCCATAGGCTTGTCCCGGCAGGTTGCAGTCGCGGATTGGTGAACCATCGCAATCCAACTGGCAAGACCGGACAGCGCGGCACGCCGTCGCGCCGCTTCTTGCGGGTTGCGTGCCCCTTCCCTTGGGCCTAAGCGATAGGGATCAACGGGATCGCGAAATGCCCATTCGCCTGAAGAAGCTGATTGGAACCTTCCTGCTGGTGGCGTTGGTCATCGTCTATGCGCTGGTCGCATCGATCGTGGCGGTGGCCCAACTGGCGGAATCGGGACCGTGGGCGCATTTTCTGTTCTTCCTGCTCAGCGGCATGCTGTGGGTGCTGCCGGCTATGGGCATCATCAAGTGGCTGATCCTGGAGCCGCCGCGGCCGAAGAATTGAGGCTCGCTCGCCGCCGCTAGTGGTGAAGCCTGACGCTGTACCCGACGTGTAGGGCAGCTCAGGGTGGTTTTCTGCCTTACGTGTCGCCGATCGGAACGCGCCGGCGGCGCCATGAGCCGACCTTGGATACCGTGATCCTCGACGACTTGTCTCACTTCGATAGCGGATGACATCATTGTTGATGGCCGCGAGCCCGGATTACGACCGCGAAGCGGTCAGAAATCCAAATCCATATCGTGATGATGATGCTCGTGACCGGGAAGCTCCGGCGGCGGCGGGCCAGGCACTTCGGCCACCATGGCCTCCGTCATGATGAGGAGGCCCGCCACCGAAGCCGCGCCCTGGAGCGCCGTTCGCACCACCTTGGCCGGGTCGATGATGCCCTTTAACACCAGATCCCCGTACACGCCCGATTGGGCATCGTAGCCATAGGCGTTGTCGTCGTTTTCGAGGATCCCGGCGATGACAACCGAGCCTTCCAGGCCGGCATTGATCGCGATCTGCCGAGCCGGCCAGGTGATCGCCTTCCTGACGATCGCGATGCCGACCTGCTGGTCCTCGTTGCCGCCCTTGAGCTTCTTGAGCGCCCTGCCGGCGCGCAGCAAGGCGACCCCGCCGCCCGGGAGAATGCCCTCCGCGACCGCGGCTCTTGTCGCGTTCATCGCGTCATCGATGCGATCCTTCTTCTCCCTGACCTCGACTTCGGTGGCACCGCCGACCCGGATCACGGCGACGCCACCGGCGAGCCTGGCCAGCCGCTCCTGGAGCTTCTCGCGGTCGTAATCGGAGGTGGTTTCCGCAAGCTCGAGCTTGATCTCGGCGATGCGGGCCTCGATGCTTGCCCGCTTGCCGGCGCCGCCGACAATCGTGGTGTTTGCCTTGTCGATCATCACCTTCTTGGTGCGCCCGAGCATATCGAGGGAAGCGTCCTCGAGCTTGATGCCCAAATCCTCCGAGATCATCGTTCCGTCGGTCATCAGCGCGAGATCCTGCAGCATCGCCTTGCGGCGGTTTCCGTAGGCCGGCGCCTTCACGGCTGCAACCTTGAGAGCGCCGCGCAACTTGTTGACCACCAGCGCCGCAATCACCTCACCCTCGACATCGTCGGCGATGATGAGCAGCGGCTTGCCGGCCTGCACCACCTTCTCCAGCAGCGGCAGTACTTCGTTCAGGCTGGACAGTTTCTTCTCGCTGATGAGGACATAGGCATCCTGCATCTCGACGCGCATCTTTGCGCGATTGGTGATGAAATGGGGCGAGATATAGCCGCGGTCGAACTGCATGCCCTCGACGAATTCGAGTTCGGTTTCGAGCGACGTCCCGTCCTCGACAGTGATCACGCCGTCATTGCCGACCCTCTTCATGGCGTCGGCGAGGCAGCGGCCGATCTCCCTGTCGCCGTTGGCCGAGATGGTGCCTACTTGCGCGATCTCGACGTTCGAGGTGACCTTCGTGGCGTTGTTTTTGAGTTCCGCGACGACGGCTTCGACCGCGAGATCGATGCCGCGCTTCAGGTCCATGGGATTCATGCCGGCGGCCACCGCCTTGGCGCCCTCCCGGGCGATCGCATGCGCGAGCACTACGGCGGTGGTCGTGCCGTCGCCGGCCTGATAGGAGGTTCTTGTTGCGATCTCGCGCACCATCTGGGCGCCCATGTTCTCGAACTTGTTGTCGAGTTCGATTTCTCTGGCGACGGTCACGCCGTCCTTCGTGACCCGCGGCGCGCCGTGCTCCCTGCCGATCGCGACGTTGTGTCCCCGCGGGCCAAGCGTGACGCTCACCGCATTCGCCAGGGTGTCAATGCCGCGCAGCATTCTGTCGCGAGCTTCGAACGAGAACATGATTTCCTTAGCAGCCATTTCCTTGATCCTTAAGACTTAATCTTCAAGGAACGTCCGGGCGACGGCGAAGCTTCATTCGGCCGTGCAGGCGAGATTGTCCCGTGGCAGCCCGAGCCTATTCCAGATATCGAACAGAGCTGCCGCGAGCTGATCAATCATGATGTCCTCATGACAGGGTGTCGGCGTGATGCGCAGCCGCTCGGTTCCCTTCGCCACAGTCGGATAATTGATCGGCTGGATATAGATGTGGTGCTCGCTCAGCAGAAGGTCGCTCGCCGCTTTGCAATGCGCCGGATCGCCGACTGCCACCGGCACGATATGGGTGTCGCTCAGGATGACCGGCAGCGCAGCGGCACCCAGCGCCGCCTTGACCCGCTGGACGCGGTCCTGCTGGCGCTTGCGCTCCCACTGCGAGGTTTTCAGATGCCGGATCGCCGCTGTGGCCGCGGCGCAGATCGCCGGCGGCAACGCGGTGGTGAAGATGAAACCCGGAGCATAGGAACGAACCGCATCGATCAGAACAGCACTTCCCGTGATATAGCCGCCGAGGCAGCCGAAGGCCTTGGCGAGCGTGCCTTCGATCACATCGATCCGGTTCATGGCGCCGTCGCGCGCGGCGATGCCGGCGCCGCGAGGGCCGTACATGCCCACTGCATGGACCTCGTCGAGATAGGTCATTGCGCCGTAACGATCGGCGATATCGCAAATGCGATTGATTGGCGCGACGTCGCCGTCCATCGAATAGAGACTTTCGAAAACGATGAGTTTTGGCCGATCCGGACCCGCCGTCTTCAACAAATCCTCGAGATGATCGACGTCGTTGTGGCGAAAGATGCTCTTCTCCATACCCGACTGGCGAATACCCTCGATCATCGAGTTATGGTTGAGAGCATCGGACAGGATCAGACAACCGGGGATCAGCTTGGCGATGGTCGAGATGCCAGTCTGGTTCGAGACATAGCCGGACGTAAAGACCAGTGCTGCCTCCTTGCCGTGGAGATCGGCAAGCTCGCCCTCGAGCTCTACGAGCGGATGGCTGGTGCCGGAGATATTGCGGGTCCCGCCGGCTCCCGTTCCCAGTTGGCTAGCAGTCTCCACCATGGCGGCGACCACCTTTGGGTGTTGTCCCATCCCGAGATAGTCGTTGGAGCACCAGATCACGACGTCCTTCGGTCCATGCGGGGAATGCCACACGGCATTGGGAAAGCGTCCGGCGATGCGCTCAAGGTCCGCGAACACACGGTAACGCCGTTCCTCCTGCAGACGCGCGATCGCATCCGCAAAGAAACTGTCATAACTCGTAATTCCTGGCTCCGAGATACTCCCCTGCCGATCGACCATATCGCCCGAATCTCCGGTCGTCGGAGGTCCAAATCGCCGCAGCGCAATGACGTTCTTTACGCCGCCTGGTTTGCCGGTGTGCAACGCTGTGGGTTTCGCCATCGCCAGATACCCCTGCTTGCATACGAATTATGTCGAAGCGCGATGCGCGCCGATCCCGCTCGCATCGTTCCTCACGGCCCGCGTTCAGGGAGGTCGAAGTTGAGCTGCAACATTCGCGCGATGTTTATCAGAATCGTCTCACAGACCTTATCTTGATTAGGATCCAGATATTTGACAGTCCAGTTTGCCCCGTTCTCCTTGGTTTCGAGCCGTTGAATCATAAAATCGGTGACGTGCTCGCATCCCGGCTCCTTGTGAAGATCCGCGAGGATCAATGCCTTGAGCTCCGAAGCTTCCTTTGTATGTCTTTGCATGACCGCTCTCCTTGCGGATGACAACTTCTATGGATCGATCAACTGAATAGTCGTGATCTCCATCAATCCCAGGGCTCGTGTCATCGCACCAGCTCACCCAACGTTGCGGCAATGCCGCTGCTTGGTGTGTCAGCGTCTAGGCCCTCCACGAATTGGCCCTGTGGGTTCATGATGTAGATATAGGTTCCGTGATCCATTAGGTAGTCGTCACCGCCCGCCTCGCCGTGTCGCGCCACACCATAGGCGCCATATGCCTCCGAAACCGCAGCGATCTGTTGCGGGCTGCCGGTCAGTCCGACGATGCGCGGATCGAACGCCGCGGTAAAGCTTCCCATCACCTCAGGCGTGTCGCGTTCTGGATCGACGGTGATGAAGAGCGGCTGCAGTTTGGCGGCATCGGGGCCGAGTTCCTCCATCGCCGCGGCGATTGAGGACAGCGTCGTCGGACAGATGTCCGGACAAGACGTATAGCCGAAGAAAACCAGCAGCCATTTGCCGCGATAAGTCTCATCGGTGACCGTCGCTCCGTCCGGTGCCGTGAGCGTGAATGGGCCACCGACCGTGACCGGCGCCGCGTCAGCCCGCACGAGCGGTTGGCAGATCGACAGGCTCGCTGCGAATATGATGCAGAAGCGGGATATGAGGGACCGTAGGCCCGGAGCGAGGAGTTCATGCCGTCGGCTCATCAAGTACCTCCGGTACCTCGAGAAAGACGCTCCAAACCCCGGCGACGTTTGCGACTAGCAAACTCGCCTAAACTGCCGAACCTTATCATATTTTTTTGCTGAATGGCTAGACATGGTACTGGTTTGGCCCTATTTTAAAATGTTGCCCCTCATCCAGATGAAGGAGGTGGCTATGACAATTCGCGAATTGATGAGTGGGCTAGCGGCGATCACTTTCGTTGCGACAATGTCCGCGCCTGCGCAAGCCTACGAAGTGGGTCCGGTCACGGGAGGCGGAACGGTCGAGGGTACGATCGTCTACCGCGGCGACGTGCCGACAACAAAGATCATCCCCACCAAGGATATCGAGGTGTGCGGCGACCCCCGCGAGGAGCCGCTGATCGAAGTCGGCAGCGATCAGGCCGTGCTGAACGCGGCGGTGCAGCTGGTCGACGTGGCACAGGGAAAGGCTTGGCCGGAGCCCGGAAAGCCGCCTGAGCTTAACAACCTCAAATGTCGCTTTGAGCCCGCGGTTCAGATGATACCCGCCGGTTCGCTGGAGGTGGTCAACAGCGACCCAATGCTCCACAACACCCACGGGTATTATGGCAAGCGCACCGCCTTCAACCTGGCGCTACCCAACAAGGGCCAGCGGATACCCGTCGAACTGAAGCGGGCCGGCACTGTCCGCATCGACTGCGACGCGCATGGCTGGATGGAAGGCTGGGTCTATGTGGTGGACAATCCCTACTACGCCGTCACCGGCGCCGACGGCAAGTTCAGCATAACCGATGTTCCGCCTGGGGACTACAAGCTCGTGGCGATCCACCCCTTCACCGGGCCTATCGAGCAGCCCGTAAAGGTAGAGGAGAATAAGGCCACCAGTCTGACGATTGAACTGAAAAAATAAGAAAATGGGCGACCCACTGATTCAACAGGGTCGCGTTCCTGCGAGAAGGCCGACGCTTTAAGAAACGGTCTGCACTGAGGAGGAACCCTGATGTCTGACGAGCTTGACCGCATTCGGCGCGAA
This sequence comes from Mesorhizobium sp. M5C.F.Ca.ET.164.01.1.1, assembly GCF_004792125.1. NCBI lineage: Bacteria > Pseudomonadati > Pseudomonadota > Alphaproteobacteria > Hyphomicrobiales > Phyllobacteriaceae > Mesorhizobium > Mesorhizobium sp. M5C.F.Ca.ET.164.01.1.1. Next base: position 205,601 of record NZ_SRTG01000006.1, on the reverse strand, counting down.
ATGCATGCGGTGCTGCAGCAGCCTGGAGTACGCCCCGACGACTCGCTTCAAATCACCCGCCGCACCTTCATTCACAGATCGCTGTTGTTCGGCGCCGCTTCTGTCGGCCAGACCTTCGCGTGGTGGCCGCTGCTCAACACCATCGACGTCGCTCACGCCGCTGAAGCGCCCTTCAAGTTTGCCTGGATTTCGGACACCCATCTCTACGAGAGATCCCTCAACACGCGCTTCGTCGACAAGGTGGTGCGCGCCGTGCAAGAGGTCCAGGCCATGGATCCTCCGGCCGACTTCCTGATCTTCGGCGGCGACCTGGCCCAACTCGGAAAGATCGAGGAACTTGAGCTTGGCGTTGAGCTCCTCAAGGATCTGAAGATCAAGAAGTACTACATCCCGGGCGAGCATGACTGGTATCTGGATATGGGCAAGAAGTGGGGCGAGTTGTTCGGCCAACCCAACTGGACCTTCGATCACAAAGGCGTGCGCTTCATCGGGCTCGATACGGTCAGCCGGGGACCGGACTACTGGACAGCGAAGAAGATGACGCCAGAGGAGCGCATGGGCCACATGGCTACCCTCGACGGCACGGTTGCCGGCGCGTGGGCCGGTGTCGGCCGCGAGCAACTCGACTGGATGCAGAAGACACTCGCCGACTGGGATAAGTCCAAGCCGATCGTCATCTTCAGCCACAATCCGCTGTACGAGTACTACCCGCCCTGGAATTTCTGGGTACGCGACTGGCGCGAAGTGAATGACGTGCTGAAGCCTTATGCCAAGGTTACCAACATCCATGGTCACGTGCACCAGGTGCTCTACAACGAGATCGGCAGCATGCGCTCGATCGGCATGCTGGCGACCTCCTGGCCGTGGCCGTATGCCCCGGAAGGCGTCCCCAAGCTGACCAAGCCGATGATCCGGGTCGACCCCGGCGATCACTTCGATGGGGTCGGTTGGGAAACCGTGAATGTAAACGCCGACGACAAGGTCGACGTCGAGTACATCATGTGGGGCCGCAAGGAGGTTTTCGTTCAGTCGCCGGAGGACCACGACAAGAGCATTGGAGAGGTCCTACGGCCACGCATCGCCGATAATCAGTACCCGTGGGAAAATCCATAAAGGGTGGTGGCTATGATAAACACACCAACATTCCTGCGCATTCTGAGGCGTTCCACAGTCGCAGGAGCAGTCGTCGCAGCTGCCGTCGCCCTCGGGCCGGCCAGTGCCAACAAGGATCCGGTGACGCCAAAGCAGCTGAAACTTTATCAAGAGGCGTTCATGGAGGAGGTCAGGAAGGGAGACCTCCTGTTCCACGGTGATGCGGCGATGGCGGAGCAGTTGGGCGTCAAGCTGTCCACCACAGGGTGGGCCTGCGCCATGTGCCATCCGATGGCCTCCGATACCCACCCGCAGGCGTTCCCGAAGTTCCAGGCGTCGATGGCCAAGTTCGCGACACTGCGCGACATGATTAACTGGTGCATCGAGAAACCGAACCAGGGCGAGAAGATCGATCCCGAATCGGAGGCGATGAAGGCGCTCGAGGCGTACATCACCTGGTCGAACACCGGCTCGGTGCTGGTGCCAGGCAAGTACTAGTCTCGTCGATAGCCGGGGGTACTGGCTTTACGGGAGCGCGAAGCCAGTCCCATCGGGGTGACACCTCGATGGGGAAGGGTGGAGTTGAAGCAGTGGTGCGGCCCGGGAACCGCGCGGGGAGGTCTATGCGTTGGCAGAGACTGGAATGGAGTTGCGCGGCAAGTTCGCGAATGTGGACTTGGATGCGCTGGTCGACAATCGGGTCGTGCGGACCTGGCTTTATTTCGGCATGTTCTGGTTGATGGTGACGCCATCCGTCGGCGTCCTGATCTCGAGCACCTTCAACTACCCCGACTATCTCGGATCGGGGAACCTCGAGCTAACCTTCGGCCGGCTGCGCCCGGTCCACGTCAACGGTGTCATCTTCGGCGCCTTCTCGACGCTTTTCATCGGCCTTTGCTACTATCTCGTGCCTCGTCTGTCGGGGGTGCGGGTGATATGGTCGGAGTGGTCGGTTCTTCTCGCATGGGTCTGGAACGTCGCAACGCTTGCCGGTTTGGTCGGCTTGCTGATCGGCGACAGTGACGGTTTGGAAGCCGGAGAGTTTCCGCTCTACGCGAAGGTCGCGTTCTTCATCGTGGTGGCTGTTGCTACCGCGCAATTCCTGATCACGATCAGTCGAAGGCTCGAGCCGGCAATCTATGTCGCGCTATGGTACCTGATCGCCACTTTCGTGTGGACGACGATGAACTTCGTGCTTGGAAGCTTCATCCTGCCATACACGATCTCGGGCATCAACAGCGCCGCCTTCCATGGCCTCTATCTCCACTACATCGTCGGGCTGTGGCTAACGCCCGCGGGCTACGTGATCATCTATTATTTCCTGCCGATCAGCGCGCGAAATCCGCTCTATGCCCATAAGCTCTCGCTGGTCGGCTTCTGGTCCTTGGCATTGTTCTACCCATTCGTAGGCATCCACCATTACCTCTACAGCCCGATCGCGGACTGGGCCGAGACCTTGGCCGTCGTCACGTCGATGCTGCTGATCATTCCGGTGTGGACGGTGCTGGTGAACTTCTTCGGCACCATGATGGGCAAGTGGCATGAGTTCGGCAGGAACCTGCCGGCGAAGTTCCTGATCATGGGCTCGCTCATGTATCTCGTCGGCTGCTTCCAGGGCTCGACCGAGGCGCTGCGGCAGCTGCAGCAGCCGACCCATTTCACCGATTTCGTCATCTCGCATTCGCATCTCACCGTGTTCGGCACCTTCGTCGTCTGGGCGATGGGGGGCCTCGTCTATACCTGGCCACGGCTGTTCGGGCGCGAACTCTGGTCCTTCAAGCTCGGCAACTGGTCGTTCTGGCTGATCACCGTCGGCATCACGACCATGGGCCTGGTCCTCACAGCGGGCGGGCTGCAGCAGGGTTATCAATGGATGAATGGGGTCGAATGGCTCGACTCGCTCGTCTGGGTGAAACCCTACTGGCTGGCGCGGACCCTGGCAGGCATCAGCATGGATATCGGTATGTCGCTGCTGGTGGTGAATCTGATGCTGACCGCGCTGACCAGCCCGGCGGCTGAGGCGCGACGCGTCCGCGGGCCGGTGGAGGCACCTATCCCTGCCCCGGCGAGAGGGCCTGCGCAGTGAACGTTCGCTTCTTCGCGCTGTTCGCCGGCGTCTTCTGCATCACCCTTGCGGTGATCACGCAGGGCGTGCTGCCCTTCGTGGAGCCGTCCTCGCGAACTACGCGCGTGACCTCTGTGGTGCGCACGGATTTCGGCCAGCTGAAATGGACGGTTTCAGAGGCGACGGACTACACCGAGCAGCAGCTTCGCGGCCGCAGCATTTACCTGCGCGAAGGCTGCTGGTACTGCCATTCGCAATTCGTGCGGCCGGTAACCGGCGAGATCCGCCGCTGGGGACCGGTCAGCGAGGCGGGCGAATACGCCTATGACGTGCCGCACCTATTAGGCACACGTCGGATCGGGCCGGACCTGACGCGCGTCGGCCTGAAATACAGCGACGAATGGCACCTGGCGCACTTCTACAATCCGCGGATGCTTGTGCCGGACTCGATAATGGCGCCGTATCGCGGCCTCTTCCACGAGCCCGATGCAGCGGTCCGTATCGTTGACGACGGCGCTGGCAATCGGACCCTGGAAAGGACAGAGGTCACCCTAGGACTGTTCGACTTCGACAGCCAGCAACCGATCCAGCTGACGCCGAATGCGTATGGGTTGCTGTTCGTGCCGCTGAAGGCCCGCGAAAGAAAGCCGATCATCCTGACGCCGAACGACGAATACACAGGGGAAACCGTCAGCATCGTGGCGGAGACGGAATCGGTAGCGGCGCTCGTTTCTTACCTCCAGAAGCTCGGCACGAACCGGGGTAAATGGCGTGATCTTTTCGAGCCGCAGAGCCTGGAGGTCATGGATGCGACGATGCCGCGCTCCGAGGAATGGATTGCCTATGGCAAGGAAGTCTATGAGCGCCGCTGCATCGGTTGCCACGGTGCCAAAGGCGACGGCAACGGGCCGGCCGCCACCTTTATGTTTAACCAGCGGCCCAGGGACTTCACGTCCGCAGTCTTCAAGTTCAGGTTGACAAAAGAACCCCTGCCCACGGACGGCGACATGCTGCGCACCATTACTCGCGGCATCCGCGGCACAGCAATGCCCCCTTGGTACGAACTGCCGCTCAACGATCGGCTGGCGGTGATCCAGTACATCAAGTATGAGCTAGCGGTTGACCGTTCCGATCCCGCCAGTCCTTACGCTTTCTTCGTCGAAGAACCGCCTGGCCCACCGTTGTATATCGGGCGCCCGCCGATCCCGTCCCAGACGATGCTGGACCGTGGCAAGGAGGTTTGGCAGGTGGCGAAGTGCTGGGAGTGCCACGGCCAAGGCGGCAAGGGCGACGGCGAGAAGGCTGCCGGCCTCAAGGATGATCTTGGGTTCGCCGCCGTGCCGGCCGACCTCACCAGCGGCCAGTTCAAGTCTGGCCCGGCCGTCGAAGACATCTTCCGGACGATAACTACCGGCCTCAGCGGCACGCCGATGCCGTCCTATCGGGATTCCTTTCCCGACGAGGACCGGTGGGCGCTTTCCTATTTCGTGGTGGCGCTTTCCGCCTATAAAGACCCGCTCTCGCTGCAGCCGCTCTCGATCAAGACGGAGGTCCGCGCGGCGCTGAACGATCTGGAGCTGGTCGCTGACAAGCCTGAGCGAGCGTATGTGCCCGATCCGGCGGTGCCGGCGTCCGGCCCGCCAGCGCCGCCTGGCGAGGAACAGGCGCCCGCAGGAGGATAGCCATGCTCGGTTTTGAAGTTACCGGACCCTATGCGGGCGCCATGATGATGAGCCTGGCGGCCCTGTTCTTGTTCATCTGGGGCGTCCTATCCGGCGCGTTGAGCGGCACCGACAAAGCCGCCAACGGGTTTTTTGAAAGGGAGATGGAAAATGAGCGATCTGCAGAGCAGCGATCCGGAGAGCCCGACGCACCCGGAACTGGAAGTGCGTCAAAGCTCGCACCCTGAACTGGAGGACTATGCCGGCGGCCTGATACAGGCGCGTGTGGGATTCATTCCCATATGGCTTCTCGTCGTCTACTGCCTGCTGTTCGCCTGGGGGCTGTATTACATGTATGTTTATTGGGGCGGGCTCGGTCCCGGCCGTCTGTTCTAAGAAGACTGTCGCAAGGGCTGGTAAGGCAGGAGTGATGGAGATGTTGGTAGCCAGAATTCTCCTTGGGGTCGCCGCATTGAACCTCCTTTTTCTGGCCTTCGAGGTGGCGACAAACGTGCTTCGTCTTTATTTCGGCTAACATAGGAGCAGCGGATGCTACAGGACACCATTTTCAAGCTCACTGACGCCGGCTTGCCGCAGATGCTCGGCTTCCTCATCTATGGCGGCTGCACCGTCGGCTTTATCGTCTATCTTGTCTATCTTGTGCGGCAATAACGGCGCGGACGCGGCGCTGCGAAAACGCCAATGATCTACTACCTCGTGATCTTCGCCGCTGGATTTGCAGGCAGCTTTCATTGCGTCGGCATGTGCGGCGGCTTTGCCTGCGCACTGGGCCGCGATCAGCGAGGCGGAGGCGCAACCGTCGTTCGCCACCTGCTCTATAATACCGGCCGATTGACAACCTACTGCTTTCTGGGCGGGCTCGCGGGTGCGATCGGTCAGGTCATCTGCACCACGCAAGGTCTAACGGCGGCGCCGCTCTTGAACGGCTCCCTCGACGTCGCACAACGAATTCTCGCGATCGTCGCTGGCCTGCTCATGGTTGCCATGGCGTTGCAGTTCTTCGGCTTGCTGCAGGTCTTTCATCGCCTTGCGACCGGATTTGGCGGCAGCACATTTGCATGGTCTCTACGCGGTCTGTTGGCCGCCCAAAGCAGCGCCGCACCGCTCGCCTTTGGCGTTTTCAACGGCTTCCTGCCATGTCCCCTGGTCTATGCCTTCGCCGCCCAGGCGGCGAGCACCGCCGGAGCGCTTCCTGGCTTTCTCGTCATGGCGTCGTTCGGACTGGGAACCTTTCCCGCGATGTTGATGATGGGCGGCGTCGGCCGGATACTCGGCCCAGTCTGGCGGCGGCGTGGCGTGCGGCTGGCCGGCGGCTTTATTCTTTTGCTCGGTCTCATCACGCTTGGCCGTGGCCTCCTGCCCTCGGACGCGCATATCGGACACGCCTGGCTGGGAGGACTTCCCACATGACTGCGCATGGCGATATCCTCTGTAGCCATTGTTCGCTGCCCGTCGGCGTGCGCCCGATGGAGCGCAGGCTCAACGGTGAGGCTTGCGCGTTCTGCTGCTACGGCTGTTGCATCGCCTTTCAGGTGAAGAGCGGCAGACACGAGGAGTGGGAAGCCGCCTGGCTTCTGATCCAGCTCGGCGTAGGCGGCTTTCTCTCCATGAATATCATGATGTTCAGCCTCCTCCTCTATTCGGACGCGTTCACCGGCGTCGATGCGGGCGTGCTGCCGTGGATTCACCTTTTGCTCTGGATCTTCGCGACGCCAGCGGTGGTGATTCTCGGCGGACCCTATCTGCGCGAAATGTGGCTCAATGGCATTCAGGGACGTGTGACGTCGTCGGCACTCATCGTGCTTGGCGTCGCTGCCGCTTACCTCTATTCGGCATTTGCCGTGTTCGAGGGCAGCACGCATGTCTACTTCGACACCGCCGTGATGGTGCTGATGCTATTCACCGTTGGCCGCTATCTCGAGGCTGTTGGCCGCGCCAGGGCAGCGCGCGACCTCGAACCTCTTCTGGCCGCAGAGAGCGAGAGCGCGACCGTGATCGATGGCGCGGCAGAGATCCGCCGTCCGGTGCGGGAGGTGTCGGCCGGCATGCTGGTGCGGGTCCGGCCAGGCGAGCGCATTCCGGTCGACGGCGTGGTTGTCGAGGGGGAATCGAACACCGATGAAGCCGTGATTACCGGAGAAAGCCGGCAAGTGACAAAGGGCGCCGGCTCCAAGGTGATTGCCGGCAGCATCAATATCGACGGCCCGCTCCTGATCCAAAGCAGCGGTGACGGAACCGCAACCCGCTGGGCGCGGATTTGCCGGTCGGTGCGCGAAGCGCTGGGCCGTCGCAGCCCAACCCAGCGCCTTGCCGATCGCGTCGTTGGCGTGTCCGTGCCGCTCGTCCTCGCCCTCGGCGGGCTGACGATCGTTTACTGGGCGCAGTCATTGCCGTTCGATCGGGCGTTGCTGATTGGCCTCTCGGTACTGGTGGTTGCCTGTCCTTGTGCCGTCGGCCTCGCTGCTCCGATGGCGACATCACTCGGCATCGGCCGGCTGGCGCGGCACGGCTGCCTCGTCCGCGACCCCGGCGTGCTCGAGACCCTCGCGCGTGTCCGGTTGCTCGCCTTCGACAAGACCGGCACTCTGACGGCGGGCAAAGCGCGTCTCGTCGGCGTCGACTGCGAGGAGGGCGGCATCGACGAAGTACTGGCGCGCGCCGCCGGTCTGGAACGCCTTTCCGAGCATGGTCTGGCGCGGGCCATCGCGGCAGCCGCCGCTCAGCGGGGCATCACGCCGCTCGTCACCCGCAATGTCCGGACGGTTCCCGGCCGTGGTATCCGCGGCAGCGCCGAAGGCCGGCCCGTGGCGGCAGGGAACGGCAGATTGATGAGTGACCTGGGCTGGCCGCTTCCCCCGTCGCTGGCCGAGCATGCGCGGTCGCTGGAGGCGAGCGGTCATTCGGTGGTCTATGTCGGTTGGGGCGAGCAGGTTCACGCCGTGCTGTCGCTCGATGATTCACCGCTTCCCGAGGCGCAGGCCGCGATCGCGGCCCTGCGTGAGCGCGGGCTCGACGCCACGCTGTTGACCGGCGACTTGGCGCAAGCGGCGGAGCGGATCGCGGCCCTGGTCGGGGTCAAGGACGTCCAAGCGGGCCTTTCGCCGGAGGCCAAGCGGCTGGCCCTGGATCGGCTCCGCCATGACCACGGTTCGGTGGGGATGGTCGGCGATGGACTGAATGACGGGCCGGTCCTGGCCGCCGCAGATGTCGGTATCGCCGTCGGCTCCGCCACAGATCTCGCCCGCGAGACTGCGGCGCTCGTGCTGCCTGCGGACGGGTTGTGGATGCTGCCCTGGATCGTCGACGTGGCCCGCGCGGTCCGCAGGACCATCTTGACCAATCTTATGTGGGCGTTCGGCTACAACCTCGTCGCGCTGACGTTCGCAGCATTCGGACTTCTGCAGCCAATCCTTGCGGCGGCGGTCATGGCCGGCTCGAGCATCCTCGTGGTGGTGAATTCGCTGCGGCTGGAGCAGCTGCCCGATCCTGTTCCAGCGCTGATCCCGGAGCAACGATCCGGCACCAGGGCGGAGCGTCCCACAATGGCGCCGGCATTTCCGCAATGGCCGGCCCGGCCGTCGCGCGGAGTTGAGTTTCGTTTCAGCCAAACACGTCGTGCGTGAAGGCATCATACCAGCCTTCCGCCGCGCGCGCAGCCTGCCGGCGGATCTCGGAGCTTTCCTCGACCTTGCTGACGAAGCTGATGACGCTCTTGAGCTTCCCGTCGACGGGCTTGAAGCTGATGGCGTTGCTGAACGCATCGTCGGGAGCGAGATAGGTGTAGCAGGTGTTGAACAAATGCGCCGGGAAACGCGCTGATCCGGTGAGATCGGCCGCGATGGCAAAGGCACAGGCTTTGGCCTGGCTGTTGGCGCAGAAGGCGGATTTCGGCATATCCCCGCCGATGATCGCGTCGCCGACCAGATGGACGCCGGGCTGCAGCGCCGATTCGAAGGTGACCGGATCGACCGGACACCAGCCCGACTGATTGGCGAGCCCTGCCTGATGCGCCAAGCGCCCGGCCATTTGCGCCGGGATGACATTGGCCACCGCGGCCTTGAAGGTTGCTCCCGCGGTGATCACCGACCGGGTCTTCGCGTCGATCGCTGTGACCCCGCCGGTGAACTGGGCCGGTAGCCATTCGATCATTCCCGGATAGTGGCGGTTCCAAGCGTCCTGGAACAGGTCCTGCGCGTTGAAGCTGTCTTTCGCATCGAGGATCAGAATTTTGGCCTTGGGTTTGCGGCGCTGGAAATAGGATGCGACGAGCGAAGCGCGCTCGTAGGGGGCGGGCGGGCAGCGAAACGGATTCGGCGGAGCAACGAGCACGAACAGCCCGCCGTCCTCCATGCTTTCCAGTTGCTGGCGCAACAGCCTCGTTTGCTGCCCTGCATTCCAAGCGTGCGGGATGATCTCCATCGCCGCTTCGTCATAGCCCTCAAGCGCCCGATCCCTGAATGCGATGCCTGGCGCAACAACGAGACGATCGTAGCTGAGCTTTGAACCGTTGTTCAGCGCAACGGTTTTAGCCGCCGGGTGAATCGCCGCGGCGGACTCATGAATGACGGTGATACCATATTGTTTTGCCAGCGCTTCATAACCATGATTGAGCGATTCGAACGGGCGCAGCCCGGCGAGATAGAGATTGCTGAAGAAACAGGTCGCGTAGCTCTGCCGCGGTTCAACGAGGGTCACCTCGATAGCCGTGGCACTGGCGGCGAGATATTTGGCGACCGTTGCGCCGCCGATGCCGCCGCCGATCACGACGACACGCGCCTTGGCTTGGCCCCGCGCTTTCGGCTGGTTGAGCGCCGTTAGCAACGCTGCTCCAGTCAGGCGGCCGAACTCGCGACGCGTCCAGGATTTCATGGCGGGTTACTTTCCCTAGCTGCGACATAGCGTGCGACGCTTGCGATCTCCTCGTCGCTGAGCGAGAGCGCGATAGCGTGCATGATGTGACTGGGGCTCTGGCTCGCCCGGTAGGCAAGCAGGGCGCTGGCGAGCCTCTCCTCGCCGAGCCCGATGATGGGGGGAATGCCTCTGTCGTGGCCATCAAGGCGATGGCAGGACGCACAGGTCGCGGCGAGTTGAGCGCCTTGATCGGCGCCCGCCGCCGCGCCGGATTGGCTGACGAGCAGGACGAAGCCTGTGGCAATCGCAGATCCCACGACGGGGCGCATGCTGAACGCCCGTCTGTTTAGGAGTTTTGCGGTCACGCTCCCACCCAACTCGTCACACCACAATTCGCGCAGTTCAATTGCCTCACGATCTCAACGAACCGTGAGCTGGTGCGACAATGCATAGACGGCACCGCCATCTTCTTCCCAAACAAAATCGAGCCGGCCGCTCTCCGTCGCGCGCAGGGAGAATTCGAAGAACGGATTGGCCGAAATCGCCTCGTGGAGATCGACACTGAACACCACGGTTTCGTTGTAGCGGCAGACAAACTTGTTGATGATCTTGCGCGGGATCACATTGCCTTGATCATTATGGCGTAGCCCTGTCTCCATCTCATGGCTGATGATGGTCTTGACCTGAAAAATCTCTCCCTTCGCCGCGGCGCTCGGCACGATCACGCGTGGTGTCGGGGTGGTCACTGTCTCTCTCCGATCTCAGGCGCAGCCATCCGTGGCGACACGAACCCACGTCGTGGTCATCAGCAAATTGCCGTCATTCAGTTCGGCGACAGCGACGACATTTTGGGGTTTGGCAAGCCGGATGCGTGTCGACACGCGCGGCAGACTGCGTTGCGGGACGAAGTGGAAACTGGCCACCTCGATGAGCGGGTTCTGCGGCGCGAACACGCGCATTTGCCTGACATGGTCGGCCTCGGTCATGGGGCTGTCGATGTCAAGACTCATGGGCACGGTGTAACCGGTCGGGAAGGCCGCCGGCATTATCAGGTGAAGGCGATCCGACACCGTGGCCGTCCGTCCGGTGAGCTGCTTGACGAGATCCAGCGCTTCATCGTTCGCACGCGCGCTCCGCGGCGAGAAGAGCGCGACCCCGGAAAACCCCACACTCCCGGCGATCAACACATCGCGGCGCGTCAAGCTCATCGTCCCGGTCTCCAAACCCTGCCACTCTTTAGGCCACTCTAAGAACATCGGCGGCGGCAGGCGGCGCACTCGGACACATCAGTGCGGCAGCTTCTGCGAAATTTAGCACCGACAACCGCTTGGAGCAATCTCGCGGAAGTGCCCATGGCCGCCCTTTAAACCAATGCATTCTGTTTTACCGGCCGTTGGGAGCACGCCGGCGGATTCTGCGACTACCCAACTTCGGTCGCCGGCCTGATCGCTGGAGGCGTTATTGCGGCACCGCTGTCGGGATAGATGGTCAAGGCAAGGGAAAGGACGCTTGCGGGTTGTCGGATCTCTGATCACCCTCTTGGCCGGCTATCAGACGCTCGAATTAACTGGAGCGCTCGAACCGCGCCAGCGCAATGTCTGATTTACAAGCATGCGCGACATTCATGATAAGGCTGAAAAAGAACGGGTTAGGGTCACGACGTTCCCTTGACCTCCCCATCAGGGATAGTCCGCAAGGGGTCGGTTCTTGCCGTCCACCGGTACCAAGTGTCAGACTTTTCACCACTAGATGGTGACAAGCATCTTGCCGGCATTGGCCAGCGGCGTCGTCACACCCGACAGCATCGTGCGGATATGGGCAACGCTCTGATAGCGACCGTTGACCGAAATGCGCGGCAGCGCTTGCAGGAAACCGGCATGTTCGGCGCGCAGTACGCCGTGGCGTGTCGTCACCGCCGAGGCGTAGCCGGCGTCGCGGACAAAGCCGACTTCGCGGTCGCCAACCGCGCTGGCATAGCCATAGGGATAGGCGAAATGACACGGCGCCTCGCCGAGCTCGGCCTGCAATATGCGCGTGACGTCTTCGACCTCGTGCCGCGCATCGGCTTCGGGAAGCCGCTTCAGATTGCGATGATTGACCGTATGCGCGCCGATCGTCACCAGCGGATGCCCTGCCATGGCGCGGATCTCGTCCCAGTTCATCAACATGCTCTGGCGCGCGCTCAACTCGATGGCGTTCGACCGCGCCAATTCACGCAGCACCGCGCGCTGGTCCTCTTCGCGGACCTCCAGCGTCAGATAGTCGTGCAGGCGCGTAAAGGCCTGGAGTTTCTTGCCTGGTGTCGAGCAGTCGATCGTCACCGGACCGTTCGGTGTGGTCAGAATCAACCGGTCCCGCGCGCTGACGATGTCCTCGACCACCTCCCACCATAGATCGGCGGCGCCGTTTATCAGCCCCGGCGCGACATAGATTGTGACCGGCGCGCCATGCTTTTCCAGCACCGGCAGCGCCTCGGTCATGTTGTCGCGGTAGGCGTCGTCGGCGGTGATCGTCGCGAACTGGCCACCCTTGCCGCCGGCCTTGATGCGTTCGATCGCCTCGTCCAGCGTGACGAATGTATAGCCGTTCGCCTTCATGTCGGCGACCACGGCGTCGAGGAACTCAGGCGCGATGTTGAGATGCCGGTTGACGCTATCAGGCTTTTCCGGCGTGGCGGTGACCCGATGCAGCATCAGGATGGCGCCGATGCCGCCGACAAACGACTTGGCCAGCGGGGCAAGACCGGTGTAGCGGACGACGTTGAGCGCCAGTTTCCGGATTGCCTCGCCCCCGTCGATCATTCATTCACCTTTTGCGCCTAGGCTCATCCAAGCACGGAATGCCCTATGCGAGCCCCCAATCGCGGTGAATACGCCCTAAAGGATTGAGGTATGGTTGACGCCACCGCGTCATTTGACGGCAATCGGCTCGAAGCCATGGAGGCGGCGCCGCGCGCGTTGCCTGCGGATCATCCTGGCCTGTCGGTCTCGGTCGCCGACGGTGCGGCACTTGCGGCCTATACCGAGTTCTGCCGTTCGGCGCTGTTCGCGCCGGCACAGAGCCCGGCCTGGATCCTGAACTGGGCCAAATATGCCGAAGCGGATACTGTTTTGGCGACTCTGAACGCTGAAGGCAGGCCGGCTTTTTCGTTGGCTCTGGAAGTCACCAGCCGCGGTCCGTTCCGCGTCGCCCGTTTCATGGGCGGCCGCCATGCCAACGGCAATTTCGCCGCCGCCGACCCGCATTGGCTGACCAGGGCGGATGGCGCGGCAATCCGCTCGATGCTGGCGGCGGTCGCCAGGGCGCGGCCGGACATCGACCTCGTCGCACTGGAACGGCTGCTGCCCGATCTCGACGGCGTTGCCAATCCGCTTGCCTCGCTTGCGCATTTTCCCAGCCCCAACCTGTCGCTGGCCGTCGACTTGGCGGGAGGCTTTGATGCACTGCTATCCCGCGCGAGCGGCAAGCGCAGGCGTAAGAGACACCGCTCGCAGGCGCGCAAGTTAGAAGCCGTCGGCAGCCACCGCCGCATCGAGGCCCAGACAGCGGACGAGGCGAACAGACTGCTCGATGCGTTTTTCGAGATGAAGGAGTTCCGCTTCCGCAAGATGGGCATCCCCAACGTCTTCGGTGAGCCGGAGGTTCGTGCTTTCTTCAGCGCGTTGTTCGTCGAAGCGCTTTCCGACGACAAGCCGTCCTTCGTGTTGCATGGGCTCGAAGTCGCCGGCAAGCTTCGCGCCGTCACCGGATCGAGCCGCTCGGGAAAACGCCTGATCTGCGAGTTCGGAGCGATCGCCGACGACGACCTCGCCCATGCCAGCCCCGGCGACTTCCTGTTCTTCGACAACATCGAGGAAGCCTGCGAGAGGGGATTCGATGTCTATGATTTCTCGGTCGGCGACGAACCCTACAAGCGACTGTGGTGCGATATCGAGACCCAGCATTTCGAGGTCCTGATTCCGCTGACGATGAAGGGCCGCGCGCTGGTGTTTGTCCTGCGGCAAGGCGCGCGCCTGAAAACCTTCGTCAAGAACAGCCCGACGATCTGGAAGCTGACCAAGATGCTGCGCCGCAAGACGGCCGGACAGGCAGCACGTGCCGCGGGCGAAGACGACAGCTGACCGCTGCCGAGATTTCCGGAGCGTTCGAGCAGAATTATCGAACCCGTCTCAGGCGGCGGAGCGTCGTCCGGGTACCGGCGTCCCTGGCGTTTCATAGCCGACCGGCGTCACCAGCGTCAGGTCGGGATAGCCGCTCTCGATCAACTCGACTGCGGCCTGCGCCACCTCGTCGTTCGGCTCCAGCAGCGACAGGAAGACCTCGGTGCCCTCGCCGACAAGGCGGTTGATGCCTTGCGCGTCGGCTGGTCCGCATTCGACCACGACCAGATCGTAGGCGGTGGTCAGCGACTGCATGATGATCGGCAGCCGGTCGGCGGCGCGCATGGCGCGGACCGGATCGGCAGTGCCGACAGGAATGACGTGGCAGTCCGAATAGAGATCGGGGTGGATCACGTCGCTGAACTGCGCTTCGGAGGCGAGCAGATTGGTAATGCCCGGGAACAGCCCGCTGTCCAGCATCGGCCGTGAGGCGGCGCCCGAGGCGGTGAGATCGAGCAGGAGCACACGCAGGCCGGCGTCGGAGACCTCACGCGCCACTAGCACCGACGAGGCGGCCGCTTCGTCGCCTTCCGGCGACACGAATATGGCGCGCGCCGCCCCGGTTGTGATCAGTTCTTCCACCGCCTTGTCGATTTCGACCTCGCCAAGGGTGGGGCGCGCCGACTTGACGTCCTCGCCAGTTGCTGGGGAAGTTGCTGGCGCCGCGCCAGCCGCCTGCGGCTCTGCCTGGGCTTCCGCCGCCCGATCCTCGAGGTCTTCGATATCGGCCGGTTCGTGATTGGACGGTTCGTGGGCAACCGGCATAGTGACCTGTTCGATCCGATCGAAGCGGGCGCCGGCGGCCGGCCGCATGGCGCGACCCGAAAACAGCTCTTGCAGAAGCGTCACGATCGCCATGAGCAGCAACGAGCCGACGAAGGCCGCAGCGGTGATCGGCAGGATCTTCGGGAAATAGGGCTCGGACGGCGCAACCGCGCGGGAAAAGACACGGGCGTCCACCGGCAGATAGTTGCTGTCCTTGCGCGAAGACGCCTCACGGTAACGGGTGAGGTAGGATTCGAGCAACTGCCGCTGGGCGGTCGCTTCGCGCTGCAGCGCATCCAGTTCGACCTGCTGGTCGCCGGCGCGCGCCGATGCAGCCTTCAGCGTGTTGACGTCGGCGACAAGCTGGTTTTCGCGGGCCTGAGCGGTCTGCGCCTGCGTCATCAGCCCTTTCATGATCTTTTCCGCCTCGTTGCGGATCTGGCGGTCGAGATCGGCAAGCTGCGATCTCAGCGCCCGGATGCGCGGATGATTGTCGAGCAAGGAGGTGGAAAGGTCGGCGATGTTGGTCTTGAGCTCGACCTGCCGCTCGCGCAGCCGCTGGATGAGTTCGGAAGACAGCACTTCTGGTACCGCATCCAGCGAGCCGCCATTCTGCAGCGCCCTGCGCACGCTGTCGGCCGTCGCTTCTGCCAATGCGCGATTGGCCCGCACCCGCGACAGTTCGCTGGACAGTTCGGAAAGCTGTTGGGTGGCGAGCACCGAATTGTTGCCGCCCATCAAAAGATCGGACTGGGCGCGGTAGCTTGCTACCTTGGCCTCGGCGTCCTTAACCCGCTTCGACAGGTCGGCGATCTCAGGCGCCAGCCAGTCGGTTGCGGCGGAATTCGATTCGATGTTGGCATTGCCCTGGACGGAGATGTAGGCGTCGGCGATGGCGTTCGGAATTTCGGCGGCGAGCCTGGGATTTTCCGAGGAGAATTCGATGACGATTACCCGTGATTTTTCAACGCGATAGACGTTGAGTTTCTCGCGCATCTTCGTCAGCACGCGTTCTTCAGGCGGAATCTCGTTGGGGTCGCTTTTCAGGCCGGCGATGACGAGCAGACGGCTCAACATCGGCATGTCCGCCGTCTCGTCGAATTCGGGAAGCCGCGACAGATTGAGCTTCTGCGCCACCTGCTTGAGGATGTCGGTCGAGGAAACAACCTCGACCTGGCTGGTCACGCCTTCCTCGTCGAGAATCGGCTTGTCGTTGTCATTGGTGCCGTCGGGGCGCGTGTAAACCGATTCGCGCGTCTCGATCAAAAGCCGTGTTTCGGCCCTGTAATGCGGCGTGGCGAGCCAGGTGAGCGCGAACGCCAGGCCGGTTACTACAAGCGCCACGACAAGAATGCGCAGCCAATTCCTCGCAAGGCTTGCGAAGAGCTGCCTGAGATCGACGTCGACATCTGCGGCCACGGATTGAACGGACATGCATCCTGCTCCGGTACTTGAAGCACGTCGCGTTTGAACAGATTCATGCGACGAGCTTTAAGCTTTTGTTTTCATGCATGTCGTTGTCCCAAAACCGCTGCGCACTTTTGGGCGACATGCATTGGTCAGGATGCACCGTAAACAACTATGGTAACTCAGCCGTTAATATCGCGGTAAGTATATGTTAGGTTTTACTCGCAAGCGGCAACAAAGCATCAAAACTGGCCGTGTTTTGTCGGTTGCCGCCGCTTCGGCCGCCCGCCTTTACCGGCCATTAACCCTAACGGGATGATAACGGACCTCGATCCCCAGAGTTTGCCGCGGTGTAACAGCGGCCAGTCGAAGGTACGTGTCCGGCCATGAAAAGCACTGCTTCCCTCTTCCGCGCGCTGCTCGCCGTGTCGTTGCTTGCCGGCTGCTCCAGCTACCGGCCGGCGCCAGCCGCCTTCCATAAAATGCTCGACCAGCCCTATCGCCTCGGTGCCGGCGACCGGGTCCGCGTCACCGTGTTCGAGCAGGAAGGATTGACCAACGTCTACAGCGTCGACCAATCCGGTTACCTGTCCATCCCGCTCGTCGGCGCCGTACCGGCGCGCGGCCACACCGCACAGCAACTCGAAGGCGAGATCGCCGACAAATTGCGCCAGGGCTACCTGCGCGATCCGGACGTTTCGGTCGAGATAGACCGCTACCGGCCGATCTTCATCATGGGCGAAGTCGGTGCCGCGGGCCAGTACTCCTATGTTCCCGGCCTGACCGTGCAAAAGGCGATTGCCATCGCCGGCGGTTTCAGCCCGCGCGCCAACCAGGAAAGCGTCGACATCACCCGCGACATCAATGGCAAGGTCATAACCGGTCGCGTGGCCACCTCCGACCCACTCCTGCCTGGCGACACGGTCTACGTTCGCGAACGCCTGTTCTAGACCACGTGGCGGACACACTCAGGATCGTCCACTGCTTTCGCTCACCTGTCGGAGGGATTTTTCGTCACGTGCGCGACCTGACCGAGGCGCAGGTCGCCGCCGGGCATGCCGTCGGCATCGTCTGCGATTCGACGACGGGTGGCGATTTTGAGGAAAATTTGTTCGAGCAAATGAAGGGCAAAATGGCGCTCGGCATCCATCGGACGCCAATGCAGCGGCATGTCGGACCGGGCGATCTCGCTTCGGCCTGGCGCACCTTCGGGCTTATCAAGGAATTGCGGCCGGACGTGCTCCACGGGCACGGCGCCAAGGGTGGCGCCTATGCCCGCCTGTTCGGCTCATTGTTGCGGGTATCAAGGTCTCGCGTAGCCCGCCTTTATTCGCCTCACGGCGGCTCTCTTCACTATGACGAGACCACCGCCACGGGGAAGCTGTTTTTCGCGCTCGAACGGTTCATGGCGCGCTTCACCGACTATCTTCTGTTTGTCTCCGATTACGAAAGGCAGACATATCACAGGAAGGTCGGCGAACCGCCCATCCCGAACAACCTTGTCTACAACGGCTTGAGCGCCGCCGAGTTCGAGCCGGTGCGAACCGAGCAGAATGCGGCCGATGTCCTCTATATCGGCATGATGCGCGACCTCAAGGGACCCGACATCTTCATCGATGCGCTCGTCCTTGCCGGAACGTGGCTCGGCCGCCCGGTGAAAGCTGTGATGGTCGGAGACGGCGACGACCTGCCGCGCTACCATGCGCAAGTGAAGCGGCTCGGTCTCGAAGGCCATACGCGCTTCCTGCCGCCGATGCCGGCGCGCAAAGCCTTCGCGCTGGCCGAACTGGTTATCGTTCCCTCGCGTGCGGAAGCCATGCCTTACATCGTTCTGGAAACGCTCGCCGCCGGCAAATCAATGATCGCCACCGCCGTCGGCGGCATCCCGGAAATCTTTGGCGCCGGCTCCCCTGCCCTGATCCGGCCTGACCCGCGCGAACTCAGCAACAAGATGAGCGCGGCGCTGGCCGACCTCAATGCCTACGGCAGCCTGATGCCCGACACCGCCGACCTCAAGACGCGATTCGGCGCCGACGTGATGGCCGCCGCGATCGAGACGGCCTATTTCGCCGCGCTCAAGCGGTAACCCCAAAAGGGCGCTAACCCCAAAGCTTCTCCAAAGCCACCTGTTGTTTCAAGGGTTTCTTAGCTCTCTGTTGCTATTCACCTGAGGGAAGCTTTGCGGATGCACCCATGAACGAGATCGATCCCGCACGCCGCTTTTCGATAGACGCGGTGCGCAAATTCAACGGCCCGACCAACAGCGATAGCCTTGGCGGGATGAACGACGTCGCCCGTCAGGTCGCGTCGCAATACCGGCGCGATACCATGTCGCCGATCATGGTCAGCGGCGTCTTGCGCATGGTCGAATTCGCGCTGCTGTTGCTGTCGGGCCTCTGCGTCTATTTCTACTATGTCGGCTTCTTCAGCCATCTCGCCTGGCAATACCCGCTGACGATCGCCGCCGCCTCGTTCCTCGCAGTGGTGCTGCTCGACGTCACCGACTGCTACCAGGTCGTCTCGTTGATGCGGCCGCTCGCCAATTTCGGCCGTCTCCTGCTGGTCTGGGCCGGCACCTTCGCCTTGATGGCGCTGACGGCATTCGCCATGAAGATGTCGGAAGACTATTCGCGCCTGTTTTTCGGCACCTGGTTCGTCGTCGGCTTCATGCTGATCTTCGGCCTGAGGCTGCTGATGTCGAAGCTGATCCGGCGCTGGGCGCGCGACGGGCGCATGGAGCGCCGCGCCGTCATCGTCGGCGGCGGTACGGCGGCGGAAGTCCTGATCCGCTCCGTCGAAAAGCAGCCCTGCAACGACATCCGTATCTGCGGCATCTTCGACGACCGCGGCGACAAGCGCTCGCCACCCATCGTCGCCGGCTATCCGAAGCTCGGCACCGTTTCAGAGCTCATCGAGTTCGCCCGCATCGCCCGCATCGACATGCTGATCGTGTCGCTGCCGCTGACCGCCGAATCGCGCGTCCTGCAGCTTTTGAAGAAGCTGTGGGTGCTGCCGGTCGATATCCGGCTCTCGGCGCATTCGAACGCGCTGCAATTCCGGCCACGCGCCTATTCATACATCGGCTCGGTGCCGATGCTCGATATCTTCGACAAGCCGATCAACGACTGGGATTCGGTCGCCAAACGCGCCTTCGACATCGTCTTCTCGATCGTCGGCATCCTCGTGTTCTTGCCAGTCATGCTGGTGACCGCGATCGCCATCAAGCTCGACAGCAAGGGACCGGTGCTGTTCCACCAGAAGCGGCATGGCTTCAACAACGAGATCATCGAGGTCTACAAGTTCCGTTCGATGTACACGGACAAGGCGGATCCGACGGCCAAGCAGACGGTGACCAAGAATGACCCGCGCGTCACCCGCGTCGGCCGCTTCATCCGCAAGACCTCGATCGACGAGTTGCCCCAGTTCTTCAATTCGCTTTTCGGTTCGCTGTCGCTGGTTGGGCCGCGCCCGCATGCCATTGCCGCGCAGTCGCACAACCTTCTCTACAATGAGGTGGTCGACGGCTATTTCGCACGCCACAAGGTCAAGCCCGGCGTCACCGGTTGGGCCCAGATCAATGGCTGGCGCGGCGAGATGGACACCAACGAGAAGATCCGCATGCGCACGGAATACGACCTCTATTATATCGAGAACTGGTCGCTGTTGTTCGATCTGAGAATCCTGTTCCTGACACCGATCCGGCTGCTCAATACGGAAAATGCCTATTGAGCGCCGTCGCGCATGAACTGCCGCCGGCTGCAGTCAACGCCAAGCTGATCGTGCTGATTGCGTCGAGCGCGGTTTTCCTCGGCGTCTTCCTGTCCGGCTTCGTCATCGCCGAGCCGGCGCCATACGACCTCTACATGGTCGGGCTGATCATAGTGTGGTGCTTGTTCGGCCTGCGCATATCGCGCGCGGCGGCGCCGCTGCTGGTGCTGCTGGTGGTCATGAACATCGGCGGCATGATCTCGATGACCCAGATGTCGGATATTGCCGGCACCCCGCTCTATCTCTCCGTGTCGCTGTTCCTCGCCTTCACCGCGGTGTTCTTTGCCTCGGTGACATCGGTCCAGCCAAACCTCTACCGGGTTACTTTCCTGGCCTATGTGATGTCGGCGGTGCTGACCTCGCTGCTCGGCATAGCAGGCTATTTCCATGCCTTTCCCGGGGCGGAGATCTTCACCAAATACGACCGCGCGACCGGCGCCTTTCAGGATCCGAACGTGTTCGGGCCGTTCCTGGTGATGCCCGGCATTTACCTCCTCTATCTCTTGCTGACAGGCCCTATCGCACGCACGCCCTTGCTAGCGGTGCCGCTGCTGATCATCACGGCCGGCATTTTCTTCTCCTTCTCGCGCGGCGCCTGGGGCATGTTCGGCGTTTCGGCGATCCTGCTTACCGGCGCCCTGTTCCTGCAGAGCGCCAGCGGCAAGTTCCGGCTGCGTGTCGTCGTCATGACCATCGCCGCCGTCTCGCTGCTGGTCATTGCGATGCTCGTCATCCTGCAGCTGCCGGGCGTCTCGGAGATGTTTTCCAGCCGTGCCCAGCTGGAACAGAGCTACGATACCGCCCGCCTCGGCCGTTTCGCCCGCTACACGATCGGTTTCCAGATGGCGCTGGAGCATCCGCTCGGCATCGGCCCGCTCGTCTTCGGCACGATTTTCGGCGAGGACACGCACGATATCTGGCTGAAGATGCTGATGGATTATGGCTGGCTCGGCTTCGTGTCGTTCCTGACGCTGACCTGCTGGACGATAGCGGCCGGTTTCCGCATTCTCCTGCGCGACAGGCCGTGGCAGCCCTATCTTCTGTGCGCCTATGTCGCCTTCGTCGGCAATATCGGGCTGGGCACCTTCATCGACATCGATCACTGGCGCCACGTCTACCTGCTGCTCGGCCTGATCTGGGGCGCCATCGCGCTCGAATACCGCCATCAGCGGCAGTTGCGGCCGGTGGAGCTGACCGCGCCGGCGGCTAAGGCATGATGGATTTCTGGGGGCAAGTCGAAGTTTAGAATGGTCGGAGTGGCCGGATTCGAACCGACGACCCCTTGACCCCCAGTCAAGTGCGCTACCGGGCTGCGCTACACTCCGGACCGGTCGCGATGTATCGTGATAACCCGGTTCGGGTCAACCGAATTCGGCGGCCGTCACGCCGATGCCCAGCACGGTGGATTTGAAGTTCCTGCTCTGTTGGACGTCGTCAACATTCAGAAACTTCAAATCCAGAATTAAACTCGTTTGTCTGGCTTGATCCTCCTGGCGTCGCTGCTATCAGACGGGTCGTCGATTTTCCACGGATTGCGTCAGCACGGCTGTATTGATCAGCGCGTTTTCCGGAAGCCGAAGTGCGGAGGCTATTCGCCGAAGCTTCGACGGATCGGCATTCTTGCCGTTCTCGATGTCCGCGATTTCATCGATCGCCAGGCCGCACGTTAGAGACAGCTCTTCCATGCTGTATCCCCTGGTTTCTCGGATGGCCTTGAGGGCGCTGTGGTCGGGCGCAGCTTCGGTCGCCGACAGTTCGGAAAAAGCTTCGCTTCTTGCTATTTGGGGCATTTGGCAACTCCGTGGATTTAAAGAGTTTGATCAAATCAAGATGTTGCCTGAGACGGCGCAGAGAATGCCCTCTCGGTAGTGATTTGCCAAGCGCCAAAGGTGCCGTCACGGCATCGTGATACCGATCGGCGCAGCCCCGGCACAGGCCTCGGCGGCACCGGCACAGAACCGCCATCCCCGATCGAGTTCTTTGACTGGCCGATCGCCGAAATTGTTCAACCTCCCTTGTTTAACCGGCTGTCGCTGGCTCGGCAGCCGTTTTGAAAGGATCGAATCGGCGGCGGAAGCCTGATGCAACGCAGAACGCATCAGGGCTGCGATTTTTTTGAACCGACGCGTGAACCTTTCCTCTCCGGGCCGCACCAAGACGGTATGGGACGCCATAAGGCGATCCCCAACCGGGAAGGACGCCATGACGGCGATCCTCGATGCAGAGAAGGAAATGCTCAAATGACTGATATTTCGAACTTCAAGCGCCTGTCGCTCGCCGCTGCCATCGTCGTCTCGGCCTTCGGCTCGATTTCTGTTCCGAGCTCGGCCTTCGCCGACGGCACCCATCCGAGCGGTGGCGGCGCCGTCTGCAAGGGTTTCGGCAACTGTCTGGTGCTGCAGATCGACTGCAAAGGCACCTACACCGACGTCACAGACAAGAACGGCACCGTCTACGGCAAGTGCAGCCAGCTCATGAAGGCCGATCCGAAGAGCAAGATCAAGCTCGCGCGCTGATCGCCTGTCGTCGACAAAACTGGCGGTCGTCCACGGACGGCCGCCATTTTCTTGTCTCAACGTGCCGATCTCGATCTCGTTCGCGACGTTTTCTGCTGGCGGCTGAGGAACAGGCTTGCGACGAGCCCGACCACAACCAGCCCGACGGCGGCCGCTGTCGCCGGGTGATCGCGGGCTGTCTTTTCTATCACCCTGCTATGCCTCCTGATCGCAGGCAGAGCCTCATTGAGGCGCTCGGCAAGATCCGAATAGTAGTCCGAGGCGGTGTCACGCCCGTCCTCGTAATAGGCGCTGCCGCGCCTGGACACGGCTTTTCTCAGCGCCGCCAGTTCCCTGGAGAGGGCTGCGACCTGCTTTTCAAGGTCAATGTCGGAGAGGGTCGAAAATGATACCATGATACGCTTCCTTCCTTTGCGAAAAGGAACGCATGATTCCGGAAGCAGTTCCGGTTTCTGACGGCGATCGGTCGGCCCTTAAAGCGCATCACGTCTGAAGGGGTTCATGAGACCCGCTTTAAGTTCTTATATCCATGTCGTGTTATCCCAAACCCCTGCGCGCCCTCGTGTCAGGCCTGAGGGCATGCCTTTGGGTGACTGCACTACAGGGCCGGGCGTCCTATTGGACGCGCAAAGGACGCTGTCGCACCTTAATTTTGCGTGTGTTCCTTTCCGAAAATCGATTCCGATTTTTTGGGTCATGCGCTATCGCACCTGATCGAGCAGGCGCTTGCATTCCAGCAGGTCGAACAGCGCTTCCTGCAGCAAGGCGCGATTGTCGCGCGAGAGTTTCGACGTGCCTGGCTGCACCGGGCCTTCGTCGTCGGTCTTGCCCAGGCCGAAAAAGCGCCGGCTGGGTTTCACCTTGGGCTCGCCGACCAGCATCTCGTCATCGGCGCCGCGCGGCTGGGCTGCCGGCGTGAGCGGCACCGCATCGGCCTGCCGGCGTTGCGAGATCGCCTCGACGGCCGCCATGTCGCCACTGCCGATGGCGACCAGGAAATGATTGCCGTTCTCGCGCAGCAGCTTCTGCACGCCCTTGATCGTATAGCCCTGGTCGTAGAGCATGTGGCGGATGCCCTTGATCAGTTCGACATCCTGCGGCCGGTAGTAGCGGCGGCCGCCGCCGCGCTTCATCGGTTTGATCTGGTTGAAACGCGTTTCCCAGAAACGCAGCACATGCTGCGGCAGGTCGAGATCTTCTGCGACCTCACTGATGGTGCGGAAAGCATCGGGGCTCTTGTCCATGGGCGAAATCCTCACGCTGGAGCATGATCCCGAAAAGTGGGAATCGGTTTTCGGCCAGGATCACGCTCAACAAAGAGTCATTCCGATCCGGCTTGTTCTGCCGAATCGGGCCTTATTTCAGCGGTTTATAAAACAATATTCAAGCCCGGCGTCAAAGGGGGCAACCGTTTTCAACCGGGCTTTTGAAGCGCAGGCGCTATTTGCCGCCCTTGGCCTTGCTGTTCTGGTGGGCGCGCAGGATGCGGTTCTTCAGCACATTCGACGATTTGAAGGTCATCACGCGGCGCGGCAGGATCGGCACTTCCTCGCCGGTTTTCGGATTGCGCCCGATGCGCTCGTTCTTGGAGCGGACATGGAACGTCGCGAACGACGACAATTTCACCGTCTCACCGCGAACGATAGCTTCGCAAATCTCGTCCAGAACCGCTTCGACGAGCTCGGCCGATTCAGTGCGCGACAAGCCAACCTTGCGATAAACGGCTTCAGCAAGATCGGCGCGCGTAAGTGTCTTTCCCCCCATGCGAACCGTCCCCATCAGCTCAAAAACATAACTCTATACAAGCAAAGATAGAGCCTAAGTAATTGATCCGGCAAGGTCAAGGACCGAACCTGTCAGTTCGGCACTTACCAGCGAACCAAAACCGCGCCCCAGGTGAAGCCCCCGCCCATCGCCTCGATCAGCACCAGATCACCCTTCTTGATACGGCCGTCGGCGACCGCCACCGACAGAGCCAGCGGCACGGAAGCGGCCGAGGTGTTGCCGTGCAAATCGACCGTAACGACCACCTTTTGCTCTGCTATCCCGAGCTTTTTGGCTGAAGCGTCGATAATCCGTTTATTCGCCTGATGCGGCACGAACCAGTCGAGATCCTCAGCGGTGATGCCGGCAGCTGAGAACGTCGCCTCGATGACGTCGGTGATCATGCCGACCGCGTGCTTGAACACTTCGCGGCCTTCCATCCTGAGATGCCCCACCGTTCCGGTGGTCGACGGTCCACCATCGACGAACAGCTTGTCCTTGTGGGCCCCGTCGGAGCGCAGGCTGGCCGCCAGCACGCCGTGGTCGGCAATGCTGCCCGCCCCCTCTCCTGCTTCCAGCACCATCGCCCCGGCGCCGTCGCCAAACAGGACGCAGGTCGAGCGGTCGCTCCAGTCGAGGATGCGCGAGAAGGTTTCCGAGCCGATCACCAGCACGCGTTTGGCCAGACCGCCGCGGATATAGAGGTCGGCTGTCGTAACCGCATAGACGAAGCCCGAGCACACGGCCTGCAGGTCGAAGGCGAAGCCGTGATGCATGCCGAGCCGGTTCTGGATGTCGACGGCGGTCGCCGGAAAGGTGTTGTTGGGCGTCGACGTCGCTAGCACGATCAGGTCGATATCGGCAGGCGTCAGGCCGGCATTGTCGAGGGCTGCGCGCGCCGCCGCCTCGCCGAGCGAAGCCGTGGTCTCGTCGTCGGCCGCGATATGGCGTTGGCGGATGCCGGTGCGCTGGGCGATCCATTCGTCGGAGGTCTCGACCATGCCTTCGAAATCGGCATTCTTCATGATGCGGCGGGGCAGCGCGGCGCCTGTGCCGCGCACGACTGATCTGATCAAGGCTCTTTCCTATTCCTCTGCGTCGGCAACGACGTCGGATTTCCGAATTGTCTGGGCATACGGATTGCGCGCATGGAACAGGTCGAGATCGGCTTCGATGCGATCGAGCAGATTGTTGCGAACCATGTCGTAGCCAAGCTCGATCGCCGCCGCGAAGCCGTCCGAATCAGCCCCGCCATGGCTTTTCACCACGATGCCGTTCAGACCCAGGAAAACCCCGCCATTGGAGCGGCCGACATCCATCTTTTCGCGCAGGCGATCGAAGGCGCCCTTGGCGAATATATAGCCGATCCTGGCCATCAGCGTCCGGTCCATCGCGGCGCGCAGGTAACCGGCGATCTGTCTTACCGTGCCTTCCGCCGTCTTCAGCGCGATGTTGCCGGCAAATCCTTCGGTGACGACCACGTCGACCGTGCCCTTGCCGATGTCGTCGCCCTCGACGAAACCATGGTAGTTCATCGAGGCCATGTTGGCCTCGCGCAACATGCGGCCCGCTTCCTTGACCTCTTCCTGGCCCTTGATCTCCTCGACGCC
The DNA here is from genome assembly GCF_004792125.1 of Mesorhizobium sp. M5C.F.Ca.ET.164.01.1.1. Taxonomy (NCBI): domain Bacteria; kingdom Pseudomonadati; phylum Pseudomonadota; class Alphaproteobacteria; order Hyphomicrobiales; family Phyllobacteriaceae; genus Mesorhizobium; species Mesorhizobium sp. M5C.F.Ca.ET.164.01.1.1. The sequence continues at coordinate 179,921 of NZ_SRTG01000006.1, read as the reverse complement.
AACGTTGAGCAGACCGATGCTCGGCCGTTCGATGCCGAACACCGAGCGCGCCATGCCGGTGCCCAAAATGGCGAAATCAACCAGTTGATGCGCATCCGCGCCGATGGTGGCGCCGACGTCCAGCACCACGCTTTCGCCGCGCAATGTCGGCCAGAGCGCCGCGATCGCCGGACGGTCGATGGTCGCCATGGTGCGAAGGCAGAATCTCGACATCGCCATCAGCGCGCCGGTGTTGCCGGCCGAGATGCAGGCGTCGGCAGTGCCTGCCTTGACCGCCTCGACCGCTTTCCACATCGACGACTTCCAGCGGCCATGGCGCAGCGCCTGGCTCGGCTTGTCGTCCATCCTGACTGCTATGTCGCAGTGGATGAACTCGCTCACTTCCGCCAGCTTCGGGAGTTTTGCGAGTTCGGGGCGCACTGCCTCCTCGCGACCATAGATGACGAAGCGAATGTCGGGACGCCGGGTCGCGACCGTCATGAGCGCCGGGATGACCACGCTTGGTCCGTGATCGCCGCCCATGGCATCGATGGAAATCCTGATCACGCGGTGTTCATCTCACAGTTTGCTTGAGCGAGCGCCTGGCGCTGGCAACGGTTTGGGGCTCGCGAAGGTTCGGCGAAAATAGCGTTTTTGGGCTGCCGCACAACCGGCTTTCTCCGATTGGGTCGGGTTTTCAGGATTTTCCCAGCAGGGAACGCAGCTTTTGCTGGAATTCGCTTTCCGCAGTCCCGGCATCGTCGGCAGCCTCCATCGAAACGCCTTGCTTGCGCGGATAGGGATCGATCGCCAACCCAAAGAACTGTTCGGCGAGCGCCCCGACGTCAATCGAATTGCCGGAGAACGTTTCAGGACTGTCCGGCCCTTCGGCATCGAGCATTATCTCGCCGCCGCCCTCGAAACCCTGCCGTCCGAGCTTGGGCTGCTCCGGCAGAAACAGTGCGTCGACCGCTTCGTCGATATGCGCCTCGACCGGGTCGAGGGTGACGACGCAGGCTTGGGTGATATCGGCCTCGACGCGGCCGCTGACCTTGACGCCGTTGCGCTTCCATGGCGCCACCAGCAGTTCGGCGCGGTAGTTCTCGACCGAGAGCAACTCGTGCTCGCCCGCTAGCGCGGCGCGCTGCGCGGCGTCGGCCTCGATCACCACCGGCAGTCCCTTTTGCGGCAGCCGGGCGACATTGGCCACGAAGGACACGGGGCTCTGGTGATCGGGGCTCTGGGAATCAGCGTGTTTCATCTTTCCTTAGATAGTCTTGGCGACGGGGAATGCCACCGTGCCGGAAACAATCGATTCGGTCGCCTGTTCGGCGAGTCGCTTGGAGACATCGGCGACGTAGCCGGCCAGATGCGTTGCTTGCGGCCAGGTGCCGGCATCGGGCCTGACATTGCGGGCAAGGGCAGCGACGAGTGCATCATGGTCGTTTCGTTCCAGCGCATCGTCATAGGCGGCGGTGCGGCCATAGAACATCTTCGCCAGTTTCTTCATGCGCTTCGGCACGCCGACGTCGCCGATGCCCAGTTCCCGCAGCGAATGCTCGACATCCATGAAGAATTCGTCGATCAGCACCTGCGCGACCTCCCCGGCAACACCGCCCTCGCCGCGCAGCCGGTGCTGGAACAGGAACATGTGCAGCGACAGCATCTCGAAGCGGCCGAGCGGCGTGTCGGGTACATTCCAGTCGGAATAAAACACCGTTTGCCGCGCCGCTGCCACGATTTGTGCGTAAAGCGCCTCGGTGATAGCGCGGTTGGCGTGACGTTCGCGACCAAAAAGGCGCTGGAACATTGAGGGTGGTCTCCCGGGGACCGTTTGTTGAATTGGCCTTGTTGCATCGGCGAGCAAGCTGGTTTACCGGTTTTGCGGCCCAGCGCAAGTTGCGGCCAGCTAATGGAGTTGTAGTTGCGCGCGCTGAAATTCAAGTCGACTTTTCTGCCCAGGTCCGCTTTGCCCAGATCCGCCGGCGCGATCTCGCTGCTGGTGGTTGCTTCGGCGCTTTCCGCCTGCAACTCGTCGAAGATGATCGGTGATCTCAATCCGAGCGAGACGCTGACGCAGGGCTACGTCATCGACCAGCAGGCGATTGACCTGGTGCCGGTCGGCTCGAGCCGCGAACAGGTACTTCTGGCGCTCGGCACGCCGTCGACGAAGGCGACTTTCGACAACGAAGCCTTCTACTACATCTCACAGACGCGCAAGCGTTACGTCGCCTTCGACAAGCCGAGGCTGGTCGACCAGAAGGTGCTGGCCGTCTATTTCGGCGAGGACGGGCGCGTTACCCAGATCGCCAATTACGGCTTGAAGGACGGCAAGGTGTTCGACTTCATCTCGCGGACCACGCCGACCGGCGGCAAGGACCAGAACTTCCTCAGCCAGATCATCAACGGCGCCAGCAAGCTGGCGCCCGGCCTCCCCGGTGGCGGCGGCAGCTCGCTCAGCGGCACCTGATCCATCAGAATCGGCTTCTCATCCCTTCCTTTTGCTTCCCTGAAAGCAGCAACATCTCAGGCGACCGAAAACCCGCGGGAGCGATCCTGCGGGTTTTTGTTTTGAGACAGCAAGCCACCGTCGCAGGCTGCGGGCCCAGACGACTTGAACGCGATCTCGGCCCGTCACGGACGTCACTGTCCTGACGCTGCACTTCCAAAAAAACGAAAAACCCGCGGGGATCGTCCCGCGGGCTCGGTTCTGGATTTCGGCCCTGGAACGGCCGAGCGGACTCAGCCGTGCGCGAGCACGGCCAGCAGCAGCAGGGCGACGATGTTGGTGATCTTGATCGCCGGGTTGACTGCCGGACCGGCGGTGTCCTTGTAGGGATCGCCGACAGTGTCGCCGGTCACCGAGGCTTTGTGCGCCTCGGAACCCTTGAGGTGCTTGACGCCGTCCTTGCCGGTGAAGCCGTCCTCGAACGATTTTTTCGCGTTGTCCCAAGCGCCGCCGCCGGAGGTCATCGAGATGGCGACGAACAGGCCGTTGACGATGACGCCGAGCAGCGAAGCGCCGAGCGCTGCAAAAGCGGATGCTTTCGAGCCCGAGAGCACCAGCACGCCGAAATAGACGACCAGCGGCGCCAGCACCGGCAGCAGCGACGGGATGATCATTTCCCGGATCGCCGCCTTGGTCAGAAGGTCGACCGCACGCGCATAGTTCGGCTTCGACGTGCCGGCCATGATGCCCGGATCCTCGCGGAACTGCTTGCGCACCTCCTCGACGATGGCGCCCGCCGCACGGCCGACAGCCGTCATGGCGATGCCGCCGAACAGATACGGAATCAGGCCGCCGAAGATCAGACCGGCGACGACGTAAGGGTTGGAGAGGTCGAAAGAGACTTCGCCCATGCCCTGGAAGTAAGGATATTTGTCGCTATTGGCGGCAAAGAACTTCAGGTCGTTGGAGTAGGCCGCAAACAGCACCAGCGCGCCGAGACCGGCGGAACCGATGGCGTAACCCTTGGTCACCGCCTTGGTTGTGTTGCCGACCGCGTCGAGCGCATCGGTGGATTGGCGCACTTCCTTGGGCAAGCCGGCCATTTCGGCGATGCCGCCGGCATTGTCGGTAACCGGGCCGAAGGCGTCGAGCGCAACGATCATACCGGCAAGCCCGAGCATCGTGGTGACTGCGATCGCCGTGCCGTAGAGGCCGGCGAGCTGGTAGGTCGATATGATGCCGCCGACGATGACGATCGCCGGAAGTGCCGTCGATTCCAGCGAGACCGCAAGACCCTGGATGACGTTGGTGCCGTGACCGGTGACCGAAGCCTGGGCGATGGAGTTCACCGGACGCTTGTCGGTGCCGGTGTAGTATTCGGTGATCACCACGATGAGGCCGGTCACCGCGAGACCGATCAGGCCGCAGATGAACAGGTTCGTGCCGGTGACGGCCATGCCGGCGACCGTTCCGATCTCGCCCCAGCCCAGCGTTGCCGAGGTGGCGATGCCGAGCCCGACGATCGACAGCAGGCCGGTGACGATCAGGCCCTTGTAGAGTGCGCCCATGATCGAGCCGTTGGAGCCAAGCTTGACGAAGAAAGTGCCGACGATGGACGTCAGGATGCAGGCGCCGCAGATGGCCAGCGGATAGAGCATTGTGGCGCTGAGAACGGCGGTGCCGCCGAAGAAGATGGCGGCGAGGACCATGGTGGCGACGACGGTCACCGCATAGGTCTCGAACAGGTCGGCGGCCATGCCGGCGCAGTCGCCGACATTGTCGCCGACATTGTCGGCGATGGTGGCCGGATTGCGTGGATCGTCTTCGGGAATGCCGGCTTCGACCTTGCCGACGAGATCGCCGCCGACGTCGGCGCCCTTGGTGAAGATGCCGCCGCCGAGACGGGCGAAGATCGAGATCAGCGAGGCGCCGAAGCCGAGCGAAACCAGCGAGTCGATGACGACACGGTCATTGGGCTGAAGGCCCATGAATTGGGTGAGGATCAGGTAGTAGATCGAGACGCCGAGCAAGGCCAGGCCGGCGACCAGCATGCCGGTGATGGCGCCCGACTTGAAGGCGATCTCGAGGCCGGCAGCGAGGCTGTTGGAAGCCGCCTGCGCGGTGCGCACATTGGCGCGCACCGAGACGTGCATGCCGATGAAGCCGGCTGCGCCCGACAGAACGGCGCCGATCAGGAACCCGATGGCGGCGGTGATCGAAAGCAGCCACCACGCGAGCAGCAGGACCACGACGCCGACGATGGCGATGGTGGTGTACTGGCGCGCCAGATAGGCTTGCGCGCCTTCGCGGATGGCCGCGGAAATTTCCTGCATGCGTGCGTTGCCCTGATCGGCCGCGAGGACCGATTTTGTCGCCCAGATGGCGTAAAGGACTGAAAGCAGACCGCAGGCGATGACAGCTGAAATTATGGTCATTGCCGGATTTTCCTCGATTGATGACCCAAAAGAACCCCTCCCTGGGCCGTTGAGACGGGGAGCGGATTCCGCGCGCGGAATCCGCTCCCTTCGCACCGGCTTATGCGAAACAGGGGTGCGAACGTCAAGATATTGTTCGGTTTTTGCCCGGCTTTCGCCCAAAGCCTCTCGGTAGAGCCGCTATCTTTCACTTCAGAACCCGGTCGGGTCATGGAAATCACTGTTTCCCACCGAGATGAGCAAGGCGATATCTGAGCTGATTTGTCGGCTACGCCGTCTCCTGCCCCATGCGGCGCGCGGTGTAGCGCTCGATCGCCGACAGCCCGTCATAGATCAGCACGGCAAGGGCGGCAACGATCAGGCCGCCCTGCAGGACGAAGGCGAGGTTGTTCGACAACAGACCGGCGATGATCACCTCGCCCAGCGTCCTGGCCGCCACGGTCGAGCCGATCGTCGCGGTGGCGAGGCTGATGACCACCGACAGCCGGATACCGCCGAGGATGATCGGCGCGCTGAGCGGCAGCTCGACCTTGACCAGCCTTTGCCAGCCGGTCATGCCGGCGCCGCGCGCCGCCTCGACCACATTGGCCGGCAGCGTCGTCAGCCCGGTCAGCGCGTTCTCGAAGATCGGCAGAAGGCCGTAGAGAAACAGCGCGATCAGTGTCGGCCTCTCGCCAAAGCCGACCGCCGGCACGGCCAGCGCCAGCACCGCCACCGGCGGAAAGGTCTGGCCGATATTGACCAGGCTGCGCGACAGCGGCAGGAATTCGACGCCGGCCGGTCGGGTGACCAGGATGGCGAGCGCCACGGCAACGATGGTCGCCGCCACCGTCGCGATCAGCACGGTCCTCAGATGCAGCAGCGTCAACGTCAAAAGGCTGCCCTGATTGTAGATTGCCGGCGCGTTGTTCTCGGTCAGCGGCTTCAGCAGCGGTTCGAACCAGCCGGGATTGGTCACGAACGCAACCAGCAACACCACCAGGACAAGCCTGAGCAGCGACGGAAGCCAGGCTTTTACACCGGCCTCTTTCACGCCGGCCTCGCCGCGCGTTTCACCAGCCCGTCCACCGTCACGCGGCCGAGCGGCTTGCCGTCGGCGCCTTTCACCGGCAGCGCCGGGCGTCCCGACCAGAGGAGTTCAGCCAGCGCATCGCGCTGGCTGGCGTCGTCGGGGATCGCCTCGCCTTCGGCGGTGCCCTTTTCCACCGCGTCGCGCACCCAGCCGAGCGACAGCAGCCTGAACGGTTTTTCGCTGGCGCCGACCAGTGTCTCGACGAAGGCGCTGGCCGGCTTCGCCAGGATCTCGGCGGGCTTGGCATATTGCACCAGCTTGCCGGCATCCATCACCGCGATCTTGTCGCCCATATGCACCGCCTCTTCCATGTCATGGGTGACGAGGATGATGGTGGTGCCGAAGCGCCTCTGGATCGCCAGAAGATCCTCCTGCGCCTTGTTGCGGATGATCGGATCGAGTGCGCCGAAGGGCTCGTCCATCAACAGCACGTTCGGCTCGGCGGCAAGCGCGCGGGCAACGCCGACGCGCTGCTGCTGGCCACCGGAAAGCTCGTGCGGATAGCGCGGCCCGAACGCCTCGGGGTCGAGCTGATAGAGCGTCATTAACTCTTCGACGCGGGCCTTGATGCGAGCCCTGTCCCAGCCGAGCAGCACCGGCACGGTGGCGATGTTCTGCGCCACTGTGCGGTGCGGAAACAGGCCGTGGCCCTGGATGGCGTAGCCGATGCTGCGGCGCAGTTCGTAGCCGGGCAGCGAGCGGTTGTCGGCGCCGTCGAGCTTGATCACGCCAGCGGTCGGCTCGACCAGCCGGTTGATCATGCGAAGCAGCGTCGTCTTGCCGGAGCCGGAGGTGCCGACAATGACGGCGATAGTGCGCGGCTCGATAACCATCGACACGTCGTCGACGACAGTCGTTGCGTCATAACGCTTGGTAATGCCTTCGATTTCGATCATGCCGGCTGTGCCTCGCGTCTCTTGGTGGAGGTCATTTCGATCACCGCGTCGAGGATGATGGCGGCAGCAAAGGCCATCGCCACCGTCGGCACGGCGCCGAGCAGCACCAGGTCCATCGCCGTCTGGCCGACGCCCTGGAACACGAACACGCCGAAGCCGCCGCCGCCGATCAGCGCGGCAATGGTGGCGAGGCCGATGTTCTGGACCAGCACGATGCGGATGCCAGTGAGGATGACCGGAAAAGCCAGCGGAAACTCGACGCCGAACAGGCGCTGGCGATCGGTCATGCCCATGCCGCGCGCGGCGTCGTTGGCGGCGCGCGGCACGCCGGCAAGCCCGACCACGGTGTTGGCCACCACAGGCAGCAGCGAATAGAGGAACAGCGCGAGGAAGGCGGGGGCGGTGCCGATGCCGCGAATGCCAAGCGCCGCCGCTCCCGGCACATGCGTGGCGACCCAGCCGAGCGGCGCGATCAGCAGGCCGAACAGCGCGATGGAAGGAATGGTCTGGATGATGTTGAGCACATTCAGCACGCCGGCGCGAAATTTGTCGACGCGGTGGCAGAGGATGCCGAGCGGCAGACCAACGACCACCGCCGCCGCCAGCGAGCCCAGCGCCAGCGTCACATGCTTGGAGCCCTCCGCCCAGAAACTGTCGGCGCGGTTGGCATATTCCTTGAGGATCGACAGGCTGTTCCAACTTCCCGAAGCCAAAAGCAGGCCGATTGCCAGCGCAGCTATGACGAGCACGCCGAGGCGTGCCCATGGCGACAGATTCAATCGCGTCAGCACATCGGCAAGCAAAAGCGTGAAGGCGAAGATGAGCAGCCAGAAACCCGAGGCGGGCGAAATGCGCGCGAACGTATTACCCTCAGGCGTCAGGAAGCTGCCGGCGACGCCGATCAGGATGGCAAGGGCTGCAAGCGCGATCACGCTAGCCGCAAGGCGCAGGACGAGCGGCGTTTTCGAGAGCGCGATGATTGCCGCGATGACGAGGATCGCCAGCAGCAATGGGCCGACCGCCGCCGGCAAGGAATCAAGGATCGAGCGCGCCTCGCCGGGCACGATGCGGTTGGCGCGGAAGGTGGCGAAGGGTGCTGCGAACGCCGCATAGGCAACGATCGCGGCAATGACCACGCCGAGCTTGTCGAACCGGACTGTCATGACTTGCATGTGCGATCGCGGCGACTTGAGGATCTGACGTCAGGACCGTCGCGCTCCGCCGCGCCCCCCTCTGGCCTGCCGGCCATCTCCCCCTCAAGGGGAGAGATTGGCAGCGTCAGCGCCGGTATACACCTTGCACAGCTGAAAGGTGGGGAAAGCCGTCGCGACATCTGATCTCCCCCCTTGAGGGGGAGATGGCCGGCAGGCCAGAGGGGGGCGCCGCGCACCGATGCCACGATTTCAGGAACGGCTTACTCCAAAAACCCGTTCTTCTTCAAAAAGTCTTCGGCGACGCCTTTGACCGGCTCGCCGCCGACCTGCACGCGGCCGTTCAGTTCCTGCAGGGTAACGAGATCGAGCTTGGCGAAGACCGGCCTCAGCAGCGTCTCGATTTCGGGATGTTCCTTCAGTACCGCCTCGCGGATGATCGGCGCCGGCTGATAGACCGGCTGCACGCCCTTGTCGTCTTCGAGCACGACCAGTCCGGACGGCGCGATGCCGCCATCGGTGCCGTAGACCATGGCGGCGTTGGCGCCGTTGGTCTGGTTCGCGGCAGCGGCGATGGTCGCCGCGGTATCGCCGCCGGACAGCGTGATCAGCTGGTCCGGCTTGAGCGTGAAGCCATAGGCGGTCTGGAAGGCCGGCAGCGCGGCAGCCGAATTGACGAACTCGGCCGAGGCCGCCAGCACCACCTGGCCACCGCCGGAGACATATTTGCCGAAGTCGGACAGCGTCGCCAGCTTGTTGGTCTCGGCGACATCCTTGCGCAGCGCAATCGCCCAGGTGTTGTTGGCCGGCGACGGCGACAGCCAGACGATCTTGTTGGCGTCATAGTCGAGCTTCTTGGCCGTTTCATAGCCCTTGGCGGCATCCTTCCACACGGGATCGTCGGCCTTTTCGAAGAAGAAGGCGGCGTTGCCGGTGTATTCGGGATAGATGTCGATCTCGCCGGCGGTGATGGCCTTGCGCACCACAGGAGTGCCGCCGAGCTGGATACGGTCGGTGGTCTGGATGTCGTTGGCGTTCAGCACGAGTTGGATGATGTTGCCGAGCACACCGCCCTCAGTGTCGATTTTCGACGACACGACCACCTGAGCGCTCGCCGAGGCTGCGGTGATGCCAAGCGCCACCGCCGCTCCGGCCAGAACCTTGACTGAAAACATTTCACAAATCCCTTGCTGAGAACCGGACTGCGGCTGCCGCATATGAGCATGCCTTCAATGCCCCGTCGGGGTACACGGTTTCATATGAAGGGGGACGGGCGCAATAATTTTGTTCGGATGCGGTGAATCCGCTGCTGTCTGATCCCGACAGCGTCATGTCACTACAGCGCCGCGCGTCCCCTTGGACGCGCAAAGGACGCTTTAGCACTTTTGATTTTGCGCATGATGCCCAGCGAAATCGGTTCCGATTTCGCCGAAGCGAACCTCCGGTTCGGGGTCATGCGCTGGTCGGCCGCGCGCTTGTCATCTTCAACACACCCAGTGCCACGAAGCACAGCACCGTCACCGGGAAGATGATCCAGTTCAGCATCTCCCAGCCCCAGGCGTTGTAGACGGCGCCCGACATCAGCGAGGCGAAAGCGACGGAGCCGAACAGGACGAAGTCGTGAAAACCCTGGACCTTGCCCTTTTCGGATGGCCGGTAGCTGTCGGCGACCATGGCGGTGGCGCCGATGAAGCCGAAATTCCAGCCGAGACCGAGCAGGATCAGCGCTGTCCAGAACTGCCACAGTGCCAAGCCCGACAGCGCTACCACGGCGCAGCCGATGAGCAACACAAGTCCGGTTGCGACGATCCGTTCGGCGCCGAAGCGATAGATCAGCGAGCCGGTGAAGAAGCTCGGCGCGAACATCGCCATGACATGCCAGGAAATGCCGAGCGTGGCGTCGTCCGTCGAAAGGCCGCAGCCGACCATGGCGAGCGGCGCGCCGGTCATGACGAAGCTCATCAGCGCATAACTGCCGACGGCACAAAACAGCGCCGCCACAAAGCGCGGCCTGGTCACGATCTCGGAGAGCGGCCGTGCGTCGCTGTCGGTGATATCCGCTTTGCCGGCTGCCTTGGCCGGGATGCGCAGGAGCGACAGGATGGCAGCGCCGACCGCCGCCAGCACCAGGATGGACGCAAACGAGCCGGCAAACATCACCGGCGCAAACAATTCGCGGGTGAAGATAACGATCTGCGGGCCAAGGATGGCGGTGACGATGCCGCCGGCCAGCACGAAGGAGATGGCGCGCGCCTTGAATTGAAATGGCGCGTTGTCGGCGGCGGCGAAGCGGAATTGCTGGACGAAGGCACCCCCGATGCCGATCACCAGCAGGCCGAAGGCGAAGAGCCAAAAGCTGGCTTGAAACAGCGCCAGCGTGGCGATCAGACCACCGAGCGCAGTGACGATCGTGCCGGTCATGAAGCCGTCGCGCTGGCCGAGCCGGCGGATGATGGCGGCGGCCGGCAAGGCGCCGAGCGCCACGCCGACGTTGAAGCCGGTGATCGGTGCGGTCGCCAGCGACTTGTCGGAGCCGAGCAGATAATGTCCGGCCAACCCGCCGACGGAAATGGCGATGGGTGCGGCCGAACCGATAATCGCCTGCGAAGCGGCAAGGATGAGCGCCGTGCGGCGCGCTTCCCTGCCAGCCTCGGCGATAGCGACGGCCGTCATGAAGCGTCCTTGCCACGCCCTTCGCCGCGCACCCGGCGCGACACGCGATCGAGCACCGCGTTGACCAGCTTCGGCTCATCTTCTTCGTAAAACGCCTTGGCGATGTCGACATATTCCGAAACGATCACAGCCACCGGCACGTCCTCTCGCTTGATCAGTTCGTAGACGCCGGCGCGCAATATGGCGCGCAGCGTCGAATCGAGCCTGGACAGCGGCCAGTCCTCGGTCAGCGCCTGGCGGATGATCGGATCGATGGTTTTCTGGTTCTCGACGACGCCGGCGAGGACGGCGCGAAACCATTGTGCGTCCGCCTCGCGATAGAGCGCGCCGTCGACTTCCTTGCCGAGCCTGAACGCCTCATATTCGGCGGTGATTTCGAAGACGCCGCTGCCGGCCACATCCATCTGATAGAGCGCCTGCACGGCGGCCAGACGGGCAGCACCGCGCTTGTTGGCGTGGCGTGCTGCGGCCTGGCCGGGTGACGCGGGCCCGCTCACGATCGCTCTCCCAATTGTTGCTTGAGGGCAATCATAGTCAGCGCCGCACGCGCGGCAAAGCCGCCCTTGTCGCCTTCCGAGCGTTTGGCCCGCGTCCAGGCCTGTTCGTCATTTTCGGTGGTCAGGATGCCGTTGCCGATGCAGACCGCTTCCTGCACGGACAAGTCCATCAGGGCGCGGCTCGATTCATTGGCGACGATGTCGAAATGATAGGTGTCACCGCGCACGATGGTACCAAGGGCGACAAAACCGTCATAGCTCGGCCCGCCTTCGGCCGCGCCGTCAAGCGCGAAGGAAATCACCGCGGGAATCTCGAGCGAGCCCGGGACGGTGACGACGTCGTATGTCGCGCCCGCTTCCTCGAGCGCGCTTGTCGCGCCTTCGAGCAGCGCATCGGCAAGATCGTCATGGAAGCGTGCCTCGATGATAAGAAGGTGGGCCTTCTTCTTCGGGCGAATGAACGCTTTGCCGTGTTGGGATGTGCCAGCCATAGATGTCTCCGGGATCGCCGGTGACTTAGGCCGAAGCAACCGCGTTCGCAAGCTTTGTCAGAGAGTCGGACTGCGTCAAATTTCCGAGGGCGGCTCAAAGCCCCTCTTTCGCCGCCTCCACCAAGCGTGCCGCGTAGCGGGCCATGGTGTCGATCTCGAGATTCACCCGGTCGCCGACCTGGCGTTCGCCCCAGGTGGTCACGGTCAGCGAGTGATGGATCAGCAACACGTCGAAGCGCGTGCCTTCGACCTTGTTGACGGTGAGCGAGGTGCCGTCGAGCGCGACGGAGCCCTTGGGCGCGATGAATTTGGCCAAGTCACGCGGGGCGTCCAGCGTGAAGCGCACGGCGTCGCCTTCCTCCTTGCGCGCCACGATCTCGGCCATGCCGTCGACATGGCCAGACACGATGTGACCACCGAGTTCGTCGCCGATCTTCAGCGCCCGCTCCAGATTGACCCTCGTGCCGGATTTCCAGCTCATGGCCGTCGTCAGCCTGAGCGCTTCTTCCCAGGCCTCGACCTCGAACCAGCACGCATTGGCGCCGCTTTCCGGCAGCGCCGTCACCGTCAGGCAGACGCCGCCGCAGGAAATCGAAGCACCAATGGTGATCGTCTGCGGGTCATAGGCGGTGTCGATGCGCAGGCCGACGCCCTCTCTCAGCGGCTTCACGGCAGCGACGGTGCCGACATCGGTGACAATCCCGGTAAACATCAGATGTCCCTTATCCACTCCGCGTAGCTGTCTTCGCCGAAACGCATGTCGCGCAATTTGCGAAATCCTGCCGGGATATGGTCGGCGTCGATGGGCGATGCAATACCGCCCTTGCCGATCGGCTCCTGCCCCTGGAACAGCACGATGCGGTCGACCAGCCCTTCGGCGAGGAAGGCCTTGGCCACCTTGGCGCCGCCCTCGACCAGCACGCTCGCCATGCCGAGCGCGGCCAGATCCTCGAGCAGTTCCGGCAGCGCGATATCGCCTTCATACGTCTCGGTGCCGATGAAGCGCACGCCGGCGCGTTCGAGCGCGGCCCGCCGGTATGGGTCGGCTTCGGCGCAGGCGGCGACATAGAGCGGAACCCGGTTGACGCCGGCGACCAGCTTCGACGTTTCCGGCAGCCTGATCTGCCGGTCGAGCACGATGCGCGCCGGCGAACGGTTCTCCAGACCCGGCAACCGCACCGTCAGCGCCGGATCGTCCTCCAGTGCCGTGCCGATGCCGATCAATATGCCGTCGGCTTCGGCCCGCATCAGATAGACTTCGCGCCGGGCGATGTCGCCGGTGATCGAGACTTGCCCCTCGCCTTCCATGCCGATCTTGCCGTCGCTGGAAAGCGCAAGTTTCAGGATCACTTCCGGACGTTTTTTCAGAGATCGAATGAGATAGCCGGCCATCTGCTCGGCGGCTTCTGCCGCGAGCACCCTTTCGACAACCTCGACACCGGCGGCACGCAGGATCGCATAGCCCTTGCCGGACACGCGTGGGTCGGGGTCGCTCACAGCCCCGACCACCCGCGTGACGCCGGCATTGAGCAGTGCACTGGCGCAAGGCGGCGTGCGGCCATGGTGGGCGCAGGGCTCCAGTGTGACATAGGCGGTGGCGCCGCGTGCGAGCTCGCCGGCCTCGGCCAGCGCCTCGGTCTCGGCATGCGGCCGGCCGCCGACCGCGGTGACACCGGTGCCGACGATCATCGGCCCGGTGCCGTCGTCACGCACGATCAGCGTGCCGACGGAAGGGTTGGTCGCGGTCCGCCCGGCATTTTTGCGCGACAGCCTGAGTGCTGCCGCCATGAAGCGGCGATCAAGAACCTCTTGTTCGGCTTGGCTGGGCTTTGCCATGCTCAGCCAGCGTCCTCGTCCTTGAGCTCGTCGCCCTTCAGTTCACCCAGCACGTCGTGAAAATCCTTGGCCTCGCGGAAATTGCGGTAGACCGAGGCAAAGCGCACATAGGCGACGTCGTCGAGCGATTTCAGCGCCTCCATCACTAGGCGGCCGACCTCGCCGGAGGCGACTTCCGTCTCGCCCGAACTTTCGAGCTGGCGCACGATGCCGGTCACCGCGCGGTCGATGCGCTCGGGATCGACATTGCGCTTGCGCACCGCGATCTCGACCGAGCGCAGCAGCTTGTCGCGGTCGAACGGCACCTTGCGTCCGGACTTCTTCACCACCACGAGGTCGCGCAACTGCACACGCTCGAAGGTGGTGAAGCGGCCGCCGCAATCGGGGCAGACGCGCCGCCTGCGGATCGCCGCGCCGTCTTCGGCGGGGCGCGAATCCTTCACCTGCGTATCTTCGGACTGGCAGTAGGGACAGCGCATGGAGAGCCTTTGTAGGATTCGAAACGACCAAGGACTTAGTAGCTTTCGGAGTGGAATCAAAGACCAGAAACAAGCGCTGGCTCAGGACCTAGTCGAACCGATGCCAGCCGCCGTGAGAATTGTCGCGAGAAAAGACCGCCGATGCTACAAAACCATCGGCGCCAGGAGCGGCTGAAGGAGAGGGCTTGTGAATTTTTTAGGCAAAAGGCTGCAGGGAAAACTCGTTACGTCCATCTCAAAGGAGAACGACGTGTGCATAGTGGCCTTTGATGACGGCACGGCTATGACGGTCAATACGGCTGTCAGTCCTTGGTTTGTCGCTGAAGCGGAACCGCCACGCGTGACCGACTTTGTTAGACGGGATCATGGTTACAGAATTATTCTGGCTGGCCAATCTATATCGATATTTCGGCAGATGAGAACCTTATCGTCTCTCCAGAAATATTTCATCTACGTTGACGCCGATGGCCAGTGGATTGTTGAAACGTTAGAGTCTTTTTAAGCAATGCGACGCCGTAGCCATCTGGCGGCGGAGAACGCAAGCATTCGTTCAGTTCGGCAGGATCGGCTTCCGGTGCAGTCTTACGGCGCGACGTCGCCGGTCGGGAATCCACAGGATACGCCAAGACTGCGATAGGCCTTGGTGAAGCCGTCCATCGATACCGTCGCGACCGGCATGTCGGCGAAGGTGACGTCGAGTTCGCTGGCGCGGCGCATGGCACGCAGCAGCGCCAGGCTGATCTCGGTCTTGTTGTTCATCATCCATCGTCCGCCGGCAAGGGCATTGACGGTCGCCTTGACGTTGCCGTTGCTGTCGCCGAACACCGCAGGAATGTTCTCGCCAGTCGGCAAGTCCTTGTTCCTCATGGCGATGACAAGGGTTGGATAGCCATCGGGCGGCAGTGCATCACCATTCGAGATGGCGAGCGTGAGGGTGCCGCTGGCACCGCTCGCGTCGAGAAAGGCGGTCGAGGCGACACAGGTCTTGCGCAGATCCTCACCGGTATCGATCTCGTCCACAGTGGTGGACCACTTGCCGAAGGTTTCGGTCTTCGGTGCGGCTGGGGTGGGCGCAGACTGTGCCAAAGCAGACAGCGGCAAGGTGGTCAGTGTCGCCAACACGCCAAGCGCGGCAAAGCCAGCGACACGGAAAATCTGCATCATCGTCAAGGCTCCTGTCCGGACTCCGTCCCCACTGAAACAGTGCTCTTCGTCCGGCTGATAAGGGACGACACTTTGCGTGAGCTCAACCGAGATAGGGATAGAGCGGAAAACGATTCGTCAGCGCGGCCACCTTCGCCTTCACCGCTGCCTCGACGGCTGCATTGCCCTCGTCGGAATTCGCGGCCTTGAGCCCGTCCAGCACCTCGGCGATCAGCTTGCCGATCTCGCGGAACTCGGCCTGGCCGAAACCGCGCGTGGTGCCGGCCGGCGTGCCGAGCCGCACGCCCGAGGTGACGAACGGCTTTTCGGGATCGAAAGGGATGCCGTTCTTGTTGCAGGTGATGTTGGCGCGGCCAAGCGCTGCCTCGGCGCGTTTGCCGGTGGCGTTCTTCGGGCGCAGGTCGACCAGCATCAGATGGTTGTCGGTGCCGCCGGAGACGATGTCGAGACCGGTTTCCTGCAGGCTGGAGGCAAGCGCCTTGGCATTGGCGGCAACGCTCTCGGCGTAGAGTTTGAAGCTTGGCTTCAGCGCTTCGCCGAAGGCCACCGCCTTGGCGGCGATGACATGCATCAGCGGGCCACCCTGCAGGCCCGGAAACACGGCCGAATTCATCTTCTTGGCGATATCCTCGTCGTTGCACAGGATCATGCCGCCACGCGGGCCGCGCAGCGACTTGTGCGTGGTGGTGGTCACCACATGGGCATAGGGCAGCGGCGACGGATGCACGCCACCGGCGACCAGGCCGGCAATATGGGCCATGTCGACCATCAGATAGGCGCCGATCGAGTCGGCGATCTCGCGAAAGCGCTTCCAGTCCCAGACGCGCGAATAGGCGGTGCCGCCGGCCAGGATCAGCTTCGGCTTGGTCTCGTGGGCGGTCTTCTCGATCGCATCCATGTCGAGCAGATGATCGTCCCTGCGCACGCCGTAGGAAACGACCTTGAACCATTTGCCGCTCATATTGACCGGCGAGCCATGGGTCAGATGCCCGCCCGAGTTCAGGTCGAGACCCATGAAGATATCACCGGGCTGCAGCAGCGCCAGGAACACCGCCTGGTTCATCTGGCTGCCGGAATTCGGTTGGACGTTGGCGAAGTTACAGCCGAACAGCTTTTTCGCACGCTCGATGGCTAGTTCCTCGGCCACGTCGACGAACTGGCAGCCGCCATAGTAGCGCTTGCCCGGATAGCCCTCGGCGTATTTGTTGGTCATGATCGACCCCTGCGCTTCCAGCACGGCGCGGGAGACAATGTTTTCCGATGCGATCAGCTCGATCTCGTGGCGCTGGCGGCCGAGTTCGTTGCGGATCGCGCCGAAAATCTCCGGGTCGGCATCGGCAAGCGTGGTTTCGAAGAAGGATTCGAATTTGTTCGACACTGCCGCTGCTGTTGCCATCCTTGAGATCCTTGTTGTCCGGGGGGTCTGCCGCGCCATTAACACAGTTGATTTCGCCCCGCCACGTTTGCGGCGCGAAATTTGCTGGTCGGATTGCGGCAGCCAGGCCAAAGAGCCACCTATTTTCTTGCCCGCCGGCCGTTCAGCAACGCCTCGGTGAGCGTGATCTCGGTCAGCAGCGCCTGCTTCGTATGGTCGTTGATCTCACGGCTGCGAAACATGGCGAGCACCGCGCCTTGGCCGCGTGGCGACTTGCATGGCTCTGTACCGAACGGCGCTTTCCGGACCCGGCGCGAAGCGCGCCCTCCAGCCGGACACAAAAAGGCCGCCCTCACCGGCGGCCTTTCAGCAAAAAGATCAGTCGCTTAGAGCGCAGAGGTGATTTGCAGCTCGTTGGCTCCGTCGAGCCCGTAGATGTCGTCGCGGAACTGCGCGACGCCAGGCCCCGTCGACCAGGCCGAGATGTAAAGGAAATAGACCGGCACCGGATTGGTGACCTGCACCGGGATGTTCTCGCCACTCTTGATCGCCGACTCGAAATACTGGCGGTTCCAGCCCGGCGTGTCGCGCAGGATCCAGGTGACGAGGTCGCGCACGTTCTGGACGCGCACGCAACCCGAGGAATCGAAGCGCATCATCTTGCCGAACAGGCTCTGCTGCGGCGTGTCGTGCATGTAGACGCCGTCCGGGCTCGGGAAATTGATCTTGACCGAGGCCATCGCGTTGCCGGCGCCCGGATCCTGACGGAAGCGGTATTTCTCCGCGTCGTCGGTCGACCAGTCGACGGTCAGCGGATCGACCTCGCTGCCATCCGGTGCGAACAGGCGGATCTTGCTGTCCTTGAGGTAATTGGGGTCCTTCCGCATCAGCGGAATGATATCCTTGCGCACGATCGATACCGGCGCGTTCCAGTAGGGATTGACGATGATCTCATTGATCTTGGAATCGACGATCGGCGTCTGGCGGTCGATCTTGCCGACAACGGCGGTGTGGCGCAGCACGACGCGGTCGTTCTCGACCGCCTCGATCTGGGCGCCCGGGATGTCGACCAACACATAACGGTTGCCCAGCGTGCCGGCGCGTTCGTTCAGCCGCTGCAGATTCGTCTGCAGCTGGCCAAGCCGGACCTGCGCCGAAACATTCATCGCCGCATAGGTATATTGGCCCAGGGTCCCGTCGGAAGGCAGGCCATGGCGCGCCTGGAAGCGCTTGACCGCCGCATCGACATAGGAATCGAAGGCCTCTGACAGGCCGGCGCTCTGCGCCAGGTCGCCCGAAATCATCAAGCGCCTGCGCAATGGCACCACGTCGGGGTCGACAACACCGAGCTGCAATTTCTTGGTATCCGGGACCGGCTCCCAGCCGCCCTGCGCGACAATGTTCTGATACTGCGCTATCGCCTGCTCGGTGTACGCAACGGTCTGCAGGCTGACGATCGGCAGCGTCGAGGCCACCTTGCCGCCCTGGCTGGCGCGGGCGTCGAACTGGTCGTTCCAGTTGCCGCGGCCTGAGGATTTCAGGATATCCGCGATCACGTCCTGCGCGCTGGCACCACCGGCAAGCATCGTCGCGGCCAACGCGGAGGCTCCGGAAAGGAAGAAACGGCGACTGGTTCTCATGTACGCTCCAGACATTCCTGTAACAATTTCACCGGGCGATGCCGCCCGCACTCTAGGGTTGGCATTGTTAACAATTCGCCAACCATGACCCCTATCACTTCCGCGAGAGCGCGCCGGGGGCGACGCGCGTTCAGGGAGACGCCGGCTTTCGCCGCAACATCACCCGCATCCTCGCTTTCACCGGGAATATGGCGGCAACGTGGCCCTGACCGTGATTTGGATCGGCCGGTATCACGAAACGGAAAGACCGATGCTTTTCGGCACCGGTCGGCGTTTGTCGGCTTTGGGATTCCATTACTTCGAAGGATAAGGGGAAAGCGATTCAACCGCAAAGCGCAAACTATTGCGATGATGTAGACTTGGGCCGCTGAGGATTCGGGGGACGTCATGACAGAGCAAACAGCAGAAGAACTGGCGAAGCTTTCCGCCTTGGGACGCATCAAAGCCAGCTATCGAAGCTTTCTATCAACGCTGCTCATCGCATGTGGTGCCGGTATACTGTTGGGCATCGTCAGCAGCTTGCTGGGTTTTCACGCATCCCGCGATGTTCAGGTGATGGTTCCTGATTTCGTGGCAATGAGTCAGGCTATACAGATCGCCGACCAGAACACCCGGACCCTCGAAGCAATCTTCCATCAGTATCCTGACTCGAAGGCCGGCGAGCCGCTGGCGGAGATGAGGGCGGCGCTCGACGCTGGGTTAAAGGCATTGGCGAACGTGCCGGGTGGGAAGCTGGACGACGTGAGCATTCCAAGTCTTGTGACGGCCGCCCACGCCGACACCTTGTCTAACATCACGGACCCCACGATCTACCGGCCCGCCATCATGATATTTATGATCGTAGCTCTTACCCTGTTCCTGCTGCTGTTTATGGGGCTTTATTTGTATACCAAAGACGCGGACAAGCTGAGGTTCGCCGGCAGCATGATCCAGACGATTATCGGGTTTTACGTCGGAGTCGTTACCGGCGTTTTGGGCATTCCGCCAGTCAAGTAAACTTCTCTGAGGGGGCGGGTGATGTGCATTACATCATGGCTTTATCGGACAGCAATCGACGCGGTCATGAAACGACCGGCTCCAGATCGAATTCCGCTGTCGCCACCACGGTCGCTAACGAACAACTTTTTTGTTGTCCATTTGGTCGAGCGGGTCTTCGTCAAGGAGCATCTAGTCAGGGGTCTAGTGCCCGAAGGCGTGAAGGTCCTGTATTTCAACGGAAATGGCGAACCCGGATATGAAGCGATCATCCCGAATCGAATGCTTGGTACATTCGAGTTCAAGCTCGACCATTATCTGTGGGGCTATACGATCGTCTATCGTGCCCCGCTTTTGTATCTCCTGCAGCGACTTTTCGGTCACGCCTATTGGCTCGTTTTTTGGGAAAAGCGGAAACAGAGCTTTTTCAACGCCGAGACGCTGGTTCGTCACGACCGAATAGAAGTACTACGGTACTTCATCACCAAGACCGAAGCCGAGCATGACTTTCGAATAGGGCCGATCGGCCTCATGGAAGATTTGCACACCCATCGGAGCTTCAGCCATCCTCAGCACGACCGGCTGCTCCAGTATTACCAGATGCTGCTCGAATCGCTGGCCGATGCCGGGTACCTAGGCGCATGCCAACATCATTCCTTTGGTCTGCTGCCCAAAGGAATGAGTGGGCTATCAGAATACGAGTTGGAAGAGCGGCGCCACACAGACAACAAGAAGCAGCAAAGCCGGATTGGTTGGTTGACAGTCGCACTGGTGATGATTGGCGTCGTTCAGGCCGGGATAACCTATTTCACGATCCCGCCAGACGCCCGGCCGTTCCAATTTACGGTCGGTTCTACCTCCACAGGCAGATAACGGAGATCGAAAGAATCCGCGGCCAGGCTTGTGGACCCTCTTGATGGACGCCAGCCCGGCCACGATTTTGTTTTTCGGCCAATGCCCAGAAATTCGTGGAACCGCCGCGAGCCATCCGTTTGACGATGTGTGATTGATCCGACAGAAACCCGACCCGTAGCAGAATCGAAGTCGCTCCAAGGTCCCGAAACAGAACCGAATCGAAAACCGAACAGAACCTGAATTCAACTGAACTCAATCAAATCGAGATTCAAAGCTGAACAAATCATAGGCCAGGACCAGGTGATGTACACACCCCTCGGTCAGAGTTCGCGAAGCCGCTTCAACCTTGAACCTGGGGTTTGATCGGTGCTGACAGACCCGGACGTACAACCTCCAATGGTTACTATCCGGTTCTCGGCGAAGCCCATATCTCGGTACTCACGGTGACTACCGTGCTCTACATCGTAATGATGTGCTGCGGTGGTACTTCGGTTCTTGATCGCCGCCCTTGGGCGGTAGGCTAACTTGGAGCGGGGCGTCCTAACCAGGCGGTCCCGCTTTTAATATCAGGATAGAGTCGCGCCGCGGCCCAGCTTCAACTCTCCAACAACCACCCGATCGCGGCGGCGACAGCCGCGATGAATGTTCACGCCAGGCGCACGCGTTCCGATGTGGATAAATGTAAAGGACCCGGCGCTGCCGAGGTCCTTGAAATCGAGTGGGGGACGGAATCGAACCGCCCTGCGGCCTTCCGGCTACACGACTGGGCTTATTCCACCATCTTGTCGATGGCGCAGTTGCTCACTACCCAGGCCCCACAGAACGCCTCCGTGAGCAAATCGAGGTTGAAAAACCAGTCAATGCAGAGCCAGAGAGCGAACAACCACGCCCCAACAACATCTCCGATAGTGAAACCCAGGGTGACACGCGCCGAACCCTGAATTCATCACCCGTCACATGGAGTGGACGGCCTTACCCTGCAAGCGCCCGCCGCGAGCGGCCCTCGCCAAGCCGCCGTTGGTTGATGGGTTGGGGCGGCGTTGGAGAGGATACCCGGGCGCAGAGAGACGTCGAGTGACTTCTCTCCCGGCTCCGACACTTTAAAGGGGTAATTCGAGCTGGGCTGGCGGAACGCCGCCGAACCGACTGCCCGTATTCACTTCGCTGACCCTGCCTTGATTGACGCCGAGCAAGGTCGCGATGTCCTGCTGACTGTACCCAAGGCCGAGCAGAGCCTTGGCCTTGGCTGCCATTTCGTCAGACATTCGTGGCGACGAACGCCGGGGGACAAGGGGTACTGGTGGAAAAGGTTTCATGTATGTTCTCCAAAGGTGCGGAGATCGCACTTGCTCCAGAGAAGGCTTATCGGTTATATCCGACGCGTCGGGGACGGATATTTCCGCTTCCTTTCTCCTGTGGCCTGCGTGCGACTCCAATCAAATTGCAGGTCATTCGATTCTGAGGCTGGCTGGGTGTGCTAGACCCATTGCTGGCCTCAGGACGCTGCGAATCAGCGCACCCCTGAAAATACGGTATGTGGCAAGTCGGGACGACTCGATTCTATTGTCGTACCCGATTTTCACAGGTTATCCCCACCCCAAACAAAACCGGCGACGGAGATGCACTCCGCCGCCGGATTGGAATTCGGCTGCAACGCAGTTGCAACCTAGCTGGATGCGGCCAGGTGCACTTTGCGCCTCTTTGTGCGCTTGCGTTGCACCCTTTAGGCTGCCGTACACCAGTTAAATCAATTACATCCGATAAGCGATGGTATCGTTCCAGAACCGATCCAGCCGCTGCAGGGCGCGGTTCATCTGCTTGAATTCTTCCGTGTTGATGCCGCCGACCTGCTCGATCGAGCCGACATGGCGCTCGTAGAGGCCGCCGACGACTTCCGCCACCTCACTGCCCTTCGGCGTCAGCGAGACCCGCACCGAACGACGGTCGATGCGCGAGCGCTGGTGGTTGATGAAGCCGAGATCGACCAGCTTCTTCAGATTGTAGGAGACGTTCGAGCCGAGATAATAGCCGCGCGAGCGCAGTTCGCCGGCGGTCAGCTCCGAATTGCCGATGTTGAAGAGCAGCAGCGCCTGGATGGCGTTGATGTCGGAACGGCCGTTGCGGTCGAATTCGTCCTTGATCACGTCAAGCAAACGGCGGTGCAGCCGCTCCACCAGCTGCAGCGATTCCATGTACAGCGAACGGATTGCCTCGCGGCGGTCATCGGATACGTTGGCGGTCTTCGCCGCCGGACGGGAATTGATCATTGTCTTTGCCTCTCGTTTGTCGCCTGGTGATTTTTTTGTTTTTCACCTTGATCGCGACACTATCGAATACTCATAAAATTCGACTTAAACGCTAGGGCTAACAAGAGCTTACCGGTAAGAGGTTTCGAAAGAGGCTTAACGAAGGGTCACCCGAACAAGGATGATTAACCTAAAGATTTAGCCAATGTTTCCGGGCGAAATTTGCGCGTCCAATGGGACGCGCGGCGCTATTCTTGTTGAGTATCGGTCCAATGCTCTATTGCCGGCTCTGGCGCTTCTGCATCCAGATCACCACGCGAAAGACGATGTAGAGCAGCGCCACCGCCGCATGCGAGGCGAGGATCAGCGGCCGGTGGCCGAAGAGCTGGGGAAAGCCGGCATACATGACGATCTCGGTCGCCGCGCAGATGAACCAGATCACCGGCCCCCAGGAGGCCAGCATCCACAGACCGGCGGCGGCGAAGGGGAAGAAGACGGCGAGCGTCACCGCCGCCACCTGCCAATGCACCGGCATCAGGTCGAAGCGCCAAAACGAGCCGGGATAGAAGCCGATCAGCCGGATCCAGTACAAAATCCCGAACAACAGGCAGTAGCCCGATATGACGCGCTGGAACCAGGCGAAGATGACCTCGACCGTCGAGGGCTGGAGCACGACGCGTCTCGACGTGACGTCGCTCACAGCTCGAGTTCCCGTTCGCCGAGCGGAGCAAAATAGGCATCGACCTCGGCAGCACTGACGTCGTCGATGCCTGCCGGCCGCCATTGCGGCGTCGAGCCCTTGTCGATGATGGCAGCGCGGATGCCTTCGTAGAAATCGTGGCCGGCAAGCATACGGTTGAGGATGCGGAATTCCATCCGCATGCACTCGTCCATCGATAGTGTCAGCCCGTGGTTGATCTCGCGCCAGGCGACATGCAGACTGGTCGGCGAGCGGGTGCGGATCGTCGCCAGCGTCTTTGCCGCGAACGCATCGGCGGGTGCGGCGCGCTCCAGGCTGCCGATGACGTCACCCAGCGACGCTTGCGCGAAATGCCGGGCGATCGCTTCCAGCGTCTGACTGTCAGTCTCGCGGCGGGCCGGGACGGAAAAGCCGCGCAGCGCCGATTCCGGGTCGCCGGTCGCGACCAGCCGGTCGAGAAAACCGGCCTGGTCCTGCGCCTTGATCGTATGCGTCGCCAGGCCCGACCACAAAGCGTCGCCATAGCGGATGCGGTTTCCGGTCAGGGCCAGATACATGCCGAAACTGCCGCCAAGGTTCGGCAGGAGATGACTGGCGCCGACATCCGGGAAAAAGCCGATGCCGACTTCCGGCATGGCGAATTGGGCGTTTTCGGTCAGCACCCGATGCGAACCGTGGAACGAGATGCCGACGCCGCCGCCCATGACGATGCCGTCGATCAGGGCGACATAGGGTTTTTTGAACCGCGCGATGCGGGCGTTCAGCCGGTATTCGTCGGCGAAGAAATCGACCGGCGGCTTTCCCGCCTGGCCGGCCTCGTAGATGTGGAGGATGTCGCCGCCGGCCGAAAACGCCCTGCCCTCGGCCTTGACGCCGACGACGTCGACGCCGTCGTCCCGCTCCCAGGCGCGCAGCGCCTTGTCGAGCGCCTTGACCATGCGGTGGGTGACGGCATTGAGCGCTTGCGGCCGCGTCAGCGTGACGATGCGGGCCCTGTCCAATCGTTCGAAGCGGATCTCGTCGCTGCCGCCAAAATCCATCGCCTGACATTCCCTCCCCTGCGCCGCCGGGACTGAAGTGCTAAAGCGTGGCGCATGGGTGCGTCAATGCCAAGGTCAATCCTGTCCTGCAACGGTCAGCCGGATTTGGTATACCGATATCCAGGTAATGCCAGCCTGGCACAATCGTGGCGCATTGGTCAGCGGCGGAAGCTCGTGGTAAAAGCTGCCGATCCGGAGTTTTGGCGATGAACAAAT
Organism: Mesorhizobium sp. M5C.F.Ca.ET.164.01.1.1; assembly: GCF_004792125.1. NCBI lineage: Bacteria > Pseudomonadati > Pseudomonadota > Alphaproteobacteria > Hyphomicrobiales > Phyllobacteriaceae > Mesorhizobium > Mesorhizobium sp. M5C.F.Ca.ET.164.01.1.1. The sequence goes on along the minus strand of NZ_SRTG01000006.1, from coordinate 155,752 downwards.
TCACCCCAGCAAAGCCTGCCGGCGCGCGCAGCGTCGACGAGATCACCGGCAGCCGCCGTTTGCGCCGCATGCGCAAGGCCGACTGGTCGCGCCGCCTCGTCCAGGAGAACCGGCTCTCCGTCGACGACCTGATCTGGCCGATCTTCGTCGTCGATGGGAAGAATATTCGCGAACCGATCGCCGCCATGCCCGGCGTCTTCCGCCTGTCGCTCGACCTTGCCGTCAAGGAGGCCGAGCGCGCGGCAAAGCTCGGCATTCCGGCGATCGCCACCTTCCCGAATGTCGCGCTCGGCCTGCGCGACCAGACCGGCTCGCATATCCTCGATCCGGAAAACATCATCAACCGCGCCACGCGCGCCATCAACCACGCGGTGCCAGAGATCGGCATCATCACCGACGCAGCGCTCGATCCCTTCACCTCGCACGGCCACGACGGGATCTTGCGCGACGGCATCATCGTCAACGACCAGACCGTGGAGCAGGTCACTGCGGCTGCCGTCATCCAGGCGGCGGCCGGCGCCGATATCATTGCCCCTTCCGACATGATGGACGGCCGCATCGGCGCCATCCGCGACGCGCTCGACGCCAATGGTTTTCAGGATGTGGCGATCATGTCCTACGCGACGAAATTCGCCTCCGCTTTCTACGGGCCCTATCGCGAGGCGGTCGGCACCGCCGGCCTGCTCAAGGGCGACAAGAAGACCTACTATCTCGACCACGCCAATTCCGACGAGGCCGTGCGCGAGGCCGAGCAGGACCTCGCCGAGGGCGCCGACATGCTGATGGTCAAGCCCGGCCTGCCCTATCTCGACATCATCCGCAGGCTGAAGGACGAATTCCGGATGCCGACCTTCGCCTATCAGGTGTCGGGCGAATATTCGATGATCAAGGCGGCTGCCGCCAATGGCTGGATCGACGGCGACAAGGCGATGTTGGAATCGCTGCTAGCCTTCAAGCGCGCCGGCTGCGACGGCATCCTCACCTATTTTGCGCCCGAAGTGGCGGCGATGCTGGAGGGGTAGCATCCCCTTCAGCCGAACATTGGTTCGCGGCGCGAACAATAGCCGGCGATCCGCTTCGACATACAGGACAATTTCAGTTTCCGGCCGGTGAAACGCAGCGAGAGTCGCCTGGCTCTTCGCTTTCGCCTTGCCGTGTTCCAAACACCGCTTGCAAATCGCAATCAGTTAAGCTACCAATAACTGATTGCATAACGCAACTGGTTATCGAGGAGGCTCTCATGTCCAAACTTCGCGTCAACGCTTTCACCCTGTCGATCGACGGCTTCGGCGCCGGTCCTGACCAGGATCTCAGCAATCCTCTCGGTGTCGGCGGAGAAGATCTGCACAAATGGATGGTCGGCACCCGCACATTTCGTCAGATGGTTGGCAAGGAGGGCGGCACCATTGATACCGACGAGGCGTTCACCGTGCGCAGCTTCGAAAATGTCGGCGCCTGGATCCTGGGCCGCAACATGTTCGGCCCGATCCGCGGCGAATGGCCTGACGAGAACTGGAAAGGCTGGTGGGGCGACAATCCACCATACCACGTACCGGTCTTTGTGCTGACCCACCATCCACGCGACCCTATTGTGATGGAAGGCGGCACGACTTTCTATTTCGTAACCGACGGCATCCACTCGGCGCTGGAACAGGCGAAGGCGGCGGCCGGCGGCAAGGATGTTCGGGTCGGCGGCGGCGTCGCCACCATCCGGCAATATCTGCAGGAGAAGCTGATTGACGAGATGCACCTGGCGGTGTCGCCGCTGCTGCTCGGCAAGGGTGAGAACCTTTTTGCCGGCCTCGACATGCTCAAGCTCGGCTATCAGTGCACCGAACAGGTGGCGACGCCGCTTGCCACGCACGTCATCATCAAGCGGGCTTAGCTAGCGGCACTTCTGCAACGTTGGTGATTGGCGAAAGCCCATTTCTCCCCGTCACTATACGGGGAGAAATGCGCGGCAGTGCAAAGAGGGGCGGCGCGATCGATCGAAGATTGCGTCAGAATGAGCTTGGCCCACGCAGTAACTTGGCCGGGTTCAACTGCCGAGGTCGGCGCCGCCCCTCATCCGCCTGCCGGCACCTTCTCCCGGTATACTGACGGGGAGAAGGGAACCCTGCCTCAATACTTCTCCGGTACATACAGCTCGCGCGGCAGCACCTGGCGCTCGTATTCGGGATTGAAGACGCGGTCGGGCAGCGTGATCTCTTCGTGCGGCACTTCTTCATAAGGCATCTGCTTGAGGAGATGATCGATGCAGTTCAGCCGCGCCCGCTTCTTGTCGTTGCCTTCGACGATGAACCAGGGGGCTTCGGGAATGTTGGTGCGGGCGAACGTCTCTTCCTTGGCCTTGGTGTACTGCTCCCAGCGCACGCGCGACTGCAAGTCCATCGGCGACAGCTTCCACTGCTTCATCGGATCATGGATGCGCATCTGGAAACGCATCTGCTGCTCCTCGTCGGTGATGGAGAACCAGTATTTGACCAGCGTGATGCCGGAGCGGACGAGCATGCGCTCGAACTCCGGCACGTCGCGAAAAAACTCCTCGACCTGATCCGGTTCGGCAAATCCCATCACCTTTTCGACGCCGGAGCGGTTGTACCAGGAGCGGTCGAACAGCACGATCTCGCCGCCTGCCGGCAGATGCGGGACGTAGCGCTGGAAATACCATTGCGACTTTTCGCGTTCGGTCGGCGCCGGCAAGGCTACGACGCGGCAGATGCGCGGATTGAGCCGCTGGGTGATGCGCTTGATGACGCCGCCCTTGCCGGCCGAATCGCGGCCCTCGAAAACCACGACCAGCTTCTTCTTGTGATATGCCACCCAGGACTGCAGCTTGATCAATTCGGATTGCAGCGTGATCAGGTCGCGAAAATATTGCTGGCGATCCATCGAGGGCGGATGCGCTTTCTTGTAGATCTTGGCGATCTCCAGCGACAGCGCCGGTTCCGACATTTCCAGCTCGTAATCTTCGTCAAGCGTGTCGGCGAGCTCCGCCTCCAGCCAGTCCTTGGCAGGAGAATTCTGTTTTGCTTCGGTCATTTATGCTGCTCCGCGTGCGAGCCCCTGTCGGCGTCCGGCCTGCCGGCCAAGACCGAACACCTTGAGCCGACTTGCATACAGGCCGGCAATGACGGTTTTATTGCAGCCGGCCTGTGTGCCGGCTCGCGCAAATCCGGGAGATGTGATCGATCGGCCTCCAATGGCATGCACGACAAGCGGCTCCGATTGTCCTACAAATGCCAGGCTCCCCTCGGGCGGCCTTCGAAGCAGCCCTTCTCAACGCAATTGCGAGGATCTGACATGGAATACCGCACTCTCGGCCGTTCCGGGCTGAAGGTTTCGACGCTGACCATGGGCACCATGACCTTTGGCGGCGCCGGCGCATTTTCGGCGGTCGGCAAGACCGATCTCGACGAGGCGCGCCGGATGATCGACCTCTGCATCGATTCCGGCATCAATCTCATCGACACCGCCAATGTCTATTCGAACGGGCTTTCGGAAGAGATCATCGGCGAAGCGCTCGGCGGCAAACGCAAGGGCGATGTGCTGATCGCCTCCAAGGCGCGAATGCGGATCGGCACGGGCCCCAACGACGAAGGGCTGTCGCGCTACCATCTGATCCGCGAGTGCGAGAAGAGCCTGAAGCGCCTCAGGACCGACGTCATCGACATCTATTTCCTGCACGAATGGGACGGCACGACGCCGCTCGAGGAGACCATCGCCGCGCTCGACACGCTCGTCAGCCAGGGTAAGGTCCGCTATGTCGGCTGTTCCAACTATTCCGGCTGGCAAGTGATGAAGGCGCTGGGGATCAGCGACCGCCAGCACCAGCCGCGCTTCGTCACCCAGCAGATCCACTACACGCTGGAAGCACGCGAAGCCGAATATGAACTGCTGCCGATCTCGGTCGACCAGGGGCTTGGCGTGTTGGTGTGGAGCCCGCTCGCCGGTGGACTGCTGTCCGGCAAATACCACCGCGACCAGGCCACCTCCCGCCAGCTCAGCGGCTGGACGGAACCGCCGATCCGTGATGAGGACCGGCTGTGGCGGATCGTCGATGTGCTTGCCTATATCGGCAAGAACCATGGCGTCTCGGCAGCGCAGGTGGCGCTTGCCTGGCTGCTCGGCCGGCCGGCCGTCAGCTCGCTGGTGATCGGCGGACGGACCGAAGCGCAGTTCAAGGACAATATCGCCGCTGCAAGCCTGGTGCTGACCAGCGATGAGCGCGCACGCCTGGACGCTGTGAGCCGCCCGCCCGTCCTGTATCCCTACTGGCACCAGCAGTTCACGGCAAAGGACCGGTTTGGTCCGGCCGATCTGGTTCTTGACCGGGAAGATATCTGACAACGGTCCGGATCTGGTCGAAGGTCGCCGCGGGTTAGCCTGAGATAAAACGCCAGACCTCGGGATCAGACTCGATCTGGCCGCTGAGCACGAAGTACTTGTAGAGCACGAGCAAGCAGATCGCCTGCTCGGCCCGTTCGTCGGCGAACTTGCGGCAATAGGCGTTGGCGGCGGCAACGATGCGCTCGGCCTCGGTCGGATGACGTTCGAGATATTGCACCCGCTCGGCAAGATTCGTGAAATCAGGTTCGAGCGGCACATAGTGAACATCGGCCACGAGTTCGCTTTCGGCGAACCATGTCTCATATGTCGGCGGCGGCATCAGGCACAGCGAATTCGAACTCATGATCCATTTTAGGTTGGTCGCCACATCGTTGCCTTCGAGCGAAATGATATAGCGACAGCGCCGCTGCTGATCGATGCTCAGATAAGGTTTGCGATATTCCGGCGCTGCCGTCGGTTTGGGCGTGCCGACATCGCAAAAGGGCAGATCGCGCGCGGCCTCGAGAAGCAAGGTCCTTATCGGGTTGTTGAGCTCGCCGCGCCACACCGCAACCGGAAGCTTGTCCGCGAAGGCTACATCGTCGGCGGGCATGTGGAAGTGGCGGAACTTGTTGAGCTTGAACAGGACCCCGTTCCTGTTGTCGCCGGCGATCGGCCGATCCTTGACGATCGACGGCATCGCAGGCACTTCGATGACGTCGCCGAATCCGAGGTCGATGCGCAAATCGGGATCGAAGTAGCGGGCAAATTCCTTCAGATCGTAGTTTACATGCTCCGGCCTCTCGGCAGCCGGCTGACCGGCACGGCGCCGGCGCTCGGCGCGAAAGGCGCCTTTAACCTATTGTAATAATTGAGACGCGCGCGGACCGATCCATCCGAAAGCCTGGCCTGATCGAGCAGCCCGGCGAGCCTGCGGCGGAACATCGCCTGGTGCAATATCGCGTACGGCATTGCGCGCATAGTAGAATAGCTTCTGTGCGTTTCTTTAAAGGGTGGCCATCGGTCACTTGGTAAAAAGTAGGCTTGTGATTTGCCCCCCGGCCCCTCCTACACCATTGTGCCAGCTATGTTGCAAGCCACAGAACCGTGTTCAGCTAGCCTGCCGGCTGTGTATGGAGCCGATCGCTCTTTGCGGTGTTGTGTTTGGAGCCCAATGCTCCTAGGCAGGGCTAAGAACCTTGGGATTGTGAAAGGAAGAGATATGGCGCGAGCACCGAATTACGGCCAGGAACGCAAGGAACGCGACCGGCAGAAGGCCGCCAAGAAGGCGGAAAAGCAGGCGGCCAAGGTGGCAGCCAAGGAACGTTCGAAACCCGAAGACGAGACCACGTCCGAGACCGAAACGGAAACGGCAGAGTAAAACGCATCCAGCCCGCGAGGCGGATCGGATTTGGCCTAGGAATCCCGCTGCGTCTTCAGGCCTGCGCCTTGTCGCTGACGAACACGTTCACCTCGCGCGCGGCGGCGATGAAGGCGCGCCTTGCGGTCATCGCCGGTTTGTCGCCGGCCAGCGCATCATGGCAGGCCTGCAGCGCTTCGCGATGCTTTGGACTGCGCTTGCCGGGCCAGTTGTTGAGGAGGAAGTCGGAAGCCTCGCGGACCGTACGCAAGAGCTGAGTGGTTCCCTCCGCGCCCGACTTGACGGTCACAGGTGTTTCAAATCGGTTGTTTTCCATCGCCGCTCTTACGCCATCGGCGCCAGCGAAGCGAGGGCGAAAGTGGTTGCCTCCGCAATCACGCCGCGACGACGGCAAATCCCCTGGCACGCAGGCCGCGCCGGTCGTTGTGCAGCGACGTCACCAGCCGGTCGCGGCTGCCGACGATATGGGCCGAAAGCCGGTGTGCCGCCTCGTCTGCGTCGCCAGCCCGCACTGCCGCCAGAATGGCATGATGTTCGGCCCAGGCACGGCTCAGCGCCGCCTCGTCGCGCACCTCCAGCCAGCGCGCGCGGGAGAGCCTCGTCATCGCGTCACGAACCGCCCGAAACAGGAACTCGTTGCCGGACAGGCGTGCGAGCTCGATGTGAAAATCCATGCCGACGCGATGGCATTCCTCGCGCGGGGTGCCGGCGTCGCAGGAGTCCAGCATCGCCTCGATGACGTCGACGGCGCTCCTGTCCTCCAAGGCACAAGTCAGCTTGACCGCTGCGACCTCGACCGCGTCGCGGTAGACGGCGATCTGCTCGAGCTCGGTGAGGTTGATCGGCGACACCGTCCAGCCGCGCCCGTCGCGGCAGACCAGACCTTCCGTCTCGAGCCGCAGCAATGCTGCCCTGACCGGCGTACGCGAGGCCCCGAAGCGGCTTTCGATCCAGCGCTCCGTCAGCCGCTCGCCCGGGCCGATCTCGAGGCCGAGGATCATTCCGCGAAGCTGTTTTTCGACATTCTGCATCTGCGACATGGGGTTCCGTTCTGGCTATTTATTCTGGCTAACTGGTCGCGTTCAGGGTTTGGCGATCACGTTTGAGAGCGCCGCATTGACAGCCGTCGAGCTTGCGTCCATGACGGATACCAACTTGGTATCCCAAAACGGTATCCGCAGCAAGCCGCCGACAGACTTGCCGGACAGGACAGGACATGCCGCAAGACGCCACCCCTGCCACGCAAGGCGCCCACAACATCCACTGGCGCCGCAATCTCGCCGTGTGCTTTGCCGGCTCGTTCAGCACGCTTGTCGCGATGACGCTGCTGTTGCCCTTCCTGCCGCTTTACGTCGAGCAGCTGGGTGCCGAGGGGCACGCGGCGATCGTGCAGTGGTCCGGCATCGCCTATGGCGCGACGTTCTTCGCCGCCGCGCTGGTGGCGCCGCTGTGGGGACGGCTGGGCGACCGCTACGGCCGCAAGCTGATGCTGGTGCGTGCCAGTTTCGGCATGGCCGCCTGCATGTCGCTGACCGGCATGGTGGAGACTGTCTGGCAATTGGTGCTGCTGCGCCTGCTGATCGGTTTCGCCGGCGGCTATTCCTCGGGTTCGACCATTCTCGTCGCCATGCAAACGCCGAAGGACCGGTCAGGCTGGGCGCTTGGCGTGCTGTCGGCCGGCATCACCGCAGGCGCCCTCGTCGGCCCCCTGCTCGGCGGCGCGCTGCCGCCCTTGATCGGCATCCGCGCAACCTTCCTGCTCGCCGGCGGAGTCATTTTCCTGGCGTTCCTGGCAACGACTTTTCTCATCGAGGAGAACCCTCGCCCGGTAGCCGACAAATCAGCATCGACTGAGAAGCCGAAACGCGGTTGGTCGCAAATCTCGGACAAGCGCCCGGTCGTCGCCATGCTGGCGACCGGCACGCTGTTGAGCTTCGCCACCATGTCGATCGAGCCGATCATCACGGTCTACGTCCAGCAGCTCATCGAGGACCAAAGCCTGCTAACACTGACCTCCGGCGTCGTCATGTCGGCGGCAGCACTTGGCGCCATCCTGTCGGCCTCGCGACTCGGCAAGCTCGCAGACCGCGTCGGTCACTGGAACGTCATCATTGGGGCGCTTGCCGTCTCGGCGCTGCTGCTGATCCCGCAGGCCTTCGTCACGCAGGGCTGGCAGCTCGTTGGACTGCGTTTCCTGATGGGGTTGGCGCTTGGCGGCCTCTTGCCCTGCATCACCAGCGTCATCCGCCACAATGTTCCGGACGGCGTCGGCGGGAATGTGCTCGGCTTGTCGATCTCGGCGCAGTATGTCGGACAGGTCGCCGGGCCGCTGCTCGGCGGCTTCGTCGGCGGTCATTTCGGCATGCGCGCGGTATTTCTCGGCACATCCGTGCTGATGGCGGCCGGAGCGGCGTATAACTGGCTGGTCCAGTCACGCCGCGGACGCGACATGCTGGTGCAGGCACGCAAATCCTGACACCGTTTGCGGGCTATCACTGCTTCACGGAGACCAGAGACACATGAGCACGGCCGAGCAACAAGCAAGCGGCAGCGGCCGCATCCTCGTTTTCACCGGCGGCCTGTGCGGCGCGGCCGGCGTGACGCTTTCCGCCGCGGCGGCACATCTGGGCGGCGCTTTCGTCGGTACGGTCGCGTCGTTCCTGCTCATGCATGCGCCGGTCTTTCTTGCCGTCGGCCTCGTCGGCGCAAACCGGATCCTGCTAACCGCAAGCGTCATTCTTCTAGTCGGGCTTGTGTTATTCTGCGGTGATCTCCTCGCCCGGGACTTCCTCGGCTCGCGGCTTTTCCCGATGTCGGCGCCGATCGGCGGCACCCTGCTCATCGCCGGCTGGCTGGCGGTTGCAGCCTCGGCGCTGGCGCGCCCGCGCCCCTGAGACGGCATTCCCCGGACCAATCGGGGAGTCCGGCTGGCATCCTAGCCCTCCCCACCTCAAAGTGCGGCGCTTGCGGGCGAAACGGCCGGGTTCCGCCAAACCACGGTCAGTCAGACGATGGCCAATATTGCCGGCGTTCGGGCCGGACCGGCAGGTCGCGATTGCGTGCCGCCGGCTTGGTCAGGCGGCGCCGCTCCGGCCTATTGATGGCCGGTGAGATGCCCCAATAGTTGCGATAGATGTCTTCGAACAAATGATTGATCGGATGCATGGCCTGATTTCCTTTTTTCAAACTTGAATCGATCCAATCGACAGCCCCGAAAATGCCGTGCCGATCAGCTCCGCTTGCGCTCCACGAGAAAACGCAGATCGCGGATCCACGGGCCGGCGCTGCCGCGACGTTTCCGGGTCACCGCGTTGGAGGTAATGCTCCAGTCATTGCGATAGATGTCTTCGAACAGATAATTAACGGGGTGCATGGCTCTCTCCTTCGATCCGATCGACAGTTGGCCGCTAAACTTGGATCGATTCAAAAATACACCCAAATGCACCAATGTCAAGCAAAATTTGAATCGATCCAACAAAGGTGCTAGATGTTGGATAGGGAGTCCGGAGGCAGAAAATGGCGTCATCCACCGAAGGCAATACACGATCCATCCGGCTGGCCGACATAGCCAAGGCCGCAGGGGTTTCGCACGGCACCGCCTCCAACGTGTTCAGCCGTCCCGAGATCGTACGCGAGGAAGTCCGCGAGCGCGTCAAGGCGGCGGCCGAGGCGATGGGCTATGCAGGTCCCGATCCGAAGGGCCGGCTGCTGCGTGCCGGAAAGGTCAACGCGATCGGCGTCGCCACGACCGAGCCGCTGTCCTATTTCTTCGACGATCCCTTTGCCCGCGCGATGATGGCCGGGATTTCCGAGGCATGTGACGCCACCGGCGCCGGCATCGCGCTGGTATCGGCCGGCAATCAGGAGAAGCTTGCCTGGAACATCCAGAGCGCGCTGGTCGACGGCTTCATCCTGTTCTGCATCGAGGGCGGCTCACGCTTGGTCGAACTGACGCGCGAACGCAAACTCCCCTTCGTCGCGCTTGAGCTCGGCTTCGACGACGACACTGTTTCGGCAATCGGCGTCGACAATGTCGCCGGCGCCCGCCTGGCGGCGCACCATCTTGCCGAGCTTGGCCATCGACGCTTCGCCGTTCTGTCGCTGCCTTTCGCCGACGACAGGACCGGTCCTGTCTCGCCGGAGCAGGTTCGGACGGCCGTCTACCCCGGCACGCGCGATCGCCTCGTCGGCTATTTCGAGGCACTTTCCCGGTTCGGCGTCGATACCGCCGGGATTCCGGTATACGAGACCGAAAACGACGAAGCCAGCACCAGAGCAGGTCTCGAGACGATCTTCGCCGCGGCAGAGCCGCCGACAGCCATCCTGGCGATGTCGGACCGGATTGCCATGGTCGCGATCGAATGGTTGGCCGCGCGTGGTATCGCGGTTCCCGGCGACGTCTCCATCATCGGCTTCGACGGCGTGCCTGACGCCGCCCTTTGCGATCCTGCGCTCACCACGATCGCCCAGCCGATTGCCGAGATCGGCCGCCGGGCCGCGCGAACGATCCTCGATTTCGACGGCACGGTGCGGCGCGAGACGCTCGGCGTCGAGCTTGTCGTCAGGGCCTCTTCCGGGCCGCCGCCCAAAACAGCCTGAGCCCGAACGTCTACCGGTTGGTAGTCGCCATCGCACCCACACCGAAGGACGCATGGACAGGCGGCGCCTCGCTGCGGACCGGCTTGCTCATGCCGGACCGCCCAATACCCGACAGCCATTCGAGATAATAGGCGAGCACGAACTGCATGGCGATGCCGGCGGCGATCAGCAAGCTGTCAAAGGCAAACCCGCCCGGGTTGAGCAGCTTCATCACCTGCGCCGCCATGGCCATGACCGTGCCGGAGATGAAAACCGGCAGCGATCGTTTGCCCAATATGGCGAGCGGATGGTCGCGGCCGGTGCGGAACAGGTTCGAGACAGCAGGAAACGCCACAATCAGATAGGTCACCGCCAGGATGTGCAGCAGCCTCGGCAGCGACAAAAATGTCTTGTCGAAGCCGGTCAGCACCACCGGCAGGTCCAGCCACGACACGTGCCCCCATAGCGGGCTGTGCACCCAGACCAACGCCGCCGCGACATAGACCGCCGACGCGCCGACCAGCCAGCGATTGACTGGAATGGTGCCGCCGCGCCTGATATGCAGCATGCTCGCCAGGCCGATGTTGAAGAGGAATTGCCACGACAGCGGATTGAGGAACCAGAAGCCGGGCTCAGGATAATTCGGCGGGGCGATCTGGTAGATCCCGGCAACCAGCCATAGGGCTCCGGATAGGGCGAGCGCCGCCAAAGGCCTGTGGCTGATGAACAGCAGGAAGGTTGGCGTCATCAGCAGCAGCACCGCATAGACCGGCAGGATGTTGTTGTAGCCGAGCTGATGGCCAAGCGTGACGATGCCGATCAGCGCTTGCTGCGGGTTCCTGATCAATGGCTCGATGTTGATCAGCGTCAGCATGTCCGGCCGCTTCGCGAACACCGCCGCCGCGCAGAAGATGGCCAGCACCACCATCGTCGTGACAATGTGGGCGACATAGAGCACACCGGCGCGACGCCACAATTTCAGTGTCGCCACGAGCCTGTTTCCGGACTGGAATTTTGAGCCGTAGGCGAGCGCGACTGACATGCCGGAGATCAGCACGAAGGCCTCGGCGGCATCCGAAAAACCAAGATTCTTATAGGTCAGGGTTTCGAAAAGCGTGCCCGGGACGTGGTCGACAAATATGATCAGCAGAGCGAGAGCGCGGAACACATCGATACGCGTATCGCGTTCCGAATTTGGCATGGTCATCGATAAAAGGCCTCAAAGCTGGTTGTTCATGCCGGCGATCGATGCGACCGCCCGACGCACCGCTTCGATTCCTCCCCGCAGGAGCATATCGCGAACAAACGGACTGAAATGCGCCCGGTTCAATCAACTTTGAAGGAGCCCGAAAATATTCCGTTTTGAAGCCGGCAAATGAACAAAAACGACGCGAAATCAAAAGGATGCAACTATGGCCGAAAAACCTCCGGAAGACGGCTTTTTGCGGCGCGACCTGCCGTTTTTCTATCGCCTCTACAGACCAGCAGAACCAACCGGCGAATGCCTTTTTCTGCTGCATGGATCTGGTGTCGACGAGACCACTCTGGTCGCGTTGGGGCAGCAAATCGCGCCGCACGCTGTGTCGGTGGCGGTGCGTGGCCGTATCGCCCAGGAGGACGGTTTCCGCTGGTTCAGACGGATCTCGCCCATACGCTTCGAACAGGGTAGCATCCGCAAAGAGGCGGACGCTTTCGCGGCCTTCATCACCGAGGTGGCGAAACGCCACGACCTCGTCCTCTCCCGGGGAATTTTTCTCGGCTATTCGAACGGCGCCAACCTGGTTTCAAGCGTGATGCTGCTGCATCCGCAGCTCATCGCCCGAGCAGCATTGCTGCGGCCCATGCCCGTGCTGGACGAGGTGCCGCCGGCGGATCTCCGCAAGGCACGGGTGGCAATCATATCCGGCGCCGCCGACCTCACCTACGGGCCCTTCGCACTCGCGCTGGTCGGACTGCTCGGCCGGCATGGTGCCGAGGTCGAGGCCCACACGATCGCCTCCGGCCATGAAATCGGCGATCGGGATGCTGAAATCGTCAGGCAATGGCTGGCCGGCCCGGCAACCACTATTGCGCAGGCAAATTGATGAGCCGAGATCTTACCCTCGCCCCATCCGGTTCCAGGCATCCAGCCCGGCGATCTTGTAGGCTTCGGCCAGCGTCGGATAGTTGAAGGTGTTGTTGACGAAGAAATCGACGGTGCCACCGAGATTGATCACCGCCTGGCCGATATGGATCAGTTCGGTCGCGCCCTCGCCGACGATATGCGCGCCGAGCAACCGGCGCGTTTCGATCGAAAACAGAAGCTTCAGGAAGCCGGTGTTGACGCCCATGATATGGCCCCGCGAGGTTTCGCGGAAGCGCGCCACGCCGACCTCATACGCGCCGCCGCTCTCGCGCACCTGCTCCTCGGACTGGCCGACGGTCGAGATTTCCGGCACGGCGTAGATGCCGTAGGGAAACGTTTCCGGCGGCGGTGGCAAGGGCACGCCGAAGGCGTGGCAGGCGGCCACCCTGCCCTGTTCCATCGAGGTCGAGGCGAGGCTCGGAAAGCCAATGACATCACCGGCGGCATAAATGTTCGGCGCGCTGGTCCGGAAGGTCTGCGGATCGACCTTGATGCGACCCCGGGAGTCGGCCTCGATGCCGACCACGTCCAGGCCGAGCGCGCCGACATTGCCATTGCGCCCCGCGGCATAGAGCACCATCTCCGAGCGTATGGTGCGGCCGTCGGCAAGCGTCACCTCGGCGTAGTCGGGTTTCGAGGCAATCTCCTTGACCGCACTGCCGAGCCGGATCGTCATGCCGCGGTCACGCATCTGATGGATGAAATCGTCGACGATCTCGCGGTCGACGAAATCGAGGATGGTGTTGCGCGGCTCGACCAGCGTCACCGGCACGTCGAGCGCCGAAAAGATCGTCGCGTACTCGACGCCGATGACGCCGGCGCCGATCACCGTCAATGTCCGCGGCAAGCGCTCGAGCTCCAGCATCTCGTCGCTGTCGAAGATACGGATCTTGTCGAAAGGCACGTCGCGCGGCCGGTGCGGGCGGGTACCGACCGCGATCAGCGCATGCGCAAAACCGACTTCGCTGTAGTCGCCGGTTTCCGTCGTCAGGCTCGCTCTGTTGGGACCGAGAAACTTGACTGCGGCGCGCGCGCTCTTGACCGTGTTGCGCATGAACTGGTGTTGCAGCACCTCGACCTCGTGATCGAGCGTCTTGTGCAGGCGTTCGATCAGATCGCCGACCGAAATGTCCTGCTTGACCCGGTAGCCGCGCCCGTAGAAGCCGCGCTCGCGCCAGCCGGAGAGATTGAGCACGGTTTCCCGCAGCGTCTTCGACGGGATGGTGCCGGTATGCACGGAAACACCGCCAAGACGCCGGCCCCTGTCGACCACCAGCACGGATTTGCCGAGCTTGGCCGACTGCACCGCGGCGCGGCGCCCGGAAGGGCCGCTGCCGATGACCAGCATGTCGTAATCCATGTCGCCCTGCCCCTCGCCTGCACTTTGTTGCACTGCAGCAAGCTAACGCCATCGGCGCTGCAAATTCAACCGATTCGGGCTGTACCCGGTGCCCGTTTCCACCGCATGCGGCGGAAACGCCCGATCTTGATTCCGTCGCAAGACTTCACCATTTCAAAACCAGGCGGCCCGCACCCTATCCCGGGCCTGATTGCGAGGAAATGACATGAACGCGCGCGTTCTCGACGGCGAAATCATCACCTCCCGGCTCGATGATATCAGGGCCTATGACGGCGTGCGCACGCGGCGTGTCCTCGCCTTCGTCATCGACTATTGCATCGTCGCGCTGCTCACCATTCCGTTCGCGCTCCTGGTATTCTTCCTCGGGATTCTGACGCTCGGCCTCGGCTGGATGCTGTTTTCCGTCCTGGTGCCGGCCGTCGCCATCCTCTACATCTGGAATACGCTCGGCAGCGCCGACCAGGCCACGACAGGCATGAAGATGATGGGAATCCGGCTCGACCGTCTGGACGGCACCCGCATCGACGGGCTGACGGCGGTGGTGCATTCGGTGCTGTTCTGGGCCGGCAACGTCATCCTGACGCCGCTGGTCCTTCTGGTCTCGCTGTTTGCCGACCGCAAACGCACGTTGCACGACCTGCTGCTGGGCACAGTGGTCAGCCGCAGTGACCGCTAAGATCAGCTTTTCATCAGTCCCGCGAGCTTTTATGTGCAAAGTGACGGCTTCCGCTCCCCCACGCCTTCACAATCCTGTTGAATTTTTCGCCGTCCGCGCCAAAGGTATGATTCGCAGGAGTGTTTCCAAGGTTCGATGACGCACCATCCTACCCAGTCGCCGCAGTTCTTCCTGACCGCGCCGTCGCCGTGCCCGTATCTTGAGGGCCAGTTCGAGCGCAAGGTGTTCACGCATCTGGTCGGCGACAAGGCATCGGAGATGAACGACCTATTGACGCAAGGCGGCTTCCGGCGATCGCAGAACATCGCCTACCGGCCGGCCTGCGAGACCTGCCGCGCCTGCGTTTCGGTACGCATCCTGGCCCAGGAATTCACTGCCAGCCGCAACATGAAGCGGGTGATACAACACAATTCAGACCTCATCGGCGCCATGCACGACGCGCAACCATCCACCGAGCAGTATTCGCTGTTCCGCAGCTATCTCGATGCCCGCCATCGCCGCGGCGGCATGTCCGACATGACGGTGCTCGACTACGCCATGATGGTCGAGGACACCCATGTTGATACCAAGGTCATCGAATACCGGCGCCGCGGCCCCGACAGCTTCATCACCGGCAAGGGCCAGGGCGAGCTGATCGCGGTGGCGCTCACCGACAAGATGGCCGACGGCCTGTCGATGGTCTATTCCTATTTCAATCCGGACTTCGAGGACCGCTCGCTCGGCACCTTCATGATCCTCGACCACATCGCCCGCGCCAGGGCGATGGGCTTGCCCCATGTCTATCTCGGCTACTGGGTCAACGGCTCGCGCAAGATGAACTATAAGATGCGCTTCATGCCGCAGGAGCATCTCGGCCCGAAAGGCTGGGAACGCTACGACCACGAAGCGGTTTCGCGCTGATCCGCCCCTTCGCCAACCATCCTTAAATCTGTTTCAAGGGGGATGCCGCTGGTTTTCGGCCGCTTGGCTGGAACGACAGACGCTGGGCCAATTTTGCGCCTGCCTCCACATCATTGCGAGAATTGCCATGTCGTCCCACAACGATCACCAGAAGGGCCTTCTCATCACCGCCATCGGCGGGCTGACGCTGACCATCGACATTCCACTGATCCGGCTCGCCGACGGCGGCGCGTGGACGATCCTCCTGCTGCGCACCGGCACCACCTTGGTCGCGGCGCTGATCATCTGGGCCGTCTGGCGCTCGCTGAGCAGGAACGCGCCGCAGCTCATCCCCGGATGGTCGGGGCTCGTTGTCGCGATATGCTACGGACTGACCTCGGTCACCTTCGTCACCAGTATCTATTACACCACGACCGCCAATCTGGTCTTCATCCTGGCCTTCAACACCGTGTTCGCGGCACTGCTGTCCTGGCTGTTCCTGAAGGAGCGGCCACGACTGGTCACGGTCGCCGCGATGCTGGTCATGATTGTCGGCGTCGCGATCATCGTCGGCGATTCGATCGGCACCGGGCACCTGTTCGGCGATCTCATGGCGCTGTGCTCGGCTTTCTTCATCGCGCTGGCCATCACCATCTCGCGTGCCAGCGGCAAGGACATGGGGTTCACATCGCTGATCGGCGTGATCCTGCCCCTGGCCGTCGCAGTGTTCATGGTCTCAGGCGAAGGCCTTCAGGTGAACGCGCCGTGGTGGATCATCTTCAACGGCGCCGTCATCATGCCGATCTCGTTCTTCTGCCTCGCCAACGGGCCGAAATATATTTCGGGACCGGAAGTGGCGATGTTCTATCTACTCGAAACTGTGCTGGCGCCGGTCTGGATGTGGATGATCTTTGCCGAGACGCCGTCGCGCAACAGCCTGATCGGCGGCGCGATCCTGATCGTCACGCTGGTCGCCCATTCGCTATGGCAACTGCATGAGGGGCGCAAGCGCCGCGCAAGGCTTGCGGTCAGTCACCCGGCCTGAGACTTCTTCTCGGCAACGATTTCGATTTGCGGCGGCGACCCTTCCAGCTCCGCCGGTGCTGCGGCGGCAAGTTCGTCGGCCAATTCCACCTCGCGCAGCCATTCGCGCCAGATCGCGACCAGCAATGCCATCAGCACCGGGCCGATGAACAGGCCGAGAAAGCCCATCGTCTTGACGCCGCCGATCAGGCCGAAAAAGGTCGGCAGGAACGGCAGCTTTATCGGGCCGCCGACCAGTTTCGGACGCAGTGTCTTGTCGACGATGAACAGTTCGACGCTCCCCCAGATGAACAGCGCCAACCCGGCCATCGGCGAGCCGCTGGCGGCGAGATAGATCGAAACAAGCGTGAAGGACAGCGGTGCGCCGCCGGGGATCAGCGCCATGATGCCGGTCAGGGCGCCGAGCGTCACCGGCGACGGCACGCCGGCCAGCCAGTAGGCCACGCCCAGCACCACCCCCTCGCCGATGGCGATAATGGTCATGCCGGTCACCGTCGAGGAAATCGTCGCCGGCACGACGCGTGAAATCCGCTCCCACCTGGTCGGCAGGATGCGTTCGCCGAGACGGTCGACCTGCCCGGCAAAATGCTCGCCGTCGCGATAGGCAAAGAACAGCGCGATCATCATGAACAGCAGCGCCAGCAGAAGACCGAAGGCGCTGCCGCCGGCGGCCAGCACGCCGCGGTAGATGCTGCCGATGTTGGCGCCGCTGATCAACTGGATCAGTTCGCCGATGCCGCCGGGATGGCCGAGATTGCGCGTCCACTGCTCGTTCAGCCAGTCGCCCACCACAGGCAGCGTGGCGATCCAGTGCGGCGTCACCGCGCCTTCGCGGTTGGTTTCGATCGCCCAGCCGACCCATTCGCGGACTTCGTTGCTGGCGTAGGCGCCGGCGAGCGCGATCGGCACCACCAGGAAAGTGAGGATGAACAGGATCGCCAATGTCGCGGCGATCGTGCGGTTGCCGCCGACAGCAGCAAGCAGCCGCCGATAGGCCGGCCAGCTGGCAAAGGCGATGACGAGAGCAGCCAGCACCGGGACCAGGAAACCATGAAAGAAATAGACCCCGGCGGCAACGATCAGCACCAGGAGCCAGCGCGCCGCCGACAGCGGCGGAATGACGGCGGATCTGACCGGCGTCGACAGGCCGAATAAGCGCTGCTGCCCTTCCGGTTTCTTAATCCTGGCTTCTTTCAAATGCCCATTTCTCCCAAAGGCGTGTGTCCCCTTTATGTAGCGATGCTTATGTACCATGATAGTGCAGCAATCGTGACGACATTCCAAATGTTTGCATGGAGGCGCTAATCTCCCCCCTTGAGGGGGAGATGTCGCCGAAGGCGACAGGGGGTCGGGACGTTCAGACGCGACCTCTTATTGCGAACAGGGGAGGCTGGCGCCTTACGCGCGGCGGCCCCTCTGGCCTACCGGCCAGCTCCCCCTCAAGGGGAGATTAGCAGCTACCCAAATTTCCCCGTCCTCGGGAATCCCTTCGGCACCATGCGTCCGGCCGAGGCTCGAGCACCAATCCACTCTATCAGCTCTTCACGTGATTTAATGAAGGTGCGGTCGGCCGAATCCTGCCAGGAGAGACCGCCTGCGAGCGTGAAGGTCTTGAGGTCGAGGACGCCGCCATCCTTGTATTTCTGCAGGCGAACGCCCTTGCCGCGACCCATCTCAGGGATCTCGGCGAGCGGGAAGACCAGCATCTTGCGGTTCTCGCCGACGATGGCGAGATGGTCGCCGGCGACCGGAACGCAGCGCTGGGCCTCGTCGGGCGCCTTGACGTTCATGACCTGCTTCCCCTTGCGGGTGTTGGCGACGACTTCCTCTTCCGGCACGATGAAGCCATTGCCGTCGTGAGACACCAGCAGCAGCTTGCGTTTGGGATCATGGACAAAGGCGGTGACGATGTCCTGGTCGTTGTCCATGTCGACAATGATGCGGATCGGTTCGCCATGGCCGCGCCCGCCCGGCAGCCGGTCGGCGCCGATCGTGTAGAACTTGCCGCCAGTGGTGAAGACCAGCACCTTGTCGGTGGTCTGGGCGTGGAAGGCGAGCTTGAGGCTGTCGCCCTCCTTGAAGGTCAGCAACGAATGATCGGTCAGGTGACCTTTCATCGCCCTGAGCCAGCCCTTTTCCGAAACGACCACGGTGACCGGCTCACGCTCGATCATCGCATGGGCGATATCGGTCAGGTCATGTTCGGGCGCGTCGGCGAACTGGGTCCGGCGCTTGCCGAGCTCGGTCTCCGGTCCGAATTTCTCGCGGATGCTGGAGACTTCCCACTTGATCGTCGACCACTGCCTGGCGTCGGACGCAAGCAGCGCCTCGATCTGCTTTTTCTCGATAGTGAGGCCGTCGAATTCCTTGCGGATCTCGAATTCCTCGAGCTTGCGCAGGGCCCTCAGCCGCATGTTGAGGATGGCTTCGGCCTGGTTGTCGGTGAGCGACCAGCGCGCCATCATCACTTGCTTGGGCTCGTCCTCCTCGCGGATGATCCTGATCACCTCGTCGATGTTGAGATAGGCGATCAGATAGCCGGCGAGGATCTCCAGCCGCCTTTCGATCTCGCCCAAGCGATGCCTGGAGCGGCGGATCAGCACCTCGCGGCGGTGCTCCAGCCATTCCTTGAGCACGCCTTTCAGCGACAGCACGTTTGGTATCTTGCCGCGCGACAGGACGTTCATGTTGAGCGGAAAGCGGCTTTCGAGCTCGGTCAGCTTGAACAGCGATTCCATCAGGATGCCGGGATCGACTGAACGGCTCTTCGGTACCAGCACGACGCGGACGTCTTCGGCGCTCTCGTCGCGGATGTCTTCGAGCAGCGGCAATTTGCGCGCCATCAGAAGCTCGGCGATCTTTTCGATCAGCCGCGCCTTCTGGACGCCGTAGGGGATTTCGGTGACGACGATGCTCCACGTGCCCCTGCCCTGGTCCTCCTGGCTCCATTTCGCCCTGACGCGGAAACCACCGCGACCGGTTTCATAGGCTTCGAGGATCGACGCGCGGCTATCGACGATGATGCCGCCTGTCGGAAAATCCGGACCTTGGACGAAGTCCATCAACGCCGTCACCGGCGCATCGGGGTGCTCGATCAGATGCAGCGCGGCGTCGCAGAGCTCGGCGGCATTGTGCGGCGGGATCGAGGTCGCCATGCCCACGGCAATGCCGGACGAGCCGTTGGCGAGCAGGTTCGGGAAGGCGCCGGGCAGCACGACCGGCTCCTCGTCCTCCTCATTGTAGGTCGGCCGATAGTCGACCGCATCCTCGGTGATGCCGGACAGCAGCTCGGTCGCCACATCGGTCATGCGCGCTTCGGTGTAGCGCATGGCGGCGGCGTTATCGCCGTCGATATTGCCGAAATTGCCCTGCCCGTCGACCAGGGGATAGCGCATCGAAAAATCCTGCGCCAGCCGCACCAGCGCGTCGTAGATCGACTGGTCGCCATGCGGATGAAACTTGCCCATCACCTCGCCGACGATGCGGGCGCATTTGGCGAACCCCTGGTCGGGGTTGAGCCTGAGCAGCCGCATGGCATGCATGATGCGGCGATGGACCGGCTTCAGCCCGTCGCGCACATCCGGCAGCGCCCGGTGCATGATGGTCGACAGCGCATAGGCGAGATAGCGCTCTTCCAGCGCTTTCTTCAGATCGACCGGCTCGATGTTGTCGCCACCGCCATCGCCAGGCGGCAAAAGCCTTTTTCCCATGGGCTGGGACTAGCCGAGCGGGTGATTCGCGGCAAGAGGCGCTTGACTGCGCCTCCTTCCGCAACATGAACTGGACGCACTGCTGCGCCGACCAACATCAATCGGTTACATCCCGGCTCTATGGCAATGGATCGGATTTGCCTTTCGCCATGGTTTTCGACCATTGTGCGGGAGAACGCCTTTTTCCCGTCCAGTTCATCACGGAAGGGTGACGGCGCAACGAGTTGAAAAAACAATCTTCAGGACACTCTCAGGGGACTCGCGATGACGATCAGACGCTCGACACTCAACAAACTCGCCCTTTCGACCTTCCTGCTGACGCTGCCGCTGAACGCGGCCTTGGCGCAGGATGCGGCAGTCGCCGACCGGCTGAAGGCGGCTCTCGCCGCCCAGGGCGTCGACATCTCCTGGACCGGGGTGACGGGCGATGCCTCCAGCATGGTGCTGCAAGGCGTGGCCTTCAAACCGGCGGCCGAAAAGGAACCGTTCAAGATCGGTGACGTCACACTCGAAGGCGTGACCGAAGCCAATGGCGGCTATGAAATCGAAACCGTCTCGACTGCGGCGTTCCGGCACAGCGAGGACGGCCTCACGGTCGACCTTAGCCCCTTCATCATCCACGACATGACGGTTCCGGCTGACGGCGCCACAGGCCCGCTGGGCTCAATGATGATGTATAAATCGGCCGAACTCGACAACATGACGGTCAAGGTTGCCGACAAGACCGCATTCTCGATGGACGGACTCGCCATCGAAATCACCCCACCGGCCGACGGCAAGGCGATGGAATTTTCCGGGACCACGGAAAAGTTCAATGCCGACCTGACGCTGGTCGAGGACCCGAAGTCCAAGGACGTGATCAACGCGCTCGGTTACCAGAACATCACCGGGAACCTTCAAATGGAGGGCACCTGGCAGCCCGCGGACGGCAAGATGGAGCTGTCGAAATACGACATCTCCGTCGACAATGCCGGAACGCTCGGCATGACCTTCGGTCTCGGCGGCTACACGTTGGACGTCATCAAGTCGCTGCAGGAGATGCAGAAGAAGATGGCGGCTCAGCCCGAAGGCGCCGACAACTCGGCGCAAGGCATGGCCATGCTCGGCGTCCTGCAGCAGCTTTCGTTCAACAGCGCTTCGATTCGCTTCGACGACGATTCGCTGACCAACAAGGTGCTGGACTATGTCGGCAAGCAGCAAGGCATGTCCGGCAAGGACATCGCCAACCAGGCCAAGGCGATCGTGCCTTTCGGCATGGCGCAGCTCAACAATCCCGAATTGACGGCGCAAGTGTCGGCGGCAGTCGGCAAATTTCTCGACGATCCGCAGAGCCTCGAGATCTTGGCCGAGCCGCCGGCGGCAGTGCCGTTCGCGCTGATCATGGCGGGTGCCATGTCCAACCCGCTCGACCTGCCGAAGACGCTTGGCGTGACGGTCAAGGCGAACGAAGACTGACCGGAGCGGTCTCTGGCCGGTTTTGCAAAATGCGCTTGCATTGGAAGTGTCAGCGCCGCCCCTTATCCGTCTGACGGCACCTTCTCCCCGTATAGTGACGGGGAGAAGGGAAATGGCCGCGACCTTGGCGCCCATTTTGCAACGCAGGCAGCTGGCGAAACCATTCGTGACGGCATCTTTCTCCCAGTCACTATACGGGGAGAAAAGCCCGGCAGGGCAATGAGGGGCAGCGCAAACCGACAGCGTTTAGAATCGGTTGCGGGAGGTTTTTAAGCTTCTTTCTTGGTCACCGCGACTCGCAGCGCCAATTCGCGAAGCTGTTGCGGGCTCGCTTCCGACGGCGCGCTCATCAACAGGTCATAGGCCTGCTGGTTCATCGGGAACATCGTCACTTCGCGCAGGTTTTTGGCGCCGACCAGCAGCATGACGACGCGGTCGATGCCGGCCGCCATGCCGCCATGCGGCGGTGCGCCGTACTGGAAGGCGCGGTAGAGGCCGCCGAAGCGCTCCTCGACCGTCTCGCGGTCCAGCCCGACAGTCTCGAATGCCTTGACCATGGTTTCCCGCAGATGGTTGCGGATGCCGCCAGACGCGATCTCGAAACCATTGCAGACCATGTCATACTGGAACGCCTTGATCCCAAGCAGATCCTCGCCGTTGAGCACGTCGATGCCACCTTGCGGCATGGAAAACGGATTGTGGGCGAAATCGATCTTTTTCTCGTCCTCGTTCCATTCGAAGAAGGGAAAGTCGACGATCCAGCACAGTTCGAAGCGGTCGCGGTCGACAAGGTTCAGCTCCTCGCCGGCGCGAGTGCGCGCCGCGCCCGCGAACGAGACGAATTTCTTCGGGTCGCCGGCGACGAAGAAGGCGGCGTCGCCATCGGCAAGACCAAGTTGCTGGCGGATCGCCTCGGTGCGCTCCTCGCCGATGTTCTTGGCGAGCGGACCGGCGCCTTCGAGCTTCTCGCCCTCCTTGCGCCAGAAGATATAGCCGAGGCCCGGCTGGCCCTCGCCCTGCGCCCAGGAATTCATGCGGTCGCAGAAGGCGCGCGAACCGCCGGTCCTGGCCGGAATGGCCCAGACCTCAGCCTTCGGGTCGTTGGCAAGGATGTTGGCGAACACCTTGAAGCCGGAATCGCGGAAATGATCGGAGACCGCCTGCATCTCGATCGGGTTGCGCAGGTCCGGCTTGTCGGTGCCGTATTTGCGCATGGCAACGTCATAGGCAATGCGCGGAAACTCCTGCGTCACCGGCTTGCCAGCGGCAAAGGTCTCGAAGACCGCGCGGATGACAGGCTCCATCGTTTGGAGCACGTCGTCCTGCTCGACGAAGCTCATTTCCAGGTCGAGCTGGTAGAATTCGCCCGGCAGGCGGTCGGCGCGCGGGTCCTCGTCGCGGAAACACGGCGCGATCTGGAAGTAACGATCGAAGCCCGACACCATGATCAATTGCTTGTATATCTGCGGTGCCTGCGGCAGCGCGTAGAAGGTGCCGGGATGGATGCGCGACGGCACCAGGAAGTCGCGCGCGCCTTCGGGCGACGAAGCGGTCAGGATCGGTGTCGAGAATTCGGTGAAGCCGACCTCGCCCATGCGCTTGCGCATCTCGGCGATGATCTTCGTGCGCGCCACGATGTTCTTGTGCAGCGTGTCGCGGCGCAGGTCGAGGAAGCGATATTTGAGACGAATGTCCTCGGGATAATCCGGCTCGCCGAACACCGGCAGCGGCAGTTCCTTGGCCGCCGACAGCACTTCGATCTCGCGCGCGAAAACCTCGATCTCGCCGGTCGGCAGGTTGGCGTTCGCGGTCTCGGCCAGGCGGGCCTTGACCTCGCCGTCGACACGGATGACCCACTCGCCGCGCACGGTCTCGGCAATCTTGAAAGCCGGCGAATCCGGGTCGGCGACGATCTGGGTCAGACCATAGTGGTCGCGCAAATCGATGAAGAGCAGGCCGCCATGATCACGCACGCGATGAACCCAGCCCGACAGGCGAACGGAAGAGCCGACGTCGCTCTTCCTCAACTGGGCACAGGTATGGCTGCGGTAACGATGCATTGTCATTGATAAGTCCGGATGTTGATTGCGGCCAAGGCATGATGGCCCGGCCCGAAAATTTGGGCGAAAAGCACATGAGAGGCCGCCTTTGTCAAGGCAGGCGGCGCTCGGGAGCAACTTCGTTCGAACTTCGGCTTGTGAACCCCCGCCGTGGAAAACGTGTCGCGCGATGTTGAATGGTGCGGGGTTTGCTCTCGGCGGTGACTGGTCGATTACAGATCAAACGTCGCGATCAGGCTTTAATCGGCACACAATGCACGGCTCGAGTGACGTCTTAAGGAACGGACAGGAGTGAGGTGGATGAGCTTCGAACTGGTGGCGCTTGCAGCAAGCTGCGTGGTCTGTCTGATCCAAATTATTATCTCCTCCCACGCAGCCAGTCTCCAGCGAGGTTATCGCTGGACGGCCAGCTCTCGTGATGCCGAAATGCCCCCGCTCACCGGAGTCGCAGGCCGCCTAGAACGGGCGCTTCGAAATTTCCTCGAGACGTTCCCGGTGTTTGTGGCCGCGGTCTTCCTTGTCCATGCGCTCGGCCGCGAGAGCGCGCTCAGCGAGTGGGGAGCTGGTCTCTATCTTTCAGCCAGGCTGGTTTACCTGCCACTTTACGCAGCAGGCGTCCCCCTGCTCCGTTCGCTCGTCTGGAACGTCGCGTTCGTCGGAATTGTCCTTCTTTTGTTTGCGTCAGCCTGGCCCGAGCTATAGTGCCCGACCGCCGTCACGGCGGCGTCGCGACCTTGCAGTTTTGAGTTAGATCAGGTCGGCTGCGGTCAGTGCGAGATAGTGGTCGTCAGTAGCCGTGCCCCGCGCAGCTTTATGACCGCGTGGCGAAGTCTACTTCCTTCAGCCTGAGGCGCTTCGGCTGACGGAAGGCGACTGCTATCTTCTGCTTTGATCGTGATCAGGGTGGTCGAGCCGTGTACAATGGCCGTCACGATGGGAGGACTATCATGCGCTTTCGCACATTGACCGTCCTGGTGACGCTGCTTGTTGGCACCTGTACATTTGCACACGCTCAGCAGACAAAGCCGGTGTCAATCGAGGTGTTTCCTTTCGAATTGGAGGACAAGAGCGCTGGGGCAGGAATAATTCCCCCGGATGAACACGATAGGCGCTATCTGTCCGAGTCGGCACAAGTGGCGAAGGACATGCTCTCCCAGTCCGGACGTTTTACAGTGGTTGATGCGCCAGCGACAGATGAGCAGGCGGTTGCACCGCACGGATTGCGCAATTGCGGTGGCTGTGAAAGCAAAATCGCCAAAGAGCACGGCGCATCTCTTGCCTTGCTGGGCGTCGTAACGCGCGTCAACCGAACAGAACACACCATGTTCATTCGCATCCTCGACGCTGAAACCGGGAAACCTGTTTCTCAGGGCTTTACCGATCTTCGCATGGGGCCGAACTACGCGTGGCCCCGCTCCGTCAAATGGCTGATGACGAACAGAATTCTGCGGTAGGACGCCCATCACCCTAGCGCGCCATCGGGAGCGCGAAAGATCGCCCCTCAGCTAAAACCGAGAAACTGATTGTCGCCGCTGGTCTGCTAATTGCCGGGAATTGCCGCTGGCATTGGCGCGGGCGATGGTTCAAGAAGGATCAACGACAGGCCTTCCTTCATGTCCTCCATGCGCCCTCTGATCCCGCTCCTTATTGCCGCCGGCATCCTGCTCGGCGGCAACGGCCTGCAGAGCACCCTGATCGCGCTGCGCGGTGCGCAGGAGGGATTTTCGGCCTCGACCATCGGCCTGATGGGCACGTTCTATTTCGCCGGCTTCCTGCTCGGCTGCCTCGCCGTCACCCACATCATGAAGGCCGTCGGCCATGTCCGCGCCTTTTCCGCGCTGGCGGCGATCGCTTCCGCCGGGACATTGCTTTTGGTGCTGGTCGTCGACCCGGTCATGTGGTGCGTATTGCGCCTCGCCGGCGGCTTCTGCTTCGCCGGCCTGTTCACCATCATGGAAGCCTGGCTCAATTCCGGGGCAGCCAACAAGGACCGCGCGCGTGTGCTGGCCATCTACCGGATGGTCGACATCGGTTCGGTCACGGGCGCACAGTTCCTGATCCCGATCGTCGGCGCCAGCGGTTTCGCCATCTTCGCCGTCATGTCGATCATGATCACGCTCTCGCTGGTGCCGGTGTCGCTCGGCGACCGCTCCAACCCGACCCCGCCGGAAGACGTCAAGCTCGACCTGGCCCGCGTCTGGCGGATTTCGCCGCTCGGCTGCTTCGGCTGCATTGCCGTCGGTGTCACCAACAGCGCCTTTCGCACATTGTCGCCGGTCTATGCCGAACAGATCGGCATGTCGGTTACCGACGTCGTCACCTTTGTCAGCGTCGGCATCTTCGGCGGCGCCATCATCCAGTATCCGCTCGGCTATCTGTCCGACCGCTGGGACCGGCGTTCCGTGCTGCTGATAACGACGTGCTGCGCGCTGCTCGCATCGCTGGCGCTGGTGTTCTGGGCGCGCAGCGACCCTTCCCTCAACTTCGTGATCGTCTTCATCTTCGGCTGCTTCGCCATGCCGCTCTACTCGCTATCGGCGGCGCATTCCAACGACCGCGCCGACAAAGGCGAGTTTGTGCTGATCAACGCGGCGCTGATGCTGTTCTATTCCTTCGGCGCCATTGGCGGCCCGTTCGCCGCCTCGACGGCGATGCAGTATTTCGGGCCAAGCGCGCTGTTCGTGTTCACCGCCACCGTCTACGCGATCTTTGCCGTCGTCATCCTGTACCGGATGCAGGTGCGATCGGGCGTGCCGGCCGGCCATCGCAGCCGTTTCATCGGCCTTTTGCGTACATCGACGGTCTTCGCCCGACTGGCCAAGCGCAACGATGATTCCGACGGGCCTGCGAAGCAATGATGACGGTCCCCTATGTCTTGAACCCGGGGCTGCCGCTTGACGAAAGCCCGCGCGGCTGAAATTGAAGGAGACCTTACCCTTTTGCCAAAAGCGATTTGATGCACGTCATCACCACCCAAGAAGAACTTGAGACCGCTGTTGCCGCGTTCGAAAAGTCGGATTTCGTCACCGTCGACACCGAATTCATACGCGAGACGACCTTTTGGCCGATCCTCTGCCTGATCCAGATCGCGGCGCCCGGGGTGACGGCGCTGATCGATCCGCTGTCACCCGATATCGACCTGAAGCCGTTCTTCAGGCTGATGGCCAACGAGGCCATCGTCAAAGTCTTCCATGCTGCGCGCCAGGACATCGAAATCATCGTTCATCTCGGCGACCTGGTCCCGCATCCGGTGTTCGATACCCAGGTGGCGGCGATGGTTTGCGGCTTCGGCGACAGCGTCTCCTATGATCAGCTCGTCCAGAAGATCACCGGCGCTCGGCTCGACAAGTCCTCACGTTTCACCGACTGGCGCCACCGGCCGCTTTCCGAAAAGCAGCTCGACTACGCGCTCGCCGATGTCACCCATCTAATCGAGGTCTACCAGCACCTCAGCGCCGAACTGGTGCGGGAAAACCGCGCTCATTGGCTGAACGAAGAGATGGAGGTGCTGACTGCGCGTCAGACCTACGATCCGCATCCGGAGGATGCCTGGAAGCGGCTGAAGATGCGGCTGCGCAAGCCGCAGGAGCTGGCGATCGTGCAAGCGGTGGCGGCATGGCGCGAGCGCGAGGCGCGCGAACGCGACGTGCCGCGCGGCCGGGTGCTCAAGGACGACGCCATCTACGAGGTGGCGCAGCAGGCGCCGCGCGATGCGGCAGCACTCGGCAAGCTGCGCACCACGCCGAAGGGTTGGGAACGATCGGCAACGGCAACGGCGCTGCTTGGCGCGGTCAACAGCGCGCTTGCCTTGCCCAGGGAAGAGATGCCGAAGCTGCCGAAGAGTTATCAGCCGCCCGAAGGCTCCAATGCCGCCGCGGAATTGTTGAAAGTCCTGTTGCGGATCGTCGCCGAAAGGGAGGGCGTCGCTTCGAAGGTGCTGGCCTCCAGCGACGACATCGACCGCATCGCCGCCGAGGGCGAGGCCGCCGACGTGCCGGCCTTGCATGGCTGGCGACGCGCCGTGTTCGGCGAGGCCGCGCTCAAACTGGTGCGCGGCGAGATTGCGATCAAGTTCGACAAGCGCAAGATCGCGCTGTTCGATGTGTAGCGTCTGCCACATCCTTCTCCCCTTGTTGTGGGAGAAGGGAAGTCAACGCTGGCGCGGCTGACCGGCCAGGTGGAAAACCGCGATGACGATCACCGGTATCGCCAGAAGCGCGAATTTGGTGACGATCAGCGCCGAGGCGAAGGACAGCGCATCCGGATTGGCCGAGAGGAAATCCGAGAGCAGCCGGGCCACCGCGATGTTCTGCGCATAGTCGGCAAGCGTGTAGGGCAGCACCAGGACGAGCGCGAATAATGATTGAAGCTGTGCGGAAAGAGCCCGGAAGGTCTTCAGCCGCCGCCCTGTGGCCAGGATCAGGCTGACCAGCGTCAGCGACAGCAGCGCCGGGAACAAGAGGTCGAAGGTCAGATAGTGCCAGACCAGAATGATCTCGCTGCCGCGACGGCCGAGCGCCGTCAACCAGGCCATGCCCTCATCCGGGGTGAAACCGGTCCAGCGCAAATCGAGCGACGGCAGGCCACCACTCAGCTGGCGGAAATAGAGGAACTCCATCGCCGTCATGGCGACGAAAACCGCCATCGCGACAAAACAGAGCGGTGCAGCGTGGCGTGTCAGCCGCAGCATCATTGCCGTCAGGCTTCGTGCGAGCTGGTTAGGCTCCGCCGGGGTAATTCGGGCTTTCGCGGGTGATCGTGACGTCATGGGCGTGGCTTTCACGAAGTCCGGCGTTGGATATGCGTACAAAGGTGGCGCGATCGCGGAAATCGGCAAGATCGCGCCCGCCGACATAACCCATAGCGGCTTTCAGGCCGCCCGCAAGCTGGTGCAGCACGCCGGACACAGGTCCTTTGTAGGGCACCTGCCCTTCGATGCCTTCCGGCACCAGTTTCAGCGTGTCGCGCACCTCGGCCTGGAAGTAACGGTCGGCGGAGCCGCGGGCCATGGCGCCGACCGAGCCCATGCCGCGATAGGCTTTGAACGAGCGGCCTTGGTGCAGATAGACTTCGCCCGGGCTCTCGTCGGTGCCGGCCAGCAGCGAGCCGATCATGGCGGCACTGGCGCCGGCGGCGAGCGCCTTGGCGAGATCGCCGGAATATTTGATGCCGCCATCGGCAATGACCGAGACGCCCGATTTCTGCGCTGTCTCGACCGCCGACATGATTGCCGAAAGCTGCGGCACGCCGACGCCGGCGACGATGCGGGTGGTGCAGATGGAGCCGGGCCCGATGCCGACCTTGACGGCATCGGCGCCGGCATCGATCAGCGCCAGCGTGCCTTCTGACGTGGCGACGTTACCGGCCAGGATGCGGACCGAATTGGACAGCTTTTTAGCCCGCGTCACCGCATCGAGCACGCGTTGCGAATGACCATGCGCGGTATCGATCACCAGAAGGTCGACGCCGGCGTCGATGAGCCGCTCGGCGCGCTCAAAACCGTCATCGCCGACGCTGGTGGCGGCCGCCGCGCGCAAGCGTCCCTGCACGTCCTTGGTGGCGTGCGGGTTGAGCTGCGACTTCTCGATGTCCTTGACGGTGATCAGCCCGACGCAATTGCCGTCGCTATCGACCACGACCAGCTTTTCGATGCGGTGCTGGTGCAGGAGCCGCTTGGCCTCGTCCTGATCGACATTTTCCTTGACCGTGATCAGGTTCTCACGGGTCATCAACTCGTAGACTTTCTGGGCCGGGTCGGAAGCGAAGCGCACGTCGCGGTTGGTCAGGATGCCGACCAGCCGTCCGA
Organism: Mesorhizobium sp. M5C.F.Ca.ET.164.01.1.1; assembly: GCF_004792125.1. Classification (NCBI taxonomy): domain Bacteria; kingdom Pseudomonadati; phylum Pseudomonadota; class Alphaproteobacteria; order Hyphomicrobiales; family Phyllobacteriaceae; genus Mesorhizobium; species Mesorhizobium sp. M5C.F.Ca.ET.164.01.1.1. The sequence continues at coordinate 126,349 of NZ_SRTG01000006.1, read as the reverse complement.
CCTTATGCCCGCCGGCGCCGCCATTCTCGACCACCGGAATGCCCGAGATGCTGTAGGTGCGCATCAGCCCCAAGGCGTCGGCGAGCGTCGCGTCGGGGCCGATGGTAACGGGGTTGACCACCATGCCGGATTCGAATTTCTTGACCTGCCGCACCTGCTCGGCCTGTTCGGCCGGCGAGAAATTGCGGTGGATGACGCCGATGCCGCCAGCCTGGGCCATGGCGATGGCAAGACGCGCCTCGGTCACGGTATCCATGGCGGCGGACAGGATCGGCACGTTGAGGTCGATGTCGCCGGCAATGCGGGTGCGGATGTCGGTCTCGCCCGGCATGACCTCGGAATGACCCGGCTGCAGCAGCACATCGTCAAAGGTCAGCGCCAATGCGCCCGTGGACGTTTCGATAATCTTTGCCATGGCCAGCCCTCGGAATGCATGAAAAGCGCTGGACCGGATGGACAGCGCCGACTCGTCTTCTTCCCTTTCAGGATTGGCGCTGGCTCGTAACACGTCCCGTCGCCGATGAAAAGCCGATTGGTTGTGTACGTATGTGGGCGCGTGGTCATCGCTTTGTGTGACGGCAATTATGCTAGGAATTTATTCCTAATTATATACTTGACGTACCAAATTCCGAAGGATATGGAAATTGCCCGACAGGCCGGCAAAAGAACATAACGGGGTTATCCTGCCCGAAGGGATGACCCCCGCTTGCCTTGACGAATTGGCGAGGTTGATTAATCGCCATCAATGGGACGACAACGACGATTTGGACGCGGAGTGCGCGGTCAAGGTGTTCGCAGTTGTGCGAGCGCATCTTTCGTGAAGATCGTTCGCGAGATCGTTGACAGGTAGCGGTTGGACATCGCAGTCAACTCGGAAACGGTCTTGATCCCCTCAATCGTGTATTCGTGAGTCGACAGGTTGAATTCGTCATCTCCGATGAACTTTATAGTTCGCAGAACGCATGTTTTGGTGGCGGCATCCCAGCTTTCAAGCACTCCGTGAATCAGGTTGTTACGGTGCGGGTTTAGTTCCTTCAGTTTGGTGGTCAGCGTGCGGATGTCCACGGTAAGGTTAGCCAGAGCCGGATGTTGATTGAACCATCGTTTCAGCAACTTCACCTTGTTCTGAAAACTAATTGGGTGGTCGGCATTGAAAATGGTGTTTGAGTGCTCGCGGTTATTGACGTGGATGAGCACCGCATCAATATGTTGTTCTAGTCGCGCCCACTGAGCAGAAGCGACGCCAAGGGCGCTAAATAATTCGTCCAAACCTTCCGGCTTATCCAGCGGGCCGCCGACGAAAACGAAATCGCGGTTTAAGCCGCCCTTGTCCAAGGTGACGCGGTATTCTTCCATGACAAAAACCCCCAAAGACAAAGACCAGGAAAAGGGCGACGAGGTTTTGCGCCGCCTGCTGAAAACGCCGCCCGATCACAGGACGGGGAACAAGCCGGTTAACCGGCCATTAACCAAGACGAATGCAAAACGGAAACCGGGCGGCAATCCCGCGAAGAACAACCGCCCGGAAGGTCAGTAGCCTAGCTACGTCACTTTTTGATCGTGCGAACAATGTGCGTGGTGGGTTTGCTTTGGGCAGTTTTCACCGTCGTAAAGCGGCCCGTCACGGCACTCTGGCCGATCTTGTAGGTCTTGCTCATGCGTATCACCTCCTTTCTCGGGCAGTGGCCCGCCTTAGAGGTGTGCCCGCGAGGTGTGGTGACGACCGAATCACAAGACCGACGAAACAATGATGAAACGCCTACTCAGAGTCGAGTCGGCGTTTCTTTCGCAAGCGGAGAAGTTTTCGTGCCTTTTGCTTAGGCGATACCGGCTTCACCAATCCGCCGATAGGTAAGGCGCTTGTCGCGGGCCATGCGAAGCAAGTCGGCGGCACGTTCTGCATCCGAGACTTTCAGGGCGGCGCGACGGTTATAGCGGAAATCGAACTCGGCCAAGTAGCGGTGCAAATGGGCCTCGCCGCAATGCTGATAGACGCCGACCATGCCGCGCTTGAAGACTGAGAACACGTTTTCAATCGTGTTCGAATGGATCGACGCGCCGTCCTCATAGCGGACGTACTCGCCAACGGAATGATTGGTTGTCTTGTGTGAGGCGTATTCCTCGCCGGTGCGGGTGTAGAGGCCCGATGAGTCGGTATAGAGCGTTGTGTCACGGGATACGTTGCGCACCAGCACGTCGCGAACAGTTGCCATGTTGGCGTCATTCAAATGGAACATGCGGGACTTGCCGCCACGCTCGACAAGGCCAACAACGACGCGCTTCTGCGCGCCGCCTGACTTGCCCGACTTGGTGGGTTTCCAACCCTTGGGACGTGGGCGTGCATGTTTTCGCGGCGTCTCGCGCTTGCCGAAGTAGGTTTCGTCGGCTTCGATGATCTTGCCTTCACCACCAAGCGGGCCAGACGATGCAACGTCTTCCTTCATGGCTTCGCGGATGCGGTGCGCCATGAACCAAGCGGTCTTGTAGGTGACGCCAAGCATACGGTGCAGCTGGTGAGCGCTCATGCCTTTCTTGGACGACGCATAGAGATGCGAAGCCAGCACCCACTTATGCAGCGGGATTTTGGAGCGCTCGAAGACGGTGCCGACAGTGACAGAGAACGGTAGGCGGCATTCGTTGCACTTGTAGACGCCGGGACGCGTGGACTTGCCAGCCAGCTTCGTGATGCGTTCTGGATTGGCATTGCCGCAATGAGGGCAGACCGGACCATGAGGCCAATGGATAGCCTCCAGATGTTCGCGGGCCTTGTCGGCGTCGTGGTAAATTGCGGCGGTCAGATCGAACATTGCGGTAACTCCTTGGATTCGTTATCGCAAATTTCGTCTGGTACGTCAAGTATATAATTAGGAATTTATTCATGGTGCTGATTTGCGCCTGCGACCCGCTGCGGCGGCGGATTTTTTTCGGCGCCATTCTTCGCAGGGCTCCTGGCTGGCACCGCTGCCCTGGTCGCACAAATGTGACGGCAAGGTAAGGCGACATCCGACCTGAGCCGTGGTAACCGCCCTGCCTGCCGTGATCGCGGCGGCGTCGATCGCCAACGGCTTGTTCACGCCCGACACGCCCTATGTGCTGATCCTCGCCGCCCTGCTCGTCGGCGGCTTCATCCGCTCGATGTTTTTCACCGGCATCAACGCGCTTGCCTATGCCGAGATTTCGACCGCCGATACCAGCCGGGCAACACCGATCGCCGCGGTGTTCCAGCAACTGTCGATCGCGCTCGGCGTGGCGCTGGCCGGCGGCATCCTGGAAGTGTCGACGACAATCCATGGCGGGCCGCTGACGCTGAGCGACTTCCACATCGCGTTCTTCATCGTCGCGGCCGTGTCGGCCGCCGCATCGCTGTCGTTCATGCGGCTGGCGCCGGACGCCGGCAACGCCGTGTCAGGATATGGCGGGCTGACGGCGCCCAAGACGCTGGAGGCGAGCCCGCCTGGTGGTTGAGGCTCCTTCCCTTCTCCCCATGTGGGAGAAGGTGGATCGGCGCGCAGCGCCGATACGGATGAGGGGTGTTGCAAGAAACGAGGCGATGATAACTGCAAGCGTGTTGCCAAGCTGGAACACCCCTCATCCGACCTCGCTTCACGAGGCCACCTTCTCCCACAAGGGGAGAAGGAAAAGACGCTAACCCTTAAAATCCTTCGCGAGCAGATAAAGCTCGACCGACTCATCGCGCGAGGCCGGCGGCTTGACGTGATGGACCGAGCGGAAATTCTGCTTGAGCCTGGCGAGCAATTCGTTCTCGGCGCCGCCCTGAAACGTCTTGGCGAGGAAATGGCCGCCCGGCTTCAGTACCGACAGGGCGAAATCGGCGGCTACCTCGCACAGATACATGGTGCGGATGTGATCGGTCCGGCGGTGGCCGGTGGTCGGCGCCGCCATGTCGGAGAGCACGATGTCCGGTTGGCCGCCGAGCGTTTCGGCGAGCTTTTCCGGGGCCTGCGGGTCGAGAAAATCCATCAGCAGCACTGGCGCGCCGGGCACCGCGTCCATCTCCAGATAGTCGATGCCGACGACATGCGGGTGTTCGGCCGTCGATTTCGTCCGCGCGGCGGCGACCTGGCACCAGCCGCCGGGTGCCGCACCAAGGTCGATGACCTTCATGCCGGGCTTGAGCAGATGGTGCTTGTCGTCGATCTCGATCAGCTTGTAGGCCGCGCGCGAGCGGTAGCCGTCGGCCTTGGAACGCTGGACATAGGGATCGTTGATGTGGCGCTGCAGCCAGCGGCGCGACGATTCCTTCAGGCCGCTTTTCTTCTTGATCCGCGTCTTCAGCACGCGAATGCCGGCAGAGCCTGGTTTTTCCGGTTTCTTGGTCATTGCCTGACTTCTTGATTGAGCATGATCTTTTCCGAAAACCGATTGCCACTTTTCGGGATCATGCTCTGCCACGCCCATTGTTGCGCCAGACGCCGTCGTCGGCCATCAATTCGCTCAATATGCCCTCGCGCAGGCCGCGGTCGGCAACGCGCAGCCGCTCCGACGGCCACACCGCGCGGATCGCTTCCAGGATGGCGCAGCCGGCCAGCACCAGATCGGCGCGATCGGCGCCGATGCACGGATTGGCGACGCGCTGCTGAAAATCCCAGCCGACCAGCTTCTCGACCATACGGTCGACGCTGTCGCGATCCATCCACAGCCCGTCGACCCGGCGGCGATCGTAGCGTTCCAGGTCAAGGTGGACGCCGGCCAGCGTCGTCACCGTGCCCGAGGTGCCGAGCAGATGAAATTTCGGGCTGGCGAGCACGTGACTCAGCCGGTCGCGCCCATCAAAGGCACGCAGGCGCACAGCCACATCCTCGACCATGGCGGCGAAAACCTCGCGGGTGACGGTGCGGCCGCCGAAGCGCTCGGCCAGCGAGACCACGCCGACCGGCAGCGACGTCCAGGAGACGATATGGTTGGCGAGCCTCGGCGAGCGGTGGCCGGTGAGGTCGATCAGCGCGATTTCCGAGGAGCCGCCGCCGATGTCGAACAGGACGACGCCTTGCGTGTCGCGGTCGACCAGCGAGCCGCAGCCCGACACCGCCAGCCGCGCCTCGGTCTGGCGGTCGATGATTTCGAGCTTCAAGCCGGCCTCGCGCTCGACGCGGTCGAGGAACTCGGCGCCGTTCGCGGCCGTGCGGCAGGCTTCGGTGGCGATCAGCCGGGCCTTCCTGATCTTGCGGCTGCGCAATTTGTCGCCGCAGATCTTCAGCGCCTCCACCGCACGGTCCATCGCCGGCTGCCCAAGCCGGCCATTGGCGGTGAGGCCCTCGCCCAGCCTGACGATGCGCGAGAAAGCGTCGATGACGCGGAACTGGCCGTGGCGCGTCGGCACCGCCACCAGCAGCCGGCAATTGTTCGTGCCGAGATCGAGTGCCGCAAACACCGGCAGTTCCTGTGCCGGTGGGCGGCGAACATCCTGCTCCGGCCTGCTTGGCGCAGCTGAGGGCAAAGGCGCGACGATCGCCTCGGGAGGACGGCTGGCTGGAGCGCTGTCGGCGGCCGCCGACAGCCCGGCCGCCGCGAGGTGTGCGTCATCGCGCACGAAAACCTTGCGGCCGCGCCGGCGTTTGCGCCGCTTCCTGGTCTTGGCCTTCTGATTCTGGCCATTCTGATGCTGGGACGCGTCGCCTGCCTGTCCGTGACCGGACCAAGGCTGCACCGGGCGGCCATTCTGCCGACCGGCGGATGGGCTTGCCTGGCCTGAACGCGGCGGCAAAGCCCTGGACACGCCCACTTCCGGCGCGCCAGCGCCGGTGTCGTGGTCTTCCACTGTCGTTCCTTCCGGCGCCGCGCGAACCGGAGTTCGGACGCAGCAGGCGCTTTCATGTGTTCTAAGTTGCCGCCAGACTAGCAGCGCCGGGCCGGATCACCAAGAGCGCAGGGGCCGAATTTTGCCGGCGGCATGAAGCGGCAGCAGGAAGAGCCGCGCGTTGCCGGTTGAATAGCCGGCTTCGATAAGGCATTTCTGAAATGGCGGAATGGAACATTCGGAATCGCGGCCAGTTTCCCTGACGCGAACCGAAAGAGGGCAACGGGGCTGCAACGCATGATCGTCACGCCATGAACTGGAGGCGCTATTTCTGGCCGGTCGTCGGCATTGCGGCGGTCGTATTCTCGCTGTGGCTGCTACTGCACGAACTGCGCGGCATCTCGCTCGACGATGTCTGGGACGGCATCGTCGCCATCCCTGCCCGCGGCTGGATGCTCGCCGCGCTGAGCTCGGTCATCGCTTATGCATCGCTGGCCGGCTACGACCACATCGCGCTCCTGCATATCGGCAAGAAGGTCTCTTGGCTCTTCGTCACCTTCTGCTCATTCACTACTTATGCGCTGTCGCACAACATCGGCGGCTCGGTATTTTCAGGCGCTGTGATCCGCTACCGCGCCTACGGAACCAGGGGCCTCACCGGAAAGGATGTCGGCGTGCTGGTGGCGATCTGCTGGATCACCTTCGTGCTGTCGACGATCCTCGTCTCCGGCCTGGTGCTGGTCTTCGAGCCTGAAATCATCGACCGGTTCTCCGGCGCACCGCATCATGGCCTGACCATGGCCGCGGGCGTCGCCATGCTGCTGCTGGTGGCGGCCTATGTCTTCGGCAGTTGGCTGCATCTCAGACCGCTGAAGATCGGCAGCTTTCAGATCCATTATCCGGCCCTGCCGATCGTCGCGCGGCAATTGCTGATCGGCCCGATCGAGCTTCTGGCAGCGGCGGCGATCATCTTCTTCGCCCTGCCAGCGGCTGGTAATCCCGGCTATTTCGTCGTGCTCGGCATCTTCCTGGTGTCGTTCTCGGTCGCCCAGATCTCGCATGCGCCGGGCGGACTCGGCGTGTTCGAAGTCGTCTTCCTCGCCGGCCTGTCGCACATGGACCCGGTCGGTGTGCTGGCCGCACTCCTGGTGTTCCGGCTGTTCTACCTGATCATCCCGCTGGTGATAGCGCTTGGCGTCGTGCTGTACTTCGAGCACTCGCAGCTCGGCCGGAGTGGGAATTGAGATGCCGGGCAATCGTTTCGGACTGAAGATGCGCGTGAAGAATGGGGCACAACGCCAGTGAGGCCCTCCTGTTCGACTAGTGCCAATTTCCAACATTTGCGACCAGCCATAAGCCGCCACGCCTTCGTCATCCTAGGGCGGAGCGGGAGCGAAGCGACGTCGCGGAGACCCTAGGATCCATGCCGTTACAGTGGCCGAAGAACGCAGCGATGCAGTGGCCTCGCTATCTCGCCCCGGAGTGTGTAAGAGCCGAATTGAAATGCCTGGGCAGGCTTGACTATTTTCCGGCGGCGGCTACAAGGCACGCGCGGCGCCATCGCCGCCCTGCCCGCGGTTTTCTTCAACCGCGTCCTGCTGGGGAATAGGTTAACGGTAGACCCACGGACTCTGACTCCGTTAGTCCTGGTTCGAATCCAGGTTCCCCAGCCAAACGATTTCAATGACTTAGGTATTAACACGGCCAGAACTCATTTGCTAGGTCGTGCTACATGTCGCAACGCAAGCCCTTGATTTGTAACGCTTGGGAATGAGCGGAGGCTGCGAATGGCAACATGGATAGCAACACATTGCGACGAGGAAACGCCCGCCATCAGAGTGGGTTGGTCTCCCTGTTTGTACCCGGCCCACTGCCAATTCCTTGCTTTTTCCCGATCCGAGACAGCACGCGTTGCTCGCCACAGGGTACGAGGCGTGCGAGCAGTGCTGATATCATAACTGCAGGGCACGACGCTTTCGCCGCCCATTCCTGGCCGGCGAAAGCTAAGTGCCATGCTTTACTCCGAAACGATCGACTCCTCGAACTGGACACTGGCAGGCTCAACACCGTGCCCACCCAAATCTGCTTGGGGCTCCGTTTCTCCCTTAACTGGTTGCAATGCCGACACCTGCGTCTTCTCCTCTTCCGAAAGCCGCTGTATCTCGACCTGCACAAAATCCGCCTCGCAGTAAGTCCATCCTCGCCCTGACCAATGCCCTCTTGGGCTGCGCGCATGCGCCTGCAGGCGGAATATTGTCGGCTGCATGATGCCCGTGCCGGGAATCACCTCGACATATCCATCGAAGTGGTTGTTACAGTCGTTCGCCGAACCGTTCGCGGAAGTCATCCGGATCGCCTTGGAGCGTTCCGCAATGACGAAATCTCCCGGCGTCTTATACTCCTGCCAAGGAGAGTAACAGGACTTCCTTCGACCATCACCTCCAGTTGCCCCAGACGTACAATTGGCTTTTAAAGTCACTTTTCCCGTTACAGACTTGGGTTCTCCTGCCGACGAACCCAGATTGAGCGAAAATATGACAGAAGCTCCAAGTAACGCAGTTAGTAGCGGTCGGTGCATTTTCTCCTCCTCGTGCATGTATATGCCGGTCTTGGGCTCTTCAAGAACACCACGCATCAAGCAATACAAGAACTTCGATTATCACTGCGGGTTGCATGGTCTTTCTCCTCGTCGTTGCTGCATGTCTCGTCGACAAAAATAGTTTTACGCGATCGCCTTCTAAGGATGGTCCACTTGAGCTCATCAGGCGACCTCCAAGCGCTCCTCAGGCCAACGGAGAAATGGAAGCTGGGCTCCGCGCCGAACGAGCAGTGAGTGGTTGATCCCCAGTATCTTCCGCACGCTCGCGAGCGCCGCCTCATTCACCTCGATATACGCGACGATGTACCACTCGCCGTTTTCTTCCCTGGCCATGCCCATCGGCTCGGCCCGCCATTTCAGCGCCCCATGGTGCGGCATGAAGTAGGTTTCCTGGACGCCGCCGACCGCGCTCAAACCCTCGTCCAACGCGTATTCCATCACCGCGCAGCAGAGCTGTGTCAGCGTGCCCCGCAATCCGGTCGAGCGTTTGTCGGGAACGACGAAGGTGCGGGTCCATTCGGCCCAATCGGGACGCCTGGGGACGCCCGATTTTTCGCACATGTGAGAAAAGACCTCCGAGACCATGTGCGGCTCGCTCGTTGGGATCAATCGAGCCGAGGTCACGACGCGACCTTCTTCAATACCCAGCAAGTAGGTCGCTGCATCCGTATCGAATTGGTCTAGCTCGCGACCGTCCGGGCTCGGAGGGCGCCAGTGTTTTTGATGCACGAAGAAATCGTGCCGCCGGCGCAGAAACTCGTCGAATTCGTTTTCATAGAGATGCTTGTTATGCGCGTTGACTACGTGGGCCGTTATCATGGCGCGATCCCCCGATCGTTCTCAAAGGGATATTCGCAGTCGCGCTAATATACGTCACCTGTCCGATGGGACAGTTGACGCGTTTAGGGATGGATCAAACGTCGGCGCACTGCCTCGACCACCGCTTGCGTGGTCGTTACGACGCCAAAAGCTTCCCTGGCTCGTGTGGAGTGCCATTTGACCGTGCGCTCGGTCAGGCCAAGGATTTGGGATGTCTCCGACGATGTCTTGCCGGCCGCAGCCCACAAGAGCACCTCTTTTTCCCGGTCGGTCAGCAGGCCCTCGTCGCCGTCATCCTCGTTCGACAAAGCTTGGATCGACATGCCGGCGTAGACTGCCATCGTAACCAGTTGCACTTGATGGCGCGGCGAGAGCGTGCAGCACTTGGCCGAAGAGGCAAACGACAGCACGGATTGCCAGTGGTGAACGCTGAGCATCGGCACGGCGAAGCCGCTCCAGATGCCAAACTCCGTCGCCTCGCCGGCGACGCGTCGTGAGCCTTCTGTGTCTGACCACTTTGCCGGGACTTCGGACCAAAGGAACGGCTTCAAGGTCTTTGCCGAGTAGATGCAAACACCATCAACTGCGGCATGCTCGGCTTCGACATAGCGTTCGAACCAGCCGGCCGGCCAGCCATTCAGTTCAACCATCGGTGCAAGCTTCTGCCCACCGAGCGGCACGCCGCTAAGGATGAGGTGCTCGAAGCCGAGATTCCTCACGGTTTCGAGCAGGTCGCTCAGCAGCGCCCCGGTAGCTGTGTGTTTCCTGCAGCGTTCGACAAAGTCGAACACGTCTGAATCGATCATGCCAGAGGCCCCGTCTCCTCGCCGAAATATTAGCATACCTCAAATTAGAATCTTCAAATATACCACCGCTACCTTGCCAATCACAACGGTTGCGTTTCCCCACACTCGTGCCAGCGCAACTTCTTCGCAATCGGCCCGGGGTCGCCGGCAGACTTATGAGAAGGGAATGGATCGTTTCGACCTCGGCACCTATCGGCGACCCATCTCCGGTGCAACGCTGCGCGCAGCAGTAATTCTTGAAAGCCGCCGCTGAGAACAGCAAACGGACTCTCGATGCTATCTTCGCCATAGGCAGGCGCATCGGCCGAACGAATGAAAAAGGCCCGCGCCTCTGGCGGAGAGCGGGCGCGATCGGATTAGGCCCGACCTGCAGCGGGGAACCGCAAGCTGGCGTCCCCACTGCTCACAGACAATCATTAGAGATCGCTAACTTTCTTCTTGACCATCGCTTCGCCGGGACCAAAATCGTGGTCTTAAGCTCAAGCGTTCGAACGGGGGGATATCGCCATGCCTGAGGGCATCGAAATCTACTTCAGTGCGAGCCTGGCGCCGGGTCAGCGCGAAATAGTCGAGCAGTCGATCGCGTCGGCGGCGGAGCGCACGCGTGCGGAGGCCGACGCCGCGCGCGAGCGAGCGGCCGAGGAGGACAAGCTGCATGACGCGATCACGGCGCGCCTTGCGAAGCTGATCCGAGCGGACCCCGGAGTTGCAGAGGCGCTCGAAGGGGTCGGCATGCGGCCATTCAAGGCTAAGGACCGCCTGCGCCTGCAGGGCCCGCCTGGCGGAGGGCGCGATCACGTGATCCCTGCGTCGCCGACTGACAGCAGCGTCGAGCAGCGGCTTCCTCCCTACGACTTCGCCTGGAGATGGCATCACAACGGAGGGGCCCCTCCGTTCAGCCAGAGCGGCGACCAACGGGGACGCCTCGGCGTGGATGCGCGCGCCGGCGGCGGGGTCGCGGGTGGCGCCAGCCGTTTTGTCCACGCACACATCGGCGTCGGCTGCATCGTGCGGACCGATCGTCCGATCGCCGTCGAGTTGTTCGCGCCGCGCTCATCACGCCATTCCTTCGCCATTGGGGCACGCGGCATTGGTGCGAGCGCCACCTCGGAGGGTGGCCTGGAGACGACTTTTATGAAGGGTGGCCAGGTCTTGATGGCGGGCACCTTTCCGTTGTGGCGCAGACGCGTGAGCGGCCTATCAGAGAATGAGAGCGTTCGGACAGGCTTCACGAGCGTATTCCCCGGTGGCATGGGAGGACGAATCGACCCGGGCGAATACACCTTCAACGTAGGCATCTGGGCATTCGCCGATTACGCTTCAGGCATTGGAAGCGCGGGAGTGCAGTCGCTAGTGGAAAGCAGCATCATCGAGATGCGTATCCATCGCCGAGACTGAACCGCCCGAAAGACAGATTCACGCACCAAGCCAGTCATACACCGCTGCCGTACAAGCCCGTCGTGTGCGTGCAGATCGGCTTCCCTGCCGGAGGCCTTGAGGCGGACGTCAACAGTTAGCTGGCCGTGCGCAGACGCCGAGATCGAACAAAGGCCTTTAGTCCGTCGGAATCCAACGCATGCCCGAAGGCATAACCCTGCAGTATGTCGCAGCCCAAGCTCTTGAGTGTCTGTGCGTGCTCCATCGTCTCGACACCCTCCGCTACGACCTCAATACCCAGGGATTTGCCGATTTCAATGATCGACGAGACGACCTGCCTTCGTTGCGGCGATTTGACAATTGGGATGACCAGCTGGCGATCTATCTTCAGCCGGCGAGGCTGCAGCTTGAGCAAGCTGACTATTGAGGCATAGCCCGTACCAAAATCGTCTATTTCTACGTCAATGCCGAGCTCTTTTATCTGCTCAAGATTCCAGGTAACAAAATCATCATTTTCGTCAAGGAAAATTGACTCAACAAGCTCGAACGAAATCGTTCCTTTCTTGATATTCAGCTTCCTAAGACTCTTTATGAGTTCCTCATCTTGAAGGCGGCGCGCCGAAACGTTGACTGACACCCGCGGAATGTGAAGATTCGCAGCAGACCACCCTTCGAAATCCAAAAGCGATTGCTCTAATATGCTTCGATCGATGATCGAGACGACATTCAGTTCCTCCGCAATCCTTAGGAATACATCGGGCGCCAAAATACCCTTCTCCGGATGTCTCCATCGCGCCAGCGCCTCAACCCCAACAATTTCGAGCGTTTTTGCGTCAAATTGCGGCTGGTAGAAGGGAATGAACTCGTTGCGCTCAAGGCCGCCGAGAATTTCGTCGGCAATCCGTTTTGTGTCGACGATTTCGCTTTGCATCGCCTCGGTGAAGAATTCGTATCGATTGCGCCCACGCCTCTTTGCTCGGTAAAGCGCGATGTCAGCGTTGACCAGCAGGTGTTTGGCTTCGACATCTTTTCCGTTGTCGACTGCAATTCCCACGCTCACGCCAAAACGGCATCGATGGCCCTGATAGTAGACGGGTTCGCGCATCTGGCTGATGACCCGGTCAGCGAGCAGCGCCAGTTGCTTGACATCGTCATGCACCACGCACAGGACGATGAATTCGTCTCCTCCGATCCGAGCGACGAATCCCTCACCATCGACCTTGGATCGGAGGACAGTTGACGCGTGAACAAGCATTGCGTCGCCTGCGGCGTGGCCAAGCGTATCGTTGATGTGCTTGAACCGATCCAGATCTATGTGAAGCAGTGCCGCATACCCGCCGTCGCGCCTGGCGTTTGCTGCGTAATCTTCCAGCACTTGGTCGAGGTAACGCCGGTTGGGCAAACCGGTCAACGAATCGTGGAGCGCAATGTGCTCTATGCGCGCCTTGGCCGACTCGAGTTCTGCATTTTTCGACTCGGAAAGCTGTTTTGCGCGAACCAGATCCTTGTTCAGCAGGACATCGGCTGTCACATCCCATTCGGCGCCAATCATTTTTGGGGTGTCGTTTGCGACGCGGTAAATTATCGCTTTGGATCGGACATGACGAATCTCGCCATCCGGCCGAATGATCCGGTACTCCGACAAATATGGCCCGCCGACGGCCATCGCGCTGTCGAAATCGGCGTGGGCGCCAGCCAAATCATCCGGGTGAATTGCTCCCGCCCAGTCCAGGTAGCCGCGGTGCTCCCCAGTCGGTTTGCCGTATATTTCATTGACGCGGTCGTCCCACGTAAGTTCGTTGGTCGCGAGATCGTGTTCCCAAACGCCAATAGCTGACGCTTCCAGAGCGAGTTCCAGGCGTCTCGACAATCGACTCAGTTCCGCATAGTTGCGCTGTCTCTCGCCAATCAGGCGACCCGTAACCAGGAATGGGATCACAACCAACGCCCCGGCCACCGCCATGATTGCGCGCAAGGACCACGCGTTGTCGGGCGTCGAAGGCCAGCCGTTTTTGGGAATGGCTGCGATCCGCCACGAACCGGACGGGAGCAGAACGTCGGCTGTCACCGGATTGCTTTTGGCGACGCCCTCATGGCCGAAGAATTGATCTCCACTTGGACCGAGAGCGTCCTTACCGATCAGCGCTATGTCAATCCCGAGATCATCGTCAAGCAGGCCGCTCGCCTTATAAAGGCGCTGAACGTCGACAACGGCCGAAATGATGCCCCAGAACCTTTCGGTGTTGCCCGCACTCCGTACAAAAACCGGAATACGACCGACGAAGCCTTGCCCTCCCTGCCTCAAGTCGACGGGACCGGCAAGAATTAGCTCGCGCTCGTCTCGCGCCCTTAGCGCGGCCACACGCTGCCGCTCGTCCTTGCGGTAATCGAGGCCTATCGCCTTCTCGTTGCCCTCCATCGGGTACATCAGGGAAATGACCAGATCGGGCGCGCCGGCAATATTTTTCAATTGCGAGCCCCCGCGAAACAGGCTGCTCGCGAGCGAGGCGAAGCGTTGCTGTCCCATATAGGGCTCAGTCACGACCGCCGCGACCAGTCCCTGCACCAGTTGAAGGTTTCCGTTGATGTTACCTTCAAGCTTGGCGCGGATAAGATTGACTTTGGCCAGGACATCCGCACGGGCGGCTTGATCCGAAACGACTTTGTTCTGGTGGTCCGCGAACGCTGCGCCAACGGCAATAACTATCACCGCCATTGCCGCCGGGATATTTGCCGACGAAAAAACAGCCTTCTTAATACCGCCGAACCTAGCGCGGAAAAGAGCCAATAGGCGATTCCTCAGCTGCTATTCAGGTTCTCGGACAACCTGACCAAGGAATATTAGCTATCAATATTTAATTTTGACCTTCACGGGTCCTAAAATTTTTGCACTTCCGACCGCCCGGTGCCGCCGGAGTGGTTGGAACAGACCTGCGGCTCGCTTGACACCTTAGAATTGCCTGCAGTCGCTGAAGGTGCTTGGGTTGCCCTCGTGGAGGGATAACCGTGCTCACCTTTCCGGTATCAGATCGACGAGAGGACAATGCAAAAACTGGAATAAGAGCAGGATTAGTGGCCCTCAATCGTCTTGGGGGTAACAAGGTATGGTATCTTGCCGACGCTACGCTTGGTCGCGCCAATGGAATAAGCCATCGGGATCTTGGGAGAGTTCTCTGGCAAGCCGTACATATCCTTGCCGGCCCTCACGGCAAATGAAAAGTGCTGCCACGAAACCGTGTCATGCTCATTGAGAAAATCAAGCGTCAGCCCAGCTGAAATCAGCGCGTTCACCACGTCACTGACCGGATGAATCCACTCATAGTAGCGAGGATGCTTCAAGATGCGGTCGTCGCCGGTATAGGTGAGTTCCTCGTTCCATGCGAGTGGTCGAGCTATTGGCGTTCGCCAGTCATGCTTGAACTCCAGCGCCGCAGCCTTTCGGTCACACTGGAACATCAGGGGATGGCCCTCGGCCAGATAGAGCCGGCCGCCGGGCCGCAGGAGATCGGCAACCACTCGCGCCCAGCGGAACACGTCGTCCAGCCAGTTTACCGAACCCCAGGTAACGTAAGCGATGTCAAAGGTTCGGCCGAGCGCCTCGACTGCCTCGAACAGTGGCGCCTCCACGAAGCGCACATTAGTCCCTGCCTTTGCAGCGAAATCCCGCGCCGCTGCGATCGCTGTCGGTGAAAAGTCGAGGCCGGTCACGCTGCCCGCGCCCAGATTCTTCAAGCTGATTGTGTCGAGCCCGATATGACATTGCAGATGGACGATATCTTTGCCGAGAATGTCACCGACCTCGCGCGTTTCCAACTCATAGAGATTGGATCCGCCTGCCAGCACCTTTTCTATGTGGTAGCTGCCCGTTGTGTCGGTCGAATGCAGGTCGGCCCGATCATCCCAATTAAGGCGGTTCGCACCCAGAAACGGTTCCAAATTGCCCCCCCCAGTCCCTGCCGAGACTAATATTTGGTAAACAGAACGTTAATATACTTTGCAGCTTAAGGATCGCGCGTCAATCCAAGGCGGGCCGGTGCACCATTGCCGCTGCAGGCCAGGCTCATTACCGCGCCGGCCAAAGCGGACGTGCCAATCAGGCATCCGTGCAGAACGAACGTGCAATCAGGGCAAGGGCTGCTGTCATTGAGGCGCCGGCTTTTCGCCTATCGGTCTCGCGGCACGATTTCACGCGGCCGCGTCAAGCCCCTTTGCGGGCACATAGTTGAGGATCGGGCCGAGCCAGCGTTCGACCTCGGCGAGCGGCATGCGCTTGCGGCGCGCGTAATCCTCGACCTGGTCGCGTTCGACCTTGGCCACGCCGAAATAATAGCTTTCGGGATGCGACAGGTAGATGCCGGACACCGACGAGCCCGGCCACATCGCAAAACTTTCGGTCAGGCTGACGCCGGCATTGCGCTCGCCGTCGAGCAGGCGAAACAGCGTCGCTTTCTCGGTGTGATCGGGCTGCGCCGGATAGCCGGGCGCCGGGCGGATGCCGCGATAGGGTTCGCCGATCAGCTCGTCCGGCGCCAGATCCTCATCCGGGGCATAGGCCCAGAATTCCTTGCGCACGCGTTCGTGCAGGCGCTCGGCGAAGGCTTCGGCGAAACGGTCGGCCAGCGCCTTGACCATGATCGACGAGTAGTCGTCGTTCGCCCGCTCGAAACGCTCGGCGATTGCCGCTTCCTCAATGCCGGCGGTGACGATGAAGCCGCCGAGATAGTCGGCCTTGCCGCTGTCAAAAGGCGCGACGAAATCCGAGAGTGCGACATTCGCCTTGCCGTCGCGCTTGGTCAGCTGCTGGCGCAGCGTGAAGAAGGTCGCCAGCTCCTGCGAGCGATTATCGTCGGTGAACAGCCTGATGTCGTCGCCGACGGTATTCGCCGGCCAGAAGCCGATCACGCCCTTCGGCGCGAACCATTTTTCCGCGATGATCTTGGCCAGCATCGCCTGGGCGTCTTCGAAGAGCTGGCGTGCCGCCGGCCCTTGTGCCTCGTCGTCAAGGATTTTCGGGTAACGGCCCTTCAGCTCCCAGGTCTGGAAGAACGGCGTCCAGTCGATATAGCGCGCGAGCTCGGCCGGGTCCCAGCCTTCGAAGACTTTCACGCCGAGGAAGGACGGCTTCGGCGGCGCGTAGGCCGACCAGTCGATCCTGTGGGCGTTGGCACGCGCCTTGACGAGCGGCAAGCGCTGCTTGTCGGCTTCGCTGCGCGCGTGCGCGTCGGCAACCTTCTTGTATTCGGCACGAACATTGTCGACATAGCCGCCCTTGGTCTCGTTCGACAGCAGTGCCGACACCACGCCGACCGCGCGGCTGGCATCGGTCACGTAGACCGTCTGGCCCCTGATATAGCGCGGATGAATCTTTACCGCCGTATGCACGCGGCTGGTCGTCGCGCCGCCGATCAACAGCGGAATGTCAAAACCTTCGCGCTCCATCTCGGCGGCCATATGCGCCATCTCGTCGAGCGAGGGCGTGATCAGGCCGGATAGGCCGATGATGTCGACCTGCTGCTCGCGCGCCGTCTGCAGGATCTTCGCCGCCGGCACCATGACGCCGAGGTCGATGATCTCGTAATTGTTGCAGGCCAGAACCACTCCGACGATGTTCTTGCCGATATCGTGGACATCGCCCTTCACCGTCGCCATCAGGATCTTTCCGGCGGTCTGGCGCTCGCCGGTGTCGACACCATTGGCGGCGTTCGCCAGCTTCTCCGCCTCCATGTGCGGAAGGAGGCCGGCAACGGCCTGCTTCATGACGCGGGCGGATTTCACCACTTGCGGCAGGAACATTTTTCCTGCGCCGAACAGGTCGCCGACGACATTCATTCCTGCCATCAAAGGACCTTCAATGACATGCAGCGGCCGCTCGGCGGCACGTCGTGCTTCGTCGGTGTCCTGGTCGATGAATTCGGTGATGCCGTTGACCAGTGCGTGCGAAATGCGCCGCTCGACCGGCCAGTCACGCCAGGCGAGATCGCGCTCCTGCGCCTCCTTGCCGGCCGTGCCCTTGAAGCGTTCGGCAAGTTCCAGCATGCGTTCGGTGGCCGTGCCGCCGCCCTTCGGCTGACGGTTGTTGACGACATCCTCGCAGGCTTCGCGCAGTTCCGGATCGATGGCGTCGTAGACGGCGAGTTGCCCGGCATTGACGATGCCCATGTCCATGCCCGCCTGGATGGCATGGTAAAGGAACACGGCATGCATGGCCTCGCGCACCGGCTCGTTGCCGCGAAACGAGAAGGAGAGGTTCGACACGCCGCCCGATATGTGGACATGAGGAAGCGTCGCGGTGATCTGCCTGGCGGCTTCGATGAAGTCGACGCCGTAATTGTTGTGCTCGTCGATGCCGGTGGCGATGGCAAAGATGTTCGGGTCGAAAACGATGTCCTCGGGCGGGAATCCGGCCTGCTCGGTCAGCAGCCTATAGGCGCGGGTGCAGATTTCGACCTTGCGCGCCTGGGTGTCGGCCTGGCCCTCCTCGTCGAAGGCCATGACGACCACCGCCGCGCCGTACGCGCGGACGAGCTTCGCATGGTGCAGAAAGGCCGCTTCGCCTTCCTTCATGGAAATGGAGTTCACCAGCGGCTTGCCTTGCACGCATTTCAGGCCGGCTTCGATGATCTCCCATTTGGAGCTGTCGATCATCACGGGAACGCGGGCGATATCCGGCTCGGCGGCGATCAGGTTGAGATATTCGACCATCGCCTTTTTCGAATCGATCAGGCCTTCGTCCATGTTGATGTCGATGATCTGCGCGCCATTGGCGACCTGGTCGCGGGCGACTTCGAGCGCGGCGGCATAGTCGCCGGCCGTGATCAGCTTCCTGAACCTGGCCGAGCCGGTGACATTGGTTCGCTCGCCGACATTGACGAACGGAATCTCGTCGGTCAGCGTGAATGGCTCGAGCCCGCAAAGGCGCATCTTCGGTTCGATGGCGGGAACAGCGCGCGGCGGATATTTCTTTACCGCCGCCGCGATGGCGCGGATGTGGTCCGGCGTCGAGCCGCAGCAGCCGCCAACGATATTGACCAGGCCGTCGCGCGCGAACTCCTCGATCTGCGCGGCCATGAACTCCTGGCTCTCGTCATAACGGCCGAATTCATTGGGCAGGCCGGCATTCGGATAGGCGCAAACAAAGGTGTCGGCAACGCCTGATATTTCGCCCAGATGGGCGCGCATGGCATTGGCGCCAAGCGCGCAATTGAGGCCTATCGTGAACGGGTTGGCGTGGCGGACCGAATGCCAGAAAGCCGTCGGCGTCTGGCCCGACAGCGTGCGGCCGGACAGGTCGGTGATCGTGCCGGAGATCATAACCGGCAGACGCACGTCCTTCTCGAGGAAGATCTCTTCTGCCGCGAAGATCGCCGCCTTGGCGTTCAGCGTATCGAAAATGGTCTCTATCAGGATGATGTCGGCGCCGCCGTCGATGAGACCGCGCAGCTGCTCGCCATAGGCAAGGCGCAGTTCGTCGAACGTCACGGCGCGGTAGCCGGGATTGTTGACATCCGGCGACATCGAGGCGGTGCGGTTGGTCGGCCCCAGCGCACCGGCAACGAAACGACGCTTGCCGTCCTCCTGCTCAGCCCTCACGGCTGCCCTGCGCACCAGCCGCGCACCGTCGCGGTTCAGCGCATAGACCGCGTCCTCCATGCCGTAATCCGTTTGGGCGATGGAGGTCGAGGAGAAGGTGTTGGTTTCAAGGATGTCTGCCCCGGCGACGGCGTATTGGTAGTGAATCTCCTCGATCGCCTTGGGCTGCGTCAGAATCAGCAGGTCGTTGTTGCCCTGCTGATGGCAGGCGCAATCCGCGAATTTGTCGCCACGGAAATGGTTCTCGTCGAAACCCAGGCCCTGGATCTGCGTGCCCATGGCACCGTCGAGGATGAGGATACGTTCGTGCGCCGCCGCCGTCAGCGCCGCAAGCACTTCCGAGCCGTCGGGCTTTGCCGCGACAGGACCGAACAGGTCGTCGAGCGATGAAGGGTTTTGCGACACTTTCAATCCTCAAGGCGACAGTCGCGCTTTAGCGACATAAAGACATCTTTATGTCAGTATACGAGATTTGTCTGCCTCTGTCACCCCTGCCGCCGGGAATGCTACCCGCCGGCGCTACAACGCCGGCTGCGCAGTCTTCGCCGATGCCGCCCTGAGCAGCATCCCGAACAGGTCGCGGGGCTCGTCGGGGTCATTTCCGACAGCAGCACCGGGTAACCATTGTGGACATCCGCGAGAGAGGGCGCGGCCATCGTCGATCAGGCGATCGCCGATGTGATGGCAGGCAAGGTCTCCGACGCGGACGTCGTTTCGTTCATGATGTGGTAGGGCGGGAGCGACCTCTCGCGTCAGGAGAAGATCTCCGCCAGTTCGTCGACGCTGGTGCCTTCCCTAACTTGCCGCAACTCGACATAGCAGACCGCGGTGGCGATCGACATTACCATTGATGTCACACTCGTCACCAATGCATCCACCACAGCACCCATCACCCCCCATCCAAACAGGGCGGTTGCGGTGCCGAGCGCCAACTGGATGGCAATCACGATAATGATCAGGATAACGAAAAGGCCGAACAGCGCCCAGCGGCTTCCCTTGGTCAGATCGCGGCTGCGCGCCATCGAGCCGAACACGCCGAGCCGCTCCTGCACCAGCGCCGGCACCGCGACCGACCAACGCAGCGCCAGCATGATGCCAGGCACAATAAGAAGCATAAGACCGAGGACCACACCTAAACCAACCAACAGGGCAATGGCGAACGTCGGCAAGAGAAAGGAAACTGCTTTCGCGACGCAGTCACCGAACGACGGCTGCTTGCCATTCAAGTCCTCGATGGTGGCACGCACCAGCGATGCCTGGAGCAACAGCGACAGGATGTAGGAGACCAGCCCGAAGCCTATCGTGATCGCGGAATAGCTCGCCATCAAATTCGGTTCGCCGAGAGTGCTCGGGTCGAAGGAGGCAGCTGGGTCCGCGGCGGTAAAGGGTGCCAGCCGGCTCAACGCCCAAAGTTGAAAAACAAGAGTTGGCAACCCCGAAAACAATGCCGCAAGTCCGACCAACAGACCCGGGTTGCGGCTGATGACGGCAAAGCTGTCGTTGAAAACCCTGCCGATGCGAAACTTGCCCGGCCGTTCCAATGTCGTTGAAACCATGACGCGTCCCCCGCTCAATCACCGCATATCGGCTGGTGATCCCCGCATTAAATGTGCCAACATTGGAGGTCGGCGTCTAGTCCACTTGCAATTGCCGTTGTGCATTGCCAGTGTCGGCTGGGGAACCACAGGTCGCAGGGGAGCGGGTTGGCAGTGGCACAGCCAGGCACAGCGGAAGCCGAATGGCTGGCAAAAGCGCATGAGCAGTTGATCTCGGACAGGTCGATCCAGTTCGACCTGCCGGCCTATGCGCCACCCCAGCCACCTGATTGGCTGAAGCCGCTGCTGGACCTGTTGTCGTCGCTCGGTCCCTACATGATCTATCTGTTCTGGGGGGCGGTGATATCAGGTGCCGCGATCATCCTGCTCCTGGTCTTCCTCGAGATGAAAGGCGTCGCCTGGCGCCTGCCGTGGCAGCGCGCGCGTCGCGAAACCGAGGCGGAGGAAGCATGGCGTCCCGACGCCGGCACCGCGCAGATCCTGCTGTCGGAAGCCGACGCGCTGGCCGCGCGGGGCGACTATGACGAAGCTGTCCATCTCCTGCTTCGCCGCAGTGTCGCCGATATTGCCGGCCGGCTGCCGGACTTCCTGCGCCCGTCGCTCACGGCGCGCGACATCGCCGCTGCTGCTTCGGTTCCCGCCAAGGCCCGCGCGGCGTTTACCGAGATCGCACGCATCGTCGAGGCCGCATTGTTCGCACGACGGCCGGTCGGCCCGGAGGGCTGGCGGCAAGCACGCGGCGCCTATGAGCGGTTCGTCTTCCGGGATGCCTGGACATGAGCGCGACGACGGTGGAAACAGCGGCACAGGAACCGTTCAACCGGAGAACGCTGTTCTGGGGCATTTTCGCCAGCCTGCTTGCGGCAGCGGGATTCTTCCTGCTGTCCACCTATGCGCCCGACTTCCGGCAACCCGGCAATGGCGGCGCCACGCCGCTGTCGAAAAGCGGCGTCGGCTATGCCGGCCTGGCGGAATGGTTGCGGCTCACCGGCGAGACGCCAGCCATGGCGCGGACCGATCAGGATCTCGGCACCGACATGTTGCTGATCGTCACCATTTCGCCCGATAGCGACCCGGAAGCGCTCGATCACATTCTCGAACTTCGGCAGGACCAGGATACCCTCTTCGTCCTCCCCAAATGGCAGACCCTGCCGCTGGAGGAGCACGAAGGATGGAACATGAAATTCGGGCGACTGCCCGATTCCGTGGTGAACCAATGGCTCGGCCGCATCGCCAATGCAAAGATCGGCGTCGGCCAAAGCACGGTGCAGGAGCTCGACATCGAAGGCCGGCTCGTTACCGCCCCCGATGAATTGCAGTGGGTGGCCGACAAGTATCCAATGATAGCAGCCGGCAACGACAAGGCTGTGCTCACCGAAGTCGAAGACAAGCCGTTTTACATCCTGACCGACCCCGACCTGATCAACAACGCCGCTCTTAAGGACGCGGACAAGGCGGCAGCCGCGCTCGACCTGATTGCATTGCTGGAACCCGAAAAGGGCCCGGTGATGTTCGATCTCACGCTGCATGGCGCGGGGCGAAAATACGACCTTGCCAAGCTCTTGGTCGAACCGCCGTTTCTGGCGCTGACACTGACGATCCTGGCTGCGGCGGCGCTGGCTTTCCTGCACGGCCTCGGCCGTTTCGGCCCACCGCGCGCCGAATTGCGCGCCATTGCCTTTGGCAAGCGCGCGCTGGTGGATACGACGGCGATGCTGTTGCGGCGCGCCGGGCGGCTCGAGGAACTGGGAGGCCGATATGCGGCCCTGGCGGGTGTGCGCGCCGGCGCTTTGCTGGGAGCACCGCAGGGATTGCAAGGAGAAGCGCTCAACCACTGGCTCGATTCCCGCGACAAGGACGAGACCAGAGGATTCACCACGCGGGCGCAGGCCGTCGGCGAAGCGAAAAATCTGACGCAAATGCACGTGGCAGCGAAACAGCTGCACGATTGGACGGCAAGGAGGCTCGGTGAACGTCGATGATGTGAAGGCCCTGGCGACACGGATCAGGGAAGAAGTGGCCAAAGCGATCACCGGGCAGCACGACACGGTCGACCTGATGCTGACCGCCTTGTTCGCCGGCGGGCATATCCTGCTGGAAGGCCCTCCGGGCACGGCCAAGACAATGACCGCGCGCTGCTTCGCGCAGGCTCTGGGCGTCGCTTACGGGCGCATCCAGTTCACGCCGGACCTGATGCCCGGCGATATCGTCGGATCGAACATCTACAATTTCCAGACCGGACAGTTCACGCTGACACGCGGTCCGATCTTCTGCGACCTCCTGCTCGCCGACGAGATAAACCGCACGCCGCCCAAGACACAGGCAGCACTTCTGGAGGCGATGCAGGAGCATGCGGTCACCTTCGACGGCACTACGCATTCGCTGGGCCGTAACTTCATGGTGGTCGCGACCCAGAACCCGATCGAGCATCAGGGTGTCTACCCCCTGCCCGAGGCACAGCTCGACCGCTTCCTGTTCAAGCACCGGGTCAGCTATCCCGGCCCCGAGGAGGAACGGGTCATCATCATCCATCACGGCGGCGGCTCAGCCTCGCACGACATCGCGCAATACGGCATCAAGGCCCAGGCGGATCGCAAGACACTGGAGAACGCGCTCGCCACCGTCGGCTCCGTGACCCTTGTCGACGACGTCGTCAGCTACATCGCGGCGCTGGTGCGCACCACACGCGAAAGCCCGGATCTGGAGGTTGGCGCCAGTCCACGCGCGGGCGCCATGCTGGCCAGGGCGGCGCGGGCGCGGGCTGCGCTCGACGGGCGCGCCTATGTGATTCCCGACGACGTCAAGGCACTGGCGGTACCGGCGCTGCGCCATCGCGTCATCCTGTCGCCGGCCGCGCAGATCGATGGCCGGCTGGTCGAGCAGATCGTATCCGACCTGGTCGACCAGACGGAAGCGCCACGTTGATCTATCCGAGCGGCCGAGCGGTTTGGACGGCGGCTGCGGGCGCGGTGCCGGCCTTCCTGGTCGCGCTGGCGCTGCCGTCACTGTGGTATCTCGGTTTGCTGTGGATCTGCGTGCTGCTCGCCTTCCTGGCGGTGGACGCCGCGGCAGGAGGCGGGCGGGCCTCGCTGACCGCCAGCCTCCACGCGCCGCCGCAGGTCGGTGTCGGCGGAGATTTCACCGTCCATGTCGCCGCCCGTTTTTCCAGCCGGACGCGGACCCTGGAGGCGCGCGTCGGCCATGATGAGCGCCTGGCACCGATGGGCGGAACCGGTGGATCCCTGGCTCCGACCTGCGACGGCGGATCGCTCGACCTTCGGTTCCAGGCGCTGCGGCGCGGCATCGCCAGCTTCGATCGTCTGTGGGTGCGCTGGCGCGGGCCGTTCGGACTGGTCTGGAACCAGGTCGTCCTGCCGATGGAAAGCAAGGTGGCGGTGTTGCCCGACGTCCGCGGCGCCCGCGAGCAGGCCATCACGCTGCTGCAACGCGAGGCCCTGCCCGACGGCCATGCACAGCGCCGGGCCGGCCAGGGCCGGGAATTCGAGGCGCTGAAGGACTATCAGCCCGGCATGGGCCGGCGGATGATCGACTGGAAGCGCAGCGCCCGCCACGGCAGGCTTCTGGCGCGCGAGTTCCGTATCGAGGAGAACAACAACATCGTGCTGGCCATCGACAGCGGACGCCTGATGTGCGAGCCGGTCGACGGTGTGCCGAAGGTGGACCGGGCGGTGGCGGCAGCCTTGCTGTCGGCGTTCGTTGCGCTCAAGGGCGGCGACATGGTCAGCCTGTTCAGCTTCGATGCGCGGCCGCGCGTCGCCAGCGGCGCGGTGCGCGGCTCGGCCAGCTTTGCGATGATCCAGAAGCGGGCGGTTGAGATCGACTATTCCAACGAGGAGACCAATTTCACCCTGGCGCTGACCACGCTTGCGGCGCGGCTCGACCGGCGCTCGCTGGTGATCATCTTCACCGATTTTGTCGATCCGATCAGCGCGGAGTTGATGCTGCGCACCGTCGGCCGGCTCACCGAGCGGCATCTGGTGCTGTTCATGCTGATCAGGGATGTCGAGCTGGAGAGCTTGGCCGACATGCCGCCCCGGTCCGGCGAGGATGTGGCCCGCGCCGTCGTTGCCGGCGGGCTTTTACGCGAAAGACAGGTCGTCATAGGCCGGTTGCGGCTGCTTGGTGCACATGTGATCGAAGCCGACCATCAAAAATTGGGGCCGGCACTGGTCGAGCGCTATCTGCAGTTCAAACGGGAGGATCTGTTGTGACTGTGCCAGTATCCGGCGATGCTGGACGCGGCGATGCCGTACGCCAGTCGCTGGCCAGCTTTCGTCGGGAGCGCGAGGCCGACTGGAAGGCGTTCGAGGCGCTTCTCGACCGCGTCGAGAAACGCGCGCCGCGGACGCTATCGGAAGAGGAACTACTGGCGCTGCCGCTGCTCTACCGGTCGGCATTGTCTTCCCTTTCGGTGGCCAGAGCGACATCCCTCGACAGTGCGCTGATCGCCTATCTCGAATCCCTGTCGCTGCGAGGTTACTTCTATCTCTACGGGGCACGTCGCGGGCTGCGGCAGCGCATCGCCGATTTCTTCCTGCACGACTGGCCCGGTGCCATTCGCGGCTTGTGGCGCGAGACGCTGGTGTCGGTGGCGCTGATGTTTGTTGGCATCGGAGCCGGCGCCTGGCTGGTAGCGTCCGACAAGAGCTGGTTCGACGCGATCATCCCGTCGGGCCTGGCCGCCGGCCGCGGCCCCGACGCTTCGGCCGAGCTGCTGCGCAGGATGCTTTATGATGGCGACAACGGCTTTCTCTCAGGCTTTGCGGCTTATCTTTTCACCCACAACGTCCAGGTCGCAATCCTGGCTTTCGCCCTTGGATTTGCGTTCGCCGCGCCGACGGTACTGCTGATGCTGTTCAACGGCTGCATGCTGGGTGCGCTGTTCCAAGTCTATTGGGTAAAGGGGCTTGGCATGGAACTTGGCGGCTGGCTGGCCATCCACGGCACCACCGAATTGTTCGCCATCGCACTGGCCGGCGCTGCCGGCATGCGCATCGGCACGCGCATAGCCTTTCCCGGCGAGTTGACCCGCATGACGGCAGCGGCCCATGCGGGACGCGTCGCGGCGACAGCGATGGTCGGCGTTTCGGTCATGCTGCTGTTTGCCGGACTGCTCGAGGGCATCGGCAGGCAGACGATCACCAGCGACGTCACGCGCTATTTCATTGGCGGCGGTATGCTCGCACTGTGGATCGGCTATTTCTACCTCTTCCAGGTGGTGCGGAATGGCGACCGCTAGACGCTCCCCCCTGGCGACAATGCGCTCGCTGATCACGCCTGAAGGTGTCGATCTCCAGATAAAGCTGGCCGACGCCGGCACACGGGCTGCCGCTTTCCTGCTCGATGTCGTGTTTATCGCCACGGCTGCAATCGCGGTCACGATTGTCGCGCTGTTCGGGGTGAGAGGCCTTGGCACCGATCAAATGCAGCCGCTTTTCATCGTCTGGATCATCGTGATCTTTTTTTTGCGCAACGCCTATTTCATCGCCTTCGAGGCCGGGCGGCGCGCGTCGACGCCCGGCAAGCGGATCGTCGGCATCCGGGTGGCGTCGCGCAGCGGAGCCGGCCTGTCGGTCGATCAGGTCATCGCCCGCAATCTGATGCGCGAGATCGAAGTCTTTCTGCCGCTGTCGATTATCGCCGGAAGGAGTGGGATGGGCGTCGCCGATACGCTGACGACGGTCTTCGGACTGGTGTGGGCGCTGTTGTTCGCCCTGTTCCCGCTTTTCAATCGCGACCGCATGCGAATTGGCGACCTCCTGGCGGGAACATGGGTCGTCGAGGCGCCGAAGCGCACGCTAATGGAGGATCTGTCGGCAAGGCAGGATCCGGTTGCCAAGGCCTTTCAGTTCAGCCACGCTCAGCTCGATGCCTATGGCATCGCCGAACTGCACAAGTTGGAGGAAGTGCTGCGCCGCGACGACTATTTCGCGCTGCGGGCGGTGGCTGAAACGATCGGACGCAAGATCGGCTCAACGCCGCAGGCGCATGATGCCCGCCCGTTCCTGATGGCGTATTACGGCGAGCTCCGAGCCCATCTCGAGCGGAAGCTGCTGCTCGGCAACCGCAAGGCCGACAAGCACGCGCGCGGCAGCAACGCCGGACCAACGAGGCTGCCATGAACACATCTCTATCCGAACTTGAACTTCAAGAGATGGAAGCCTGAGTCGAGATGACCGGCGCGACGGTCGCGGACCAGGATTTCATGGCCGCCGCGCGTCAGGATGTTCCTCGCCTGATCGCCGAAGTGCGCAGACTCCGCGCGCTCCTCAATCGAGCAAATTTAGAAGGCAGCAAGGCTGGCTCCTAACCCACCCACCTCTCGTAGTCGGACACCAAGAGGTGCAGCGGCGCGACATCCTCGTCGATGTCTGCGAAGCGGCCGATCGGCTCGCGGAAGACATTATCGGTCAGATCGTCATTGACGGTCGAGACCTCGCCGATCAGCACATCCTTGCCCTCGGCCCAGAAGGCGTGCCAGACGCCCGGCAGCAGCGTCACGCTCTCGCCTGGATCGAGCTTCAGCAGCCCGCCCGCCGGCAGCCTGTGGATGGTTCCGTCGACAGGCACCGATACCTCGGCCTTCGGATCGATGCCGCCATCGCGATCGTGCATGAACAGTTCCAGCACCAGCTTGCCGCCACCACGGTTGATGATGTCTTCGGCCTTGATGTTGTGGCGATGCATCGGCGACAGCTGATCCTTGCGCGAGATCATGATCTTCTCGGCATAGAGCATGCCCATGCCCTTCTTCATGTCCTCGTAGCGACCGTTGCGAACGGTGAATAGGAAGAGGCCGAGTTCGCTAAACTTGCCCTGGCCGTAGTCGGTGATGTCCCAGCCGAGCCGGGAGGAGAAGATGGCCGACGAATCCTGCCGGCGCGTCTTCATCTCTTCCGGCGACCAATAGGCGAAGGGCGGCATGATGTAGCCGAACGAACGGATGAAGGCATCGGCGTCGCGGATGATGTCGTTGATGGTGGAGCGTTTCATGGTCGTGGTTTCCTTCCCGTCGGCTTGGGCGATCTCCAAACCGAATAGCCGAACGCCGATCCGGTGTCGACGTAAACTGAGGAGCTGGCCTCATGACATCCGGGCCGATCAAGGCCATAAGTCCAGGCAATTCCCAGGGTGACAATCCATGCGCAGCATAGATGACCTCGATACACCGGCAATCCTGATCGACGCTGCCCGCGCCGAAGCCAATATCGCGCGGGCGCAGGCCCACGCCGACCGCAACGGACTGAAGCTCAGGCCGCACATCAAGACCCACAAACTGCCTTACTGGGCAAAGAAGCAGATCGCAGCGGGTGCGGTCGGCATCACCTGCCAGAAGATCGGTGAAGCCGAGGTGATGGCCGATTCCGGCCTCACCGACATTTTTCTCCCTTATAACATTCTGGGCAAGGCCAAGCTGGAGCGTCTCAAGGCGCTGCACGGTCGTGTGACGTTGTCGGTGACATCAGACAGCCTGGAAACGCTTAACGGGCTCGCCGCCACCTTCACCGATCCAGGCCAGCCGCTACAGGTGCTGGTGGAATGCGACACCGGCATGGGCCGCTGCGGCGTCCAGTCGGCCAGCGAGGCGGTCGCATTGGCAAGAGAGATCGACAAGGCCAAGGGGCTCGCCTTCGGCGGGCTGATGACCTATCCGGCAGCAGGCCGTGCTGCCGAGGCCGAGACGTGGCTCGCCGATGCGCGCCAGGCGCTCACCGCATCCGGCTTTGCCTGCGAGCGCATCTCCAGCGGCGGCACGCCGGACATGTGGCGCTCGAGCGAGGCTTCCGTCGTCACCGAGTACCGCCCGGGCACCTACATCTATCTCGACCGCTACCAGGTCGCCAAAAGCGGCGGAAGCCTCGATGATTGCGCGCTGACGGTGCTGTCGACGGTGGTCAGCCATCCGACGACGACACGGGCCATCCTCGATGCCGGCAGCAAGGCCTTGTCCAGCGATACGCTGGGGTTGCCTGATTTCGGCGAATTGCTGGGTATTCCGGGCGCTACCGTCACCGGCCTCAGCGAAGAGCACGGCAACGTCACGCTTTCCGGCGACGCCAGGCTGCGTATCGGCGAGCGCGTGCGAATCGTGCCCGACCATTGCTGCGTCGTCACCAATCTGTTCGACGAGGTCCACCTGATCGCCGGAGAACGGGTGCTGGAGACGCTGCCGGTGGCGGCGCGTGGCCGCATGGGGTGAGCTCGACGTCGTTCGGACCGAACGACCGTTTGATCAAAGATGGACAAGCGGACCCAGTGCAGCCTTCAATGGATCGAGGGCATCGCCGTACAGTTTCCAGCGCTCTACAGAGGACGAATAGATCGGCTGGCGCACCTGCCAGCGGCTTGGCGTTCGTACCGTGCGCTCGGTTTCGTGGAAATGCAGACAAGCATCGTCCCATTTCACGCCGAGAAATCCGATCAATCCACGAGCGCGGGTTTCGAGATCGGCCACGGTTTCTTCGTAGGGCATGTCGTGGATGGCAAGCGGCACGACCTTGGCCCAATGGCGCATCAAGCGATCATATTGCCGGTAGTACTGCCCAAGCTTGGTCAGATCGGCATTGTAGCCGAGGGCATCGGAGAAATTGTGCATGAAACAGGACGTGCAATTGTCCATCGGGTCACGCCGGCAGTGGACGATGCGGGCATTTGGCAAAATGAGGCCGATGAAGGCCAGCAGGGCGCCGCCTAGCCGGGCTTGTCTGCCTGCCTCGCCGCGACTCGGCGCATGGAGATGACGCGGCGGCGGCGAATTTCCGTGCGCATCGCCATCAGATGCAACGCGAAGAACAGCACGGTAAAGCCTAGAGCCATCACCAGCAACGGCCTCAGCATAGAGGGGTCAATGGTCGAGCCACCCATGCGGAACACCGAAGCCGGCTGATGCAGCGTGTTCCACCAATCGACCGAGAACTTGATGATCGGGATGTTTATGAAGCCGACCAGGGTGATGATTGCGGCGGCCCAGGCGGCGCGCGCCGCATCGTCGAGTGCCCGCGTCAGCGCGATGATGCCGAGATACATCAGAAACAGCACGAACACCGAGGTCAGCCGCGCGTCCCACACCCACCAGGTGCCCCACATCGGCTTGCCCCAGATCGAGCCGGTGATCAGCGCGAGTGCTGTAAAGACGGCGCCGATGGGTGCCGCCGATTTCAGCGCGACATCGGCCAGCGGATGGCGCCATACCAGCGTGCCCAACGCGAAAACCGCCATCAGCGTGAAACACATCATGGCCAGCCAGGCGAAGGGCACATGGATATACATGATGCGCACGGTGATGCCTTGCTGGAAATCCTCCGGCGCAGCGAAGCTCATATAGAGCCCGGCGGCCAAGATGAGTGCGGCGATGGTCGCCAGCCACGGCACCACCTTGTCGGCCAACCAGACAAACCGCGTCGGGTGGGCGAAATCCATCCAGCCGCTGAGGCGTGAAGTCAGGTCACTCATGCGGCTTTACATAAACCGGCGACGCTTTTGGGGCAATCGAGTGGTGGTGTCGCAGGCTGCCTTCCCTTCTCCCACAGGACAGGGAGAAGGGGCGAGCCTGGCCGCTCAGGCGGCCTCGTCCGTGATGGTGCGGCTGAGGCGGCGGACTTCCTCGTCGTTGAGCAGGCCGCCGGCGCGCAGCAGGCTGGCGAAGCGGCCATTGCGCATCGACAATTCGGCGAAGCCACCCATTTCGACCACCTTGCCCTTGTCCATGAACACAACCAGATCGGCATCTCGAACGGTGGTCAAGCGGTGGGCGATGATGAAGGTAGTGCGGCCGCGCCGCAATTCGTCGATCGCTTCCTTAACGCGGTCTTCCGTCTCGACATCGAGCGCGCTGGTCGCTTCGTCGAGCACCAGGATGGGCGAATCCTTCAACACGGCGCGCGCGATGGCGATACGCTGGCGCTCGCCGCCCGAAAGCTGTCCCCCGCGTTCGCCGACGACCGTGTCGTAGCCGTTGCTCTTCGACAGGATGAAATCCTGCGCGGCAGCGGCATTGGCGGCAGCGTGGACCTCATCATAGGTCGCCTCGGCGCGCCCGACGCGGATATTGTCCTCGATCGAGCGGTTGAGCAGGCCCGCATCCTGGAACACGGTGGCGATCGAGTGGCGCAGCGACTTGCGGGTCACCGTACGGGTATCGATGCCATCGATCAGGATCCGGCCGCTGGACGGCGCAAATACGCGCTGCAAAAGATTGATGAGCGTGGTCTTGCCCGCGCCCGTCGGACCGACGATGGCGACGGTCTGGCCGGCATGGACCTCGAACGACACGTCGTTCACGCCCTGCCCCGAATTGGCGAATTCGAAGCTGACGTTTTCAAAACGCACATGACCAGTGACGTTGCCGAGGTCACGCAACCCGTCCGGCTCGGCTGCGTCGGCCGCGGAGTCCTCGAGGCGGTAAAATTCCTCGAGCTTGGCCCTGGCTTCCGAAATCTGGTTGGCGAAGGCCGACATCTGGTCGAGCCGGGCGATCAGCAGCGTTGCAAAGCCGGTAAAGGCGATGACGTCACCGATACGCAATTGGCCATGCATGACCAGATAGGAGCCGATCAACAGCACGACCATCATCGAAATGGTCGACGACAGGCGGTGCAAGGCGTTGGCCAATGCCCACCAGTCGAGCACCGGATATTGGGCATCAAGCAGATTCTTGACATAACGCTTCAAGGCGTCGGTCTCGTGGCCGATGCGATTGTAGCTCTGCAGTACGGCGACATTGCTGACCGAGTCACTCACATGCGCGAACACCTGGTGAAAATGCCGCTCCACGGACGCCTGGCCTGCCCTGGTACGACGCATCACCAGCCGCCCGATTCCGACATAGAGCGCGCCCAGCGCCAGCAGGACCATCGACATGCGAATATCCATGCTGAGCGCCGTCGGCACCAGCAGAACCAGTGCGACGACAGTGGACAAATGCTGCCTCATGAACTCGAGCCAGAGGCTGAACAGGGTCTCGACCGCGCGCAGAAGCGTATGCAGGGAATTGGAGGTGCCGCGCTGATGATGCCAAGCAAGCGGCATGGTGATTACGCGCTCGAATGACTGGCAAAGCACCTCGCTGCGTCGTGCATGGGCAAAGCGGTCAGCGCCGCGCGCCACCAGAACGAAGGCGACGACGTTGAAGACGCCGATACCGGCCCATACGGCAAGCGTCGAAAAGACCGAGCCGCCGTCCGAAATAGCATCGATCACCCGTCCGAACATGATCGGCTCAAGGATGGCGATAATGGCCAGCGTGACATTCGCCCCGCAGATAAACGCTACGCGTTTTCTGTCGGCAGCGAGATAACCAAGCGCTCTCCAGTAGATCTGCAGAAGGGACACTTCAGCTACTCCGGCAAATTGTTATTGTGCACTGCATCATTTTCTACACGTACCCGTTGACGTGTCGCGAAACAATGCTCGTGTACCCCTTCAGTTCCCAATTCGCGAACAAAAGATGGCGACGCTGCGAAATCTGTCGTGATCACCTAACGGTTTGAGAAAAAAGGTAAAATGTCAGCCCTGCGGCAAAATCGTGGCAGGCTGCAAGCACTGCCGCAATTTTAATCAGCAACTGGTCATGTACGAATCCCTAAAGGCTGCATCGGCTTTTGGGAAAGCTCATGCGCAATAGAATTTCTAGAGCAACCTTAAACAACGCGCATCCCCAAGACGTGCAAAAACGCTAAAATCCTTGGAACTACGCCGGTATCCTGACGACCACCTCAGCCTTGTCGCCGGCTTTCGGTTTGAAAGCCGAAGCCTTCGTCTTTTTACCATCTACCTCTAGCGAGATGGCTTTGACCTTGGCGTCGCGGACAACGCGAACCCTGAGTTCGGCCCCCAGCACCTTGAGCGTTGCCGTATAACCATCCCAATGGCTGGGCAGTTTCGGCCTGAACTGAACGCGCTCGCCCCTGCGCTCAACGCCGAGGATGCCCTCGACCGCCGCGCGATAAAGCCAGCCGGCCGAGCCGGTGTACCAGGTCCAGCCACCGCGGCCGCCCTTGCCTTGCCCGGCGTAGACGTCTGCCGCGACGACATAAGGCTCGACGCGGTAGTGCTCGGTAGCGGCCTCGTCGAGCGCGTGGTTGGCCGGGTTGAGCATCGAGAGACAGCGGTAGGCGTCGTCGGTGCGCCCCATTTCGGCGAGCGCAATAACGAACCATGTCGCCGCGTGGGTGTACTGGCCGCCGTTTTCACGGACACCCGGCGGGTAGCTCTTGATGTAGCCTGGATTCTGTTCCGTCCTGGAAAAGGGCGGGGTGAAAAGCTTGACGATCTTGAGCTCGTCGTCGACGAGCATTTTCATCGCCTGCTGCATCGCCGTCGTCGACCGCGCCGGATCGCCCTCGCCCGACAGCACGCTCCACGACTGGGCAATCGAGTCGATCTTGCACTCCTGCGAACCGCGCGACCCCAGCGGCGTGCCGTCGTCGAAGCTGCCGCGACGATACCATTCACCATCCCAGGCCGTGCTTTCCAGCGCCCGCTTCAGCACGTCAGCGTGTTTTGTCCAGGCTTGCGCGCGCTTGGTGTCGCCTTCCGCCTTGGCGACAGGTGCAAAGTCGCCCAGCGTCTTCAGCAGGAACCAGCCCAGCCAGACGCTCTCGCCCTTACCGTGCTCGCCGACACGGTTCATGCCGTCGTTCCAGTCGCCACCGAGGATCAGCGGCAATCCGGCGGAGCTGCTGCGCTTGATGGCAAGGTCAAGTGCGCGTGCGCAATGATCATAGAGTGAAGCGGTCTTCTTCGATATCTCCGGGGTGAAGAAGGCGTCGTGCTCGCCTTCTTCCAGAGGCGGCCCCTCGATGAAGGGCAGTTGTTCCCTGAGGATCGCGGTATCGCCGGTCACCTGCAAGTAGTGTGACGTGGCGTGGGCGAGCCAGACCACGTCGTCGGAAATCATGGTGCGGACGCCTGCCTCGGTGCGCGGCAGCCACCAGTGCTGCACGTCACCCTCGGGGAATTGCCGCCGCGCCGCGTTGAGGATCTGGTCGCGCGCCAATTTCGGATCATGGACAAGCAGAGCCAGCGTGTCCTGCAGCTGATCGCGGAAGCCAAAGGCGCCGCTCGCCTGGTAAAACGCGGAGCGGGCGCGGATGCGGCAGGCTAGGCTCTGATAGGGCAGCCAGTGGTTGACCATGGCGTTGAGCGCCTTGTCCGGCGTCTCGACCTGGATGGTGTCGAGAAACCCCCGCCAGGTGCGTTCGTTGTCAGCCAGCCGCTGATCGAAATCCTTGCTTCTATGATGCTGCACCAGTGCGCTGGCTTGCTCGGCAGAGGCTGCATCGCCGAGCAGCCAGAGCAGCGTCACGTCCCCGCCGGCAGGGATGTCGATGTCGCGAGCAATTGCTGCACAAGGATCGTCGCCGGCCTCGACGCGGCCCGACAGGCTGGCGCCGCTGAGCACGGCATGCGGAAGTTCGCTGGTGCCGTACCGGCCGATGAACTCGCCGCGGTCGGCCGTCACAGAATGTGCCGCGCTGTCGGTGGCCAGGAAGGCGACCCGCTCGCTGAAGTCGAGCCCGTACGGATTTTGCGCCAGCAACGCGCCCGTCGCAGCATCCCTGGACGGAACGATGGTCGCCGCCGTGCGCGAACGATGGCTGCCAAGAACCCATTCCGCATAGGCGTAGACGCGCAGGCGCGCCGGCACCGAACCCGAATTCTGGATGCGCAATCGGGAGATTTTCACCGGATCGACAGGATCCACCACATGGGTCAGGTCCATCGACAGCGGTCCGCGCTTCGAACGGAAGGTCGAAAAACCCTGTCCGTGCCATGTTTCGTAGGTCATGGCGGGATCGCGCACGACTGCGGCCAGCGGCGAGAACGCCCGGCCGTTGGCGTGATCGTAGATATAGATGCCCTCGCCGGGCCGGTTGGTGACCGGGTCGTTCGCCCACGGCGTCAATTGATAGTCGCGGCTGTTTCGGCTCCAGGTGAAGGCAGCGCCTTCAGCCGAAACGTGGAAGCCGAACGAGGCGTTGGAGATGACGTTGATCCAGGGCTGCGGCGTCGTGCGCCGGCCAGCAAGGCGCATGACATAGTGGCGTCCGTCGCCCTCAAAGCCGCCAAAACCGTTCCACTGGTTGAGCCCGCTGCCGTCGGCACTGCCTTCGATCGTGACTTGGGCAGCCCGTGGCTGCGGCACCTGCGGAGACGGTTCGCGAAGCGCTGCTGCACCTGCCGGCTGCAAAGCGTCCCGTGCTTGCAGCGCAGCGGCCTCGGCGCGCTCGATCTGATCGAAGATGGTGCCGTTTCGCGTGTGCAGGGCGACGCGGGCGACGGCGAGCAGCGTCTTATAGGTCGTTTCGTCCATGAGATCGCGGCGCACGGCGAAGATGTGCTGGCGGGGTCCGAGCTCCTTGCCGCGCAGACGGCTGTTTTCGCACAGCGTCTCGACTGCCCGTTGCAGATCTTGCACGTAGGATGAAGCCTGCTCGTTGACCACGACAAAGTCGATCATCATGCCGCGGGCGCGCATATATTCCTGGAAGCGGAGCGCCTGGGCAACGATTTCGAGATCGGCGACATCGCCGATCCTGACCAGGAAAATCGGAAAATCTCCGGATATGCTGGTCGGCCACAGACTGGACTGCTTACCGAGCCCGGAGGCGATCGATTCGGCCGGAAGGCGCAGGAACGGATCAGGATAGATCAGATAACGCGCCAGATTCTGGACATTGGCAGCATCGGCAAGGCTGAGGCCGAGATGACGGGTCTGCACCTGCGAGCGGGTCCAGGCGAGCATCGCCTGACGGGCGAAGGCTTCCGGATGATCGAGCCGCGCAATGGCATCTTCGAGTTCGGCACGGTTGGCGCCGACGGCAGTCCAGAAGGTCAGCGATATCTTCTTGTTGGCCGGCACGCGCACCTGTCGGCGAAGTGCTGCGACCGGATCCAGCGTGAAGCCGGAATGGCCGCCAAGCTTGGCGCCGGGATCGAAGGCGGCGGCCTCGGTTATGGTGCGGCCGCGGCCGATGAAGGCGCGCCGGTCGGTTTCGGCCTCGGCGTCGCGCGTCGACCCAGACGGGTCGGTGACGAAGTGCACCATGGTGACATCAGGCTCGTCCGTTTCCCGCTTGCGTCTTGTGGCGAAGATCGCCCCGTTATTCGCAGCGATTTCGGTTTCCACGAACATTTTCGAGAAGGCCGGATGCGCGTTGTCGGATGCGTCGGAGCCCAGCACCAGTTCGGCAAAGGAGGTAACTTCTATATGCCGATCGACCGGGCCGTCATTGTAGAGCGTCACCCGCCGGCCTTCGCCGTTTCCTTCCGAGATGACGATGCATTCGACCTCCGAACGCAGTGATCCCACCGACTTGATGAAGCTCGCCTTGTCGTCGGAGAACAGCGTCTGCACTTCTTCGTCGGTGGCACGCTTCGGCTCGGCGGTGGCCGACCACCAGTCGCCGGTGCCGGCGTCTCGCAGGAAGATATAGGAGCCAAGCCGATCCTCGGTTGGATCCGGCTGCCAGCGCGTGACGGCAAGCTCGCCCCAGCGGCTATAGCCGGAGCCGGTCGCGGTGACCATGACCGAGTAGCGGCCATTGGACATGACGCTGGTCGAACGCAGCGCCTTGAGCGGGTTGAGCACGATGCGCGTATCGGGGCTCTCGACTTCCGTTTCGCCCTTCGACCGTTCGTCGGCCTCGGTCCTGACGGTGGCGGTCGGGATGTCGCGCGGCGCTCTTTCCTGCAGCAGCAACTCGGCCGACTCGATCACCGGATCGCTGTGGAAGCGGTCGCGCAGGCGTCCTTCGAAGATGGCGTCGGCAACGGCGGCGATCGACATCCCGGAATGGTGGGCCATGTAGTTCAGCACGACGACATGGTCGGTGCCCTCCGGCACGCGCTGCGGCGTGAAATCGACCGCATCGTAGAAGCCGTGCCGGCCAAGGGCGCCAAGCTGCCTCAGCCTGGCAAGGTTCTGCACCGATTCACGCGGGGTGAACTGCGCCGCCAGCACGGTCGCATAAGGCGCAATCACCGTGTTCTGGCCAAGACCTCGCTTCAGGCCCAGCCCGGGCACGCCGAAATTGGTGTATTGGTAGGTCAGTTCGCGGTCGCGGGCATTGTAGGCCGCTTCCGAGATCCCCCAGGGCACGTTCTTCGAGCGGCCGTACTGGATCTGACGTTTGATGATGAGCTTGCTGGTCTGGTTGAGGATGCTGCCTTGCGCCTCCTTCATCACCAACGGCGGCATCAGATACTCGAACATCGAGCCGGACCAGGACATCAGTGCGCCCTTGAACCCGATCTCGACGATCGGCCGGCCGAGGTGGAACCAGTGCTCCGTCGGCAGATCGCCCTTGGCGATGGCGAACAGGCTGGTCAGCCGCGCCTCGGAAGCCAGGAGGTCGTAGCAGCTTTCGTCGAGCTGATGCTCCTCGACCCGGTAGCCGATCGACAGGAGCTTGCGTTCCTTCCGCATGAGGAAGGAGAAATCCATCTCGAAGGCGAAGCGACGCGTGCGCTCGCGCAGCGAAAGAAGCTTGGCCCGCAAGGCTTCGACGGCATTGTCGTCGCTATGCGCGTCATGGACATGCGCTTCGCAGGTTGCTTCCAGTCTCGCCGCCCAGTCGGCGATGGTATCGCTCTGTGTCGATGCGGCCTCGGTATGGATGGCGATGGCGAGCTTGCGAATCTCGCCGGCCAGAACGGCCAGGTTGATGGTGCGGATCGATGCCATCTCGGGCTGTGCTTTGATCGATTCGACCGCGCGCCGCATGCCGTCGAGGCGGTCGGCGAGCCGCTGGCGCAACGGCCGCAACTGGCGACGGTCGTCAGGCAACTCCGCCAGGCTTTCGTCGAGGATCGTCACCGTATCGAGGATACCCTCGAAGTCGCCCTGTAGGTGGACTGCAGGCGCTTCCGCCCATTCGGCGCAGGCGGCCGCCACCGCCACCAGATGGCCGGCAAGATTGCCGCTATCGACGGCTGAAATATAGAGCGGATAGAGCGGCTTCAGCGTCGTCGTGTCATACCAGTTGAAGAGATGGCCGCGCTCACGCGGCATGCTCTCGATGGTCGACATCGTCGCGTCGATGCGGGTGGTCGCGTCGGACAGACTGATCCAGCCGAAATCGCGCGCTGAAATCACCGACAGGAGATAGACGCCGATATTGGTCGGCGAGGTGCGGGGCGCCACGACAGGCGCCGGACTTTCCTGGAAGTTGTCGGGCGGCAGGTTGTGATGCTCGGCCGTCACGAAGGTCTCGAAATAATGCCAAGTGCGCCGCGCAACGGTGCGCAGCGCATGGATGTCAGCCGCCGATATGCGCAAACGGTCCTCGGTTTCCGCCGAGCGGCTGATCCAGAAAGCGAACGCCGGCGAGCCGATCCAGAACAGCGCGAAGAAGAAGGCGACGAAAGCTCCGGTGGAATCGGCCAGAACCGGGATGGCGAGGCCGACGACCCCGACAATCACCGCGCCGTACATCATGCCGTAATATGAGCCGAGATCGTTGTCGCCATTCTTGTGCGCCTGCGAGGCAGTGCGCCATTCGAGCAGATTCTGCCGACTGACGAACAGACGGTAGAGTGTGCGAATGATGGCATCGCCCATCATCCAGGCCAGATGCGCCATCAGCACGATCTTCAGCGCCACCAGGGCGGTGCCGAAGACAACGTCGCGCGCCAGCGCCGAGAAATGGCCGCGCGGCGTCTGGTCGCCGCTTTTCGGCAGGATGGCGTGGACGATATCGAATGTCGGCGCCATGAACAGCGTGAGGATCAGCAGCGCCTGCCATTGCGCGGCCTGCGTGAAAGGCAGCAGCGTCCAGCCGGCGATCGCCGCCATCACCCAGAAGATCGGCGTCAGTGAGCGGCGCAGATTGTCTACCATCTTCCAGCGCGACAGCGCCGGTACGCCGGAGCGCGGATCGAGAATGAAGCCCAGAAGCTGCCAGTCGCCGCGTGCCCAGCGATGGTGGCGCGACGCGTCGACCGAATAGCGGGTCGGATAGTCCTCGACCAGTTCGATGTCCGTGACCAGCGCCGCGCGTGCCAAGGCGCCTTCGAGCAGATCGTGGCTGAGGATGGTGTTTTCGTCGATGCGGCCCTTCAGCGCCGCTTCGAAGGCGTCGACATGATAGAGGCCCTTGCCGGTGAAGGAGCCGTCGCCGAAGACGTCCTGGTAGATATCCGAGACGGCAAATACGTAGGGATCAAGGCCGCGATTGGCGGAAAACACCCGCTGGAAGAAGGATGCGTCGTCGCCGCTGGTCAGGGAGGCGGTGATGCGCGGCTGCAGGATAGTGTAGCCGGCGGTGACAACGCGCTTTGCCGCGTCGTAATGCGGGCGGTTGAGCGGGTGGCAAAGCTTGCCAACCAAACTGGCGACGGCATCGCGGGTGGTGCGCGTGTCGGCGTCCAGCGTCATCACATGGACAACGTTTTCCGGCAACGGCACATCCAGCGGCAGGAAGGTGGTGTCGCTGTCACCGCGCAGCAGAAGATTCAGTTCGTGCA
Organism: Mesorhizobium sp. M5C.F.Ca.ET.164.01.1.1; assembly: GCF_004792125.1. Taxonomy (NCBI): domain Bacteria; kingdom Pseudomonadati; phylum Pseudomonadota; class Alphaproteobacteria; order Hyphomicrobiales; family Phyllobacteriaceae; genus Mesorhizobium; species Mesorhizobium sp. M5C.F.Ca.ET.164.01.1.1. Next base: position 87,355 of record NZ_SRTG01000006.1, on the reverse strand, counting down.
GCTTGCCGCGCTTGCGTTCCCAGCCCATCCAGGCGCCCTGGGATTCGTTGTAGAGCCGCCGGCGGTGCAGGACGTAGAAACGCGGCGCGCCTTCGCTGGGGTAGCGGGCGTTCAGCCGTGCGATCTCGTCGCGAGCATATTGGAGGATCTCAATATCCGCCGCATCGATTTCGGTTTTGCTGTCCGGCCAATCCGAAAGCAGAGCGAAATGGATTTCGTCCGCCGTGTTGGCCAGGTGATGCACTTCGATATTGCGGATGTTCTCCTCGACGTCGTCGCGCGAGCCGATCAGCGACGGCACCACTACCAGCGTTCGGGCCTCGGGCGGCATGCCGCGTCTGTAGTCGTAGCCGACGAGGCGCGTGGGCTTCAGGAACAACGATACGACAGTGTTGAAGAAGGCAAGCGCGCCTTCGCTGGCTGGCACGGCAAACAGCGCCAGCATCAAGGCGATCGACCATTTGGACAGGCCGAGATTGGCAAGGGCGTTGCCGGAGAGGACCAGAAGCAGGACCGTCAGCGCGAACACCGGCAAGACAATGCCCAGCCATCCGGTCTTGCGGAACGCCCGTTTGATCGTGACGCTGACGGTCGGCCGATAGCCGATCGCCTTTTCCAGTTCCAGCCGGCGCGGCCCAACCAGAAAGAACCCGACGTCGGTGTGAGCGGTCGGACCGGTGCCGGTGGTATCGGCGACAGCGGCATGGCCGGCAAGTTCGATCGCCTTTTCGGCGACGCGGAATTCGGAACGATCGGAGCGGCGCGCCATTTCTTCGATCGCGGTCCGGTACTGGTCGCGCGAGAAGAAATCGAGCGCGGCGAAATCGGTGCGCTCGCGCAGCAACGTATCGATGCGGCTGACGCCTTCGAACCAAACCGTCCAGTCGATATCGTTGATAAGCCTGAGGCCGCGGATGATGTTGCCGGTGGTTACATTGCCGCCGGACAGCGTGCGATGTTCGCTGATTATGATTTCCTCGGCATCGGAGCCGGACTTTTCGAGTTCGCCCTCCAGCCATTCCAGCGCCCTGCCGGCATTTTGCGACCCATCGCGCAGGCGGTAGAGCAATTGGGTGGCAAAGGTGGTGTCTTGTGCATGGGCGACGTAGTTCGACAGGATCGCCTGACGGTCGGCGCTGTCGTCGACCGCCAGCACGCGGTCGGCAACCTCGTTGGCAATCTGGCGCATCTGCCGGGTACGATTGACCCGGACCGCGATCCGGCGAAGATTTTCGATCAGAACGAAGCGCAGCAGCGACGGCAGCGCCCAGAGTTCGCCAATCTTCAGCGGCTCGACGGCCTGAAAGCCTTCGACGATCGCCTTGAACATGGTAGCCGAGACGGAACTGTCCGAATGCGCGACATAGGTCCAGGCCAGCGCAAGCGCGCGCGGCACGCTGGCGCCGTCGCGCAGCTTCAGGGTCGGCAACTCCCGATAGAAACGGTGCGGCAGGTCGCGCTTGACCTGGAAGATGGTTTCCTCGACCAGATAGTTGTTGTCGAGCAGCCATTGCGCCGCCGGCGTAATCGTCTCGCCCCTAGCCTGCGCGGCATTGGTCGAGCGGTAGACTTCGAGGACCTTCCTGGCACTGTCGCGGATGCGTGGCTGGAAATCGAACGGCCCCAGGCCGAACAGATCCTTGACGTCGCCCTTGGCGAGGCTTGTACCCAGCGTGCGCAGGCGCTCTTCCGGCAGGAAATTGGAGCGTATCGGCTCTTCCGTGATGGCCGGGAAGCTCGCGCTCGTCTTTTCCATTTGGGTGGGGTCTGTTTGGATATTCATTGAAAATTCCGCATGGGGGACGCATAGCGGCGCCACCGCCACGGCAATGTCCCTAAAACCGATTCAAATGCAATTGGTTGCATCGAAACACAGGTCGAAAGTTTGTTTTCGCACCACAACTTTCAGACGATCACCCCTTCGCTCCCGCCGAGACTTGATCGAAGGAAGGATTCGGGCTTTTTCGTGATGTTGGCTTGAGCTTACGGCATATTTCGCCGGTGTTGCGATCATGTTTCGAAACAGGCGTTAATCGTTTGCAGCAACCCGTTCGATCCTGATCACGAACAGCGTCGCCGTTCGGGCAGGCTCCAAGCGCCATTTTAGGGCGCCCGGCCCGAGCAACAGCGTGTCGCGCGGCCCGATGCGGACGGGCGTCGCACCGGCCGCCGTGATTTCGCCGTCAAAACACAGGATGAGGGTAGTATCGGGCGCCGACTGGATATCGGTCGGGGCCGAAATCACCACGCGCTCGACGGCGTGGGTCATCCGTCCGCGCCGCGTCATGACGTTGAGATCGGTGATCGAACCGGCGATCAGCGCCGCTTGCGTTGGCACATCGGCCGGAAAGGAAAGCGGGGCGGAAGCTTTGGTCACCGTAGCCACCGGGCGGCCGGCGATATCAAGGACGATCCCCTCGCCTTCCAGCACGGCCAAGGTTCGGTCCACTCCGCCAAACCCGGAGAATGGCCCACCGCTTTCGACGCGCGCCATGGAGATGCGCCAGTCGAAATCGTCGAGCGCAGCACCTGCGGGCGAGACGGCGATTTCCGTCGTCACCCCGCCGCCGTTCTTCCACGGCATAGACCGGTATTCGGCCGCCCGGACAATGCGCAAGGCGCGGTTCAGCCGAGGATGCCTGGCAGGTTGAGCTGGTGCTCCCTGGCGCAGTCGATGGCGAGATCATAGCCGGCATCGGCGTGGCGCATGACGCCGGTTGCGGGGTCGTTCCACAGCACCCGCTCCAGGCGTTTGGCCGCTTCGCGCGTGCCATCGGCGACGATAACCATGCCGGCATGCTGCGAAAAACCCATGCCGACGCCACCGCCATGGTGCAGCGACACCCAGGTTGCGCCGGAGGCGGTGTTGAGCAGCGCATTGAGCAGCGGCCAGTCGGACACGGCGTCCGAGCCGTCCTTCATCGATTCCGTCTCGCGGTTCGGCGAGGCAACCGAGCCGGAATCGAGATGATCGCGGCCGATGACCACCGGCGCCTTGAGCTCGCCCTTCGCCACCATTTCGTTGAAGGCGAGGCCAAGCCGGTGGCGATCGCCGAGACCGACCCAGCAGATGCGCGCCGGCAGGCCCTGGAAGGCGATACGCTCGCGCGCCATGTCGAGCCAGTTGTGCAGGTGGGTGTTGCCGGGGGTCAATTCTCGCACCTTGGCATCGGTCTTGTAGATGTCCTCGGGATCGCCGGAGAGGGCTGCCCAGCGAAACGGGCCGATGCCGCGACAAAACAGCGGTCGGATATAGGCCGGCACGAAGCCCGGGAAGGCAAAGGCGTTCTCGAACCCTTCCTCCTTCGCCACCTGACGGATGTTGTTGCCGTAATCAAGCGTCGGCACGCCGGCATTCCAGAACGCCACCATCGCCTCGACATGTTCGCGCATCGACGCGCGCGCCGCCTTCTCGACCGCCTTCGGGTCGCTGGTGCGCTTCTCGCGCCATTCGCCGAGCGACCAGCCCTTGGGCAGATAGCCGTTGAGCGGATCATGCGCCGACGTCTGGTCGGTGACTAAGTCGGGGCGCACGCCACGCCGCACCAGTTCCGGCACGATGTCGGCGGTGTTGCCGACCAGACCGACCGATTTCGCCTCGCCGGCCCTGGTCCAGCGCTCGATCTTTTCCAGCGCCTCGTCGAGCGTGTCGGCGCGCTCGTCGACATAGCGGGTGCGCAGCCTGAAATCGATACGGTCGGGATCGCATTCGATCGCCAGGCAGCAGGCGCCAGCCATGACCGCAGCCAGCGGCTGGGCGCCGCCCATGCCGCCGAGGCCGCCGGTCAGGATCCATTTGCCCCTGAGGTTGCCGCCGTAATGCTGGCGGCCGGCCTCGACGAAGGTCTCGTAGGTGCCCTGCACGATGCCTTGCGTGCCGATGTAGATCCACGAGCCGGCCGTCATCTGGCCGTACATCATCAGGCCCTTCTTATCGAGCTCGTGGAATTTCTCCCATGTCGCCCAGTGCGGCACGAGGTTGGAATTGGCGATCAGCACGCGCGGCGCATCGGTGTGAGTCCGGAACACGCCGACCGGCTTGCCGGACTGCACCAGAAGCGTCTCGTCATCTCCAAGCGTCTTCAGCGAGGCGACGATGCGATCAAAGTCGTTCCAGGTACGCGCCGCCCGGCCGATGCCGCCATAGACGACCAGTTCGTTGGGGTTTTCGGCGACGTCTGGATCGAGATTGTTCATCAGCATGCGCAACGGCGCTTCCGTCAGCCATGAGCGAGCATTGAGCTCGCTGCCGCGTGGGCTGCGGATTTCGCGGATGTTATGACGAGGATCGGTCATGGCGTCACTTTTCCTTTCGAATGAGCTGCGCGGCGGAGCGTCAGCGCCCGGCCCAGGCAATCGCGCTTTCCAGGATCCGCTTCAGCGTGGCGCGGATCGGCGCGGCGAATGCGGGGTCGTAAGGCACCGGCCAATTGTCGGGCGTCCCCTTGCGCTCGGGCTCGCGCATATAGCCGCGGTTGGACAGTTCCATCTGCAGCGCGTGGACGTTCTTCTGCGGCTGGCCGAAATTGCGCGTAATCCAGCCGCCCTTGAAGCGGCCATTCACAACGTATGTCTCGCCGGTTCCGGCGAGGATCTCTTCGACCATCGCCTGCAAGGCCGGATCGGCGCTTTTGCCGTCATTGCTGCCCAAATTGAACACCGGCAGCGTGCCCTCGAACAGCCGCGGCAGCACCGAGCGGATCGAGTGGCAGTCATAGACCACGGCCCTGCCATGAGCGCCCTTTATCCGGGCAACTTCTCCAGCAATTGCGCTGTGATACGGATAAAAAAAGCGACGGCTCCGATGCTCTATCTCTTCAGCGCCTGGCTCCAAGCCGGGGCGATAGAGCGGATCGCCGTCAAACGTCTCCGTTGGGCAAAGACCGGTAGTGGTTTGGCCGGGATACAGAGAAACACCTGACGGATCGCGATTGACGTCGATGACGCTGCGCGAGATCGACGTCCGGACAACGCTGGCGCCAAGATCAGCCGCAAAGTCATAGAGTTGTTCGATCCACCAGTCCGTGTCGCGACGTGCAAGCCACGGCGAAACGAACCGATCTTCCAAACCAGCCAGATCGGTGCCGGTATGCGGCAAGCTGACAAGCAGCGGCTCGGTTCCCTCATGGACGGTAAGCCAGTCGCGCTCGTTCATGATGCGGCTCCAGAAATCCCCGGCAGCGCCACCGCGATCGCCGCCCTCACCGCCGCACCGCTGCGCACCATGGTGATGGCCTTTTCCATGTCGGGGTGGAAATGCCGATCATTGTCGAGATGCGTCACTTCGGCCCTGACCAGCCTGCGCACCGCTTCAAGCGGCGCACTCGATGCCAGCGGCGCATGGAAATCGCAGCCTTGCGCAGCGGCCAGCAATTCGATGCCGATGACGGCCGTCGCATTCTCGACCATGCCGATCAGCCGGCGCGCGCCATGCGCTGCCATCGAGACGTGGTCTTCCTGATTGGCAGAGGTCGGGATCGAATCGACGCTGGCCGGATAGGCCTTCTGCTTGTTTTCCGAGACGAGTGCCGCCGCCGTCACCTGCGGGATCATAAAGCCGGAATTCAAGCCGGGCTTCGGCGTCAGGAAAGCCGGCATGCCCGACAGCGCCGGGTCGACCAGCATGGCGATGCGCCGTTCCGACAGCGAGCCGATCTCGCAGACAGCGAGCGCGATCATGTCGGCGGCAAAAGCCACCGGCTCGGCGTGGAAATTCCCGCCGGAAAGTGCGGTATCGTCCTCGGCGAAGATCAGCGGATTGTCGGTGACGCCGTTGGCCTCGGTGCCCAGCGTGTCGGCAGCCTGGCGCAGGACACTGAGCGCCGCGCCCATCACCTGCGGTTGGCAGCGGAGGCAGTACGGATCCTGCACGCGCTCGTCGCCGAGGCGGTGCGATTCACGGATGGCACTGCCGGCCATCAGGTTGCGCAGCGCCTCTGCCGTCTCGATCTGGCCAGGATGCTTCCTGAGCAGATGGATGCGCGGATCGAAGGGGGCGTCGGAGCCCTTGGCGGCATCGGTCGAAAGCGCGCCGGCGACCAGCGCCGACTGATAAAGCACTTCAGCGTCGAACAGGGCGGCCAATGCATAGGCGGTCGAGAACTGCGTTCCGTTGAGCAGCGCCAACCCTTCCTTGGCGCCAAGCGTGACCGGCTCCAGCCCGTGTGAGACAAAGGCGACCTTGGCCGGGAACTTGCCATGGGGAGTAAAACATTCGCCGACGCCGATCATTACCGCCGTCATGTGCGACAGCGGCGCCAGGTCGCCGGAGGCGCCGACCGAGCCTTGCGCCGGCACCACCGGAATGACGTCATTGGCCAGCATTGCTTCGAGCAACTCAATGGTCTGCGGCCGAACGCCGGAGGCGCCCTGCGCTAGGCTGGCAAGCTTCAGTGCCATCATGAGCCGGCAAACAGCGACCGGCATCGGTTCGCCGACGCCGGCGGCATGCGACAGCACGATGTTGCGTTGAAGGGTCTCGAGGTCGGCGGAGGGGATACGGACGCTGGCCAATTTGCCGAAACCGGTGTTGATGCCATAGACCGGCTCACCATTGGCGACGATCCGCGCAACCGCTTCCGCGCTGGCCTTGATCTTCGGCCAGCAGGCAGCGTCCAGCTTCGGCACGGCGCCGCGATAGATTTCGCGCCAGTCGGCCAGCGTTGTGTTGCCCGGCTTGAGTTTGAATTCGCTCATCGTCCTCTCCAGATGCGGGCATGCAGCGGGTTAAAGCCCATGCGGTAGACGAGCTCGGCCGGGCGGTCGATATCCCAGATCGCCAGGTCGGCTGATTTTCCAGCCTCCAGCGTACCGGTTTTTCCGAGCAGTCCCAGCGCGCGGGCGGCCTCGCGGGTGACACCGGCAAGGCATTCGTCAACAGTCAGACCGAGCAAAGTCGCCGCCATGTTCATGGTCAGCAGCAACGAGGTAAGCGGCGATGTGCCGGGATTGCAGTCGGTGGCGACCGCCATTTTGACGCCGTGCTGGCGAAACAGACCGATCGGCGGCTTCTTGGTCTCACGGATGAAATAGTAGGCGCCGGGCAGGATCGTCGCCACGGTTCCTGCCCTCGCCATCGCCGCCGCACCCGCCTCGTCAGTGTATTCGAGATGGTCGGCCGACAGGGCGCCATAACGCGCCGCAAGTTCTGCGCCGTGCAGATTGGACAATTGGTCAGCGTGGAGTTTTACCGGCAGACTTAGCGCTTTCGCCGCGTCGAACACGCGAGAAATCTGCTCGGGCGAAAAAGCGATGCCTTCGCAAAAACCGTCGACCGCATCGGCCAGGCCCTCGGCAGCGACGGCCGGCAAAATCTCGTTTGCGACCAGATCGATAAAAGCGTCCTTGTCGCCTTTCGCTTCAGGCGGCAGGGCATGGGCGCCGAGGAAGCTCGTCCTCACCGTTACTGGACGATGTTCGCCCAGGAGCCGCGCGGCGCGCAGCGATTTCTTCTCATTTTCAAGATCGAGCCCGTAGCCCGACTTGATCTCGATAGTGGTGAGGCCTTCCGCGATTAACGCGTTGAGGCGCGGCACCGACTGCACAACCAGTTCGTGCTCGCTGGCAGCGCGCAGCGCCTTGACCGACGAGACGATGCCGCCGCCCGCTCGAGTCACCTCCTCATAAGTCGCGCCGGCCAGCCGCATCTCGAATTCGTTAGCGCGGTTGCCTGCATGGACCAGATGAGTGTGGCAGTCGATCAGGCCCGGCGTTATCCAACGCCCTTCGCAATCGATAATCTCGGCTGCTTGGCCCAGCGCTGCCGGCATGTCGGCTTCCGGGCCGGCGTAGACGATCAGGCCATCGCGCGCGGCGATCGCGCCGTCTTCGACGAGACCCAGTGCGGCGGCGCTGTCAGCCATGGTTGCCAGACGCGCATTGCGCCAGAGGCGAACCTCCCCTGCCCGACCTTTGCTCTCTCCAGCCATCATCTTTTCCGTTTCAATCTGCGGCGATTATGTATATACATATTGAGATGCACTGCAAGTGGTATCATTGCACGGGACACAGGGAATCGGAGAGAAAAACATGACGGCGATCTTTGCGGAACAGGTGCTTCTGCCCGACGGCTGGCATTCCAATGCCCGGATCGTCGCCAGTGAAGGCCGCATCGCCACGGTCGAACCTAACACCACCCCCCGGCCCGGCGACGAACGCCATGCCATTCTGCTGCCAGGCATGCCGAACCTGCACAGCCACGCCTTTCAGCGCGGCATGGCCGGCCTCGCCGAGTTGCGCGGCCCTTCTGCCGACAGTTTCTGGAGCTGGCGCGAGGTGATGTACCGCTTCGCGCTGTCGATGACGCCGGATCAGGTCGAGGCGGTCGCCGCCCAGCTCTATGTCGAGATGCTTCAGGCCGGGTTCTCACGCGTCGGTGAGTTTCACTATCTGCATCACGACCGCGACGGCCGGCCCTACGCCAACATCGCCGAGATGGCCGAGCGCATCACTGCCGCGGCCGCCGATACCGGCATTGGGCTGACGCTGCTGCCGGTCTTCTATGCGCATGCCTCTTTCGGCGGCGCAGCGCCGAACGAAGGCCAGCGGCGATTCATCAACGATGTGAATCGGTTCTCGCGGCTTGTTGAGAAATGCCGCGAATCCGTTCGCACCTTGAATCACGCGGTCGTCGGCATCGCCCCGCACAGTCTGCGCGCCGTGACACCGGAGGAGTTGGAAAACATCGCGGCAATGGTACCGGGCGGACCGATCCACATCCATATCGCCGAGCAAGTGAAGGAGGTCGAGGACTGCCTTGCCTGGTCCGGGGCGCGGCCGGTCGAATGGCTGCTCGCCAATGCCAATGTCGATAAGCGCTGGTGCCTGATCCACGCCACCCACATGACCGAGACCGAGACCGCGGCCATGGCGAAAAGCGGGGCCATCGCCGGCCTCTGCCCGATCACCGAGGCCAATCTCGGCGACGGCACCTTTGCAGCACCTTTGTTCATACAACATGGCGGCCGCTTCGGCGTCGGCTCCGATTCCAACGTGCAGATCGGCCTGCCGGACGAATTGCGGCAGCTCGAATATTCGCAGCGCCTCGCCCACCGTGCCCGCAACGTGCTGGCGGTCGCCGGCGGTTCAACCGGCCGCGCACTGTTCGATGCCGCGCTCGACGGCGGCAGCGCCGCGCTTGGCACAGGCCTCTCGCAGATCGCCGCAGGTGCCCCGGCCGATTTCGTCTCGCTCGATGGCAATCATCCCTCGCTGGCCGGCAAGACGGGCGATGCGGTGCTCGATGCCTGGATCTTCGCCAACGGCACCAATATCGATTGCGTCTGGGTGCATGGCAAGAAGCTGGTCAGCGGCGGCAGGCATGCAAGGGGCGATGCCATTGCCGAGCGTTTTCGCAAGGTGATGACGGCGCTTTCGGCATGAGCATGATCGGAACAATCGATGTGGACGTCGGCGAGCCTCTCTCGCTGCATCAGCGCATCCTGTCCGACATCAGCGAGCGGATTCTGTCCGGCGTCTGGGCGCCCGGCCACCGCATTCCGTTCGAGCACGAACTGACGGCCGAGTACAAATGCTCGCGCATGACAGTGAACAAGGCGCTGTCGCAGCTTGCCAAGGCGGGGCTGATCGAGCGTCGCCGCCGCTCCGGCAGCTTTGTCCGGCGGCCGCAGTCGCAAGCCGCGGTGCTGGAAATCCACGACATCAGGATCGAGGTGGAGGCGCTCGGCCTGCCCTATCGCTACGAGCGTGTGGCGCGACACAAAAGGCGCAGCAGCGCGGAGGATCGCGCCTTGCTGGAACTCGCTTCTGCCGGACCTGTGCTGGCGCTGGAATGCCGGCATTTCGCCGGCAAGCGGCCGTTCGCCCACGAACAGCGGCTAATCAACCTGGCCGCCGTGGCCGAGGCCGCCGACGAGGAATTTCTTGTCATCGCGCCTGGGCCGTGGCTGATCGCCCGCGTGCCATGGAGCGCCGCCGAGCACCGCATCCGCGCTGTCACCGCCGACAGACACATTGCGGCCGCACTCGATATCGAAGCCGGCTCACCGTGCCTGGTGGTCGAGCGGCGGACATGGAGCGCCGAGCACCCCGTCACCCATGTCCGTTTCACCTATGCGGCCGAGAGCCACACGCTGGTGGCAAGGTTTACGCCTTCGCAGGGGTGACCCTCCCCTCGAGGGGAGGGTCGCGGAGGAAATGCCGCATGGCGGCATTTTGTGACGCGGGGTGGGTCAGTGCAACCTCGCCGACCCTACCCGTCTCGCAATCTCCGCTTCGCTCCGACTACTCGCCGACCCTCCCCTCAGGGGGAGGGTTAAGAGCCGCACCTCAGACGGCAGCGGTAGCGATGATCTCGACCAGATATTCCGGTCCGGCAAGCTTGGCCTCGCCGGTGGCGCGCGCCGGGGTATGGCCCTGCGGCACCCACTTGTCCCACTCCGCGTTCATCTCGGCGAACGTGCTCATGTCGGCCAGCCAGATGATCGCCTGCAGGATCTTGGTCTTGTCGGTACCGGCCTTGGCCAGCAATTCGTCGATGGCCCCCAGTATGTCCCTTGTCTGGGCGCCGACGTTTCCGCCCGGCTCGCCGACCTGACCGGCCAGATAGACGGTATTGCCGTGGATGACGATCTGGCTCATGCGCGGGCCAACATCGATGCGACGAATGCTCATGGGACGTTTCCTTCCTTTGTGGGTCGCGCCTCTTTAGAGTCGCGGTCCACCGGGGGCAAGGTTGCATGAGCGAATCCTCTTGAGCCAGCAGGCGTGGGGCGAAAATAGGCACACGCCAAATTGCTCCGGTCGCCGCAATTCCGCCGGATTGACTTGTTGACTAATGTAATAACATCACATATCAACCGCCGCTGCCGTATTAGTCGTGTCCCACGGATCGTCACATGACCAAAACCTGCCTGACCTTCCGCGACCTGACACTGGGCTACAACAGCCATCCGGCAATCCATCATCTCGACGGCACGATCCGCCGGGGATCGCTGACCGCCGTCGTCGGCGCCAACGGCTCGGGCAAGTCGACCCTGATGAAGGGCATCGTCGGTGTGTTGAAGCCGATGGCCGGCACGGTTGTCCGCGCGCCCGGCGTGCGCGCCGCTTACCTGCCGCAACAGTCGGAGCTCGACCGCTCCTTTCCGGCCAGGGTCGTCGACCTGGTCTCCCTGGGCCTGTGGCCACGGCGGGGGCTGCTCGGCCGCCATACCAGGGAAGATCGCGATTCGGTCAGCCAGGCGCTGATGGCCGTCGGCCTCGGCGGCTTCGAAAAGCGCCCGATCGACACATTGTCGGGCGGCCAGCTGCAGCGCACGCTGTTTGCCCGCGTGCTGCTGCAGGACGCCGATCTCATCCTGCTCGACGAGCCGTTCAACGCCGTCGACACCAAGACCGTCGGCGACCTGATCACGCTGATCAAGCGCTGGCATGGTGAGGAGCGCACCATCATGGTCGTTGTCCACGACCTGGAGCTGGTGCGCCAGAATTTCCCCGAGACGCTGCTGCTGGCGCGCCAGCCGATCGCCTGGGGCGAAACCAAGGCAACGCTGCGGCCGGAAAACCTGTTGCGCGCGCGCCGCTTCCATGAAGCCTGGGAGGAGAACGCGCCCTGGTGCGAGCCCGACAACCACGAGCACGATGATCACGCTCACGACCATAATCACGGCTCCGGGCCGAGGGCGGCATGATGGACACGCTCTACGGTCTTTTCATCGCTCCGTTTGCCGATTTCGCCTTTATGCAGCGGGCGCTTGCCGGGTCGCTGATGCTGTCGCTCGGCGCCTGCCCGGTCGGCGTGTTCCTGATGCTGCGCCGCATGAGCCTTTCCGGCGACGCCATGGCCCACGCCATCCTGCCGGGTGCCGCCGCCGGTTTCCTGTTCTATGGGCTGGAGATCCTGCCGATGACCATCGGCGGGTTGATTGCCGGCATCATCGTCGCGGTCGGCGCCGGCGCCGTCTCGCGCTTTACCATCCAGCGCGAGGATGCCTCGATGGCGGCCTTCTATCTGATTTCGCTGGCCATCGGTGTGCTGATGGTGTCGATCCGCGGCTCCAGTGTCGATCTCATGCATGTGCTGTTCGGCACCGTGCTGGCGCTCAACAATGAAGCGCTGACGCTGATCGGCGGCATCGTGCTGGTTACGCTGGTCAGCCTCGCCATCTTTTGGCGGGCGCTGGTCGCCGAATGTCTCGACCCGCTGTTCCTGCGTTCGGTCAGCCGGTTGGGCAGTCCGGTGCATTTCATCTTCCTCGGCCTCGTCGTGCTCAACCTGGTCGGCGGCTTTCAGGCGCTCGGCACGCTGCTTTCCGTGGGGCTGATGATGCTGCCTGCGGCCGCCGCCCGCTTCTGGACCATGCGCGTCGAGCCGATGTGCGTGCTGGCGGTGCTGATCGGCTTTTCCTCCTGCGTCGCGGGTCTGCTTCTGTCCTATCACGTGTCGCTGCCTTCCGGCCCGGCCATCATCCTGTCTGCGGGCGTCGTCTATTTTGCCTCGATCCTGTTCGGCACGCGCGGTATCCTGCGCGCCCGTATTATCCATCACCGCCACAGAACCGCCTGATCAACAGAGGAGAGCTGTCCATGCTGAAATCGGTCCGCACCGCCTTGGCAATGAGCGTAATAACGTTAACTGCCTTTGGTGCGTCATCGGCCCTCGCGGAGCCGTTGAAAGTGGTCGCCAGCTTCACGGTCATTGCCGATTTCGCCAAAAATGTCGGCGGCGACCGCATCAATCTGACCACCATTGTCGGGCCGGATGGCGATGCCCATGTCTACGAGCCGAGCCCGGCTGACGCGGTGGCGATGGCGAGTGCGGATGTGGTGCTGGTCAACGGCCTGCATTTCGAAGGCTTTCTGCAGCGCCTGGTCGACGCCAGCGCCACCAGGGCGACGATCGCCGTTCTGACCAAGGGCGTCACGCCGATCAACTTCAAACCCGAATTCGCCGATGCCGATGCCGCTGAAGGCGCCCATACCGATGGCGAAACGGCCACCGATCCGCATGCCTTCCAGTCGATTGCTAATGCCAAGATCTATGTGAAGAACATCGCCGACGCCTTCTGCACCGCCGACGCCGCGGGTTGCGACAGCTACAACGCCAATGCTGCCGCCTATACCGCGAAGCTCGATGCGGTCGAAGGCGAAGTGCAGGCGGCAATCCAGTCGATCCCGGAAGAGAAGCGCGTGGTCATCACCTCGCATGACGCCTTCGGCTATTTCGAGAAGGCCTATGGCCTCACCTTCCTGGCCCCCGAAGGCGTCTCGACCGAGTCGGAGCCTTCCGCTGCCGACGTCGCCAAGCTGGTCAGCCAAGTGAAGCAGGACAAGGCGGCGGCGGTCTTCATCGAGAACATCACCAACGCGCGGCTGATCGAGCAGATCGCCAGCGAGACCGGCATCAAGGTTGGCGGCACGCTCTATTCGGATGCGCTGTCGCAGCCCGACGGCCCGGCCTCGACCTATATCGACCTGATGCACAACAACATCGCCCAGATCAAAGGCGCGATCCTCGGAAGCTGAGCGGTCGGCGCAGTCCATCCAGCCGGGCTACAGTAGCCCGGCTGGATTTTCCGCCGGAAATGTTTATCTGCAGTGGTGAATGTCGATCCGCTGAGACAGGCTTGATCGACTGCTGTTCGAAAGCCGGCATTGCCATGACAGACTTCACGCCTTTCCAGTCGCTGCTTGGCGGCGCCCTCATCGGCCTGTCGGCCGTGCTCCTGATGGCGTTTCACGGCCGCATTGCCGGCATGACCGGCATCCTGACCGGGGTAATTCCGCCGCTTTCACTCGATTGGCGATGGCGGGCCGAATTTCTCGCCGGTGCCGTCCTGGCGCCACTTCTGTACGGCGCCGCTGGCGGGCAGATTGCCTTCAGCGTGCCCGTCCCGACGCTGGCCCTCGTCGTCGGCGGCTTCCTGGTCGGCATCGGCGTGCATTTCGGCGCAGGCTGTCCGAGCGGGCATGGCATTTGCGGCATGGCGCGCTTGTCGCCACGCTCGATAGTCGCCGTCGCGACCTTCATGGTCACCGCCTTCGCTACCGTCTTTGTAATCCGCCACGTGATCGGGGGCTGACGCCAATGAACAAGCTCGTATCGGCATCCCTCATCGGCGGGATTTTCGGCCTCGGCATTGCCGTTTCCGGCATGATCAATCCGGCCAAGGTGCTGAACTTCTTCGACGTCGCCGGCACCTGGGATCCGAGCCTGGTCTTCGTGATGGGCGGCGGCCTGCTCGTCGCTTTCGCCGGCTATCGCCTGGTGTTCGGCTGTCGCAAGGCACCGGTGTTCGAAGCCGCCTTCACGCTGCCGACGAAGCGCGCCATCGACAAAGAGCTGGTCGGCGGTGCCGCCGTCTTCGGCATCGGCTGGGGCATTGCCGGTTTCTGCCCGGGCGGCGCCATTCCGGCGCTTGGCCTTGGCTATTCGGCGACGCCGATCTTCGTCGCGGCGGTGATCGCCGGCATTGTCGTGGCGCGGTTCGCCAGAACACGGCTCGCCCATCCGGCAACCGCGTAGGAATCAGCAGCGGCGGCAGTTGCCGGCTGCACCGGGGAGTGGCAAGACTTCCGCCAAACCAGATTGCGAGGACCACCATGGAATACCGTCAGATCAGCGAGGACTATTCGGTCTCCGGCCAGATCCAGCCCGAGGACGTCGCCGCCATCAAGAACGCCGGCTTCAAGAGCGTGATCTGCAACCGGCCCGACGACGAGCAACCCGGCCAGCCATCGGCCGACACTGTCAAGGCAGCAGTGGAGGGAGCCGGGCTTGCCTTCCGCTACATCCCGGTGATCAGCGGCCAGATCACGGCCGAAAACGTCGAGGACCAGGCCGAGGCGCTCGACGAACTCGAAGGCCCGGTGTTCGCCTATTGCCGTTCCGGCGCCCGCTGCACCAACCTTTATGGGCTGATCCAGCAGTCGAAGGGCTAGATCGGCAGCGCGCCGGTTTCCTTCAGCGTTTCGAGCACGATCGCCGTCTTCACATGCTGCACGGATTCGTGCGGCAGAAGCACGCCGTTGACGAATTCCGAGAGAGATTTCAGATCGGGCGTCACCACTTTCAATATATAGTCCATCTCGCCGGTCAGCGCGTGCGCTTCCTGTACTTGCGGCAGCCGCGCCACCAATTCGCCGAAGCGTTGCGCATTGTCGCGGTTGTGGGTGGCGAGCGTCACCGAGATGACGTTGACCAGCGAGAAGCCGAGCTTGTCGCGGTCGAGCACCGCGCGATAGCCCCTGATGTAGCCGTCCTCCTCCAGCCTCTGGCGGCGGCGCGAACATTGCGACGCCGACAGGTTCACCCGTTCCGACAAATCGTTGTTGGTCAGCCGTGCGTCGCCCTGCAACAGAGCCATTATCTTGCGGTCAAACTGGTCAACGCGCGCATTATCCATGGATTACTTCCTATGTATGCACAGTCCGCGCATCACCTGATCATTTCAAGCGTTTGAATGCAAGCACCATGCACCCGCTCCGCTCTATAATTGGATTGAAGTGGCCTTTTCCGGCCACGCCAGCTTTTTGGAGGACAATGCCATGGGCCCCTTCCCGCACGACGCACCGCCCGCAAAGATCAGCAAGGCCAATCCCGCCGGAACCGACGGCTTCGAATTCGTCGAGTTCGCGCATCCCGAACCGGAAAAGCTCGCCGAGCTTTTCACCCGCATGGGTTATATGCCGGTGGCCAAGCATCGCACCAAGAACATCACCGTCTGGCGGCAGGGCGACATCAACTATGTCGTCAATGCCGAGCCTGGCTCGCATGCGATGAAGTTCGTCGACAAGCATGGGCCGTGCGCTGCCTCGATGGCCTGGCGGGTGGTTGACGCCAAGCATGCCTTCGACCATGCCGTCGCCAAGGGCGCCACACCCTATGAAGGCAAGGACAAGGCACTCGATGTGCCGGCGATATCAGGCATCGGCGGCTCACTGCTCTATTTCATCGAGACTTATGGCGAGAAGGGCTCGGCCTATGACGCCGAGTTCGAGTGGCTGGGCGCGCGCGACCCGAAGCCGGAAGGCGTCGGCTTCTATTATCTCGACCACCTCACCCACAATGTCTATCGCGGCAACATGGACAAATGGTGGGATTTCTATCGCGACCTGTTCGGCTTCAAGCAAATCCACTTCTTCGACATCGACGGCAAGATCACCGGACTGGTCAGCCGCGCCATCACCTCGCCCTGCGGCAAGATCCGCATCCCTCTCAACGAGTCCAAGGACGACACCAGCCAGATCGCCGAATATTTGAAGAAATATAATGGCGAAGGCATCCAGCACATCGCCGTCGGCACGGACGAGATCTATGGCGCCACCGACAGACTCGCCGCCAACGGGCTAAAGTTCATGCCCGGCCCGCCAGAAACCTATTACGAGATGTCCCATTCCCGCGTGCACGGCCATGACGAGCCGATCGAGCGCATGAAAAAGCATGGCATCCTGATCGATGGCGAAGGTGTGGTTGATGGCGGCACGACCAAGATCCTGCTGCAGATTTTTTCAAAAACCGTGATCGGCCCGATCTTCTTCGAATTCATCCAGAGGAAGGGCGACGAAGGTTTTGGCGAGGGCAATTTCCGTGCATTGTTCGAATCGATCGAGCAGGACCAGATCAAGCGCGGCGTGCTGAAGGTGCAGGCAGCTGAGTAGGCGGCCGGTCGAGTGGCTTACAGTCCCAGCCGCTCGACCTCTTCTTTCCTCAGCTTCAGATCATAATCGAGAAAGAACTCGTCGAGCTGCGGCGGCTTCACCGAAGTGCCGGACAGCATGGCGTGCACCTGCCCGCGATGGTGGATGTCGTGGATGAAGAGATGAGCGAGCAAATCGCCGATCCACTCCGGTATCCGGCCATCCTCGCGCCGGTCGGTGATGACCCTGCGGTCGAGATCGTCTGGCAACAGACGATCGCAAAAGGCGATCAGCCGCCGGTCGGATGCAGCCTGGGCGGCAAACAGCGCTTGTGGTTCATCGAACGGCACGAAATCGTCATGGGCCGCGGCGCCAACGCCGCCCTGCTCGAGAAAATCGAGATAGAGATGATCGACAGCCAGGATGTGATTGAGCGTTGCCTTGATCGAGGGAAAGAAGCTGGTTCGCTCGGCTTCGAATTCACCAGGCTTAAGCTCCAGCACGGCGCGATAGAGCCGGTCGTTCGACCAAAGATTGTTGCGCGCCATGCGGCGAATATGGTCCAGCAAGTCCACGTCACATACTCGCCCAACCAGCCCAGGCAATCAAGTTCACAGCAATACCGATAGCACCTATGGCTAGCAGACGAGCGATCATGCCACGCCGCAGCGCTTGCGTTTCAACATCGCTTGCAACGTCCCGGTTCAAAGCGACGTAAATAAGCTTCGCCCTACGCGCAACGCTGCCGAAGTTGCGGAGTCTTTCAGATCGGTCCTCAACCTGATGGCAAAGTCGGATTGCCGAAATTAGAAGCCAGGCAGTAGCGATGCCACAAATTCCCACAAACCAGAGATAAGTAGCAGTGTACGGCATCCTGATCGTGCCAGCGCTTCGGAATGACGCTAGATATAGGATTGCTTCAAATTGCGTATTTCTCGACTTTCTGCTCGATCGCACCAAAAACCGAATGTCCGGTCCTGTCCTTCATTTCGATGCGCACCGTGTCGCCGAAGCGCAGGAATGGCGTTTTCGGTTCGCCGGCCTCGATGGTCTCGATCATACGCAACTCGGCAATGCACGAATAGCCGGCACCGCCCGCCGAGACAGGCTTGCCCGGGCCGCCGTCGAGCTTGTTGGAGACCGTGCCCGAGCCGATGATCGTGCCGGCGGCCAGCGGCCGGGTTTTTGCGGCATGCGCGATCAGCGCCGGAAAATCGAAGGTCATGTCCACGCCGGCGTTAGCCCGGCCGAATGGCTTGCCGTTGAGGTCGACCAGCAGCGGCAGGCTGACCTTGCCGCCATCCCAGGCATCGCCGAGTTCGTCCGGCGTTACCGCGACCGGCGAAAACGCCGAGGACGGCTTTGATTGGAAGAAGCCGAAGCCCTTGGCAAGCTCTGGCGCAGTGAGGGAGCGCAACGTGACGTCATTGACCAGCATGACCAGCCGGATCGCGGCCCGCGTCTCATCCAGGCTTGCTCCCATCGGGACATCATCGACAATGACGGCGACCTCCCCTTCCATATCGACGCCAAAGGCCTCGTCGGCCGCCCGGATCGGGTCACGCGGCGCGATGAAGGCGTCCGAACCGCCCTGGTAGATCAGCGGATCGGTCCAGAAGCTTGCCGGCATCTCGGCGCCGCGCGCCTTCCGCACCAGTTCGACATGGTTCACATAGGCCGAGCCATCCGCCCATTGATAGGCGCGCGGCAACGGCGAATGGGCGTCATGCTCGTGAAAGCGCGCTGACGGCACCGCATTATTCTCCAGCGATTCCGCCATGGCGGCGAGATGCGGCGCTATCCGGCTCCAGTCGTCGAGCGCCGCCTGCAGCGTCGGCACCAGAAACGAGGCATCGGTGAACCGCGTCAGGTCGCGCGAGACGACGACCAACTTTCCGTCACGCGTCTCGTCCTTCAATGTGGCAAGCTTCATGTGTCCTCCCAGGGCGTTTACTCGTAGTATTTGCCGGCATAGATAACTCTGGCTGCGGCTTTCCAGGGATTGTCACCCGCCAAAAATGCCGGGTCGCCCCGCCCATTGTCTTCGAACCAAGCGACCGCTGATTCAAGAAATGTGCTCAGCGAGCCATTATTCCATCCGTTCCAGCCGGTATCAGGTCCTGCTGGCGTCGTTGCCTCCTTGCGGTCCGCGTCCTTACGGTCCTTGCTCAGCGCGTCGATCAACCGGACGAAAGATGGCAGATCCTGCACCTTCTCTAGAAGCATCGAGAGTTGCGTCGCGGATCTCTCCTCGGATTCGCGCACCTCTTCCCAAAGCTTGTCGTTGGCCATCCTCACTCCCTAAGCCCCACAACAAGGCCGTCGCGGGCGATCGTCAAGTCGCCGGCCCATGTTTTCCTGACAGCGGCGATCCAGTCGGCCTCGCCAATCTCGGGGTCGTCGGCCGGAATGAGGTGGTTGAGCACCAGTCTGCCTACCCCGGCATCGGTGGCGATTCGCCCCGCCTCGCCGGCAAAACTGTGGCTGGCGAGCAGATGCTCCCTCAGCCGCGCGCCGTTGCCGGTTTTCGCGACGAGCCGCTCGATGCCTTCCTCCAGCATGGCTTCGTGGACGAGGATATCGGCGCCTTTGGCAAAGTCGGCCAATGGCGGGAAGAATGCCGTATCGGCGGAGAACACGACGCTTTGTCCGGCATGCTCGAAGCGGAGCGCAAAGCAATCGGTCACCGGCGGATGGTCGACGCATAGCGCTGAAGCCTTCAGGCCGCGCTCCTCCATCACCCGGCCTTCGCCGAATTCGACGATCGAAACCATGTCCAGAATATCCGGCCGGCCTTCGTCGACAATGCGTGTCTCGATGTCGAATTCCATCGCCTGGCAAAAGCGCTGCCAGTAATGGCCAGTGCCGGGCGGGCCGAACACAGTGACCGGTGTCGCCAGACCCGCCGTCCATGCGGTGTGGATCAGCGGACCGAGTTCCAGCACATGGTCGGAATGCAGATGGGTGATGAAGACCAGGTCGAGCGCCTTCAGGCTGATGCCGGCGTCGGCCAGCCCGCGCGTCACGCCAAGCCCACAATCGACGACGATGTTGCGGCCGCCGATCTCCAGCAGCGACGAGCTCGGCCACGGACCGCCCGGCCGGAGCGCCGGGCCGCCCTTCGAGCCCAGAAGCACCAGCCGATCCCGCGTTGGATCAGCGCTCAAGACCAGTCGCCCTCGGGCGTGCCGTTGAAGCGCTTCTTCAGATCGGCCCAACAGTCGATGTAGTTGTCCTGCCGGGTTTCAACCTCGGCGGCGTAGCGGGTCAGCATCTGCGGGAATCGAGTCTCGAACATGAAGGCCATGGTGTTGTCGAGCTTGACCGGTTTCAGATCAGCGCGCGAGGCTTTTTCGAAGCCAGACGCGTCAGGCCCGTGGGCCAGCATCAGATTGTGCAGGCTGATGCCGCCGGGAACGAACCCCTCCTCCTTGGCGTCGTACTGGCCGTGGATCAGGCCCATGAACTCGCTCATGATGTTGCGGTGGTACCAGGGCGGGCGGAACGTGTTTTCGGCCACCAGCCAGCGCGGCGGGAAGATGACGAAGTCGATGTTGGCGGTGCCTTCCTCGCCACTCGGCGCGGTCAGCACCGTGAAGATCGAGGGATCGGGGTGGTCGAACAACAGTGCGCCGACCGGCGAAAAGGTCGCAAGATCATATTTGTAGGGCGCGTAATTGCCGTGCCACGCCACCACATCCAGCGGCGAATGACCGAGTTCGGTGACATGAAACTGCCCGCACCATTTCGCGATCAGCCGGCAAGACGTCTCCTTGTCCTCGAACCAGGCGCAAGGCGTCTTGAAATCGCGCGGATTGGCCAGGCAATTGGCGCCGATCGGGCCACGATCCGGCAGCGTCAGCTTGGCGCCATAATTCTCGCAGACATAGCCGCGCACTGTTTCATCGACCAGTTCGACCTTGAACACGAGGCCGCGCGGCAGCACGGCGATCTCGCCCGGTCGCAATTCGATGACGCCCATTTCGGTAACGAAGCGCAGGCTGCCGACCTGCGGCACGACCAGCAGCTCACCGTCGGCGTTGAAGAAGTGGTCGTCGACCATCGAACGGTTGGCGACATAGACGTGAGCCGCCATGCCGGTCTGGCCGAGCACGTCGCCAGCGGTGGTGATGCTGCGGATGCCGGCAATGAAGTCGGTCGGCTCCTTCGGCATCGGCACCGGGCTCCAGCGATATTGGCCGAGCGCCAGTTCGTGATCGCCGACATTCGGCGCGCTCTTCCACAGCGGATAGTTCGCTGGTTTGAAGCGGCCGGTGTGCCTGACGCTCGGCCTGATGCGATAGAGCCAGGAGCGCTCGTTGGTGCCGCGCGGCGCGGTGAAGGGCGAGCCGGAAAGCTGCTCGGCATAGAGACCGTAGGCCGGCCGCTGCGGCGAATTCCGCCCCTGCGGCAGCGAGCCAGGCAAGGTTTCGGTTTCGAAGTCGTTGCCGAACCCCGGCATGTAGGAATAGGCCATGGCATCCTCCCTGGAAACTGACAGAGCGCTCCTCGCCTCCAACGGTTGCGGCACGCTGGCATTGACGTAATTGGTTTCATTTGTAACCATCGAAAATGTAACTATCAACCGCGGTGTCTGCCGGGATACAAAATCATGGACGTCCTGGAACTCGAAAGCTTCCTGCCCTACCGGCTCTACCGGCTCGCCGATGCCGTCAGCCGCGAATTCTCAAGGATTTACAAGGATCGCCACGGCCTGACGCGGCCCGAATGGCGCACGTTGGCCGGCCTCGGACAGCACGGCAGCATGACCGCGACGGCGCTCGGCGAACAGTCGGCGATGCACAAGACCAAGGTTTCGCGCGCTGTCGCCGAGCTCGAACGGCGCCGCTGGCTCACGCGAAAACCGGATGAAAATGACCGCCGAATCGAGCACCTGATGCTGACTGGAGCGGGCCTTGCCGCCTATCGCGAGATGGTGCCGCTAGCAAAGGCGTTCGAGCAGGAATTGCTGGCAAAGCTCAGTGCTGGCGAGCGCACCGCGATCACAAATGGATTGGGTGCGCTCAAGGAGGCTCTGGGCAAGGATTAGGCGCTCACCAGTCCATCACCACCTTGCCCGAATTGCCGCTGCGCATCGCGTCGAATCCGGTCTGGAAATCGTCGATGCCGATGCGGTGGGTAATGAGGCCGGTGACGTCGAGCGGGCCTTGCACCAGTGCGATCATCTTGTACCAGGTCTCGAACATTTCGCGGCCATAGATGCCCTTGAGATGCAGCATCTTGAAGATGACCTTGTTCCAGTCGATCTCGAAGCCGGTCGGCGCGATGCCTAGAATGGCGATCTTGCCGCCATTGTTCATGGCGTCGATCATGTCGCGGAAGGCGGGTGCGGCGCCAGACATTTCGAGGCCGACGTCAAAACCTTCGGTCATGCCGAGCGCCGGCATGATATCGCGCAGCTTTTCCTTCGACGCGTCGACCACATGCTGGACGCCGAGCTTTTTCGCCAATGCCAGCCGCACCGGGTTGATGTCGGTGATGACCACTTTTCGCGCGCCGACGCACTGCGCCACCAGCGCACCCATGATACCGATCGGCCCGGCGCCGGTGACCAGCACGTCCTCACCGACGAGATCGAAGGACAATGCGGTGTGCACGGCATTGCCTAAGGGATCGAAGATTGCGGCGATCTCGTCGGGCACGTCGTCGGGGATCGGCACGACATTGTGCTGTGGGATCGCCAGATATTCGCCGAAGGCGCCCGGCCGGTTGACGCCGACGCCGAGCGTGTTGCGGCACAGATGCCCCCTGCCCGCCCTGCAGTTGCGGCAATGGCCGCAGACGATATGGCCTTCGCCCGAAACACGCTGGCCGACCTTGTATTCGGTGACCGCCGCGCCGAAGTCGGCGACCGTGCCGACGAACTCGTGACCGGTCACCATCGGCACCGGCACGGTCTTTTGCGCCCACTGGTCCCAATTGTAGATGTGGACGTCGGTACCGCAGATCGCTGTCTTCCTGATCTTGATCAGAACGTCGTTCGGGCCGATTTCCGGCACCGGCACCTCTTCCATCCAGATGCCCGGCTCGGCCTTGGCCTTGACCAGCGCCTTCATCATGTTCGACATTCTTTTGTCCCTTGAATCTCTTGATCCGGAATCGCTTTTCGGTTCCGTCCGTTCAGGAAATCACACCGAGTTCGCGCCCGACCGCGCCGAACGCCTCGACTGCACGGTCGATGTCGGCGCTGGAATGGGCGGCCGACATTTGCGTGCGGATGCGCGCCTGGCCCTTAGGCACCACCGGAAAGGAGAAGCCGATGACATAGATGCCGCGCTTCAGCATGCGCGCCGCCATCTCCTGCGCCAGTGTCGCATCACCCAGCATGACCGGGATGATCGGATGATCGGCGCCGGCCAGCGTGAAGCCGAGCTTGCCCATCTCGGACCGGAAGTGCGCCGCATTGGCATAGAGGCGCTGACGCAGTGCATCGCCATTGCCGATCAGTTCGAAAACCCGGATCGAGGCGCCGGCGATCGCCGGCATCAGCGTGTTGGAAAACAGATAGGGACGCGAGCGCTGGCGCAGCCAGTCGACCACCTGGCTCCTGCCCGATGTATAGCCGCCCGACGCGCCCCCCAATGCCTTGCCAAGCGTGCCGGTGGTGATATCCACCCTGCCCTCGACGCCGCAATGCTCGGCCGAGCCGCGGCCGTTCCTGCCGACGAAGCCGACCGCATGGCTGTCGTCGACCATCACCATCGCATCGTACTTCTCGGCGAGATCACAAACGCCCTTCAGATTGGCGATGATGCCGTCCATGGAAAATACACCATCGGTGGCGATCAGCCGAAAACGGCAATCCCTTGCCTCCTTCAGCCGCGCCTCCAGATCGGCCATGTCGTTGTTGGCATAGCGGAAGCGTTTCGCCTTCGACAGCCGCACGCCGTCGATGATCGAAGCGTGGTTCAGCGCGTCGGAGATGACCGCATCCTCCTCGCCGAGCAGCGTCTCGAACAGGCCGCCATTGGCATCGAAGCACGAGCCGTAGAGGATCGTATCCTCCATGCCGATGAAGCCAGAAATCGTCGCCTCGAGCTGCTTGTGCTCTTCCTGCGTGCCGCAGATGAAACGCACCGACGCCATGCCGTATCCGTAGCGGTCAAGCGCCTGCTTGGCCGCGTCGCGCAATTCGGCGCTGTCTGCGAGGCCGAGATAGTTGTTGGCGCAGAAATTCAGCACCTTTTCGCCGCTCACCTCGATCTCTGCCGACTGCATCGAGGTGATCACCCGCTCGGATTTGTAGAGGCCGGCCGATTTCAGCCCTTGAAGCTCGCTATCGATATGGGAGAGGAATGCCGCACTCATGATCAGGCCCTGTTGAGATTGAATGGACTGTCGCCCCGCGCGAGCGAAAAATCCACCGCAAAAGCGACCGCTTCGGTGACGCCACGGCCAGTGGCCAGAATGCCGCCCCGGAATGCCGCCAATGACGGATGTTCAAATGCAGGTGCCGCGCGAAAGAACGCGATAACCATTTCGCGAACTTTCCACCGCTGCCGCTGTCGTAGCTCTGTCGACTTCCAGAGCTGTTAAGACTTTCAAGCCAATGGTTCTCACACCTAACAATCTGTCGGCGAGAGGGACCGCCCCAGAAAATGTCGCAGCAACCGGCGCAAACCATCTCGGGCAGGCTCATATTGTTGATCAAGGCCGGCTATTGGCTGGCGCTGCTGATCATTGCAGCCATGGTGATGGCCTCCTTCATCCTTCTCCAGCAGATGATGGCTGCCCAGCGGCACGACGATACACTGCTCGATATTGTCGGCATGCAAAAGACTCTGTCGCAACGCATTGTCTTCCTTGCCAACGCGGCAGGTGCTGCTTCGCGCAACCAACAACCGGCTCTGGTCACCGCATTCAAACAGGCCACGGCGGAGTTCGAGAGGAACTATGACCTTCTGCTCGAGCGAGTCGTCGCCGACCCGGGGTCACCGGCAAGGTTCGATCCGAAATCACTCGAGAGCGTGCTTTTCGCCAAGCCGTTTCATCTCGACTACTTCTCGGTCGGGCTTATCGCCAACGGCCAACGCCTGGTTTCGGCGTTCGAATCGCAACTCGGTATGGCCGACAATGGCGGCTACAAGGGCGGCGGCGAACGCGTCAACCTCGACGCTTCCATCGCCAATGCGACCCTGTCGGGCTATGCGGCACTCGGCCAGCGCATCAGCGCCCATGCCGATGCGCGATCGGAAACACTTCTCGATCTCCATCGAACGCTGTTCTACACCACCATCGGCGTCATCGTGCTGGTGGCACTTTTCATCTTCAGGCCGATGTCGAACGCCATTCTGCGCAAGACGCATGAACTGATCGATGCCCGCAATTCCATGGCCTTCATCGCCGTGCATGACGGCCTTACCGGCCTGCACAACCGCACCTTCCTGACCGACCATTTCGATACGCTTATCAAGGGGGCACAGCGTCGGCGAGAGCGGCTTGCGGCGGTCCACCTCGACCTCGACCGGTTCAAGCAGATCAACGACACGCTTGGCCACGCCGCCGGCGACTATGTGCTGGTGGTGACGGCGCAGCGCATGCGCGATTCCTGCCGGGCATCGGATCTCTGCGTGCGTCTTGGCAGCGACGAGTTCGTGATGATCCTCAATGGTGCCGGCGGAACCGAGGACATAAACATGGTCGCTAGGCGCGTCCTGACGCAGATCAACGAACCGATCGTCTTCCAGCGCACGACCATCCTTCCAGGCGCCAGCGCCGGTGTCGCCGTCTATCCGATCGACGCCGACAATGCGCAAGATCTGCTCGTCCATGCCGACCTCGCGCTCCACGCCGCCAAGAAGCAGAGTGGCGGCAGTATCTCATTCTTCTCCGAGGAGTTGCGGCATGAACTCGATTACCGCAAGCATCTCGAGCATGACATTAGGATCGCGATCGCGGAGAAGGCGTTCCAGGTCTATTTCCAGCCACAGGTTTCGTTGTCGAACGGTACGATCGGCGGCATCGAGGCGCTGGTTCGCTGGGAACATGCCGAACGCGGCATGATCGCACCGGGCGAGTTCATTCCCGTCGCCGAAAAATGCGGACTCATGCCCGCGATCGGCCGCATTGTCATCGCCAAGGCAATCGGCGAGGTGGCAGCGTGGAACCGCGCCGGCGTCGCCTTTGGACGGCTCGCCGTCAATGTGTCCGGCTCCGAATTGCGTGAGCCCGATTTCGACGCCTTCCTCTTCGGCGTGCTGGAAAAAACTGGCCTGCCGCCACAAAAACTTTCGCTGGAAATCGTCGAATCCGTCATTCTCGACGACGAGAAGACCGGCATCGCAGCAAAGCTGCGGCACATCCGCGCCGCCGGTATTCATCTCGAACTCGACGATTTCGGCACCGGCTACGCGTCGCTCAGCCACGTCAACCCGAACGAGATCGACCGGCTGAAGATCGATCGCCGCTTCGTCCAGAACATCAATGAGAACGGCGACAACACCAAGATCGTGCGAGCCATCACCGAACTCGCCCGCGGTCTCGGCATCTCAATCGTCGCCGAGGGCGCAGAAACCGAGGCCGAGCTCGATTCGCTGATGGCGATCGGCTGCGACCAGGTGCAGGGCTATTCCATTGCCTTCCCGATGCCGCAGGACGAGGCACGCGAATGGCTGGTCGCGCGGGCGCCGAAGAAAGCCAGGCTGACGGTGCTGCGGGGAAGCCTGGCCTAAGGCGCCAACCTTGACAAGGCTGCGCGGGGCGCAAATCGACCGACGTGCCTGGTGGCTCTCCATACGGAGGTTCGGCAGCGCGCCACCAATCGAGCGGTGACGATCGTCAGATCCGCAATCCAAACCTGATGCCGTCATAGATTGCGGCGTGGATGTTGCGCGAGGCGACCGCATCGCCGATGCGGAAGAGCACGAAACCGCCTTGCTGACTGCGCGCCGGAAAAATGTCGCCGCCATTGACCAGCCGCTCGTAGTCGACCGCGCCGCCGTTCTTCGACAGCGGTTTCAGTGCGAGATAGAGATCATCGAGAGGCAGCGTGCCGTGCTCGACCACCACCTGATCCACCCGCCGCTCGCCGCGCCACCCGTCGGCGAAATCTGAGCCGAGCTCCGCAACCAGTTGGTTGCCCTCGCGCCGCACCGAACGCAGCCGCGTGTTGATGGTGATGGTGACGCCCTTCTCCTGGAAGGCGCGCATATAGGGCACGTGGTTCATGCCGCCCATCTCCGGGGCGAAGAAGCGTTCGGGCGAAACCAGCTCAAGCTTTGCACCGCTGTCCGCGATCAGCTCGGCCGCACCCATGCCCTGATGGCCGCCATTGTCGTCGTAGAGCAGTACGTTTTCGGCCGGCTTGACGCTGCCGGCCATGATATCCCAGCTCGACGTGACGAGGTTGTCGCCCGCTGCCAGCGGCGGGTTCTGCGGCAGGCCGCCGGTGGCGACCACCACCACGTCCGGCGACAGCGCCAAAACATCGTCCTTCTCCGCCCAGGTGTCGTAGCGGATCTCAACGCCGAGCCGGTCGAGTTCGGCCAGCCGCCAGTCGATGATGCCGATCAGTTCCTTGCGGCGCGGGTTCTGTGTCGCCAGCCGCACCTGGCCGCCGGCGTGGCTCGACGCTTCCAGCACCGTCACCTGGTGCCCGCGCTCGGCCGCGACACGCGCCGCCTCCAGACCGCCGGCCCCGGCGCCAACGACGACTACGTTTCGCCTTGGTCCCTCGGTCCTCGGGATGATGTGCGGGATATCAGCCTCGCGGCCGGTCGCCGCATTGTGGATGCACAGCGCCTCGCCGCCCTCATAGATGCGGTCGAGGCAATAGGTGGCGCCGACGCAAGGGCGGATTTCGTGCTCGCGGCCTTCCATCACTTTCCGCACGATGTGCGGATCGGCGATGTGGGCGCGGGTCATGCCGACCATGTCGAGCTTGCCGGTGGCGATGGCGTGACGCGCGGTGGCGACATCGGCAATCCGCGCCGCATGGAAGGTCGGGAATTTCGTTGCCGCCCTCACCTCACCGGCGAAGTCGAGATGCGGCGACGAGCGCATGCCGGTCACCGGGATGACCCTAGTCAGCGCGGCATCGGTTTCGATCGAGCCGCGGATGATGTTGAGGAAATCGACCTTGCCGGAGCCGGCCAGCCGCCTAGCGATCTCGACGCCTTCCTGCTTCGACAGGCCCTTCTCAAAATCCTCGTCGGCGACCATGCGGATGCCGACGACGAATTTGTCGCCGACCGCCGCACGCACCGCGTCAAGCACCATGCCGGTGAAGCGCAAGCGGTTGTCGAGCGAGCCGCCGAAATCGTCGTCGCGCTGGTTGGTGGCGGGCGACCAGAAGCCGTCCATCAGGTGGCCATAGGCCTCGAACTCGATGCCGTCGAGGCCGGCGGCCTGGCAGCGCTGGGCGGCGGCGGCGTAGTCGGAAACGATGCGCTCGATGTCCCAGTCCTCTATCGTCTTGGGAAAGGCGCGGTGCGCCGGCTCGCGCACCGGCGAGGCGGACAGCACCGGCAGCCAGTCGGCCTTGTTCCAGCCGGTTCGGCGGCCGAGATGAGTGATCTGGATCATCACCTTGCAATCATGTTCGTGGCAGGCATCAGCAAGCTCCGTGAGCCACGGCACGATGCGGTCGTCATAGACGTGCAGATTGCCGAAGGCGGCCGGGCTGTCGCGCGAGACGATCGCCGAGCCTGCCGTCATGGTCAGCGCCATGCCGCCCTTGGCCTTTTCGGCATGGTAGAGCCGGTAGCGCTGCTTCGGCATGCCGTCCTCGGAATACGCCGGCTCGTGGCTGGTCGACATGACCCGGTTCTTCAGCGTCAGGTGTTTGAGCTGGTAGGGCTGGAGAAGCGGATCATTAGTGGTCATCGTCTTCCTGCTGTTTCAAATTGTGCTAATGAACGGCAAATTTTTATTTTTACGCACGTCGTTGTCCCAAAACCGCTGCGCTTTGGGCAACATGCAGTAAGGAACCCCCCCATGACCGATACCAAAAACCTTACCCAGCTCGGCACCAACGTCGAGGCGCCTCGGAGCCCTGAAGCGGCAGTCCTGGAAACCGTACCGTTTTCGCGCGGCGACGGGCCGCCGGCCGTCGTTCGCTTCACCTGCCCGGAATTCACCTCGCTCTGCCCGGTCACCGGCCAGCCGGACTTCGCCCATATCGTCATCGATTATGCACCCGACACGCTGCTGGTGGAATCGAAGTCGCTCAAGCTGTTCATGACCTCGTTTCGCAATCATGGCGCCTTCCATGAGGAATGCACCGTTATGATCGGCCGCCGCGTTATCGCCGCGACCAAGCCACTGTGGTTGCGCATTGGGGGCTATTGGTATCCGCGCGGCGGCATTCCGATCGACGTGTTCTGGCAGACCGGCGCGCCGCCGGAAGGCGTCTGGCTGCCCGACACCGGTGTCGCGCCCTATCGCGGACGCGGGTGAACCCGAACCTCTAAGGAAGACACGTTGCATCAGTTGAGCGGCAGCCGCCGGTAGCGGCCGGGATTGTTCGGGTCATTGAAATGGCCCATCGGCCCGTGCTCGGCGAAATGCCCTGTCCAGTGTTTCATCGCGGCGGAATCGAGTTCAACGCCCAGCCCGTCCCCTTCCGGCACGCGCACCGTGTTGGCGGTCTGTTTGAACGGGCCGCCCTTGATGACGTCGCCGATCTGCCAGCGAAACAGCGACTGCGATGCTTCCGTGATCCACGGCGTCGCGGCCACGACATGAAGGTAGGCTGACGTCATGATGCCGAGATCGTTCGAGTAGCACCAGAACCCTTTGCCCATTGCCTCGCAGGCAGCGATGAATTTCAGGGTTTTCGACAGGCCACCGAGCGCTGCGAAATTGCAGACGAAATAATCCGGAGCGCCGAGTGCGACCGCCCGTCTGAGATCCGGAATGTGGGTCGAGAATGGAATGCGCGAGTGCTGGCGCAGCGCCGCCATCTCCTCGAAAGTGGCGACCGGATCCTCGTAATTGCGGATATTGAACGGCTCGATCTCACGCAGTACCCAGCGCGCCGTGGTCAACGACCACTGCATGTTGGAATCGAGCTTGATCTGTGCCTTCTCGCCGATTGCCTCGCGCAGCATCCGCACCGTCCGGATCTCGAGTTCGGGATCGCCCATGATCAGCTTGCCCTCGAAGATCGTCGAGCCATGCTGCTCGCGCATCTTGAGGCAATAGTCGACGATCGCTTCGGGCGTCATCTCACCGCCCGCTCCATTCTGCACGGGCCGAAAGGCGAAATATTCCGAAAACGGAATATCCTTGCGCACGGCGCCGCCGAGCAGCTTGTAGAGCGGCATGCCGAAGACCTTGCCTCTGATATCCCACAGCGCCAGCTCGACGGCTCCGAACGCCACCGAGGCGGCACTCTCGCCGGTGTTGGCGGTGATCTGCCAGGGCGGCACGCAGCGGGCCTCGCAATCGGCGATGTCGAGCGGATCGGCGCCGATCAGCGCCGGCGCGATCTCGGCTTTGATCACCTCGCCGAAATGCCACCACGGCGCCTCGCCCAGTCCGACCACGCCTTCGTCGGTCTCGACCTCGATGATCGACTTCGAGGCGCCGCCATAGAGGCCAGCCGTCCACCAGAACGGGGCGTCGAGCGGGACATTGACATGGGTGACGCGGATATTGGTGATCTTCATCGTCTGCCTACTCGCACTGGTATTGGCTGAGCGCCCATTCGCCAGTCACCGACAGAAGGTCCGTGATCTTCCAATCGCCGTCGACTTTCCTGAATTTCCATTCCAGCCGGTGCGGATTGCCGGCGACGACGAAGGCGACGACAACCTTGGCCTCGTCGCCCTTGATCACCTCAATAGTCTTCAGGCTGTTAAGGATCTCGGCCCCGTCGTATGCCGCATTATCCAGCGCCATGTTGGGATCGAGGCACTCGCCCTGCCCGGATTTCCGCAGAGTATCGCTCTTGTCGAGCACCGACTTCGCGGGATCAGCGAAGTGGCTGCGCTGGGCCGGATCGAGCTCGAGCCCGACATGCTCGTAGAACGGTTTCACCACCGCCGTCGGCGAACCCAGCTGCAACGGCGCTGCCGGGGCGCTGTCAGTCGGCTGGGACGCGGCCGGCGGAATTGCAGGTGCCGCCTTATCGGCCGGCGCATTTGCGGGCGGCGCGCCGAACAGGCCTTGAGCGGCGGCGCTGCTCAACCCCGCCGCCAGCAGGCACACAGTTGCCAAGGCCAGGGCGCGGGCCATGGCATCACTCCGGAGTCTGACCGGCCAGGCATTCGAGCGCACTTAGCGTCCAGCCGCTGGTCTTCGAGGTGATGTCGGCGATCTTCCATTGGCCGTCGATCTTCTTCAGCGACCAGACCATTTCGCGTTTGAAATCATCGCCTTCCGGAAAAAGGTTGAACGTCACTGTCACGCTGGCGCTGTCGCCATCCACCGCTTCAGACAGCTTCAGCGTCTTGGCGACTGTCTTCTCGTCATAATCCTGCGCGTCGAGACCGGGGGCGAAATCGATGCAAGGCACCTCATCCGGCTTGTTCTTTCGCGCCTGGTCGTTGAGGTCGAACAGCTTGGTCACCGGCTCGGTGAAACGGTCGCGGTATTTCGCGTCGGCCTCGAACTTGACCTCGGGCATGTAGAAGAACTTCACCGCGTTGGATGCCGGCCCGGCCAGGGCGGCCGCAGGCGCTGCGATCGAGAGGGCGGCGGCAAGCACAGTCAGTCTCATCCGATAATCTCCGGGCTTTCGTGGTGGGAGCCGTTCAATACCACGAATCCTGCATCCCGGCTTTTCTGCCGCCCATGAAATCGCTTGGGCGTTACTCAGGCGCCCTTGGGAGCTAACTCAGGCGTCCAGCCAGACGTTCTGGAGATCCATCTCGAAAGTCTGGTGGACAGCGTAGTTCTTCACCTTCTTGTTCATGTGGCTGTACAGCTTCTGCCAGAACGGCTGAACGATGACGCCCGAATCCTGCAGGATCTGCTCGACGTCCTTCATCACCTCGCGGCGCTTCTCCACGTCTATCAGCGAGAGCGCCTGCTTGAGCTTGGCGTCGAAATCAGGATTCGAATACGCCGTTTCATTCCAGGCCTCACCGGTACGATAGCCGAGCGCCAGCACCTGAACGCCGAGCGGGCGCATGTACCAGATGGTCATGGAATAGGGGTATTTCGTCCAGTCGTTCCAGAAGGTCGATCCAGGCAACACCGTGCGCTTCACCTTGATGCCGGCATCGCGCAGCTGGCCGGCAATCGCGTCGCCGGTGTTCTTTTGCCAATCGTCCTCGACGGTGATCAGTTCATGCTCGAAATCGGCCTGTCCGGCCTCGGCCATCAGCGTCTTGGCGCCCGCCGCGTCGCGCGTTTTTTTGGGCAGCGGGTAGTATTCCGGATGGATCGGGCTGACGTGGTGGTTTTCGCCTGGGGTGCCGCGCCCGGCGTAGCCAAGTTCGAGCACCGCATTGTTGTCGACGGCCATTTGCAGGGCGTTGCGCACCCGCTTGTCATCATAAGGCTTGTGCGTGATGTTGGTCCGGGCAACGAGGGTCGTCGCTGTCGCGACCTCCGATTTCACCAGATCCATCTGGTCGAGGATGTCGATGAAGTCGGCGGGTGTCTCGAAATTGACGTCGATCTCGCCGGATTCGAATGCATTCACCGAGGCGTTGAAGTCGGTGCCGTAGTCGATGAATTCGACGCTGTCGAGCGGCGCTTCACCGCCCCACCACTTGCCATTCTCGCGACGCTTGACGACCGCATTCTGGCCGACCGAATAAGACACAAGTTCGAAAGGCCCGGTGCCGATCGGCTTGGCGATCGGATCGGCGCCGTCGGCATCGAACTTGCGATGGACCACGAGCGCCGGATAGTCGGTGAAGTTCGGGATCAGCGAGATATCAGGTTCGTTCAGCTTCAGCTTGACCGTATTGTCGTCGACCTTGGTGATCGCCCCTTCCCTGGCCTTGCCGGTTTTTGGGTCGATCAGCGCACCGACGCGCGCGGCCATTGAATTGCCGGCGGCTTCCTTCTCGCACCAGCGCGTCAGATTGTAGACCACGTCATCGGCGTTGAAAGCATCGCCGTTGTTCCAGGTGATGCCCTTGCGCACGTGCAGCACATATTCGGTGGCGTCGTCGTTGACGTCCCAGCTTTCGAGCAGGACCGGCTCGAACGTGAATTGGCGCGTATAGCGGACAAGCGGTTCGAGCCAGGTGCGGGTGATGTTTGCCATCTCCACCCAGTCGTAAGTGCGCGGATCCTTCTGCGCCTTGACCGACATCGACACGCGCAGAGTTCCGCCCTTCTTCGGCTCTTCGGCCAAAGCCTGTTCGGGCACGGCAAGGCCGATCATGCCGTAAGCAAGGGCCGTCGATGCCCCAAACGCGCTTGCCAGCGCCAAAAATTCGCGCCGGTCCATCCGGCCTGCACGCGTCTCTGCCGCCATTGCCTCGATGGCGCTCGGCACGCGATCACCGTTGCTTCTGAAGATTGTCATTTTTTCCTCCCGTCTGGTTCCCGTCAGGTCTTCGCCTGTCCTATTAACTAACGCTGTCCGGCAGCTTCTCCTCACGCAGCGCAATCAAATCTTCGAGACCATCGGCAATGCCCTCATCGAGCTTCGGCTCCTCATAATCCGCGAGCATGTTGCGCGCTTTCTCGCGGCCGCGGGTGTCGTGGTCCTTTGCCCCTTCAGCCTTCCACTGTTCGTACGAATTGAAGTCCATGATGCTGGGCATGAAGAAGGCGGACTCGAAATGTTCAAGCGTGTGCTGGGTGCCGAGGAAGTGGCCCTGCGGCCCCACCTCGCGGATCGCCGCCATCGCTTCCTTGAAATCGTCGAACGGAAGGCCGCCCGCGTATTTGTACCAGCCAACAAGCTGTTCGCAGTCCGTCGCGAATTTTGAATAGCCGCAGGTCAGGCCGGCCTCGAGCCATCCGGCGGAGTGCCAGATGTAGTTGGCGCCGGCAAGGATGGCGGCATGCATCAGCATGTTCGCCTCGTAGCCCGCCTGGGCGTCGTTCAGCTTCGACCCGACGTGGAAGCCCGAGGTGCGCCATGGCAGCCGGTATTTCCGCGCCAGCGCCCCCATCAGATACATCATCTGGGCCGCCTCAGGCGTGCCGCCCATGGGAGCGCCGGTCTTCATGTCCACCGTGACCATGAACTGTCCGTAGATCTGCGGCGAACCCGGACGCAGCAGCTGTGTGAACGCGACGCCCGCCAGCGCTTCCGCATTGACCTGCGCGACCGCTCCCACCGCCGAGGCCGAAGTCGAGGCGCCGCACAGCGCGAACGGCGCCAGGATCAGCGGCTGGTTGTGACGCGCATAGACCTTCATCGCGTCCAGCATGGTGGCGTCCCATACCAGTGGCGAGTTGCAATTGGTGATCGCCACCAACACAGGGTTGTCACGGACGAAGTCCTCGCCGAAAACGATGCCCGCCATCGCCATCGTGTCTTCGGCTCGATCCCTGGACGTCACGATGCCCATGAACGGCTTGTCGGAATGCTTCAGCGCCGAATGAATGATGTGGAGGTGACGCTTCGGCACCGCAATTTCCATCGGCTCGCAGATGATCGAGCTCGACGAGTGCAGCGCTGGCGCCATGTAAGCGAGCTTATGAAAATTCTGAAGGTCGGCGAGCGTGCCATAGCGCCTGACGTTGTCGAGGTCGCGCACGTAAGGCGCGCCATACATCGGCACGAAGATGGAATTCTTACCGCCGACGCGGACCGAGCGCTCAGGGTTGCGCGCATTGAGCGTGAACTCCGGCGGGACTTTCGAGACGAGTTCCATCAAGAGCGCGCGGTCAATGCGGATGCGCGTCTCAGAGACATCGGCTCCGGCGGCCTTCCACAGTGCTATGGCCTCGTCGTCGCGGAACTCGCAGCCAACCTCTTCGAGGATCGAGAGCGACTCCTGGTGGATCAGCTCGACAGCCTCGTCCGGGACCATTTGGTATGCGGGTATGTTACGAACGAGCGTCGGAAACGACGCCATGGGAGTTCCCCGCAGCGCCTTGCGGCCCAGGCGGCCGCCACCTCGGCGGCTGGCGTGTTCGGTGACTTCGGCGGCCGGTGCGTTCATGGCAACTCTATCCTCCCCAATGACGACCAGCCTAGCGAGAGGAAAAACAGCTGTGACGCTGGAAAATCCTGATCTCTTGTATAAGCTCAGCTTATGCGAAGCTTGCGCCATCTGCTGCCATCGGCTGGCAGCCTGATCATTTTCGAGGCCGCCGGGCGGTTGTCGAGCTTTACCGCCGCCGGGCGAGAGCTCGGCATGACGCAGGCTGCCGTGTCCTATGCGATCCGCGGGCTTGAAGAGCAGCTCGGCGCGAAACTGTTCCAGCGCCGGCATCGGCAGGTCAGCCTTACCGAAGCCGGCGAGCGCTTCCACGCCGACGTCTCGCTCGGCCTGTCGCACATCCGCAGGTCAGCGGAGGACCTGCGCCAGCAGGCGACCGGCGGCCATGTGACGCTCGCCGCGTCGACGGCCTTTGCCTCGTTCTGGATGATGCCGCGCCTGCAGCAGTTTCGCGACGAACTGCCGGGCATCGACCTGCGCATCCAGACCGCCGACCGCGATCTCGACATCATCGCCGAAGACATCCCGCTCGGCGTTCGCGGCGGCGAACCGAGGGAATGGCCGGACTATCATTCGCTGCCGTTGGCCGATGAGGAAATATTCCCGGTTGCAGGCGCGAGCTATGTGGCGCGGTTCGGGCTGCCGGAAACGGTCGAGGATCTTCCATCACACCGGCTCATCCATCTCGAAGAGCCGTTTCGCGATGCCGCGAGCTGGGACGAGTGGTTCCAGTCGGCCGGGGTCAACATCACCGATGCCGGGCGCGGCTTGCGCATCAACGATTATGCCCTGGTGATTCAGGCGGTCATGGAAGGGCAAGGCATTGCGCTGGGCTGGGGCCACCTTGCCCAGCGGCTGCTGGCGTCGGGACTGCTGGTGCGTGCGACCGGCCACACGATGACGACCGGCAAGGGCTTTCATATTATCTGGTCGAGAAACCGCGAGCTCAGCGACAATGCCCGCAAGGTTCGGGACTGGCTGGCTGCGCAGGCATAGGGCTATTCCAATAGTGCTCGGTCAAACCATCACGACAATCTTGCCGAATTGCTCGTTCGATTCGAGAAAGCGATGCGCCTCGACGATCTGATCGAATGGAAAGATTTTGGCGATCACCGGTCGAAGCGACCCCGACATCAGGCCGTCAAGGATGAATGCCTTGGCGGCCTCCAACCGCCCCGGATCGCCAGTGATTTCGTGGACGAGATAGCCGCGCAGCGTCAGCGTCTTGGCCAGCACGGCGAATAGCGGGAACGGCGTCGGCTCGGGGCTCAAGCCGCCATATTCGATGAGGATGCCACCCCGTGCCATCGCCGCCGTCAGAGGCGCGAAAATCGGGCCGCCGACTGCGTCGAACACCACTCGGATGCCCTCAGGGCCGGCGATGTCCTTCAGCCGGGCTTCCAGATCTTCGTCCGCTAAAGAAATAACATGGGCGGCGCCGAACTCGAGCAAGGCCTCTCTCTTGGCAGATGTCCGCGTGACCGCAATCGAGGTCGCGCCAACCATGTTGGCAATCTCGATTGCGGCGAGTCCGACACTGCTTGATGCCGCGGTAATGACGACAAAATCGTCCCTGCTGAGCTTGGCAATGTCGATCAGTGCGCCATAGGCGGTGAGATACTGCGTCCAGACGGCTGCCGCCTCTTCCCAGCTGAGCGATGGCGGGTGCTTGACCACGAGATGGGCGGGATATGTGGCAATCTCACCATAGGCGGGCCAGCGGGCCATCGATATTGGCGGCACGACGCTGACGGCGTCACCTGGCGCAAAACCGTGCACGCCTTCGCCGACCGCTTCGACGACACCGGCTGCCTCAAGGCCAAGACCGGAAGGCAATGGCGGCGTCTGGATATAAGTGCCCGAACGCAGCAGCGCCTCGGCCCGGTTGAGGCCCAGCGCCTTGACCCGGATCTGAATCTCGCCGCGACCTGGCGCTTGAATATCGACATTCTCGATGCGCAGAACCTCGGGACCACCATGCTCATAAAAACGAACCACACGCGCCATCCGGTCATAACTCCAAAATATTTGAATCGAATACGCTATGCCAAGGGCCGTCTGGCAGATAAATGATTGTCTGGGTAGAACAGTAGAAACTGAGAGTTTTGAATATGGATCGCCTTACCAGCATGGCCGTGTTCGTCAAAACCGTCGATCTGGGTTCGTTCGCGGCGGCTGCTGCCGCTCTCGATCTGTCCGGACCGATGGTCGGCAAGCATGTCCGGTTTCTCGAGGAGCGTCTGGGTGTGCGCCTCATCAACCGGACCACTCGCCGCCAGAGCCTGACCGACTTCGGGCGCGCCTATTATGAGCGCTGCCGGCTGGTGCTCGCTGAAGCCGAGGCTGCCGATGCACTCGCGGCCGATCAACTTTCCGAACCACGCGGAAAGCTGCGCGTCATCATGCCTGTGCATTTCGGCCGGCGCTGCGTAGCCCCGATCCTGCTGGAGCTTGCGCAGCGATATCCTGCTCTGGAACTCGACCTGTCGTTCAGCGATCCCATCGCCGATCTTGCAGAGGATGGCTGCGACCTTGCCATCCGGACCGGCATTCTGGAGGACCAGGCCGGCGTGATCGCGCGGCGCATCGCGCGCCAGCGCATGGTCGTCTGCGCGTCGCCATCCTATCTCGCGATGCACGGGTGGCCACGGCAGCTAGAGGATCTCGGCAGCCACCAGGCCATCATCTACCGCCGTTCGGGCCGTGTCGTTCAACCGTGGCTGTTTCCGCGCGATGATCAGGCAGCTTTGGAGGTCATGCCGGTCAGCCGCTTGCGGCTCGACGACCTCGCTGCGATCGCCGATGCCGCGGCAGCGGGCATGGGGCTTGCCTGGCTGCCATACTGGCTGGTCCGTGAACACATTCAGGCCGGCGCACTTGTCGTGCTGCTGCCGGAACAGCCGGGATTTCTTTACGACGCCTATGCGCTATGGCTGCAGACGCCTCACTTGCCGCTGAAGGTCCGTCTGGCCGTCGATGCGCTGGCGGCAGCACTGCCCAGGCTGATGACGTGAAATGCAGGAGTGCGGTGGGCGGCGCCGATTCCTCAATTCTGCCTCTCCCGCATGGGCGGCGAATCCGCGTATAGTGCCTTTATGCCCATCCGCCAGCTTTCCGAAACGATGATCAACCAGATCGCCGCCGGCGAAGTCATCGAGCGTCCGGCAAGCGTGGTCAAGGAACTGGTCGAGAACGCACTCGATGCCGGCGCCGCCCGTGTCGAGATCGTCACCGCCGGCGGCGGGCTCAACCTGATCCGCGTTACCGACGACGGCTGCGGCATCCCGGAGAATGAACTGGCGCTGGCGATCGCACGCCATTGCACCTCGAAGCTCGCCGACAACATTCACGACATCCGCTCGCTCGGCTTTCGCGGCGAAGCGCTGCCGTCGATCGGCTCGGTGGCGCGGCTGTCGATCCGCTCGCGCACGGCCAACGGCGACAGCGCTGCCGAGATCGGCATCGAGGGCGGACGCGTATCCGCCGTCAAGCCGGCGGCCGCCAATAGCGGCACCACGATCGAGGTGCGCGACCTGTTCTTCGCCACGCCGGCGCGGCTCAAATTCATGAAAGGCGAGCGCGCCGAAAGCTCGGCGACCAGCGATGTGGTCAAGCGCATCGCCATCGCCTTCCCCGCCGTGCGCTTCACGCTGGCCGGCTCCGACCGCTCGACGCTGGAACTGCCGGCGACCGACGACAGCCCCGAAGGCCGGCTGCGCCGCGTCGCGCAAGTGATGGGCGCCGACTTTCCGGAGAATGCCATTGCCATCGACGCCGTGCGCGACGGTGTGCATCTGGCCGGTCACGTCTCGATCCCGTCGTTCAGCCGCGCCAATGCGCTGCAGCAGTACGCCTATGTCAACGGCCGGCCGGTCCGCGACAAGCTGATCGCCGGCGCTATCCGCGGCGCCTTCGCCGACGTGCTGCCGCGCGACCGCCATGCCGTGACGGTGCTGTTCCTGACGCTCGATCCGGCCATCGTCGACGTCAATGTCCATCCGGCCAAGGCCGATGTCCGCTTCCGCGATCCGGGGCTGGTGCGCGGGCTGATCGTCGGCGCCATCCGCGAGGCGCTGGCCAATGCCGGTATCCGTGCCGCCACCACCGGGGCGGCCGGCATGATGTCGGCGTTCCGGCCGGGCGCGGCGTCCTATGCGCATGCCGGTCCGGCAAACGGCCATCGCAGCTACGAAGCGGCCTATCGGGCCTCCGGCTTCGCCGGTTTCGACGCCTCCCGCTCGCCGCAACGACCGCTGGACATGGGGCTTGAAGACACGGAATTCAGAAATGGCGGCTTCGGCGAAAACGATCAGGCGGCGTTCGACGCCGGACCGCTTCACAGCGCCGACGCGCGTGCCGGGCAAGCCGAAGCGGCGGAGACGTTGCTCGGCACGGCATTGGGCGCGGCGCGCGCGCAAGTGCATGAGAACTATATCGTTGCCCAGACCAGGGATTCGCTTGTCATCGTCGACCAGCACGCGGCGCATGAGCGGCTGGTCTACGAGGCCTTGAAGAACGCGCTGCATTCGCGCGCCGTGCCATCGCAGATGCTGCTTCTGCCGGAGATCGTCGACCTGCCGGAAGAGGATGCCGAGCGGCTCGCCATACATTCCGAGACGCTGGCCCGCTTCGGCCTCGGCATCGAGCGCTTCGGCCCCGGTGCCGTCGCCGTGCGCGAAACACCGTCGATGCTCGGCGAGACCAATGTCCAGCAGTTGGTACGCGACCTCGCCGACGAGATCGCCGACAACGACACGGTCGATACGCTGAAAGAGCGGCTGGACAGGATAGCGGCGACCATGGCCTGCCACGGCTCGGTGCGTTCCGGGCGGCTGCTCAAACCGGAAGAGATGAACGCGCTGCTGCGGCAGATGGAGGCGACGCCCGGTTCCGGCACCTGCAACCACGGCCGCCCGACCTACATCGAGCTCAAGCTGGCGGATATCGAGAGGCTGTTCGGTCGGCGGTAGGTGTTGCCTTGGCGATACCAGGTCACGTGGCTGGTCAATCCACCAGTTGCTGATACTTCTTTGTTCTAACAGAGAAAACATAATCCTGCGTATAGCCGCTGCTGCTGCCGCCAAAATTCACCGAAATAACTTCTAAGTTTCTTTCTGTCTGTTTTTGAACGTTCATATAGATGGCTGTCATAAGAATGCCGGCGTTGCAATCATCGCCGCCGAACCGGATCACCTGAACAATCTTCTTCCTCTTTTTGTTGATAACTTGCAGCTTCGTCATGCAGGCAAGAAAGCCAGCCTTTTCATAAACCCCGGCAAATCTGTGGGTAGCTGTCTGCGCCCAAAAGGGAATCTCGACGGTTCCGTCAATCTTCGCCTTGCCGTTATTGTCGAGGCTTGCGACCTTCTTCAGCGTGACGGGGAATTTGTCCGGGCCCTTGCTCCAGGTCCCTGTTGCACCGCGCTCGCCAACGTTGAGAGAAAACGGGCATCCGGTGGTATCGACGGGCGTTTTCGATCCCATGACCAGCACCTGGTCGAATTCCTTGTCGTCCGCAATTTCGCAAAGGGAGACGCTGGTACCACTGATCTTGCCGTACACTGCTATCGGGCTTTGCTCCGCGTCATAGAAATAGCTCCCCTCGACCGTGATCCCGCTGCCGAAGCTGTCATATCTCTGCAGGGATAGATGGACTGGGTTCGGTCCAATGGACCCTTCGTAGTTGTCGACCTGATACCAGCCGGCAGCGGCTTTCCCGGTCAGCAGCAAAACGAAACAAATTGCCGATATGGACAGTCTTCCCATCCCGTTCCCCCAACGAAAGGCAGCTGACCATAGCTGTGCTTCCTCTGGATGTCTGCACGCTGGCGGATACGGTTCTCAATTTTTGTTTTTGAGTCTGGAAACGGCTTCAACCTTTTGTCTCACCTCTTCAAATTCACCACGATCACGCCGCCAAGCGCCAGCGCGCCGCCGAGAACACCGAGCAGCGTCGGTACCTCGCCCAGCCAGAAGAAGCCGATCAGCGTCGCCACCGGCGAAACCAGATAGAGGAAGTTCGAGGCACGGGCTGCAGGCAGACGGGAAAGTGCTGTTGCCCAGGCGGCGTAGGCGATGAGGCTGGGCACGATGCCGAGAAAGATCACGGCGCCGAGGCCGGCGCTATCGGCAACCGCCGCCTGCGCCAGGCCGCTCGGCAGGAAAGGCAACAGGCAGAGCGCGCCGAGCACCATGTTCGAGGCTGAAATGGTCAGCGGATGATGACGGGCAAACAGCGGCTTCTGGACGATGGTGTTGACGGCCGAGCACAGCGCCGAGCCCAGGATCAGCAGCGCGCCGTTGTCGAAATGCAACCCTTGCCCCTCGCCCATCGCGATGATGCCGATGCCGGCGAAGGACAGGAATGTGCCGGCCCAGGCCACGCCTGAGAAGCGTTCGCCGAGCAGCGCCATCGCCATGATCGCGGTGAAGATCGGGCTGACGTTGATGATGAAGCCGGCAGCACCGGCCGAGACGGTCAGCTCGCCGAAATTGAGCATTGCCGT
Source organism: Mesorhizobium sp. M5C.F.Ca.ET.164.01.1.1 (assembly GCF_004792125.1). Lineage (NCBI taxonomy): Bacteria > Pseudomonadati > Pseudomonadota > Alphaproteobacteria > Hyphomicrobiales > Phyllobacteriaceae > Mesorhizobium > Mesorhizobium sp. M5C.F.Ca.ET.164.01.1.1. Next base: position 46,206 of record NZ_SRTG01000006.1, on the reverse strand, counting down.
GTACAACGCAACGAAGACGGCGCCGCCGAAGGCAAAGCGCCACAATTCATCGAGCCGGGGCAGCGCCGGCTGCTTGACGGCGAGGAAGATCGCCGCCGGCACCGCCGCGATGGCGAAGCGCAGCGCGCCAAGTTCCAGCGGCCCGAAAGCCACGAGGCCGGCGCGGATCGCCGGAAAGGCTGAGGCCCAGCCGACCACTGTTAGTGCCACAGCAATAACTGCTGTGGTGTCCATCCGCTGTGTCGAATTCAACGTGCCGGTACAGGCGTTCATCTCGTACCCTCGGGCCTTTATTGTCCTGAAGACACAAAACGCCTTTCCTGACCGGTTGACAAACGACCAAATCGAGGATCACCTGTGACTATGGATCACAGCTCGGATGCGATGTTGCCGCTTGAAACCCTGCGCGCCTTCGACGCCGCGGCGCGGACGGGCAGCTTTTCGGCCGCTGCCGAAAAACTCAATCTCACCCATGGCGCCGTCAGCCGGCAGATCGCCAAGCTCGAGGACTGGCTCGGGCTGAAAGTGTTCGATCGCGGCGCGCGCGGCGTTTCGCTCACGATCGAAGGCAACCGGCTGCATCTGCGCACCACTGAGGCCTTTGCGCTGATATCCAGCAATTCGGACCGCTGGATCGAGCCGCGCGGCACCGCCGTGGTGCGGCTGACCTCTATCCCCTCGGTCAGCGGGCTGTGGCTGATGCCGCGCATGGCGGCGCTGGAAAACAACCCATCCAAGCTGCGCATCGTGCTCGACGTCGATATCCGTCAGGCGGATCTTGCCGACGAGGGCATCGATCTGTCGATCCGCTGCGGCCGCGGCCGCATTCCCAGCCGTGTCTCGGTACAGCTGTTCGAGGAACATGTGTTTCCGGTCGCCTCGCCGGACCTCGCTAGGGAGATCGGCCGTGGCGACCCAGCCCGGCTGCTCAAATTTCCGTTGATCAATGATTCGGACGCTTCGGCCTGGCGCGCCTGGTTTGCCGCCCAGGACATGGACTATCGCCCGCGTCCACAGGACCGCCGCTTCGAGGACTACAATCTGGTGCTCGATGCTGCCGCCCACGGCCTCGGTATTGCGCTGGCGCGGCCGCCAATGATCGAGCATCAACTGAAGTCAGGCCGCATCGTCGCTGTGGACGACCGCATCGTTCTCAGCCCGATATCCTACTGGCTCGACCGGCCTGTAGGGCGACCGCGCGCCGCCGCCGCCGAGCTTGCCCGGCGCATCGCGGCCCAGGCCGGGCTGGCGGCGGAAAAGATCGAGGATTTCATCGTAGCCGAGCAGTAGGATGCCGGACATCCACTTAGCCGGCTTGCTCGGCTGGTTGTCCTGAAACAGAGCCGACCAAACCCAATCTTGTCTCGCTCCAAGCTTGACCTTGCCGGCATTTTGTGGCGATGACATCCTCATGAACCTTGGCTCCATGTCATGATGAACCGCTTCGAAGGCCCCGGCGGCAAGGAAGCCCGTATCCGCTACCTAGACGGCGACTTCCAGGTGACCAGCCCCGGCGCCTTCGTGCGCTGCGCGGTCACCGGCGAAAGCATCCCGCTCGATGAGCTCAAATATTGGAGCGTCGCCAGGCAGGAGCCCTATGCGAGTGCCGCGGCCTCGCTGCGCCGCGAGATCGAGGCAAATCCCGAAATGCGCAGCCGGCGCTAAACCAGCTTCCGGATCGGCTGCAAGTCAGCCCTGAAGCTTTCGCTGCCGCCAGGCATCCAGCGTCTCGTCGATGATGCGTTCAGGCACGTGGTCGGGATCGAACACGGTGTCGATCTCCAGCACATCGAGCTGTCCGAGGAAATCGGCGGACGCGGCATCATGGCGCAGCCGGGCGGCGTCCTTGGCGGTGGTGATGAGGCCAAGTCCGGCACCTCGCGCTGTCGTTGCCAGTTCGGCAAGCTCGTCCTTGCCATAGAAATGATGGTCCGGAAACGACCGGGTCAGCGCAACCTCGCCGCCGGCCTCACGGACCGTGTCGAAGAATTTGTCGGGATGGCCGATGCCGGCAAAGGCGAGAAATCGCTTGCCGGCCAGCCCCGCCTTGCTGCTTGGCAGTGTACGCGCCTCGAAGATCGGCCGGCCGGCACGCGCCGCCTGGCGGACGACCGCATCGGCAGCAAGGCCCTCGCCCATCTTCAACAGCGCGCTGGTGAAAACCAGTTGGTCGACGATATCAGCCCTGAGCGGACCGCCAGGAATGACGTGGCCGTTGCCGACGCCGTAGCGTGCATCGACGACGACCAGCGCATAGTCGATATGGATGCGCGCGCTCTGGAAACCGTCATCCATGATCAGGAAATCGCAGCCATGCTTTTCCAGCAGAAGGCGCGCGCCGGCGGCACGGTTCGGCGTCACTGCGACCGGCGCGTGCTCGGCCAAAAGCAGCGGTTCGTCGCCGACATGCTTGGCGGCGTCATGATGCGGATCGACGACATGCGGCTGCGCGAAGGAGCCGCCGTGGCCGCGCGACAGGAAACCGGGATTGAGCTGCATGCGCCTGGCCTGCCGGGCCAGGGCGATCGCCACCGGCGTCTTGCCGGTGCCGCCGACGGTGAAGTTGCCGACGCACAGCACCGGCGCCTCGACCTTTTCGCGCGCTGCTGAGCGCATGCGGCGGCCGGCAATGAGCGCATAGATCGCGGACAGCGGCGCCAGCGCCAGCGCCCGCCAGTCCGGTTCTTCCCACCAGAAGGGGGGCGCTTCGCTGGCCATCTTAGCGGCCGTTGGCGCCCTTGAGGCGCGACTTGACGACCAACGGCTGAATGTAGGGTTCGAGCGACTTCAACGTGAGCGCCAGCGCGCCGCGCATCTCGTCGACGGTCGCCGCGCCGGCCGCCATCATCTCATGGCGAGCCACCTCGTTGCTCAACAGGAAATTGACGGCACCGGCCAGCATGTCGCGGTCGCGCACCAGCTTGGCGCCGCCGCTGTCGAGCAGGCGCTGATAGGTCTCGCGAAAATTCTGGACATTGCGGCCGGCCAGCACCGCCGTGTCGAGCATGGCCGGCTCCAGCGGGTTCTGGCCGCCCTCCGAGGTGAGCGAACGACCAACGAAGGCGATTTCTGTCAGCCGGAGATAAAGCCCCATCTCGCCCATCGTGTCGCCCAGCAGAATGTCGGTATCGGCGATGATCCGGTCGCCCTTGCTGCGCCGAGCGACTTTCAGGCCCATGCCGGAAATCTGCGCGGCAAGCGCTTCGGCGCGATCGGGATGGCGCGGCACGACGATCGTCAAAAGACCGTGGTGACGCTTGTGCAGCATCGCGTGAACCTCGGCAGCGACCACCTCCTCGCCGTCATGGGTCGAGATCGCCGCCCAGGTCGGGCGGGCGCCGATCTGGCGCTTCAGCGTGTACAGCGCCCTTTCATCGGCCGGCGGCGGCGTGGTGTCGACCTTGAGATTGCCGGATACGGTGACCGGCCGGGCGCCGAGCGAGAGGAAGCGCTCGCCGTCGACATCCGACTGGGCAACAACATGGGCGAGATTCTCGAACAGCGCCTCGGCGATGTTGGCGCGTTTCTTCCAGGATTTGAACGAACGGTCCGACAGCCTGCCGTTGACCAGCACCTGCGGCACACGGCGCGCGCCGAGCTCCAGGATGGTCATCGGCCAGATCTCCGATTCGGCGATGATCGCCAGATCCGGCCGCCAATGGTCGAGGAAGCGGCTGACCGCCGGTTTGAGGTCGAGCGGCACATATTGGTGGATGATACGGTCGCCGAGCCGTTCGTCGGCAACCTGAGCGGAGGTGACAGTCCCCGTCGTCAGCACGATGTTGACGCCGTAGTCGAGGATGCTCTCGACCAGCGGCACGACGGCGATTGTCTCGCCGACGCTCGCCGCGTGGATCCAGATCACCGGTCCCTCGGGGCGCTCGCGCCCGGCGATGCCATAGCGTTCGCGCCGGCGAATTCGGTCCTCCTTGCCCCTGGAGGTGCGCCAGGCGACATAGGGTCCGATCAGCGGGTAGGCAACTGCGCCTGCGAAACGATACGCCGTCAGGAAAGTGCGCGCCCAGCGCTCGCTCATTTTGAGCCATCCACGAGGCGATAGGCCTCGGCGGTCGCGGCGTTGAGCGCGGCCGTGACCTCCTGGCGCTTGCGTTCCATTTCGGCCTCATCCGCATTGGCCGGAACGAACACCGGCGCTCCAACGACGATCGAGGAGCGCCCGAACGGTAGATTGATCGTGGTCTTGTCCCAGCTGCGTTCCAGCACCTTGCGGCGGCTGGTGGCGATGGCGGCGGGCAGGATCGGTCGGCCCGAAAGCCGCGCCAGGAGAACGATACCAAGCCCCGCATCGCGCGGCGTGCCATGCGGAATGTCAGCGATCATGGCGACGTTCTTGCCGGTGGCGAGTGACTTTTTCAGGGCAATCAGCGCTTTGGCGCCGCCCTTGTCGCGATGCTTCGAGCTTTCGCGTCCGCCCGAGCCGCGCACCGCCTCGATGCCGAATTTCTCGATCATCAGTGCGTTGAGCTCGGCATCGGCACTACGCGACACCATGGCGACCAGCGGCCGTCCTTTGGGATAGTAGGCCGGAGTCAGAAGATGCTGGCCGTGCCATAGCGCGATGATGATGGGTTCGAACTGCGAGTGGGCGCCGCCCGATATCTGCGCCGACCCGTCGACGACACGGTTGGTCAGGCGGATGATGCGAACGAACTGCGCAAATAGGCTGGCGATGGCGTTCTTGATGAATCGCGATTGCGCCAGCGGTTCGCGTATTTTGCGCCAGAACGTCTTCGAGGTGCCACCGCGGCGCCCCCTTGCCGCGGACCTCGTGGTCGGCCCTTTCACGGCTTCATGATCCATCAATGTCAACCGGCGGCCTTGTTGTCGGGGTCGAGCAACCGGTGCAGGTGAACGACGAAATAACGCATGTGGGCGTTATCCACGCTGGCTTGGGCCTTGGCTTTCCACGCCGTTTGCGCGGATTGATAATCCGGATAGATGCCGACGATGTCGAGCGCGTCGAGATCACGGAATTCTGTCCCGCCCAGCGTCTTCAGTTCGCCTCCGAACACCAGGTGCAAAAGCTGCTTCTTTCCGTCTTCCGCGGTCATGTCGGTCCTTCACATATCGTGAGTTTGTGACAGGTCTAGACCAAAGCCGCCGACTTTGGAACCATTGATGATATGTTCAACCGTCCAGCCCTGCGATGATGCCCGAGAGCACGGCGAGCAGTTCGCCGCTGCCAGCAACCAGCGCGCCGTGGTGGATCACTTCGCCGGCATAGCGCGGTGCGCGGCCATTCTGGTCGAGCAATGCGCCGCCGGCCTCGCGCAGGATGAGATCCGCCGCGGCGATGTCCCAGTCATGGGCGTTGGGTTTGACGAAGGTCGCGTCGAGCCTGCCACTGGCGACCATCGCCAGCCGGTATGCGAGCGAGGGAATATAGGGCACGCGGCTCAGCCGGCCCTGCCATTCCGCCGGCATCAGCCCTATCAATGGCTTCGGCCCGCCGATTTCGACCATTGCTGCCGGGCGGCGCACGGCAATGCGACCGCCATTCAGGAACGCCCCCTCACCGGGCAGCGCCCAATAGGTCTCCTCGGTGGCGGGACATTCGAGAACGCCGACAAGGGTGCGACCGTCTTCGACCACCGCGACGCTGACGCACCAGGAGCGAAGGCCTTCGAGGAAGCCGCGCGTGCCGTCGATCGGATCGACGACGAAGGTGCGGCGGGCGGCAAGCCTTGCCGGATCGTCGGCCGTCTCCTCCGACAGCCAGCCATAGTCCGGCCGCGCTGCAAGCAAGGTTTCGCGCAGATACGCGTCGGCGGCGTGATCGGCCTCGCTCACCGGCGAGGTGCCGCCCTTCATCCACACCTGCGGATTGTTGCCGAAATAGCGCATGGCGATGGCGCCCGCCTCGCGGGCGGCGTCGCGCAGCAGTGGCAGATCCTCGCGAGCCCCGGCGGAAGTGACCTGGTCAAGCTCCGGCAAGGGTCATGCCTTCGATCAGAAGCGTTGGTGCGGCGGTGCCGAAATTTCGATCGAGATCGCTCGCCGGAACCATGTTGAGGAACATGGACTTCAGGTTCGAGGCGATGGTCACTTCCGCAACCGGATAGGCGAGCTCGCCATTTTCGATCCAGATGCCGGAAGCGCCGCGGCTGTACTCGCCAGTCACCATGTCGACGCCCTGGCCGAACACTTCGGTGACGTAAAAGCCTGATTTGAGCGACTTGATGAGGTCTTCGGGCGTCCGCTCGCCCGGCTCGATAGCGAGGTTGGTTGATGACGGCGAGACGGAGGAGCCGTTGCGCGAACCGCGCCCGTTGGTGGTCAGCCCCAATTCCCGCGCGGCCGAGGTTGAGAGGAACCAGTGGTTCAAAACGCCCCTCTCAACCATGAGCAGCTTTTCGCCCTCGATGCCTTCACCGTCGAACGGACGCGACGCCTGGCCGCGCAGCCGGAGCGGCTCGTCGGTGACGGTGATCGCGGCCGCCGCCACCTGCTTGCCCATCATGTCGCGCAGAAAGCTGGTCTTGCGCGCGACGGACGCGCCGTTGATGGCGCCGGCGAGATGACCGGCAATGCCGCGGGCGACGCGCGGGTCGAACACCACATCGACCGGCCCGGTCGCTGCCTTGCGCGCGCCGATGCGCCGCGCGGCGCGTTCGCCGGCCTTGCGACCGATGTCCTCGGGCGCGTCCAGGTCGGAGAAATGCTGGCGCGAGGAGAATTCATAGTCGCGTTCCATGCCGGTGCCCTCACCGGCGATCACGCTGGTCGAGCGCGAAAAGCGCGACGCGACGTAGTGGCCGACAAAGCCGTGCGAGGTGGCGAGCACCAGCCCGCCAAGCCCGGCGCTGGCGCCGCTGCCGGCTGAATTGGTAACTCCCTTGACGGCAAGGGCCGCCGCTTCCGCGGCCAGCGCCGCTTCCTTCAACTGGTCGGCCGAGACTTCCGTCGGATCGAACAGATCGAGGTCGCGCGGCTTCTTGACCAGCAAGGACGGATCGGCGAGGCCCTGATAGGGATCTTCCGGCGAGACTTTCGCCATCGCCACGGCGCGCTCGGCTAGCGCTTTCGGGTCGGAGGCAGCGGTTGCCGAGACGCTCGCCACGCGCTTGCCGACGAAGACGCGTAGCGAAACATCCTCGCTCTCGGACGCCTCAGTGCCCTCGACCTTGCCAAGCCGCACCGACACGCCGGTCGAACGGCCGCGCACCGCAACCGCGTCGGCGGCGTCGGCGCCGGCCCGTTTGGCAGCCTCGACCAGGGCCGCGACGCGGTCGGTCAATTTCGCTGAGTCCAGCGTATCGGTCATGTGCATAGTCCTGTTTTCCGCCGGGGCGGCCGCTCCGCACCATCTATTGTTCCGATGTGGCTTGTGCAATGGCAGAAGTGGCAAGCAGGATAGATCGGCCAGCAGACACTCGGCTTTAAGCGGCATGATCGGAGCGGGTCCTCAAAGGCTGCTTCGCAGCGATTTCGGACTGGCCGATGGCCCTTTGACGCCGTGCTCCGACCACATACGGACGTGCGATTGCGGTAACGCCCTTGTCCTTTCCACTCACGATCGGCACCTGCCCGAAACCGCTAAATTTAGCGATTTCTTATGTAACCTTGGAACTTTGTAGCTTGCCTTCCAGTTTCAATTGCATGCGAGACTCTGTGATCCAAAACATCAGGACTGCGGTGACCGTATCGCCACCGCGCTACTCGCTGGTCCTTCCCATATACAATGAAGAACAGGTGCTGCCTCGGCTGATCGAGCGGATCAGTTGGCTGGTTGGCCGGTTGGACGGAGAAACAGAGGCCATTTTCGTCGATGACGGAAGCCTCGATGGAAGCGTCGAATATCTTCGAAACGTGCTCGCTGTCGAGCCGCGCTTCCGGCTGATCGAACTCTCCCGCAATTTCGGCCACCAGGTCGCGATCACCGCCGGCATGGACGCGGCTGCGGGCGATGCCGTCATCGTCATGGATGCCGACTTGCAAGACCCGCCGGAGGTGGTTCTCGATCTGGTGGCGAAATGGAAGGAAGGTTTCGAGATCGTCTATGCCCGCCGTGTCAGACGTGAGGGCGAATCCTGGTTCAAGCGCATCACGGCCAGCCTCTTCTATCGTCTGCTGGAGAAAATGACGTCGGTCGACATCCCGCGAGACGTCGGCGATTTTCGCCTGGTCGGACGCAAGGCGTTGGAAACCTTCAAGCAAATGCCCGAACACGACCGCTTCGTCCGGGGCATGTTCGCCTGGATGGGGTTCAAGCAGACGGCGGTGCCTTTCGAACGCCCGGCGCGGCCCCTGGGCCAGACCAAATACCCATTCTGGAAGATGATGCACCTTGCCGTACACGGCATCGTCAGCTTCTCCGAGAAACCGCTGCGCCTGGCGCTGTGGGGCGGATTGGCAATTTCGGCGCTTGCGGTAGTGTTCGGCGCTTACGCCATTTTCGCCTGGATTTTCGAAACCGGCATCATAGCTGGCTGGACATCCACGGTGGTGATCGTGTCGCTTTTGTGCGGCATCAATCTTTTCATGACCGGCGTGGTCGGGCTTTATGTCGGCGGCATCCACGCCGAGGTCAAACGCCGTCCGCTTTACGTGATTGACCGAGTCACCGGCTTCGATAACGCGATGCGTGCCACCGCCGCCTCTGGAGAGAGCCGTCGATCGTTTCGAAAACCCAGGAACGGAGCCTCGGCTGATGGCCGAACTCTTCGACAGCTATAAATCCGATTATGGCGACTTGGTAGAAGGATCCATCCGGTTTTCCGGGCTGAAGCACGACTTCTTTCTGATCGCCAAAGCCGACCTGCTGCGGCGTCTCGTGGTCGAGCGAAAGCTACGACAGGGGGGCGCGGGTGTGCGGGCGCTGGATGTCGGCTGCGGCGTCGGGTCGCTCCACCCTTATCTCGAAGGCGTCTTCGAGCGCCTGGATGGCTGCGACGTCTCGGAACAATCGATCCTGCGAGCCGGCCAGGACAATCCACGTGTGACCTACCGCGCCTGTACCACGCCGAGCCTACCTTACGAGGACGGCGCGTTCGATCTGGCGTTCGCCAGTTGCGTCGTTCATCACGTTCCGCCCGTCTCCTGGCTCGATTTCTTCCGGGAGATGCGGCGCGTCGTGCGGCCCGGCGGCGTCGCCTGCATCATCGAGCACAATCCCTATAACCTGCTGACGCGTCTTGCGGTGTTCCGGTGTCCGTTCGACCAGGACGCGGTCCTGCTCAACGCAGCCAAAGCAATGTCCCTCTTTCAGAAGACGGGATTCAGGGATATCCGATCCGAGCACTTCCTGCTGCTGCCGTCGGCCAGGCCTTTTGCCAGAAGACTCGAGCGCCTGCTCGCGCCGCTACCGCTCGGAGCCCAGTATGCGTGCAGTGCGCATGTCTGAGGACCATTCGACCGCCGGCGCCGGGCTGAAGCTGCTGGCGCGCTTCGGGTTGGTCGGCATCGCCGCGACGATCCTGTACGCCGTCTTGGCTATCGCTTTGGTCAAATCGGAATGGATCGGCTTCTCGCCTGTCCAGGCGTCGCTTGCGGCTTACGCCGCGGCTGCCGTGTTTTCGTATTTCGCCCACAAATCAGTAACCTTCATGTCGAGCGGATCGCACCGATCGGAAGCTGCGCGCTTTGTCCTGCTGACGGCGACAGGCTTCGCCGTGGCCTACTTGGCGGCGGCGCTTTTGACGGCAAAACTCGGCCTGCCGCCCATCATTGCAATTCTGGTTACGTGCCTGCTTATTCCCGCGGTCAATCTGCTCATGCTCGACCGTTGGGTTTTTGCGCAGCGAAGACCCGGCCAGCAAGGCAACCGCTCTACCTAATCCACCTCAATGTCATCCAGCCGGAACGACACCAGCTTGATGGAGCGCTTATAGATGTTGCTGGCGGCCGGAGTTGGCGGAATGCCGTCGAGATAATCGAAGGCAATTTCGAGTGTATCGGCCTTACCGAGCGGCGCCGATGGAATGACGAACGAGACCGTTCGGGGTTCTTTGCCCGACAGCGTCACCGCATGCGCCCGAACACCGTTCACCGAGATCACAACCCTCTGCGTGATCTGTGGAGGACGAATGACGGCGGCCATCTGCAGCGTGGCTGTCAGCTCGTCGCGCAGCGGCGGTATCTTCACGCGGAGCCGCGAGGTCTCGCCCAGGGAATGGGTGCCGTCGGCGACGGGTCCCGACCAGCCGCAGACCTTTATGCCGGCTGCCTGCTTAGCGCCGTCGTTCCGGAACGATACCGTCTGACCAAGTGTGTAGCTGCCGACGGCATCGCGATTGAGGCAGGTCGTCGTCCGATCGATGTAATAGGCGCGATAATCGGCATTGACGTTTGGATTGAGAGCAAGCGCAAGGATGACGATCTCGGACCCGGCCAGAACCGCCGCGAGCGCGTAGCCGCCGAGCGAGGCGGCGCGTCTGTAACGCCCCAGAGTGTCAGACCAAGGCAAGGTAGCCTCCGATCCACGCCACAGTCATGAAATAACAGGCGCCGAGGAAGAGAACCAAAGCTGCGAGCCAAATGAGCCTCGACGCCGACAACAGGACGACGAGCATCATTGTCACAGGCGCAAGCCCAATGACGTATCTGACCATCGAGGCCAGGTTGGTGATCAGCGGCAGGATGATGCAGAGCGCGCAGAAGAGTGCCGCGCCATATTGCCTGCGAGCCGCCAGAACGGCCGACAGCGCCAATCCGGTGATCGCGGCCAGCGCGCTCCATTGCGGCGCCGTGGGCACCCATCCGATGGTCGGAACAGCTGAGAGCCCGTCCCATAGAAAGACCAGCGGATTGCCGGCCACGCGTCCGAAGGCCCGCTGGATGTGCAAGAACGCAAAGCCGTCCCCGACAGTAAGGTAAAGAAACAGGATGTAAGCGAACAAACCGGCAGGCGAGATGAGGACAGCGACCAGCAGATCCGGCCGGCCAAGCACCCAGCGCGGGAAAGACAGCGTCGACCCGCCCTGCTCGCGGTGCTCCCTGAATATTTGAATCACGGTCGCAAATACGACGAAGACCCCGACGAGCCTGGTCGCCGACAGCAGCGCGGATGATACACCCGCGGCGAGATAGCTGGAGCGCTTGAGCGCCAGAAAAACGCACGAGGTCAGGAGCACGAAAAGAGGTTCGCTCAGGAAGGTCGTGAAGTGAAAGGAGAACGGGCCGCTCAGCAGAAAAGCGCAATACAGCACATAAGCGCGCATGTTCTTGTCCAGCAGCGGCCATGCCACCAGACAGGCGGCGTAGCTGCACGCAATCGATGTGATCGTCGCGATCAGTATCGTAGGGAAAGGGAAAACAGACCGGATCGCCGCGACCAGCATCGGGTAGAGCGGGAAGAAGCCCCAGCGACCGACATTGCTGTGGTCTGGAATGGGAAAGCGCTCGTAACCTTGTTCGCTGATGCCGATATACCAGGCGCAATCCCAGCGGCAGAGCGCACGGGCATAAGCCTCGAAACCTGTTTCCTCCGACACAGAAGCAAATGCTGCATAGCGAATAGCCAGTCCGCTGATCACAAACAGCAACGGCACCGCTGCGGCGGACAGGAACATGGCGCGAGCGCCAGCGCTCGCACGCGCGACATCTTCGAGCGCCAACTCTGCCTCCACCCATTCGAGTGGCTGGCGCCACTCTCCCCTTTAAATTAGCGCCGCCGGGGCAAATTCAAGACATTCCTTTCGTCGGCGGCATCATCTTCGTCCCCGGATCACGAGTCTCTCAGCCAGACGAGCATCTCGCCGGGATCGCGGTTGTCCCAGGCAAAATAGGGAACGGCGGTAACTTTCGTCTCCTCCACCGCCGGTGGTTCGGTGCGGTAGAGCCCGTCTTTCCAGTTTTCAGAGGCCTCTTTTTTGGCGACGGCCGAGAGCGTGACGATGCCCCCCAAAAGGTTGGGCTGCTCACGCGCCTCGATGTTTGCCGTCCTTGGCAAGGCGATGCGGTGCAGTTGGCTGGCATTGTCGGTCTCCTCGACGCAATAGATCAGCGGGCCGCGGGCAAGCGCGACGCGGCCGATATCCTGCCGCACCTCCGAATTGGCGTAGAGACGGTTGACGGCCATTTCGAGATCTAGCTCGACTTGATCGCCCTTGCGCCATTCGCGGCGGATTGCGGCGTAGCCGTCGTTGATTACATCCTCCAGATCGACTGCCTCCCCGTTCACCTTGAGCGCCGCCTTGCGGCACCAGGCTGGCAGGCGCAGGTGCAAGGTAAACTCGGTCGGCGCCTCGGGTTCGACGCCGATCGACACCGCGCCGTCCCATGGATAAATGCTGGCCTGGGTCAGCTCTATCTGCGTCCCCGCGATATCGAAACGAGCCGTGCTGTTTCCATAGAGATGGACGGCGAGTGCATCGTCCGACAGACTGTAGAAATAGCTGCCGATCGAAGCCACCATGCGCCCGATATTGGGCGGGCAGCACGGGCAGCGATGCCATTTCCAGCGGTTGTGCTCCCCCCGGCTTTCCAGCGGATTTTCATAGAAGAACAGCGAGCCGTCGAGCGACAGGCCCGAGATCGAACCGTTGTAGAGAGCTCGCTCCATCATGTCGGCATAGCGGGCATTCGGACCCATGCCGAGCATGCGGCTCGCCCAGAACACCAATCCGACCGAAGCGCAGGTCTCGGCATAGGCGGTGTCATTGGGCAGGTCGTAGTCGGCGGTAAAACCCTCATTGTGCGACGATGGTCCAATGCCACCGGTGATGTAGAGGTTCTTGGTCGTGAGATCGTCCCACAGCCGGTCGAGCGCCACCCGCAGCGTGTCGTCGCCATACTCGGTCGCGACGTCGGCCATGCCCGAATAGAGATACATCGCTCTGACCGCATGGCCGACGACCTTGTCCTGATCGCGCACCGGCTTGTGCGACTGGCTGTATTCGTAGGTCTTGAAATGATACGCTCTGGGGTCCACGCCGCGGGCACGCGCCTCCTCGTCGAAATAATGCGGCTGCTGCCCGCGCTGGTCGATGAAGTATTTTGCGAGGTCCATGTATTTCTGCTGGCCTGTGACCCGCGCGAGCTTGACCAGCGCCAGCTCGATCTCCTCGTGGCCGCAATAACCCTTCTTCTTGCCGGGCTCGGGACCGAACGTCTCGGCGATATGGTCGACATAGCGGCACATGATGTCGAGCAGCTTGCGCTTTCCCGTCGCCTGGTAATAGGCGACCGCACCTTCGATCAGGTGGCCGGCGCAATAAAGCTCGTGGCAATCGCGCAGGTTGGTCCAGCGCAAGCCGGGCTGGATGCGCTGGTACCAGCTCGACAGATAACCGTCGGGCTGCTGCAGCTTGCCGTACATGTCGATGACGGCGTCGATCTTCTGCTCCAGCTCGTCATTGCGGCGGCGATAGAGCGAGTAGGCCGCGGTCTCGATGGTTTTGCCCCAATCGCTGTCCCAGAACATCTGGGTCGTCACCGTAGATCCCGTGAACTCGTTGCCGGCGGTGGCTGCCTCGTCCGGCGAGGGTGAGTGGAACGGAATGACGACGCCGGGCGACGGCCGGTCAGGGTCGATCTGCTCCAGCATGCGCGCCTCGACGCAGCGGTCATAGAGGATATCGGCGGTCCTGGTCGCGACGGCATCGACACGGTCGCCCCAGAAGCCGCGCACATCGACCTGCGGCACGGGCAGCGGACGGAAGGCGAGTTTTGGCTTGCCCAACTTGCCGGTTTGGCCCGGCGTAGTGCCCTGACTGACGGATTGCGATGCGGTCATCAATTTACTCCGGTTCGATTCGATTGGTCACTTCACGGCCCCTGCCATGAGGCCGCGGATGTAGAAGCGCTGCAGCAACAGGAAGAGCACCAGGCATGGCACCATCATCACGGTGACGCCGGCCTGCACCGCGCCCCAGTCGATGGCGCCGAAGCGGCCGGACTGCAGCGCCGTCATCATGATCGGCAGCGTGAATTTGGACTGGTCCGTCATCAGCACCAGCGCCGCCAGGAATTCGTTCCAGGCGCCGAGGAATGCGAACAGCGCGATGGTGACGATGCCCGGCCAGACCAGCGGCAGCATCACCCTCAGCAGCATGGTGACATTGTTGGCGCCGTCCATGCGGGCGGCTTCCTCGATCTCGCGCGGCACCGCGTCGAAGGCGTTGCGCATCATGAAGATCGAGAACGGCAGCTGCAGCGTGACATAGACGCAGACCAGCCCGGTCAGCGTGTTGTGCAGGCCGATCTTGGTCAGCACCAGGAAGATCGGCGTCAGGATCGACTGGAACGGGATCATGATCGTCGACAGGATGACGACGAAGAGCAGGTTCTTCAGCGGAAAGCGGAAGCGCGAGAAACCGTAGCCGGCCAGCACGCTGACGATCACCGACAGCACCACCGTCATGACAGAGACATAGATGCTGTTTTGCGCCGGCAGCCAGAGGCCATCGCCGAAAGTGTTGAGCGTGGCGTAATTCTCGACCGAAAAACCCGTCGTCGGCCAGGGCGGCAGCGGCGGCTGACGCGACTCCTGCGCCGGCTTGAACGCCGAAAGCACGGTCCAGACGATCGGCGCCAGGAACAGCAATGAGGCGATGATGCCCGTCGAGTGCTCGGCGATCTGCATGCCGATGCGGGTTCTGCGGCTCCTTGCCTGCGCCATCAGTCAACGCCCTCCGGTTGGCGCAGCAGCCGCAGCTGGATCAGGCTGAGCGCGACCAGGATGATCAGCAGGATCATCGACAATGCGGCGCCGTAGCCGAGCTTGAACGACACGAACGACTGATTGAAAATCCAGTAGACGGCAGTCAGCGTCTGGTTGCGCGGCCCGCCGCGCAGGATGATGTAGAACTGGTCGAAGGCGAGCACCGAACCGGCAACCGACAGGATCAGCGCCAGCGCCAGGGTGCGGCGCATCAACGGCAGAGTGATGGCGCGAAACCGCGCCAGCGGCCCTGCCCCGTCGATCATCGCCGCCTCCTGCAGATCCGGCGGGATGGATTGCAGGCCGGTCATCAGGATGATCATGGTGAAGCCCGCCACCTTCCAGACGACCATGGCGATGATCGACCAGAAGGCCGGCTGGAACGTCGCCAGCAGATTGACCTTCTTCTCGGTCAGGCCGAGTTCGAAGGCGGCCGGGCTGAACAGGCCGGAATCGACATTGAGAAGCCAAGACCAGAGCAGGCTGGCCGAGGCGAAGCCGATGACCGCCGGCATGAAGAAGGACGTCCGGTAGAAGCCGGTCAGCGGCCGCGGCCTTTCGATGAAAAGCGCCAGCGGAAAGGCGACGGCGAAGATCGCGATCGTCACCACCACCGTGTAGTAGCCGGTGAATTTGAGTGCGTTCCAGAACCTGGTGTCGCGCAGGATCGCCCAGTAATTGTCGAGGCCAATGAAGCTGTGCGCGCCCATCAGCGGCCAGTTGTGCAGCGACATCCACGCCGTCATGCAAAGCGGGATGATGAAGAAGACGACGACAAGGGCGACGGCCGGCGCGACGTAGAGCAGGCCGATCCACTGCCGACGGCCGGCGCCGACCAGTTTGCGGCGACGCGCTGGGGTGGAAATTGCTGCGATGGAGGTCATGCCTGGCCGCTCACTGGGTTCAGGGCAACCGCAACGGGAAAAGACCCCCTCACCCGGATCGCTAACCGAATTGCAAAGGGCAATTCGGGGCAATCCGACCTCCTCTCCCCGAGTGGAGAGGAGGTCGCCAGCGTTGGCGCCAGCCTCTTCTCCCCAGCGGGGAGAAGGTGGCCGCGAAGCGGCCGGATGAGGGGGTCTTTTCTCAACGCGATAGCCCTGCTGTTAACGCTGCGTCCCCCTTGAGGGGAGGGTCCGGCCGAAGGCCGGGGGTGGGATCGCCTCCGACCCGCGCCGACGCAAAAGAACGTCGAGCACTGCCGCAACGACCCCACCCGGACCTGCGGTCCGACCTCCCCTCGAGGGGAGGTAACGCCTACTGTTGCGGCGCCGAGTCGATGATCGACTGCATGGTTTCCTGCGCATTGGCGATGGCGCCATCGACGTCTTCGCCGAAGAAGACCTCGTTGACCATCTGGTTCCACGGACCGTTGGCGGAGTTGATCAGGTCGTTGAACACCACCGAATAGGGCGTGCGGCCCTTGGCCATCGCCTCTGCGGCGACCTTGTAGCGCGGGTCGAGCTCCTTCAGCGCCTCATTGGCGATGTCGCCGCGCACCGGAAGGCTGCCATATTTCGCCAGGATGGTCTGGCCTTCGAGCGAATAGGCGAAATCGAGGAACTCCTTCACCACCGCGATCTTGGTGGTGCCCTTGGTGACGACGAAATTGTCGCCGCCGGCGAACGACGACCAGCCGCCATCCTTGCCCGGCAGGAAGGTGACGCCATAGTCGATGTCTGGGTATTGCGTGTTCAGCGCGCCGATGGCGAACGCGCCGGACGGTGAGATGCCGATATTGCCGGCGGCAAACGCCGCAAAGAAGTTGGAGCCGGTGTCGGTCTGCGCGCCTGCCGGCACCAGGTCCTTCTTGACCATCGAGCGGTAGAGGTCGATGGCGCCGCGCAGCTGCGGGCTGTCGAGCGTCGCCTTCGAGCCGTCCTCGGTGAGGATGTCGCCGCCCGAGGCCCAGATCAGCGGCGTGAAGGTGAAGATGTTGCAGCCGCCGCAATTGCCGGAGAAATAGAATCCCCTAGTGTCGCCGCCGAGCGCGTTGACTTTCTCGGCATAGGCTTCGATCTCGGCCCAGTTGGTCGGGCCCTTTTCAGGGTCGAGACCGGCCTGCTTGAACAGCTTCTTGTTCCAGATCAGCACCGAACTATCGGCGGAGAACGGCAGCCCGTAGATGCGCCCCTTGTAGGTGCCGGTCTTGACGTGCGCCGGCGACAGGCTGTCGAAATAAGGCAGGGATTTCGCCCAGTCGGTGATGTCTTCCAACTGGCCGGCGGCAGCGAAGGACGGCGTGTAGATCAGGTCGAGCGACAGCGCATCGGGTGCTGTGCCGCCGGCGGCGGCCGCGCCGTATTTCGGAATGATCTCGGCATTAGGGATGATGTCCAGCTTGATCTGGCTCTCATGCCCCTTGTTGAAGGCGTCGACGATGCGCGGCATGAAGTTCGAGCCGTCGGCCCGAACCCAGATATTGGCGGTCTCGGCGGCTGCGGCTGGGAAGGCAAACAGGCTCGCGGCAAGCGCGAACCCGGCAATTATGGTCTTCATGGTTCTCCTCCTCATGTTTTTCTCCTCATGGTTCTTTCCTGCGGCCGCGCTCCCCGCGCGTTATCTTGGCCTCAGCCGTCCGGCAGACGGCCGCATGACTGACGCACCACCAGCCGGCACGGCAGTTTTCGGATGCCCGGCTCGGCGGGTTCGCCGCCGACGAGCGAAAGCAAGGTGAGGCCGGCCTCGCGCCCGAGTGCCGCCAGGTTCATGTCGACGGAGGTCAGCGGCGGGCGGGTTGCCTCGGCTACGATCTGCCAATTGTCGAAACCGATGACGCCGACATCGTCCGGCACATCCAGCCCACGCTCGCGCAGCGCGTCGATGACGCCGCGCGCGATCTGGTCGTTGCCGCAAAAGACGGCATCGGGTTTTTCGTCCCCACTCTTCGACCGCACACCGTCGAAGAGCTTCTTCACCGCCTCGTGACCCCATGCTTCCGACCACGATCCGAGCAATGGTTCCATGACCGGCAAGTCTTTCTCGGTCAGCACGTCACGATAGGCCTGTGCCCGCGCGTGCACCACCGCAAAACTCGCCGGCCCGGTGACATGGGCGATGCGCCGCCGCCCGAGCCGCCAAAAATGCTCGACCGCCAGGCGCGCGCCGCCGGCATCATCAGACACAAAGGCGATGGCGCCAGGATCGGGCTGGGTGAAAGCATAGATCGTGGGAACGCCGAGATTAGACAGATCGACCGGCAGATGGCGGTCGATGCGTTTGCCGGTGGCGATGATGCCGTCGACGCGCTTGTCGAGCATGGCGTCGACATGGAGCTGGCCGAGGCGCTTGTCGTCCTCGACATTGCAGAGAAACACCGAGACGCCCTTGTCGACCAGCGCATCCGAAATGCCCGACATGACCGGCAGCGAAAAGCGGCCATAGGTGTCGTTGGTCAACAGCCCGACGGTGAAGGAGCGCCGCCGCAACAGGCTCTGGGCCAGGCTGTTCGGGCGAAAGCCAAGCCGCTGTGCCGTCTCGCGAATCCGCTCGCGCGTCTCGGCGGTCATCCGCCCCTGCCCGTTCAGCGCTTTTGAGGCCGTGGCGACGCTGACGCCGGCAAGGGCGGCTACCTCTCGGAGCGTGACGGGCTTGGCGAAGACTGGCTGGGCGTCGGAAGCCATGATGTGCGCGGCGAATCCCTTAGTTGGAAAAAGGTTTTCTCTTATCGTCCTGCGAGGCGCTGACTGGTGAGGTCAGCGGATGCGGGCGATTTGGGAAAAGGTTTTCTCAGAGAGATTAGGGGAAGGATGCCTAGATGGCAAGAGGAACAGCTTCGGTTTTGAGCGTGTCTAAGATTTTCGTGCCAGGTGCCGAGATCTACGTCGCTTTGCGCCATTTGCAGAGGTCAGCGAGTGCAGCCACTATGGTCCCAACTCGTGTTCATAGCGGACGTTTCCGGTCTGACGCCGCGCGGATCCCTCCCGCCATTGATGCGATCGAGTTCGCAGCCACCTGGCGGAAAGGCAGAAGGTTCTGATCCGCCCTTTCTTGCTGCTGCGGTAGGAAGACTTCTTGATTCAGCCACCAGCCCAAATTGCTGGATTTGGCTCCCCAAGAAGGATAGGCTTGGTTTTTGGTTCAAGCGATGGAACAGAGACTAGCCGCAATTCTGGCTGCCGATATGGCGGGCTACAGTCGGCTAATGGAGGCCGACGAATCCGGCACGCTCGCACGCCTTCGGACCCATCGCATAGAACTGGTCGATCCCGCCATCGCGAAGAACAAGGGCCGGATCATCAAGACCACGGGAGACGGCATGCTCGTTGAGTTCCAGAGCGTGACCGATGCCGTGAAATGCGCCGTGGAAATCCAACAGCGCATGAAACGGCGCAATTCGGATGTGCCGCAAGAACGGCGTATCGAATTCAGGATCGGCATAAATCTCGGCGACATCATTTTCGAAGATGAGGACATTTTCGGCGACGGCGTCAATATTGCCTCGCGCATCGAGCAACTCGCCGACGTCGGCGGTATCTGCGTGACCGCAGCGGTGGCGACCCAAATTGCCGACCGTCTCGAAATTGCCATGGAGGACCTGGGCGAGAAGACGCTAAAGAACATCAGCCGCCCGGTTCGCCTCTATCGCATTGGGCTTGACAGTCCTGTCCTGCCGGAAGTCGAGGCAAAGCGATCCATCTCGAAACCTTCGATAGTGGTGCTGCCATTCAACAACATGAGCGGCGACTCCGAGCAGGAATTTTTCGCGGACGGACTGACCGAGGACATCATCACCGAACTGTCCCGCCACCATGAGCTGTTCGTCATCTCGCGCAATTCCGCCTTCGTCTACAAGAACCGCGCCGTGAATGTGCGCGAGGTGGCCGAGAAACTCGAAGTCCAATACCTGGTGGAGGGAAGCGTCCGCAAGATCGGCGACAGGGTGCGCGTGACGGTTCAGCTCATCGACACGACGAATGACGCTCATATTTGGGCAGACAAATATGACCGGAAGCTGGACGACATATTCGCGATTCAGGATGAGGTGACCGCGGCGATCGCAGCCACGCTGCCCGGTCGTGTCGAGGCGGCTCAGCGAGACCAGCTCGCGCGGGCGAAACCTGCAAACATGGCCGCCTATGAATGTGTGCTTGCTGCCAAGGTACTGCATCACCGAAGCACGATTGCGGATAATGAACGCGCGCAAACCTTGATAGGCAGGGCCGTCGCGCTCGACCCCGATTATGCTCATGCCCATGCCTGGCGGGCCTGCATCCTCGGCCAGGCCTGGGTCCATAACTGGTGCGAAGACAGGGATGGCGTCTGGAACGACATCATGGCAGCGCTGGACAGGGCGCTGGCGCTGGACGACAACGATGCCGATGTCCACCGCATCCTCGCCGCAGTGAACGTGAACAACAATGAGCTGACCACAGCGCGCTACCATCAAGAGCGCGCCCTCGCCCTCAATCCCAATTACGACCTCGTGGTGGTGCAGCAAGGCGAGTTATTGACGTGGCTGGGGAGGCCGGAAGAGGGAATTGAATGGATCCGCAAGGCAATGCAGTTGAACCCGCACCACCCGGAGCGGTTCTGGAGCCATCTGGGGAAGGCGCATTTCGCGGCGCGCCAGTATGGCAAAGCGATCGAAGCTTTCATGCATCTGTCAACCATGGACTCGGTTCAGCACGCTTTCGCCGCTGCCTGCTACGGCTGGCTCGGCGACGAAATCGCGGCCGCGGCACATCTAGGCAAGATCAGAACGCTCGATCCCCAATTCGACCTCGATCCATTTATCGCCACCCTGCACTATGCCCAGGAGTCTGATGTGCAGCACGTCCGCGAAGGACTGCTGAAAGCCGGTATTGCCGACCTGTAGCCAGCCGCAACTACGAACCGGATCAAATCGGGACAGGCAAAAAAGATCGCCCCCCACCCGATGCGGACTTGTGGCATGACCGAACGACGGGCGGCTTAGGGTCAGAGGCGGCCGTTCCACTCACCTACCAACACGCCGCCCGCCGGCGGTGCTTCACTGCTTGAAGCAGTGGTCGCGGTGCCACCGCAAGAAACGAGGATGCGGGCGTTCAAACCGTCGGCCCGGCGGAAGTGCGCGGCGAGTCTTATTTATGAATGCCTGCACGCTATCGAGGTCATTGACCTGTCGCGAGATCAGGATTTCCAACTCATCGGATAGGCTGATCAATCCGCGATCAAACATCCAGTGCGCCGTACCGGATAGTGCGATCCCATTGTTGATGACATCAGGCCCGTTCGCTTCGACCGGTCGAATATGGGCGGCAGAAACCTCTGCTCGGCCGCCGCCATTTATCAGCTTCAGTCCCGTGATCGCGCACCGCTCATCATAGGCGCGCAAGACGATGCGACGGAAAATGCGGTCCCGCACAATTCGCGATCCGATGTAGTTTACGCGATCACGGCTCTGCTCGAATTCGAATGGCGCCTGCTCATCCTGAAAACCAGTAGATGTGCCGACCCCATCAACGCGCGGCAGCAGCAACTCATTCGTGTCCAGGCCCAGATCAATAATGCGGTTGAAATCGGCCGGACTGATTGGGCGGACCGCCGATTGGGCGCGACCGGAAATCCGTCCTTGGTCGTTGAGCAAGCTTCGTTCAACGAGACCATCCGTTCCGTTAAATGGCACAGGATTGACGAAATCGAGATAGGTTCCTGGCTCAATCAGAGCGAGATACATGTCAGGCGTCACAGGATCGGGAATGATCTGTTGGACTTTGGCTACGGCGTAATAGCCACGGGTATCGTTTACCTTGCTAGGCTCGTAGTAAATGATCCAGTCGCCGACGCATGCTTCGACGCGGCGCAGGTACGGGCGAGGAAACTGATATTGCTCTGCTGGGCGGTCATTGTAGATCGAATCTGAGCGGTGAATGAAGACCCCGAATCCCATGATCTTCCTGCAAATGCGTTCTTTGGGAATATCTGCCTCAGATGTAACACCAATCCGATCTTGGGAACTTAGTCCAGGTCGGAGGAGCTTTTCCCCATGGTATCGGTCCTTTGATAGGGAACGCCTCTACAAAGCGACCGCGCTATTTTCACGGAGCGTGTCGTAGAAGCCCCGCGCCGGTCGTCCTCTGACAGAAGGAGAGCGCCATGCGAAAGCTTGTCGTCACCGAATTCATCAGCGTCGATGGCATCGCCGGGGTCGAGAAGCTGCCCGGCGTGATGTGGAACGATGAAAAGCAAAGGTTCAAGGAGGACGAGCTTGCCGACAGCGGCGCCATGCTTTTGGGGCGCACGACCCATGAGATTTTTGCCGAGCGGTTCAACGCGCTGCCGAAATATGTCGCCTCGACCAGCCTAAAGGCGCTCGACTGGCTCGCCAATCTCAAAAAGATCGCGGCCGCCAAGCCTGAAATCGTCGTGCCGGGCCACATGACGGCGCAGGCCGCCACCGACCTCTCGGGCGTCGAGCACACCAAAACCTATCTCATCGCCTTCGAGGAAGAACTGGCAAAGTCCAAGGACGCGGCCTCGCTCAAGGCCGCCATGGAAGCCCGCTTCACCTTGGGCGGGCGGAAGCGCGCGACGGGGTAGAGCGTGTATCGGATGGACGCGCCGCGTTGTGCGGATCAGCAGGGTCGTTCCGACATCGCGCTCCAGCCGCGCCACCTGCTAGCTGACGACCGCCTTGGTGATGCCCAGCCGCTCGGCAGCCCGCGTGAAGGAGCCGGCATCGATCAAACCTCGAGTGATTGCCCTGCTGGAACTTCGGCGTCACTGGGGTGTTGCACGGAGGAGATCCAGAACCGATGCCGCAGATCGCAAACAATGCCGCCGCCGAACGACCCGTCCGAGGCAGCGTAAAGCTGTTCCTGTGCGGCGACGTGATGCTCGGGCGCGGCATCGACCAGATCCTCGCCAATCCAGGCGATCCGCACCTCTACGAGCGCTATGTCAAATCGGCGACGACCTATGTCGAGCTTGCCGAACGCATCAACGGCCCGATCCCGAGAAAGGTCGACGATGCGTATGTGTGGGGCGATGCGCTCGCGGAACTGGACCGTGAAGCGCCCGACGCGCGGATCATCAATCTCGAGACCAGCATCACCACCAGCCTGGCTTCGGCGCCCAAGGGGATCAATTACAAAATGAACCCCGCAAACATCGGCTGCCTGGCGGCGGCGCGGGTAAGCTGCTGCGTGCTCGCCAACAACCATGTGCTCGACTGGGGTGAGCCTGGCCTCGTCGAGACCCTCGATACGCTCCGGCACGCCGGCCTCGCCTATGCCGGGGCCGGGCTTGACGCGGATGAGGCGGCGGCGCCTGCCGTAATCGAACTGACCGGCGGAGGCCGCGTGCTCGTCTTTGGCTTCGCGCTCGAGACCAGCGGCGTTGAAGCTTCATGGGCAGCCGGAACCTACAAGCCAGGGGTCAACCTGCTGGCCTCGGCCCGGTCGATCGCACAGATCGCCCGATCCGTCGAGGCCATGAAGCAGCCTGGCGACCTCGCAGTGGCCTCGACCCACTGGGGCGGCAACTGGGGCTACGAAGTCCCCACGGAAGAACGAGCGCTTGCCCATGCTCTCATCGATGTTGCAGGTTTCGACGTCGTGCATGGGCACTCCTCCCACCATCCCAAGCCGATCGAAATCCATGACGGCCGGCTGATCCTTTACGGATGCGGCGACTTCCTCACCGACTATGAGGGAATCACAGGCTACAAGATCTTTCGCGGTGGGCTTGCGCTGATGTACCTGCCGCGGCTCGCGATGCCTGAGGGCAGGCTTCTTTCGCTCGAGTTGGTGCCGTTCGAGCTCCGCAAATTCCGGCTAAACCGCGCCTCGCCCCAAGATGTCGCCTGGCTCGCGGCCGTGCTTGAGCGAGAGAGCTCGCCCTTCGGCACTCATGTGGCGCTCGATAACCGTCTCACTGTCCTTTGGTGAAGCTGGCAGCCTGCGATACTCTAGCGTTCAAGCCGCTCTGGCCGTCCTCGGCCAAGCGCACCGTCGGCGCGGGCCTGCAGATAGGCGTAGATGTCGTCGATGTAAGGAGCGACGTTGGGGTCGTCGGCGAAGCCCTTCATCACCGAAGGGCCGCTGCGCACGCCGTCGCGAACGCTGCGCCGGAAGACCTCGATGCCGGGCAGCCGGTCGACAAGTGCCGAGGCGAACGTCGAGCCCATCCCGTCGGGACCATGGCAGTGGTTGCAGCTGCCATGGTAGCGACGGAAGCCGTTATAGGTCCGCGCATCGACCTTGCCGCCGACAATTTCGTAGAACTTGCCTGAAGCCAGCTCAGCTTGCGAAGACGCGGCGAAGCCGGCGACAACGGAAAAGATGACGACAGACGGGAGGACGAGCCACAGGGACATCGTCTGTCGCCCACGTTGCAGGCTCATCCAGCGCCGTCGCAACGCGCATGCCCCCGGATCACTCGACCTTGGATCACTCGACCTTGGATC
Source organism: Mesorhizobium sp. M5C.F.Ca.ET.164.01.1.1 (assembly GCF_004792125.1). Classification (NCBI taxonomy): domain Bacteria; kingdom Pseudomonadati; phylum Pseudomonadota; class Alphaproteobacteria; order Hyphomicrobiales; family Phyllobacteriaceae; genus Mesorhizobium; species Mesorhizobium sp. M5C.F.Ca.ET.164.01.1.1. The sequence continues at coordinate 22,195 of NZ_SRTG01000006.1, read as the reverse complement.
ACTCGACGGCGGTCATCAGTCGACGGCGGGCTTCGGAGAAGAAACCACGATCCCGTCTATCGGTTGTGGGCTGACGACAAGCTTGCCGCCGACACGGGATATCTCGATGATCTGGTCCGACTCTCCCAGCTTGCCCGGCACGGAGACCGCGACTATCTGGTTCTCGGTCAGTGTCGCCACGAAACGCACTGGCAAGCCTGCCTCGCCCTGCGCGATGGTGGTGACCACCCGATAGCCGTCCTCCTGAGGCGTATAATAGACGACACCAAGGAAGCCGGCGAGATCGATGCTTTCAGCCTTCATGGCGCCAAGCTCGTCGGCATGCGCGGGCATCGCCGCCATGCAAAGTGCTGCGAAAGCAATGTATCTGTACATAATGCTGCTCCATCCCGAATTGTCCGAGCCGAGCCCGGCTTAACGTTTCAGCAATAGGCGGTCGCGCGCCGTGATAGTCGGCGCACGCAGGCAGAATTCTTGATTAGTCCCCCCGGCTGCATCACAGTGGCGAAGGCCCGCGAGCCAGGAACGCGCTGAACCGCACTGGTTATCACAGTTAAGTGTGACCTTGTCTTCTGGGGCGCCAGTATTCCACCGCCCGGGTGCTTGCGCATCCCCTGTTTGGGGGAGATAATTGGAATTTAAGCGCTCGCTAAAATATGGAGAGGCGAGAGCACCTGCGAGAGCGCGCTGCTTTCCGCGTCGGACGCGCTGTCGACATGCGGGGGGCGTCGATGGCCAAGGCATTGTCGCATCATGACCTGTCGAAGCTGATCGGCTCGATCTACGATTGCGCACTCGACCCGGGGCGATGGGAGCACGCGCTGGCTGGGATCAGGGATGCGCTCGATGCCCAGACTGCGGTCCTGCACCTTGACGATCTCGCCAACGACCGGCTGCTGATCTACAGGACCGTGGGAATAGAACCATACTGGCTGGAGCAACAGGCAAAATATATCCCCGAGATCCACGCCCGGCTGCTCGAGGATCTCTCGACATGGCCTTCGCTCGATATGCCGCATGTGGTCTCACGCCATATCCCTCAAACCTACCTGGAGACCTCCCGATATTTTCAGGAGTGCCTGAAGCCGCAAGGCCTGGTCGACGTCATGTCGTTCTTCCTGATCCACACCCCTACCCGTCTTGCCGGCTTCGCCGTTGCCCGACACAAGCGGCAAGGCATTATCACCGAGCGCGAAATCAAGCTTGGCAGACTGTTGCTGCCGCATGTGCGCCGTTCGGTGATAATCAGCAACATGCTGGACATCGGCACTGTCGAGCGCGCAGGAATGGCCGAGGCGCTCGATGCGCTCACATGCGCCGTGGTCCTCACCAATGAACGTGGCGCCGTCCTGCACGCCAACCGCTCGGCCAAGCACATGCTGCGCAGCGGCGGCCCGATCCAGGATGTCCGGGGCATTCTGCAAGCGAAGATCCCGTCGGCTTCCAGGGAGCTTCACAGCGCCATCATGCTTGCGGCTCAGGATGAGGTCAGCATCGGCAAGACAGGGCTTGCCGTCCTCCTCACCGAATCCGGCCTGCCGCCCGTCTTCGCCCGCGTGCTGCCGATGGCCGGCGGCGACCTGCGCGCCGGCATGGAACCCGCGGCGGTAGCCGCGGTGTTCATCGGCAATGCACCGGACGAGCACGACGCCGCCGGAATGCTGGCGAGAGCCTTTGGGCTTACGCTGGCCGAAACCCGTGTGCTCGCCAGCCTTGTGGCCGGGCACACCCTGGCCGAGACCGCCGCCAGCCTTCATATTGCCAACGCGACCGCCAAGACGCATCTCGACAATATCTTCCAGAAGACCGGCGCCTCCCGTCAGGCCGATCTGATGCGCCTTGTCATGCAGATCGTTCCGCCCGCGGGGCAGCCTGGTCCCTGATCACACTCATCCTGCCGGGCGTTGGCGGCCCGCCGCCGCTCGTCATCCCGCGGACCACCAGGACCATTTCCGTCAGGCGATAGCGGCGAACTTTTCCACCAGTTTTGTCGGGCCGGACACGATCAGCAGATCGCCGAGCTCTATGACGGTTTCCGGAGTGGCGTAGGTGAAGTCGGTTCGCGGCCGTTTCACGCCGACGACGGTGACGCCGTACTTGCTCCTCACGGCGGACTCCGCCAGCGTCTTGCCGACAGCCTCTCGCGGCGCCCTCGTCTTCACGATGGCGAAGCCGTCGTCGAATTCGATGAAGTCGATCATCTTGCCGGTTACGAGATGCGCCACACGCTCGCCCATAGCGGCCTCCGGATAGACGACGTGGTTTGCGCCCGTCCGCTCCAGGATACGACCGTGGTTCGTATTCACGGCCTTCGCCCAGATATCGGGCACACCCAGCTCGGCGAGCGCCAGAACGGTCAAGACGCTGGCTTCGATGTCAGTCCCAATCCCGACCACGACATGGCGGAAATCCTGCACGCCGAGACGCCGCAGGACATCGGCATTGGAGCTGTCGGCCTCCACCACATGGGTGAGCTGGCTTGCCCAGCTCTGGACGAGTTCAGCGCTCTCGTCGATGGCCAGAACATCGTGACCGAGGCGGACCAGCGACTGGGCAACGGCGCCGCCGAAGCGGCCGAGGCCTATGACGACGACGCCGTCACCTTGGGATGTGCTGCTTTTAGCCAACGATTGGTCGCTCCTCTGGATAGCGGAAAGGTTCATTGCGTTCTCGCAGCGCGAGCGCGCTCGCGATGGTGATCGTGCCGACGCGTCCGACGAACATCAGTACAATGATGACCAGTTGCCCGGCAGGAGGCAAATCTGCGGTGATCCCGGTGGAAAGGCCGACGGTCCCGAACGCTGATATCACCTCGAACAGCACATCCTGGAGCGCGAAGCTCGTCACGCTGAGGAGGATAAGCACCCCGCCGCCGACCGCTCCGACCGCCAGCAAGACGATCGTCAGCGCCTGGCGCTGGACAGCCGAACCGATGCGGCGACGGAATGCGGTTGAATCCGTCTGGCCGCGGATCTCAGCCCAGACCACAAAGCCCAGAAGGAAGAAGGTGGTGACCTTGATCCCGCCCGCCGTGCCGGCGCTGCCGCCCCCAATCAGCATCAAGGCGTAGGTGACCGCCAGCGTCTCGATCCGCATGCCTGCGATATCGATGCTGTTAAAGCCCGCGGTTCGCGCCATCACCGAGTGCGTGCCGGCGTTCAGCAGCTTTCCGGGCCATTCGAAAAGGCCGAGTGTCGCCGGATTGCTCCATTCGTACGCAGCCGTCGCGACCAGGCCAGCAATCAGCAGGAAAGCGGTCCCGAAGAGCGTGATCTTGGTGTGGATCGACCATCGTGCGGGGTGACGCATTCCATAGCGAAGTTCAAAAATCACGGGAAATCCCAGGCCGCCGATCACGACGGCGGTCATGATCGGAATGAGCACGGCTGGGTCGAGCGCGAAACCGGAGAGATTGTCGGAATAGGTGGAGAAGCCCGCATTGTTGAAGGCGGAGACCGCCTGAAAAAAGCCGTGCCAGAGAGCATCGCTCCACCCGTAGTCGTAAGCGTAGCGCAAGCGCCAGGCAAGCACCGCGGTGGTCAGCATTTCGATGGTCACCGTGACCAGCAGGATAAGCCGCAGGATTGCAGCGACATCGCCGAGTAAAAGGCTTTTCGTCTCGGCCTGAGCGACCAGGCGGCGGCTGAGTTTCAGCTTCCGAGTAACCAGGAGCCCCAGCAGCGTCGCGCCGGTCATGATGCCGAAGCCGCCGATCTGGAAAAGCACAAGAATGACACCTTGGCCGAATCCGGACCAGTAAGTGGGTGTATCCTGAACGATCAGCCCGGTAACGCAGACGGCCGAGGCGGCCGTGAACAAGGCTGTCAGCAGTGGGGCGCCTCCCGGGTCCGCACGGGAGATCGGCAGCATCAGCAATGCCGTGCCCGCAAGGATGACAAACAGGAAAGCCAATGGCACCAGTCGAACGGGATGCTGTATCGATCGTCGCAAACGCCACCCTTGTTGTTTGCCCCTGAACGAGGTGAAGCCACCGCTCTACAGCACACCGCCCGACGTTGGTCCACCCTCGAAGCGGCTCAATCGCCCGGCGCCCGCCAAAACGCAAGGATAGCGGCGCCAAAGTCTCGCGACACCAGGGATACAGTCACCGCCTTGGAACAGGTATCCCACGCCCCGGATCGTCTTGATCAGTTCCGGCTTGGCCGCGTCCTTTTCGAGCCGGCGGCGCAGCCGGGTGATGCGGCTGTCGATGCTGCGGTCGAACGGCTCGTCGCCCCTGGGCGGCGCCAGATCGAGCAATTCGTCGCGACCAATGACCTGGCCGGCCCGGGTGGCGAAGGCCGCCACCAGATCGAGCTCCATCGGCGTCAGCGGAATGGCCACGCCGTCGGCGGCGATGGCGTCGGTCATATCCGCAACGGAACGCCGATCGTCATCTACGATCGCAAGGGCATTCAACAGGACGAGGCCGCGCCTGATATGTCGTTCGAGGCGGCTTGGGGTGCCGACGGCGCGATTTGCGTCAGCCACACCAGAATACCCGACGCGCTCACGATGGAGGGGCTGGCGGCGATCTGCCCGGATGTGCAGCAACAGCCACGGACAGCGTGTGAAAGCCATGCCGGGGCGCTAATCCTCAACCGTTCAATCGACCTGCGAACGGTTCAGGCGGCAGCGGAATAGTCATATCGCGAAAGGGTCTGCTGGGCTTTTCGGAGTGAGGATGTTCCAGATGTTCAAACGCTTGCGCTCGTTCGTTTGATGCCACCAGGCGTCAGACTTTCCGCACCACGCCCAACCCACCCACCTGCTTGGTGCGCTTGCCCGTGTCGACCTTGGCCCGCGCCTCCACCGCCTTCTCGATCTCCCGTTTCAGCTCGTCTTTGATCGCCACCGTTTCGGCCATCAAGGCGTCGATCTTCATGAAATCGAGCACGCGGTATTTCGACACCGCCGGCCTGACCAGTATGTCCGGCTGGCATTGCCTCAGCTTGGCGGCGATGATCGACTGCATCATCAATTGCGTGGCGCCGAACATCAGATCGACGGAGGTCGGGTATTTGCGCCCGCTTTTGGTCGGCGCGCCAACGACGTCGACGGCGATGATGATGTCGGCGTCGTGCTCGATCAGATCGAACGGCACCGGATTGTAGATGCCGCCGTCGATCAGCAGCTTGCCGTCGCGCATCACCGGGCGGAATACCGCGGGAATAGCCGCAGAGGCGGCAAGCGCCGAATGCAGGTCGCCGTCGCTAAGCACGGCGAGCTTATGGCCGAAGAAATCCGTGGCCGTCACCTTCAGCGGTATTTTCAGCTCGGCGAAGCTTTCGGGTATGGCGTCCGGCATGAATGCCTTGAGGATGCGCTCGACATTGAACTGGGTGACACGCAGCCCGCCCTGCAGCGCCTCGGCAAAGGTGCCTGGCCGCGCCCGCCACATGCGCGCCGCCACCTCGGCGCGGCGGCCGAGGATCGAGCGCATATAGTCGTGAATGTCGCTGCCGGCCATGCCCGAAGCCATGCCGGCGCCCATGATGGCGCCGATCGATGAGCCTGATATCGCGACCGGCCTGATACCCAGCTCGTCCAGCGCCTCAATGACATGGATATGCGCCAGCCCGCGCGCGCCGCCGCCGCCGAAGGCGATGCCGAAGCTCGGGCTCATTACTTGCCCCCCATTTGGGCTCATTACTCCTTGGCCTCGCCGTGCTTCGGCCCGACAATCATGATGGCCGGCTCGGCGGAGAGCAGTTTTTTCGCCGCCGCCTTGACCTGATCCAGCGTCACCGCGTTGATGAGGGCGGCGCGGCGCTGCATGTAGTCGATGCCGAGCTTGTCGAGCTGCAATTCGAGCAGCGTCGCGGCGATGGCGCCGGAGGAGTTCAGATTGTTGATGGCATAGGCGCCGATCAAGTATTTCTTGGTCGCCGCCAGTTCCGCTTCGGTCGGCCCCTCCTCGGCCATGCGCTTCACCACGTCGCGCACGACGGCCAAGGTCTCCGCCGCCCGGTCCGCGCGGGTCGCCGTGGTGATGGCCAGGGCGTTGGCGTGCTGGTGGTCGACCAGGTCGGAGCTGGCGCTGTAGGCCAGCCCGCGTTTTTCGCGCACCTCTTCAAACAGCCGCGAGGTGAAGGCGCTGCCGCCGAGGATCTCGTTCATCAGAACCGCGGCGAAGAAATCCGGCGCACTCCGCCTGACGCCGGGATAGGCGAGTTGCAGCGACGTCTGGGGCTGGTCGTAATTGACCTCGAGCTGCTGGTTGAGTCTCGGATCGACATCGGCGACGGGCGCGAGCGCCTGGTGTTGCGGCAGGCCGCCGAAAACCATATCGAGCTTTTTCTTCAACGTCTCGGCATCGATGGCACCGACCACCGCCACATGCAGGCCATCGCGAGCGAAGGTCGCCTTGTGAAAAGCGATGAGATCGTCCGGCGTGATCGTGGCGATGCTTAGCCTGGTGCCCTGGTCGGGCCGCGCATAGGGATGGGTGCCGTATAGCGCCTCCAGCCATTTGCGCTGGGCGAGCGTGTCGGGGTCAAGCTCGTTGGCGATGATGCCGGACAGCACTTGCGCGCGGATGCGGTCGATTGGCGCCTGGTCGAAACGCGGCTCTGCGACCGCCAGCCGCAACAGGTCGAACGCCGCGTCGCGCTGCTCGGCCAGCATGCGCATCGAGCCGTAGGTGCCGTCGCGCGCCGCCTCGACGCTCATCTCGGCACCGACGTCGTCCAGCTTTATCTGGAAGGCCTCGCTGTCAAGATCGCCGGCGCCCTCGTCGAACAGGCCGCTCATCAGATTGGCAAGCCCTTCCTTTCCAGCGGGATCCTGCGTCGTGCCGCCGTCGAAGACGAAGCGGATGGCGACCAGCGGCACGGAATAGTCCTCCACCAGCCAGGCGGTGATGCCCTTTGGCGACGTCACCTCCTGGATGCTCATGGCCGCGCGAGCGGTGAGTGACGGCAGGATGAGGAAGAACAGGGAGAGGAGCAGAGTGAATAGAGGGGTGGCGGCACGCTTCAGGACAGTCGCTTCGGACAAATGGTAGCTTCCAACTGACGTTCGAGACGAATAGCTGTCGGTGTCAGCGCCGCCCCTCATCGCCCTGCCGGGCACTTCTCCCCGTATAGTGACGGGGAGAAGGGGGCTGGCCGCAACCCCAGCGCTGTTTCTGCAACGCTGGTGGTTGGCGAAACCGCCGACGAGAGCGCCCCTCTCCCCGTCACTATACGGGGAGAGGATGCCGCCAGGCAGGTGAGGGGCAGCGCCAACGTTCAAGTTCCTCATCAAATCAATTCCCCGCCTGTGTCTGCGGCAAGAGATAGCCTGATGTCGAATGGTTGAGATTGAGATAGCGCGCTGCAACGTCCCTGACTTGGTCGGCGGTGACCCTGCGGATGCGGCCCGGCCATTCCTCGACATCCCTGACGCTGCCGCCGGTGGCGAGCGTCGCGCCGTAGATGTTGGCCATCGAATCCTGCTTGTCGCGGGCGAAGATCATCGAGCGGACGAAACGATCCTTGGCTTTCTCCAACTCGCCTGATGTGACGCCGTCCTTGGCGATGCGGGCGACCTCGGCCTCGACCGCCGCCTGGACATCGGCCAGCTTGGCGTCGCCGCGCGGCGCGCCATAGACGGTAAAGTTGGTGGCATCGAGCATGGTGCCCTGGAAGAAGGCGCCGGCCTCGGCGGCGATGCCCTGCTTGACGACAAGCTGCTGGTGGAGCCGGCTGCGGCTACCGCCGCCGAGGATCTCCGCCAGCAAGTCCAGCGCTTCCGCTTCGCCCGGCTTTGCAGTGTGATAGGAGGGAACCACCCATTGCGTCGAAAAGTTCGGCACACTGACACGCGCGTCAGTGAGCGTCACCGTGCGCCTGGTGTTCTGCTCGGGTTCGACCGGACGGATGCGCGGCGGCAGGTCTGGACCACGTGCGATCTTGCCATAGGTTTTTTCGGCCAGCGCCTTGACCACCTCCGGGTCGACATCGCCGGCCACCACCAGCACGGCGTTGTTGGGCGTGTAATATTTGTCGTAGAAAGCCGTGGCGTCGGCGCGGTTCAGCTTCTCCATCTCCTGCATCCAGCCGATCACCGGAATGCGATAGGGTTGGTTCTGCCAGAGGGTGGCGTCGACCTCCTCGCCGAGCACCGCCTGCGGATTGCTGTCGATGCGTGAGCGGCGTTCCTCGAGGATCACGTCCCGCTCGGTGGCGATGACATTGTCGTTGAGGATGAGGTTGCGCATGCGATCAGCCTCGAAATCCATCATCTGCTCGAGCGCCTGCGGCACCACCGTTTCATAAAAGGCGGTGTAGTCATAGGAGGTGAAAGCGTTGTTCGAACCGCCGATGGCGGAGACGGCGCGGTCGAACGCGCCGGCCGCATGATTGGTCGTCGCCTTGAACATCAGATGCTCGAAGAAATGGGCGATGCCGGACTTGCCCGGCGGCTCATCCGCGCTGCCGATCTTGTACCACACCATATGAGTGACGATCGGCGCCCGGTGATCGGGAATAACGACAACCTCCATGCCGTTGTCGAGCAGGAAATTCGTCACCTTGCCGTCGTCCGGCTTGTTGTCGGCCAGCACCGGGCCGGTCATCACGAAAGCCAGCGCCAAGAGCGTTCCGCGCAGCCATTCAGCTTGAGGTGTCATCAATGGCTCCGGTTGTCATGGGCGGGACGATAGGCGGGGATGGCGATACAGGCAAAGTTATTTCTTCGTCATTTTCGCGCGCAAAGGAGGCCGAACTCAGGCGGCTTCGATGAAGCGGATTACTGTCTCGCCATAGCTGCGCTCGTCGACAACCGAAAAGCTCGGCCCTGCCTCAAACGGCGCCGCTGCCGCCTCCTCGACGACGCAGAGCGCGCCAGGGGCGAGCCAGCCGCCGGCCTTGGCCGAGCGCAAGGCACGCTCGCCCAGTCCCTTGCTATAGGGCGGGTCGGCGAACACCAGGCCGAACGCGGCGATCGTGCCCGCGTCGCCCAGAGCCGTAGCGTCGCGACGGAATATCTTGGTACGCCCGGTGAGGCCGAAGGCCTCGACATTGGTGCGGATCAGGCCGCGCCCTTCCGCCGATTCTTCGATGAAGACGCCATAAGATGCGCCGCGTGACAGCGCCTCGAGGCCGAGCGCGCCGGTGCCGGCGAACAGGTCGAGCACGCGCGCGCCGATCAGCCTGTCGGGGAAGCGATGCGCCAGCACGTTGAAGACAGCCTCGCGGGTGCGGTCGGTGGTCGGGCGGATGGCGCTTGAGCGGGGCGTCGCCAGCGGACGCCCGCGAAACTCACCGCCGACGATCCGCATTGCCTCCCCTTGATCCCTTCGGGCCGCTGCGCGGCCGGTCGCCGCCTTTGCCGCTATCACTGCTGCCGGAATTGGGGCGTTCGCCACGCGGCTTGCCGAACGGCTTTGCGCCTCCGGGTTTGGCCGGCTTGCCGTAAGACGGCTTGAACGAGGCCTTGCGTTCCTTGGCTTCGGCCGCCTTGGCGGCATCGGCGTCCGCCCTGCCCTTGCCGATCGGCCGCGCGCCCGGCGCCATCCAGACATTGGCCTTGCGCTGGCCCGGCGGCTCGATCGGACGCTGCTCGCGTTCGGACTTTTTCCCCCCGCCCGGTTTTCCGCGAAAGCCGCCCGGCCTCGGGCCGCGATCGCCAAAGCCGCCGCGTTCAGGCCCGCTGCGTTCAGATTTTGGGCCACGCTCACCAAAGCTCTTTTCCGGCCCAAAGCTTCTGCCGGGACTTGTCGACAGCTTGCCAAGCGCCTCGTCGCGGCTGCCTTCGCGCCGTTTGCGGTTCTTGATCAATCCGCCTTCGCCGATCGGGCGGCGTTCGCCGTCGCGGGTGAATTTCGGCCGCTCAGGTTCCTCTTCCCGCACCGCTTCGCGCCGCACCGGCCTGTTGGAAAACGGCTTGGTGATGTCAGCGTCGAAATTGGCGCCGGACTCCTCGACCAGGCGTTCGCCGAGCTGGTCGCGCAGCACGCGGCCCTTGATCTCCAGCACATGGCCCTCCGGCAGGTCGTCGAGCTGGAACGGTCCGTAGGAAATGCGGATCAGCCGCGTCACGTCGAGGCCAAGTGAGCCCAGTATATTCCTGACCTCGCGGTTCTTGCCTTCGCGCAGGCCAAGCGTCAGCCAGGCGTTGGTGCCTTGTTCGCGGTCGAGCGTCGCCTCGATGGCCCCATAGAATACTCCGTCGACGGCGATGCCTTCGCGCAAGCCGGCGAGCGCACTTTCCTCGACCTTGCCGTGGACGCGCACGCGGTAGCGCCTGAGCCAGCCGGTCGCCGGCAGTTCGAGCACGCGCGCCAGTCCGCCGTCATTGGTGAGCAGCAGCAGGCCTTCGGTGTTGATGTCGAGCCGGCCGATGGTCATCAGCCGCGGCAGGTCGGCCGGCAGCACGTCGAAGACGGTCTTGCGGCCCTCGGGATCACGGTTGGTGGTGACGACGCCGGCCGGCTTGTGGAACAGGAACAGCCGGGTGCGCTCGATCGGCGGGATCTCCATGCCGTCGAGATGGATGATGTCGCCGGGCATCACATTGAAGGCGGGCGAGGACAGCACTCTTCCATTCACCTTGACGCGGCCGGCCGCGATCAGCTCCTCGGCATCGCGGCGCGAGGCAAGGCCGGCGCGGGCCAGCCGCTTGGCAATGCGCTCACCAGCCTCTTCCGTCGCTTCGGCGGGACGCGGGCGAGGCTTGAAGCCGCCGGCCGATGCCCCTTGGTGCCGATCGCCGGCAAAATCGCGCTTGGGGCGATCATTGAAGTCTCCCTTGAAACGGTCGAAGCGCCTTTCGCCGCGCTCGCCTGCGGCAGCTGCCGGCCGGTCACCGCGCGGCGCGTAGGGCTTGCGCGGACCTTCGCGTTTTTCGTAAGGCTTGCCTTCCGGACGCGGCCCTTTGCTGAACGGCCTGTCGCCGGCTTTGAAGTCGCGCGTCGGCCGCTCGCCTTCGGCGGTCATCGGGCGATCGCCGCGTGGCGAATAGGGTTTGCGCGGCCCCTCGCGCTTTTCATAAGGCTTGCCTTCAGGGCGCGGCCCCTTGCTGAACGGCCGGTCGCCACTTTTGAAGTCGCGCTTCGGCCGCTCGCCGTCAGCCGCCATCGGTCGATCGCCGCGCGGGGCGTATGGCTTGCGCGGCCCCTCACGCTTTTCATAGGGCTTGCCTTCAAGCCGCGGCCCCTTGCTGATCGGCCGGTCACCGCTTTTGAAGTCACGCTTCGGCCGCTCGCCGTCAGCCGCCATCGGTCGATCGCCGCGCGGCGCGTACGGCTTTTTCGCGCCGAAGGACGGCTTACCGCCCTTGCCGGCAGCGGTATCACGACCACGCGGGCCCGACGGTTTCGGGCCGTTCTTGCGGGGACCCTTTTGGCGCGGGAATTTCTTGTCTTTGTCGTCCATGTGGCTTTTGCTCGTTTGCACTACAGCGCCGCGCGTCCGTACGGACGCGCAAAGGACGCTGTAGGACTTTGATTTGGCGCATGATCCCTTCCGAAACCGATTCCGGTTTTCGGGGTCATGCGCTAGATAACAGGATCACGCCGGAGTAGCGAGGAGATAATAGGAGTGGAAACCGCTTGAAGCGGCCGGATTTCATGGCGCTGGCGCTGAATGAGGCCGAAGCCGCCGCCTTGCGCGGCGAAGTGCCGGTCGGCGCGGTCATCGCCAGCGGCGATATGGTCGTTGCCAGTGCCGGCAACCGCACCCGCGAGCTTTCCGACCCCACCGCCCATGCCGAGATGCTGGCGATCCGCGAGGCCTGCCGCAAGCTGTCGAGCGAGCGGCTCACCGGCCACGATCTCTATGTGACGCTGGAGCCCTGCGCCATGTGCGCCGGCGCCATTTCCTTCGCCAGGTTACGCCGGCTTTATTTCGGCGCCGCCGACGAGAAGGGCGGCGCTGTGGTCAACGGCGTGCGCTTCTTCGCCTCACCGACCTGCCACCATGTGCCAGAGGTCTATCCAGGCATGGCCGAATGCGACGCGGCGCTGCTTCTGAAGGATTTTTTCAGAGAGCGACGCGAACCGTAGCGTCGCCGGATTTCCCTAGCGCCGGCAGCTTACCACGGCAGCCAGTCGAACATGCCGCCGCTCTTGTTCTTGGCGGCCGCTTCCTTCTTGAGGCGGCGTTCTTTCTTGTATTCGTCCTCGCCGAGGTCGTCCACCGGCGCGGTGGCGGCAGCGGCGCGGTATTGCACCGGCGGCTCGCTCAGATATCTGCGGGTGTTCGGATCACCCTGCTTGGCTTCGGCGAGGCGGCGCTTGACCTCGGCGGCGCGGCCCTTGTCCGAATCCGCGGGCGTCCAGGCCGGCGGATGACTGGAAGCCGACTGCGCCATCGCAGCCTTGACCGCCGACGGATCCGTCTGGACGTCATCGACGATCTGCGCCTGGTAGTCCGGATCGTCCTGATGGAGCGTCGCCTCGGCGCGCAGGCGAGCGCGGCGTTGCTCGGGCGATTCCGGCCAATCGGCGCTTGCCGTCGCGATGCTGTCCTGCGGCGGCGGCAGTTCCTTCTGACCCGGCGCCGGCTTCACCAGTTCGGGGCGCGGCTTATAGTCGATCCTTTCCTTGTTCTTCGGCATGACTGTAAAAGCGCTGGTGAGATCGCCGGCAAGCTGGGCGGAGGCGGTCTTGTCGGTCCCGTAGGTCGGCGAGCCCATGCAGCCGGACAGGGCCAAGCCGGATACGACAAGCGGCGCCAGCAGCGCAACGCGCGCGCAAGCTCTTTCGGTCATGGCAAAAAGTCCCACTCTAGCAGCCTCTCGATCGCCACCGGCCAAAGCCCGGTCCCCCATCGCCTATGCTTCCGACGGAAATCCGGCGACAATTTGTCGGCCGGAGTTTCGCGTGTTTACCTCAACCACTCGTTAAGGGCAACGAGCGGGGGCTGATCAGCCGCCCGCCGTGGCATTTGTGCACCGCCTTATATACGACCAAGCGCCTTCAATTCATGCAAGACCGCCGCGTCCCGCGCCGAAACGTCGGGGAATTCCTCGTCCTGCCCGACATCGGCCGTGTAGCGCCATGAGCGCGCGCATTTGACCAGGCCCCGGTCCTCGGCCTTCTCGACCACCACGGCGACGCCCTTGACGTCGTCCAGCGTGAAGGCACCAGAAGGCGCGTCGCCATGCGCAATGACCAGATCGCTGGTGATCGCCATTTCGGCCATGTCGACATCTGATATCGCCGCTTCGAGCGCCGCATTATCGAGCATGACGACCGGCACCGCTTCCAGCGACGAGCCGATGACCTTCTGAGCACGTGCGATCTCCAGCGCGCCGGTGACGACACGGCGGACCTGCCGCACCTTGCGCCATTTTTCCGCCAGCGCCTCGTTCTTCCAGTCGGACGGGATTGGCGGGAACTGGTCGAGATGCACCGAGACGGCGTTCGGATGGCGGTCGAGCCAGGCTTCCTCCATGGTGAAGGGCAGCATCGGCGCCAGCCATTTCACCAGGCAGTCGAACAGATGGCGTACCACCTGCACGGACGCCTTGCGCTTTACGCTGGACGGCGCCTCGCAGTAGAGCGCGTCCTTGCGGATGTCGAAATAGAAGGCCGACAGCTCGACCACCATGAAGTCGAGCAGCGTGCGGGTAATGCGCTTGAACTCGAAGGCGTCATAGCCGGCGCGCACGACTTCATCGAGTTCGGAAAGCCGGTGCAGCATCAGCCGCTCCAGCTCCGGCATCTTGTCCAGCGGCACGTCCTCGCCATCGTCATGGGCAAGCGTGCCCAGCATCCAGCGGATGGTGTTGCGCAGCTTGCGGTAGGCGTCGACATTGGTCTGCAGCACATTCTTGCCGAGCCGCTGGTCTTCCCAATAATCGGTCGTCACCACCCATAGCCGCAGGATATCGGCGCCCGACTGCTTGATGACGTCCTGCGGCACCACGGTGTTTCCTAGGGACTTCGACATTTTCCGCCCCTCCTCATCCATGGTGAAACCATGGGTGACGACGGTGTCGTAAGGCGCCCTGCCCCTGGTGCCGCAGCTTTCAAGCAGCGAGGAGTGGAACCAGCCGCGATGCTGATCGGACCCTTCGAGATAGACGTCGGCCGGCCATTTCAGGTCAGGACGATCCTCCAGTGTGAAGACATGGGTCGAGCCGGAATCGAACCAGACGTCGAGGATGTCCATCACCTGCTGCCATTTCGAGGCATCGTGGTTGCCGAGGAAACGCTCCTTGGCGCCGGCCGCAAACCAGGCGTCGGCGCCTTCCTTCTCGAAGGCGTCCATGATGCGCTGGTTGACCGCCTCGTCGCGCAGGACATTGCCGTCGGCATCGGCGAAGACGGCGATCGGCACGCCCCAGGCGCGCTGGCGCGACAGCACCCAGTCGGGGCGCTCCTCGATCATGGCGCGGATGCGGTTCTGGCCGGCGGCCGGCACGAAGCGTGTGTCGTCGATGGCCTTCAAGGCACGGCTGCGCAGCGTCGTGCCGTCACCGAGCTCCTTGTCCATGTAGACGAACCATTGCGGCGTGTTGCGGAAGATGATCGGCTTCTTCGACCGCCACGAATGCGGATAGGAATGCTTCAGCCGGCCGCGCGCGAACAGCGCGTTGCGCTTGATCAGCTCGTCGATGACCGCCTGATTGGCATTGCCCTTCTTGCCGTTGTCGTCGATGACGCGCGCGGCACCGCCCTCGCGGTCCGGGCCGAAGCCCGGCGCGTCCTTGGTGAAGAAGCCGGCGTCGTCGACGGGGAACGGGATCGCCGTGTCGATGCCGCGTTGGCGCAGTTCCGATGCAGCGTTCGTCCAGGCATCGAAGTCCTCGCGGCCGTGACTGGGCGAGGTGTGAACGAAGCCGGTGCCGGCATCGTCGGTGACGTGGTCGCCGGCGAGCATTGGGACGGGGAATTCGTAGCCCCCATTCAAATCGTTGAAGGGATGAGAAAGTGTAAGGCTTCCAAGCTCTTCGGCCGAAATGCTACGGAAGCGTTTCATCGTCACTTTGGCTTTGGCCGCAGCCTCGTCCGCCAACGCGTCGGCAAAGATCAGCTTTTCGCCAGGCTGCGGGCCGAAAGCATTCTCGGCCGCAGTGACCTCGTAGAGGCCATAGTTGATGCGTGGCGAATAGTTTACGGCGCGGTTGCCGGGTATGGTCCACGGCGTGGTCGTCCAGATGACGACATGGGCCTCCAGCAAGTCCAGTGACGTCTGCGTCAGCTTTGGATCCAAGGCCGGCTGCCCATCTTCGACGTTGGTCACCTGACGAGCGAGGCTGACGACCGGAAACTTCGCCCAGATCGTGTCGCTCTCATAGTCCTGGTATTCGACCTCGGCCTCGGCCAGTGCGGTGCGCTCGACAACGCTCCACATCACCGGCTTGGAGCCGCGATAGAGCTGGCCCGACATGGCGAATTTCAACAGTTCGCCGGCGATGCGCGCCTCGGCATGGAACGCCATCGTCGTATAGGGATTGTCGAAGTCGCCGACGACGCCGAGCCTCTGGAACTCGCCGCCCTGCACCTTGATCCAGTGCGCAGCGAACTCGCGGCATTCCTTGCGGAACTCGTTGACCGGGACCTCGTCCTTGTTCTTGCCCTTGGCGCGGTATTGCTCCTCGATTTTCCATTCGATCGGCAGGCCGTGGCAATCCCAGCCGGGCACATAGTTCGAGTCGTAGCCGCGCATCTGGAACGAGCGGGTGATGACGTCCTTGAGGATCTTGTTCAGCGCATGGCCGATATGGATGTTGCCGTTGGCGTAGGGCGGGCCGTCATGTAGCACGTATTTTTCGCGGCCGGCGGCGTTTTCGCGCAGCTTGCGGTAAAGGTCTATGTCCTGCCAGCGCTTGACCAGCAGCGGCTCCTTCTCGGGCAAGCCGGCGCGCATCGGGAAATCCGTCTGCGGTAGATAAAGCGTTTTGGAATAGTCGATCGTTTCAACAGTATCGGTCATTGGGGTATCGGTCATTGGTCTGCCATATGCATTGCCCGGCAAAAGAGCCCGGGCGTTGAACTATCATGATCTGGAAAAAGCGCGAGAGGTCGCGCGCAAAATTCCCGGCGGCTCCGGCGGCGCTCAAGCCGTCCGGAACACCGGGCTCGTAATTCGTATCGCAATCGCGAGAGGGCGCGAAACGCTCGTCATGGCTGGGCTTTTAACCGAGACAGGCGATATTGAAAAGCCCGAACTCTCGGTGCCTTCATTGCAGCTAATGACGTCATAATGCATCCGGCCGATACGCGATTGCCGGGCTAAGCACTCACAGCGAGAAATCGAAGCGATAGGTCGTCGATACGCCGATCATGAACTGATCTCTGGAGCCGCGCTCCTTGACCAGGCTGGAATCGGCCGCCGGGCCCATCAGGCGTGAATATTCGCCGAACAGGCTGGCCGTCATCGGCTCGGTCACTTTCCAGGTCACCGCGCCGCCGAGGCCCGCCGACTTCACGCCGCCGCCCGGACGGTATTGGCTGAGGCCCGAAGCCACGGCTTCCTCGGCGTTGACGCCGTAATAGGCATCGAAATAGTCTGATGAAGCGAAGGAAACGCGCGGTCCGCCCGAGATCCTGACGTCCGGCGTCACATCATAGAAGGCGTCGGCGGCGATATCGGCGACAAAGCCGCTATGGGCGCGAATACCGTGCCGCAGTTCGGCACGGGCGCGCAACCAGTCCAAAGGATAGAATTCGAAGAAGCCGCCGGCCTCACCGCCCCAGCGCACCGGCTCAAGGCCTTTCAGCTCGTCGGCGTCGCCGCCATCGCGCGAAAACAGCAATTTTCCGGTCAGGCCGGCGCGGAGGCCGCCGTCGTCGATCAACGCCAGCGAAATGTTGTCGTTGCGCGAGGTGAAGCGGGCCGCAGGACCGGCCCTGCCAAGCGAGATGATCGGCTGGGCGCTGAGCAGGTACTTCTTGCCGCCCTCAAAGTTCGGCGCGACCATGCCAGTGGCGCCGACCGTCAGATACCAGTCGCCGGACAGCGAGCCCAAAGCGCCCTCGCCGGCTTCGGCGGCACCGGGCGCGCACAGCACGAAGCTGGCCAAGACCACCTGAAACACCCTGACAGAACGCATCGTCACTCCATACGCACGAAACGCCGGCGGGAACAACCGGCCTGGCCAAGAGCCATGGCGCCGGTTCAGTAAACTTTGATTTAAATTCGAAACGCTGCCTCGCTTTTTTGGCGTGCGTCCGGTGCAAGCTGCTCGCTGGACGGGCAAGGGCTTCGGCGCTACCCTCCAAATCGGCAAGATGCCAGGCGACCTCGATGGAGATGGCGGCAATGACCCTGCAAGGCGATGCTTTAAAGGATGCGATTGGTCAGACGCGAGCGAAATGGGGATGGTTCGTCGGGCTTGGCGTGCTGCTGCTGATCCTCGGCGGCATCGCATTCGGAAATCTGTTCATCGCCACGGTCGCCTCGGTCTATGTTGTCGGCTGGCTGATGCTGATGGCCGGAATCATCGAGATCATGCACGCCTTCGGTGTGAAGACATGGAGCCGGTTCTTCTACTGGCTGCTCAGCGGCCTTCTCTATGCAGTCGCCGGGTTCTTCGCCTTCTATAATCCGCTGCTGGCGTCGGCGGTGCTGACCTTCCTGCTGGCGGTCGCCCTTCTCGCCTCTGGCGTGCTCAGGGCCTGGGTCGGGTACAAGCACAGACCGGAAAAAGGCTGGGGCTGGCTGGTGGCGGCCGGCGTCATCAGCGCGCTGGCAGGCCTGGTCATCGCTATGGGCTGGCCAGTCAACAGCGTATGGGTGCTGGGGCTGTTTCTCGCCGTCGACCTGATCTTCCAGGGCTGGGCCTTCATTGCGGTCGGCCTGGCGCTAAAAAAATAAGCTCAAAAAGCAATGCCCGCGTCGAGATCGGAAAGCGGGCGGACGCCGGCAAGCAGCGCCCTCGCCTCGACCTCGTCGCGCTTCATTTGCGCGACCAGCGCGTCGAGCCCGTCGAACTTCACCTCGGCGCGCAGGAAACCAAAGAAGGACACAGCGCATATCTCGCCGTAGAGATCGCCTGAGAAGTCGAAGACGAAGGTTTCCAGAAGCGGCGCGCCGTTGTCATCGACGGTCGGGCGGCGGCCGAAGCTGGCAACACCATCATGAAGCGTGCCGTCGGCGCGACGGAAGCGGACGGCATAAATCCCTTCCTTCAGAGTGGCTTCCGGCGAAAGCCTCATATTGGCGGTTGGAAAGCCGAGCGTCCGGCCAAGCTGCTGGCCGCCGATCACCTCGCTCTCGACCGTGAAGCGGTAGCCGAGCAGGCTGGCTGCCGCGGCCACCGCGCCTTCGCACAGCAGCGCGCGGATCCGGCTCGACGACACCACCTCGGCGCCCTCGTCGCGAAACGCGTCAACCAGGGTGACGCCGAAGCCGTGGCGTTCGCCGGCCGCCATCAGATAGGCCGGGCCGCCTTGCCTGTCCTTGCCGAAGTGGAAGTCGAAGCCGGTCACCGCGTGACTGATGCCGAGGTTCCTGTCCAGCACGTCGGTCACGAACGCTTCCGCCGACAATGCGGCGAAGTCGCGCGTGAACGGCTGTTCGACGAGGGCGGCAAAGCCTAGATACGATAGCAGCCGTGCTTTCATCGGCGGCGGCGTCAGCACGAACAGCGGTATCTCAGGCCGGAACACCTTTCTCGGATGCGGCTCGAAGGTCAGCACCAGAGCTGGCACGCCGCGCCGGCGGGCCTCGGCAAGCGCGCGTTCGAGCACCGCCTGGTGGCCGCGGTGCACACCGTCGAAATTGCCGATCGCCACCACGCCACCCCGCAAATGGGCCGGCAGCGGCGAGATTGCAGAAAGGCGTTCGAAGGCTTCCGTCATCGAGCGACCCTACTGCAGTATCGGAATGACCGCGACCGGCCGGTAGCCGTGCCTTTCCAGAAAGGCAATTAGCCTGGCCGGATCCGGTTGTAGCGGATCGCCGTAGTCGCGGGCATGGATGCCGCCCGACACGTAGAGCACGTCGAAGCCGTTGTCGGCAGCACCCTTGATGTCGGTCAGCATGCCGTCGCCGATTGCCAGCACGTCCGAGCGCTCGACCGTGCGGCCGAGCAGGTCGGAGATCTCCTTCATCGCGACATCATAAACCGGGGCATAAGGTTTTCCGGCGATCAGCGTCCGCCCGCCGAGCTGGGCATAGTCGCGGGCCAAGGCCCCGGCGCACCAGATCATCCGCTCGCCGCGCTCGACCACGATGTCGGGATTGGCGCAAATGAAGGGCAGGTTCCTGGCACGTAGCCGCCGCAGAAGATCGGCGTAGTCCTCCGGCTTCTCGACCTCGTCGTCGAACAGCCCGGTGCAGACCACGCCGGATGCCTCGAACTCCTCGACGAGCTCGACGTCGAGACCGCCATAGAGCGTGAAATCGCGGTCGGCGCCGATATGGAAGATCTTTCGCGGGCCCTCGATGATCAGGTCGCGGGTCACATCGCCGGAGGTGACGACGCGGTCGTAGGCCGCCGGGGGAACGCCGATCGCATTCATCTGCGCCACCACATCGGCGCTGCGGCGTGGCGAATTGGTGATCAGCACCACGGGTATCTTCGCTTCGCGTGCGGTGGCCAGCGCCAGAGCCGCGGCCGGAAAATGCCGTTCGCCATTGTGGACCACACCCCAGACATCGCACAGGATGGCAGAATAGGCTGCCGACAAATCCGCGAGCGAGCCGATGATATCGGGCGAATCCGCCATATCGTTTCCCAGGTCATGATGGTTGCGAGCGCCGCCGCCGACGATCCGCAGCGACTGGACCGCATTAACCGAAGCTCTTCACCCTGTCACCAGCTTTCGCCGCGTTTCAGCATCGCCGCCCAGCATCGCGCTCGACCTGTCGACCACCGATGCCGGCGATAAGAAAGCGCTCGACGCGCTGAAGGCATGCTCGTCGGACTCGCGCTTCCGCATGGATCCCACTGATCCGACCAAACCGGCCAAGCTGTTCTGGAACGCGACCGGGGCGACGCTGTCGGACAATTTCAAGGAAATCGCCAACGAATTGTCGAACCTGCGCATCGTCGGGTGACATGTAAGCGGCGACGCGACGGGCTGGCGCAATGGCTTGCGCTGTCATGCTCTTGCGCGTGGGGACTGGCGAGGGCACATGGGCGCGTTCGCCTGACCGTGCACATCGGATGGAGATCATCGGGAGGTGCGCGCAGTCTTGCCACTGGAGATGCGCCGTGCCTGACGCCGCCAACCATCTCGCCTTCGCGCTGGTCTGCCTCGGCATGGTGCTGACGCCTGGCCCGAATATGATCTATCTGATCTCGCGATCGCTGTCACAGGGGCCGAAAGCCGGCCTGATCTCGCTCGGTGGCGTGGCGTTCGGCTTTGTCTTCTACGTGTTGTCGGCGGCATTCGGCATCACCGCGCTGCTGCTTGCCGTGCCTTACGCCTATGATGCGCTGCGCTTTGCCGGCGCGCTCTACCTTTTGTGGCTTGCCTGGCAAGCAGTGAGGCCAGGCGGACGCTCGCCGTTCCAGGTCCGGGAACTGCCGAAGGACAGGCCGCGCAAATTGTTCGCCATGGGCCTGATGACCAATCTGCTCAACCCGAAGGTGGCGGTGCTTTATCTTTCGCTGCTGCCGCAGTTCATCAGCCCCGGCAAGGGCCACGTGCTTTCGCAGCTTCTGGTGCTCGGCACCACGCAGATTGCGATCAGCCTCACCGTCAACGCGATCATCGCGGTTACGGCCGGCTCGATCGCCGTCTTCCTCGCCGGCCGACCGCTATGGCTGGTGATCCAGCGTTGGATGATGGGCACGGTGCTGACCGCACTGGCCCTGAAGATGGCAACCGACGCGCAGCGTTAACTAAGAGCATCGGACCCAGAAGTGGGTACCGGTTTTGGGAGAATCCGATGCTCAAACGAAAAGATAGAGCGGCGGCACCGCCGCCGTAGCCTACATCGGCCGCCGGTCCTGCTGCGCCCGCTCCGGTTCGACCACCCTGCGATAGAGGTGCCACGTCGCATGACCAAGCACGGGCATGACGACGGCGAGCCCGGCAAACAGCGGGATCGAGCCGATGACCAGCAGCACGGCCACCATGAGGCCCCACAGCGCCATCTGCAGCGGATTTGTCATCACCGCCCGTGCCGATGTCTCGATTGCCGAGACCGCGCCGACATCGCGGTCGAGCAGCAGCGGGAAAGCGACGATGGTCGTCGCCAGCACGATCGCGGCGAAGACGAAGCCAGCCGAATTGCCGAGTAGGATCAGCATCCAGCCTTTGGGCGTTGTCAGCACCTCGCGCAAAAAGCCGCCGATCGAGGCGGGCGGCTGATTGCCGAACAGGCCGATGTAGATCGATTGCGCGGTGTACAGCCAGAGCAGGAACAGTGCCACCAGCATGACGCCGATGACTGCGATCGCCGGCAGCGCCGGCGAGTGGCGCACGTCGAGCGCGTGCCACCAGGACGTGTCCATGCCGAGCTCGCGGCGGCGGCTGATCTCGTAGAGGCCGATCGCGGCGAAGGGTCCAAGCAGGGCGAAGCCGGACATCAGCGGATAAAGGAGCTGGATGGCGTTGGAGCCGGATGTCGTCCACTGCGCCAGGATCAATCCGACCACCGGATAGATCAGGCACAAGAACACGTAATGCGATGGCTTTGCCCAGAAATCCTCGACGCCGAGCCGCAGCACATCCATCAGGTCTGCCGTGGTGATGCGGCGCACCCTGGGCTGCACGTGCATTCCACGCGCGTCCGACATGACATGAAAGCTGGCCATAACCATTCTCCCGTGTGTCGGGGCGGCCACCGCCGGGATGGCCGCCCGTAGCTGCCATTTCAAAAGCGATGGCATGATAGCCGAATTCGATGTGCTTGTCGCGAATCGGGTGGTGTCGGGGCAAGCGCCGCGCGGCACAGGGCGCGTCCGTGCCGCGCGGCTGGCGTGTGCCAGTGGTGAAAGTCTGACACTTGGTACCGGTGGATGGCAAGAAACCGCCCATAACCGGGTGCAATGGCTTTTCCAGACTACAACAGTATAGTGCTCGAAACTGGCGGGGTGGTGCGATGTCGACCATACTTGTGACTGGGGCAACGGGTGGGATCGGGAAGGCAATTTGCGAACGGCTTGCGGCCGGTGGCGCGCGGCTGATGGTGGCGGCCCGCAATCAGGTGCGGCTTGAGTCGCTGGTTTCGACCTTGCCTGCACCAGCCGACGGTTCGCATGAAGCTATACCTGTTGATATGGCATCGGAAGCCGCGTTGGGCGAGTTTGATCGACACCTCGCCACGTCGGGCCTCAAGCTTGATGGGGTCGTTCTTATGCC
>NZ_SRTG01000069.1:0-549 GCF_004792125.1 Mesorhizobium sp. M5C.F.Ca.ET.164.01.1.1 | reverse complement strand
CTCGGCGACGGCGGGGGTGACCTCGGTCAGTCGCTGCTTGGCGTGAGCAACCCAATGCCGACGGTTTCCCTTGAGCGCGATCAGGTAGTCGCCGCCGCGTTCGGTGATGGCCTGTGCCATGCGCGTGTGACAGTGGAGCGCATCGGTCGTGACCATTGTGCCAGTAAGATCAATGAGTTCGATCACCTTGAGGGCGGCCTCGACCTCATTGTCTCCGTCGTCCGGCGACACCGCCGCCAAGCATAGCCGCGTCTCGGCGGCGAAGGCCGACACCGTCAGCGGCGGACTGGCCGCAAGGCCCTTCTCATAGGCTCGTCGCAGCGCCTTGCCATCGAGCGAGACCACCTCCTGGCAGGCACGCGCGAAGTCTGCGGCAAAGGCGGCGAAGGCTCGCCCGAACGCCTCCGGATCAAGTAGTCGCAACAGCCGCGAGAAGGTGTCATGGCTGGGTGCCACCTCGTACTCGATCAAGCGCGACAGTGCCTGCCTGCGCTCCTGTGCAAACAGCGAGAACTCTGTTGCCTTGCTTGCCCCGCAAAGGCTTGCGGC
>NZ_SRTG01000068.1:0-551 GCF_004792125.1 Mesorhizobium sp. M5C.F.Ca.ET.164.01.1.1 | reverse complement strand
GCCTCGCCCAACGCGTGCCCGAACCCAGGCCCATGCATGAAGGAACCTGGTTCGATCTCGCCTCCCTGACCAAGGTCATCTTCACCACGCCGCGCATTCTCAAGCTGGCGGAGGATGCCGTCATCGACCTCGACACGCCGTTGATCTCGGCGCTGCCGGACCTGCGCCAATATGACGAGAAGGCGTGGGAGCGAAAGGTAACGTTTCGCCAGTGCCTCGGCCACCAGACGCCGTTTCCGGCCGTCGCGCCCATATACACCTATGGCCGCGATCCCGACCTCTTGCGCGCCTTCATCCTGCAGCGCGAATGGCAGGCCGGCATGCCGGTCTATTCCGACATCAACTTCATCCTGCTCGGCTTCGCGATGGAGCGCCTGTCGGGCAAGAGGATCCGCGCCATGGATCCCGGTCCGGGCTTCGCCTTCTCGGCCGCGCCGGACCAGGCGGCGGCGACGGAAGACTGCACCTGGCGCCACCGCGTGCTCTCAGGCGAGGTGCATGACGACAATTGCTCGGCGCTCGAGGGCGCCGGCCATGCCGGCCTGTTCGGC
>NZ_SRTG01000067.1:0-557 GCF_004792125.1 Mesorhizobium sp. M5C.F.Ca.ET.164.01.1.1 | reverse complement strand
CCGGTTGATCCGGAGGTGTAGATGACATAGGCGAGATGGCGCGCGGTCAGGCCGAGCGCGCGCGGGTCGGGATCGCAGGCGGGCAGCTCGGCCCAGGCCGGGGTGACCGTCTCCAGATCGACCACACTGACATCGGCCAGCGCCTCGGCGCCGAGCGCGGCGCGGCCGGCCGCGTCGCAAAGCAGCAGCCGCGGCGCGGCATCGTCGACAACCTGCCGCAGCCGCGCGCAGGGATAGGCCGGGTCCAGCGGCAGATAGGCGCCGCCGGCCTTGAGGATCGCCAAAAGCCCGACCACCATCGCCGGGCTGCGCTCCAGGCAGATCGCCACCGGCTGATCCGGCCTGACCCCGAGCCCGATCAGATGATGCGCCAGCCGGTTGGCCCGCGCATTGAGCTCGCCATAGCTCAACCGCTCGTCCTCGAAGACCAGCGCCACCGCCTCCGGCGCCTTTTGCACCTGCTGCTCGAACAGTTCATGGATGCACCGCTCCGACGGATAGGCCGCCGCCGTCCGGTTCAGCTCCTCCAGCAGATACGCACGCTCCGCAGCCGGCAG
>NZ_SRTG01000066.1:0-564 GCF_004792125.1 Mesorhizobium sp. M5C.F.Ca.ET.164.01.1.1 | reverse complement strand
GCTTCAACAGCCGGCCGCGGATCATCGGGTATTTCACCCGTGCGCCGGAATAGAGATACCAGCTGTAAGAGGCGCCGCGCGCGCAGCCGCGAGGCTCGTGGTTGGGCAGATCGGGCCGCGTGCGCGGATAGTCGGTCTGCTGTGTCTCCCAGGTGACGATGCCGCCCTTGACGTAGATCTTCCACGAGCAGGAGCCGGTGCAGTTCACGCCATGGGTGGAGCGCACGATCTTGTCGTGCTGCCAGCGCTTGCGGTAGCCGTCTTCCCAGGAGCGATCCTCATTGGTCACGATCCCGTGGCCGTCGGAGAAACTGTCGACGGTCTTGCGGAAGAAGGTTAGCCGGTCGAGAAAATGTGACATTGCGTTGTCCCTGGTTATTCGGCCGCGGCCGGGCGGACGGGCGCGCCGCGCTTGGCGCGCTCGATGTCGTGCAGAAGGCCGCCCTTGCGGGTGTAGACACCCCAGGTGATGGCAAGGCAGCTCACGTAGAACAGGAGGAAGGCCCACAACGCGGCGTTCGGCGCGCCCGTGAGGGCGATTGAGCTGCCGTAGCTCTTCGGTAT
>NZ_SRTG01000668.1:0-212 GCF_004792125.1 Mesorhizobium sp. M5C.F.Ca.ET.164.01.1.1 | reverse complement strand
ACGCGGCCCTGGATCTCGGCCTTCTTGCCGGCGCCGTCGACGATGGTGGTGTTCTCCTTGGAGATCGACACCTTCTTGGCGCGGCCGAGCATGTTGAGGCCGACATTCTCGAGCTTGATGCCGAGGTCTTCGGAAATGACCTGGCCACCAGTGAGGATGGCGATGTCTTCCAGCATGGCCTTGCGGCGATCACCGAAGCCCGGCGCCTTGAC
>NZ_SRTG01000667.1:0-218 GCF_004792125.1 Mesorhizobium sp. M5C.F.Ca.ET.164.01.1.1 | reverse complement strand
ATTGTCGGGATGACGAATTCGGCCCCGTCTTTGACGCCTGCCCGCGCGCCCGCAGCCGAAGGCGAGGACGCGCAAGCAAGCAACCGTCCGGCTAGTTCATTGTCGGGATGACGAATTCGGCCCCGTCTTTGACGCCTGCCCGCGCGCCCGCAGCCGAAGGCGAGGACGCGCAAGCAAGCAACCGTCCGGCTAGTTCATTGTCGGGATGACGAATTCGG
>NZ_SRTG01000666.1:0-245 GCF_004792125.1 Mesorhizobium sp. M5C.F.Ca.ET.164.01.1.1 | reverse complement strand
GCTCCGCCGTCAGATCAGGGCGGTTCAGGTAGCCCCGCGCAACGCCTGCCCCGCCAATGCAAAGCTCGCCCACCGCCCCGAACGGCACCGGCCCACCATGCCCGTCCAGAAGATACACCCGCGTGTTGGCGATCGGCCGCCCGATCGGGACAACTGACCCGTCAAAATCAGCCGGGCAAGTCCAGGCTGTAACGTCGATAGCTGCTTCCGTGGGACCGTATAGATTGTGCAGGCCAGTCCAAGGC
>NZ_SRTG01000665.1:0-255 GCF_004792125.1 Mesorhizobium sp. M5C.F.Ca.ET.164.01.1.1 | reverse complement strand
TGAAGCGGCGCCGGGACTGGTTCGACGGCCAGCTCGATCTCGATCCGGCGAAGCTCGTGTTCATCGACGAGACCGGCCTCTCCACAAAGATGGCCCGCCTGCGTGGAAGAGCGCCGCGCGGCGAGCGTTGCCGGGCCGGCGTGCCGCATGGCCACTGGAAGACCACGACCTTCACCGGAGCACTGCGGCTGACGGGCATGACTGCGCCCTTCGTCTACGACGGCGCTATGAACGGCAACGTGTTCCTGGCCTATG
>NZ_SRTG01000664.1:0-278 GCF_004792125.1 Mesorhizobium sp. M5C.F.Ca.ET.164.01.1.1 | reverse complement strand
GCGGCAGCCTAACCGCCTTCAACGATGCCGATGTCGGCGCCTCAGGCCGAAAGCCGCTGGCGGTTTTCGCGCGCGACGAGCATGCCGTCATCGTTGCCGGCATTTCCGGCTACACCGCCTGGGGCTGGCTCTTCGTGCAATGGCTGTGGGTCGACGAGCGCCTGCGCGGCCAGCACATGGCGGGCCAGATGCTGCAGGCGGCCGAACAGGAGGCGGTGGCGCGCGGCTGCCACGGCGCCTGGATCGACACCTTCAATCCCAAGGCGGCGAGGGCCTAT
>NZ_SRTG01000663.1:0-278 GCF_004792125.1 Mesorhizobium sp. M5C.F.Ca.ET.164.01.1.1 | reverse complement strand
ATTCCGCGATCGCGCCACTTTCCAATGCGCCCCTGCTCCGCAAGCGCGGGACCGGTAGTGGTTAAGCCTCGACGCAAGGCAATCGGGCCGATCAGGACCCGTCCGAAGCGATCTTTCCGGCCGGCATCGCGGCGAGGCATTCCTCCAATCGCTGGAGCCGGGCTTTCTGCCAGCGCAGCGTGTGGGCGACGTCGTGCAGGCTGTATTTGGCTTTCGAATTGGCGGCTTTGATCAGATCGCGCTCGAGCCGCTCGATCTCGCGGCGGACCTGCCGCGCC
>NZ_SRTG01000662.1:0-278 GCF_004792125.1 Mesorhizobium sp. M5C.F.Ca.ET.164.01.1.1 | reverse complement strand
CCTGGGTCATGCGAATCTTGTCGACAGCCCCGCCCGCCTTGAGCGTCACGAAATAGTGTCTGCCACGATCGCTGTAGAGGATTGACGGCAATCCCTTGGCGACAAAGGTGTCCAGAAGTCGCTGGAAGCTCGACGCCGTGCCTTCCTCCTCGATCAGAAAGGCCGAATAGATCGTGCTCGTCGCATCGTCCATAGTCACGATCAGATCCAGCATCGGCCCACTCGCCAGCCACTGATGACGGCTGCCGTCCTGGTGTAGCATCATCCCTTCGCACGGC
>NZ_SRTG01000661.1:0-278 GCF_004792125.1 Mesorhizobium sp. M5C.F.Ca.ET.164.01.1.1 | reverse complement strand
AACAATTCTAGACGGTTTCCTCGTTTTTTCAAAGCCCGAAGCGCGCCCACAGCGCGCGTTCTTCCGCCGCATCGATGACACCGCTGGCCGCGGCGGCGGCAATATCGGGCGCCGAAAAACCCATTTTCGAGCCGAACAGGCCGAAGCGGCCGAACAAACCGCGCGGGGCCGTGACCAGCCGCAACTGCGTCTTCGCTCCGAAGCAGGTCTTGAGCACCGTGCGCATGTCGCCGAGCGCATCGACCAGGCCAAGCTCCAAACCTCTCTTGCCGGTCCAG
>NZ_SRTG01000660.1:0-278 GCF_004792125.1 Mesorhizobium sp. M5C.F.Ca.ET.164.01.1.1 | reverse complement strand
ATGAGCAGGCCACGTTCGAAGCAATCCACAAAGACATCATAGGCACGGGCGCCGATCGCGCCGTCGCGCGGCTGGAGTTCTATGCCGGCGATGAAGCCTATGGTGCGGATGTCGATGACGTTGGGCGAGCCCTTGAGCGAATGAATAGCATCGTGCCAGGCGTCCTGCAATTCGGAGGCGCGGGTGAAGAGGCCCTCGTCGCGATAGATGTCCAGCGTTGCGATGCCTGCCGCGCAGGCGACGGGGTGGCCGGAATAGGTATAGCCATGGAACAGTTC
>NZ_SRTG01000659.1:0-278 GCF_004792125.1 Mesorhizobium sp. M5C.F.Ca.ET.164.01.1.1 | reverse complement strand
GGAATACCTTGTCGCCGAGGGCGCCAAGGTCTTTGGCGCCGGGCTGGACGGCGATGAGGGCAAATCACTGGCGAGCCGTTATGGCGAGAGCCGGCTGATCTTCCGGGAGAGCGACCTCACGCGCCAAGCAGACGTCCGGGCAACCGTCGCGGCGGCGGCGGAACGGTTCGGCGGGCTCGACGCGGTCGTCAATTGCGCCGGCATCTATCCGACAGGCAAGCGGCTGGAAGAGCTTTCCGACGAGGACTGGGACAGGACCATATCAGTCAATCTGACGG
>NZ_SRTG01000065.1:0-567 GCF_004792125.1 Mesorhizobium sp. M5C.F.Ca.ET.164.01.1.1 | reverse complement strand
CGCGAAGGCCGGCCCACCGAGGAGAAGAACAGTAAGGCCGGTCGCCAAAACAACAGTACGCATGATAGCCCCTCATCTCGTGCTCGCATGTGTGCCGTAAGGAACTCGCTCGCGTCCCGGTTGGTTCCGCCAGTGAGCACAACGCCTGTTCCAGGTCGGCATGGCGGACCGCGGGGCGGCGCCGTCGTCGATGTGCTTTCGCCACGTTTGAAACATATAAACCGATGATATTTCAATACGTAAGCGAAAATTCGCGAGGCAGAACTTGAGTAACAAACGGCTAACCATGCAGCCGGTCGCGCGCTGCGTTCTATTAGCGGATCGTGGTAGAGCTTTTGCGAAGACCCTGTTAGACTTGCCGACATAACAGGGTGGCAACGGCGCGCCGAGCCTGCCGAGGATTTTCCGTCGGCAAACGGCGAAGTTTTTTGGGAGCGGAAGTCGCCTGTTCTGGACCGAAAACAGGGACCGGGGGCTCAACCATGGCTGAACGGAACTATACCCGTCAGCTTGCGACCATCATTTCTATCGACGCCGTTGGTTTTTCGCGGCTGATGGGCATCGACG
>NZ_SRTG01000658.1:0-278 GCF_004792125.1 Mesorhizobium sp. M5C.F.Ca.ET.164.01.1.1 | reverse complement strand
TGTTTCTGTCGCAGCCTCCGCATCCGACAATCACATCCTGGCTCATCACATTCCGTTTCGGGAAGGAGCAAACCGCTCCTACCTTTCTTCACTGCGCAACCGCAATAGGGCATCGGATTCCCATCAAACGGCAGCGCATTCCTGGACAATTCGAGCCCGCGAAACGACAATCGGATCCCGCGCAATGCACAACGGATTTCCCTGTTAGATCGCCGCCGACCTCTGACTTTGCCGGATACTTGGTCGAATTTCCCTGATCTGAAGCAGGGAAATTTCCC
>NZ_SRTG01000657.1:0-278 GCF_004792125.1 Mesorhizobium sp. M5C.F.Ca.ET.164.01.1.1 | reverse complement strand
GCAGAAAACCGATACGGTTTTGCTTATCGACGTAGAGGCGAGCGTTCGCGGAGTCGAAAACGGAGATCCGTGCAATTGACGCGGGGGGCAGCGTTCCGTCCTTCCAGGTTATGGGGGTCGGTTCCGTAGCACCCTCTTCGAGAAACCGGACAAGCACTTCGGCTGGCGGTTTGGTGCCGATCTCGAACACGTTGCCAAGAAGATCATCCGCCGTCAGACTACGGCAAAGCTTCTTCGCGATCCGGCAATAGCCGCTCTTTCCGCTTCCATTGTCGCCG
>NZ_SRTG01000656.1:0-278 GCF_004792125.1 Mesorhizobium sp. M5C.F.Ca.ET.164.01.1.1 | reverse complement strand
GGCCGTGCTCGCTGCTCGACGGGCTTTTCCAGCCTATAGTGCGACTTCGGTAGCTGAACGCGTAGAACTCCTCGACCAGATTGCAAACATCTACGAGCAGCGTCTTGATGAGTTTGCCAAGATCATCACCTTGGAAATGGGAGCGCCGGCTTGGTTCTCACGCCAAGTGCAGGGGACGATGGCGTTATCCCACTTCCGGGAAGCCCGACGTGTCTTGCAGGCCTACGATTTCGAGGCCCCGCTTGGGACGAGTCGGATTGTGAGGGAGTCGATCGGCG
>NZ_SRTG01000655.1:0-278 GCF_004792125.1 Mesorhizobium sp. M5C.F.Ca.ET.164.01.1.1 | reverse complement strand
TTGTCCTGCACGAAGGCGAGGTCGATGCCGGCTTCGGCGAAGCGTTCGGCATTCCAGGTCTCGCTGAAAAAACCGCGCGCGTCGCCATGCCGCTTCGGCACGATCTCCAGCACGCCGTCGAGGCCGAGCGGCCTGACCTCAAGCACCCTGCTCCTCCATCAGATCGGTCACCCGCCGGCGCAGATAGGCGGCATATTCGTTCTTGCCGAGCCGCGCGGCGCGATCCAGAACCTTGTCGGCGCTGATCCAGTGCTGCTCCAGCGCTATCTCCTCCGGGC
>NZ_SRTG01000654.1:0-278 GCF_004792125.1 Mesorhizobium sp. M5C.F.Ca.ET.164.01.1.1 | reverse complement strand
GCCGCAAAGGTGGTCGAGACCCGAGGCCTCACCGGCAAAGTTGGCATCACCGTCGCCGATGGCTCGCCCACCACCATTGCGCTGCTGAAGAAGGGGGCGATCCAGGGCATCTTCTTCCAGGAGGCGGTCGGCCAAGGCATCGACGGCACCCAGCAAGTCTACAACGCCCTGACGGGAGGCAAGGTGACCCAGGATCTGGCCCTGGTGATGCCATTGGTCACCGCCGACAAGGTCGACAGTCCCGAGGCGAAGAAGGTTATCGCCCGCGTTTTCCCCCC
>NZ_SRTG01000653.1:0-278 GCF_004792125.1 Mesorhizobium sp. M5C.F.Ca.ET.164.01.1.1 | reverse complement strand
GTCAAGCCGCCGGGAACTGGCAGCCGGGCGTCGAGCGCGACAGCGCCATCTCGCCGGCGTCCATTTCGGCCTCGATGCCGTCGAACAACGGTGTCGACCTGTAGCGCCCGCCAGTGTCGGGCAGCATGCACAGGATCACCGATCCGGCCGGCGCCTTCTCGGCGACCTGGCGCGCAACGGCGAAGGTGGCGCCGCCGGAAATGCCGGTAAAGATGCCTTCCTTCTGGGCCAGCGCCCGTGCCCATTTGATGCCCTCCGGCCCAGCGATCGGCATGACC
>NZ_SRTG01000652.1:0-278 GCF_004792125.1 Mesorhizobium sp. M5C.F.Ca.ET.164.01.1.1 | reverse complement strand
GGCGGTTGGCGGTGACTGCGCGCATGCGCAGACCCCAGGGCGTGCGCTTCATGACGTAGAGCAGCACGCCGAACACCAGGAGCGCGAAGACCAGGATCCACAGCCGGTTCCAGGTGATGGCCAGCTGGCCGATGTCGAACGAGCCCGACATCCAGGACGGATTGCCGACCTCCTGGTTGGTCGGCCCGAAAATGGTCCGCACCGCCTGCTGCAGGATCAGCGAGACTCCCCAGGTCGCAAGCAGCGTCTCCAGCGGCCGGCCGTAGAGGAAGCGGATG
>NZ_SRTG01000651.1:0-278 GCF_004792125.1 Mesorhizobium sp. M5C.F.Ca.ET.164.01.1.1 | reverse complement strand
TATGGCCCCACTCCCGGCAGTCAGCCGGCGCCGTTTCCGGCGAAGAGATCCGGCGCAGTCGGAACCGCGCCATCGTTTAGTGCTGGCGGCTTCTAGCGCCGCCTTCGGACAAGATCAAGCCTGCAAAAGCCGCTTTTTCGTCACAGGCGAAAATCGCCGGCAAACGATCCGATCAGACCTCGTCCTCGTCGTCGCCGACGTCGATCATGTCGGAGACGTCGTCGTCCTCTTCTTC
Source organism: Mesorhizobium sp. M5C.F.Ca.ET.164.01.1.1 (assembly GCF_004792125.1). Classification (NCBI taxonomy): domain Bacteria; kingdom Pseudomonadati; phylum Pseudomonadota; class Alphaproteobacteria; order Hyphomicrobiales; family Phyllobacteriaceae; genus Mesorhizobium; species Mesorhizobium sp. M5C.F.Ca.ET.164.01.1.1. The sequence goes on along the minus strand of NZ_SRTG01000651.1, from coordinate 43 downwards.
TTCGTCGGCAAGGAAGGTATCGTCCTCGTCGTCGCCGAGATCG
>NZ_SRTG01000650.1:0-278 GCF_004792125.1 Mesorhizobium sp. M5C.F.Ca.ET.164.01.1.1 | reverse complement strand
CCGACGACCGCCAGAAGCTTGTCGATGCGACGGTAAGGAATTTGCGCACCATCTTCCGGGCCACCGGTCTTTCCAGGCTGGCGGCCGCCTCCGACTACAAGCCAGAGGACGTCGACGTGCAATTCCAGGTCAAGCGTCGTGACAAGGACGGGCTGGAGCCGTTGCAGGCCTCGGTGGTGCCACGCGTCTCGCCCGGCGACGAGGTGCATGTGCTGGCGAAGAACAGGTCGGACCAGCTGGTCGACATCAATGTGCTCTATGTCGGCAGCGATTATTCG
>NZ_SRTG01000649.1:0-278 GCF_004792125.1 Mesorhizobium sp. M5C.F.Ca.ET.164.01.1.1 | reverse complement strand
GCCGAAGCTCCGCCGGCTTCGGCGCCGCAAGATGCCGACGACAGCATGACAGCAGACGACTTCCGCGACGCGCAAGACAGCGAGGAATGGGCGCGATCCGACGAGGATGCCACCGCCCACGTCGATGCTGATGCGAAGACGCCGGCGATCGAGCGGCCGCGCCTCCTTGCTCCGCCGCTCAAGCTCGACGGCTTCGTGCCGTCGGCTTTCTCGACCGGCGAGGAGACCAGGGCGCCGGATACGTCCATCCTCGGCAAGCTGCCGGTGCCGCTCATCAT
>NZ_SRTG01000064.1:0-575 GCF_004792125.1 Mesorhizobium sp. M5C.F.Ca.ET.164.01.1.1 | reverse complement strand
TCCATCATCGTCTGCAGCTGGTCCGTCGTCGGCATGACATATTTGCCGCCGGTGTTGGTCGTCCAATTGCCGCCGCCAAAGGTCTGATGGACCGGGACGATCTGGCTGACCGGGATGCCCGACTCCACCGCAGCAGCCACGGTTCTGTCGATCATGTCGTAGTCGACCGTGTCTGTTCCGGTGCGCACCGGATAGGCGCTTATTCCAAACAGATCGATATGCGTGTTGTCATAGTTGTAGGTGTTGGAAAAATCCGGGTTTTCGGCAGACCCCATGTCCATCGCGGTGATGAAGGTCTTGGCGTCTGGCATGCGAGCGTGGATCCAGTCGGATTCGGCTTTCAGATCCTCAGCGTCTACCTGGGTGTGGTATTGGCCGGTGGGATCCGGCTCGTCGACGAGAAAAAACCCATACACCTTGGGATTGCCAAGGAAGGGGGTGACTTTGTCGATAAAGGACTGGGTCACGCCCTCGCCCTCGTTGAGCCAGACCATAGCCTTCATGCCATCCGGCAGCTCGTTGACCTGGTCGATGTATTGAACGTCGACCAGATTGAAACCGGCGCTTGCGACTTC
>NZ_SRTG01000648.1:0-278 GCF_004792125.1 Mesorhizobium sp. M5C.F.Ca.ET.164.01.1.1 | reverse complement strand
CGCGACGGCATCGAACTGCCTGTCGTCCGCGATGTCAATTTCTCTGTCTGCAGCGGCGAATGCGTCGTGCTCGGCGGGCCCTCCGGCATCGGCAAGAGCTCGATCCTGAAGATGCTCTATGGCAACTATGCCATAGACAGCGGACAGATTCTGATCCGCCATGAGGGTGAAGTTGTCGACATCGGCAGCGCTTCCCCTCGCACGATCCTCGACATTCGCCATCGCACCATCGGTTATGTCAGCCAATTCCTGCGCACGGTGCCCCGCGTCGCCGCCAT
>NZ_SRTG01000647.1:0-278 GCF_004792125.1 Mesorhizobium sp. M5C.F.Ca.ET.164.01.1.1 | reverse complement strand
CGCGTTGAGGTGCGCCGCCTGGTAGCGCAGGTGGTGCGGCACGAAATGGATGCGCAATCCCGGCAGCGCCCACAAAAGCAGCAGCGCCGAGGCCAGCGCCAGCAGCTCGGCGAAAACGAAATGCGGCAGGCGGATCGACAGCCACCAGGCCTCCAGCCCATAGGCGACGGCAAGGCTGACGATGAGCGTGCCGAGCGTCACCATGAAGGCGGCGGGAAAGAAATAGCCGTCGCTGGCATGCGCCACCACGCAGTAGATCTCGCCGTCGGTCCTCGTCT
>NZ_SRTG01000646.1:0-278 GCF_004792125.1 Mesorhizobium sp. M5C.F.Ca.ET.164.01.1.1 | reverse complement strand
CCGGTGCAACCGCAGCGTATCGAAGGCAAAGCGCGACACCAGCTTGACCGCCTCGGTCATCAGGCCCCGATTGCCGAAGCGTTCGCCGATCCAGTAGCCGATATGGCCGCTCTGCGCGACGCCGTGGCGGATGTTGCCGAGCGTGATGCCGCCGGCAAGCTTGCCGCTCGATTTCTCGTAGATGAAGAAGGCGATGGCCGTGCCTTGCGCGTAATCCTCGCGGTAGCGGCTGATGCGCAGTCGCCAGGCGGTGCGGTCGAGCTCGTCCGGCTGCCAGC
>NZ_SRTG01000645.1:0-279 GCF_004792125.1 Mesorhizobium sp. M5C.F.Ca.ET.164.01.1.1 | reverse complement strand
GCGGCGCGCGCCTGCGCGAAAAACTGCTCGACTTTTCCGATGACGATTTCCTCGTCAGCTATTCCATCCTGGAGACGCCGCAGCCGCTCACCAACCACAAGGCGACGCTGCAGCTCAGGCGCGTCACCGACGGCGACCGCACCTATGCCGAATGGACCGCCAGCTTCGACGCGGCCCCCGAGGATGCGGACAAGCTGGCCGAGGGCATGGGCGCCAATGTCTTCCAGGGCGGCTTCAATGCCCTTAAGACCCATTTCGCCGGCCAGAGCTGAAGGAGCG
>NZ_SRTG01000644.1:0-279 GCF_004792125.1 Mesorhizobium sp. M5C.F.Ca.ET.164.01.1.1 | reverse complement strand
CGCGGCCGAACAACGCCGTGACCAGCGACAGCGGATGCACGGCGAAATCGTCGAGCGCGCCATAGCCGGAAGTCGCTTCGTGCTTCCAGAAGAACGGCGCCTCGGGATCGGCCATGAAATCCTCGTCCATCTCGATGCGCAGATGGTTGACCTCGCCGATGATCTTCTCGTCGAGCAGCGCGCCGATGTGACGGATTGCCGGGCTCTGGATGTAGTTGTAGCCGAGTGCCGCGACCTTGCCGGACTTTCTCGCCGCTGCCGCCATCGCCTCGGCTTCGG
>NZ_SRTG01000643.1:0-279 GCF_004792125.1 Mesorhizobium sp. M5C.F.Ca.ET.164.01.1.1 | reverse complement strand
CTTCGCTGAGGCTTTCGATCGACCCGCTCGTTGAAGGCCATCTGATCTTCAAGAACGCAGTTCCAATGCAGTTCGCCTGGGAACAGATGCGAGGCAAGACTGCGCTCAACATCTTTTCTGATCTTGGCCGCCTATGACAGGAGCCTGCGGCCGAATCCGTCCAGGGGCGATGCCTGCAGTCCGGATGGCTCTAGTCGCCTTCGCGCTCCACATTGACGACGACCAGATCGTCGGCTTCTTCATCGTACTCGTAGGCAATTCCGTCCAGTCTGACCCCGC
>NZ_SRTG01000642.1:0-279 GCF_004792125.1 Mesorhizobium sp. M5C.F.Ca.ET.164.01.1.1 | reverse complement strand
GACGGTTTGGGCTTCCGGATCGTGCGGATGGGCCACGCTTTTCTGGCGGCGCGAAACACGGGCAATGCGCGTTCAAAACCTGACAAAGGCAGAAATTTGTCAGGTTGAATCCAACCGCCATCCGGGCACTACGGAGGTTTTTCAAAGCATATTCATGCACTTGCGCGCTGAGCCCGCTGGCATGGACCTTGCAACGCTTGCAGCAGGACGGTATGCAATGGAGCAGACGAGGATGTTCTCTCCCCTGAACCGTGTGCCGTCTCTGAGAGGGAAATAAGC
>NZ_SRTG01000641.1:0-279 GCF_004792125.1 Mesorhizobium sp. M5C.F.Ca.ET.164.01.1.1 | reverse complement strand
CACGCGGATAAGGGGCTGCGCTTCGCTCATTTTTTTCGGCTCCTGAAAACGTTATGGGCGCCAGCGGCGCCCTACTGGTTGATCACTGCGACGATGCGGGGAAACTCGACGTGCAGCGCCGCCCACTCGGCTTCAGACAGCTTTTCGGCATTGGCGAGGTTGATTGCGTTGCGGGGCTCGCCGCCGTTCCAAAGCTTGCAGAATTTCGGGAAGATGCCGGCCTGGGTATCGACCGCGACGGGTTCGGCGGGGGCTTCGTTCTTGTCGGCCATCTCTGGC
>NZ_SRTG01000640.1:0-279 GCF_004792125.1 Mesorhizobium sp. M5C.F.Ca.ET.164.01.1.1 | reverse complement strand
CGGCCTTGCACTTGTCGGCGATGGCATTGAGGTTCGACACGCCGGTACCGAACTGGCGTAGCGTGATGTTGGACTGCGCCCAGATGGTCGGAAAGCCTGTGATGACGCCGGAACCGGCGGCGAAGCCGACGGCAGCAGCCCCCGTCTTCAGCAGCGAGCGGCGCGAAATTCCCGGTTTTGTTTCAGTCGTCTTTGTCATGTTCATTCCCCTGTCTTGTTTTGGTTTGGTCATTGAGTGTTGAATGAAGGCGGTCATCAATTGAGACGGCCAAGAACGAC
>NZ_SRTG01000639.1:0-279 GCF_004792125.1 Mesorhizobium sp. M5C.F.Ca.ET.164.01.1.1 | reverse complement strand
GCGAACACAGCCCTCATCGGGTCAGTCCAGGTCACGTGCTTTATGCAGCGGCACGTGTTGCTCCGCCGGGTTGCCACACCGTGGCCGGACTCTAGGCGTGTCGCGCCGGGAAAAGAACAGGCGCATAGGTATATACCCATATGCGCCGCGCTACCGCTTTCGGATGCTGGATCATCCGGGCATCAACCGATGATTGCGTAGATTCCTGGGATCGTTCGGCCGCGCCGGGCAGTTGATCAAAAGCTGAAATGGAGGAACCGACAATGGGTGACGATCGGC
>NZ_SRTG01000063.1:0-579 GCF_004792125.1 Mesorhizobium sp. M5C.F.Ca.ET.164.01.1.1 | reverse complement strand
CTTCTGCCGGCGATCGGCGTCAACGACGTCACCCGGCACGATGCGGCCCAGAGCGTACGCGCCGGCTTTCGCGGCAACGAGCTCTCCGCTCTCTGGCTTAAGGTCAACGGCATGCCGCTCGAGGAACGGCGTGCCGGTCCGTTTTCCCACGTCTTCGTCGGCGCCGGTAGCGTTTCCGATCCGGACCGATGACACGTCTGTCGACACATGATGCGATCATCATCGGCGCCGGGCCTGCGGGTACATCCGTTGCGCTGACGCTTGCCCGGCGCGGATGGGCGGTAGCGATCGTGGAAAAGCGGCTGTTCCCGCGCCGCAAGGTCTGCGGCGAATACATCTCGGCAAGCAATCTCGCGCTTCTCGACCGGCTGGAGATCGGCGACGCCTGGCGCGCCAGTGCAGGGCCGCAAATCCGCCGCGTCGGCTTCTTCTCAGGCAATACCCGCGTCGAGGCGGCAATGCCTCGGGCAAGAGCAGGGCGCTGTGCAGATGACGGCTTCGGCCGGGCACTGGGCCGGGACGTGCTCGACACTCTGCTCTTGCAGGCGGCGTGCTAGGCGGGCGCCGAAATCTTCCAGC
>NZ_SRTG01000638.1:0-279 GCF_004792125.1 Mesorhizobium sp. M5C.F.Ca.ET.164.01.1.1 | reverse complement strand
GCTGCCGACCAGAGCGGCCCGACAGTCCGCCGTTTTGGGGTGGATTGAAGTGAACCATCGGGCCTGACCGACTCGGGCAGAATCGGCTAACCTCGCAATATCAAGACTTGCTAATGTGATCGCCGTGCAAATGGACGATGGCTACGCCAAAGCGATCTCCAATCCGGCATCGATCCACTGCCCTCCAACGGCGGTACGAAGGGGAGCTTAGTGGTCGGCCGGCCGATCGATCAAATGCTTGTGGCTTTCAAAAATTCGCAGCTTCTCAGGGTATCCTAG
>NZ_SRTG01000637.1:0-279 GCF_004792125.1 Mesorhizobium sp. M5C.F.Ca.ET.164.01.1.1 | reverse complement strand
CCTGGACGACGTCGGCGGCAAAGCTGGCCGTCGTCGTGTCCTTGATCAGGTCGGCCGGCGCCTCGCCGAGCGAGCGCTTGGGCTCGCCGCCGCCATATTGCACCGTCGTGGCATACGGGCCGCCACTGTTGCCGAATGGATTGTTGTCGCTCATGTCATTGCCCTTCCGGTCGCGCCGCCGGCCAGCGGGAGGCGCGACAATTCTTGCTGGAGGTCAGTTTTCGCCATCCATGTGGCGATCATGACGTGACTTTCAAGATAACAGCATCGTGTCCGGTT
>NZ_SRTG01000636.1:0-279 GCF_004792125.1 Mesorhizobium sp. M5C.F.Ca.ET.164.01.1.1 | reverse complement strand
GCTGATGTTCCTCAACGAGCTCTCGCCGATGGGGCACATCGTTCCCAACCACAAGCTGGTCCTCGAGCAAGGTCTCGATGCGATGGCAGCCGATGCAAGAAAGCGCATGGCCGACCAGGGTGCCTCTCTGCCCGAGCGTGCCTTCCAAGAAGCCGTGGCGATCTCGCTCGAAGCGGTTGCGGCCTATGCGGCACGCCATGCCGCGCTGGCCCGCGAAGTGGCGGCCAAGCTCGCGGGCGGCGATCCGCGCCGCACAAGTCTGGAAGACGTCGCGGTCTG
>NZ_SRTG01000635.1:0-279 GCF_004792125.1 Mesorhizobium sp. M5C.F.Ca.ET.164.01.1.1 | reverse complement strand
TCGCCTTCGAGCAGCGCCGACGGGATGTCGTCGGGGTCGCGACCGCGCCACAACGTCTTCGGCACTTCCAGCTCCGGGCAGACGGCGCGGATATATTCCTTCACGGCGAGCTTGTCCGACAGCGTGACGAACAACGGATTGTGGTCGATCAGCCTTCGCCAGAGCATGCATTCATTGTAGCGCTCGGGCGCGGCGGGATTGGGCCAATAGCCCATCTTTCTTGCAAATCGCACCACGAGCAGGGGGCGACGTAGCGTGATCAGCAGCCGTGCCGCCGCC
>NZ_SRTG01000634.1:0-279 GCF_004792125.1 Mesorhizobium sp. M5C.F.Ca.ET.164.01.1.1 | reverse complement strand
TCTGAAACCGCACTGAACGGCCCGTTCAGCGGGGGTTCACGGCACGGCCGCGCTTGTGAGGGGTGGTTATAAAGTCTTGCGCCGCGTGCTTCTCCATGAAAAAAGGCGGCACATATGCTGAAGCGTCGAGACGCGCCCACCATCTGAGAGCGATATGACGATTGCCTTTTATCCAGGATCCTTCGATCCGATGACCAACGGACATCTGGATGTGCTTCTCCAGGCGCTGAACGTGGCGTCAAAGGTCATTGTCGCGGTTGGCATTCATCCCGGAAAAGC
>NZ_SRTG01000633.1:0-279 GCF_004792125.1 Mesorhizobium sp. M5C.F.Ca.ET.164.01.1.1 | reverse complement strand
GTCATCCTCGATGCCGGCCGGATCGCCGAGAGCGGCGATGCCCGCGCCGTCATCGCCAATCCGCAGTCGGCGATCGGCAAGGCCCTTGTCGACGCGGCACCGAGATTGAACAGGAACCGGCCATGATCCCGCAAAGTGGCAACCGATTTGCGGACAACATCATGGTCAAACAACAAAATCAGGAAGCATCATGACCGATCCCGAAGCAGCCAGAGCCGAGAAACTGTCGCGCGAGCTCGACTCCGCTTTCCGCAACCGCGCCGATCTGTACCGCCTGTT
>NZ_SRTG01000632.1:0-279 GCF_004792125.1 Mesorhizobium sp. M5C.F.Ca.ET.164.01.1.1 | reverse complement strand
CGCTTCGGCGAGATCCTCGTCGCTGCGCAACGCCCGCGCCAGCGCACGCGCGATCTGTGCCACTTCGATCGAATGGGTGAGCCTTGTGCGGTAGTGATCGCCTTCATGGGCGATGAAGACCTGCGTCTTGTGCTTCAGCCGCCGAAACGCCGTCGAATGGATGATCCGGTCGCGGTCACGCTGGAAAGGCGTGCGGGTCGGACTTTCCACCTCGTCGAACAGCCGGCCGCGCGAGCTCGCCGGATCCGTGGCATAGGCCGCGCGCGGCCGATAGCCGAG
>NZ_SRTG01000631.1:0-279 GCF_004792125.1 Mesorhizobium sp. M5C.F.Ca.ET.164.01.1.1 | reverse complement strand
GGACGATCTCGTGCGCGTCTACATGGTCATCGCCCCACGGCTCGGCCTGCCGGCCGAGGAGAAATACGGTGTCCGCCTGCGCGATTCAGCCAGCGTTTGGAAAGGCTTTCCCGACAGCGCCGCTGCCTTGGCCGATTTTGCCAAGTCGCACAAGCTGATCGCCATGACCAACGCACGGCGCTGGGCGCTCGACCATTTCGAGCAGCAGCTCGGATCGCCCTTCTTCGCCACCTTCACCGCCGACGACACCGGTACGGAAAAACCCGACCCGGCCTTCTT
>NZ_SRTG01000630.1:0-279 GCF_004792125.1 Mesorhizobium sp. M5C.F.Ca.ET.164.01.1.1 | reverse complement strand
GGGATCGAAGAGCAGCACGCGACCGTGCAGTGCGCGGAAACCGGCGGTGAGCTGCCAGTTCTCACCCTTGATGTCGTGGACGATCGCGGAACCCGGCCAGGCAAACAGCGAAGGCACCACCAGGCCGACACCCTTCCCCGAACGGGTGGGAGCAAAGCACAGAACATGCTCGGGTCCGTCGTGGCGCAGGTAGTGGAGATCGTAGCGTCCAAGCACGACGCCGTCGGCGCCAAGCAGGCCAGCCGCCTCCACTTCCCTCCTGCCGGCCCATCGAGCCGA
>NZ_SRTG01000629.1:0-279 GCF_004792125.1 Mesorhizobium sp. M5C.F.Ca.ET.164.01.1.1 | reverse complement strand
CTTCAAGAAGCGAAGGTTGCGGTGGCGCGAAAGCTTGCCGTCATCCTCCACGCCATGTGGAAGACGAATGAGCCGGTTCCGCCACGCCGTCGCTCCAGCCTGACAAGGAGCTTTCGATTCCCGATCAACTCCAGTTCCCGAGATGCGTCCTTGCCGGAACGCTGCGCGGATGAGGTCGCTCCCACGCATGCGGTGCTACGGAACCGCGAAAACCACTTCGACCCACCCGTTCCAACGCAAACATGCGGCGATCCTTGCGATCGACCCCGTAGAGAACCC
>NZ_SRTG01000062.1:0-600 GCF_004792125.1 Mesorhizobium sp. M5C.F.Ca.ET.164.01.1.1 | reverse complement strand
GCCGGTGCCGTTCGGGGCGGTGGGCGAGCTTTGCATTGGCGGGGCAGGCGTTGCGCGGGGCTACCTGAACCGCCCTGATCTGACGGCGGAGCGGTTCATCGCCAGCCCCTTTGTGGACGGCGATCGGCTGTACCGGACTGGCGATCTGGCGCGCTATCTGCCGGACGGCAATCTGGAGTTTTTGGGCCGCAACGACGAGCAGGTGAAGATCCGCGGCTTCCGCATCGAGCCGGGCGAGATCGCGGCGCGGCTTTGCGAGCATGCCTGGCTGCGCGAGGCGGTGGTGGTGGCGCGCCAGGACCGCGCCGGCGACAAGCATCTTGTCGCCTATGTGGTGTGCGCGCCCGAGGCCGGCTCGGACGACGACGATGGCGGCGGGCTTGCCGGCGCCTTGCGCGCGCATCTGGGTGCGCGGCTGCCGGACTACATGGTGCCGTCGGCGTTCGTGCGGCTTGCGGCGCTGCCCTTGACGCCGAACGGCAAGCTCGACCGCAAGGCACTGCCGGCGCCGGCCGACGACGCCTATGCGCGCCGCAGCTATGAGGCGCCGCGCGGCGCGGTCGAGACGGCGCTGGCGCAGATCTGGGCGGAGCTTCTCGG
>NZ_SRTG01000628.1:0-279 GCF_004792125.1 Mesorhizobium sp. M5C.F.Ca.ET.164.01.1.1 | reverse complement strand
GCCAGGTGCCAGCGTGCCGCGGCCGTAGCCGCCGACCGCCACCACCGCCATGCGCTCGGCCGCGGAGCGGTTCTTGACGCGATAGACGTGGGTCGCGGCGAAATCGTAGAGCGCCCGGATGATCTCGTCCATGAGATGCGACAGCCGGGCAGCGCAGGCGGTGCCGCCGCCATCCTCCCTCAGCATGGCTTCCGCGATCTTGCGGCCATCGGCCAGCCGAGCCTTGAGCAGCTGCAGAACGGCGCCGCGCGTCGCCTGACCGGAACCGTCGCCGGCATG
>NZ_SRTG01000627.1:0-280 GCF_004792125.1 Mesorhizobium sp. M5C.F.Ca.ET.164.01.1.1 | reverse complement strand
TTCGACTATCGCTACTCACAGCTGCTCTATGTCTTTGCGCATCTCATCCGGGCTGGCAATCTCGATGAGAGCCTGCTTGCCGGCCTGTCGCAGGACAAGCGCGACATCATCCGCTCGACCCTTGCCTACGCCGAGCGCCGTTGAGTTCTCTCAGCTGTCGGTCAGGGACAGCGCGCCGACGGCAAGGCCGACATGCTGTCGCTGATTTCGCAATTGATCGAGCGCGGCCATGCCTATGTCGCCGGCGGCGAGGTGCTGTTCGACACCGCCTCGATGCCGG
>NZ_SRTG01000626.1:0-280 GCF_004792125.1 Mesorhizobium sp. M5C.F.Ca.ET.164.01.1.1 | reverse complement strand
GTCAGAATAGTGCCGCATCTGCAGCCAGACGCCGAGTGATTGCAGCGCCCAGACAACAAAAAGCAGAAGCAGCGCCCACTGCCAGATCGCCATTTCGGTTTCCTCCCGAGTCTCTTTCTCCGGCTCATATTGGACGGAGGAGAGATGACCCGAAAGTGAGAACATTTGTTTCCGCGAATGTCAATATGTATGATATTGACCTCGACCTCGGTCATCCACAGGGCCGTCGGCCGATTTCGGCGGCGGCACGGCTGTGCTAGCCTGTCGTGAAACGGGATGC
>NZ_SRTG01000625.1:0-280 GCF_004792125.1 Mesorhizobium sp. M5C.F.Ca.ET.164.01.1.1 | reverse complement strand
CGATTACATAGGCTATGAGCGCAACACCGAACAGAACGACGCCGAAGACCGTGGTGACGCCGATCAGGTTTCGCGCTTCGTTGGTCAGGACCCTGCCCAGCAGCGGGAAGAAAGTCGAGTCGCGTAGCGGTTTCAACAGCCAGACGGCACAGTAGAGGCTCCAGTCGGGCGTGCCGACGAGCACAAACGCGGCGAGTGGAACCAAAACCGCCAGCACATCGATGGCGACCGCCGGCGTCCTGTCCCGAACGTCTCCCGCCCAGCGCTTAAGCACCGTCGC
>NZ_SRTG01000624.1:0-280 GCF_004792125.1 Mesorhizobium sp. M5C.F.Ca.ET.164.01.1.1 | reverse complement strand
GGTGAAGACGCCTGGCCTGAAGTATACCACAGCCACGACGCGCATCGTTCGGCAGCGCACGGACTGGGATGCGGCGAGTCCAAAGGCGGCGGTCCGTCGCTGGCAAGTGAAATGGAAGGTGCAAGGTGAGGCACTTCTCGCCGCTGCGCATGAGCGCGCCATGCCGAAGCCTGTAGCTCGGATAGGCCGTCATTCGCGCTTGCCAGACATGAGCGAGGCGCAGGCGATCGTCACGCTGATCCTAGATGCCGTGCGGAACCACGACCCCGTTCATTACCGC
>NZ_SRTG01000623.1:0-280 GCF_004792125.1 Mesorhizobium sp. M5C.F.Ca.ET.164.01.1.1 | reverse complement strand
CAACGCCTTGATCGGCAGGTCGATGCCCGCAAGCTGCCGGTCCTGCATCAGTGGCGTGCCGCCCTTCGGGTGACCGAAGATCAGCAATTCTGTCGGACGAAGCGCGGCACCGACTTCCTGCGCGCCGGCGGCATGGTCGATCCGTGCGAAGACGCGCAATCCGGCGCCGGTGACGGTCTCGACCAGCCGGTCGATGGTTTCACGCACGCCGAAGCGGCTTTCAATGGAGATCAGGCCCCTCCCTGCCATCACTCCGCCGCTTCGCGCTTGCCCCCGGGGC
>NZ_SRTG01000622.1:0-280 GCF_004792125.1 Mesorhizobium sp. M5C.F.Ca.ET.164.01.1.1 | reverse complement strand
TGTGCTCTTCCGATCTGACATGGTTGACCCTCCGGACGACCCACTCACCTCGGGTGATCTGGTTTTCGAGCGCGCCTGTCCGGCCGTTGAAAAGATACAAATGCTCATACCCGTCGCGCTCTGATGCCCAGATGATCTCCTTCCCGTCATCGACATCGTAACGGAAGATTTTTCCGGCATCCTCCTGGCCATGCCCCAGCGGCAAATAATCCACGAATGTCTCGCTGGTCTCATCGATCAGGGAGCGCCCGCGGCCCGAGGCGGCGTCTACCTCGACCAA
>NZ_SRTG01000621.1:0-280 GCF_004792125.1 Mesorhizobium sp. M5C.F.Ca.ET.164.01.1.1 | reverse complement strand
GTACCGCAGTAGGGACATTCGATCCGTAGCATGATCTTGGGTCTCTCGGTTATTGCAGCCAGGCGAACGGGCCGACGCCGAACTCGTCGATCGTGCGTCCGGTGCGAAAGCGATCAAGGGCGTAGCCGGCACTGAGCGGATGCGCCTTTCCGGTGGCGATGGTATGCGCGAAGCACCATCCTGAGGCCGGGGTGGCCTTGAAGCCGCCATAGCACCAGCCACCGTTTAGATAGAGCCCGTCGACTGGCGTTGGGCAGATGATGGGGCTGGCGTCCGGCGT
>NZ_SRTG01000620.1:0-280 GCF_004792125.1 Mesorhizobium sp. M5C.F.Ca.ET.164.01.1.1 | reverse complement strand
GATCTTCTCCAGCGCATCTGCCCAGGAGAAGATCGCCGTCGAGTTTCCAGAGACCAAATTCGCCATCATCGACATGGTCGTCGACAAGCCCAATGTCCGCTCCGTCGTCTACAAGGAGCAGGAAGGCTCCTACCTCGTCGGCGTGATGGCCGCGATGGCCACACCGCTCTCCCGACAAACTCGGCAGCTGCACCGCTCCCAGGGCCGATCGCCAAGGGTGTGGGCATAGACCTTGCGCTGTCGGGTTGCGGCGTCCGCACGACGGCTCGGTGATGCCTCG
>NZ_SRTG01000619.1:0-280 GCF_004792125.1 Mesorhizobium sp. M5C.F.Ca.ET.164.01.1.1 | reverse complement strand
GCCTTGCGGCTGATGAACGACCCCGAACGCGCCAAGGCCGACCGGGCGCGCCAGGCGATGTATTCGATGAAGAAGATCATCCTCGCCGACATCGCGGCGGCCCACGCTGGCCGCGCCTGATTTTCAACCCATCACTGCAAAGATGGAGAACACTCATGACCAGTCTCACGGGAAAAAAGATCATTGTCGTCGGCGGCAGCTCCGGCATCGGCTTCGGCGTCGCGGCAGCCGCGCTGGAACACGGTGTGGAAGTCGTGGTCGTCGGCCGCTCCGAGGACAA
>NZ_SRTG01000061.1:0-608 GCF_004792125.1 Mesorhizobium sp. M5C.F.Ca.ET.164.01.1.1 | reverse complement strand
GCCACATCGTCTCGCTCACCGCCGTCGGGTAGGAGATCGACATCAGGCCGACATCGTCGGCCATTGCGTCGCACGATGCGACGGCAAGCCGACGGCAGGTCTTTTTCGACCCGGCCGCCGCATTCCTGTTTCCCGCCTGATTGCTCTGGCGTGCCCCTATTCCGCGGCGACACTCGCCCCGGAGCGATTGGCAAGCACCAGCCCGACTTCGCCCACCGCCTGCGCGACGCGCTTCAGGATCGGCTCGGAGCGCAGCACGCCGTCGGCGAAATCCTTGTCGGTGGCATAGACCGCCGTCGACAGGGCAAGCGCCTCGAAGAAGCCGAACAGCGGCCGCAACTGGTGCTCGACGATCAGCGCATGCCGTTCGCCGCCGCCGGTGGCAAGCAACAGCACCGGCTTGCCTCTTAGCGCCGTCGGATCGATCAGGTCGAAGAAGTGCTTGAACAGGCCGGTATAGCTGCCCTTGTAGGTCGGCGAGCCGACCACCAGCACATCGGCATTGATGACTTTGTCGAGAACATCGCGGCCCTGTTGATCGAGATCGCGCGCCCATCTGGCGCTGCCGAGCGAGGCTCCGACGTCCTCGATGTCATAAGTGCTTGCCG
>NZ_SRTG01000618.1:0-281 GCF_004792125.1 Mesorhizobium sp. M5C.F.Ca.ET.164.01.1.1 | reverse complement strand
GCCAGATCAGGCTTTCGAGGTCGAGATGGTTGCTCGGCTCGTCGAGCAGCATCACGTCGGGCCGCATCAGCAGGATGCGGGCGAGCGCGACGCGCATCTTCCAGCCGCCGGAGAGTTTCGCGACGTCGCCGTCCATCATCTCCTGGCTGAAGCCGAGGCCGTCCAGGACCTCACGGGCGCGGCCGTCCAGCGCATAGCCGTCGAGCTCCTCGAAGCGGTGCTGCAACTCGCCGTAGCGCTCGATGATGGCGTCCATTTCGTCGGCGCGGTCGGGGTCGCCC
>NZ_SRTG01000617.1:0-281 GCF_004792125.1 Mesorhizobium sp. M5C.F.Ca.ET.164.01.1.1 | reverse complement strand
AGCCGATCGGCCTTCTCGATGATTTGGCGCACCCTCGTTGTCGACAAGCCATGTTCCTGAGCCAGGTCGGCGAAACTCTTGCCCTTCAGAAAGCCGTCGACCAGGGCTATGTTCCTATCGACGGTCGGCTAAATCCCAGCAGGCGCGCGCAGTTTTCCGGCATCATTCCGTTTGTTCATCCGCTTGTCCGCGCCCCCTGCAAATCCTACCGGGCCAAATCGGTGCTTGGAAGACCCACTCATGTCATGGCCTCGGGAAAGTACAAGGCCGACGGTTATGTG
>NZ_SRTG01000616.1:0-282 GCF_004792125.1 Mesorhizobium sp. M5C.F.Ca.ET.164.01.1.1 | reverse complement strand
TGGGAGACGGGCTTCCAGGCGCCGGCGACCGACATGATGCGGCAGATCGAATGGTTCGGGAACTACACGATGTGGTTCATCATCCCGATCACCGTCCTGGTGCTGTTTCTGCTTGTCTATTGCATCGTGAAATTCCGCGCGAGCGCCAATCCGGTTCCCTCCAAGACCAGCCACAACACGCTGATCGAGGTGATCTGGACCGTCGGTCCGGTCGTCATCCTGCTTTGCCTGGCCATTCCCTCGTTCCAGCTCTTGACCGCGCAATATACGCCGCCGGAAGAG
>NZ_SRTG01000615.1:0-282 GCF_004792125.1 Mesorhizobium sp. M5C.F.Ca.ET.164.01.1.1 | reverse complement strand
CGAATTGCAGCTGCCTTCGGCGGCGAGGAGCGCCGCCAGAGTGTTGACAAGCGGATTGACCAGGCGATCGATGCGGCGCTCGCTCATTGCCGCGACCTGCGCCAGCGCGATCGTCAAACCGTCGGCGGTCTGGCCGAGCGCGGGCGCCACCGCATGCGCCTGCGAAAACACCAGCGGGTCTTCGGGCGTACCGGACACGGCGGGATTGTCGGTGACCGAAGCCAGTTCCCGGTCGACCAGAAGTGCCGAGCGCTCCAGCACCTCGCGCGCCGCGCCATGCAC
>NZ_SRTG01000614.1:0-282 GCF_004792125.1 Mesorhizobium sp. M5C.F.Ca.ET.164.01.1.1 | reverse complement strand
GCCATCAGGGCGCGCCCTGGATGCGCGAGCCGGTTTACCGCGCGCTGAACAATGTGCCGTGGCCGGCCTCGGCCGGCACGCTGGAGCAGACGCTGGCCTCGGTCAGGGCAAGGATGGCCGGGGATATGGATCGGTCCGAAGAGGCCAAGAAGGCCGCCTATGCCGAGACCGAACGGGTGCTGAAAGTCTTTTTCGACGCCCAGCCCGACCGCCGCTTCGTCGACGGCTATCTCAGACAGGTCAGCAACTGGGCGGAGAAAAACGGCATCGCGCCTGGGCGCA
>NZ_SRTG01000613.1:0-282 GCF_004792125.1 Mesorhizobium sp. M5C.F.Ca.ET.164.01.1.1 | reverse complement strand
TGCTTGGCGGCATCGAACGTGGCTTGCGATGTGTTGGCCGAGGCGAGCAATTGCCGCTGACGATCCTCGCTGGCGGCGGCGTTGATGAACTGGGCCTGCGCGTTCGACAGATCGGCTTTCGAGGCCTGGACGGCAAGCTCCAGCGCCGTCGGATCGAGCGCCGCGATCGTCGTGCCCTTGGTGATGAGGTCGCCGACCTTGACGTCGCGCGAGACGACGCGGCCGCGCAGGCGGAAGGCCAGATCGGCGCTGACCTGTGGCCCGACCGAGCCGGCGAACCCG
>NZ_SRTG01000612.1:0-282 GCF_004792125.1 Mesorhizobium sp. M5C.F.Ca.ET.164.01.1.1 | reverse complement strand
GGAGATGCGCGCTTACCGCGCTGAGGGGCAGATAGGCGGCCGCCTTTCGCGAGAGGACGTGCTGCAGGCCGATGAACACCAGCCCGGCGGCGGCACAGGCTTCGGCGAAACCGGCATTTTCCGAAAGAAAACCGTAACCCGGATGAATGGCTTCTGCGCCGCTTGTCTTCGCTGCGGCGATGATCTTTTCGCCATCGAGATAGGAGGCACGCGCGGGTGCAGCGCCGATGGCGATCGCTTCCTCGGCAAGCGCCACATGCATGGCGTCACGATCGGCATCGG
>NZ_SRTG01000611.1:0-282 GCF_004792125.1 Mesorhizobium sp. M5C.F.Ca.ET.164.01.1.1 | reverse complement strand
TCGACCGGCAGCGTCGTCTGGCCGGGCGTCGACAGGAAGTAGGAAACCACGAACTGGTCGAACGACACTGCGAAGGCGAACAGCCCGCCGGCGATGACGCCGGGCATGATCCACGGCAAGGTGACGCGGTTCGTCACTTGCCACTGATTGGCGCCGAGCGAGCGCGCCGCCTCCTCCAGCTCGGGCGCGAAGGTCTGCAGCCGGGCCGACACGACCACGATGACGTAAGGCAGCGCCAGCGCGACATGGCCGAGCAGGATCGCCACCAGCCCGCGGCCGATG
>NZ_SRTG01000610.1:0-282 GCF_004792125.1 Mesorhizobium sp. M5C.F.Ca.ET.164.01.1.1 | reverse complement strand
GGAAAAGCCGCCGCCTTCATGGCGAAGGCAAGCGTGAAGAGGCTGGCAAGCGTCATCAGCGGCGCGGTTTCGCGCAGTCCGTTTGCCTTCAACGCGATATCGGCCATGTTGAGCGTGCCGAAGATGGCGTAGAGATAACCCACCGTGATCAGGAAAAGCGTCGTGCCGATGAGGTTCAGGACGGCATATTTCAACGCGCCGTCGATCTGGTCCCGCGTCGAGCCGAGCACGATGAGGCCGAAGGACGAGATCAGCAGCACTTCGAACCAGACATAGAGGTTG
>NZ_SRTG01000609.1:0-282 GCF_004792125.1 Mesorhizobium sp. M5C.F.Ca.ET.164.01.1.1 | reverse complement strand
CTCATCGATCCGCAGCCGATGGGCAAGCGCGCAGGACGCGGTTCCAAGATCGCGGTGCAGGATGCGCCGTCGATGGATATCGACCAGCCGCTGCCACTGGCCGGAGATATCGCGGATCTCGACACCCGCGCCGCCGCGATCCTGCGCAACGAACCGGTTGCGCGCGAAGAGCCGGCGCCACGTTCGCCGGCTGAAGCGGCGGCGGCCGCCGCCATGGCGGCGCTCGGTTCGGACACGATCGCCGAAAAGAGCGAGAAGGCCGGCAAGAAGTCGATGTTCGGC
>NZ_SRTG01000060.1:0-633 GCF_004792125.1 Mesorhizobium sp. M5C.F.Ca.ET.164.01.1.1 | reverse complement strand
ACGGCATTGAGTATCGCTCGCGGCCCGAGCTATTCACCACGCGGTGCATGTTCGCCAGGTAGAGATTGTTCGTGAGCCGCTGAATCAGATCGCCAATGTTGATTACGAACGTGCCGTGGATCGGAATGCCCTCGACCCAATCGCCATCTCGGTTCATGACCTGAAGACCACCTACGTCATCCTGAGCCAGGATGGTCAGATTGCCGTAATCCGTGTGGGCGCCAATACCGATGATCGCTTCGCTAATATAGCCACTCTGCGGCGGGTAATGAAGCAGGCGCTGAATGCTGATCGGGTTCCGCATAAAACTTTCGAAATAGCGTTCCGATAGGTCAAGACTGAGCGCGATGCCCTGCAGGAGTTTTTTCGCGAGGTCCACCATCTTTTGGTGGTATCCGTATGTCAGTTCCCGAAACTCGGGCAGACTTGAGGGCCACAGGTTGGGGCCAAAGAACGGACCTTCCAGCCTCGAACGTTCAGGTCCGAAGTCAAAGCACTCCTTCAGGTCTTGCGTTTTGCCCGGATCGGTGTTCTCCCCCAACGGCTCAATGTATCCGCGGAGGGCCACATCGGATTTGCTAACGTGCAATGTCATCTTCTCCGACATGGGCAGATCAAAGAACCGACGGCTCA
>NZ_SRTG01000608.1:0-283 GCF_004792125.1 Mesorhizobium sp. M5C.F.Ca.ET.164.01.1.1 | reverse complement strand
AGCACCACAAGCGCCATGCCTAAGGCCAAACCCCACAGGGTGGCGAACCCAAAGGCAACGCCGATGCGCCCGCCCCAAAGCACCAATGCCAGCGCCGCGAACGCCATCAATGCGGCCGTAACCACGAGAGCCACGTGGATATTGGCGTCGGCCATGCGGCCACCGGCAACGTTGCCGATCACGGCGGCGATGCCAAATCCGAGCAGGGCCAGGGCAATTGGCCCTGTTGCCAGGAGCGTCACATGTTCGAGGAAGGGGCGCACATAGACCGAGCCGGCAGATC
>NZ_SRTG01000607.1:0-283 GCF_004792125.1 Mesorhizobium sp. M5C.F.Ca.ET.164.01.1.1 | reverse complement strand
CAGCGGCGCGATGGAAAGGTCGGTGCGACCGAGACGGCGTTTCTGCAAGACTGATCTCCGTGATGCTGGGAAAGGCCTGGGTGCCCAGAGGATGGATTGCGGCTAAGCTAGGTCGTGCCTTGCCCAGGTCAAAGGGATGGTTTTGCTTTTTGATCGGGCCAGATCTTCACGAAGGCGCGACCTGCCGCCCCACCTCTTCCAGCCAGTGGTCGCGGATGCCGAGCGCCCTCAGATGCTCCACCGTGCTCAGGACATAGTCTTCGTTCCTGCCCGATTGGCCCAC
>NZ_SRTG01000606.1:0-283 GCF_004792125.1 Mesorhizobium sp. M5C.F.Ca.ET.164.01.1.1 | reverse complement strand
CGAGGCCAGGCTGCACGCGCACGATGAGCTCGAGATCCTTCTCCTTGGCGCGAGTCGACACCAGAGTTGCCACATCCTCGATGGCCTCGGCAAGGTTGAAGGGCGCCGGATCGAGCACCAGCTGGCCGGCATCGATCTTGGAGAAGTCGAGGATGTCGTTGATGATGGTGAGCAGCTCGTTGCCGGATTTGACGATGACGTCGGTGAAGGTCTTCTGGCGCGGCGTCAACTCCGTCTTGGCGAGCAACTCGGCCATGCCGAGCACGCCGTTCATCGGCGTGCG
>NZ_SRTG01000605.1:0-283 GCF_004792125.1 Mesorhizobium sp. M5C.F.Ca.ET.164.01.1.1 | reverse complement strand
GCAATGTCGAAGAGGTGGCCGAACACAC
This sequence comes from Mesorhizobium sp. M5C.F.Ca.ET.164.01.1.1, assembly GCF_004792125.1. Classification (NCBI taxonomy): domain Bacteria; kingdom Pseudomonadati; phylum Pseudomonadota; class Alphaproteobacteria; order Hyphomicrobiales; family Phyllobacteriaceae; genus Mesorhizobium; species Mesorhizobium sp. M5C.F.Ca.ET.164.01.1.1. The sequence continues at coordinate 255 of NZ_SRTG01000605.1, read as the reverse complement.
GAACCATCTGTTGGGCGGGGACCTCACGCAGTCTTCCCCAATCCTGGTCGAAGAATTCGCACAAGGCCCCTATTATTGCACTCATATAATGGGAAATGAGGTCATTGGGATTGCCGCTGCTGACTTCAGCCCGCCACCGCATTTCGTCTTCCATCAGTGCATCTGCCCAGCCCCGCTGAGTGATGACCAGCACAAGCGTATCGCCGATCTTTCGTTGAGCTGTTTGCGGGCTCTCGACCTTGGCTGGGGGCCAAC
>NZ_SRTG01000604.1:0-283 GCF_004792125.1 Mesorhizobium sp. M5C.F.Ca.ET.164.01.1.1 | reverse complement strand
GCGAGGTAGTAGGTCGTCTCACCATGCACATAGGCCGAGTTCGGATCGACGCCGGCGATCTGCGCCTGGGTGGCGTAGTTCTTGGTCACCAGCTGCTGCGCCTTGTTGTAGATGGTCGCATCGGCGCCGTTGGCGGCGAAGTTGAAGGCGCTGACGAATTGGGCGTAGCGCTTGTCGCTCAACTTGTTGGCGAAGCTGTCCGAATCCGAGACGCCTTCCTTGAGCGCCTTGACCATGAAAGCCTTGGCATAGGCCATGTCGCCCAGGCCGTATGCCTTCATGG
>NZ_SRTG01000603.1:0-283 GCF_004792125.1 Mesorhizobium sp. M5C.F.Ca.ET.164.01.1.1 | reverse complement strand
GCCGATTATCAGGATGACGATATAGTGGTCATCTCGCGCAACCCGCTAATAGGCAAGTTGCTGCTGATCACGGAAGACGACGAAGAGATCGAGCTTCACCTCGAGAGGGACAGCGCCGAAGCACTGATGAGCGCGCTGGGTGCCTTCTTGATGGAAGGAGCGATGGGGCTCTGACAAACCCGCTCGCGAGTGCTAAGTTTGGCGCGCGGCATACCCCCTCCTAAACAATGCCGCAGTGGCCGATGCGGGCAATGTCGTCTCACCGGCATCCGCGTCAGCCATT
>NZ_SRTG01000602.1:0-283 GCF_004792125.1 Mesorhizobium sp. M5C.F.Ca.ET.164.01.1.1 | reverse complement strand
CCGGCGGCGCCACCGTCAAGGATATTCCGGCCAAGGCGGCGGGGCGGGTGAGGGTGGCGAATGGCACCACGACCATCGAGCTCGCCTCGGGTCAGGCGAGCGTGCAAGGCATCAAGGCGGCGATCGCGCAGGCCTCGACGGTCAGTATCGCCAACGGCACGACGAGCCTGGACAGGCTGGTGCTCAATCTCGGCGGCGGCACAGCGACTGTGACCGGCAAGGTCGGACAGGCGCTCGATATCAATGCAGCGCTGGCCAAGGTGCCGGCTTCGCTCGCCAACAG
>NZ_SRTG01000601.1:0-284 GCF_004792125.1 Mesorhizobium sp. M5C.F.Ca.ET.164.01.1.1 | reverse complement strand
AGAGCTGGGCGCCCTTGTCGCCGGTCGGCCAGATCGACCAGCCCATGCTCCAGCCGGTCATCGCCCAGGTCTTCGACCACCCGTTGAGCACGATCAGCCGGTCGCGAATTTCGGGGAAGTTGAGCAGCGAAAAATGCGTCTCGCCGTCGTAGGTCATCACGTCGTAGATCTCGTCGGACAGGATGGCGACGTGCGGATGCGCCTCCAGCCCCTTGACCAGCTTCTCGATCTCGGCGCGCGGCGTCACACCCCCGGTCGGGTTGGCCGGCGAGTTGAGGATCAGC
>NZ_SRTG01000600.1:0-284 GCF_004792125.1 Mesorhizobium sp. M5C.F.Ca.ET.164.01.1.1 | reverse complement strand
CGGCTGAACGACGTGCTATCGGTCACCGACCGCATCGTCGTGCTGCGTCACGGCCGCGCCGATGCCGACCTCGTCACCAGCAAGACCAACATGAACGAAGTCGTCAGCCGCATCGTCGGCGGCGGCGACATTGCCGCCGCGGCGGCGCATGAGCAACGAGGCTGATATGAATACCTTCGGACTGCACACTTTCGCCATCGCTCCGGTCTGGGACCTTGCCCGCATCGAGCCGCAGATGGACCGGCTGAAGGAGCTCGGCATCGGCCTGATGGAGATCCCGCTGC
>NZ_SRTG01000599.1:0-284 GCF_004792125.1 Mesorhizobium sp. M5C.F.Ca.ET.164.01.1.1 | reverse complement strand
GCGCGACGTCGGCGTCGGCTCGGTCGTCACGGCGCTGCTGTTCACCGTCGGCAAGTCGCTGATCGGCTGGTACATCGGCACCAGCGCCATCGCCACCTCCTACGGCGCCGCCGGCGCGCTGATGGTCGTGCTGGTCTGGGTTTACTACTCGGCACAGATTTTCCTCTTCGGTGCCGAGATCACCCGCGCCTATTCGGTGCGGAGCGGCAGCCGGCAGGATCTCGCGCCGGTGGTGGCGGCCAGCGACGAAACGGCAAGGTCAGGCAGGTCACCGCAACCGGGCG
>NZ_SRTG01000005.1:0-304619 GCF_004792125.1 Mesorhizobium sp. M5C.F.Ca.ET.164.01.1.1 | reverse complement strand
TGCATCCGGTTTCCACCTGGAATAATCCGGAGCCGGAGATCGCCATGATAGCCGCCAGCAGCGGCAAGATCGTTGGCGCGACGCTCGGCAACGACGTCAATCTGCGCGACGTCGAAGGGCGCTCGGCCCGTTCATCCGCTTGTGCGACGCGACATTTTCCATCGATGACGTGAAGCAGGCCATCGTGCGTCTAAAGGTCGAGGGCGAAGACGGTTTCTCGCTGGAGGGCGCCAGTTCGATGGCCGAGATCAGCCGCTCGCCGGAAGAGCTGGTCGCCGCCGCCATGGGTCCGCATCACCAATACCCGGACGGGCTGGCGCTCTATCTCGGCACCATGTTCGTGCCCTCGAAAGATCGCGGCGAAACGGGCAAGGGTTTTACGCACAAGGTCGGCGACATGGTCACCATCTCGTCGGAGAAATTCGGCGCCCTGATCAACCGCGTGCGGCTGTCGCCCGACTGCCCGCACTGGACCTACGGCGCTAGCCATCTGATGCGCGACCTCGCCAGGGCCGATCTTATCTAGGTTCCCGCCCCGACTGCGACGGAGAGACGTCTCGGCCCGGGTGCTCGGATCGAGGATCCGCCTGCCTGGAAAATATCAGCCAAACTGATGCAATCTGATGGGACCGCTGATGGCGCCTTGTCGCGCGCCAACTACCACTGGCAATTGGAGGCTTGCCATGTGTCGAAAAAGCGGATGCTCTGATGTATCCAGGTCGGCGCTGGCAAAAATACGATCAGGGTTCGCCGTGATCGTCGTCGGAGGTGGAGGAAGTTTTCAAATGGGAGGAAATCAAATGCTGACAAGGCTGCGACTATTTGTATTCGGCTTGATCGTGGCGCTGGCCATTCCGGCGGCGGCACAGGCCAAGACCTTCTACTGGATTTCGCATGGCGGCCCGGCCGATCCGGTCTGGACCTACTTCCTCGCCGGCGCCAAGCAATGGGCGACGGACACCGGCAACACCGTCAACACCTCGTTCCACAATGGCGACGTGTCGTCCCAGCAGGAGGCGGTTCGCGCGGCCATCGCTGCAAAGGCCGACGGCATCACCACCACCAGCCCCGACCCGGGCAGCCTTATCGAACTCGCTAGGGAAGCACGGGCGGCAAACATCCCGATCATCAACTTCAACACGCCCGATCCGAAGGCGGACTTCAACGCCTATGTTGGCGGCGACAACGTCACCTTCGGCAGGAACTGGGCGCAGTATCTGGTCGACAAGGGCCTGGTGAAAAAGGGCGATTTTGTCTGGATGCCGGTTGAAATCCCGGGCGCCACCTATGGCGTTCAGGAAGAAGAAGGCATCAAGAGCGTGTTCGAGCCGCTCGGCATCACCTATGAAATCACCGAAGCCACGCTCGACCAGGCCGAAGCGATCAACCGTATGGTCGACTACCTCACCGCAAACAGGACCAAGGTCAAGGCGATCATCGGCCTCGGCGATCTGGTGACCGGCTCGATCAAGCGGGTGTTCGACCAGGCCGGCATCAAGCCGGGCGAAATCCCGGTCGTCGGCTGGGGCAACTCGCTCGACACCACCCAGGAGGTGCTGACCGGCTACGTCAATGCCGCACAATGGCAGGACCCGCAGGCGACCAGCTATGTGGCGCTTTCGATCGCCAATATGGCCGCCAGCGGCATTCCGCCCGGCTTCGACGTGATCACCGGCGCACTCTACGAAAAGGACACCGCGCAGGTCTACGACGACATCCTGTCCGGAAAATAAAACCGCGATCGGGATGGTCGCGGCACCGCGGTCATCCCCATCATTCCGCCGAGCCTCGAACCGCCTTACGCGGTGCCGGGCTTGGCCAGTCCCAACCATGTCGCGGGTCCAACGTGGAAAACAGTTCCATCATCCAACGCTCGATCGCCAGGCCGGAATTCGGGCCCTTCGTGCTGCTCGTCGTCGAGCTCGCCGTGTTCTGGGGGTTCAACCACGACTTCCTGTCGCCGCAGAACATCAGCAACATATTGGCCTTCACGGTCGAGCTTGGCCTGATTGCTCTGGCGATGACGCTGTTGATGACTTCGGGCGAATTCGACCTCTCGGTCGGATCGCTGTTCGGCTTCTCGCCCGTCTTGATGTGGACGCTCTTCAACAGCGGCCTCACCTCGCTGGAAGCTGGCTTCCTCGTGGCCCTGCTGGTTGCCGCCTTCATCGGGCTGGTCAATGGCTGGTTCGTGACGCAACTCAAGATTCCCTCCTTCCTGGTGACGCTCGGGATGCTGCTGGTCGTGCGCGGCACCGCTCTGTTCATCACCAGCGGATTTCCGCAACGCACCTGGAGCGCCGAAGGCAGCTGGCTCGCCGAGGCGCTGGTCGGCGATTTCTTCATCGGGCCGTTCCGCATCTACATGTCGCTGTTCTGGTTCATCGCAGCAGCGATCGCACTCGGCTACGTGCTGACGCAGAGCCGGACCGGCAACTGGATCCAGGCGGCCGGCGGCAACCCTAATGCGGCAAGGGCGCGCGGCGTCAATGTCAGCGGCGTCAAGATCGGCCTGTTCATCCTGTCGTCGATCATGGCCTCGCTTGCCGGCGTCATCAGCTCGCTGCGCACCTCGGCGGCCAACCCGAACAGCGGCACCGGCTACGAGCTCGAAGTCATCGCCATGGTGGTGATCGGCGGCACGGCGCTGACCGGCGGACGCGGCACCATTATCGGTACCGTGCTCGGCATCCTGATCCTGCGCGTGATGCGCAACGGCATCGTGCTGATCGGCGTGCCAGGGCTTGCCTATAACATCTTCATCGGCGCGATCATCCTCGGCATGATGGCGCTCCACTCATGGCTGGAACGCCGGCATCAGGCGGGGACTTGAACCATGGCCGAACCGCTTGTCCGCATGGAAAACATCCGCAAGTCCTACGGGCGTGTGCAGGCGCTGGTAGACGCCAATTTCCATGTCAATGAAAGGGAGATCGTCGGTCTGCTCGGCGACAATGGCGCCGGCAAGTCGACGCTGATCAAGGTGCTGTCGGGTGCGGTTCCACTGACCAGCGGCGACATCTTCATCCGCGGCAAGAAGGTGGACTTCCGCAGCACCAGCGACGCCATCGCCCACGGTATCGAGACGATCTACCAGGACTCGGCGCTGGTCACGCAATTGTCGATCGCGCGCAATCTGTTCCTCGGGCGCGAGCCGATCAAGCCGCCGCGTTTCCTCAACCGCATGGACCAGGAGGCGATGAACGTGGTCGCCCGCGACCTGCTCAAGCAGGTCGGCATCTCGAAGAACATCCCGCCGACCACGCCGATCGGCTCGCTCTCCGGCGGTGAGCGGCAGGCCGTGGCGATCGCGCGCGCCATGCATTTCGACAGCGACTTGATCATCCTCGACGAGCCGACCAACAATCTCGGCGTCGCCGAGACGCAAGGTGTGCTGAGCTTCGTGCGCAGCGCCCGCGATTCGGGGCATTCCTGCATCTTCATCGCCCATAACATCCACCATGTCTTCCAGGTGGTCGACCGCATCGTCGTGATGCGCCGCGGCAAGGTGGTTGCCGACGATATCGATCCGAAGAACACCAACGTCGCGGAAGTCGAACGGATCATCACCGGCATGTCTGACAAGGAGATCCACGACGCCATCGTGCAGGGGAAGCAACCGCAGGGCTGAGTGGCCAGCTGGAAGCCGGTTGGCCGTATCTCTGGCACAGGATCGCATCGGCTCCTATGACTGCGACAATGAAAGCCACCGTTGCGGACATCGCCAGAAGCTGCGGGCTGTCGACCGCGACGGTCGACCGGGTGCTGAACAACCGGCCAGGCGCCAGCGCGGCCAACAGGCAGCGCGTGATGGAGGCGGCCAAGCAGCTTGGCTATTTGCCGGTCGTGGATCAGGTCACGCTGCCTTCGCGGCCGGCGCATCTCGAGTTCTTCCTGCCGATCGGCACCAATGCCTTCATGATGGATCTGGCAAATCATATCGAGGATTATGCGGCACGCCTGCCGCTTGTCGCCTCCTGCCGGATCCACAAGCTCGCAGGCATTTCGCCGAACGCGTTGCAGGCGGGGGTCGAAAACCTCTCGCTCAAGGCAAACGGCGTCGGGGTCATCGCGATCGATCATCCGAGAACGCGCAACATCCTGCGCGAGATCGTCGAGGCCGGCATCCGCCTCGTCACGCTGGTGTCGGACGTTCCGGGCGCACCGCGATCGGCCTATGTCGGCATCGACAACCGTGTGGCCGGGCGCACCGCAGCGCTTTTGATGGGACGTTTCGTGGGCGGGCGCACGGGCCATCTGGCGATGGTCGTCGGCTCACGCTCCTATCGCGGGCATGAGGAACGCGAAATGGGCTTTCGCTCCGTGCTCAGCGAGGAGTTCCCCAATTTGACCGTGACCAGCGCCGTCGAGATCAACGACGAGCCTGATATCAGCTACACCGCGACGATGAAGGCGCTGCACAACGAGCCGGAACTGCTCGGCATCTATTGCGTCGGCGCCGGGCGTTCGGGCGTGGCGAAAGCGCTGCTGGAAGCCAAGCCGCAAAGGAAGCCGGTGTTCATTTGCCACGACCTGACGAGGGCGACACGCGGCTATCTCGTCGACGATCTGCTCGATGTCGTCATCGACCAGAATGCACGACTGATCGCCGAGCAATCGGTCATTCGCCTGCTCGGCTCGATCGCTTCCTCGGCGCCCTATCTGACGCGAAAATTCATCGAGCCGCGCCTGATCTTCAAGGAAAACGTTCCGGTCCAGTGATGCCGCGCAAACGGCCACGGTCAGTTGCCCGACTGGTTAAAATTCGGTTGATACCGCAAATCTGCACATCTGCTATGCATCTTTCGTTATTGCCGAATCATTGGGCAACCGCTAGTTTCACAGGTGTCGGCCATCTACTCCTCCCAGATGCGATGCCGACGCTGAGTGCGGCACACCTCCTCCCGTGCCGTATTCGAAATCAAGCCCGCTGCCACCTCCTCCCGGCAGCGGGCTTTTTTGTTCCGGCTCCGGATGTTGGGCAAAGGCTGAGGTCACGACGATCACCGGACACGATGATCGGCGTCGAATGAAGATACGGGCGATGGTCACCGGCCTGTTCGGGAGCTGTCACCAAGGTTGATGCCGCCGGCATATTCGCCCGCAAAGGTGTTGCAGCCGCGATCAGCGGATCCGTCGGAATCCCGTCACACTTGTCACTCTCACCAATTCGCTATCGGTTCTATCCTGCCTCACCAACAAGCAGCAGGTAGCGCCGGGAATGGTTCGGCGACAGAGCGGCAAAGGAGAGCGTGATGACGGCTCGTCCGAACGGACAAAAGAGCATTCGGCGGCGCGGCTCGCAATGAACACGCTACCGATCGTTTCGCCGCTTGCGAGACTATCTGGCCGCAGCGCCCCGGAAAGACGCGATCAGGCCTTCCGCCATGCGGACAAATTGCGCGCTGGGGCCTTCGGCTCCGACGCTTTGAAGGCTGACACGGGCGCCTTCAAGCAGCAGCGACAATGTATCGGCGAGAAGCTCTGCCTGGCCGATGCCGGCGTCCCGGCACAGGCCGACCAAACGGTCGCGCTGGGCCTGCTTGAGTTCCTTGATCACCCGACGGGCCGGATGGTCGGTCTCGCTCAACTCGATGGCGGCGTTCGCCATGTCGCAACCGCGGCCGTCCACCATCAGGCAATCGGCCGCCATCCGAACCCAGGCGTGCAGCTGCGCAAGCTTGTCGCCCGGATGCTCGGCCTCGAACTTTTGCCACATCGCGTTGGCGCTGCATGCGGTCGCCCGCAGGCACTCGATGACAAGATCGTCCTTGGACTCGAAATGACGGTAGAGCGTCATCTTGTTGGTACCGGCGGCCTCAGTGATCGCGTCGACACCGACGCCCTTGATGCCATGCTTGTGGAACATATCCCGTGCCGTCTCCAGGATGCGATCCCGGGGGCGGATTCGTTCCGCAGTGCCGTCTTCCATCAAAACCTCCTTGGTTTCCGGTTTTCCGGAAAATCCCTCGGTACACCTCTTGACTAGGGTGTTACCGGTCTGTAACTTCTAGATGTTACTTACTGGTAACACCCCCATTGCCTCGTGTCAATCTCGCAGGCGCCTGTGAACAGCCTCCGCCGAATCGGCCGAGGCATGAAACTGCGCCCCAGGCGACTTTGGCCGCGAACAGAAAGACCACCCGATCTGCGGCGTCCACCGCAGATGCAAGCCAGGAGCCGCTACGATGTCGCAGCGCAAGGATTTGACGATCGACGAAGTTGTGAAGGATCCGATGATCCGGATGCTGATGAAGGCCGACCGTGTCGACCCGCGCTCTTTCGAGACAATGCTGCGTACCCTTGCGGATACGCAAGGCCGCAGCCGCAAGGCGCCGCCTCGTTTCCTGGAAGACCCGGGGCAAAGCCGCAGCCGACGGCTGTCCAGAGTGGCCAAGGCCTTCGGCCAGGCGAGAGCATCGGGCGAGGCGTACGTGTCATGGTAAACTTCTTCATCCACCGACCGATCTTCGCATCGTCGATCGCCATCATCATGGTGCTCGCCGGGGCGATCTGCTATTTCCTGCTGCCTGTCTCGCAATTTCCCGACATCACGCCGCCTCAGGTCGTGGTCAGCGCCAACTACCCGGGCGCCAGTGCGCAAGTCGTGGCCGACACCGTCACGACGCCGCTCGAGCAGCAGATCAACGGCGTTGAAGGCATGACCTATATGTCGTCATCGAGTTCCAATGACGGCTCGTCGACGATCACCATCACCTTCGAGGTCGGCTACTCCTTGAGCACCGCCGCCGTCGACGTCCAGAACCGGGTGTCGCAGGCGGCCTCCTCGCTGCCGGCCATCGTCAACCAGGGCGGCGTGACGATCAAGAAGCAGAATCCGAATTTCGTCCTGATCGTCAACCTCACCTCGCCCGACGGCTCCGTCGACCCGGTCGCGCTCAGCAACCTCGCCTACCTGCAAGTGGTCGACCCGCTTAAGCGCCTGCCGGGCGTCGGCGACGTGCAGATCTTCGGCGAGCGGCGCTATTCGATGCGCGTATGGCTCGATCCCGACAAGCTCGCCAATCTCGGCATCACAGCCGTCGATGTCCAAAACGCCATCGCCGAGCAGAATGTCCAGGTTGCGGCCGGCAAGATCGGGCAGTCGCCTGCGCCGGCGGGTACTGCTTTCGAAATGCAGGTCAACGCAGTCGGCCGACTGAGCGATCCCAAGGAATTCGGCGATATCGTCGTGCGCGCCGATGCCGCGAACGGTTCGTTGGTTCGGCTGCGCGACGTCGCGCGCATCGAACTCGGCGCCCTGCAATATTCGTCGTCGGCATTCTTCGGCGAAGATCCGACCGTGGTGCTTGCGGTCTACCAGATGCCGGGTTCGAACGCGCTCGATCTGCAGCAGCGCGTCAAGGACAAGATGCAGGAACTGTCGGCCCGCTTCCCGAAGGGCGTCAGTTACGCCATGCATTACGATACGACACGTTTCGTTTCGGCGTCGATGCACGACGTGCTGGTCACGCTCGGCGAGGCGCTGGTCCTGGTTGTCGCGGTGGTGTTCATCTTCCTGCAGAGCTGGCGCACCACGATCATCCCGACGATTGCGATTCCCGTGTCGCTGGTGGCCACGCTCGTCGTCATGTACATGTTCGGCTTCTCGCTGAACATGCTCAGCCTGCTCGGCATGGTGCTGGCGATCGGTCTCGTCGTCGATGACGCGATCGTCGTCGTCGAGAATGTCGAGCGCCAGCTGGAGGCCGGCCTCAAACCGCTCGCTGCCACGCGCGCGGCGATGGCCGAGGTCACCGGCCCGATCATCGCCACGACCGCCGTGCTGATGGCCGTGTTCGTGCCGGTCGCCTTCATACCCGGCGTTTCCGGCCGGCTCTACAACCAGTTTGCCCTGACGGTGGCGATCTCCTTCGGCATCTCCGCCTTCGTCTCGCTGACGCTCACCCCGGCGCTCAGCGCCGCCTTCCTGCGCCACCGCCCGGCAACGCAGTTCTTCCTGTTCCGCTGGTTCAACACGGGCTTCGAACGGCTGTCGCATGGCTATGCCCATGGTGTGCGCATCCTCATCCGCCTGCGCTGGATCATGCTCGGGCTGTTCGCGGCCGGGCTTGTTGCCACCTATTTCGTCTGGCAGCGCCTGCCCTCGACCTTCCTTCCGGTCGAGGACCAGGGCTACTTCTTCGTGGTCATCCAGTTGCCGGATGGAGCATCGCTGGAACGCACCGACGCGGTGGCCCGCAAGGCACGCGACATCCTGCAGAATACCCCTGGTGTCGAAATAGTCGGTTCGATCAGCGGCTTGAACTTTCTCACCAGTGCCGCCCAGTCGAACTCGGCAGTGGAATTCGCCATCCTGAAGCCATGGGACGAACGCGGCCCTGACCAGAGCGCCTCGAAGCTCGTCGCCGACGTGCGCTCGAAGCTCATGGAACTTCCGGAAGCGTTCGCGCTAAGCTTTGATCCGCCTTCGATCCCGGGCATCGGCACGACCGGCGGCTTCGAATTCCAAGTGGAGGATCTGACCGGTCGCGGCAGCGCTGCGCTCAACGACGCGACGCAAGCCGTGCTGGCCGAAGCGCGCAAACAGCCCGAGCTCAACCCGCAGCAATTGTTCTCGTCGTTCTCGACCTCGACGCCGCAGTTCAACTACGACCTCGACCGCAACAAGGCGAAACTGCTCGGCCTCAGCCTGCCTGACGTGTTCAACACGCTGCAGATCTACCTCGGCTCGCTCTATGTGAACGACTTCAACCTGTTTGGCCGCACCTTCCGGGTGACGATCCAGGCCGACAAGGATGCGCGTGCAGGTGCGGCCGACATTTCGCGGCTCTATGTGCGCAATGCCTCCGGCGGCATGGTGCCGTTGAGCACGCTCGGCAAGCTGGTGCCTATCGTAGGCCCGGAAACCGTCCCGCATTACAACAACAATGCGTCGGCCCTGATCAACGGCGGTGCCGCACCCGGCTTCTCCTCGGGCCAGGCGGTCGCCGCGATGGAACGGGCCGCTGCCACGGCACTGCCGAAGGATTTCGGCTACGAATGGACTGGCATCACCTATCAGGAGCTCAAGGCCGGATCGATCGCCTCGATTGTCTTCGGTCTCGCCATGGTCTTCGTCTTCCTGATCCTCGCCGCCCAATACGAGAGCTGGGCCATGCCCTTCATGGTTCTGCTCGCGGTGCCGCTTGCCCTGTTCGGTGCCTTTGTCGCCTTGTTGATGCGCGGCATGCAGATCGACGTCTATTCGCAGATCGGCTTCGTCATGCTGATCGGGCTGGCGGCGAAGAACGCCATTCTGATCGTGGAGTTTGCCCGGCGCCGGCGCGAGGAAGGCCTCAGCATCGTCGACGCCGCAATGGAAGCGGCGCGCCTGCGGCTGCGGCCCATCCTGATGACCGCCTTCGCGTTCATCCTCGGCGTGCTGCCGCTGATGTTCTCCACAGGTGCTGGTGCAGCGAGCCGCCAGTCGATCGGCACCACCGTCTTTGGCGGCATGGTCGCAGCGACGATCCTGTCGCTGGTGTTCGTGCCGGTCTTCTATGCGGTGATCGAGCAGCTGCGCGAGCGCGGCAGCAAGAGCGAACCCGTTGCCGAACTGAATGAACCCACTGCCGAACCCGCTTTCGAGCGATTAGCCGAAGCGGCCGAATAGGATTGGAGAATTGATCATGCGTAAATGGAAAATTGCATTGGGAGCGGCGGTTGCCGTTGGGGCGATCTCGGTGGCCAGCGTTCACTTGCTCGACATGGGCAATTTCGGGCTCAACGCCGGTACGGCAGGAGCGGCAACGCCCGAACCCGCGGCGTTTGTCATGCCGGTGCCGGTGGTGAGCGTCGTCAAGAAGACGATCCCGATCTATCTCGACTATGCCGCCCGCACAGAGCCGATCCGCAGCATCACGCTGCAAGCGCGCGTGCCGGGTTATCTGCAGGAGCAGGTCGCGCCCGACGGCAGCGATGTCAAGAAGGGCGACCTTCTCTACAAGATCGCTCCAGAGGATTTCCAGGCCGCCCTCGACCAGGCGAAGGCTCAGGTCCAGCGCGACGAAGCAACGCTCGACTATGCGCGTTCCAACCTTGGTCGCGGCACCGAGCTCGCCAAGAGCGGATACATCGCCAAGGATGCGTTCGACCAGCGCACCAGCAGCTTGCGCGAGGCCCAGGCCTCGCTCGCCGTGAACCAGGCGGCTGTGCGGACCGCCGAGCTCAATCTGAGCTATTCCGAAATCAAGGCGCCGTTCGCCGGGCGCGTCGGCCGCAACCAGGCCTCGGTCGGAACGCTGGTCAGCGTCGCCGGCACTGTGCTCAACACGCTGGTGCAGCTCGACCCGATCTATGTCACCTTCAATCCGAGTGAAACGGATCTGGTGCAGATCGAGGAAGCCCGCGCGGCGGGGCCCGTCGAAGTCGACGTCCTGCTTCCCGGCGATACGGAGCCGCGCCAGAGAGGTCAGCTCACCTTCATCGACAACACGGTCGATCGTTCGACCGGCACCATCACCGCACGGGCGACGATCGGCAATGCCAAGTTCACACTGCTGCCGGGCCAATATGTTCGCGTCAGGCTGCACATCAAGCAGCAGCCCGATGCACTGATGGTGCCGCAGACGGCGTTGGGATCGAGCCAGCTCGGCAAATACCTCTATGTAGTCGGCAAGGACAACACTGTCGACCAGCGCATCGTTTCGCTCGGGCCGACCAATGGCGATCTGGTGGCCATCTCGAGCGGCGTATCGGAAGGCGACCAGGTGATAACTGGCAATCTGCAGAAGATCGGCCCGGGAATGCCTGTCTCGCCGCTGCCACAGAAACCGACCACCTGATACCCCCCATCAGGCCCGGTCCAGCGGCACCCCCGGCTATGCCGGGGGTGCCGTTTTGCTGAGCAGTTCGACAAGGCCGGCGACATCGGCGCGATCGGCCTTGGCCGCAGGCATGGAGGCGCAATAGGGATGGCCGAGCCGAACCGAGACCGGCCGGGCTGCGTGAGAACGAAGTCGCCTACATTCCGCCCTGAGCGGGAATCCAGAAATAGCCTCTTGTTAGATTGTCGACAATCTGCTTCTCTGCTTCCGGCACATTATGGAGTTGCCGAATGGGGAAGCTGGATTTTGCTCCGATTGCGGATACGACAAGACGCGCCGAGATCGTGGCGTTGCTTCGGCGTGCAATCCTGACCGGCCAGCTGGAACCCGGGCAGAAACTCAACGAACTCAGGATTGCCGAGCAGATGCGGGTGAGCCGCGCACCGCTGCGCGAAGCGATGCGTGAGCTGGTCCAGGAAGGCATCCTGACCAGCATTCCTTACGCGGGAACCTTCGTCATTGATGTGACCGCCAAGGACATCGACGACGCCTATTCGCTCAACAAGGTTCTGGATGAGTTCGCCATCGAACTGACCTGGCCGCTTCGCGACCAGCGGTTCTTAGACGAGCTTGACCGGCGCCACGAGGCGGTGAAGCAGGCGACGCGCGACCGCGACACCACAAGGCAGATCGAAACGGCGCTGCAATTGCATGGCCTGATCCATGAATGGGCCGACAATTCGGTTCTGCTCGAGACCTGGCAGCGACTGACCAGCCGGCTGCAGATGTATTTCGCCCTGCATCAGCGGGCGCGCAACGAGCCGGTGCCTGACGAAGACATCCACGAGACCTATGTGCGGTTGCTGAAAGGCGCCGACATGCGCGCCGCACAAAGCCACGCCCGCGACCATATCGGCCTCGACTTCGAAGAACTGCTCGCCTATGCGCGCAGCCTCGAACAGCGCGACTCCAAGGGCGCCAAGGCCGATCGCGCTGGCCCGACGCGCAACCGGCCGGACGGCAGCTGAGCCGACGGAAGCCGCCAATTGGCGGCGTCGTCACGACATCACAGACAACGGACAGAGAACGTGCAGATCAGAACCATCAAGGCCTACCATGTCGTGCAGCCCTTCGTGGACGGGCCCTATCGTATGTCCAAGGGGCGTGTCGCCGACGCGTTCGATGCGGTGATCGTCGCCATCACCGCCGACAGCGGGCTGACCGGGTGGGGCGAGATGGCGCCGCTCGGCAATTTTTACTCGCCGGCATTCGCGGCCGGCACTCGCGCCGGCGTCATCGAAATCGCGCCGCATCTGCTCGGCCACGATCCCCGCGCCTTGGCCAGTATCGGCAGGCTGATGGACACGGTGTTCAAGGGCCATCCCTACATCAAGTCGGCGCTCGACATGGCATGCTCGGATCTCGCGGCACGCGCCGCCGACATACCGCTGGTGACGCTGCTCGGCGGGCGCGAGAGCGAGACGGCAGAACTCTACAAGGTCGTCACCCATGGCACGGTCGATGCGATGGCCGCACTTGCCAAGCGCATCGTCAAGGACGGGTTTCACCGGCTGCAGGTCAAGGTCGGCGGCAGCGTCCATGACGACATCGAGCGCGTCACCGCGGTCGCCGCTTCGGTGCCGAAGGGCACCGTCATCTTCTGCGACGCCAATGCCGGCTGGACGCCCTATCAAGCGCGCCAGTTCACTGACGCGACGCGTGCCATCGACTACACGTTCGAGCAGCCCTGCACCACGATCGATGAATGCATGTCGGTGCGCCGCTCGCTCGACAAGCCGATGGTGCTGGACGAATCCGTCGCCTCGCTGGACGACATGCTCGACATCCACCGCAAGGGCGCGGCCGACGGGCTGACGCTGAAGATCTCGCGGCTCGGCGGCGTGACCAAGACGCGCCAGATCCGCGACCTTGCCGTCGATCTCGGCTTCATGATCACCGTCGAGGACACCGGCGGCGCCGAGATCGACACATCAGCCATGGCGCATCTGTCGCTGTCGACGCCGGAGGAGCGCCGGCTGCACGCCATTGCATTCCACGAATGGGTGACAGTGCGCACCGCATCGAACATGCCGCCGGTCTCGGGAAGCCGCATGGGCATTCCGGACGGGCCGGGCCTCGGCATCGACGTCGTTCCCGACCTGCTTGGCGCGCCCTTCTTCGAGGTCGGCAGCTAAGATACTGGCATGCGCCGATCGAGCATGCCGGTTGGCGCTACCTGTCGCGCGCTTCGTCGTTAGCGATAGACGCACCGGCAGCTGAGCCGCCATGAGGCAGCTTATCGCCACACTTGCTCGCTTGCGAGAAGCGATGTCTCGGTCATCGCCGTCTGCATCCCTAGAGATCACCGCCTTCTGCTCCCTAGCTGACCGCGCAGCCAAGCAGCATGCCAAGGGCGCACAAATCGAATCACACAACTTTGGAAAGAAGGCCGCCGAATTGCAGGTTGAAATATTTTTCATTTGGAAATAGGAATGTTCAAATGACTTCGACGCCGCGGCGCGGCAAGAGCTGGAGGAAGCGACATGGCCCATCCGCAATTTGCAGCGGAACTTTTGCAACGCGCTGAAAAGCAGGGGCCGATCACCATCGGGCTTGCCGGCGCCGGGCAGATGGGCACCGACATCGTCGTCCAGGTGGCGTTGATGCCGGGCATGCGGATCGGCGCCATTTCCGAGGTCAGGCCGCAGGCGGCGATCGATGCGGCACTGCTCGCCGGCCACGACCGCTCCGATATTGTGCAGGCGCCCAATGCGGCGGCGATCGACCGCGCCATTGAGGCCGGCAAGATCGCGGTGACCGAAGATTTGCATGCGCTGGCTTCCGCCGGCCGCATCGACGTCATCATCGACGCGACAGGCAATCCCAACATCGGCACGCTGTTCGCGCTCGAAGTAATGAAGAACGGCAAGCACATCGTCATGCTCAACGTCGAAGCTGACATCACCATCGGCCGCTTTCTCAAGGAGGAGGCGCGCAAGGCGGGCGTCGTTTATACGGGTGCGGCCGGCGACGAGCCGGCCTGCACGCTGGAGATCATCGGCTTTGCCAAGAGCCTCGGCTTCAACATCATCGCCGCCGGCAAAGGCAAGAACAATCCGCTGAAGATCGACGCAATGCCGGCCGACTACGAGAAGGAGGCGGCCGAGCGCAACATGAATGCGCGCATGCTGGTCGAATTCGTCGACGGCTCGAAGACGGCGATCGAGATGGTAGCGATCGCCAATGCCACCGGCCTGGTGCCCGACGTGCCGGGCATGCACGGCCCGACCGCGACGCTGGAGGAACTCGCCGGCGTGCTTTGCCCGCGCGAGGATGGCGGCGTGCTGCATCGCAAGGGGGTGGTCGACTATTCGATCGGCAAGGGCGTGGCGCCCGGCGTGTTCTGCATCATCGAGACCCGGCATCCGCGCGTGCTGGAGCGCATGATCGACCTCAAGGTCGGCAAGGGCCCCTATTTCACGATCTTCCGCCCCTATCATTTGACCAGCCTGGAAGTGCCGCTGTCGGCGGCGCGCGCCGTCGTCTACAAGCGGGCCGACATGGAGCCGCTCGACCATCCGGTCGCCGAGGCGGTGGCGGTTGCCAAGAGCGACCTTGGCCTTGGCCAGTCGCTCGGCATGATCGGCGAGAACGACTATCGCGGCTTCGCCATGACCTGGGAGGACGCGCGTGCCCGCGGCGCCCTGCCGCTCGGCCTCGCCGAGCGGGCCAAGGTGGTCAAGCCGGTCAAGACAGGCGATTTCCTCACCTACGAAAACTGTGTACCCGACGATTCGATGGTGATAACCCAGATCCGCCGTCGTCTCGACCAGTCGGACGGACGGTTCGTTACGAACGCCGCCTGAACGCTGGATTTCCACCTGATGGACGATGTCGTAATCGGGATCGACGCCTCGACGACGGCCGTGAAGGCAATCGCTTTCACGCGCGATGGCGAGGAACTGTTCCAGGCGCGCGAAGCCTATCCGCTTTCAAATCCCAAGCCCGGCCATTTCGAGCAGGATGCCGAACATTGGTGGGCCGCGCTGCTCGGTGCATTGAAGCAGGTCACTGAGGCGGTGGGCGCTTCGCGAGTGGCGGCGATCTCCATCGCCCACCAGCGCGAGACCTTCACCCTGATCGATCACGCCGGCAAGCCGCTTATTCCGGCGATCCTGTGGCTGGACGAGCGCGCGCGCGCGCAAGTTATCAGGCTTTCGGCTGAGCTCGGCCGCGAGACGATCCGCGACTGGAGCGGCAAGCCGCCGGACCCGACGCCCGCACTCTATGCGATCGCCTGGCTTGCCGAACACCAGCCGCAAGCGCTCGACGACGCAGCCGCAGTCGTCGACGTACACGGCTTCTTCGTCCACCGGCTGACCGCACGTCTGGTCACCAGCACGGCAAGTGCGGATCCGCTCGGGCTGCTCGACGTCCGGAATGGCACTTGGCATTCTGAGCTCGTTGCGGCCGCGGGGCTGCGGCCGGGCCAGTTGCCGGAACTGGTCGCGCCGGGCGCAATCTGCGGCGGACTTGTCGAAAGTGCGGCACGGCTGACCGGCCTGAAGGCCGGCACGCCTGTCGTCGCCGGCGCCGGCGACGGCCAGGCGATGGGCCTTGGTATGGGCGTTCACGCCGAAGGCAAAAGCTATCTTTCACTCGGCTCGGGCGTCGTCAGCGGCTGCTACTCCGGTAAGATCACGACGTCGGATACATTTCGAACGCTGGTCTCGCCGACCGGTTCGGGCTTCATGCTGGAGACCGTGCTGCGCTCGGGCATGCAACTGGTCGACTGGATCGTTCGCACGACCGGCTCGCCGTCGGCCGCAGCGCTGGAGAAGGCGGCGGTCGACGTTTCCGCCGGCAGCGAGGGCCTGCTTGTCATGCCCTATTGGGCCGGTGTCATGAGCCCCTATTGGGACGGCGCGGCGAGAGGCGCCATTGTCGGCCTGTCGTTGGACCATGAGCCGAAGCACCTTTTTCGAGCGGTTCTGGAAGGCATCGCCTTCGAGCAGGCGATCGCCAGCGAGGCAATGGAAACTCAAACCGGCGGCAAACCGGCGGCGATGATAGCTGCCGGCGGCGGCACCAACTGCGCCCTGCTGATGCGGATCATGGCAAGCGTGCTCGAGCGGCCCCTCTCCGTCTCGCCGGTAAACGAAGCCGCAGCGCTCGGCGCCGCCATGCTGGCGGCTTCGACGATAGGGTGGTTTGCCTCGCCCGAGGCGGCGGCCGAGGCGATGACTGCGCCGCCGACCAGGCATGTCGACCCGGTCGATGGGCTGGTCTCCGGTTACCGCGCACGCAAGGCGATCTACCGCGACCTCTATCAGGCGACGCGCGACATCCATGCCCGCCTTGAGGCGCTAAGCAAGGTTTAGCGGTTGAGCAGGCCCTTGGCCGCATCCTCGTCGGTGATCAGAACCGATACATTTGTGTTGGCGAGCGCCGCCCGCATGATGGCAATTTTTTCCTGCCCTCCCGAGACCAGGATGATGGCCGGGATGTCCGACAGGTCCTGCAGCGGATAGGCGCAGACCCGGCGGTTGACCTCATGGTCGACGAGCCGGCCCTCGGCGTCGATGAAATGGCATAATATATCGCCAACTGCGCCGGCCGCCTGCAATTCCTCGAGTTCGCTGGGCTTGATGAAGCCGTAATTTGCGATCGGGCTGTCGTTGGAAAACGATCCGACGCTGAGCACGGCGATGTTTGCCCGGCGCGCGCGGAAGACGACGTCCTGAACGCTGCGCTGGCTCATGAAAGCTTCGCGCTGCTCCGGCCTGTCGGCATAGACCGGTACCGGCAGCAGAAAGCACTCGGCGCCGATCTTTTCGGCGAATTCCCAGGCGCTCTCGGTCGGGTTGAGCGGTTGGGCATGAGTGAGGCCGCCCAGCATGGAAACCACCGTCGTCCTGGCGATCGGCCGCCGCGGCAATTCGTTGATGGCGAATTTCAGCGTCCTCCCCCAGCCAAGTGCGATGACATCGCCGGCATTCACATTGTCGGCCAGATAGGCGCCCGCGGCATGGCCGATCATCAGCGGCGTGTTGGTTCGGTCGGCGGCCGACGGCATCACAACCGCCTGGCTCAGTCCGAAACGCTGCTTCAGAGCCTCTTCCAGCACCAAGCATTCGACGACGCTGTCGCGGATGCGGAACTGGACGACGCCCTCCTCACGCGCGGCGGACAGGATGCGATGCACCTTGATGCGACCGATCCCGAGGATCTCCGAAATCCTCTCTTGCGTCAGACCCTCGACATAATAGTGCCACGCGGCACGGGCCTTCAGCTCGGCATCCGGGAAGCGCGAGGCCTTGTCATTCTCCGTCATCGCCATCTTTTTGCCCTCCCGCGGTCGTCCGAATCCTTAAATGCCATTCAAATGGGCGTATCCGACCAAGCGCCACGAAATCGTTCTGCGTGCCCAGGATTCAAGATTTAAGACATCGACAGGATATCGTCTACAACGCGAGATGAAAGCCAAAATGGTGAACATTTACTTTGTCTTGGCCGTCCTGCCCTGCTCAAGCAGCCGAAATGAATTCGCAGAATGAGAGCGGACCTGAAACGCGGCATTTCGTGCCCTTCCGTAAGACAAACCGCTTGGCGGCGCAAACCGGCGTGGAATGATGCGGCGGGCCTTGACAATTTTCCGACGAACAGTTTAGCTGAACAAAATTGCATATCAAAGATAAATTGTTCACAGGGAGGTGCCTGGTGAGCAAGAGTGAGCCGACGACGCATCGCCGGATCGCTGATGGAGGAGACAAAATGGCTCTGCGCAACGGTGCAAGCGAGTTGAAGGCCGGCCCAGGTGCGCAGGCCGTGGCGGGCGCGAAGCTTTCGGCCCTGTTCGCCGGGACCATGGGACCGCTGATCGGGTTGGTGCTGCTGTGCCTTGCGCTGACGCTGACCACCGACACGTTCCTGACCGTCCGCAATATCCTCAATGTCCTCGACCAGATCACCGTGCTCGGCATCATGGCGATCGGCATGACGCTGGTCATCCTGATCGGCGGCATCGACCTGTCCGTCGGCTCCGTGCTGGCTCTCGCCGCCATGGTGATGGGGTTCGTCGCCCATCCCGACCATCTCAATCTCGGCATGCCCGCCGGCATCGTCACAGCGCTTGTCGTTGCTGGACTTTGCGGGCTGGTTTCAGGCCTGCTCGTGACGGTCACTAAACTGCCGCCCTTCATCGCCACGCTGGCCATGATGTCGGTGGCCCGCGGTCTCGCCAACATGATCACCGACGGCTCGCAGATCATCGGCTTTCCCGACTGGTTCACCAGCCTGTCGATCATCCGCCATTTCGGCTTCCTGTCGGTCACCGTCGGCCTGATGATCGTGCTGGCCATCATCTTCGCAATCTTCCTCAACTACCGCGCGACCGGTCGCAGCCTCTACGCGATCGGCGGCAGCGCCGAAGTCGCCAGGCTGTCCGGCATACCGGTCAAATCGCTGACCAACTGGGTCTATGCGATCTGCGGCGTGCTGGCCGGGCTTGCCGGCATCGTGCTTGCGGCACGGCTCGATTCCGTCCAGCCGAGCTCCGGCTTCGGCTACGAACTGGACACGATCGCGGCGGTGGTGATCGGCGGCGCCAGCCTGTCGGGCGGCGTCGGCTCGATCGGCGGCACCGCCATCGGCGTGCTCATCATTGGCGTGCTGCGCAACGGACTGAACCTGCTCGGCGTGTCGCCCTTCATCCAGCAGGTGGTGATCGGCGTGGTGATCGCGCTGGCGGTGGCCACGGATACGTGGCGGCGCAGAACGCAATGAAGAATTCGCCCGGGTGTCCGGGCGAAAACGGATCGGTTGATCCGAACTGGGAGTTGTTCGGCCAAGGGCGCCGTGATGCGCCGGCAGAACAGATTGAACATCAACGGAGGAAACACATGCTGACCAAACGTTCATTACTGCTTGCTGCCGCGGCCGTCATTCCGCTGCTCGGACTGTCCGAGATGGCGTCGGCCGAGGAGGCCAAGAAGCTTGGCCTTGCCGTCGCCAACCTGCAGGCCGATTTCTTCAACCAGATCAAGCAGTCCGTCGAAGCCTACGGCAAGGAAAAAGGCATCGAAATCGTCACCGTCGACGCCAAGGGCGATTCGGCGACCCAGGTCAGCCAGGTGCAGGACCTGATCACGCAGAACATCGATGCGCTGATCTACATCCCGGCCGGCGCCACCGCCGCCACCGTGCCGACCAAGACGGCCAAGGCGGCCGGCATCCCGGTCATCAATGTCGACCGCAACGCCGATGGTGCGCCCGGCGACACCTTCATCGCCACCAACAGCGTGGCATCGGCCAAGGCGGTGTGCGACTACATCGCCAAGCAGGCCGGCGGCAAAGGCGAGCTGATCATCATCCATGGCCAGAAAGGCACGACCCCCGAGGTCGACCGGTCGAAGGGCTGCGGCGAAGCGCTGAGCGGCTATCCCGACATCAAGGTGGTCGGCGAGCTGTGGAGCGAAGGCTGGCATCAGGACGAAGGCTTCAAGCTGACGCAGGATCTGCTGCAGTCGCATCCCGACGTGTCGATCGTCATCGGCCAGGCCGATGCGCTGGCGCTCGGCGCCGCGCAGGCGGTCAAGGTCGCCAATCCCGGCCATAAGGTCTGGGTTGCCGGCTTCGACGGCGACGTGGCGGCGCTCAAGGCGCTGAAGGGCGGCGTCTTCGACGTAACCGCCACGCAACAGACACAAGGCATGGGCCGGCTTGCCGTCGATGCGGCGATCAAGCTGGTGGCCGGCGAAACCGTTCCCGCAGAACAGCTGCAGGATGCGACGCTGACCACCAAGGACAATGTCGATCAGTTCATCGCCAAGCATCCCTGATCCCAAAGAGTCCGGCAGTTGACGAGCGGAACGATGTCCTTGGATCCCAGCCATACGCAGACCCCGCATCTGGGGCTCTTCGTCAGCGGCCTCTGCAAGAGCTACGGACCGGTGCAGGTCCTGGCCGATGCGAGTTTCGAGGTGCGGCCGGGAGAGGTCGTGGCGCTGCTTGGAGAAAATGGCGCGGGCAAGTCCACCGTTTCGAACATCATCGCCGGGTCGACCAAACCCGATGCCGGCAGCATCACATGGCGGGGGAAACCCTATTCCCCCGCCTCTCCCGCCGCGGCCATCGACGCCGGTGTCGGCATGATCCACCAGGAACTGAAGCTGCTGCCGGATCTTTCGGTCGCCGAGAACGTCTATGTCGGACGCCTGCCGATGCGCGGCGGCCGTATCGACCGCGCGGCTATGAATGCGCGGGCATCGGCCCAACTGAAGCGCCTCGGCCTCGATGTTTCGCCGGATCGCAAGGTGCGCACGCTGCGCGTCGCCGCCCAGCAACAGGTCGAGATCGCCAAGGCACTGACGCTCAATGCCCAGCTTCTGATCTTCGACGAACCGACAGCAGCACTTGGCAGCGAAGAAACGGAACTGCTGTTCCAGCAGATCCGCAAGCTCAAGGCGGAAGGCATGTCCTTCATCTATATCAGCCACCGGCTGGATGAGATCGCTGAGATCGCCGACCGCGTGGTGGTGATGCGCGACGGGCGCATCGTCGCCCGGCACGAGCGCGCCGACATTCCGGTCCGCACCGTGGTCGAGCAGATGGTCGGCCGCAGCGTCGAGCGGATGTTCCCGCCGCTCTCGGAACCGGGCAGCGAGACGTTGCTCGAAGTCGAGAACCTGTCCTCGCCGGAACGCAGTTTTCAGAATGTCAGCTTCTCGGTGCGGACCGGCGAAATCCTTGGCATCGCCGGCCTGATCGGCGCCGGCCGCACCGAGTTGGTGCGGGCGATCGCCGGCGCCGATCCGATTTCATCGGGGTTGGTGCGCGTCGCCGGCAAACCTGTGCATCTCACTGGCCCGGCGGCGGCGATCAAGGCCGGCGTCGTGCTGGTGCCCGAAGACCGCAAGGCGCAAGGCGTGGTGCTCGACCAGACCATCGGCGAGAATCTGGCAATCGGCAATTTCGACCATGTCGCGCCGAATGGCTGGGTGTTTCCGAAGGCGGTGCAGAAATTCGCCGAGGCCGGCATAAGCCGGCTCGGCGTCAAGGGCCGGCCCAACCAGGCGATCAGCAAGCTCTCCGGCGGCAACCAGCAGAAGGTGATTATCGCCAAATGGATTTCACGGCCGCCCAAGGTGTTCATCCTGGACGAGCCGACACGCGGCATCGATGTCGGCGCCCGCGCCGCGATCTACGATGTCATCGCCGACCTCGCCCGCTCCGGAATGGCGGTGGTGGTGGTGAGCTCCGACCTCGAGGAAGTACTCGGCCTATCGCATCGCGTGCTGGTGCTGAGCCGTGGCCGCCAGCGCGGCATTCTCGACCGCAGCGAAGCGAGCAACGTCGCCGTCATGGAGCTCGCCACAAGCTAGGACGTAACCGGCGATCGGGGAATCGGAACAAAGCGCAGCAGGTGGTATTCTCCCAAGCACCGGACCGCGCGGGGTGCCAGCCGAGGCTGGCGCCCCTTCATATCGGAGGGCGGCGGTTGGAGCAGAGGGACCGACGATGAAACTTTTCGATCTTCATGGAGAGGTAGCGTTGGTGACGGGTGCCGGCAGCGGCATCGGCCAAGCGATCGCCATCGGCCTGGCCGAGGCCGGCGCCGACATCGCCTGTTTCGGCCATGCCTCGAAAGGCGGGCTGGACGAGACCGCGCACAGGATTTCGGCTCTCGGCCGCAAGGCACTGGTGCTGACCGGCACGGTGACTTCAGAGACCGATCTCGCGACGGCGATCGAACGCACGGAAAACGAACTCGGCGCGCTGACCATCGCCGTCAACAATGCCGGCGTCGCCGGGGCGGAGCCGGCCGAGACGCTGTCGCTGGAGAAGTGGCAGAAGCTCTACGACGTCAATGTCAGCGGCGTGTTCCTGTGCTGCCAGGCCGAAGCGCGCGCCATGCTGACGCGGCGCAGAGGCTCGATCGTCAACATCGCGTCGATGTCGGGCTCGATCGTCAATCGCGGCCTCACCCAGGCGCATTACAATTCATCCAAAGCCGCCGTCATCCACATGTCGAAGAGCCTCGCCATGGAATGGGCCGATCGAGGCCTGCGCGTCAACGTCGTCAGCCCCGGCTACACGCTGACGCCGATGAACAAGCGGCCGGAGGTCGCCGACCAGGTCAGGATCTTCGAGCGCGATACGCCGATGGGGCGCATGGCGGCGCCGGAAGAGATGGTCGGCCCGACCGTGTTCCTGGCCAGCCGCGCTTCGAGTTTCGTGACCGGCATAGACCTGATCGTCGATGGCGGCTTCGTCTGCTGGTAGGAGAAAAAATGCAGAAGCGATTCCAGGGTAAGACGGCGGTCATCACCGGCGCCAGCGGCGGCATCGGTGCGGCGATGGCCAGGCGCTTTGCGGCGGAAGGTGCTGCGGTCGTCGTCAGCGCCATCGACCCGCGCGTCGACGAGATCGCCGCCGGAATGAAGGCGGAAGGCGCCAGGGTCGCATCGCTGCGCATGGACGTGACCAAGAAGGACGAGGTTGCCGCCCTCTACGATCTGGCCGAGCAGCAGTTCGGCCGTGTCGACATCTCCGTGCAGAATGCCGGCGTCATCACCATCGCCAGGATCGAGGCGATGACCGAGGCCGAATGGGACAAGGTGATGGCGGTCAACACCAAGGGCGTGTTCCTGTGCTGCCAGGAGGCGATCGCGCGCATCCGCAAGCATGGCGACGGTGGCAGGCTGATCAACACCGCATCCGGCCAGGCTCGCCAGGGCTTCATCTACACGCCGCACTACGCCGCCTCGAAATTCGGCGTCGTCGGTATCACCCAGAGCCTCGCCAAGGAAGTGGCGAAGGAGAAGATCACCGTCAACGCGATCTGCCCCGGCATCATCGACACCGACATGTGGGCCTACAACGACGCGGCATGGGGCAGACTGATGGGCGACTACAAGCCCGGCGAGCTGATGGCCGAATGGGTCAGGAATATCCCGATGGGCCGAGCCGGGAGCGGCGAGGATGTTTCCGGGCTGGTCAGCTTTCTGGCCAGCAACGACGCCGCCTACATCACCGGCCAGACCATCAATGTCGATGGCGGCCTGATCATGTCGTGAGGATACTCGGACGACAGCGCCCGTTCGAATTCCACAATTGCTTGAGCATCGGATTATCCGAAAACCGCTTCACACTTTTCGGTCCGATGCTCTGGCCGCATTAGTCGTTGCGCGACATGAACGTTGGTATATATAATTTCATCCCATGAAAATGGCTTCGGTGACTGCCGACAGCCGACACCATGGAACCTTGATGGCTCGCAAGCTTGAGGGCGCCGCAAAACCGGCGATCGATCCGCGGATCACTGCTTCGGCAGCACGGCAGCCATGACGCGACCCCGTCCCGCACGACATCTTCATCGAATTGGGCATCATTGCGTCTGCGCCTACTTAGCGCCGACAGCAATTTGGTGCCAATGGACTTGCGCAACGACCAGCTTTTCCAACACAATCAAAAAAGACGCAAGAAGGGAACGAACGATAACTTCCACCAGAGCTTGACAGGAGAACAGGCATGTCACTGCGGAGTATGATTTCGAGACTATCAATGGGAGCCTTAACACTTGCCGCGGCAAGTGCACTCGCGCCTTCGGCCCAGGCTGCGGCGCCAGAATCCAATGATCCGATCAAGATCGCGCTGTTCGACTGGACCAGCGTCAATCTGAACGCAAAGATCCTCGGCGGCATTCTTGAAAAGCTCGGATATACGGTCGAGTACCCGACCGCCGACTATCTCTCCAGCCTGACCACCGGCCTCACCAATGGCGATCTCGCTGTCGCTCTGGAATTCTGGGACACGACTGCCGGCGAAGCCATGAAGGCCTCGGATGCCACCGGGCAGACCGAACGGCTCGGTAAGCTCGGGCCCAAGGCCAAGGAAGAATGGTGGTATCCCGAATACATGAAGGAGAAATGCCCGGGCCTGCCAAACTGGGAGGCGCTGAAGGACCCGAAATGCGCCGAAGCCTTCTCGACGGCGGAAACGGCGCCGAACGGCCGCTATCTCGGCGGTCCGGTGACATGGGAGGGTTTTGACGACGAGCGTGCCGCGGCGCTGAAGCTGCCCTTCACCGTCATCCATGCCGGCACCGATGCGGCGATGTTCGCCGAACTGGATTCGGCCTACCAGCGCAAGGCGCCGATCATGCTGTGGGTCTATTCGCCACATTGGGCGCCGGCCAAATACAAGGGCGAATGGGTCGAATTCCCCGCCTATACGCCGGAGTGCTACAACGACCCGAAGTGGGGCGTAAACCCTGAAGCGAAATATGACTGCGGCAAGCCGCATGGCGAAATCTGGAAATATTCCTGGGCCGGCATGAAGGACAAATGGCCGGTCGCCTACAAGGTCGCGAAAAACTACACTGTCGACACGGACGAGCTCAACAAGATGAGCGGCGAGATCGATCTCGAAGGCAAGACGCCGGAAGACGTCGCCGCTGCCTGGATCGCCGCCCACGAAGCCGACTGGAAAGCCTGGGCCGAGTGATCGCTCCAACTGGAAACTGCGAGACCCGGTCATTCATGGCCGGGTCTCTATTCCATATTCCAGAAGGACGACTGCATGGCCGATACGACTGAACAGGTGCTACAAGCAGCAGGCACGCCAAACGATGCCCGCCCGATAAAACTTGCCTGCTACAATGTCTGGAAGCTGTTCGGGGCGAACGCGGCCAATTTTATCCGCCAGCGTGACGGCAAGGCCAGCATGGCGGAAGTCGCCGCGGCCGGGCTGGTCGGCGCGGTGCGCGCCGTCGACCTCGAAATCCGCCAGGGCGAGATCTTCATCATCATGGGCCTGTCCGGCTCCGGCAAATCGACGCTGGTGCGCTGCATGTCGCGGCTGGTCGAGCCGACGCATGGCAAGGTCGAATTCGAGGGCAAGAACCTTCTCAAGATTTCCGATGCCGCGCTGATCGAGCTGCGGCGTCACCGCATGGGCATGGTGTTTCAGAATTTTGCCCTGCTGCCGCATCTGAACGTGCTGGAGAACATCGCCTTTCCCCTGGGCATCCAGGGACAGGACCGGCCGACGCGCGAAGCACGTGCACGCGAGGTCATCGAGCTTGTCGGCTTGCGCGGCCGCGAGCATTTCTATCCGCGCGAGCTTTCCGGAGGCCAGCAGCAACGTGTCGGCATCGCCCGCAGCCTCGCCACCAAGCCGGAAATCTGGTTTCTCGACGAGCCGTTCTCAGCGCTCGATCCGCTGATCCGCCGTGAGATGCAGGACGAGCTGGTGCGGCTGCAGACCATGCTGCACAAGACCATCGTCTTCATCACCCATGATTTCGATGAGGCCATCCGGCTGGCCGACCGCATCGCCATAATGAAGGACGGCGAGGTCATCCAGATCGGCACGCCGGAAGAGCTGGTGGTCAATCCGGCGACCGACTATGTCGCCGAATTCACCCGCGACGTCGACCGCGCCAAGGTGATCTCGGCGCGAAGCCTGATGCGCGCCTGCGATGGCACCGAGCATGGCGGCGTGGTCGCGCCGGACGCCAAGATATCCAGTTTTTCGGCAAGCATTGTGTCGGCCGGCAAGCCGTTCGCGGTGGTCAACGGCACCGGCAAGCCGATCGGCGAGGTCACGCCGCAAGCCGTGATCGATCTTCTGGCCGGGATCGAGCGTCGCGGGGCTAGCGCATGACGGTGACGGCAAGCACCCGCGAGGCGAGATCGCGGCCGGTTCAGATCTGGCTGGTGGTCTGGGCCTGCGCCTTTGCCGCCGTGCTTGCCGTGTTCCTGCTACAGGACAGGCTGCCCTGGGCAGTCAACTATCCGGCCGGCGCAGTCCCCGTCGCCGACTGGGTCAGCGCGCTGATGAACCTGATAAAGTCGAACTTCTCCTGGCTGACGCGGTCGATCACCGCGGCACTCGGCGTGCCGCTCGATTTCGCGCTCAATCTGCTTGCCAAGAATTTCAAGATCGGCCGTGGCGCGGATATGGTCGTCCTGCCGCGCCTGTCCTGGGTCGGCGTCTGCATTGCTGCATTCCTGGCCGGCCGCGCCGCCGGCGGCTGGAAGCTCGGCGCGCTGGTCGGCGGCTGTTTCCTCTACATCGCGCTGTTCGGCCAATGGACCAGCGCAATGCTTACGCTCGGGCTGATCGCCATCGCCGTGCCGTTCTGCATCGTCACCGGATTGTTCGTCGGCATCTGGGCGTGGCGCAAGCCATGGGCTGAGAGGCTGTTGATCTCTCCTGCCCTCGATCTGATGCAGACCATCCCAACTTTCGCCTATCTGATCCCGATGCTTCTTTTGTTCGGCAACAGTCCGGTTTCGGCGATGATCGCGACGGCCATTTTCGCGACGCCGCCAATGGTGCGCGCGACGATGCTGGGACTGTCGCGGGTGCCGTCCGAGATCGACGATTTCAGCGAGATGGCCGGCTGCACGGCGCGCCAGAAACTCTGGCGCGTGCTTTTGCCGTCGGCGCGTCCAGCGCTGATGGTCGGCGTCAACCAGGTCATCATGCTGGCGCTCAATATGGTGATTATCGCTTCGATGATCGGCGCCGGCGGCCTCGGCTACGACGTGCTTTTGGCGCTGCGCGCGCTGAAGGTCGGCGAGGCAATGGAAGCCGGCCTTGCCATCGTCGCGCTGGCAATCGCGCTCGACCGGCTGAGCCAGGCGATTGCGCGCAATCACGCGCAAGGCCATGTTTATCAGGAGGTGAGCCCGAGCTTCTGGCGCCGCTACCCCAATCTGACGCTGGCCATCGCCGTCCTTGCCGTCACGACGCTGCTTGGCCTATTTGTGCCGGCCTTCGCGGCGGTGCCGAAAGCGATCACTTTAACCACCGCCCCGATGTGGAAGACAGCGGTGAGCTGGATCACGATCAACTTCTTCGACACGATCGAAGCGTTCCGCGTGGCGCTGATCCTCAATGTGCTGAACCCGGTGCGCGCCTTCTGCGAGGGCTTCCCGTGGCTGGGCGCGGTGTTCCTGCTTGGCCTTGCCGGTTACCAGCTCGGCGGCCTGCGCCTCGCCGTCCTGGTCGCCGCGCTGACCATCTTCTGCGCGGTGACCGGCCTGTGGGAAAAGACCATGGCGACGGTCTACCTGTGCGGCATCTCGGCCTTCATCGCTTGCCTGATCGGCATCCCGATCGGGCTGATGGCTTCGCGCAGCGACCGCGTCGAGAAGGTCGTCACGCCGGTCATCGACACGCTGCAGGTGCTGCCGTCGTTCTGCTTCATCATTCCAGTGGTGATGCTGTTTCGCGTCGGCGACGTGACGGCGATGATCGCCACGGTCGCCTTCGCCGTGGTGCCGGCCATTCGCTACACCAATTACGGCCTCCGGCAGGTGCCGCCGGCACTGATCGAGGCGGCAAAGGTGTCGGGCTGCACCAAGCGCCAGACGTTCCTGCGCGTGCAGCTGCCGCTGGCGCTGCCCGAGATCATGCTTGGCGTCAACCAGACGATCCTGATGGCGCTGGCGATGATCATCATCTGCGCCATGGTCGGCACGCGCGATCTCGGCCAGGAAGTGTTCATTGCGCTGTCCAAGGCCGATTCCGGCCGCGGCATCGTCGCCGGACTGGCCATCGCCTTCATCGGCATCGTCGCCGACCGGCTGTTCAACGCCTGGACGGCGAAGGCACGGGCAAGGCTGGGGTAGCCGGAAAATAGAGGATCTCGCGTCCCACGAAACGGCAGCTTGCACAGAAGCTGTCCTTTGCCAAGCTGATCGCAAAAATGTCTGCATCGGGCCGCAAGCGGACCGGCAGCTTCGGGCTGCGAAACGTCAAGAGCTGACATTCAGGTTGGCGTGGGCATCGTCGCGACCTGACCCTAACCGGTCGTTCCCACCGGGGGAATCGCAGCTCAGAAGCAGACGTACCGCGGAACCGAAAATCATGACCGGCGGCCCCGAGAGGTTCCGCCGTGCGGCCTGGCGGTGCTATGCTACTCGAACCCAAAGCGGAGGGTGTCATGGACATCGCCGGGTGGCTTACGAGCCTTGGGCTGGGCAAATACGCCACAACCTTCGCCAGGAACGAAATCACGCCCGAAGTGCTCCCGCATCTGTCGGATGCGGATCTCAAAGCGCTTGGACTGCCGATGGGACCGAGAAAGCTGGTGTTGGTAGCAATCGCCCAGCTTCGCGAGTCCGAAAACCAGCGCCCTGACCCGTCGGTCGGACCAACGCCCTATCCGCAGGCCGAACGCCGCCAGCTGACGGTGATGTTTGTCGATCTGGCTGGATCGACCGCGTTGTCAGGTCAACTCGACCCCGAAGAGATGGGGGAGGTGATCCGAAAGTACCAGCACGCGGTGGCCGAGGAGATCAGGCGTGTGGATGGCCATGTCGCGAAGTACATGGGCGATGGAGTGCTGGCCTATTTCGGCTGGCCGCGGGCGCACGAAGACGAGGCCGAGCGGGCGGTGCGGGCCGGGCTCGCCATTGCCGCCGCGGTCGCCAACCTGGCGACACCTGCGAAAGAGCCGCTGGGCGCGCGCGTCGGCATTGCCACGGGTCTGGTGGTGGTGGGCGACTTGATCGGCGAAGGTGCAGCGCAGGAGGAGGCGGTGGTCGGCGCGACGCCGAACCTGGCGGCGCGCCTGCAAGCACTTGCCCAGGTTGGCAACGTGGTCGTGGCCGGAACGACCCGGCTGCTGCTTGGCGAGCTCTTCGAGCTGGTTGATCTCGGCACCCACGATCTGAAGGGGTTCGCCCAGCCAGTACAGGCATGGCTGGTCATGGGCGAGAGCCGAACCGAAGGCCGCTTCGAGGCGCTGCACGGGATGCGGCTCTCATCACTCGTCGGCCGCGATCAGGAAATAGCCTTGCTCCTCGACCGCTGGCGGCAGGCCAAGGACGGTAGGGGCCAGGTGGTGCTTCTGTCGGGCGAGCCAGGCATTGGCAAGTCCCGCATCGCGATCGCCCTGCGCGAGCACCTACGCCGCGAGAAATGCTTGTCGCTGCGCTATGACGGTTCGCCGTATCGCGCGAACAGCACGCTGTTCCCGGTGCTGGACCAGCTGCGTCGGGCTGCCGGCTTCGAGCGCGAGGATGCGCCGGAGGTGAAATTGGCCAAGCTGGAGGCATTGCTTGACGCGGCTGAGTCTGATCCGAAATCGGCGATCGCGTTGATCGCTGAGCATTTGGCGATCCCGACAGGCGACCGCTACCCCGTGCCCGAGCTCGCCCCGGAACAGAAAAAAGCGAAGACCATTCAGGCGCTGCTCGCCCAGCTTGAGGGCCTCGCGGCCAAGCAGCCGGTGCTCATGACGGCTGAGGATGCTCATTGGTTCGATCCCACCAGCCTTGAACTGTTCGATCGCATTGTCGATCGGATCGAGCGGCTGCCGGTACTGCTGGTTGTTACCTTCCGGCCCGAGTTCGCGCCACGGTGGACCGGCCGACCGCACGTGACGCCGCTGACGCTCAGTCATCTCCAGATGAACGAAAGCGCAGCACTCATTGACCATCTCACTGGCGGCCGGCCGCTTCCCGCCGAAGTGGAAGTGCATATTCTCGCCAAGACGGGAGGCGTGCCGCTGTTTGTCGAGGAACTGACAAAGACAGTGCTCGAATCCGATCTGCTCCGCGAAGCCGGTGGGCGCTATGAGCTTGCCGGCCCGCTTCCACCCCTCGCCATTCCCTCGACGCTGCAGGACTCGCTCCTGGCTCGCCTCGATCGGTTGTCGCCGGTTAAGGAAGTGGCGCAAATCGGCGCTGTTATCGGCCGCGAGTTCAGTTACGAATTGCTGGAAGCGACGGCACGGATGGACGAGCCGAAGCTCAGGACCGCTCTGGACGAACTTGTCCACGCAGAACTGGCGTTTTGTCGCGGCAACCCTCCGGACGCGATCTACACCTTCAAGCATGCGCTCGTGCGGGATGCCGCCTACGAGTCGCTACTGAAGAGCCGACGCCAGCAACTCCATTGCCGGATCGTCACGCTCCTCCGTGATCGCTTTGCCGAACAAGCAGAGGCGGAACCGGAGGTGCTCGCCCACCATGCTACCGAGGGCGGACTGTTCGATGATGCAGTGTCATCCTGGTACAAGGCGGGCCTCCGCGCCAATCGTCGCTCGGCCCACGATGAAGCCATTGCGCACTTCTCAAAAGGCCTGAAGCTTCTCGCGCAACTCCCGGAGAGCCGGGCCCGCGAGGATCGCGAAATCGACCTGCAGCTCGCTGTCGGAGTTCCCCTGGCCGCCACCAGGGGCTATGGGTCTGCCGCGGCCGCCACCAGCTATATGCGAGCCTACGAGCTATGTGTCAAACTGGGCAGCGAGACCTCCAAATCCTTCCCAGCGCTGCGCGGCTTGTGCACCGGCCACCGGGCCCGGGGAGAGATGCACACTGCCAGCGCCCTCGCTGAGCAACTGATCGGGATCGCCCGGCAATCGGGCGACCCTTCCCTGCTGCTGGAGGCCCACCACGTCAATTGGACGACGCAGCACGCGCTCGGCAAGTGGCGGTCGGTGTACGAGCATACCGATCAAGGTCTCCTCCTCTATCGGCCAGAACACTTCTCGCACGCATTCGTCTATAGCGGCCATGACTCCGGCGTGTGTGCAGCTGCCAAGCAGGGCGTCAGTCTGTGGATGCTTGGCTTTCCGGATCAGGCGTTGGTGCGGGCGCAAGAATCTATTGCCCGGGCCCGCCAGCTGCCTCATCCGCCCAGTATGCAGCACGCTCTCTATTATGCCACCGTGCTGCACTACTACCGCCGCGATGCCACGGCGGCTCGGGAAGTAGCCGCGACAAGGCTTCAATTGGCGCACGAGGGCTTTCCGGCCTGGGTCCCCCATATCAGTCTGCAACTGGCCATGATCCAGGCCCTCGAGAGCGCACAGCAGGTTCCAGCCACCGTCACCGGCGCCCCACCGGCGCTGCCAGACAACATCCTGAATGACGTCGAGGGAAAAGGCTTGGTTCTCTGTCTTTTCGGATCCGTGTGCGAGCTGGCGGGCGAGGTCGACGCCGGCCTGAGCATGCTGCTGCCAGCCATATCCGAGGCGGAGGCTACTGGCGCGCGCCTCTGGGAGTCGGAATTTTGCCGACTCACTGGAAATCTCCTGCTCCTGGCAAAACCCCGTGACTTTCAACAGAGCGAGGCGCATTATCGCCATGCCATCGAGATCGCTCGCGAACAGCAGGCGCGATCACTCGAGCTGCGCGCGTCGACGTCGCTCGCCAGCCTGTGGGCCGACCGCGGCGATCGGCAAGAAGCCTACGACCTGCTCGCGCCGACCTACGCCTGGTTTACGGAAGGCTTCAACACGCGCGACTTGATCGATGCGAAGGCGCTTCTGGACAGCTGTGCATCGTCATGATCGCTGCCGACGTCACAATGGGAGGAAGTCATGACCCTCTACAAGAGTAACGGCGACCGAGTTCCCCATCACATCCGCCAATTGGCGAAGGCCATCAAGGCTGGAAAAATGAGCCGGCGCGAATTCCTCGCCTTGGCCAGCGCCTTTGGGGCCTCGACGGCGATGGCCTACGGCATGATCGGGCTTGCCGCGCCGACCAAAGCGGCCGCTCAGGAGCCCAAGAAGGGCGGCGTCATCAAAGTCGCCATGTCGATCAAGGATCCAAAGGATCCGCGCAGGGCCGACTGGTCCGAAATCACCAACGCGCAGCGTCAGACGCTCGAGCCCCTGGTCAAATACACGCGCGATTTCACCTTTGAGCCCTATCTGCTGGAAAGCTGGGAAGTGAACGACGACGCGACCGAATACACGTTGAAGATCCGTCCGGGCGTGACCTGGAACAATGGCGACACGTTCAACGCCGACGACGTAATCTACAATTTCACTCGCTGGGCCGACAAGTCGGCTGAAGGCAATTCCATGCCCGGCCGCCTCGGCACGCTGGTGGACGACGCTTCAGGCAAGCTGCGCGAGGGGTCGATTACCAAGGTCGACGATATGACGGTGAAGCTGAAGCTAACCAAGCCGGACATTGCGCTTATCCCGAACCTGACCGACTATCCGGGCCTGGTCGTGCACCGCAGCTTTGACGAGACCGGAGCCAATTTCGTCCAGAACCCGATCGGCACCGGTCCGTTCGAGCTTGTCTCCTACGATGTCGGCCAGAAGGTCGTCTACAAGCGCCGCGAGAACGGCGTCTGGTGGGGCGGCGACGTAATGCTCGACGGCGTCGAGCTCATCGACTACGGCACCAACCCTTCAGCCATGGTTTCGGCATTCGAGGCTGGCGAGGTCCACACCAACCACGAGACAACCGCCGACTACGTGTCGATCCTCGATGCGCTCGATCTGGTTAAATCGGAAGTGGTGACAGCTGCTACGATCGTTGCGCGCACCCACGTGGCCAACAAGCCCTATGACGACCAGAAGGTGCGCCAAGCCCTGCAGCTCGCGGTAGACAACGCCGCTGTGCTCCAGCTCGGCTACGGCAATGCCGGCGAAGTCGCCGAAAACCACCATGTCTGCCCGATCCACCCCGAATATGTGGAAATGCCGAAGGTTACCCGCGATATTGAGAAGGCCAAGGCGCTGATGGCGGAAGCCGGCCAGGCCGATTTCGAGCACGACCTGATCACACTCGACGAGGACTGGCTCAGGAACACAGGCGATGCGATCGCCGCCCAGCTGCGCGAGGCCGGCATCAAGGTCAAGCGCACGGTGCTGCCGGGCTCGACCTTCTGGAACGACTGGACAAAATACCCGTACTCGATGACCAACTGGAACATGCGTCCGCTGGGCATCCAGGTCCTCACCATTGCCTACCGCACCGGCGAAGCCTGGAACGAGACGGCCTATTCCAATCCGGACCTCGACGCCAAGATCGGCGAGGCGCTGTCTATTACCGATGCCGAGAAGCGCAAGGTTGTGATGGCCGACATCCAGAAGATCCTGCAGGATTCGGGCATCATCATCCAGCCTTACTGGCGCAAGCTCTACAACCACTCGTCCGCCGCGGTGAAAAACCACGGCATGCACCCGACCTTCGAGCATGACTTCGGCAAGGTTTGGCTGGATGCTTGAGCTGGGGGAACTGGGAGGCTGTCGTCCGGATTCCGCCTTGGCATAGACGCAGCAACTGCTTCTCGTTGCCGGCGATATCGGCTTTCAGGAAGTGGCAAAGCTGACCTCTACGGCCGACATTGGGCGCATAGCAGTCGTTCATCAGATGTGGCGAGAACGACTGGAACGGGTCAGAAACTCCGGTTCGTGGAGCTGCTGATGCTCGAATAGCCGCTGCCTTGCCCCGGACGCCTGCCCTATCCGACTATCTTGTGCGAGGCAGACGTCTTTGCCAGCCCGCGTCACCTTCGTCCTGCCCAAAATGCACCCCAAGCTGGCTTCATGCTGAAGCGCCCCACCGTGATTCTAGCCTTTCTCCTCATGCTTTCCGTCGCTGCTCACGGTGCGGATGGCCTGGAGGAGCGGCTTGAAAAGCTCTTTGATGAGGCCGAGCGCCTGACGCCGCTGCGCACGGTTGCCATCGCGCATGAGGGCGCGGTGGTGGCGGAGCGTGGCTATCGCGGCTACTCTCCGGCACGTCCTGCCAACATAAAATCGGCCTCCAAGTCGATCATCTCCGCGCTCGTCGGCATCGCCATCGACAAGGGCGTGCTCCAAGGCCCTGACCAGAAGATCGCTCCGCTTCTTCAGGGCGACCTGCCCGCCGACGTGGATCCGCGGCTCCAGCAAGTTACGATCGGTCATCTGCTTTCCATGCAGGCAGGGCTGGGTCGGACCTCCGGCCCAAACTACGGGCGCTGGGTGGCAAGCGACAACTGGGTGCGGGCAGCGCTCGCCATGCCCTTCGACGACGAACCGGGCGGTACCATGCTCTATTCCACCGGCTCGACCCATCTCCTTTCGGCGATCCTGACGCGGCGGACCGGCCGCTCAACGCTGGAACTGGCGCGCGAATGGCTAGGGCCGCAGGAGGGCTTTTCCATCGCCGCCTGGGACCGCGACCCACAGGGCATCTATCTCGGCGGCAACCAGATGGCCATGAGCCCGCGCTCGCTGCTCGCCTTTGGCGAGCTCTACCGCAGCGGCGGGATGAGCCGCGGCGGACGGCAGCTCGTTCCGGCCGATTGGATCAAGCTCTCCTGGCATTCACGCACCGCCTCCCGTTTCACCGGTGACGGTTATGGCTATGGTTGGTTCATCCGTCAGATCGCGGGCGAAGCGGTCTTCTACGGGTGGGGGTATGGCGGGCAGATGGTCTACGTTGTGCCCGGGCGCGCGTTGACCGTGGTCATGACATCCGATGAAAACGGCCCTGCCGGCCGCAGCGGCCACCGCGACGATCTCCATGCTCTGCTCGAGCGGATCATTGAGGCGATGAAACACGTGCGCGAGGCTCGTAGCAACTAGTGGGTGACATGCCCGTTGCCCTGATCGCGCCACCCCTGATCGCGCCATGGGTGAGCAATTGACCCGGCGGCCCGCCCAGCTATAGTTCGGCTGACAACATCCGCGCGCAGTGATGCAAAAGCGGAGATCCAAAATCGCGCCGACAAGGCGTTTCGGAGGCGTTTCGGGAGGAAACAATGCCAAATATTCGGAAGTCATTTTTGACAGTGTTTGCCTGCAGCCTTGGCTGGCTACTTCCATTTGCCGTCGGCTCGCCCGCAGCTGCCCAGATCAAGCTGGTCGGCGCCAGTCAATTCAACGAAGATCACGCTTTCACCAAAACCATGCGCAAGTTCGAAGAGCTCGTTCAGGCGTGTTATACCGATGAGCCCGTCGAGTTTGAGATGCATCTCAATTCCGAGCTCGGCCTGGAAAAGGATTACGTCGGCTTCATGAACCAGGGGATATCGGTCGACTACGCCGTGGCGTCACCGGCGCATATGTCGACCTTCTCCCAGATGGCTCCCCTCATGGACATGCCATTCCTGTTTCGCGACGAGGATCACTGGCGCAAAGTGCTGGAGGCCGATGCTCTGAAGCCGGTTGCCGACGACATTCTAGAAAAGGCCGACATCCGTCTTCTCGGCTATGCCGGAGGCGGCACACGGAATATCTTCGCCAACAAGCCGGTCACCAACATGGCGGAACTGGCGGGCCTCCCGATCCGCATGCAGGGAGCGCCGATCTGGACGCGGGTCTTCGATGCGCTCGGTGCCGCGCCGTCGGTAATTGCCTATGACGAGGTCTACAACGCAATCCAGACTGGTGTGATCGCCGCCGGCGAGAACGAGGCCGCAGGCGTGGAGCAGATGAAGTTCTACGAAGTCGGCCCGCACTTGTCTCTGACCAAGCACGCCATCACCATTCGGCCGCTCCTCATCTCAAACAAAACCTACCAGAAGCTGCCGGAGAAACTGCAGAATTGCATCGACGAAGCCGGCGCCGAGGCTGGAAAACACGGCCGGGAGATCGAGAGCAGTCAGGACTCCGCGAAGGTAAAGGCGATGGAAGAGAAGGGATGGCTGCAGACGCACGAATTCACCGAGCGCGACAAGATGCTCGATGTGGCCACGCCCGTGCTGCAGGCCTACGCCGAGGAACTCGGTGCCGGCGACGTCTTGAAGGCGATTCAGGCGATCCAGTAGCGCAGCCCCTTCGCACTCCGCAGGGTCGGCCGCCGCTGGCCCTGCTTTCTCCCGCCGGGAATCCGGCCACACTCCGGAAAGTACGGCGGTGATGTCCATGACCAGGGTTCTCGACGTGATCCATGCTGCGCTCAAGATCGTGCTCGGCGTGTTGGTAGGCGGGTTGTTGGTGCCTGTTTCAATGCAGGTTCTGTCACGCTTTACCGGGCTTATCCCCCGCTACATCTGGACCGAGGAAATCGCGCGCTTCTGCTTTGTCTGGATGATCATGGTGGGCGCGATCATTGCCGTCCGCGACGGCTCGCATTTCGACCTCGACCTGCTGCCGACGAGCGGCAGTTCAAAAACCGAAGCAGCGAAGCGGATCCTCGTCAACCTGCTGATGCTGGTCGTTGCCCTGGTCTTCGTCTGGTACGGATGGAAGCTGATCGCGTTCGGCTGGTTCCAGACTTCCGAGATCGCCGCGCTGCCGATGAACTGGATCTATGGCGCTTGGCCACTCGCAGGGGTGCTCTTCACGGCGTTTATTCTTGAAAAGCTCGTCCGCGATTTGAGCATCTTTATGGCGCGCGCGCAGTGACCCCGCTCGTCGTTTCCTCCATCCTGTTTGGACTGTTCCTTCTATTCATCGTGTTGCGTGTCCCGGTCGCCTTTGCACTGGCGCTGGCGTGTCTACCGATCTTTTTCCTGGAGCCGCGGCTGACGCCGATCCTGCTGCTTCAGGCGATGTTCAAATCCTACAACGCCTTCGTGCTGCTGGCCGTGCCGTTCTTTCTGCTCGCGGCCAACCTGATGAACGCCGCGGGGATCACCGACAGGCTGATCCGCCTGTCGCGTGCCCTCGTCGGGCACCTGCCGGGCGGGCTCGGGCACGTGAACGTAGTGGTCTCCATGCTCTTCGCCGGAATTTCGGGAAGCTCTACGGCCGACGCCGCCGGCATCGGATCCCTGATCATTCCACAGATGAAGAAGGAGGGTTTCACCGCCTCCTTCTCGGTCGCGGTGACGGCCTGCTCCTCTGTCATGGGCGTGATCATCCCGCCGTCGATCCTGATGATCGTCTGGGGCGGCTTGATGTCTGTGTCGATCGGTGGGCTCTTCCTCGCCGGCGTCGTGCCCGGTATCCTGATCGGACTGGCGCAGATGGCAACGGTTTATGTCTATGCGCGGCGGCACGGGATGGGCATGCACGAGCGCGCCACCCTTCGTGAATTCGCTATAGCCGGCGCCAGCGCTTCCCTGGCGCTGCTCACGCCAATCATCATTGTCGGCGGCATTGTCGGCGGCTTTTTTACTCCCACTGAGGCCTCGGTTGTTGCCGCCATCTATGCGCTGGCGCTTGGCCTGCTGGTCTACCGCACGCTGGACCTGAAGGAGGTAGGACGAATCTTCTACGATACTGGCCGCTTCGCGGCGATTGCGCTGTTTTGCATCGGGACGGCCAGTGCCTTCGGATTCATCCTCGCCTATTTCAAGGTGCCCGCCGCGCTCGTCGCCGTTGTCCAGGCGATGGATCTCGGCGTTACTGAGATGGGCTTGGCAGTCGCCATCGCGTTCCTGGTCATCGGCTGCTTCATCGATGCCATTCCCGCAATCGTCATTCTTGGCACTGTGCTCTTCCCGGTCGCCCAGTCTGTCGGAATGCACCCGATCCATTTCGCCATCATCGGCATCGTCAGTCTCGCCTTCGGCCTCGTCACGCCGCCCTACGGCCTCTGCCTCCTCATCGCCTGCGCCATCGGGCAGATCTCGATCCGGCACGCGATGCGCGACGTGGTCATCCTTCTCCTGCCCATGCTCGGGATTCTCACCCTCATCGTTTTCTTTCCATCCATTTCTCTCTGGCTGCCCCGCCTACTGATGCCGCAATTCGTAAACTGATCGGCTCAGTTCGAATTGACGGTGTCGGCAGGCCCCTGCTCTAATTTAGGGATTGCAGCCCGGTGCGGCGAGGAAGCCGCTACTCCGCCGCCACCCCTTTCACTTCCAGATAGGATTCCATCGAATCGTCCATCGCTTGCAGCCAGGGCGTGTGGTGCAGCGGCGCCATCGTGCCGGTCATCAGCGAGCGATAGGCATTGTCGCGGAAGCCCATGATGTTTTCCATCTTGTGGTGCTCCCACTCCATGAAGGTCTGATTGGTCGCCTCGACGTCGAAGCCGGGATAGTCGGTCTGATCCATCAATTCCTTGGTGTAGTCACCCTGGAACCAGATCATCTGCTCGGCGTCTTCCAGCGTTTCCTCGCGCGCGCGCCATTTCCTGCCGTGTTCGGCCATCACTTCTGCCGAAGGCAGCTTGATGCGGCCCATGATGACGTCGCGCGCGAACCAGGCCTGCGCGTCGAACATGTTGAACGTGTAAAACTGGTCCTGCATGCCGATATAGAACAGCCGCGGGTTCTTCTCCCAGACGACGCCCTCGTAGAGCCCGTCCGGCCACATGCGGTTGGCGGTCTTGAGCTTCAGATCCTCGGTCAGGAATGGGAAGGAGTGGAGATAGCCGGTGCATAGGATAATTGCGTCGACATCCCTGGTGCTGCCGTCCTTGAAATGCGCGGTTTTGCCGACGACCTTCTGCAGCAGCGGCACTTCCTTCCAGTTGTCAGGCCATTTGAAGCCCATCGGCTTCGAGCGGTAGCTGGAGGTGATCGATTTAGCGCCGTATTTGTAGCATTGCGAGCCGATATCCTCGGCCGAATAGGAGCGGCCGATGATCAGGATGTCCTTGTCCTTGAATTCCATAGCGTCGCGGAAATCATGGCTGTGCAGGATGCGGCCGTTGAAGGTCGAAAAGCCCTCGAAATAGGGCACGTGGGGCACGGAGAAGTGCCCGGAGGCGACGACGACGTTGTCGAACTCTTCCGAATAGGTGACGTCGTTGGTGCGGTCATGCGCGGTGACGGTGAACTTTTTCGTCGTGTCGGAGAAGGTCACCATGCGCACCGGGCTGTTGAAACGCACCCATTGGCGCACGCCGGATTTTTCGACGCGGCCCTTGATGTAGTCCCACAGAACCGCGCGCGGCGGGTAGGAGCCGATCGGACGGCCAAAGTGCTCCTCGAACGTATAGTCGGCGAATTCGAGGCATTCC
Organism: Mesorhizobium sp. M5C.F.Ca.ET.164.01.1.1; assembly: GCF_004792125.1. Taxonomy (NCBI): domain Bacteria; kingdom Pseudomonadati; phylum Pseudomonadota; class Alphaproteobacteria; order Hyphomicrobiales; family Phyllobacteriaceae; genus Mesorhizobium; species Mesorhizobium sp. M5C.F.Ca.ET.164.01.1.1. The sequence continues at coordinate 266,233 of NZ_SRTG01000005.1, read as the reverse complement.
TTCGGTCCGTTCGACCAGAGGTAACGGTACATCGAGCCATGCACCGGGTCGCCATGCTCGTCGAGGCCGGTGCGCCAGGTGTAATTCCACAGGCCACCCCAGTCGGACTGCTTTTCGAAGCAGACGATTTCCGGAATATCCGCGCCCTTGTCGGCAGCCGACTTGAAGGCTCGAAGCTGGGCCATGCCGGAAGGTCCGGCTCCGATGACGGCAACACGACTTTTCATTGCAAAGCCTCCCCGGTCTCATTTCCTTAACGAAACAAATTTCACTGACAGGACAGTAAATGCCCCTTCGATGCTGTCAACAGGCCTTCTGCTGAAACCACGTTTCCCAGACCGGATTTTCGACAAAACCGCCGACGGCCGAAATCCGGAGAGCACGCCGTTCGACATAAAGTGGGTTGCAGTCGCAGTTGCGCTCTGTATCCGCACCGAATATGTTCACCGTGAGTGAAATAAATCCACAGAACCCCCGGAGTGGCGACATGGCGAAGAAAGCTTCCAATTTCAGGAATGGGGCAGCCGCCAAGGCCAAGCCAGCGCCGAAGGGGTGGTAACGATCCGGACGCCACTAACCCAGGATCCGCACGCCGTTCGCGACACCCGCGAAAAAGTTCTGGAGGTGGCGATCGGTCGCGAGGTGCGGGCATTCCGCAAGAAGCTCGGCATCACCGTTGCCGACCTTGCGGCTGCCACCGACATTTCGCTCGGCATGCTGTCGAAGATCGAAAACGGCATCACCTCGCCGTCGCTGACCACCTTGCAGGCGCTGTCGCGGGCGCTCGGCGTTCCGGTCACCGCTTTCTTCCGCCGTTTCGAGGAAGAGCGCAGCGCCGTCTTCGTCAAGGCCGGCGAAGGCCTCGACGTCGAGCGGCGCGGCACGCGCGCCGGCCACCAGTACAATCTTCTCGGCCATGTCGGCTCGAATACCAGCGGCGTCGTCGTCGAGCCTTATCTGATCACGCTGACCGAGGATTCCGATGTTTTTCCGACCTTCCAGCATGAAGGCATGGAGTTCCTCTACATGCTTGAAGGCGAGGTTACCTACCGGCACGGCAGCAACCTCTATCCGATGAAGCCCGGCGACAGCCTGTTCTTCGACGCCGATGCGCCGCACGGGCCGGAAGTGCTGACGCAACTGCCGATGCGCTATCTCTCGATCATCTGCTATCCGCAGAGTAGTGCGGGTTGAGCGGGTTCGTCTGCGAAGGACTGCGCCTCATTCCAGCTTGGGTTCCTCGCCCCCACGAAGTGGGGGGAGAGGTGGCTCGGCGTGGCCGAGACGGAGAGGAGGACTGCGCCCTACGAAGCCCCCTCTCCGGCCGCTTCGCGGCCACCTCTCCCCCGCTAACGGGGGCGAGGAACCCAAGGCTTGAGGGGCGGCACAAACAGAGCAGGCGGAAAACTAATCCGGCCCAAACCCCGGGCTCGTCACACTGCCATCATCCAGCTTCGACAGCCATTCGACCAGCGTCCGCCGATAGCGCGTCAGGCCTTTGTAATTGGCGAGTTCCTCGGGAAGGTCGCGGATGACGCGGTGCAGGCGCCGCGCCCATTTCGGCTGCGTCACCAGTTCATCCATCTTGATCAGGTAGCAGCGGATCGGGAAGACGATGCCGTTCGAGCGCGGCAGCCGCCAGAAGCTCTGCAATTCGACACGCAGATGGACCTTGTCGCCAACATTTTCGGGCGTCACCGTCGCCCGGTCCGGGCCCCATTTGTGATAATTTTCCGGACTGGTGTCGAGGCGCGGATTGATCGTCATCGTCCAGTTCAGCCGCCGCGCCGGCTTGCCTTGCTGAATGTTGGTGAGGAATTTCAGCGCCCGGGTGAATATGCCCTTCTCATGCGCCAGCGGCACCGGTGCGTGCCACTCGAAGAAGTTCATGCCGATGTCGAAGTCGAGCGACCAGTCGGCCTGGGTGGTGACCATGCCGGCATCCATCCACAGGTTGCCGTCACGCTGGTCTAGGATGCAGAAATCGCCTTGTGATTGCCGCGTGATGTATTCCATCGGCCCGTAAGGCAGGGTCGACACGTCGCCGAAGGTGAAGCTGTCGTCGATGCCGAGCGGCCGGTTTATCCAGCGCCATTTGTCGCCGTCGCGCGTCAGCGTGAAATGCTCGGGATAACCGAGCGCCTGCTGTTCCATTAGAAGCTCTAGCAGGTCCCAGCCGGCCAGCGTCATGTGCGGCAGCGACTGGCAGCGCAGCGGGTCTTCCGCCAGCACCAGCGCGCGGTCCTGCATCTCGGCGACATAGTGCTCGTCGACGTCGATCAGGTTTTCGAGCACGCTGCCTTTCGGCCCCAGAACATGCGGCTCGATATTGACCGCATACATGTAGCTGTCTTCGTGGAACGGGAACGGAAACCGCCTGATGTGCTCCGGGCTGTTTTTGAACGTGAAGTCGTCGCGGAACGTTTCCTTGCGAAAGGTGATTCCCAAGCTCGCCTCCTATCTTTCCAGCACCAGCGACCTGCCCTCGAAGCGCGAGACGCAGGGCATGATCTTCTTGCCGCAACGGTGCTCTTCCTCGCTCAGCCAATGGTCGTTGTGGATGAATTTGCCGTCATGCGCGATGACGTTGGTTTCGCACTGGCCGCAGACGCCGCCGCGGCAGAGATAGGGCGGATCGACGCCGGCGGCCTCGATCGCCTCGAGCAGGCTCTGCTGCTCGCCGACGCGGATTGTCTTGCCGCTGACCGCCAACGTCACGTCGAAGGGCGCGCCGGGCTGCGGGGCGGCAAAATGCTCGAAATGCACGGTTTCCGTGGGCCAGCCCAGCGCAGCGGCGCGGTCGCGCACCCAGCCGATCATGCCGGACGGGCCGCAGACGTAGAGATGCGTGCCGAGCGGCTGTGACGATAGCAGCCGGTCGAGCTCGATGCGCTCGTCGCGGTCGTCGTGATAGAGCCTGACGCGGCGGTCATAGCGCTCTCTGAGTACATCGGCATAGGTGCCAAGCGAGGCGGTGCGGCAGGTGTAGTGCAGCTCGAAATTGCCGCCTTCCGCTGCCAGCTGCGCGGTCTGCGCCATAAACGGCGTGATGCCGATGCCTCCCGCCAGCATCAGATGCTTCCTGGCGCGCAGATCGAGCGAAAAAAGATTGACCGGGTAGCTGATCACCATCTCCATGCCGGGCCTGACATGCCTGTGCATGAACAGCGAGCCGCCGCGGCCGACGTCGTCGCGGCGCACCGAGATCGTGTATTCGCGTGTGTCGAGCGGCGAGCCCATCAACGAATAGGGGTTGAGCCTCGTCCGCTCGCCGTCGCGCATCTCCACCACAACATGGGCGCCGCCGGAAAATGTCGGCAAAAGCTGCCCGTCGCGCCGGCGGAAATGGAAGCGCGTGACCGATTCGTTGACCGGGACGACATCGCTCACCACGACGTCAAGCTTGGTGGTGCCGGTGCTCATCGAAAGATCTCCTCCGTCGGAGGAATTTCGCTGCGGTCTTCCGCATTGATGCAGACGCCCTGGAATGCCGCGAGGCGCCTGGAATAGTGATCGCGTACCAGAAGAAGCAGGCCACAATGCGAACAGATTGCCGGCTGCGTGGTCACGTTCTCGGTGATGCCCTTGCAATGGACGCATTGGATGCGGCGCGCCAGCGAGCCGCGGTGCTCGGTCTGGATGGAGGTGTGGTCGATGCCGGCTTCGAGCGCCGCCTGCATGGCCTGGCCAATCAGCCCCTCGGTGCCGGCGAGATAGAGACGCAGGCCCATATGGGCGTTGGCCAGCGTCTGCTTCAGCCGCGGGAGGGCGCTGGCGAAGGAAGGCCCCTGGTAGAATTGCGCCGGCTTCAGCGCTTCCAGCGCGGCGACATGCTTGCTGTCATTGCCGGGGATGAAGATGATATGGGCATCGGCAAAGAAACTATCGGGCGCCTTGGCGGCCAGGTCTGTTATAGCCAGCGCTCCTTCTGCATCCGCCACGAAAAGATGGTGCTTGCCGGGCTGCGGGGACAGGGTTCCGTAGACCGGTCGGCTGATGATGCTTTTCGCTGCCATTCTCTCAGTATGCCTCAGCCTTTCGCCGTGCGCTTGGTCTTCTTCGGATCATCGAAGGGAAGCGGCTCAGCCGTCGCGCTGATGGCGCCGCTCTTGTTGCGGATCTCGAGCCTGGTGCTCTGGACGGCGCAGTCGACATCGAGCCGGGCGATGCCCATCGATTTCTTGACCAGCGGCGAATACATGGCGCAGGTCACCACGCCGACCTTTTTGCCGTCGCGATAGACCGGCGCGCCCTCGTCGGCCGGCTCCTTGCCTTCGAGCAGCACGCCGAAGATCTTGAACCGCTCCTTGCCCTTGAGGCGGTAGTGCTCCTCGGCACCGCGAAACCCTGTCTTGCCGGGGCTGACGGTGAAGTCGAGGCCGAGTTCCCACAGCGTATCGCCGGGGCCTTCGTTCTCGAACGGATATTTCTGCGAATTGTCGTAGGGGTAGAACAAGAGGTAGCTCTCGACACGCAGCATGTCGAGCGTGGTGAACCGGCACGCGATGATGCCGGCGCTCTTACCTTCGTCGAGGATGGTGTCCCAGATCGTGCCGGCATCCTGGCCACGACAGAAGATCTCGTAGCCGCGTTCGCCGGTGTAGCCGGTGCGCGAGATCATCACCGGAAAACCGAACAGCCGGGTCTGCATGTGGTGGAAATAGTTGAGGTCGCGAATGCCCGGCACATGCTTTGCCAGATAATCGACGGCTATCGGCCCCTGCAGCGAGAGGTCGTGCAGATTGTCATCGAAACGCAGCGAGACATCGCGGCCCACGGCCGCCCGCTGCAACTCCTCGTGGCCGGTGCCCGAACCATGCACGACCATCCAGGCATTCGGGCCGGTGCGGTAGAGGATGCAGTCGTCGGTGAACTTGCCGGCCTCGTTCAGCATGCAGGCATAGGCCGACTTGCCGGGATAGATCTTTTCCACGTCGCGCGTCGTGGCGAGGTCGATCAGGTGCGAGGCATGCGGCCCGGTGATGTGGACCTTCTTCAGGCCCGACACGTCCATCAGCCCGGCCTTGGTGCGGATGGCGACATACTCCTCGTCAGCGTCCTTGTCGTAGGTCCAGGCGGTGCCCATCCCGCTCCAGTCTTCGAGCTTCGAACCGAGCGCACGATGGCGATCCGCCAAGGTCGAAAATCTCCAGGATGCGGTCATGGACTTGCTTCTCCTCACACGATTGCCGGCGTTTCGCCGCTCAAGGGCACTGAGGCCCGGCGACGGTATGCGCCATATTGACTCAAAACTCCAAAAGCGCGCAATACTAAGATGCAAAAAGTTTTACTCAGAGGCAAGGAACGCAACTGAACGGAGGGGACATGAAATGGAAGGGAATCTCAACGCTCTAACGACCATTTTCACGGAATTCTATTACTGGGTGACCATCGTCATGATGTTCCTGATCCATGTCGGGTTCTGCATGTACGAGGTCGGCGTGTCGCGCCGGCGAAATCATCTGAAAACGCTTATGAAGAACGCGATGGCGATCCCGCTCGTCACGATCACGTTCTACTTTTTCGGCTGGTGGATCTATTTCGGGTTCCCCAATGGGCCGGGCATCGCCGGCGGACTTGTCACCGCACCATTTGCCGAACCATGGAATCCCCTGATGGGCACCCACCTCTCCGGTGTCAATCCAGGCGAGACGGGGGTCACCCCTACCGATGCGGCGCTGTGGCATCGCCTCAACGGCGTGTTCTGGGGCGCCTTCCTGCTGTTCTCCATCACGACGGCGTCGATCGTCTCGGGTTCGATCATAGAACGCGCGCGCTCGGGTGCGTTCTGGATCGTCGCGGTGCTGGTCGGCTCGGTCCTGTGGATCCTCGACGCGTCCTGGGGCTGGCATCCGCAAGGCTGGATGGTGAAGCTCTGGGGCTATCATGATGCCTATGCATCGGGTGTCGTGCACGCGATCGCCGGCGGAGCGGCGCTCGCCTTCCTCATCGTGCTCGGTCCGCGCATCGGCAAATTCAAGCCCGACGGCACGGCGCGCGACATCCCGCCCCACAATGTGTGGCTGGTCACCATCGGCCTGTTCCTGATCTTCACCGGCTTCTGGGGCTTCTACGCCGCCTGCAACATTCCGCTGATCAGCCCGGCCACGATTGCCGGCCAGATCACCGGCGAGACCTGGACGGCGACCAACATCTATCTCGCGCCGACCACGCTCTCGGCGATCACCTTCAACTTCCTGATGTCGCTGTCGGGCGGTATGCTGGCCGGCTACATCGTCTCTAAAGGCGACCCCTTCTGGACATTCTCGATGGGGCTTTGCGGCATTATCTCAGCCTCGGCCGGCAATGACCTTTATCACCCGATCCAGGCACTGCTGATCGGCGCGATCGTCCCGACCATCTGCTACAAGCTGCACTATTTCGTCGAACGCCGCTTCAAGATCGACGATGCGGTCGGCGCCGTCGCCGTGCACGGTTATGGCGGCTTCCTCGGGGTCGTGGTGGCGGGCTTCATGCTGTGGGGACAGCCGTCCTCGCCCTATGAGGGCTTCGCGCACATCAACCCGCTCGGCAATTTCGCTGGTGCGGTGCTGATGTTCGTGCTCGGTTTCGTCCCCACCTTCGTGGTCTGCAAGATCCTCAACAGCATGAACCTCCTGCGCGTACCGGCGAAGGTGGAACTCGAGGGCGTCGACTTCGCCCTCAATCATGCTTTCGAGGCGTCGGTCCGCGAAGTGGGAACCGCCGAAAAGGCCATGATCAAATAGTCAACGGGCAAGGAGAACCGCAATGTCTACCAATGGAATGGAAAGCTGGGCCGTGGACCTCAAGGACGTCGGCGCGATCTACCCGTTTCAGGGTTCCGAAGTCGTGATGGTGATCATCGGCCTCGTCTTCTGGATCGGATGGCACGTCCTCCAGACGCGCCATGAGAACGCTGAGATCGAGGCCGATATGGCTGCGGATCGCACTGGAGATGAGACGAGAAAGGCGATCGACCGCCATTAAGCCGCCGGGTCGTCTGGCGCGCCATTTGCGCCAGACGACTTGTCCAAGATGAAAAAAACTTTCATACGAGTTGAATTCGACTTATGAAGCTGTTAGCACCTAAATCATACCTCATCTCGGGAGCCTGACATGTGCGGAATCGTCGGACTGTTTTTGAAGGACAAGTCGCTCGAGCCCCGGCTCGGCTCGATGCTTTCGGAGATGCTGATCTCGCTCAGCGATCGCGGTCCCGACAGCGCCGGCATCGCCATCTATGGAGCGCCATCCGGCAATGAGGCCAAGATCACCATCCAGTCGGCAAAGCCGGAGCACGATTTCCGCAACCTCGACGCCGAACTCGCCAGGGCGATCGGAACGCCGGTGAACATCGCGGTGAAATCGACGCATGCGGTGGTCAGGACCGCGCCCGACAAGATCGATGAAGCGCGCGAAACCATCCAGGCGCTGCGCCCCGATATCCGCATCATGGGCGCCGGCGACGTCGTCGAAATCTACAAGGAGGTCGGCTTGCCCGAAGCGGTTGTCGATCGTTTCGACGTGCGCAGCATGACCGGCACGCACGGCATCGGCCATACCCGCATGGCGACCGAATCGGCAGTGACGACGATGGGCGCGCATCCGTTCTCGACCGGCGCCGACCAGTGCCTGGTGCATAATGGCTCGCTGTCCAATCACAACAATGTCCGCCGCGAGCTGATCCGCGAAGGCATGAAATTCGAGACCGAGAACGACACCGAAGTCGCGGCCGCCTATCTGTCCTCGCAGATGGCGCACGGCAAGAATCTCGGCGAAGCGCTGGAAGGCACGCTGAGCGACCTCGACGGCTTCTTCACCTTCGTCGTCGGCACCAAGAACGGCTTCGGCGTGGTGCGCGATCCGATCGCCTGCAAGCCTGCCGTCATGGCCGAAACCGACCAGTATGTCGCCTTCGGCTCCGAATATCGCGCGCTCACCAAACTGCCCGGCATCGACAGTGCGAGGGTCTGGGAGCCCGAGCCCGCAACCGTCTATTTCTGGGAGCATTGAGCTATGCCGGCAACCAACGTCTCCAAGGCACTCGACCAGAGCCATGAATCAGGGATGTTCGACCTGGCCGAGATGCCGCTGCGCGAGCTCAACCAGGCGCTACACAATCTGACCCCTGGTTCGAACGAGACCGCCTGGGAAGTGCTCAACCCGAAAGGCAGCCATTCGGTCGCCGTCGGCGTCGACCAGCCGATCACGATCGATGTCCGCGGCAGCGTCGGCTATTATTGCGGCGGCATGAACGACGGCAGCGCCATCACCGTGCATGGCTCGGCGGGACCCGGCGTCGGCGAAAACATGATGTCGGGCTCGATAACGGTCAAAGGCGATGCCAGCCAGTATGCCGGCGCCACCGGCAGGGGCGGGCTGCTGGTCATCGAAGGCAATGCGTCGTCGCGCTGCGGCATCTCGATGAAGGGCATCGACATCGTCGTCCATGGCAATATCGGCCACATGTCGGCCTTCATGGCGCAGTCCGGCAATCTGGTGGTGCTGGGCGACGCCGGCGACGCGCTCGGCGATTCCATCTACGAGGCGCGGCTGTTCGTGCGCGGCAAGGTCGGCAGCCTCGGCGCCGACTGCATCGCCAAGGAGATGCGGCCAGAGCATCTGGAATTCCTGCAGGGCCTGCTCGACCGTGCCGGCGTGACCGGCGTCAAGGCGGCGGAATTCACGCGTTACGGTTCGGCGCGAACGCTCTACAATTTCAACATCGACAACGCCGACGCGTATTGAGGCCCAATGACCTATCGCAACCCGCCGACGACGCCGCGCAAATCCGCGACCTTCGACGACTACACGCTTTCCGAGATCCGCCGCGCCGCGGCGACCGGCATCTATGACATCCGCGGCGCCGGCGCCAAGCGCAAGCTTCCGCATTTCGACGACCTGCTGGTGCTCGGCGCCTCGATCTCGCGCTATCCGCTGGAAGGCTATCGCGAGCGCTGCGACACCAGCGTGGTGCTGGGTTCGCGCCATGCGAAAAAGCCAATCGAGCTGAAAATCCCCATCACCATCGCCGGCATGAGTTTTGGCTCGCTGTCCGGCCCGGCGAAGGAAGCGCTCGGCCGCGGCGCGACGCTGTCGGGCACCTCGACGACCACCGGCGACGGCGGCATGACCGAGGAAGAGCGCGGCCATTCCAAGACGCTCGTCTACCAGTATCTGCCATCGCGCTACGGCATGAACCCGCGCGACCTGCGCCGGGCGGATGCGATCGAGATCGTCATCGGCCAGGGCGCCAAGCCCGGCGGCGGCGGCATGCTGCTCGGCCAGAAGATCTCCGACCGGGTCGCCGAAATGCGCACGCTGCCGAAGGGTATCGACCAGCGCTCGGCCTCGCGCCATCCCGACTGGACCGGGCCCGACGATCTCGAGATCAAGATCCTGGAGCTGCGCGAAATCACCGACTGGGAAAAGCCGATCTACGTCAAGGTCGGCGGCGCGCGGCCCTATTACGATACAGCCCTTGCGGTGAAGGCGGGCGCCGACGTGGTCGTGATCGACGGCATGCAGGGCGGCACCGCCGCAACCCAGGAGGTGTTCATCGAGAATGTCGGCCAGCCGACGCTTGCCTGCATCAGGCCGGCAGTGCAGGCCCTGCAGGATCTCGGCATGCACCGCAAGGTGCAGCTGATCATCTCAGGCGGCATCCGCAACGGCGCCGATGTCGCCAAGGCGCTGGCGCTCGGCGTCGACGCGGTGTCGATCGGCACCGCCGCACTTGTCGCGCTCGGCGACAACGACCCGCGCTGGGAGGCGGAATACAACGAGCTCGGCACCACCGCCGGCGCTTATGATGATTGGCACGAGGGACGCGATCCGGCTGGCATCACCACGCAAGACCCCGAGCTAATGAAACGGCTCGATCCGATAGCGGCCGGGCGACGGCTGGCCAACTACCTGAAGGTGATGACGCTGGAGGCGCAGACGATCGCGCGCGCCTGCGGCAAGAACAGCCTGCACAATCTCGAGCCCGAGGATCTCGTCGCGCTGACGATCGAAGCCGCCGCCATGGCCGGCGTACCGCTGGCCGGCACCAACTGGATACCGGGGAAGAACGGCTTCTAAGATATAAGATATCAAACCACCAAGAATACCATAAGCGAGGAACTACAATGGGGAACGATCTCGCCGCCTTTGCCAAAGAGAACGGCGTCAAATATTTCATGATTTCCTACACCGACCTGTTCGGCGGGCAGCGCGCCAAGCTGGTGCCGGCGCAAGCCATTGCCGACATGCAGAAGGACGGTGCCGGCTTTGCCGGCTTTGCCACCTGGCTCGACCTGACGCCGGCGCATCCAGACATGCTGGCGGTGCCGGATCCGGATTCGGTCATCCAGCTGCCGTGGAAGCCGGAAGTCGCCTGGATTGCTGCCAATTGCATTATGGACGAAAAATCGGTCGAGCAAGCGCCGCGCAACACGCTGAGGCGGCTGATTGACGAGGCGGCCGGCGACGGTATGCATGTCAAGACCGGCGTCGAGGCCGAGTTCTTCCTGATCTCGCCGGACGGCAAGACGATTTCCGACGAATACGACACGGCGTCAAAGCCCTGCTACGACCAGCAGGCGGTGATGCGCCGCTACGATGTCATCGCCGAGATCTGCGACCACATGCTGGCACTCGGCTGGGGCCCGTACCAGAACGACCATGAGGACGCCAACGGCCAGTTCGAGATGAACTGGGCCTTCGACGACGCGCTGGCGACCGCCGACAAGCATTCCTTCTTCAAGTTCATGGTGAAATCCGTTGCCGAAAAGCACGGCCTGCGCGCGACCTTCATGCCAAAACCGTTCCCCGGCCTGACCGGCAATGGCTGCCATGCCCATATCTCGGTGTGGGACAAGGACGGCAAGACCAATGTCTTTGCCGACAACGCCATGGAGCTCGGCCTGTCGGCGAAGGGCAAGAATTTTCTCGGCGGCATCATGAAACATGCCTCCGCACTTGCTGCGATCACCAACCCGACGGTCAATTCCTACAAGCGCATCAATGCGCCGCGCACCATTTCGGGCGCCACCTGGGCGCCGAACTCGGTGACCTGGACCGGCAACAACCGCACCCACATGGTGCGCGTGCCCGGCCCCGGCCGTTTCGAGCTGCGCCTGCCCGACGGCGCGGCAAACCCTTATCTGCTGCAGGCCGTCATCATCGCCGCCGGCCTCGACGGCATCCGCTCGAAGGCCGATCCGGGCAAGCGCTACGACATCGACATGTACCAGTTTGGCCATACGGTGGAGGGCGCGCCGAAGCTGCCGCTCAACCTGCTCGATGCTTTGCGCGAGTTTGACAATGACAAATCGCTCAAGGCGGCGCTGGGTGAGGAATTCTCGTCGGCTTATCTAAAGCTCAAGCACCAGGAATGGAATTCCTATGCTTCCCACTTCACCCAGTGGGAGCGTGACCACACGCTGGATATCTAGAGCATCGGACCGAAAAGTGTGAAGCGGTTTTCGGATGATTCCGATGCGTCAAGAAAGGTCCTGCGTGGCGCGAGCGATCTCGGAATAGATTTATGAAATACTCGATCTTCTCGCTCGCCCGCGCCGCGTTTTCCGGCCACAAAACCTGGCAGCGCACCTGGCGCGACGCCAGCCCGAAAGGTCACTACGACGTGGTGATCATCGGCGGCGGCGGCCACGGCCTGGCGACGGCGTGGTTCCTGGCCGGCGAGTACGGCATCAGGAATGTCGCCGTGCTCGAAAAGGGCTGGATCGGCTCCGGCAATGCCGGCCGCAACACCACCATCATCCGCTCCAATTATGGGCTGCCCGGCAATACCGGCTTCTACGAGCTGTCGATGAAGCTGTGGGAGCGCATGGAGCAGGATCTCAACTACAACACGATGGTCAGCCAGCGCGGCGTCATCAACCTCTACCACTCCGATGCGCAGCGCGACGCCTATGCGCGGCGCGGCAACACGATGCGCATCAACGGCATCGACGCCGAGCTGCTCGACCTGGCGGCGGTCAAGAAGATGATGCCGTTCCTGAACTTCGACAATGCCCGCTTTCCCGTGCAAGGCGGCCTGCTGCAGCGGCGCGGCGGCACGGCGCGCCACGACGCGGTGGTCTGGGGCTACGCCCATGCGGCGAGCGCGCTCGGCGTCGACATCATCCAGAATTGCGAGGTGACAGGTTTTTCGCGCGACGCCAACGGCAAGGTGACTGGCGTCGAGACTTCTCGCGGCAAAATCGGCGCCGGCAAGGTCGCCATGGCCGTCGCCGGCAGTTCGTCGCGCGTCGCGGCGATGGCTGGACTGCGCCTGCCGATCGAAAGCCATGTGCTGCAGGCCTTCGTCTCCGAGGCGATCAAGCCGCTGATCCCCAACGTCATGACCTTCGGCGCCGGCCATTTCTACGTCAGCCAGTCCGACAAGGGCGGGCTGGTCTTCGGCGGCGACATAGACGGCTACAATTCCTATGCCCAGCGCGGCAACATGCCGGTCATGGAAGACGTCTGCGAGGGCGGCATGGCGCTGATGCCGATGATCGGCCGCGTGCGCCTCTTGCGCCAGTGGGGCGGCATCATGGACATGTCGATGGACGGTTCGCCGATCATCGACAAGACGCCGGTGGACGGGCTCTACCTCAATGCCGGCTGGTGCTATGGCGGCTTCAAGGCGACGCCCGGCTCCGGCCTCGTCTTTGCCCATCTTCTGGCCCGCGACGAACTGCACACAGAAGCGACGCGCTTCCGCCTCGACCGGTTCCGGCGGGGTGCTGTGATCGATGAAAAGGGCGTCGGCGCCCAACCGAACCTGCACTGAGGACGGTCCAAAAAGCATGCGTATTGTCTGTCCCTTCTGCGGCGAACGCGAACTCGGCGAGTTCAGTTATCTCGGCGACGCCAAGCCGGTGCGTCCGGCAGCCGGCGCCCCGGAGGACGACGTCGTCGACTATGTCTATCTGCGCGACAACATTGCCGGTGCGATGAGCGAACATTGGTACCATGCTGGCGGCTGCCGGGCCTGGCTGAAGATCACCCGCAACACGCTGACCCACGAGATTTCCTCGGTCGAGCCGGCGGCGGGCGCAGGCGCTGCAAAGGTTGGCGCCTGATGGTTAGTCACGCGCAGACGCACCGGCTGGAGAGCGGAGGTCTCATCGATCGCTCGGCGCCGCTGAATTTTCGCTTCGACGGCAAAACCTTTGCCGGCTTCCAGGGCGACACGCTTGCCTCGGCGCTGATCGCCAATGGCGTCAAGCTGGTCGGCCGCTCGTTCAAATACCACCGTCCGCGCGGCATCCTGACATCAGGCTCGGAAGAACCCAACGCGCTGGTTGAACTGCGCACGGGCGCTCGCCGGGAACCGAACACCAAAGCGACCACGACCGAGCTCTATGACGGTCTCGAAGCCGCCAGCCAAAACCGCTGGCCGTCGCTGCGCCACGACCTGATGGCGGTGAACCAGCTGTTCTCACCGATCTTCGTTGCTGGCTTCTACTACAAGACCTTCATGTGGCCGGCAAAATTCTGGGAAGCGATCTACGAGCCGGCGATCCGCCGCGCCGCCGGCCTTGGCCGCGCGGCGGGTGTCGCTGATCCCGACCATTACGACAAGGCGTGGGCGCATTGCGACGTGCTGATCGCCGGCTCCGGCCCGGCCGGGCTGGCGGCAGCACTCGCCGCGGGGCGCTGCGGCGCCCGCGTCATCCTGTGCGAGGAGGATTTTGCGCTCGGCGGCCGCCTGCTTGCCGACGGCGGCACGATCGACGGCATGCCGGCGGCCGAATGGATCTCCCGCACCCTGGCCGAACTCGCCACCCTGCCCGACGTCCGCATCATGACCCGCACGACGCTGTTCGGCGTCTATGATGGCGGGACTTACGGGGCAATCGAACGGGTCAACGATCATCTGCCCTCGCCGCCCGAACACCAGGTGCGCCAGCGGCTGTGGCGGATCGTGGCCAAGCGCTGTGTCGTTGCCGCCGGCGCCATCGAACGGCCAATCGTCTTTGCCGGCAATGACACGCCCGGCGTGATGATGGCTTCGGCGATGCGGACCTATGTCGCGCGCTATGCGGCGACCCCTGCGAAGAGGATCGCCCTGTTCACCAACAATGAGGATGGCTGGCGCACGGTCGAGACCGCGCTCAGTGCCGGATTGCAGATCGCGGCCGTCGTCGATGCTCGCCCAGACGTGTCCGCCGCGCATCGCGCGCTTGCCGCCAAAGCCGGCTTTCCCGTGCTGAACGGTTCGGTCGCCGGTGTCGAAGGCGGCAAAGACGGTGTCAGGAAAATCTCGATATCGCTGACCGGCGGCGCACGCGCCGAAGTCGAAGCCGACGGACTTGCCGTTTCCGGCGGCTGGAACCCGGCGGTCGGGCTGACCTCATACCATCGCGGCCGGCCGAAATGGCAGGACGATATATCGGCATTCGTGCCGGACGGCGCCCCTCCGGGCATGGTGGCCGCCGGTGCTGCCAACGGCGCCTTCGGCCTCGGCGCATGCCTGAGCCAAGGGTTTGCCGCCGGCTCGGCAGCGGCACAGAGTGCGGGACACAACGGTAATGCCGGCACGCCGCCAGTCGCCGACGACGAGGCTTTTTCGCTGACTCCGCTCTGGCATGTCGCAGGCAAAGGCAAAGCCTTTGTCGACTACCAGCATGATGTCACCGCTTCGGACGTCGAACTGGCGCAGCGCGAAGGCTTTGAATCGGTCGAGCATCTCAAGCGCTATACGACGCTCGGCATGGCCACCGACCAGGGCAAGACCTCGAACGTCGCCGGCCTCGCCATCCTGGCGGCGGTATCAGGCAAGTCCATTCCCGAGACCGGCACGACGATCTACCGTCCGCCCTATGTGCCGGTCACCATCGGCGCCTTCGCCGGCCATCATCGCGATGAGAACTTCCATGCGACAAGGCTGACGCCATCGCATCACTGGGCAGCAGAACAGGGCGCGGTGTTCGTCGACACCGGCCTGTGGAAGCGCGCGCAATGGTATCCGCGCGCCGGCGAGAAGGACTGGCTGGAATCGGTCACCCGCGAGGTCAAGGCGGTGCGCTCTGGCGTCGGCTTCTGCGACGTCTCGACGCTTGGCAAGATCGACGTGCACGGACCGGATGCCGGCGCCTTCCTCGACCGCGTCTACATCAACACCTTCTCCAATCTTGCTGTGGGAAAAGCGCGCTACGGGCTGATGCTGCGCGAGGACGGCATGGTCTATGACGACGGCACCACGTCGCGGCTGGCCGAGGACCATTATTTTCTGACCACCACCACCGCCAAAGCCGGGCCGGTGATGCAGCATCTCGAATTCTGCCGGCAGGTGCTGTTTCCCCAACTCGACGTGCAACTGACCTCCGTTTCCGACCAGTGGGCGCAATTCTCGATTGCCGGGCCGAAGACCCGGGACCTGCTTCGAGAAATGATCGATCCAGCCGAGGATTTGTCGAACGAGGCGTTTCCGTTCATGGGCGCCCGGGAGGTATCCCTTCGCGGCGGCATCAGGGCGCGCCTGTTCCGTATCTCGTTCTCCGGCGAGATGGCGTTCGAGATTTCCGTTCCCGCCCGCTACGGCGACGCGCTGGTGCGCAATTTGATGCTGGCCGGAAAACAATTCGGCGTGACCCCCTACGGTACCGAGGCGCTCGGCGTCATGCGCATCGAAAAGGGCCATGTCGCCGGACCGGAGCTGAATGGCACGACGACGGCCGCCGACCTCGGGCTCGGCAAGATGATGTCGACCAAGAAGGATTTTATCGGCCGCGTCATGGCCGGGCGCGAGGCGCTGGCGGCAGCGGATCGGCAGGTCGTGGTTGGCATCAAGCCGACCGACAAGAAGCGCCGCCTGCGCTCCGGCGCACATGTCATTCCGAAGGGCGAGTTACCGGGTTCCGCCAACGATCAGGGCTATGTCACGTCGGTCTGCTTCTCGCCGACGCTCGACCAGTGGATTGGGCTGGCGCTTGTCGAGCGCGGGCGCGAGCGGATCGGCGAGATCGTCCATGCGCATGACCCGCTCCGCGGCGAGGATTACGATGTCGAGCTGTGCAATCCCGTCTTTTACGATCCGGATGGAGGGCGCCAGCGTGGCTGAATTTTCGTGGCTTCGCCGCAGTCCGCTGGAGCACGCGCTTGTTGCGGGCGCTTATGGCGAGCGCGAGGTCGCGCCGGGCATTTTCCTCACTGAAGTTCGCAATTTCGACTTGATCCAGTTAATGGCGCGGCGCGGCAAAGGGGCGGAACTGGCAAGCGCCACCACAGCCCGTTTCGGCATGGCGGCTCCGGATGTGCCGAAGGCGGTCAGCGCTTCGGACCTGATGCTCATCTGGTCGGGACCGGATCAGTTCCTTGTCTTATCGAAGGGCGGTAAGTACACAATAAACACATTGAGCCAGGCGTTTTCGCAATCCGCCTCGCTGTCGGACCAGTCGCATGCGCGCGCCTGGATCAGCGTCTCGGGAGCCAAGGCGCGCACCATGCTGGCGAAATTGTCGTCGATCGATCTGCATCCGGCAGCATTTCCGATCGGCGCCGCTGCCGCGACGTCGATCGACCATACCAGCGTCAATCTCTGGCGCGGCGATGACCGGCCGGATGGGCAGGCGCTGTTCAATCTTCTGGTGTTTGCAACCTTCGCCGAAAGCCTGTGGCACACGATGCTCGACGCGGCCGCCGAATACGGCGTCGACATCCGTTACTTAGAGGAGTTGGCGTAGCCCGCCTTCCCTTCTCCCCTTGTGGGAGAAGGTGGATTGGCGCGTAGCGCCAAGACGGTTGAGGGGTGTTGGAAGAAATTCGGTGTCAAAGAATCAAATGATTTCTGGGCGCTTACATCCTGACCGTTGCGATCCGCCAGCACCCCTCATCCGACCGACCTGCGCTCGGCCACCTTCTCCCACAGGGGGAGAAGGGAGAGCCGACCTAGTCGGCCCGCCTTGCCAAAACTGCAAGCACTGCTATTCTTGCCGCTAAAATAATTTCACGTACAGGCAAACTTGTTTCTCGAAACTGGGGTTGAGATGAACCAGTCGCCCTACCCCGCCGTCGCAGCCGGACCGCCCCGGCCGAGCCTGATCCTGCGGCCCGGCCAGATGGCGCTGCCGGCTGGCATGGAGCGCTACCATGTGGGAGGCAATGGCGCGGTGCTCATCGACGTCGAGGCCGGCGACACGATCAGCGTACGCAATGTCGAAGGCGGGCAAGCCTGCGAGCTGCTGGCATGGGACAAGACCGGCGCGACCGACGCCGGCATTTTCGGCGAGAAATCGAACAGCAATGCCGCCGGCATCAAGGCGCTGCTGGCCGGTGGCGACGATAGCCTCGCCGCACTGCGCCTTGGGCTGCAGCGACGCCAGGTGCAGCTGGATCAGGCAAAGACGGTTCGCGTCTTCGGTGGCGCCACCCCTGCCGGCACCGAACAGAGTTTTACCGTAGCCCGAAATGGCTCGATGCTCATCGCCGCCCCAGGTGGGCCGATGCCGGTCGACGGCCATGACACGGCGACGCCGCTCAGCATCATCGTGCGGCGCGCGACGATCCGTCCGACGAAGAAGTCTAGGCTTGGCGATCCCCTGGCCGATCCAGTGCTCGACTTGCGCGTCCATTCGGCGACGGCCGAATCCTACTTCGTCAAAGCTGGCG
This sequence comes from Mesorhizobium sp. M5C.F.Ca.ET.164.01.1.1, assembly GCF_004792125.1. Lineage (NCBI taxonomy): Bacteria > Pseudomonadati > Pseudomonadota > Alphaproteobacteria > Hyphomicrobiales > Phyllobacteriaceae > Mesorhizobium > Mesorhizobium sp. M5C.F.Ca.ET.164.01.1.1. The sequence continues at coordinate 248,644 of NZ_SRTG01000005.1, read as the reverse complement.
ACTATTTGCAGATCATCGATGTCGACGGGCGCCAATGCACGGACTTCCAGTGCTTTTCGGCGCGCAAGCTCGACAAGGGACGCGACCATCCGCTCGACGTGACGACGACCCGTACGCTGATGGGTTCGAGCTATCCGATGCCTGGCCTGCACTCGAAATATTACGACCAGGACATGGAGCCGCTGGTCGAGGTGGTGCAGGACACATGCGGCCGGCATGATGCCTTCGCGCTCGCCTGCGCCGCCAAATATTACGACGACATCGGCTATCCCGGTCATCCCAACTGCTCGGAGAATTTCAACCGTGCGCTGTCGGACAAGGGGGTGAGACCCCGCGCCGGCTGGATGGCGATCAACTTCTTCTTCAACACCGCGATCGACGCGCATGGCGTCATGGTTTCCGACGAGCCGTGGTCGCGGCCGGGCGACTATGTGCTGCTGCGCGCCTTGACCGACATCGTCTGTGTCTCGTCGGCCTGCCCGGACGACACGACACCGGCCAATGGCTGGAACCTCACCGACATCCATGTGAGGACCTATTCCGGCCAGCACAAATTCTCGCGAGCGATCGCCAGACGCATGACGCCCGATTCGGAACCGAAAATGACCCGCGAGACCGCTTTTCATTCGAGCTTTGCCAAGCACACCCGCAACTTCGTCGAGTACAGGGGCTATTGGCTGGCCAATTCCTTTGCCAAGGAGGGCCCGATCGATGAATACTGGGCTTGCCGGCAGGATGCCGTGATCATGGACCTGTCGCCGCTGCGCAAATTCGAGGTCACCGGCCCGGATTCCGAAGCGCTGCTGCAATACATGCTGACCCGCGACATCAAGAAACTCGGCGTCGGCCAGGTGGTCTATTCCGCCATGTGCTATGAGCATGGCGGCATGATTGATGACGGCACGCTGCTGAGGCTCGGCAAGGATAATTTCCGCTGGGTCGGCGGCGACGACCTTTCCGGCGAGTGGCTGCGCGAGACGGCGACAAAACTCGGCCTCAACGTGCTGGTGCGCTCGTCGACGGATCAGATGCACAATGTCGCCGTGCAAGGACCGAAGAGCCGCGACATCCTGAAGGAGATCATCTGGACTTCGCCGCTGCAGCCGTCGATCGAGGAGCTCGAATGGTTCCGTTTCGCCGTCGCCCGCATCGGCGGCGGCAACGGCATTCCGGTCGTCGTCTCGCGCACCGGCTACACCGGCGAACTCGGTTACGAGATCTGGTGCCATCCTCGTGACGCCGAGAAGGCGTTCGACGCTATCTGGGATGCCGGCCAGCCGCACAGCTTGAAGCCGATGGGGCTGCAGGCGCTCGACATGGTGCGCATCGAGGCCGGGCTGATCTTCGCCGGCTACGAATTTTCCGACCAGACCGATCCGTTCGAGGCCGGCATCGGCTTCACCGTGCCGCTGAAGACCAAGACCGACGATTTCATCGGCCGCGAGGCGCTGATCCGGCGCAAGGAAAACCCGCAGACAAAACTGGTCGGCCTCGACATCGATTCCAATGTCGCGGTCGGCCATGGCGACTGCGTCCATGTCGGCCGCGCCCAGATCGGCGTCGTCACATCGGGCATGCGCTCGCCGGTGCTGAACAAGAACATCGCGCTGGCAAGACTTGACGTAACTCATACCGCGATCGGCACCGAGGTCGAGATCGGCAAGCTCGACGGTCATAGCAAGCGGCTGCCGGCGCGCGTCGTGCCCTTCGCCCACTACGATCCGCAAAAGAGCAGACCGCGCTCCTGACGCCGGTTCAAGGATCGCGAATGGCGCAAGTCATCCCTGTGCAAAGTCGATTCCTCCTCTGAAATCAGCTGGCGGCCCGTGCCGCCGGCGCGTGTTCCGCATCTGCGATGTGCACAGCTTCACAAAATGCTTGACGTGAAAGCGTGACGCGTCAATCTTCACTGCCAAGAAAAAAATACTACTGAGCGGAAAACGCCTGAGGTCGTTCAACGCGTGCGTCGGTGACGCACCGCGAGGTGTCGGCCGTCGCCGATGGGAACATCAAAATGGGGAATCCACACATATGAGCACGATAGTCTCTGCCCTGGTGCCGCCCGCCGAAGGGCAGCTGCACCGCAATATCGATTGGCGCGGCGCCTTCTGGGTGGCAAGCGGCGTTCCCGCCCTTGTCCTGTTTTCGATCGGCGGCATTGCCGGCACGACCGGCAAGCTGGCCTTCCTGATCTGGACTGTGTCCATGATCATGGGCTTCCTGCAATCCTTCACCTATGCGGAAATCGCCGGCCTGTTTCCGAACAAGTCCGGCGGCGCCTCGATCTATGGCGCCACCGCCTGGCTGCGTTATTCCAAGTTCATCGCGCCACTGTCGGTGTGGTGCAACTGGTTCGCCTGGTCGCCGGTGCTGTCGCTCGGCTGCTCGATCGCCGCCGCCTACATCCTCAACGCGCTGGCGCCGGTGCCGCTGTTTACCGACACCTCGCCCGAAGTCGCCGCCTATATCGCGGCTAATGCCGGGGCGAGTGTCGCCGACGCCATCGCGGCGGTGAGCGCGGCCGCCACACCGGCGATCCGCACCTGGACGCTCTACGGGCACACGCTGGGTCCCGTCTCCTTCACCTTCAACGCGACCTTCTTCATCGGCGCCGCGCTGATGCTGATCATCTTCTCCATCCAGCATCGCGGCATCCTGGGCACGGCCAACGTGCAGAAATATATCGGCCTGTTCGTGATCATTCCGATGCTGATCGTCGGCGTCGTGCCGATCGTCACCGGCCAGATCGACTGGGCGAACTTTTCGCCGCTGGTGCCGCTGGCGGCCGCCTATGCGCCCGAGTCCGGTGCCTGGAACATCGCCGGCTGGACGCTCGTTCTCGGCGGCATGTTCATCGCCGCCTGGTCGACCTACGGCTTCGAGACCGCCGTCTGCTACACGTCCGAGTTCAAGAACCCCGGCACCGACACCTTCAAGGCGATCTTCTATTCCGGCCTGCTGTGCATGCTGCTGTTCATCCTGGTGCCGTTCACCTTCCAGGGCGTGCTCGGCTTGAACGGCATGCTGGCGACCCCGATCGTCGACGGCTCCGGCGTTGCCGATGCCCTGGCCGGGATGGTCGGTGGCGGACAGCTGATCCATAGCCTTCTGGTGATGCTGATGATCCTGGCACTGGTGCTGTGCATCATGACAGCGATGGCGGGGTCCTCGCGGACGCTCTATCAGGGCTCAGTCGACGGCTGGCTGCCGCGCTATCTCAGCCATGTCAACGAGCACGGCGCCCCGACGCGGGCGATGTGGACCGACCTGATCTTCAATCTGGCCGTGCTGGCCATCGCTTCGGCCGACGCGACCAGCTTCTTCTTCATCCTCGCCGTGTCGAATTGCGGCTACATCATCTTCAACTTCCTCAACCTCAATGCCGGCTGGATCCATCGCATCGACAACGGCCATATCGCGCGGCCGTGGAAGGCACCGAGCTGGCTGCTCGGCCTCGGCGCCATCCTTGCCTATGTCAACATGATCTTCATGGGCGCCGGTGCAAAGATCTGGAACCCGATGGCGCTGTGGGCAGGACTGATCACGGCTGCCCTCATCATCCCGGTGTTCTGCTTCCGGCATTACATCCAGGACAAGGGCAAATTCCCCGACCACATGCTGGCTGATCTCGGCATGACCTCATCCGATCTCGCCGTCAGAAAGGCGGGCATCCTGCCCTACCTGACGCTGATCGCCGGCGTCGTGGTGATGCTGCTCGCCAATTGGCTGTTCGTCATCTGACCTCCGCCTCAAAGGTTGAGCGCGCGATGCGCGCTCGATCCCCTTGTACATTTGTTCTTGCTTTGTGCCGGCAGTAATGCTAGTGATTTAGCTGTAGTGCCGATTGGCACCGATGACCCGCCGCCGAGGCGGTTTTTTTCGTTTCATGCCATATCCCGCGTGAGACTCAATCGATCTTGATGAACACGCCCTTGGTGTTGAGATAGTCGTCGAGGTGCTCGGCACCGCCCTCGCGGCCGTAGCCGCTCATCTTGTAGCCGCCGAAAGGCATGGCCGGATCGATGGCGTGATAGGTGTTCACCCAGACCGAGCCGGCGCGGATTTTCCTGGAAAGCTGGTGGGCGGTGGCGAGATTTTGGGTGAAGACCCCTGCGGCAAGACCGTAGGGCGTATTGTTGGCTCGCTCGACCGCCTCGTCGAGCGTATCGAACGGCAATGCCGAGATGACCGGCCCGAAGATTTCTTCGCGCGCGATCCTCATGTCGTCCGAGACATCGGCAAAAACCGTCGGCGCGAGGAAATTGCCGGCGGCCAGCGCACCCTCCATAAGGCGTTCACCGCCGGTGACGAGGGTCGCGCCCTCCGCCGTGCCGGCCTCGAGATACGAGGCGACCCGTTGCAGCTGCTTTTCGGAGACGAGCGGGCCGATCTCGGTCGCCGGGTCGATGCCGTCGCCGATCCTGAGGCCCTTGGCATAGACCGCCAGGCGCTCGACGAACTCGTCATGGATGGAGCGTTCGACGAACAGGCGCGAGCCGGCGATGCAGATCTGGCCGGAATTGGCGAACACCGACATCGCCGCGACCGGCACCGCCCTGTCGAGATCGGCGTCGGCGCAGACGATGACCGGCGACTTTCCGCCAAGCTCCAGCGAGACGCGCTTGAGGTTGCCGGCCGAGGCGCGGACGATCGACTGACCGGTTGCCGTCGAGCCGGTGAAGACGATCTTGTCGACACCCACATGCTCGGCAAGTGCGGCACCTGCCTCGGCACCGGTGCCGGTCACGATGTTGACGACGCCTGGCGGAACGCCGGCCTCGTTCATGATGTCGGCGACCAGAAGCGGCGTCAGCGGCGCCTCTTCGGAAGGTTTCAGCACCACCGTGCAGCCCGCGGCAAGCGCCGGCCCGATCTTCCAGATCGAAGCGGCCGTCGGTGCGTTCCAGGGGATAATGGCGCCGACGACGCCGACCGGCTCCTTGCGGGTGAAGGAGACGATTTCGCCCGGCAGCGAGTTCTCGATCGTCTCGCCATGCAGGGAGGTCGCCATGCCGGCGTAGTAGCGCAGCATACCGATGACGCGGTTGCGGTTGGCCAGGGTGCGCACGATCGGCATGCCCATGTCGGTCGTGTCCGAGCGGCTGATCTCCTCCCAGTGCTTTTCGAAGAGGTCGGCGATCCTGAGGAGCAGCACCTGTCGCTCGTAGGGCTTATACCGGCTCCACGGCCCGTCGAAGGCCCTGCGCGCCGCGGCCACCGCCAGCTCGATATCATCGCGGTCGCCGCGCGGCACCGTGGCGATGACCGCGCCGGTTGCCGGATTGCGGGTCTCCATGATGCGGCCCGAACGGGCGTCGAGCCAGGCGCCATCGACGAACATCCGACGGTGGCGTCCGTCGATCGGCTGGCGCAGCGCCACCGGTGCCTGAGCTATGGTCATGACGTCCTCCTCCAGCGCTCTGCCGATGGGCGGATTTAACCCTTGGACGTCACATCTGCCAACAGCTCTATTCGGCGGCCAGAGCCAGTCGCGGTCTGTCGTCGTTTTCTGCCAGCCCCGGCTCGGCCGCCTGCTCCGCATCCTCGGCCTTCTTGCGCTCCTTGCCGAAGAACAAGGCATAGCCTGCCGGAAGGACGAGGATGGTGAGCACGGTGGCAACGAGGATGCCGCCCATCATGGCATAGGCGAGCGGACCCCAGAAGACGCCGCGCGAGATCGGGATCAGCGCCAGCACCGCCGTCAGCGCGGTCAGCATGATCGGCCGGAAACGGCGGACCGCCGAGCCGATGATGGCCTCCGAGCGTTCCATGCCGGCCGCTATATCCTGGTCGATCTGGTCGACCAGAATGATCGAGTTGCGCATGATGATGCCGAGCAGCGCGATCACGCCGAGGATGGCGACGAAGCCGAAGGGCGCGCCACTGATCAAAAGTGCCGCCGCAGCGCCGATGATGCCGAGCGGACCGGTCGCCAGCACCAGCATCGCCTTGCCGAAATGCTGCAATTGGATCATCAGCAGCACGACGATGACGGCCAGCATGATTGGAGCTTTCGCAGCAATGGAGGCCTGGCTTTCGGCCGAATCCTCGGCGCCGCCCTGGATCTCGATGTTGTAGCCGGGCGCCAGACCGTCGCGCAGGCCTTGCATCTCGCTGTACATCTTCATGACGACATCGTTCGACTGCACGCCGTCCGGCAACGTGGCGCGCACACTGATGGTCGGCAGGCGGTCGCGCCGCCATTCGACGCCTTGCTCCAGCACCGGGACGACCTTGGCGACCTGCGACAAAGGCACGAAGCCACCGAAATCCGTCGGGACAGAGACCGAGTCGACCGCCGACAGCAGGTGACGGCTTGCTTCCGGTTCGCGGGCGACGATCGAAACGGTCTCCTCGCCGTCGCGGAAATCATCGAGCGGCGCGCCCGACATGGTTGCCTGCAGCATCTGGCGGATACGCTGCGAGGTGACGCCAAGCGCACGGGCGCGATCCTGGTCGATCACCAGCTTCATCTCCGGCACCGGCTCCAGCCAGTCGTCGTGGACGGCGCCGAGCAGCGGATTTGCCTGGAACTTCGCCTTCACCTCGTCGGCGATGCGGCGCACCTCCTGGCGATCCGGACCCATGACGCGCATCTGCACCGGCCAGCCCGTGGGCGGCCCGAGGAACAGGCGGTCAACCTTGGCGCGGACCGACGGGAAATCCTCGGCCAGAATGGTGCGCAGCTTGACGATCAGCCGCTCGCGGGCCGGTTCGTCATTGGCCATCACCAGAAGCTGGGCGAAGTTCGGATTGCGAAGCTGCTGATCGAGCGGCAGGAAAAAGCGCGGCGCGCCCTCACCGATATAGGTGGCTATGAAGCGCTTGTCCTTGTCGTCCATCATCCTGGTCTCGAGCGCCTTGGCCTGCGTCTCGACTTCCTTGATGCTGGTGCCCTCCGGCAGCCAGAGGTCGACAAGGATTTCCGGACGCGATGACTGCGGGAAGAAATTCTGCGGGATGAACTGGAACGCCCACAGGCTGGTGGCGAAGGTCACCAGCGTCATGGCCAGCACGATGATGCGGTGGCGCACGGACCAGCCGACGGTGGCGCGAAGCCGGCGGTAGAAGCGCGTGTCGAAGACATCGTGATGGTTGCCGGCGTGTTTTCGCTGCTTGAGGATCATGTGACCGAGCCACGGCGTGAAGTAGACCGCCACGAACCAGGACACGACCAGCGCGATGCCGACGACGTAGAACAGCGTGCGTACGTATTCACCGGCCGTCGAGGCCGCGAAGCCGACCGGGATGAAGCCGGCGGTGGTGATCAGCGTGCCGCTAAGCATCGGGAAGGCCGTCGAGGTATAGGCGAAGCTCGCCGCCTCGATTTTGACCAGTCCTTCCTCGAGCTTGCGCTCCATCATTTCGACGACGATCATCGCGTCGTCGACGAGCAGACCGAGCGCGATGATCAGCGCGCCGAGCGAAATGCGCTGCAGATCGATGCCGATCTCGTACATAATGGCGAAGGTGGCGGCCAGAACGAGCGGAATGGTGATCGCGATCACCAGGCCCGAACGCCAGCCGATCGTCAGGAACGAGACAACAAGCACGATCAGCAGCGCCTCGCCAAGCGCCTTCATGAACTCGCTCACCGCTTCCCGCACGACTTCCGGCTGGTCGGCGATCTGATCGACCGAAACGCCGTAAGGCAACGCTTCTTCGAAGCGGTGATAGGTCGCCTCGACCTCCTTGCCGACATCGGTGACGTTGAAGCCCTTGGCCATGACGACGCCGACCTGGACACTGTCGTGGCCGTTGAAGCGGTATTTGCGCTGATAGGGGTCTTCGAGGCCTGTGGTCACGGTTGCGATGTCGCCGAGGCGCGTCACCTGGTTGCCGGCGCGCAGGCGAAGTTCGCGGATGTCGGCGGCCTCCGTCACGCTGCCTTCGACCGAGATGCGCACCGAACGCTGGCCGGTATCGACCGAGCCTGCCGGATCGACATTGTTCTGGCCCTTGATCGCGTTCTGCAGATCGGTGAGCGTCAGACCACGCTCGGCAAGCACCTTGGACGAAACGTCGATGTAGAGTTTTTCCGGCTGGTCGCCGATGATCACGGCCTTCTCGACGCCGGGCGTCGTCAGCAGCATGTCACGCGCCTGGATGGCTAGTTTCTTCAGCTCGGGATAGCTGTAGCCGTCGCCGCTGATCGAATGCAGGGTGATGAAAGTGTCGCCGAACTCATCGTTGAAGTAGGGCCCAAGCAGCCCCTGAGGCAGCTCATTGGCGATATCGCCGACCTTTTTGCGTACCTGGTAAAAGGCATCCGCGACCTGCGTGGGATTGGTGTCGCCTTCCACCTGCAAGGTGATGATGGCGCTGCCGGCGCGCGTGTAGGAACGGACGAAATCGAGATGCGGCGTTTCCTGCAGCTTGCGCTCGATCTTGTTGACGACCTGGTCCTCCATCTCCTGGATCGAGGCCCCCGGCCAGACAGCCTGGACGACCATGACGCGGAAGGTGAAGTCCGGGTCTTCCTTCTGGCCCATGCGCATCAGGCCGAGCGCACCGGCAACGATGATCAGGCCGAACAGGAACCGCGCAATGCTCGGGTGCCCAATTGCCCAGCGCGAAAGATTGAAGGGCCGCTTCTCATTGGTGTCGGTGGTCATAGCGCCAGTCCATTTGTCTGATCGTCAGCGCACGCACATGGCATGCCCACGGAGCTTCTAATGCTGGCTTCCGGGCGGCGAGGCTTTCCGAGCGGAGAGACACTCATCGCGGTGGGACGCGGGGATCGATGTGGGGGGTTACATCGACCTGACGTCTCGACAATCGGGCACCTGCCGCCCGGAAACCATGAACCGCTTGACCTCACGGCTTGCGCCGATGCGAGGAAAAGCCGTTTTTATTCTTGGCCGTCAGCGCACGCGCTTGGCGGCGTCGCCATCGTCGTCCGCCGATGCGGACTGCTGCACCGCATCGCCGGTCAGCTTGACCTTCAGATTCTCGGTCATGAATTGCGTGCCCGCCGCAACGACGACGTCGCCGGGGTTCAATCCTTCGGCAACATGCACGCCGTCGGCGGTGAATTCGGCTACCTTGATCGGACGCGCATGGACGGTCTCGCCGTTGCGGTCCACGGTCCAGACGATCTGCTGGCCTTCCTTTTGCGCCAGCGCGCTCAACGGGATCGATACGCTCTGCGGACTGTTGTTGGCCGCCGAAGCCTCGATGTTCGCGGTCATGCCGAGAAGCACGCGCGGATCGCTGGGCAGGCTGACGCGAACGGCAAAGGTACGCGACTGCTGATCGGCGCTGCCGGCGACTTCACGGACCTTGCCGTCGAGCGTCAGCGCATCGTCGGACCAGAAGCTTGCCTTGACGTTCTTGCCCGGCTTGAACTGGGCGATATCCATTTCCGGAACGGCGATCAGCACTTCCTTTTCGCCATCGACGGCAACGGTCACAACCGGCGTGCCGGAGCCGACCACCTGACCGACATCGGCGGTGACTGATGTGACGATGCCGTTCCTGTCCGCCTTGAGGTCGGTGTAGAGGACCTGGTTCTTCGCCTGATCAAGCGATGAGCGCGCGGAATTACGGGTGGCGACCGCCTGATCGTAGCTGAGCGTCGCCTGTTCGAGCTGCGATTTCGACGCGAAGGTCTTGGCAAACAGCTGTTCGGCACGACGGCGGGCAAGACCCGTTGTCTCGACCTGCCGCTCGGCGGCCTCGAGGCTGGCCTCGGCACTCTTGACCGAAAGGTCGTAGTCGGCCGGATCGATGCGGGCCAGAACGTCGCCCGGCTTCACGCGCTGACCGATGTCGACCAGGCGCTCGGTGATCTTGCCGTTGATACGGAACCCGAGATTCATCTCGGTGCGTGCGCGCACCGATCCGGAGTAGGAGAGCTCACGGGTATCGTTCGCCTTGGCGATCTCGACGACCTTGACGGGCCGGACGATGTCCTTGACTTCCACTTTTTCTTGCGAGCAACCGGCGAGCCCAAGCGCCGCGACGACGACCAGAGCCGGTCCAATAGCCGGCAGCCTGTTCATGATGGATTTGGACAAAGGCACTTGCGGTACTCCCGAACTGGAGATGGATTGTGGACGCCCTGCGGACGTCGCCGGTCAATTCTTCAAAGCCCTGATGGCAAACTCGATAAGCTCGTCCGGCATCGCCCGATTCTTCTTGGCAAGGCACTGGGCGACCATTTGCGGGTGACAGAGGGTGATGATAGCGGCGGCGAAACACCGCGAAGCGACTTCCGGATCCTGGTCGGTAAACTCGCCTGCTGCGATTCCCTCGCTGATCACCTCCGCCACCAAGCCGCGGATCCTGTCGATATGCCTCTCGATGACGTGCCAATCGCGTTCGATGGCAACGACCACCATTTCGTGCACCTTCTCCTGGTCGAGCATGGTGTCACGGGTCCACTGATAATGCGTTTGCACGTAGCGGCGAAGCCTTTCGCTGGCCGTTCCGGGACTATGGCAGGCGTCGTAGGTCAACTGGTAGCAGGTAGCGAGCATACGGCCGCAAACGGCCTGGTGGATCTCAACCTTGGAGGCGAAGAAACGGTAGATGTTGGCCGTCGACATGCCGAGTTCACGCGCTATGTCGGCGACATTGGTCTTGCCGTAGCCGTAATGCCGGAACAGTCGCTCCGCGCAATCGAGGATGCGCGCAACATTCTCCTGCCGGACCAGGTCGGCCGTATCGAGGGTATTATGCATCATGTCTCATTAACTCATTACGAGTGACGAATTTTGAATTTCGTCACTCGTAATTGGAAATCACCTGCGTGTCAACAGGTGATGTTACCTTTCTTGGGCGAACGGTGACATGTGTTGTCACCACTTGGGCGTCATCAGCGTTAATGAAGCCTGTTGCGGACAGTGCACAGGCACCCCGCTATCCACGCTGACCCCGCGCGGCTATGTATTGTCATCCAATGCCGCGGAAGGAGAGTATCGGATGACCGTCCTGCGCATCGTCTCGAATGTGGCAACTGCAAGCATTCCGGATGTTCGGAAGTTCTATACCGACTTGTTCGGGCTCGATGCCGTCATGGACCACGGCTGGCTCGTAACGCTGGCATCGAGGGAAACAACCATCCCCCAGATCAGCATCGCCAGCGAGGGCGGCTCAGGCACCCCCGTACCCGATCTGTCGATCGAGGTTGACAACGTCGACGAGGTGTATCTTCGCGCAAACGAGATCGGTTGCAGAGTGGTCTATGATTTGACCGACGAACCGTGGGGCGTAAGACGTTTCTTCATTGCCGACCCGACCGGCAAGTTGCTCAACGTGCTCTCGCATCTTCGCTAAAGCGCGTCGCATTTGACCGGCCTCACGCGACGCGCTTTAGGTTGTTGTTTTGTGCATGTCGATATCGCAAAACCGCTGCACACTTTTGCGCGACATGCATTAGAGATTGTTCTGCAATGCGGGACATTGGCGACCTTCCAAACATTTAGCCGAGCAAACGGCCGCGGTCCACCGGAGGAAACCATGAGCAGAACAATTCCATTTCATTTCGTCGATGTCTTCGCGGTGGCGCCGCTGACGGGCAATTCGCTTGCGGTTGTGGACGGCGGTGGCGAGTTGGCGCTCGAGCTCATGCAGAACATTGCACGTGAGTTCAACCAGTCCGAGACCACCTTTGTCCTGCCGGCGACCCGGGCGGACGCCGATTGGAAATTGCGCTCTTTCACGCCGAAAGGCGTAGAGGTTTTCGGTGCAGGCGGACACAACACGCTAGGGGCTTGGTGGTGGCTCGCTGCAGCGGGGCGACTCGAGCTGGGCGATGGCCCAACAATGTTTCATCAACAGATCGGCGACTTGGTGTATCCATTGGCCATCTGGCAAAGCCAGGGGAAACTCGAAAAGATCATTATGCGGCAAGAAGCCCCAGTGGCCGGCCGGCAGCTCTCAAACCTTGGCGCTCTTGCCACGGCACTCGGCCTTAATGCTGAAGAAATAGCGGCGGACGTTGTGCCTTGCCAGGTGGTCTCGACTGGTGCTGCCCATCTCCTGGTGCCAATCCGCGATCGCGAAGCCGTCGACCGGATTTCGCCTGATGCCAAACAGCTTTTCGACCTGCTCAACGAGGTCGCCGGGGAAGGCTGCTACGTCTTCTCACTCGATCCGCTGCAGCCCGGAACCACAGCGTATGCACGCTTTTTCAACCCGACTGTCGGCATTTCCGAGGATCCGGCAACCGGAACGGCGGCTGGTCCGCTCGCCGCACATCTCGTTGCACACGGTCTTGCACAGCCCGGCGTAATCAAGGTCGAGCAAGGCACTACTCTCGGACGTACCAGCATCATTGAGGTCGGTGTAGATGCCGGCTCAGTGAGCGTTTCCGGACGCGGCATCGTGGTGGCGGGCGGAGCGTTTTCGATCTAGTCGAATGTGTAGTCCGGTGGCCGCGGCGAACCTGTGCCCGTCCCACAAATTCGCACTAGCCCGCCATTTGCGCGGATGACGTGATTCTGCCACTCGCCTTCGACTTGGATCCGCTTAGGTAGCCGATCTGTTTAGTCTGTTCAGGCTTTCGCCCAGTATGACAAGCGCGATGCCGAGCAGCGCAATGTCCTTGATCAGGAACTGACCGGCGGGACCGAGCGCGGGAAAGCCGAGCGCAGGCTCCCAGATCGGCAGGGCAACCATGATCGAACAGGTGGCCAGGAAAATCAGCGCGGCCAATGCCCCACCGGCCACACCGGCGCGCGTCGACCAGGGAGAGGCAATCAGCAGAAGCGCGGTCGCGATCTCGACGACGCCAAGCACATAAGAGGCACCAGCTTCACCGAATACCGGATACATCCAGGCGAGCCAAGGCGTGCCGCCGATCAGCGGCCTCAACGCCTCGATCTCAACAGCCGTGAACTTCATCCCGCCGATCATGAGAAGCGGCAGTATGACCCCGATCAGGGCAAGGATCCGCCCCGCTTTGCTGACCGCGGTGTTCTCCATCGGAATGCACCTCCTGCTAGATCTTCTTCCGTCGGCTTGGTTCTGTATCGAGGACGATCGGGAGGCACTCGATCCGACACTGAGGGATCTTTTTTGCTCCGTTCATGTTGGCTTAGCTGGGCCAACAATGATCTGACACGGATTATGGGTCCTGACCTGCCTACCCCTTCGCCATCTCCCTCAGCCTGAACTTCTGGATCTTGCCGGTCGAGGTCTTCGGGATTTCGGCGAAGATCACCGCTTTCGGCACCTTGAATCGGGCGAGCAGCGCGCGGCAGTGATCGATGATCTCGGCTTCGGTCGCCGCCCTGCCCGGCTTTAGCTCGACATAGGCGACCGGCACCTCGCCCCATTTGTCATCGGGCCTGGCGACGACGCCGCAGGAGGCGACGGCGGGATGCTTGTATACCGCCTCCTCGACCTCGATCGACGAGATGTTCTCGCCGCCGGAAATGATGATGTCCTTGGAGCGGTCCTTGAGCTGGATGTAGCCGTCGGGATGCCTGACGCCGAGGTCGCCCGAGTGGAACCAGCCGCCGGCGAAGGCCTCGTCGCTCGCCTTGCGGTTCTTCAGATAGCCCTTCATGACGATGTTGCCGCGGAACATGACCTCGCCGATCGTCTCGCCGTCAGCCGGCGTCTCCTCCATCGTCTCGGGGTCCATCACCGTCAGATCCTCGAGCGCAGCATAGCGCACGCCTTGCCTGGCCTTCGTCGCCGCCCTGAGACCCTTCTCCAGCCCATCCCATTCACCATGCCAATCGTTGACGACGGCCGGGCCATAGGTCTCGGTCAGGCCATAGAGGTGGATGACCGCAAAGCCCGCATCGGCCATGCCCGACAGCACCGCTTCCGGCGGCGGTGCTGCGGCCGTGCTGAAGGTGACCGTCTGCGGAAATTGCCGCTTGTCCTCGTCCCTGGCATTGATCAGCACCGACATGACGACCGGCGCGCCGCACAGATGAGTGACGCCGTGATCGGCGATGGCGTCGTAGATCGGCTTCGGCCGCACCCAGCGCAGGCAGACATGGGTGCCGGCCTGTACGGCCAGCGTCCACGGAAAGCACCAGCCATTGCAGTGGAACATCGGCAGCGTCCACAGGTAGACCGCGTGCTTGCCCATGCCGGCATGGATGGTGTTGGCGTAGGCCATCAGTGCCGCACCGCGATGGTGATAGACGACGCCCTTCGGATTGCCTGTGGTGCCGGACGTGTAGTTGAGCGAGATCGCGTCCCATTCGTCGTCGGGCATCGACCAGGCGAAATCCTCGTAGCCGCCCGCGACGAAGTTCTCGTAGTCGAGCGTGCCGATCCGCTCGCCCTTGGGGTAAGGGGCGTCGGCGGCGTATTCGGGATCGTCGTAGTCGATGACCAGCGGTTTTACCTTAGCCAGCGCCAGCGCCTCGCTGACGACATTTGCGAATTCGCGATCGACGACAAGCACCTTGGTTTCGGCGTGGTCGAGCTGGAAGGCGATGACCGCGGCGTCAAGGCGGGTGTTGAGCGAATGCAGTACCGCCTTGGTCATCGGCACGCCGAAATGCGCTTCCAACATCGGCGGCGTGTTGGACAGCATCACGGTGACGGTGTCGCCCTTGCCGACGCCGCGCCTCTGCAGCGCCGAGGCAAGCTTCAGCGACCGCCGCCAGAAATCACGATAGGTCGTGCGCTGGCGACCATGGATGACTGCGACATGGTCGGGAAAGGTCTTTGCCGCCCGCTCCAGATAACTGAGCGGCGTCAGCGGCTGGTGGTTGGCTGGATTCCTGTCGAGATCCTGTTCGTAGGGATTGCCCATCCCGTCCTCCCCAATATCTTTCTCGAACCTTCTAACCACAGGCCTCCGACGCGTCACCATCAACGATGCCACGATAGAGCGCATTTGGCACAATGATGTTCTAGATTCAGCGAGCGAAAGGGCATCGTTTACCCTTGCTTGGTTTGACTTTTGTCGAGAGCCATGAATAATGTCAACGAGGAGATGGCATGGCGATCCGACCGGCAGAACAGCTTATCCACAAGGCCGCCTGGCTCTACTATGCCCATGGCCTGCGTCAGGACCAGGTGGCCAGCCAGCTCAAGATTTCCCGAGCCTCGGTCGCCATGTATCTGCGCAAGGCGCGCGAGACCGGCATCGTCAACATCTCGACCTCGACCCAGCTTTTCACCGACGATGTCATGGCGCGCAAGCTCGAAGACGCATTGAAGCTCGATGCCGTCTGGATCGCGCCGGAAAACGGCCATGTCGCCGATCCGTCGACCGACATCGCGGTGCTGGCCGCCAGCGTCTTTCTCGAGCTGATCAAGAAGGGCGACCGCATCGGCGTCGCGTGGGGAAGGACCATCTATACGATCGCCGACATCATGTCCTATGCCGATCTGCAGGATGTCACGGTGGTGCAGCTCTGCGGCAATCTGGGAGCCCCCTATTCCTACCGGCCCGACCAATGCACCATGGAAATCGCACGCCGGCTCAACGCCAAGGGGCTCAATTTCTACGCACCGCTGGTGCTGACGACAGAGGAACTGGCACGCGGCCTGCGCGCCGAGCCGGTGATCCGCGAGCAGTTGTCGGGCATCAGTGCGTGCAACCTGGCGCTTTACTCGGTCGGCACCGTCGACGCCGACAGCCATGTTGTCAAATGCGGCGCGCTGACTGCGAGCGAAATGGAGGTGCTGCGCCGTGCCGGGGCTGCCGGCGTCATCGCCGGGCAGATCATCGACGCGCAAGGCAAAGCGCTCGACTGCAGCTACAACCGGCGGATCATTTCGGCGGAGCTGTCATCGCTGCAAAAAATTGAAAAGCGCCTCGTGGTGGTGCAGGAGGACAGCAAATTCGAACCGCTGGTGGCGGCGATCGCAGGTGGGCTGTGCACGCATCTGGTGGTCGGCGCCCGGATGGCGCGACGGCTGCTCGATCATGCCGGACCGGCGGCGGAAAAGGTCGCCTAGAGAACACAATTCCAGCCGCGGACTAATTGTCATCAAGGCGTCGCGGCATTCCTGTTTCACAACGAGAGCAAATCGGACGAAGCGAACATGAAGAACCTGTGGAATGACGGCGACGCGGAGAAGCTGGTTGCCGACTATGCAACAAAGGGTGTTGCCCGCGACCTGGCGCTGCGCGTCTATACGACAAGGCTTCTGGGCGGCGAACCGCGGCTTGTCCTGCATGGCGGCGGCAACACATCCTGCAAGACAAGGGCCACCGACCTCGTCGGCGACGAATGGGACGTGCTCTGCGTCAAGGGCAGCGGCTGGGACATGGGCGTCATCGAGCCGCAGGGCCTGCCGGCGGTCAAGATCGGTCCCCTGCTCAAGGCGCGGTCGCTCAAGAAACTCTCCGACGAGGATATGGTCGCCCTGCAGCGAGTGAACCTCATCGATCCGTCTTCGCCGAACCCCTCGGTCGAGACGCTGCTACACGCCTTCCTGCCGCATAAATTCGTCGACCATACGCACTCGACCGCCGTTCTGGCCATCGTCGACCAGGATGATAGCGAGGCCCTGAGCAAGAAAGTCTTCGGCAGCAAGATGGGGTTCGTGCCTTACATCATGCCGGGCTTCGACCTGGCGAAGGCGGCGGCCGATGTCTTTGAAGCCGACCCGACGGTCGAGGGCCTGATCCTCGACAAACATGGCATTTTCACGTTCGGCGACGATGCCAAACAGGCCTACGACCGGATGATCCAGTATGTGAACGCCGCCGAGGAGTTCATCGCCAGCCACGGCAAGCCGCTTGCCGAAAAAGCCGCCTTGCCGGCCAAGCTGGCCAAGCCTGCGGACATTGCGCCGATGCTGCGCGGCTCAGTGGCGGTAGCGCGCGGCGAAGGCCGCTTCGACCGCATGATCAGCGATTTCCGCACCTCGGAGGCGATAGTCGATTTCATCAATTCGGCCAGGATTGCCGATTATGCCGGGCGCGGCGTATCGACGCCCGACCTTTCGATCCGCATCAAGACCGGGCCGATGGCGCTGCCGGCGCCCGACGCAGACAAGATCGGCGACTACAAATCCGTCATCCGCCAACATGTGGAGAAATTCGCCAGGGACTATCGCGCCTACTTCGAAACCAACGACGCGCTCGATGATGTGAAGCGCACGATGCTCGACCAGATGCCGCGGCTGACGCTGGTGCCGGGCCTCGGCATGTTCGGCCATGGCCGCACGCTTAAGGATGCGAAGATTGCCTCCGACGTCGGTGAAATGTGGATCGAGGCGGTGCGCGGGGCCGAAGCGGTCGGAGATTTCCGCCCGCTGTCCAAAGCCGACCTGTTCCCGCTCGAATACTGGTCGCTGGAACAGGCCAAGCTCGCCTCCAACAAGCCGAAGCCGCTGACCGGCCAGGTTGTGCTGGTCACCGGCGGCGCCGGCGCAATTGGCGCCGCCACGGCAAAGCTGTTCGCCGACAACGGCGCCCATGCCGTCGTCGTCGATCTCGATGCGTCAAGGGCGGCGGAAGCGGCGAAGAAAGCCGGCAACAGTTCGATCGGCATCGGCGCCGACATCACCGATCCGACGCAGATGCGCGCGGCATTCGACAAGGCGGTGGCCGTCTTCGGCGGCCTCGACATTCTCGTCTCGAATGCGGGGGCTGCCTGGGAAGGCCGTATCGGCGAACTCGACGACGCCACTTTGCGCAAGAGCTTCGAGCTAAATTTCTTCGCCCACCAGTCGGCGGCGCAGAACGCGGTGCGGATCATGCTCGAACAGGGCACCGGCGGCGTGCTCCTTTTCAACACCTCCAAGCAGGCGATCAATCCGGGTCCGAAGTTCGGCGCCTATGGCATCCCGAAGGCGGCGACGCTGTTCCTGTCCAGGCAGTATGCCCTCGACTATGGCGCCCATGGCATCCGCTCGAATGCCGTCAACGCCGATCGCATCCGTTCCGGATTGCTTACCGACGCCATGATCGCCAGCCGTTCGGGCGCGCGCGGCGTGTCGGAAAAGGAATATATGGCGGGCAATCTGCTTGGTCAGGAAGTGACGGCCGAAGACGTGGCCCAGGCTTTCCTGCATCAGGCGCTGGCCGAGCGGACCACCGCCAGTGTGACGACAGTCGACGGCGGCAACATCGCCGCGGCGCTGCGGTAGGCTCAAGAACAGTCCAGACGCAAAAGAGCGGCCCGCAGGCCGCTCTTTCCTTTTTTGCCTACGATAAAAAGCTACTTGGCGTTCGGGTTCGGCATCCAGGCCGGCATCGCGACATCGGCATGGGCGAACTGCGGCAGCTTGGCCGAAAGGTCTTCCATGTTCTTGATGTCCTTGTCGATCAGATCCTTCTGGGTGATCAGCGTCGGCGGCACAATGACGTTGTGGCCGGGGTCTTCGCCGGCCAAAAGCTGCGCCAGCGCGCGCACCGAAACCTGGCCGACGACGGCCGGATTGGTGGCGGCGGTTGCCGCCCAGGCGCTGTCGGGCTCGCGCATCGCGGCGATGTCGGAGGTCGAGATATCGGCCGAATAGATCTTGATGTCCTTGTTGAACCCCGCCTCGTCGACGGCGATCTTCACGCCCTTGGCGAATTCATCATAGGGCGCGAACATCACCTTGATGTCGGGGTTGGCCGACAACACCGAGCGGGCCTGGTTGGCGACGGAATTGGCGATCGGATTGTCGAGCGTGCCGAACATCGCCGCCTCGTTGATCCCCGCATATTTCTTCTTGAAGTCAACCCAGGTCTCGTTGCGGCGGTCGAGCGGCGCGATGCCGGCGACATAGACATAGCCGGCCTTCCAGCTCTCGCCATTGTCCTTGATCGCCTGTTCGAGCGCGAGGCGTGCGAGGTCGCGGTCGGACTGTTCGATCTGCGGGATCTTGGGGTTTTCGACGTTGACGTCGAACGCTACGACCTTGATGCCGGCGTCGACCGCGCGCTGGGCGGCTTCCTTCATCGATTCCGTCAAGCCGTGCTGGATGATGATACCCTGTACGCCAAGCGCGATGGCCTGGTCGACCATATCCGCCTGAAGGGCGGCGTCCTGGCGGCTGTCGAGGACGCGTAGATCGACGCCGAGCGCCTTGGCCTGTGCTTCGACACCGGACAGATAGGCCTGGAAGAAGTCACCGGTCGAGAGATAGCGGACCAGCGCGATCTTGACGGCGCCGGGCTTGTCGAACGGCGCCGGCCGGTCCTGCGCCATCGCCGGGACCTGCATCAGCAGCGCGGCGCCGGCAAGCCCGAGTGCTGCCTTCCCCAAAAGTCTTCTCGTGATCTTCATGTTGTCTCCTCCACTTGTTGAACTCAAATTTCAGCCGGTCGAAATCCTATCTGCCGAACCCTACCTCTTGCCCCTGCCGGAAAGGGCGAAGGTGAAGACTAGGGCAACCACAAGAACCACGCCCTTGATGAAATCCTGCGTGTAGTAGGGCGCGTTCATCATCGTCAGGCCCTGCAGCAGCACGCCGACAAACACCGCACCGATGGCCGTGCCGAAGGCGTTCGGCTTGGCGGCCCCGAGGACCGCATAGCCGATGAGCGCCGCGGCGACAGCGTCGAGCAGGAGATTATTACCTGAGGCGATGTCGCCGCGTCCAAGCCGGGCAGCGAGCAAAATGCCGCCGATCGAGGCAAAAACCCCTGAAATAACGTAGGCCCAGATTTTGTATGCCTTGACAGGCGCGCCGGCCAGTTCGGCAGCCCGTTCGTTGCTGCCGACCGCATACATCATGCGTCCGAAACGGGTGTATTCGAGAAAAAACCAGATCAGCACTGCAAGCACGAGCAAGACGACTACCGAAACCGGGATGAGGTTGGGGATGAAGAAATCGAAGCGGTGGCGGCCAAGCGCCAGGAAGCCAGCGCCGAACGTGCCGTTGGCGACCGCGCCATCGGGCATCGTCATGCCGGTGGCGATCGAGCGGCCCTCGGTCGGAATGCGCTGCAGGCCGACGAGCAGGAACATCATGCCGAGCGTCGCCAGAAGGTCCGGTACGCGCATATAGACGATCAGCCAGCCATTGATGAGGCCGACAACGGCACCGATCAAGAGACAGGCGACAACCGCGACGACGGCGTTCTGCTCCAGCACCACCATGACATAAGCAGCTGCCATCATGGCGCTGGTGGCGACGGAGCCGATCGACAGGTCGAAGCCACCGACGACCAGGGTGGCGGTGACGCCGAGCGCCAGCACGCCGGTGATGGCGACCGACTGGAAGATGAAGACGGCGCTCTGCGGCGAGACGAAGCCATCGGCGGCGATGGCGAAATATGCAATCAACCCGAACAGCAGAACGATGAAGCCATAGCGGATGGCATGGTCGCGCGCTGCCATCCTTACCAAACCCGAACTCATGCCCTCTCCATTCCACGTCCCATTATCTGCCCGCCCTCACGCTGCGCTGTGCAACGGCCTGCCCGCCACTTCGGCCAACAAGCGCTCGAGGTCGATGTCGGCGTTGCGGTGTTCGCCAACGATTGTCTGCTCCGACATCACCAGGATGCGGTCGGCGGTCTCCAGCGCCTCGTCGAGTTCAGTGACGAACAGCAGCGTCGCACGGCCGTTCGCGCTCGCCCGCAGCTTGGCCGCGATGTCGCGCCTGGCCGAAATGTCGACGCCCTGAAACGGCTCGTCCAGAATGAACAGCTTTGCCGCCTGCGAGATCCAGCGGGCGACCATCACCTTCTGCTGGTTGCCGCCGGAAAGGGCTGACATCTCGTCCTTCTCCGAGCGGCAGACGATGCCCAGTTCCCGAATCTGCTGGCGGGCGGTGGCGCGCTCGATGCGGCGCTTGAGAACGCCCATACGCGACATCCGCCTGTGGAACGGCAGGCTGATATTTTCCTGGATGTTGAAGTCGCCGACGATCCCGTTTTCGCTCCGGTCCTTGGCGACGAGAAACACGCCGGCGGCGATCGCCTCGCCTGTCGAACCCGGAGCATAGGGTTTTCCGTTCAACGTCATGGTCCCGGTGAGCGGCTTGCGGACGCCAAACAGCGTCTCGGCGAGCGCGGTCTTGCCGACGCCGACGAGGCCGGTGATGGCAACGACTTCGCCGTCGCCGAGCGTCAGCGAGATCGGCATGGAGCCTTCTGCAATGCGCAACCCGTCGATCGTCAGGATAGGCTTGGCCGAATTCCTGGCGACGATCCGGTCGAGGTGGATCTTGCGGCCAAGCATGGCGTTGACGGCGCCTTCATAATCGAGCGGCTTGCGGTCGAAAACACCTGAGATGACGCCGTCTCGCATCGAGACGATCCGGTCGGCAAGCCGCCTGATGTCGGACATGCGGTGCGAGATGTAGAGGATCGCGACGCCCTGCTCGCGTAGCCTGTCGACAAGCGCGAACAGCCGGTCGGCTTCGGCGCTGGACAAAGAGGAGGTCGGCTCATCGAGGATCAGGACCTTCGGCTGATGCGCCATGGCGCGGGCAATCGCCACCATCTGGCGGTCGGCCAGCGAGAGATCGCTGATCCGGGCCTTCAGGTCGATGGCCAGCCCCATGCGGTCGGCAACCGCTTTTGCCTCGCGACGCACCCGGCCCGGATTGAACAGGGTCGGCGCGCCGCTGCCGCTCAGCCTGTCGAGCGTCAAATTGGTGGCGACGTCGAGGTCGGCGACGACACCGTCATTGATGTTTTGATGAACGGTGACGACGCCGGCGCGGATTGCCTCCGCCGGCGTTTTTGGCGCGAAGTCCTCCGGTGCGAAGTCGTGGCCGGCGAGGCTCATCGTGCCGCCGCCGCGCTCGTAGACGCCGCTGACGATTTTGACCAGGGTGGATTTGCCGGCGCCGTTGGCGCCCATCAGCACGGTTACCTCGCCGGCATGCAAATCGAGCGAGACGCCGCCAAGCACCTCGATATGGCCGAAGGACTTCCTCAGCCCGTCGACGCGGAACACGGCATCATTGCCCATTCGTTCCTCCCTGACCATGACGCTAGGGACTGTTCCGTCAATTGTCAACACGATTGACAATTGCCAGAGAGCTTCCTAGCTTGGCCCGACCGCCATGGCACCATTATGATGGGAGCACATAAGCGGGAGGGTGAGGATGACTGGGAAATCGCCGTTCGAAGCACTGTCCGTCGAGACATTGGCGGCACGCCTTGGCGCCAACGAGGCGCTGTGTTCGCATATCGGCCGGGACACGACCCGCTGGAAGGTCCGCGAGGTCGGCGACGGCAATCTGAACCTGGTCTTCATCGTCGAGGGCGCCACGGGTGCTGCCGTCGTCAAGCAGGCCCTGCCCTATGTTCGCCTGGTCGGCGACAGCTGGCCGCTGCCGTTGAAGCGTTCCTTCTTCGAATACCACGCGCTGACGCGGCAAGAGGCGAGAGCGCCAGGCTCGGTGCCGGCGATCCATCACTTCGACGAGGGCCAGGCGCTGATCATCATGGAATATCTGTCGCCGCACATCATCTTGCGGCGGGCGCTGATCGAGGGCCGCCAGCTGCCGAACATCGCCAGGGATATCGGCCTGTTCATGGCCCGCACCCTGTTTCGCGGCTCCGATCTGCATATGGCAACCAAGGATCGCAAGGCGGATCTGGCGCTGTTCGCCGACAATGTCGAGCTCTGCGACATTACCGAGAACCTGGTTTTCTCAGACCCGTATTTCGACGCCAAGATGAACCGGCATACGAGCCCGCAGCTCGACGGCATCGTCGCAGAGCTGCGCGCCGACCGCGATCTCAAGGTCGAGGCGCAACGGCTGAAGCATCTTTTCGCGGCCAATGCAGAGGCGTTGCTGCACGGCGACCTGCATTCCGGCTCGATCATGGTCACCGACTCAGAAACGCGGATGATCGACCCCGAATTCGCCTTCTACGGGCCGATGGCCTTCGATGTCGGCATGCTGCTCGCCAATTTCTGGATGGCGTTCTTTTCGCAGCGCGGTCACGAACAGAAGGAAAAGCGCGACGCCATGCGCGGCTATTTGCTCGATGTGACCGTCGAGACATGGTCGGTGTTCCGCACCGAGTTTGCGCATCTTTGGCGAACCGAACGCACCGGCATGCTCTACCAGAAGAGCCTGTTCGAGGATCAGGGCGACCGACTTGGCGCCGAGCAGGCGCTCGACCATGTGCTGCATTCGATCTGGGACGACCTGCTGGGCTTTGCCGGGATCGAGATCCACCGGCGCATTCTCGGCCTCGCGCACAACGCTGATTTCGAGACCATTGCCGACGAGGATCTGCGCGCCACATGTGAGGCGAAGGCGCTGAAATTCGGCCGTCAGATCGCCGTCAACCGGCGCCAGATTCACAGCATCGACGAGGTCAACAAATTGGCCGCGCTGATCGAACGGGAGGACAGATTTTGAACGTCGGCGACCGTCACTATCGCACCATCTGGCTGAGCGACGACGGCCGTTCGGTGGACATCATCGATCAGCGCTGGCTGCCGCATGATTTCCGCGTGGAAAAGGTCGGCACGGTTGCCGGTATCGCGGCGGCGATCCGCGACATGTGGGTACGCGGCGCGCCACTGATCGGCGTCACCGCCGCTTATGGCGTCGCCATGCAGATGGCCGACGATCCATCCGATGCAGCACTCGACGGCATCTGGGAGGTCTTGCACGAAACGCGCCCGACCGCGATCAATCTGCGTTGGGCGCTCGATGAGATGCGAGGTTTCCTGCGGCCGCTTCCATCTGGACAACGCGCCGAGGCTGCTTACCGGCGCGCCGGAGAAATCGCCGACGAGGATGTCGGCCTCAACCGAGCCATCGGCGTCAATGGACTTGAAATCATCAAGGAAATCGCGGTGCGCAAGCGGCCGGGAGAACCGGTCAACATCCTGACCCATTGCAATGCCGGCTGGCTGGCCACCGTCGACTACGGCACCGCCACGGCGCCGATCTATTTGGCAACGGAAGCGGGCATTCCCGTTCACGTCTATGTCGACGAAACACGCCCGCGCAACCAGGGCGCTCAGCTGACCGCATGGGAGATGGCCGGCCATGGCGTGCCGCATACGCTGATCGTCGACAATGCCGGCGGCCATCTGATGCAGCGCGGCCAGATCGACATGGTCATCGTTGGCACGGACCGCACCACCGCCGACGGCGATGTCTGCAACAAGATCGGCACCTATTTGAAGGCGCTGGCCGCTGCCGACAACGACGTGCCGTTCTATGTCGCGCTGCCTTCGCCGACCATCGACTGGACGGTGGGTGACGGGCTGGCCGAAATCCCGATCGAACAGCGCTCCAGCGACGAGGTTTCGCTGGTCTGGGGCAAGACCGCGAATGGCGAGATTGCGCAGGTCCGCATCTCGCCGGAAACGACACCCGCGGCGAACCCGGCCTTCGACGTGACGCCGGCACGGCTGGTCACCGGATTGATAACGGAACGCGGCGTCGCCAAGGCGTCGCGCGAAGGCTTGAAGGCAATGTTTCCCGGACGCTGATGATCCGGCGCCATTGACTTTCGAAAGCGGCATCAGCGGATAACCGAGAATCCAGCTGTCCTTATCCGTAGCAAGGGCGCGGGATTGCGTCTCATTCAGCTCGCCTCGCCGGCACGCGGACAAGTTAAAGCGACGCGATCGTCCGTCGATGCGGTGGGCGATGCTAACAACCTACGACACTGACGGAGCGGGCCGCATCCGATTCCTATCCAGTTGCCAAAGCTTGGTAGGGTGATTATACCAGCTACTAAGATAACGATCGGCAGAGCCATCGTTCGAGATCAGGAGTATGGCAAGATGACAACGATTGCGCTGTTTGGTGCCGGCGGCAAAATGGGCTACCGCCTGTCGACCAATTTTCGCGGCTCTCACTACACGATCCGTCATGTCGAGGTCAGCGACGTCGGCCGCGAGCGGCTAAAGACGGGGTTGGGCATCGACGCTGTCAGCGCCGACGAAGCCCTGGATGGCGCCGAGGTGGTCATCCTGGCGGTTCCCGACACCCATATCGGCAAGGTGGCGGCCAGCATCGAGGGCAAGCTTGCTGCCGGCACCATGGTCGTCGTGCTGGACGCCGCAGCACCTTTCGCCGGCCATTTGCCCAAGCGGCCGGATCTGACCTATTTCGTCACCCATCCCTGCCATCCGCCGATCTTCAACGACGAGACCGATATGACGGCCAAGAAGGACTATTTCGGCGGCGTCAAGGCCAAGCAGCATATGGTCAGCGCGCTGATGCAGGGACCGGAGGAAGATTTCGCCAAGGGCGAAGCGATCGCCAAGATCATCTGGGCCCCTGTCATGCGGTCGCATCGCGTCACGGTCGACCAGATGGCGCTGCTCGAGCCGGGCCTTTCGGAGACCGTCTGCGCCTCGCTGCTGGTCGTCATGAAGGAAGCGGTCGACGAGGTCGTCGCGCGCGGGGTCGACCAGCAGGCCGCACTCGACTTCCTGCTTGGCCACATGAACGTGCTCGGCGCCGTCATCTTCGGCGAGACCAAGGGTGTGTTCTCCGACGCCTGCAACAAGGCCATCGAGTTCGGCAAGCCGGTCTTGATGCGTGACGACTGGAAGCGGGTCTTCGAGCCGGAAGAGATTGCAGCGAGTATTCAGCGCATCACCTGAGGCTGAGATGCTTTCCCTTTACGGGAGAAAGAAAGGCCCGGTACAGATCATCTGAATTAATGATTGACTCATTATACCAGTTGGCTTAGCTGTTCGTAAGCTCGGGCCAATCAAGCCTCGTCAGGAGTTCGAGGCCTGGGCGAGCGGAGGACGGCTGGGAACTGGGGCGCGACGATCCGTTCAGAGGAAGCCGGCAAACGGTTTTGACGCTGAAGCGATCCGCGATCTCTTGTGCCGCATGACGAATTGAAATGCAGACAGTGGCCTGAGTTGATCAGGGTTTTCGAACGGGAGGAATTCATGAAACTCACTCGCAGAATGACACTTGCGGCTTTTGCCGGCATGCTGGCGCTTGGCACCGCCGCACCCGCCTTTGCGGCGGATCTCATTGCCATCATCACGCCCTCGCACGACAATCCGTTTTTCAAGGCGGAAGCTGTCGGTGCGGAAGCCAAGGCTAAGGAACTCGGCTACGAAACGCTGGTGCTTGTCCACGACGACGACGCCAACAAACAGTCCGAGCTGATCGACACCGCGATCGGCCGCGGCGCCAAGGCGATCATCCTCGACAATGCCGGCGCCGACGCCACCGTCGCCGCCGTGCAGAAGGCCAAGGACGCGGGCGTTCCGTCCTTCCTGATTGATCGCGAGATCAACGCCACCGGCGTCGCCGTCGCGCAGATCGTCTCCAACAACTATCAGGGCGCCCAGCTCGGCGCGCAGGAGTTCGTCAAGCTGATGGGCGAGAAGGGCAATTTCGTCGAGCTGGTCGGCAAAGAATCCGACACCAATGCCGGCATTCGCTCGAAGGGCTATCACGACGTCATCGACGACTATCCGGACCTGAAGATGGTGGCGCAGCAGTCGGCCAACTGGAGCCAGACCGAAGCTTATTCCAAGATGGAATCGATCCTCCAGGCTAACCCGGACATCAAGGGCGTGATCTCCGGCAACGACACGATGGCGATGGGCGCCTATGCCGCCCTTGCCGCCGCCGGCCGCAAGGATGTCATCGTCGTCGGGTTCGACGGATCGAATGACGTGCGCGATTCGATCGCTTCAGGCGGCATCAAGGCCACAGTCCTGCAGCCGGCCTATGCGCAGGCGCAGATGGCAGTCGAGCAGGCCAACGACTTCATCAAGAACAAGAAGTCTCCGGCCGAGGAAAAGCAGCTGATGGACTGCGTCCTGATCAATGGCGACAATGCCGCCAAGCTGGAAACCTTCGCGCTGACCAACTGAGCCGGCGTGACATCAATCGCAAGGGACGAGCTTCCGACTCGTCCCTTGCTTCCATTTACTGGGTGCCCTGACCGCCATGCCGAACAAGCCGACATGTTCGATCCTCGCCGCGCCGATCCTTGCCGTGACCGTCGGCGTCAGCCTGACTGCCTGCAAGATCCTGCCGACACCGTCAGCGGAAAACGGCGGCAAACCTCCGGCCTTCAATGCGGACAAGATGGTCGGCGATATCTGGGCTGCCAAGGCGGTGCCCTATCTCCAGCAGAAGGCCGGGCCGTTTCCCGAGGTTCACGCCCTGGCGAAAGCCGATCCAGCGGCTGCCGGCGCCAAGTATGGCAATCCGAAGAAGCAGGCGAATTCGCCATGGACCTTCTCGGTTCGCCTCGAAGGCAAGATCGTCGCTGCAAACACGCAATCGCGCGCGGCAACCATGGATGTCGATGCCGACGGCGACGGCAAGGCGGATGCGCGGGTGCAGATCGGACCGGCGATGCGTGGCACCGCGCTGCGCGACAGCCTCGACTTCATCCAGTTCAACGATTTCACCAACCAGATCGACTTCGCCCAGTTCGGCAAGGCGTTCAACATCTACGCCGACAAGACGGTGCTTTCCAAGCTGCCGCGCGACGCGCTGGAGGGCCGGAGCGTCAGGGTTGTCGGCGCATATGTCATCGGCAGCGGCCAGAACCTGCCGCTGGTGACGCCGGCGGAGGCAGAGATCGGGCCGAAGCCATGACTGCCGCCACCGATCACGATGTCATCCTGACGCTGGAAGACGTCTCCAAGGTCTATTCGGGCACCGTCGCGGTCAAGCGCGCGAATTTCGAGGTGCGCAAGCGCGCGGTCAACGTGCTGGTCGGCGAAAACGGCGCCGGCAAATCGACGCTGATGAAGATCATCGCCGGCGTCGAACAGCCGACGCTCGGCCGCATAATCCTGGAGGGCGAAGAGGTTTCCTTCTCCTCATCCGGGGACGCGGTGAATCGCGGCATCGGCATGGTGTTTCAGGAGCTGAACCTGTTCGGCAACCTGACGGTCGCAGAAAATATTTTTGCCACCCGCGAGATCACCAACCGGCTCCGCAAGATCGACAGCCGACAACAGGAGCGCCGCGCGGCGGAGTTCCTCGAGCGGCTGGAAGCCGGCATCCGGCCGGACATGCTGGTCGAGGATTTGCGTATCGGCCAGCAGCAGCTGGTCGAGATTGCCAAGGCGGTTTCGCTCGATGCGCGCATCCTGATCATGGACGAACCGACCTCGGCGCTGAGCGCGGCGGAAGTCGAGATCCTGTTCAAGGTGATTGCCGACCTCAAGGCGCGCGGCGTGGCGATCGTCTACATCTCGCACCGGCTCGAGGAACTGATCCGCATCGGCGACTACATCACCGTGCTGCGCGACGGGCGGATCACCGGCCAGGAGAAGATGAAAAACGTCGACACGCAATGGATCGTGCGGCAGATGATCGGCTCGGACGCCAAGGACTTCGCCAAGGCCGACGGCCATGTTCCGGGCGAAGAGATATTCCGCGCCGAGGACATCTGCCTGCCGCGCGTGACCGGCGGGCTTGCGGTCGATCACGTCTCGCTGTCGCTGCGCGCCGGCGAGATTCTCGGCATATACGGCCTGATGGGGGCCGGACGCAGCGAATTGTTCGACTGCATCATGGGACGCCATGGCCATGCCACCGGAACGATCTTCATCGCCGGCAAAAAGATCAGAGAGCGCGACACGACACGGCGGATCCGGCGCGGGCTGGCGCTGATCCCCGAGGACCGCCAGCGCGAAGGGCTGGTGTCGATCCTCTCGGTCGCCAGCAACCTGACGCTGGCCAGCCTGTCGCGGTTTGTCCGCCTGTTCCATATCCGTGGCGCCAAGGAAAACCAGGCGGTGACCCAGATGGTGCGGGAGCTGGCGATCAAGGTCGCCAATCCGGCGCAAGAGGTCTCGTCGCTGTCGGGCGGCAACCAGCAGAAGGTGGTCATCGGCAAGGCGCTGCTCACCGGACCCAAGGTGCTGCTGATGGATGAACCGAGCCGCGGCATCGATGTCGGCGCCAAGGCCGACGTCTTCCGCACCATGCGCAAACTGTCCCGCGACGGACTGGGCATACTTTTCGCCACCTCGGATCTCGACGAGGTGATGGCGCTGTCCGACCGGATCGCGGTGATGAGCAATGGAAAACTGACCGGCATGTTCGATCGCGCCGAGGCGACGGAGGCGGCACTTGTCGCCGCATCGGCGCTTGCCCACGGACCGGTCCCGCACACGGAGAGCCACGTCCATGACTGACATCCCGGCCAAGGCTTCAGTTGCCTCCGCCTCGAGCGGCTCCGTCCTGCTGACGCTGATGAAGGCGAGGACGTTCATTGCGTTGATCGCCGTCCTGATCTTCTTCTCGATCGCGGCGCCGAATTTCCTGTCGGCCGCCAACCTGATCCTGATGTCGAAGCACGTGGCGCTGAACGCCTTCCTCGCCATGGGCATGACCTTCGTCATCATCACCGGAGGCATCGACCTCTCGGTTGGCTCGATCGTCGGCCTGTGCGGCATGGTCGCCGGCTATCTCGTGCTCAACGGCATCGACCTGCAGGTCGGCTATACGATCTATTTCAACGTCTTCGAAATCGCACTGATCACGCTGGCGGTCGGCATATTGATCGGCGCCGTCAACGGATTGCTGATCACCAGGCTGAATGTCGCGCCGTTCATCGCCACGCTCGGCGTGCTCTATGTCGCACGCGGCCTGGCGCTGCTGTCGTCCGATGGCCGCACCTTCCCGAATCTTGTCGGCAAGCCCGATCTGGGTACGACCGGGTTCGGCTTACTCGGCGCCGGCCGGCTGCTCGGCCTGCCGGTTTCGATATGGATACTTGTCGTTGTAGCACTTGGGGCGGCCTATCTCGCCAAATACACCCCGCTCGGTCGCCACATCTTCGCCGTCGGCGGCAACGAACGGGCGGCGCGGATTTCGGGCGTCAGGGTCAACATGGTGAAGATGTTCGTCTACATGTTCTCGGGCTTCTGCGCGGCGGTCGTCGGCCTGATCATCTCGTCCGAGCTGATGGCCTCGCATCCGGCGACCGGCGAGAGCTTCGAGCTCAACGCCATCGCAGCGGCGGTGCTCGGCGGCACCTCGATGTCTGGCGGCCGCGGCACGATCGGCGGCACCATCGTCGGTGCCTTCGTCATCGGCATTCTCTCCGACGGGCTGGTCATGATGGGGGTGAGCTCGTTCTGGCAGATGGTGATCAAGGGCCTTGTCATCATCGTCGCTGTCGTCGTCGACCAGGCGCAGCGCCGGCTGCAGAGCCGTGTGACGCTGATGCAGATGGCAAAGGCGGGCTGATGGCGGCGGAACTGCGTGGAGCGCTGATCGGCTGCGGCTTCTTTGCCGTCAACCAGATGCACGCCTGGCGCGATATCGCCGGCGCCTCGATCGTCGCCATCTGCGACCGCGATTCGGAACGGCTCAGGATAGTCGGCGACAAGTTCGGCATCACGCGGCGCTATACCGACGCGGCAGCGCTTTTTGCCGGCGAAAGACTGGATTTCGTCGATATCGCTACCACCGCGCCGAGCCACCGTCCGCTTGTCGAGATGGCGGCGCGGCATCGCGTTCCGGCAATCTGCCAAAAGCCGTTCGCGCCGACGCTTGCCGACGCCAAGGCCATGGTGAAGGCCTACACTGACGCAGGCGTGCCGCTGATGGTGCATGAAAATTTTCGCTGGCAGTCGCCGATTCAGGCGGTGCGTGCCGTGCTCGACAGCGGGGAAATCGGCACACCCTTCTTCGGACGGATCTCGTTCCGCTCGGCGTATGACGTGTTCTCCGGCCAGCCCTATCTGGCGACGGGAAAGCGCTTCATCATCGAGGACCTCGGCATCCACAGTCTCGACGTTGCCCGCTTTCTGCTGGGCGACGTTTCTACGATCACGACACGAACCGCTCGCATTAATCCTGAGATCGCCGGCGAGGACGTCGCAACCATGCTGATGGACCACAAGAGCGGCGCAACGTCTGTGGTCGATTGCAGCTATGCGACCAAGCTCGCCACCGAGCCGTTTCCGCAGACGCTGGTCGAGATCGACGGCAGCGGCGGCACCATCCGGCTCGAGCAGGATTACCGGCTCACCGTCACCGGCAGGAACGGAACCGCGGTCAGCGACGTCTCGCCACCGCTGCTGCCATGGGCATCGCGACCATGGCACAACATCCAGGAAAGCGTCGTCGCCATCCAAAAGCACTGGGTCGATTGCCTGGCGAACGGGACCGAGCCGGCAACCTCGGGTGCGGACAATCTCAGGACATTGGCCCTGGTCGAGGCCGCCTATGCGGGCGCTGCGAGCCGTGAGCCGGTGCAGCTCGACACTTTGCTGAGATGACCGCCGACGCCTTCCTCCTCTATGGCACGCGCGCGGTCGAGGCCGAGCCGGTCAGGCTGCGCGCCGGCGCACTCAGCGCCGACTTCGTCAACGGCAATCTGCGCACCATCCGCCACGGCGGCACGGAAGTGCTGCGCACCATCGCTTATGTCATCAGGGACCGCGACTGGGGCACTTACGAGCCGGCGCTCACGGATCTAGTCATCGACCAGGGTGCCGACACTTTCTCCGTCAGTTATTCGGCAAGTTGCGTCGGGCCAAAGGGAAGCCGGCTCGACTTTCGCGCGACGATCGAAGGTTCCGCCGACGGCCAGCTGGTTTTCGACGTGAGCGCGCGTCCCGAAGACGATTTCGAGACCAATCGCTGCGGCTTCTGCATCCTGCATCCGATCGCCGGCCTGGCCGGCAGCCCGATCACCGTCGAGCACACCGACGGCAGCGTGGTGGAAACGAAGCTTCCGCAGCTGATCGACCCCTGGCAGCCTTTTAAGGATTTGCGGGCAATCACCCATGAGGTCCGGCCCGGCGTCACCGCCGAATGCCGGATGGAAGGCGACGTGTTCGAGATGGAGGACCAGCGCAACTGGTCGGACGCGTCGTACAAGACCTATGTCCGGCCGCTCGCGCTGCCATGGCCCTATGTGCTGCCTGCCGACGAGACTCTGCGCCAGACAATCAGCTTGCGCATCTCAGGCGACGTGAAGGCGCCGGCTGCCGCAACAGCCGCCGAACACGTCCGCGTCGAACTCGGCGAAGCCGGACCGGCACTACCGGATATCGGTGTGATCATCTACCCGGATGAGGTCGAGGCGGCGTTGGCAAACCTTCCGACACTGTCCGCGCTTGGCCCGCAACAGCTGATGTTCCACTACGACCCGACGCGTGGCCACGGCCTCGAAGCCTTGCAGTCCTATGCCCGGCTCGCCGCAGCCTGCCCGGTCGATACGACGCTTGAATGCGTCGTTTCCTGCGTTGGCGATCTCGACGCTGAGCTTTCAGGCGTCGCCGATGCGGTGCGACAGGCCGGGCTGAAGCTCTCGGCCATCGCCGTTTCGCCTTCGGTCGACCGGCAGTCGACGCCGCCGGGCAGCGCATGGCCTGAATGTCCGCCGCTCGAGGACGTCTATGCCGCCGCGCGGCGCGCCTTTCCCGATATCCGCCTCGGCGGCGGCATGTTCAGCTATTTCACTGAGTTGAACCGCAAGCGCGTTCCCGCCGACTTGCTCGATTTCGTCACCCACTGCACATGCCCGATCGTGCACGCCGCCGACGATCTCAGCGTCATGCAATCGCTGGAGGCGCTGCCTTTCATCACTGCATCGGTGCGGGCGATCTTCGGGCCAAAACACTACCGGATCGGCCCGTCGACCATCGCCATGCGGCAGAACCCCTATGGCGGTGCGACCAAAGCCAATCCGCACCGTCAGCGCATCGCCATGGCCGACCGGGATCCTCGCCATGCCGGCATGTTCGCGGCAGCATGGACGATCGGCTATGCCGCGCGCGTCGCCCCGGCCGGGCTGGAGATGCTCACGCTGTCCAGCTTCACCGGACCGTTCGGCGTGCTGGCGGCATCCGGGGAACCCGTCGGCGAAGGTGAACCCCGGCCGATTTTCGAGGCTATCAAGGGCCTTTACGAACTGGCCGGCTTCAGGCACATAGCGGCGAGGACTAGCGATGAGACGCGGGTGCTCACGCTGGCCGGCCGTTCTCCCGCGGGCCAGACCGTCATGTGGCTGGCGAATCTGACGGCGAGCGAAGTGACGGTTGATATTTCCGGGTTCGAACGACGCCACCTTGTGATGCCGCCTTACGCGATCACCCGGATCGGATGAAATCAGGTGCCGGAATTCATCACGTAGAGCGCGCGCGAGCGCTCGAGGTGCTTGATCATCGCCTTCTCGGCTCCGTCCGCATCCTTCTGCTCGATGCGCCCGATGATCTCTTCGTGCTCGGTCAGCGTGAAGTTTTCCTTGCCGGTCCAGATCAGCATCTCGGTGTGATATTCCTTCAGCCAGCCAAGCATCGCTTCGCTGACCGCGACATAAATCGGGTTGCCGGATATTGCCGCGATCTGGGTATGAAACTTCATGTCCGCGGATATGAAGGCCTCGGAATCGCCGCGAAAGCTCCGCTGTTCGGCAACGGTGGCCCGCAGCCGCTGAACGTCCTCTGCTGTGGCCTTTTCGGCGGCCTCCCTGACCATGCCGCGCTCGAAGAAGATGCGCGCGCTCTTGAGGTGCTCCAGCGTGTCCTTCGACGACGACAGGATGATCTTGGCCGCGCCGTCGACCTGTTTGATGATCGACTTGGCGGTCAGCTGAAGCACTTTCGCCCGCTCGCCGTGCGAGATCGCAACAAGACCCATATTGCTCAACGCCTGCATCGCTTCGCGGATCGCAGGCCTGCCGACTTCGAAGCGCTCCATCAGTTCGCGCTCCGACGGCATGTCGTCGCCTGGCTGCAATTCGCCGCTGGTGATCAGGCGCTTTAGCCTCAAAAATACTTCGTCAGAAAGCTTGCGCCGGACGATCGGCTCCGAACGGTTCATCGTCGCGAATCACTCCTTGACCGGCGTCTATTTAGCATTGTCGCCACGATTGCCGGAATGCCTGCGCGAGAGCAGGATATCGCTTGCAATACTTATGTACTCATTATACCAGATTTCAAAGATCGGGGAACTTTTTTCGAGCTATGATCATCCTCACCTATCGCATCGAGACCTCGGCGAGCATCGAGGCGCTGGCGAGCAAGATCGCCAGCGACCAGTCGACCGGAACCTTCGTTGCGCTGGCCGGCGAGACCGAAGAGCTCAAGGCGCGGGTGGCGGCACGCGTCCTGGCGATACGGTCTTTGCCGGACGCCGATCGTCCATCGCTTCCCGAAGCCGGCGAAGGGCCCTTCAAGCGCGCGGATGTCGACATCGCATTTCCGCTGGATGCCATCGGTACCGATCTTTCGGCGCTAATGACCATCGCCATCGGTGGCGCCTTTTCGATCAAGGGCCTGTCCGGCATCCGCGTCGTCGACATGAAGCTGCCGGATGAGTATCGCAGCGCCCATCCCGGTCCGCAATTCGGCGTCACCGGCAGCCGCCGACTGACCGGCGTGGAGAACCGCCCGATCATCGGGACGATCGTCAAGCCGGCGCTGGGGCTTCGACCGCGCGAAACGGCGGAGATGGTGGGTGAGCTGATCGCCGCCGGCGTCGATTTCATCAAGGACGACGAGAAGCTGATGAGCCCGGCCTATTCGCCCCTGTCGGAACGGGTGAAGGCGATCATGCCGCTCGTCCTCGACCATGAGCAGAAGACCGGTAAAAAGGTCATGTATGCCTTCGGCATCTCGCATGCCGATCCTGACGAGATGATGCGCAACCACGATCTGGTGGCGAAGGCCGGCGGCAATTGCGCTGTGGTCAACATCAACTCCGTCGGCTTCGGCGGCATGGCTTTCCTCAGAAAGCGCTCCAGCCTGGTGATCCACGCCCACCGCAACGGCTGGGACATTCTCACCCGTCACCCCGGGCTTGGCATGGATTTCAAGGTCTGGCAGCAGTTCTGGCGGCTGCTCGGCGTCGATCAATTCCAGATCAATGGCATCGCCTCGAAATATTGGGAGCCGGATTGGTCATTCGTCGAATCGTTCAAGGCGGTGACCACGCCGATCTTTTCGCCTGATGATTGCACATTGCCGGTCGCCGGTTCGGGCCAGTGGGGCGGACAGGCCCCCGAAACCTTTGAGCGAACCGGCCGAACGGTCGATCTTCTCTATCTCTGCGGCGGCGGCATCGTCAGCCACCCGGACGGGCCGGGTGCCGGCGTGCGCGCCGTGCAGCAAGCCTGGCGGGCGGCGGTCGATGGCATACCGCTGGCGAAGTTCGCCTTGAGCCATCCCGAACTGGCGCGGTCGATCGAGAAATTCGGCGACGGCAAAGCCGCCTGAGCAAAGCGCGCCATGCAAAACCTGCTTCTCAGTTATTATGGCGACGACCTCACCGGCTCGACCGACGTCATGGAGGCGCTCGAGCTCGGCGGTGTACCGACCGTGCTGTTCATGCGCCAGCCGGACGAGCCCCTGCTTTCGCAGTTCAGGCATTGCCGCGCCGTCGGCCTGGCCGGCACCAGCCGCAGCGAGACGCCGCAATGGATGGACGGACATCTGCGGGACGCCTTCGCCTGGCTGAAGACCCTGAATGCCGAGATCTGCCACTACAAGGTCTGCTCGACCTTCGATTCCAGTCCGGCGATCGGCAGCATCGGCCGGGCGATCGAGATTGGCCGCTCGGTTTTCAGCCAGGAAAGCGTGCCGCTGGTGGTCGGCGCGCCGCAGCTCAAGCGCTACACCGCCTTCGGCCATCTGTTCGCGGCCTACCGCGACAAATATTTCCGTATCGATCGCCATCCCGTGATGAGCCGCCACCCGATCACACCGATGGATGAATCCGATTTGCTGATCCATCTGTCGCGGCAGACAGACCTCACCTCGGGACTGGTCGACCTCGCGACGCTCCAGTCGGCGTCCCGATCGGAAGCGTTCGATCGCCTGATCGAAAGTGCTAGTGACATTGTGCTTGTCGATGTCGACAGCCTGGAAAGTCAGGCACTGGCCGGCAAGGAGATATGGCGCGTTCGCAGTCCGGGCGGCACTTTCGTCGTCGGCTCTTCCGGGATCGAGTATGCGCTGCTGGCCGAATGGGCGTCTAACGGAACCGTCAGTGCCCAGTCCAGCTTTTCGCCGCCGGGTGCAGCCGACCGGATCGCGGTGGTCTCGGGCAGTTGTTCGCCGACAAC
Organism: Mesorhizobium sp. M5C.F.Ca.ET.164.01.1.1; assembly: GCF_004792125.1. Classification (NCBI taxonomy): domain Bacteria; kingdom Pseudomonadati; phylum Pseudomonadota; class Alphaproteobacteria; order Hyphomicrobiales; family Phyllobacteriaceae; genus Mesorhizobium; species Mesorhizobium sp. M5C.F.Ca.ET.164.01.1.1. The sequence goes on along the minus strand of NZ_SRTG01000005.1, from coordinate 212,814 downwards.
GGAACGACAGATCCGGCATGCTTTAACGGACGGTTTCGATGGGATCGAGGTGGACCCTGTCGAACTGATCTCAGAGGATTCCGACAAGGCGATCGCTCGCGCGGCAGCAAGCGGTCGCGCCAGTCTGGAGGCCGGGCGCAGCGTCGTCCTCTACACGGCGCTTGGACCAGCAGCCGACCGCGGCGCCGAAATCGACCGGCAGTCAGGCGCCCGCCACAAGCTTGGCCGCGGCCTCGGCGAACTTCTTCGCGAGCTGACGATCGAACAAAAATTGCAGCGCGTGGTCATCGCCGGCGGCGACACGTCGAGCCATGCACTCGGCCAGATGGGCGTCGATGCGCTGACGGTGCGGATGCCGCTGCCCGCCTCGCCTGGCTCGCCGCTTTGCGTCGCCCACTCGCGCGTCAAGGCGATCGAACGATTGGAGGTCGCGCTCAAGGGTGGCCAGGTCGGAACCGACCGCTATTTCTGCGCCATCCGCGATGGGCTCGGCGTTTGACAGGAAGGCGCTGGATCTTCCTGATCTCACGAGTTTTTGAACACGGCGCGGTTACCAACGCACGATGCCTGTCCCACATAAGCCGCCATATGCGTAGCGGCGGGCGGCGCAAGCGCTCAAGCCGGGGCTGACCACGGCTCCGCGAGTGAACCAGCGGGATGCCGCGATGTCATTCAGACCGTTGCTTGGTGACGGACGGATTCGGAGCCAAGAGGAGAAGTCGGAGCCCCTGCATACCGCGTCATGGGTCAGCTCCTCGATCGTTTTCGATAATCGGCGGTGGGCGTGCCGGGAGGCGGAACTCCGCTGGACGGCGCCTCATCATCTGATCGTGCTGACCGAAGAAGGCGGAACGTCCCATACATCTATCCGGCACGAGGCAGGATCCCTCTACGACGGAATGGATCGTCCCGGAGCCCTCACCTTCGTCCCCGCAGGCGCGGAGCGGCTCGGCTTCTATCGCGATGTAAACCTCTCCTATTCAGCCTTGTGGATCGATCCCGATATCGGGCTTCCCGGATGCGAACGCCTGAGAGATTTGCCGATCCTGGTGAACAAGGAAGACGCGGTCATCGCCACGCTCCTGAGTTCGCTTCGCGACGAGATGGCACTCGGTCATAAGCCGGACACGGCCTATGTCGAGCATCTGGTCGCCCTCGTCAGCCTCCGCGTGGCCAACCTGAACCGGGATCAACACGCGTCTGTACGTCATGGCTGTCTCAGCCGCCGGGCGCTTGGTCGAGTCCGGGATCATATCAATGCACATGTGAACTCCGACATTTCGCTAAGCGAGCTTGCAGCCGTCGCGGATATGGCCGTCGACAGTTTTGCCCGCCGCTTCAAGGCGACGACCGGCCTTGCACCCTATGCCTATGTGATCGAGGAACGGGTGCGGCGAGCGGAAATGCTGCTGCGCGAAACGGGTTTGTCGATCGGCACCATTGCCTTTCGGCTCGGCTTTTCAAGCCAGAGCCACTTCACCACGACATTCCGGCGTCTCAGGGGCACGACGCCTCGGGTCTATCGGGTGAATTCTTCTCCGGAATCCTGACATTGCCGCCGATTTCTTGAAAGAAAGCCGCCGCGTGGACCCCCACCTCCAGTGTCGATGACTGACAGAACTGCGACTGGGAGATCATGCATGGCCAAAACAGACAGCAGGAGCGGGCCGACGCGTCGCACGGTGCTGGAGGGCGGAGTGGCAACCGGCGTCCTCCTGGCTACCGGTATACCGGTTGACGCCGAGCCGGCCGACAGCGTCACGGCGGCCGCCTCGCCCACGCCGGTACCGACGATGCCGATGTCCCTACGGATCAATGCGAAGGATTTTGCCGTCGAGCTCGACCCGCGGACGACGCTGCTCGACGCCCTGCGCAACCATCTCGGTCTCACCGGCTCGAAGAAAGGCTGCGACCACGGCCAGTGTGGCGCATGCACGGTGCTCGTCGACGAGCGCCGGATCAATTCCTGCCTGACGCTTGCCGCAATGCATGAAGGCGACGAGATCACCACGGTCGAGGGCCTTGCCGAGGGCGACCGGCTGCACCCGGTGCAGGCCGCCTTCGTCGCCCGCGATGGTTTCCAGTGCGGATATTGCACGCCGGGCCAGATCTGCTCCGCGGTCGGTATGCTGGGCGAGGCCAGGGCCGGCTGGCCGAGCCACGCGAGCGCTGACGTGGCGGCGGCTTCTGTCGCTCTCACCGATGCCGAGATCCGCGAGCGGATGAGCGGCAACATCTGCCGTTGTGCCGCTTATCCGAACATTGTCGCTGCAATCCGCAACGCGGCAGAGGAGGCGTGAGCAATGCAATCCTTCACGTATGAACGTGCGGCAAATGCCGAGCAGGCAGCCGCCGCGGTTGCGGCCCGGCCGGGCGCCAAGTTCATCAGCGGCGGCACCAATCTGCTCGACCTGATGAAGCTCGAGATCGAGCGCCCAGCGCATCTCGTCGACATCAGCCGGCTGCCGTTCGATCGGATCGAGGAGACGGCGGAAGGCGGGCTTCGGGTCGGCGCCCAGGTCCGCAACAGCGATCTCGCCGCCGATCCGCGGGTGAGGTCACGCTACCCAATGCTCACGCAAGCGCTGCTGGCGGGAGCGTCCGGCCAGATACGCAACAAGGCCTCGACCAGCGGCAATCTCCTGCAGCGAACGCGCTGCCCCTACTTCTACGATCGCAACATGCCTTGCAACAAGCGCGAGCCGGGTTCGGGCTGCGCGGCGCTTCAGGGCTTCAATCGCATGCACGCCGTACTTGGCGCGAGCGAAGCCTGCATCGCGGTGCATCCCTCCGACATGGCGGTCGCCATGTCCGGGCTCGACGCCAGGATCGAGACCATATCGCCCGGCGGCGAGACCCGCACGATCCCGATCGACGATCTCCATCGATTGCCCGAGGCGATGCCCCATGTGGAGACCGTGCTCGGCCACGGCGAGATGATCGCCACGGTCACCCTGCCGCCGCCGCCGCCCGGCCGGCAGGTTTACCGCAAGGTGCGCGACCGTGCCTCTTACGCCTTCGCGCTGGTGTCGGTGGCAGCAATCGTCGAGAAAAGCGGCGACCGTGTCCGAAGCGCTCGGATCGCCATGGGCGGCGTGGCAGCGAAGCCCTGGCGCGCAACGGAGGCGGAGCGCACGCTTGCAGGAGCGGCGGCGTCCGACGGCGCCTTTACCGATGCGGCCGAAGCCGCACTCGCCGGAGCTGTCGGATATGGCGGCAATGATTTCAAGATCCCGCTGGCGAAACGGACGATGCGGCACACGCTCGCCGCTGCCGCCGAGAGCGCGTGAGGTGACACGATGACAAAGACGAAGGCCAGCGAAAACCGCCCTTCCGAAACACGCGATGGCATCATCGGGCGCCCAATCGACCGCGTCGACGGTCCGCTCAAAGTGACAGGGGGCGCCATTTACGCCTACGAGAATGCGCTGGAGGGTACAGCCTACGGCTATATTCTCGGCGCCGCCGTCGCCAAGGGGCGCATCGCCGAGATCGACACGGCCGAAGCCGAACGGGCGCCGGCAGTGCTGCTCGTCATGACGCATCGGAATGCGCCGGCCCAGCCGGATTTCGGCCCGGCGGTCACGCCGACCGTGCCGGAGGTCTTCACCCGCGCCCGGCCAGCGCTCAACAGCGAGCGGGTGCGGTATTACGATGAGCCCGTCGCGCTGGTCGTCGCGGAGACGTTCGAGGCGGCACGCGCTGCGGCGGGCCTTATCAAAGTGCGCTACGACGAGGAGCCGGGCCTCTACGATCTGCCGGGGCGTGTGGCCGACGCCTATGCACCGAAGCGGACCAACGCCGGCTTCGAGACCGACAGCGTGGTCGGCGACTTCGAGAGCGCCTTTGCGGCGGCTCCGGTCAAGATCGATGCCACTTACCGGACGCCCTTCGAACATCACAATCCGATGGAGCCCCATGCGACGCTCGCCGCCTGGTCAGGCAACGAGCTGACGATCCATACATCGGCGCAGACACTCGCAAACTTCCGGGCGGGGATCGCCAGCACGCTTCGCATCCCGCCCGAGCGTGTGCGTATCGTGAGTCCCTTCATCGGCGGAGGCTTCGGCTCCAAGCTGATTGCCCATTCCGATACAATCCTGGCCGCGCTTGCAGCGCAGGTCCTGCAGCGTCCCGTTAAGATCGCGCTGACGCGACAGCAGATGTTCGCCAATGCCGGTCACCGCGCAGAGATGATCCAGCAGGTACGTCTCGGCGCGGACGCCGACGGGCGGCTCACCGGGATCGCGCACGATGTCTGGTCGGCAACCTCCAGCTTCGAGGAGTACTGCGAGCAAACGGCAGTGTTTGCCCGCTCGCTCTATGCGGCGCCGAACCGTCTCACCCGCCATCGCCTGGTTCCGCTGGATATCAACCGCGGCGAATGGATGCGCTCGCCCGGCGAAGCGCCCGGCATGCTGGCCTTCGAATGCGCCATGGATGAGCTCGCCGAGCGGCTCGGCCTGGACCCGATCGAACTCAGGGTCCGCAACGAACCGGCACAGGATCCCGAGCGCGGCGTGCCGTTCTCGACCCGCAATCTCGTCGACTGCATGGAGGAAGGCGCCCGCCGTTTCGATTGGGAGCGGAGAGACCCGACACCGGGCCGCACTCGAGAGGGCCGGAAGCTCATCGGCTACGGCATGGCGGCGGCGATCCGTCCAAACTATATCGGCGCGGCGACGGCGCGGGTTGCGATCGACCGGGACGGTCGGGTGACGGCGCGGCTCGACATGACCGATATCGGGACCGGCAGCTATACGATCCTGACCCAGATCGCCGCGGAGAGCCTCGGCGTGCCGATCTCGTCCGTCAAAGTGGAACTCGGCGACAGCCGCTTCCCGCGTACCGCCGGCTCCGGCGGTTCCTGGGGCGCCGCGAGCGCGGGTTCGGCGCTGCATAACGCCTGCAACGCCCTCAAGCAACGGATCCTGGAGGCGGCGCAGTCGAGCGAAGCCTCGCCATTGCGCGGCGCGAACGCCACCGAGGCAAGCTTCGCCGACAGCGAGGTTAGGGTCGGCCAGCGGTCGGCAGGTCTGGCCGATCTCATCCGAAGGATCGCTCCCGACGGGTTCGAGGCCGAAGGTTCCGTAGCCGCGGGCGCTACCACCCAGTCATACAAGGCTTACTCGCAGCATTCCTATGGCGCGCATTTCGCCGAGGTCGCAGTCGATTGCGATACCGGTGAGATCCGCATGCGCCGGATGCTGGCGGTGATGGGCGCGGGCCGTATCCTCAACGCCAAGACCGCGCGCTCGCAAATCATCGGCGGCATGACCTGGGGGATCGGTGCGGCGCTGATGGAGCAGGCGGTGCTCGACCGGCGCTACGGCCACTTCGTCAATCACGACCTTGCGGAATATCACGTCCCGATCAATGGCGACGTCCCCGAGATGGAGGTCGTCTTCCTCGAGGACCATGACGATAAGGCCAATCCACTCGGCGCGAAGGGTCTCGGCGAGCTCGGCGTCTGCGGTGCGGGGGCTGCTATCGCCAACGCCATTTACAACGCGACCGGCGTGCGAGTGCGTGAATTTCCCATCACCTTGGACAAGCTGCTGCCGGCCTTGCCCGTGATCGCCCTTTGACGCGGCAAGGTATCAGCTCCCCTGCCCTCAGGGTGATCAGGTCGGCACGGATCGCTATTCCTGCGCCATCCGCAACGACGTTGGTGGTTGACAGCGCTATCCGGCCCTTCCATACAAACGCCGTCAATGTTCTCAGGGCGGGGTGAAAGTCCCCACCGGCGGTAAGGGTCTCGGCCCAAGCCCGCGAGCGCTCTCCGGTCACTGCATCGGCCCGAAAATCAGAACTGATTTTCGGAAAGCACGATGCGGAGATTCAAAGTGCTAGAGCGTCGTTTGCGCGTCCAAAAGGACGCGCGGCGCTCTAGTGGAGGGGTCAGCAGATCCGGTATGATTCCGGAGCCGACGGTCACAGTCCGGATGGAAGAGAACGAAATGGAAGACGGTCCGCTTTTGCGGCTCGGACTCCGTATCGTGCGTCCTGATTCTGGATCGAAACGGAAGGATGGACCATGAATCAGCATTCCCGGAAAGATTATGAAACGATCCGCGTCGCCGTCATTCGCGCGCGCTGGCACGCCGACATCGTCGACCAGTGCGTTGAAGCGTTCGAGGCGGAACTTCACGGAGAGAAACGCTTTGCCGTCGATGTCTTCGATGTGCCGGGCGCCTATGAGATTCCCTTGCATGCAAAGACCTTGGCCCTGACCGGCCGCTATGCAGCGATCCTCGGCGCGGCGTTTGTCGTCAATGGCGGCATCTATCGGCATGAATTCGTGGCGAGCGCTGTCATCGACGGCATGATGAACGTGCAACTGTCCACCGGCGTGCCGGTGCTTTCGGCGGTGCTCACCCCGCACAACTACCATGACGGCGCGGACCATCACCACTTCTTCTTCGAGCACTTCAAGGTCAAGGGCAAAGAGGCAGCCAATGCCTGCATGCAGATCCTGGCCGCGCGGGAGCGTATCGCCGCTGAAATGTCCGTCACCGGGTAGAAATCCCGGTAACGCGTTGTACTATCTCCGAAAATACCGAAATCGGGAGGATGCAGGTGCAGACCAAGAAGATCATCAACGACGGCAACCGCACTGTCGACGAGATGCTGGAGGGCATCCTGGCCGCGCATCCCCGCCATCTCAAAAGCGCTGTGGGAAGTCCGCGCTCCATCATCGCCCGTGATGGGCCGCGGGAAGGCAAAGTTGGCCTCGTCGTCGGCGGCGGCTCCGGCCACGAGCCGACCTTCCTTGGTTTCGTCGGCAAAGGCCTGGCCGACGCGGCGGCGATCGGCAACGTCTTTGCCTCGCCGCCGCCCGACCCGATCCTCGAATGCGCCAAGGCGGCCAGCGGCGGCGCCGGCGTGCTGTTCATGTATGGCAACTATGCCGGCGACGTGATGAATTTCGACATGGCCGCCGAGATGGCGGCGATGGACGATGTCGAGGTGCGCACTGTGCTGACCACTGACGACGTGGCGTCGGCGCCGCGTGACCAGAGGCAAAAGCGGCGCGGCGTTGCCGGCAATTTCTTCATTTTCAAGGCCGCCGGTGCCGCCTGCGACCGGATGCTCTCATTCGATGAATGCGAACGTATCGCCAGGAAGGCCAACGATCACACCTTCACCATGGGCGTGGCGCTGTCGCCCTGTTCGCTGCCGCAGACCCGCCGGCCGAATTTCGAGATCGGACCGGACGAGATGGAGATCGGCATGGGCATTCATGGCGAGCCGGGCATCGCGCGTGGAAAACTGAAAACGGCCGACGAGATCACTGACGAGATGCTGGACAAGATCCTCGACGAGATGGCGCCGGCGCATGGCGACAAGGTCGCCGTGCTCGTCAATTCACTCGGCTCGACGCCGCTGATGGAGCTTTACATCATGAACCGGCGAGTCAAGCAGAGGCTTGATGACGTCGGTGTTGCCATCCACGCGACATGGGTCGGCAACTACTGCACCTCGCTCGAAATGGCCGGCGCCTCGGTGACGCTGATGCAGCTCGACGCCGAATTGCAGACGATGCTCGACCATCCTTGCGACTGCGCCATGTTTCGCGCCGGCTGAAAGTAGCATCCATGACATCCATCGATACGGCCGATCTGAAAAGAATGTTTGATGAAATCGCAGCGGCGATCGAAGCCGACAAGGACAGGCTCTGCCAGCTCGACGGCGTCATCGGCGACGCCGATCATGGCATTGCCATGGGGCTCGGTTTCGGGGCGGTGCGCGATGCACTCGCTTCGCTCGAGCTCGCGGCGACCGAGCCGACAGCTCTCCTCAACACCGCGGCCAAATCGTTCCTCAACGCTGTCGGCGCCTCGTCGGGCCCGCTTTATGCGACCGCCTTCATGCGAGGTGCGGCCGCCGTCAAGGGCAAGGCGACGCTGGCGAGCGCCGATTTCATCGCCCTGTTCCAGGCGATGGCGCAAGGCATCCAGGATCGCGGCAAGGCCGAGATCGGCGAAAAGACAATGGTCGACGCCTGGCTGCCTGCGGCTGAAGCGGCTGCGGTCGCGCATGCCTCCGGCAAGACGCTGTCCGAAAGCCTGGCAGCCGGCCTTGAAGCAGCCGAACGGGGCGCCGAAGCGACCAAGGACATGATTGCCGCGAAGGGTCGCTCATCGCGGCTTGGCGAACGATCGCTGGGCCACATGGACCCCGGCGCCGCGTCGGCCGTCACCGTCATTGGCGCGATGCGGAAAAGCTTGGGTTAGCCCAGCTTCGCCGCGTCGAGCCTGTCGATGGCTTGGACATTGCCAGCCGACGGTCCCTTTTCGTCGAACTCCGATGCGAGCCAGGCGTCGACGATCGACTTGGCCAGTTCCGGGCCGATGACGCGGGCGCCCATGGTGATGATCTGGGCATTGTTGGATTTCGCAGCGCGCTCGGCGGAGTAGGTGTCGTGGGTGAGTGCTGCGCGAATGCCGGGCACCTTGTTGGCCGAGATGGAAACGCCGATGCCGGTGCCGCAAAACAGGATGCCGCGATCGTTCTCGCCGTCGAGGATGGTCTGGGCGAGCTTCTGCGACAGGTCGGCATAATAGCCCGCCTGGCTGAGGTCGCTGACGGTGAGACCGGGTTTGGTGGCGAGATGCGCGGCAATGACGTCGAGCAGCGGCTTGCCCGCGCTGTCGGCTCCAATGGCTATTTTCATTTTATTGTCCTTTCCTGTCCCATCGATACTAGATCGCCGCCGAGGCGCGTTGGAGGATGTCGATATAGCCTTCCGCCTGCCAGGCGGAGCGACCGATGAACAGCCCATCGATATGCGGCTGGCCGATCAACTCGGCGGCATTTTGCGGATTGACGCTGCCGCCATAGAGCACTGGCGGCACGGCCGGCAGGAGTTCGCCGGCGATCTTCTTGATCAGCGCCTGCTGCCTATCGGCGTAGTCCGCACTTGCCGGAATGCCCTTGTCGCCGATCGCCCAGACCGGCTCATAGGCAAACAGGATCGTCGCCGCTTTCGCTTCGCCTTCGAGGACCTTTAGCGCGCCGTGCACCTGCAAGGCCAACACCGCATCGGCCTGGCCGCCGTTGCGCTGCGCCAACGTCTCGCCGACGCAGATGAGCGGCACCAGCCCGTGCTTTACCGCCGCAGCTGCCTTGAGGCCGACAGCATTGTCGGTCTCGCCGAAATGCTCGCGCCGTTCGCTATGGCCGAGCTCGACGAGGTCGAGGCCGCAATCCGTCAGCATCACGGGCGAGATCTCGCCGGTCCAGGCTCCAGCGTCGGCCCAGTGCATGTTCTGGGCGCCGACCTTGACCCGCGTCGTCGCCAACGCCTGCTTGACCTCGCGGACCGCCGTGAAGGGCGGGATGACGAAGGGCTGGATGCGGTCGTCGAAACCGGGGACGAACCCCGCCAGCGCCCTGGCGAAGTCAGTCGCCTCTGCAAGCGTCTTGTTCATTTTCCAGCTTGTGCCGACCCAGTAATCCACGCGTCCTCCTCAATCCTTCTCGACTACGGTTAGCGAAACATCGGCGCCATCCAACGCCTCGAGCATCTGCGGTCCCAGTTCGCGACCGGTGAAGACGGCGTCGAACGCCTTGAGATCGGTCAGGAAATGCAGGGCCGTGCGGCCGAACTTGCCGTGATCGACCAGCAGATATTTACGGGCGGCGGCGGCCATCATCAGCCGCTTGGTATGGACCACTTCCTGGTCCTGGTGGAAGGCGGAAACGCCGTGGATGGCAGACGACGACAGAAAGGCCACATCGGCGCGCAATGATCTCAGCGTGTCCTCGGCAAGCAGGCCGAAGAAACCGTGGAATTTCTTGCTGTACTGGCCACCGAGCGCGATCAGGGTGATCCCTCCAACGCCTGCCAGATCCTGTATGACGGCCAGATTGTTCGAGATCACCGTCAGCGGGCGGAGATCGGCAAGGTGCCGCGCAATGCCGCCCGCCGTCGAGCCGTCGTCGATGATCACCGTCTGGCCCGGTTCGATCATCGCCACGGCGGCAGCCGCCAGGCGCTGCTTCTCCTCGCCGGCCTGCTTCTGACGGTAGCGGAAATCGCTCTCGAAAAGACCGCTCGGCTGGATCGAGGCGCCGCCGCGCACCTTGCGCAGGAAACCGCTTTCCTCAAGCTCGTCGAGGTCGCGATGGACGGTCATCTTCGACACGCCAAAGCGCGAGGCAAGGTCATCGACACTGGCCGTGCCAGTGTCCATCAGAAAATCCATGATGCCTTGCCGCCGGCCGTCGCTCTTCATTGTCCAGCCTGTTTCCTGAATCCGGCCCGCTGGGAATCCGCCGTGGCGGAAACCGCGAGCCAGAGCTATTATAACAGATGAAATCGCATAGGCGGCAATTTTTTTGTGATAATGTTAGGTTTCTTTGGGATATTATATCGCTTCCGATTGCTGTCTTGTAACAAGAATTGCTCCCGGCGGCATGGCCAAAGGTTGCGGTTCTCTGGAAATCCGGCCAGAAGCATCAGCGGGCTGAACGATGATCGGACGGCCCGCAACCACAGGCTTGAAACCAGATACGGGAGACTATTGGGTGGCTCGCATCACATTGAGACAATTGCTCGACCATGCCGCCGAACACGGCTATGGCGTGCCTGCCTTCAACATGAACAATATGGAACAGGGCCTCGCCATCATGGAGGCTGCCGAGGAGACCAAATCGCCGGTCATCCTGCAGGCGAGCCGCGGCGCCCGCGCCTATGCCAACGATGTCGTGCTGGCCAAGCTGATCGATGCGCTGGTCGAAATCCATCCCGATATCCCGGTCTGCATGCATCTCGACCACGGCAACAACGAAGCCACATGCGTGACCGCGATCCAGTATGGCTTCACCTCGGTGATGATGGACGGGTCGCTGAAGGAGGACGGCAAGACGCCAGCCGACTACGGCTATAATTCGGGCATCACGCGTCGTGTCGTCGATATGGCGCATTGGGGCGGCGTGTCGGTGGAAGGCGAGATCGGCGTCCTCGGATCCCTGGAGATGGGCGGAGGCGAACAGGAAGATGGCCATGGTGTCGAAGGCGTTGTCAGCCACGACCAGTTGCTGACCGATCCGGAACAGGCGGTGCAGTTCGTCAAGGACACACATGTCGACGCGCTGGCCGTCGCCATGGGCACCAGCCACGGCGCCTATAAATTCTCGCGCAAGCCGGACGGCGCTGTTCTGGCCATGAACGTGATCGAGGAAATCCATCGCCGCCTGCCCAACATGCACCTCGTCATGCACGGATCGTCCTCGGTGCCGGAAGAACTGCAGGAGATCATCAACAAATATGGCGGCCAGATGAAGCCGACATGGGGCGTGCCGGTCGAGGAGATCCAGCGCGGCATCAAGCACGGCGTCCGCAAGATCAACATCGATACCGACAACCGCATGGCGCTGACCGGCGCGATCCGCAAGGTGCTGACCGAGAATCCGAGCGAATTCGACCCGCGCAAATATCTGACGCCGGCGATGGCCGCCATGAGGAAGCTGTGCAAGGAGCGCTTCGAGCAGTTCGGCACCGCCGGCAACGCTTCCAAGATCAAGCCGCTGCCGGTCTCGGAAATGGCCAAGCGCTACAAGTCGGGCAGTCTCGATCCGAAATTCGGCTGAGTTCGGCCGGCTTCATCTGACCGGGGCGGCCCGGTTCAACGGGCAGGAGCCGTATCCTGCCCGTCTCGCGGCAGGAGTGCCGCCCTGCCGGTCTCGATGAACGGCGCCCAGTAGTCGACCGACTCGCGGATCATGGCGACGACCTGGTGATCGACCGGCTCGCGCTCGCGAAACGACAGTTCGAGGCAGATCTCGTTGTCGACGCCGCCGCCGCGGCGAACCGACTCCAGGAATTTTTCCGGCGTGATGCGGCCGTCCTGGTTGTAGGCGGCGATGAACGGCCAATGACCGCCCTTGTTCATCGACGACTGCTTGATGTGGATGATCGGCGATACGTTGGGGAAGGCTTCGGCCCAGGCATAGGGGTCGATGTCGGCCGGGTTGCTCGACGTCACGTCGCCATGGTCAATGTCGACCATCATCTTCATCGGGATGGCCATGCCGGCTGCCTCGATCTCGTTGTGCAGTACCCAGCAACTCTCGATCGTATGGCCGAATTCGCGGCCGACCGACATCGGCTCCCAGAACAGATAGGTTAATCCGGCCGCCTTGGCGTGCTCAGCAACCTCGCGCCAGCATTCCAGCGCGATGTCGAAAAGCCGCGCGCGACGCTCGGGATCGTCGAAATCCCTGTGCGTGAAGATAGCGAACTGGGTCCCTATACCGGTCGCGCCGAGCTCGGCCGAAATGTCGGCAAAGGTCTTGAACCAATCGACATAGTAGCGGCGCACATCGGCGTCCGGATGGCCGAAATGGTTGAGCCGCCCATAAGGGCCGGTCATCCCCGACGTCACGCGCACGCCGGTGCGGTCGAGCGCGTTGCGGAACAGGCGGATGAATTTCGAGATCGTCGCCGCCGGCCAGCCGGGATTGACGAATTCGTGCGTGAGCTGCACGTCCCGGATGCCGATGTCGTAAGCGATCGCATCGATCAGATCGTCCGGTTCGGCGAAACGGTTGACCAGCGGATTGGTGTTGAGAGAAAGCGTAAAGGCCATCAGCTTGCTTTCACCAGCCGGCTCGCGCACCAGTCCTCGAAGGCGGCTCTTTCTGCGGCGGACAGATGCAGCCCATGCTTGGTGCGCCGTTCGAGAATGTCGGCAGCGGTCAGTGCCCATTCATATTCGAACAAATAATTGGCTTCGCGTTCGAAAAAATCCTTGCCGAAGCACCGCCCCAGATCGGCACGCGACTTGGCCGCACCGACCAGAACGCGCGTCCTGGTGCCGTAGAGCCGGCCATAATGCATGACCAGCGATGCCGGCATCCAGGGATATTCGCGGCCGAGATCGCCGAGAAACTGCTCGAAGTCGGCATTAGCGATATCGCCACCCGGCAGATAGCCTTTCGATGTCCATGGCGTGCCCATTTTCGGAAAGAACGCGGCGATCCTATCCAGCGCGTGCTCGGCCAATTTGCGGAAGGTGGTGATCTTGCCGCCGAAGACGGAGAGCAACGGCGCCTGCCCGGCCGATGCGTCGAGCTCGAAAATATAGTCGCGCGTTACCGCACTGGGGTTGTCGGCGTTGTCGTCATAGAGCGGCCGGACGCCGGAAAACGAGTAGATGACATCGTCGCGGGCAAGTTCGCGCTTGAAGTAGCGGTTGACGATTTTGATCAGGTAGTCGATCTCGCTGCTATCAGCCTTCACATCTTCCGGCCGCCCGTCATAGGGGATGTCGGTGGTACCGATCAGCGCCAGATCGTTCTGGTAAGGGTTGATGAAGATCACGCGCTTGTCGCTGTTCTGTACGAGATAGGCCTGCCGCCCTTCCCAGAATTTCGGCACGACGATGTGGCTGCCCTTGACCAGGCGCACATTTCGTTTGGAGTTCTGGCCGGCCACGCGGTTGATGATGTCATTGACCCAGGGACCGGCGGCGTTGATCAGCGCCCGTGCCCGAACCGTCGTCCTGACGCCGGTTCGGCTGTCGCGCATCTCGACCGACCACAGGTCGTCTTCACGGCGGGCGGCGGTGCAGACGGTCCGGGTAAAGACTTTGGCTCCGCGTTCCGCGGCGTCGAGCGCATTGATGATGACGAGACGGGCATCGTCGACCCAGCAATCGGAATATTCGAAACCGCGCTTGAACACATCCTTGATCGGCGCGCCTTCGGGCGCGGTGCGCAGGTTGAGCGTGCGGGTGGCCGGCAGCCGCTTGCGGCCGCCGAGATGATCGTAGAGGAACAGGCCGAGCCGGACCAGCCATGCCGGCCGGTCGTCAGGGCTGTGCGGCAGCACGAAGCGCATCGGCCAGATAATGTGCGGAGCGGATTCAAGCAGCACTTCGCGCTCGATCAGCGCCTCGCGCACCAGCCGGAATTCGTAATATTCAAGATAGCGCAGGCCGCCATGGACGAGCTTTCCCGATCGCGAACTGGTGCCTTCGGCCAGATCGTCCTTCTCGCACAGAATGACGGACAAGCCGCGGCCGGCTGCGTCGCGCGCGATGCCGGCGCCGTTGACACCGCCGCCGATAACGAAGAGGTCGACGATTTCAGTGGCGCCGCTCATCCCGCCGGGTCCTCGGTGCCTGGATTGTGTTTCATGGCTGCCGCCACCTTCAGCATGGATTGACCGGTGGGAGCCCGGCGATGAAGCGGCGCACCTCTTCGGCCGCCTGCTCGGCCGCATAGGTCACCGTGCGCACCGATGCGCCGGCGATATGCGGTGTCAGCGTGACGTTCGGAAGCTGCAGCAGTGGCCAGTCGGCAGGCACCGGCTCGACCGCGAACGTCTCCAGCATCGCGCTGCCGATTTGGCCTGAGACGAGCGCATCGTAAAGCGCGTCGTAGTCGACCAGCGGCCCGCGCGCTGTGTTGACGAAGATCACCCCAGGCTTCATTCGGGCGATGGTATCCTTGTTGATCAGTCTGCGGGTCTCCTCAGTCACCCGGGGATGAAGCGTGACCACATCGGAGCGGGACAGGAGATCGTCGAGCGCGACCAGTTCGACGCCGCCATTGCGGTCTTCGGCGCTCAGTTGCACGTAGGGATCGGTGACCAGGATGCGGCAGCCGAACGCGCGCAGCAGGCGGACAACCTTGGTGCCGATATTGCCGTAGCCGATGACGCCGACGGTCATTTCGTTTAGCTCGCGGCCGGTGCGGTCGGCCCGGTAGAGATCGCCGCGCCATTCCCCTTTGCGCAAGGCTTCGTGCCCGACCCGGATCAGCCGCGTCTCGGCAAGGATGGCACCGATGGCGAACTCGGCCACAGCACTTGCATTGCGGCCGGGCACGTTGACCACAGTGATGCCATGGGCCTTGGCGGCGGCCATGTCGATGTTGATCGGGCCGCCGCGCGATACCGCAACCAGTTTGAGTGTGGGCAGGCGCTGCATCATGGTCTCGGAGAGCGGCGCAAGCTGGGTGACGAATATCTCGGCATCGCCGATGAAATCGACCACCTCGTCCGGATCGCCAAAATACTCCTTGACCTTGTCGAGGCCGAGCGCCGCATTGCCGAATTCCATCGGCTCGTCGGGCCAGGCCGCCTCAAGGGTGCGAATGTCGAGATTGTCGCCGCAGGCCTTCTCGATTTTCTCGCAAAACACTTCGGGAAGCATGAAGCGGTCGCCAATGATTGCAATCTTCTTACGCATGCTCGACTTCTCAGTTTGCCCTGGATGCGGCCATCGACCGCCAGACCGGCCGCAGCGCCTCATGCGCCAATGTGTAGGATGGAGCCACCCGCTCATAGATCGCGGCAAGCTTTCGGTCGCTCGGCTCCGCCGCGCCAAGCAGCGGCGTGACCCATTCGCCGACGCATTCGTCCATCGACCTGTATTGGCCGACGCAAACCGCAGCGATCATCGCGGCGCCCGCCGCGCCGGCTTCCTCGCGTTGGCTGGTGCGAATGTCGGCGCCGACGACAGCGCCCAGGATCTTGCGCAGAGCCGGGCTTCTGGCCGCACCGCCGGTCAGCCGGATTTCGCTTGGCAGCGGCCCCATGGCGGCGTAGCAATCGCGCGACGCGAACGCCAGTCCCTCAAAAACAGCGCGCACCATGTCGGCATAACCGTGCCGTGACGAAATGCCGACGAAACCGGCCCTGGCATTGGCATCGACGAACGGCCCGCGCTCGCCGGCCTCGGACACGTAGGGCTGATAGAGCAGCGAGGCGGGCTCGGATACGGATATCCACTGATCGACCAGCGCGATCATCTCGCCATTGGTGCGTGTAATGCCTTGCGAGGCGAGAATGCCGGAGGCGAGGCTAAGGACCCAATCGATGTTGAGTGTCGCCGCCATGTTCGACTGCATCTGCGCAAAGACGCCGGGCGTCGGCATCGTCATCGTGTAGCCGGTCGCCGCCTCGTTGAGCAGCACCTCGTCCGGCGTCTGCGCAAGCCGCATATGCATGCCGGTGGAGCCGATGATGGAGCAGCCGGGCTTGCGCTCGCGGTCGAGCAGGCCGGCGCCGAGCGCGGTGCAGGCCACGTCGACATAGGCCAGCACCACCGGCGTACCGGAAAGCAGCCCGGTCGCTTCGGCAGCCGTCTCCGAGAGGCCGGCGCTATGCCTGGTGCCGTCGACGATCGGCGGCAGCAGATGCCTGAGATCAGCGACGCCGAGCACCTCAAGCACATCGTCGCAATAGCCACGAGTGCGGAAGTCGCCAAAGGTGAAGGTCCCCTCCGACGGATCGGTGGCGCGTTCCCCGGTCAGGTTGAAATAGAGCCAGTCCTTGCAATGGAATGCCGTCGCCGCCTTGCCAAGCATGTCAGGCGCGTTGCGCTTCATGAAGGCAAGCTGCGGCCCCTGCTGACAGGCGGCCAGCCCGCTACCGGTCTTTTCGAAACGGAGCCGGTCATCGGGCCGCGCGCGGATCTCCTCGACGATCGCGGCAGCGCGCGCGTCGAGCCACAGCCAGCCCTTCGCGACCGGCTCACCCTCCTTGTCGATCAGCCAGGTGCCATCGCCCTGCCCGGTCACGGCGATGGCAATGGTGCGGCTGGCAAGGTCCGGCACCTTGTCGGCAAGCTGCCGCAAGGTGATCGCGGCATCGGCCCAGGTGCGCGCCAGATCCTGCTCGGCGCCGCCGCCCGGCAAGGTCTCATACCGGTTCGGCAACGCCGTGGCCGCGAGCTGCCGGCCCGCCGTGTCGAAGGCGACGGACTTGATAACAGACGTGCCGGCGTCGATGCCGATCAGCACATCCCGCATCAGGCAAGCTCCATGCCGTGCGAAATGGCCATGCCGCTGGACTGATCGAAGACGTGCAGGTTTTTCGGATCGATGCTGATATTGATCGGCGCGCCAAGCTCCAGCCGGGTCCGGTCATGTTCGACCAGAACGAGCGAACCGCCGGCGAAATCCGCCGCGATATGCGTCTGGTCGCCGAGCCACTGGTTGGCCGAAACCGTGGCCGGCACGCCGTCCTTCGAGCGGCGAACCGCGTAGGGCCTTATGCCGATGACGACCCGCTGCCGTTTGAGCAATTCGTCGCGAACCGAGCCGCTGAACGCGTCCTTGTCATAGTCGAGCGAAAGTCCGTCGGGCAGCCGCAGATTGATCTTGTCGGCGGCCGTGCCGACATAGGCCTCGAAGACATTCATCGGCGGCTCGCCGACGAAGGTGCCGGTGAACAGGTTGGCCGGCCGCTGCTTGAGCATGTCGGGCGTGTCGAATTGCTGCAGCACGCCGCCTTCCATGACCGCGATCCGGTCGGCAAGCGCATTGGCCTCGGTCTGGTCGTGGGTGACCAGGATCGCGGTCAGGCCGCGCTCCTTGATGAAGTGCTTGATGCGGCCGCGCAGCACGGCGCGAAGCTGCGGTTCGAGCTGGCCCATCGGTTCGTCCAGCAGATGAAGATCTGCCTCGCGGATCAGCGCCCGGCCGAGGCTGGCGCGCTGCTGCTGGCCGCCGGAGATGGAGCTTGGATAGCGCTCCAGAATGTCCTCGATCTCGAGCAGCTTGGCGATGCTGGCAACCTTCGCATCGACGTCGCTTTTCCGCAGTTTGGCCGCCTTCAGCGCAAACGCCATGTTCTCGCGCACGGTCAGCGGCGGATAGAGCGAGTAGCCCTCGAACGCCATCGCCACATTGCGCTTGACCGGAGGCAGCGTGTGCACCTTGCGGCCGGCAACCGAGATGGTGCCGCGCGAGACCTCCTCGAAACCGGCGATCATGCGCAATGTCGAGGTCTTGCCGCAGCCGGACGAGCCGAGCAATGCGACGATCTCGCCCCTGCCGATTTCCATCGTCAGGTTCTGGACGGCGTGCACGCCCCTGTCGATCGGACCGTAGAACTTGTCGACGCCGGAAATGGTGAGTGCGCTCGGGATCATGCCGCTTCTCCGCTGCGCAAATTGACGACGTTCCTGGCGCCGATTCTGTCGCCGCTCGCATGATCGAACAGCAGGGCGCTTTTGCCGTCGACGGCGATATGGGCCCTGCCCTCGGTCTGACCCGGTGTTCCGGCCGGCCGGGAGACCAGGATTTCACGGCCGCGCACGGTGCGCACCAGCGTGACGATCTTTTCATTGAGCGGCGTCTCCGCCTCAACCGTCACCGGAATGGCAGCGGGCGTTCCTTTGTCGACGAAGCTCAGGGCTTCCGGCCGTAAGCCGATCACGCAGTCGCGGCCGACCGTCGCGTCATAGGCACCCGTCAGATGAACCTGGACATTCGAAAGGCCGACATAGATGCCCTTGGCATCGCGCGACGGCTTGACGTCGAGCAGGTTGATGGTCGGGTCGCCAAACAGCCGCGCGATCTCGATGTTCGCCGGCTCACGATAGATCTGCTCGGGTGTGCCGAGCTGCTTGATGACGCCTTGCGACATCACCGCGATGCGGTCGCCGAGCGCCATGGCCTCCTTGTAGTCCTGGGTGACGTAGAGGACGGTCGCGCCACGGTCGGCCAGCAGCCTCGGCAATTCGAGCCGCATTTCGAAGCGCAGCTTGGCATCGACGTTGCGCAAGGGGTCGTCGAGCAGGAGAACCGGCGGCGAACCGACCAGAGCGCGGGCGAGCGCGGTACGCTGCTTCTGGCCATTGGACAGCGCCCGTGGCTTGTGGCTGAGCACGTGGCCGATCTTCAGCAGCTTAGCGGCGCTCTCGACGCCCGCCTTCATCGCACTCTGCGACGAACGCTTGGCCTGTAGCGGCGTGGCGATGTTGTCGAACGCAGTCATGTGCGGAAACAGTGCGAAATTCTGGAACGCCATGCCGACGCCGCGGAACTCGGCATCGAGGTCGGTCATATCCTCGCCGCCGATGAAGATCTTTCCCTCATCGGGGTCGATAACGCCGGCGACGAGCCGCAGCAGCACCGTCTTGCCGGCGCCGGACGGTCCGAACAGGACAAGGGTTTCGCCGTCGGCGACGGTCAGCGACAGATTGTCGAGAACAGTCTGGCTCTTGTAGCGCTTGACGACATTTCGCAGTTCGAGGCTGGCCATGAGAACTATCCCTTTACCGCGCCGAGCGACAGGCCTTCGACGAGATAGCGCTGTGCATAGAGGGCGAGCGCCAGCGTCGGCGTGATCGAAAGCACGATCGCCGCCGAGATCTGGCCATACTGGATGCCGGAGGAGGTGATGAAGGCCAGCGCACCGACTGTCACCGGCTGCTTGTCGGCCGAGGCGAGCACGAGCGCGAAGACGAAATTGTTCCAGGCGAAGATGAATGCGAGCAGGCCGGCAGCCGCAATGCCCGGGCCGGCGAGCGGCAGCGCGATCTTGCGGAAGGTGGCGAACCAGGAATGGCCGGCGATGCGATAGGCATATTCGATGTCGGCCGGGATGTCCTCGAAATAGCCGCGCACGATCCATAGGATCAGCGGCAGGCAGATCAGCTGATACACCCAGATCAGCCCGATATAAGTGTTGGCCAGTCCAAGCTTCTGGAAATAGAGGGTCAGCGGCAGGAGCACCAGCAGCGCGGGCGCGAACCGGAACGACAGCAGCGTAAAGGCAATGTCTTCCGAGCCGCGAAACTTATGCCGTGCAAAGGCGTACGCCGCCGGAACGCCGAGCAGCAGCGCGACGGCGACCGAGGTGACCGACAGGAACACCGAATTCCAGAGGTTGCGCATGAAGGCGATGTCGAGCGTGCCGGCCGCCGTCGTCAGCTTTCCGGTGATCAGCGCGGTGTAGTTGGCCAGCGTCGGCTTGAAGACAAGCTGTGGCGGAATCCGCAAGATGGTTTCGTTGGTCTGGAACGACATCATGAAGATCCAGGCGATCGGGAACATGAAGAAGATCACGACCAGTGTCAGCGCTATGCCGCGCAGGATGCGTTCGAGAAGCGAGGTGTGTTCCATCTCAGCCTCCTATGCCTGGCCGCGGGCGCGTTCGCGCAGTCGCAGCCAATTCTTGATGAAGATATTCGAGAGGAAATAGGTGATTGCCCACAGGATGATCATCAGCGCTGCCGAGCGGCCGACATTGGTCGACTGGAAGAAGTTGAGATAGGCCTCGACCTGGAAGACGGTCAGCGTGTCGCCCGGACCGCCCTGGGTCATGGCATAGATGATGTCGAACTGCTGGATGGAATCAAGCAGGCGGAACAGCGTCGCCGTCAGGATGTAGGGCATCAGCATCGGCAAGGTAATGCGGAAGAACACGAAACTCCTCGGCACGCCGTCAAGTGCTGCCGCCTCGAAGGGCTGCGTCGGCAGGCTGCGCAGGCCGGCAAGCAGCAGGATCATGATGAAGGGCGTGTAGACCCAGATGTCGACAAGGACCACGGTGAAAAGCGCGGTCGACGGCGACGAGGCCCAGCGGAAATCGTGCAGTCCGATCAGGCTGGCGAGATAGCTCAGCACGCCGAAGCCGGGATTGGTCATCAGCTTCCACATCAGCGCGGCAAGCGCCGGCGCCGTCATCAGCGGCATCAGCAGCATGATCGAGATGAAGTTGTTCAACGTCGAGCGCTTCTGCAGGAGCATGGCGATGCCGAGACCGAGAAGCAGTTCGAGCAGGACGGTGATACCGGCATAGAGCAGCGATATCTCCAGCGTGTTCCAGAACTTCGGGTCGGTGAAAAAAGAGATGTAATTGTCGCCCCAGTTGAACTGACGCGCCCAGGGCTGGCTCAGCCGGTAGCGCTGGAACGAATAGACGACCGATGTGAAGAACGGGATCAGGATACCGATGCAGACGAGCAAGGCCGGCAGGCTGAGCACATAAGGCAGCACCCTCTTGCTGATCCTGAAGCCGGAAGGCTTGTTTCTTTGCATGGTCGCCGCAGTCATCGTGCTGTTCCATCATCTCTGTTGCTTCGCCCTGCCGACCGCCCAGGGAGCTAGGCGGCCGGTTGGGCGAGTGGCGGCACCGCCAGTGTTTGAGCATCGGATTTTCCCAAAACCGGTTTCCACTTTTGGGTCCGATGCTCCAGGCGCCGCTTCGCAGTGGAATGGCCGGCTGGCCCGCAAAAGCGGGCCAGCCGTTCGCCAGGACTTAGCCGAGCCCGGCTTCCTTGAGCTGGCCATCGATGCTGGTGGCCAACATGTCGATGCCTTCGTCGACGGGCACTTCCTTGGCCACCATCTTCTGCAGCGTCGCCGCCCATTCGGTGGTGAGATCGAAGAACAGCGGCTGCGGGGTGAACTTGATGCTGGCGCCGGGCGCCGAGACGTCGAACATCTCGACATAACCCGGGTAGCTCTTGTTCAGCTTCTCGCGGAACATCTCGTCGTTCCAGACCGACTGACGGACCGGATTGACGAAGTCCATCTTGGTCGCACCGAACAGTGCATGCTCGGGCCCGGATGCCCATTGCATGAAGTACCAGGTGGCGTCCTTATCCTTCGAGAAATTGGACATCGACAGCGACCAAATCCAGATGTTGGGCGTCGGCGCCTTGGCGGCGGGATTGGCCTTGAAGGCGGAGAAGGCGAGCTTGCCTGCCATCTTGTTGTCGCCGCCATTCATGAAGTAGCCGAGGATGTCGGCGTCGAAAATCATCGCCGAGGCGCCGGCGCCAAGATCGGTGCCGACCTGATACCAAGTATAGGTCGACCAGTCCTTGGGGCCGCTCTCCTGGATCATCTGAACCCACTGCTTGTGGAAGGCCTTGGATTCGGCGGTGTTCATCGCGGCCGACAATTTGCCGTCGGCCGAGACATTCAGGTCCTTCTGGTCAAAGTTGGCATAAGCCGAGAGGAAGCCGGGATGGATCGTCGCCCAGGAGCGCGAGCCGCGCACGCCGATGCCGTAGACGCCGCCACCGACATCCTTGGTAAGCTTGGCCGCCGTAGCGACCATCTCGTCCATATTGCCGGGAACGCCGACGCCGACCTTGTCAAACATACCCTTGTTATAGGTGATGTTGTTCTGTTCGAAGCCCCACGGAATGCACCACTGCTTGGCGTCGTCGGAGCCGAGCACTCCGCCGGGCTGGCCGTTCCAGGCGCAGGACTTCCTGACACCGGGCAGGAAGTCGTCCCAGGCATAGTTCACGTTGGTCTTGGTCGGATCCTTGATCCACTCGTTGAGGTCGGTGATCCAGCCGGCCGGGCCGTAGGTCCAGGTCATGTAGGCGCCGGTCATGAAGGCATCGTATTCAGGCGAGCTGGCCGACAGCGCAGCGGTGACCTTGTCGAAATAGACGTCTTCCGGGAAGACGTCGTAGACGACCTCCATGCCGGTCAACTTCTTGAAGTTTTCAAGGTTGGCGATCATCGCATCGGCGTAAGGATGCTTGTTGAGCAAGAGCTTGATGGTCTTGCCTTTGTGCGCCTGCCAGTCGAAATCCGCCGCCAGTGCGCGGGTCTGCCCCAGATTGAGCAGCGTGCCGGCGGTGCCGGCGGCAAGGCCCATTGCGCCGAGGCCTTTGATCAGCCCACGACGATCGACTTGTCCGCGCAGGAACGCGTCGATCAGGTCTTTCTCTTTCTCATGCATTTGTCTTCTCCTCCACAGGGTAGTTTCAATTGAATGGTTGCCGGCTACCCGACCGGCATCTGCTCCACGAGTGATCGCGCCGTCCGCTCATCGGTGACCAGGCCTTTGAGATAGCGGCCCTCCAACACCGACTTGATGGCACGAACCTTCACCTTGCCGCCGGCAACGGCGACAATCCTGCGATTGCTGATGTCTTCGCGCGCCAGCGCCAGCGCCCGGTTGGAAAGGGTCGTCTCGACCGCTTTTCCAGCATCGTCGAAGAAATGGCCGAGCAGTTCGCCGACGCCGCCCTTGCGGCGGATCTCCTCCATTTCACCCTTTTCGATCATGCCGGTGGCGACCAGCGACGCCTCGCGCTCGGCGGTGCCGATACCGGCAATGAGCAGGTCGGCGGCCTTGCCGAGATCGAAGACCTCGCTGATGCCTTTCTGCCCGAGCAGCACGGTTCGATCCTCCACCGTGTTGGCGAACATCGGCACCGGCATCACATAGGCTTCCGCGCCGGTCCGTTCGGCCAGACGGTGAATGACGTCGTGCGGATTGGCCGAGAACTTGCGCGTCAGGCCGCCAAGCAGCGAAACGAAACGGGTCTTTTCGGCCGATATGCGCGGCAGATATTCGACGCAGGCGGCAAGCGTGCGGCCATGACCGACGCCGATCAGCGTGTCCTCGCCGCGTTCGATTTCACGCTTGAGGAACTGCGCGCCGGCAATGCCAAGCGCCTTGAGCGGCAAGTCTTCGCCATCGAAGTCGGGGACGACCTCGCAATAATCGAGGCCGTAGCGGCTGGACAAATCATCTTCAAGCGCGACGCATTCCGACACTTCGCCATCGATATAGACTTTGACCAGCCCTTCCTGATTGGCCTTGGTGATGAGGCGATGCGCCTTGAGGCTGGTCAGGCCAAGTCGCTTGGCAACCTCCGACTGGGTCAGGCCGCCAGCATAATGAAGCCAGGCGGCACGTGTCGCCATACTGGTTTCATCATCGCGCAGGAGGCCGTTTCCAAAACCAACCATTTCCGCCCTAAGATATTTTTATCAGTCGATGCAAAATTTTTCACAAGGCGTTGCAGGAGTCAAGCACCGCACCGTTCAAATCGCACAAAAAGGCGCCAAAAAGATTCAGCCCGCTTGAGCGATCGTGCAGGTTAGCGCCCGTTGAAGTGTCGGGCCTGTCGACCTGAAGGGCAAAGGCTGAACGGCTCGCTCCACGAACCAGTTGCATGGGTTGCTAAGGCTTGCTCGCCTCCACTGAGCGCACAACTGGGCTGGCCGACGCCAAACGCCGTTTTGCTGAAAATCCTCTGCCTGCCGAAATGGCGGTGGACCGCGCTTGCGGATCAGGTGGATTCGGCCACATAAGAATAAGATCGAGAAGTATCGTTCTTCGCTTCACGGGAGCTACAATAATTCTTCACAAACGGCTATCTATCCTGGCGACAGGCGTTTGGTTCGAGTCACGAGGGGCGCGGCTTGGAATTCGATTTGAAGACCATCGAGGCGCTTGCCCCCGATCAGGCGTCGCTGAGCGCCGCCTCCAAGCTAACCAAACGATCGAACTGGCCGCGGCTCGAAAAAAATGAGCAGCAGGCGCTCATCTGGGGTGAATGCCAGGGCTCCGGCTCCAATCCTTATCGGGTGGTGGTCGACACAGGCGACCACGGCTACAAATGCACCTGCCCGTCGCGAAAATTCCCGTGCAAGCACACACTGGCCCTGATGTGGATCGCCGCCACTGCGCCAGCCAGTTTTGCAGCCGCTGAATCGATACCGGAGTGGGTGAATGACTGGCTCAGCCGGCGCAGGAAGACGACGCCACCGCCTGCGCAGTCGATACAAGGTGCGGCAGCCAAAAGCATCGATGAAGCCGCACGGACGGACCAGAGCGCCGCGGTCGAAGGCGTTGCGGCGGTGGAGCGTCGTGAGGCAGCGCAGCGCAAGCGGGCGGAAGACACACGACAAGCAGTGTCGGCGGCGCTAGATGAACTCGACCAATGGATCGCCGACCAGTTGCGGCTTGGCCTTTCGGGTTTTATCGACGGCAGCAGCGACCGATGCCGCCGGATTGCCGCGCGGCTGGTCGACATGAAGGCAACCGCGCTTGCCGGTCGCATCGACGAAATCCCATCGCGGCTGATGGCGCTACGCAGCGAAGAAAGACCGGATGCGGCGATCCGCGAGCTCGGCAAGCTTGTGCTGCTGGCCAAGGCGTGGCGGTCGGCGCCTGACGATCCCGAGCTGAAGCGCCTCGTATCGACGTCTGAGACCCGCGAACAGGTTCTGGCCAATCCCGATGCAAGACAGGTCGAAAGCTTCTGGGAAGTTCTGGGCGAGAAGATCGAGAGCCGCCGTGACGGTCTCGTCAGCCATTCGACCTGGCTGCTTGATCTGAAGAGCACTACCCCGCAATTTGCCGTGCTGCTCGATTATTTTCCGGCTTCCGCCGGACGCCGGTCCAACGCTTTTGCTCCGGGGGACCGTTTCGATGCCCGGCTGGTCTTCTATCCATCACGCAAGCCGCTCCGCGCACTGGTGGCGGAGCGCATGGGTGAAGTGATGTCCGGCGCGTGGCCTGAATTCAGCTTCGGCACTGCAAAGGACCCACTCGCCACGCATGCTTCCTATCAGGATGCTGCGCCTTGGATTACCGATTGTCCTCTCATGCTGCCGCCTGGTGCGATCCTGGTCGATGACCGCGGCACAGGCTGGTGGCAGGCCGCGGACGATCGGCAAGGCATCGCCTTGCCGATCGCGGGCGCCGTCGATCAAACACTGCTCGGCCTCGACCTTGCGGCCACGGCAGCGCTCTGGGATGGCGCCCGGCTTGATCTTCTGGCGGCGCAAAGCGGGTTCGGGAGGCTTGACCTGTCGTGAACGAGAGCGAGCAGACAGGCCTGGCGACAATGCGCGATTGCTGGATCACCGGCGGCGCCACTTTCGACCTGGCCCCAACCGCCTGGAAGACAATCGCCGGCGGTGCAAGTCCCGACGAGCAGGAGCGCCGACTCCTGGCAATCGCAGCACAAGCGCTCGACGTCGCCCTGCGGCCGGCGGCGCCGAAGACGCTCAAGCGGCGGCCGCCGCTGCCCAGGCTTGCGCTTCCTATGTTGCCGGAGCGGTTGCGGCCGCTGTTGAGAGCCGCTCTGAAACACGCCGCCGACGCGAGACGCAAGACGCGCGTGGTGACGCTTGTCGCCAGCCGCGGCTTTGTCCTCCATCCGATGGACTGGATGCCCTCGGATCAGAACAGTCCGGACGTCTACGCTCCCTGGATCGACTGGCAAGCAAGCTTCGACGGGGAGAGACATGCCCCACTAGAGAAACTGACGGCGGAAAATTGGGATGAATTCTATCCCGCCGCGCGACGCATGGCGCTGGCAGACATGCGCCGCAGTGAACCGGCTTCGGCTCGAATGCTGGTCGAGGCAAAGGCTTCGGGCGAGCCCGCCGAGGTCAGGCTTGCGCTGATCGAACTCATGCGCTTCGGCCTGAATCCTGAGGACGCGCCGTTCCTTAAAAGCCTCTCCGCCGACAGGTCCGGCAAGGTGCGCGAACTGGCAGGCCGGCTGCTGGCAAGGCTGGGAGAGCACGGCCATTCAAGCGAAGGCGGGGCGGATGGCCCCTCAGCCGAACTCGCGGCCTTCATCAGCGAAGGCAAATCCGGCTTCATCCGCCGCCGCAGCATCTATACGCCGGCGAAATTGAAATCGCCGGCGCAGGAAAAACGTCGCGCCGAACTATTCGAGACCTGCAACCTGGTCGACCTTGCCGCACGGTTCGGCACTACGGAACCCGAATTCATAGGGGCCTGGCAATTCGGCGCCGACCACAATGCCGACATCCTGATCGCACAAATGGTCGCCGCTTCTGGGAGCGACGCTGCAGTGACGCATATGGCGGATACGCTTGTCGCCGATGGCGGCAAACCGGCGCTGTTCGTATTGCACCTCATGCCGCGTCTGGACAGCCGCAGAAAACGAGCCGTCGTCCGGCTGATCCTGAAAGACTCGAAATATCTTGGTGCTCTCAACGTTGCCGAAGGCATTGAAGCAAGTTGGTTGGAATGGGGCGACCTGACGAATGGCCAGACCCTGCTGGCGTTGCGTTCCGCTGTTGCAGGAAACGACGACGCCGTGAAGCGAGGCGTCGACGATATACTGGAATCGCTTGGCTTTCTTGCCACAGCGACCACAGCCGCAAAATTAATCGACGAGGTGGTCGCAGCCGGTATACCGCCCGCGGCCCCATCACTCAGCGTCCTGCGTCTCAACGCGGCGCTGGCCGAACATCAGTCTAGAACCGACCCATGATCAATCCGGAGAATAGATATGAACGCTGCCATCCGTCTCCCGGTCGAGCAGGCCTATGCCTCTGAATTGCAGGCGCTGGCGCGCGGTGACGACAGGCAAAAGCCTGCCGGCTGGAGCCTCTCGCCACAGGCGGTGCTGACCTATCTGCTGGGCGGGAAGGCCGGCGACGGCACGCCCGTAACGCCAAAATATGTCGGTCGCCGCCGATTGATGGAGACCGCGGTGGCAACGCTCGCCACCGACCGCGCGCTGTTGCTGCTCGGCGTTCCCGGAACGGCCAAGTCCTGGGTGTCTGAACATCTCGCCGCCGCCATCATGGGTGACTCCACGCTGATCGTGCAGTGCACGGCCGGCACCGACGAGAACCAGATCCGCTATGGCTGGAACTATGCGCAACTTCTGGCAAAGGGCCCGAGCCAGGAAGCATTGGTGCCGACGCCGCTCTACCGCGCCATGCAGACCGGCAAGCTCTGCCGGCTCGAGGAACTGACGCGCATGGGGTCGGATGTGCAGGACACGCTGATCACCGTGCTTTCAGAAAAGATGATGCCGATCCCGGAATTGAACACATCGATCTATGCCCAGCGCGGCTTCAACATCATCGCCACGGCAAACAACCGGGACAAAGGTGTCAATGAACTCTCCTCGGCGCTCAAGCGTCGCTTCAATGTCGTCGTTCTGCCCTTGCCGGAAGACATGGCTGAAGAGGTGGCGATCGTCTCCAAACGGGTCGATGAGATGGCCGGCGGGCTCGACCTGCCGGTGCCGAAAAATGTCGGCGAGGAGATAGCCCGGGTATTGACCATCTTCCGTGAATTGCGGTCCGGTGCGACCGCCGACGGCAAGGTGACGCTGAAGACGCCCTCGGGCTCGCTGTCGACCGCCGAGGCGATCGCGACGATGGTTGGCGGCCTGAGCCAGGCGGCGTGGTTCGACAGCGGCAAGCTCGGCGCCGAAGGTCTCGCCGCCAGCCTTGTCGGCGCGATCGTGAAAGACCCGGTACAGGACAAGGCAGTGCTTGAGGAATATCTGGAAACAGTGCTCAAGAAGCGGCCTGACTATGCCGGCTACTATGCGGCCTTGAACGCAGCGATCTGACGCGCCATGGGGCACAGCGACGTCGCTTATTTCGGCATACGCCATCACGGGCCGGGTTCCGCCGACAGCCTGGTGCAGGCATTGCAGGATTTGCAGCCGGTCGCCGTGCTGATCGAGGGGCCGATCGATGCCTCCGCGCTACTGCCGTTGCTGGCCCGCCCGGAGATGCAGCCGCCGGTAGCATTGCTTTGCTATCCGGAGGAGGATCCGGCTTCGACAAGCTTCTGGCCCTTCGCCGAGTTCTCGCCCGAATATCAGGCGGTTCTTTGGGCAGTGGACAACAAGGCGGCGTTGCGCTTCATCGACCTGCCGTCGTCGGCGCGCTTCTCGGCAGCGGCGGTCCACGGCGCGGAAAAGGTCGATGCTGGCGAAGCGAAGGAAGCAAGCGAGCATGATGACGTGGCTCCGCATCGGCGTGATCCGATAGGCACGCTGGCGCGCGCCGCCGGCTATGAGGATGGCGAGAGCTGGTGGTCGGACATCATCGAGCAGAACCCGGAACCAGGCCCCATATTCGCCGCCATCTCCGACGCGATGATGACGCTAAGGGATGGTGAAGGCTCGATCGCGCAGTTCGAGGCCCAGCGCGAAGCGCATATGCGGTTCGAAATCGCGGCGGCGCGCAAGGAATTCGACGGACCTATCGCCGTCGTCTGCGGGGCGTGGCATGTGCCGGCACTGCAGGCGACACACACGCAGAAAAACGATCAAGCCCTGCTTAAGGGGATTGCGAGGCGCGAGAGCACGATGACATGGGCGCCGTGGACGGGACCGCGTCTGGCGCTGGGCTACGGCTATGGCGCGGGCGTCGTCGCACCCGGCTGGTGCAAGCATCTCTGGCGCACGCGCGGCCGGCGCGATGCGGCAACCTTGTGGCTTGCAATGATTGCAGCGGTGCTGCGGGTGAAGGGTCACCTGGTCTCGACCGCTGCGCTGATCGAAGCGGAGCGGCTCGCCCGCACGCTCGCCGCGATTCGCGAGCGGCCGAAACCCGGGTTTGAGGAATTGCGCGACGCCGCAATTGCGGCTCTGTTCAATGGCGAAGCGTTGCTGTGGGCCCTGGTCGAGGCCGAGCTGCTTCTGGGTGCGGACGTCGGCGAAATTCCACCCGACACGCCGTTGGCGCCGTTGATCGATGATCTGCAGCGCAACCAGAAGGCGGCGCGGCTGAAGCCTGAAGCGCTGGAGCGGGAACTATCCGTAGACCTGCGAAGCGACAGCGGGCTGTTTCGCTCGACATTGCTGCATCGGCTGAACGTGCTTGGTGTGCATTGGGGCAAGTTGACGGAGGCCGGTCGTAGCCGCGGCACCTTTCGTGAGCGGTGGATCCTGTCCTGGGAGCCGGAATATGCCGTTCGCCTGGTGGAGAACCTGATTTACGGGCCGACCATCGAAGAAGCTGCCAACGGCCGCCTGATCCAGATGATCGAAGCCGCAGCGACCCTCGATACGCTTGCGGCACTGGTGCAGGGCGCCATCACGGCAGGCCTGTCGGAAGCATCGACTGCAGGTCTCGCGGCATTGGAGGCCCGAGCGGCGCGCAGCAGCGAATGCCTGGAGATTCTGGCGTCGATGCCGCCGCTCGCCGACATCATCCGCTACGGCGAGGCCCGCAAAACGGAAACGAACCGGCTGTCCGGCCTCATGGAGCGGCTGATCGTCGAAGCTGCGATCGCGCTTCCCTATGCGGCACGCGATCTGGACGAGCAGGCCGCCGCGACGCTGGTTGGCGCGATGCGCAAGGCCGATGAAGCGATCAGGCTGGTCGAGCCCGGGCAAGACGTGCTGAACCGATGGCGCAACGGGCTGGCTGCCGTGCTGGAGGGTTCGCGGTCGACGGCGCTGCTGGCCGGATGCGCCGCGCACCTGCTCTACGAAGCCGGCCGGCTGCCCGCCGAAGCCGCGGCCGGGCTGCTCGGGCGACGCCTGTCGCCGGGCACGCCGGTCACTGAAGCGGCAGGGTTCTTCGAGGGCTTCTTCAGCACAGCCGGTCAACGGCTGATTTATGATGAAGGTCTGCGCGGCGCTGTCGATTCCTGGCTTAAATCGCTCGACGAAGATGCTTTCATCGCGCACCTGCCGTTGCTGCGCCGCATCTTTTCCAATCTGGACAGCATGGAGCGCCGGCGGCTGATCGAGGCAGTTCTCGGCCGCGCCGCGCGCTTGCCGGCCGGCCTGACGCCGACACCGGATGGCGGCGAGGCGTGGCGCCGACACCTGGAGCTGCTTGGACCATTGCTCACGGGAGGAAACGGCAATGGATGACGAGGGCGAAATGAACGAGGCCGGCCCACTCACAGCCGATGGCGGCAGGGAGCGCCGCTGGCGCCTGGCGATCGGCGCCGCCGATGAGGCATCGCCGTCGCTTTCCAGCGACGACAAACGGCTTTCGGCGGCGCTCGATGCTCTCTACGGCGACGGCGACAGCGCCGCAGCCAGCGACCCGCGCAAGCGGCGCGGCGGACTCGGCCGCTCGGCGCCGCGCGTTGCACAGTGGATGGGCGACATTCGCTCCTTCTTCCCGCGCAGGTCGTTCAGATCGTCCAGAAGGACGCTTTCGAACGGCTGGACCTGAAGCAGATGCTGATGGAGCCGGAATTCCTCAAAGCGATCGAGGCCGACGTCAACCTCGTCGCCGACCTGATTTCGCTGCGCTCGGTCATGCCGGCCAAGACCAAGGACATCGCCCGCACGATCATCGCCGATATCGTTGCCAAGCTGATGCAAAGGCTGGAGCAGAAAACCGCCGAGGCGATACGCGGCGCACTCGACCGATCGAGGCGCACCAACCACCCGCGTGCACGCGATATCGACTGGCAGCGCACCATCTCGGCGAACCTTCGCCACTACCAGCCCGAGCATAAGACTATCGTGCCGGAGAAGCTGGTTGGTTTCATGCGCAAGCAGCGCCGGCTGGTCGATCTCGACGAAGTTGTTCTCTGCGTCGACCAGTCCGGCTCGATGGCAAGCTCGGTCATCTACGCCTCGATCTTCGCAGCGGTGATGGCCTCGCTGCCGGTTGTGCGCACTAAGCTCGTCTGTTTCGATACGGCCATCGTCGACCTTACCGAAGAACTCAGCGATCCCGTCGAAGTGCTGTTCGGCGTGCAGCTTGGCGGCGGTACCGACATCAACCAGGCCGTCGCCTACTGCGCCGACCGTATCGAGCGGCCAACCAAGTCGCATCTGGTGCTAATCACCGACCTCTATGAGGGCGGCAATGGCCAGGAGCTGCTGCGGCGGCTGGCGGCGCTGGTTCGATCCGGTGTCAATGTCGTCGTGCTTCTGGCGCTGACCGACCAGGGCCGGCCCGGATATGACCCGGCCATGGCAGGTTCGGTTGCGGCGCTTGGCATTCCGGTCTTCGCCTGCACGCCGGATCTGTTTCCGGACATGACGGCGGCGGCATTGCGCCGCGAGGATATCGGCGCCTGGGCGGCGGGAGCCGACATCAAATTGGTTCGCGCCGATGGCGAGGCGCCTAGGGCGGACGAGTGAGGCTCATGTCACAGAAGGTTGCCGAGCTCCTGTCGCGGCTGGAAAAGCGGCTGGACAGGTCATCGATGG
The DNA here is from genome assembly GCF_004792125.1 of Mesorhizobium sp. M5C.F.Ca.ET.164.01.1.1. Taxonomy (NCBI): domain Bacteria; kingdom Pseudomonadati; phylum Pseudomonadota; class Alphaproteobacteria; order Hyphomicrobiales; family Phyllobacteriaceae; genus Mesorhizobium; species Mesorhizobium sp. M5C.F.Ca.ET.164.01.1.1. The sequence continues at coordinate 181,384 of NZ_SRTG01000005.1, read as the reverse complement.
TTTCGGCCAACGATGCCGGACCACGCTACCAGGAAGATCCCGACGGCAAGACCGGCGCACCGCCGGAGTTCGTGCTGCGTCCGCACACTACCGGCGAGGTGTCGGACATACTGCGCCTGTGCAACGACGCCCGGCAGAGGCTTGTCGTCCAAGGCGGCCGGACCGGGCTTGCCGGTGCGGCTCGCATCCAGCCCGGCGAAGCGGTGCTGTCGCTGGAGCGCATGACGGCGATCGCGGCTCCCGACCGCGAGGCGGCGACGATCGTCGCCGAGGCCGGCGCGCCGCTGCAAATGGTGCAGGACGCGGCCGATGCGGCCGGCTTGCTGTTTGGCGTCGACATCGGCGCGCGCGGTACAGCCACGGTCGGCGGCAATGTCGCCACCAATGCCGGCGGTATCCGGGTGCTGCGCTACGGCATGTACCGCGCGCAGGTGCTCGGCCTGGAAGCGGTGCTTGCCGACGGCAGCATCCTTACCTCGCTCAAGGGCTTGCCCAAGGACAATTCCGGTTACGACCTCAACCAGCTCTTCATCGGCAGCGAAGGCACGCTTGGCGTCGTCACGCGCGCATGCCTGCGGCTGCACCCGAAGCCGTCCACAGAGGTCAACGCCTTCTGCGCGCTTGCTTCGCTCGACGCGGCGATCGCGCTGCTCGGCCTGCTCAGGCAGAGGCTTGGACCCCTGCTCTCGGCCTATGAAGTGAATTTCGCACCGCTCTACGGCGCCATGGTCGCCGGCATGGACGCGCCGGCGCCGCTGCCCGTCGGCTCACCGGTCTATGTGCTCGCCGAGATACAGGGCAGCGAGCCCGACCGCGACGGCGAACGTTTTGCCGCTGTGCTAATGCAGGCGGTCGAGGACGGCGTGATCGACGACGTGGTGGTCTCGCAGTCGCCGCGCGAATTCCGCGCGCTCTGGGCGGTGCGAGAGGACGCCAATCGCTTCCTGTTTTCGATAAAAGACCTGATCGGCGTCGACATCAGCATCCCGTTGGCGCGGATGGGGACTTTCCTGAAAGAAGCGGAAGCTGCGATCCAGGCCATCGACCGCAACGCCGACATCTATGTCTTTGGCCACCTCGGCGATGGCAATCTGCACTATCAGGTGCGCACCATGGATCCGGCGGCCGCATACGACATCGTCTATCGGGGCGTGGCTGCGGCCGGCGGCGGCGTCTCGGCCGAACATGGCATCGGCCTCGATAAGAAGGAATGGCTGCACCTGGTGCGCAGCGATGCCGAGATCGCCGCCATGCGGCGCTTGAAAGCGGCCTTCGACCCGAACAATATCCTCAATGCCGGGCGGGTATTCGATCTCGCGCCGGCGGCCAGCATACGTGACGTGCCGCCCCTATGAGGCTGGAATCGAAGGTGGGTAGCGCCAGCCGGGTGCTTTGTCTATCTGCCCATGGGCTTCAATCCCGCATACGCCACCGCAATGCGGGCGGCAAGCGCGGCGTTGTTGCGGACCAGCGCGATATTGGCCTTCAGGCTGCGACCCTGCGAAAGCTCATTGATGCGGGCGAGCAGGAACGGCGTCAGCTCCTTGCGGCCGATGCCGCGTCCTTCGGCTTCCGCCACCGCTGCCGTGATCGTGCCGTCGATGAAGGCCGGATCGAGCGCATCCACTTCCGGAATTGGATTGGCGACAAGGATGCCGGTGCCCGAGCCGATCTGCTCGTGCAGCAGCATGGCCTGCGCAATGTCCTCGGGCGTATCGATGCGGTGATCGGCTTTCAGTCCACTGGAGCGCGTATAGAAGGCCGGAAAATCGTCGCTCTGATAGGCAATCACCGGCACGCGCTGGGTTTCCAGATATTCCAGCGTCTTTGCAATATCGAGGATCGATTTTACGCCGGCGCAGACGACGGTCGTGCCGGTCTGGCCGAGTTCGGTCAGGTCGGCCGAGATATCGAAAGTGGCCTCGGCGCCACGATGCACGCCGCCGACGCCGCCGGTCGCGAAAATGCCGATGCCGGCGAGTGCAGCGATCCGCATCGTCGCCGAGACCGTGGTTCCGGCCGACCCGCCGCCCACCATGATGGCGGCGAGGTCGCGCCCGGATGCCTTGACCACGTCTTTTGCCCCTGCCAGCTGCTCCAGCTCAGTGTCGTCAAGCCCGACCTTGATCTTGCCGGCGACCACCGCGATCGTGGCGGGCACCGCACCGTTCTCGCGCACCACGGTTTCGACGCCGCGCGCGGTCTCCAGATTGGCCGGATAGGGCATGCCGTGGGTGATGATCGTCGATTCCAGCGCCACCACCGCGCGGCCTTCTTGAAGTGCTGCCGCGACTTCGCTGTTCAGGTGGAGAAGTGAAGGTTTCATCGTCGTCTCGCTTTCAGGGTCGTCTCGCTTTCAGGCGGGAATGCGGTACATGCCGGCAGTGAGGAGGCGCGGCGACAGATCTGGATGAACGCTGGATTCACTCTCGGTGGTCAGCGTGGCGAGCAGTGCGCCAGTGCGCGCCGCGTGAGGCACGGGATCGCCCGAAAGCACCTTGTACATTGTGCCGGCAATCATGGCGTCGCCGGCGCCGGTGATGTCGACGGCGCGGGCCGGGACGGAACGCATCGTCGCCACGCCGCTTTCGGTCGCCACCGCAAATCCATGCGCACCCATGGTCACGATCACCTCGCTGGCGCCGGCCGCGCGCAGCGCCCTCGCTGCCTCCTTCGGCTTCAGGCGCTTGTCGGCATCGGTGACGCCAAGCATCATGTTGGCCTCGTCGTGGTTGGTGAACAAGAGGTCGATGCCGGTCAGGTCCTTCGGCAGGCGCGCCGATTTCGGCGACGACACCGTGTCGACGGCGAGCTTGAAGCGCGCGCCCTGCTTGCGCGACATCAGCGCTGCGATCGTTGCGGCCGGCAGGTTGCAGTCGATGAACACCCATGTCGCCGAAGCAAGATGCGGCCAGAAACGGTCGAGATAGGACGGCGAAAACAGATCGAAAATCTCCATGTCGGCGATGCCGAGGACGAGATCGTTGTTGAGATCGAGGATGGCCGCATATTCCGCCGTCGGCCGCTCCGTGGTGGTGATGACCTGGCTGACGTCAGCGCCGAGATCGCGCAGATGCCGCACCAGCGAGCGGCCGGTTTCATCATCGCCGACAATCGAGACGAAGCTTACGTCGACGCCGAGGCGGACAAGGTTCTCGGCGACGTTGCGGGCGACGCCGCCGAAGCTGCGATAACCGTCGACCGGGTTCGACGTCTCGAAGATCAGATCCTTCTTGGCGTGGTACTTACGGTCCAGAACTGCGCCGCCGATGCAGATCATGCGTTTGGAGGCCGGCAACACATAGCCGCGGCCGAGAATGTAGCCCTTGTTGACGAGCTGCACGATGTGGGCCGCGACGGTCGAGCGGGCAATGCCGAGCGCGCTCGCAATGTCCTGCTGGCCGGCGAATGGGTTCGCCGCGATGAGATCCAGCACTGCTCGTTCCTGTGATCCAAGATTGTCCATCGTCTCACCCGGCCCGTCCAATTCATGGCTGACATTATCAACAACAGATGATCTTATCAACATTTGTTTGAAGCGGTGAAGGTCCGTCAATGCTGGTACTGGTCGACGCTTTGCGCCGCATCACATTACTTATTGCCGACGGCAAGAACTTTGAAAGCAAGCGGATGAGCGAACAGGCGTTGATGTCGGAGTTGGAGCGGTTGGTTTCCGAGGACCGGAACCCGAAGACGATGGATATCGACCTGCTGCCGACCATCGAGATCCTGCGCATGATCAATGACGAGGACAGCGGCGTTCCGGCCGCTGTCGAGAAAGTCATTCCGGAAATCGCTGCCGCGGTAGACCGGATCGTTAGTGCGTTTCAAAAAGGCGCGCGGCTTGTCTACATCGGCGCCGGCACGAGCGGCCGGTTGGGAGTTCTCGACGCCTCGGAGTGTCCACCGACATTCGGTGTGCCCGAGGACATGGTGCTCGGCCTGATCGCAGGCGGCCCCAAAGCGCTGATGCGGGCTGCGGAAGGCGCCGAGGATGATCCGCAACAAGGCATGAATGCATTGCAGGACATCAAGTTGACCGCCGACGATGTGGTGGTCGGCATCGCGGTCAGCGGCCGCACGCCCTATGTGATCGGCGGTTTGACCTACGCAAAGCAGGTGGGAGCGACGACAGTGGCGCTCTCTTGTAATCCCAGATCGACCATTGCCGGCATTGCCGACATTGCCATCTCTCCGCTTGTCGGCCCCGAAGTTCTCGCCGGCTCGACCCGGCTGAAGTCGGGAACCGCGCAGAAGCTGGTTCTCAACATGCTGACAACAGCCAGCATGATCCGGATCGGCAAGAGCTATCAGAACCTGATGGTCGACCTTAATCCCCGCAACAAGAAACTCGTCGCCAGGGCGGTTGGGATCGTGATGCAGACCACCGGCTGCACAGCGCAGCAGGCACGACGGGCGCTCGACCAGACCGGCAAAGACGTGAAGCTGGCGATCCTGGTGACAATCACCGGCATGAGCGTCGAAGTGGCGCGTAAGGCGCTCGACAATGCGGGAGGATTCCTGCGAAAGGCGATAGGCGAAAAGCCCGTATGAGGATGAGGGCTGGCGGCGGCCGGCTGTGCCGGGACGGTCGGGCATACCGCTTTACCGGCATCGGCTGTGGATCGACCTCGACAAAGGCAATGCATGGACCTTGCTCGCCAAACGGATCCATCCGACACATCATTCAACAGCGGAATCGCTTCGCCAATCGGTCGGCGCTCGCCAATGGAGCCTAACAAACATGATAGCGAAAAGTGGCCAGCCAATCTGGGCCGTCGGCCTGATGACCGGCACCGTCCTCGACGGCAATATCGACGTCGCGCTGATCAAGACGGATGGCGAGCGGATCGCGGATTTCGGCACCTACACGCTGGCGCCCTACCCTCAGTCGATCCGGACCCTCCTAGAAGAGACGCTGGATCGGGCTCGGGCATGGAATTTCACTGGACCGGAGCCGGCGATTTTTCGAGAGGCCGAAGAGGCGCTGACGCGCGCCCAGTCAGCAGCCGTCAAGGACCTTGTCGAAGGTTACGGGCTGACGATGGCCGATATCGGGGTCGTCGGCTTCCATGGCCAGACCGTGCTGCATCGTGCGCCGCAAGTCGGCCGGCTCGGCCAGACCCGCCAGCTCGGCGATGGCGAGTTGATGCATGCCATCCTGGATACCAAAATTGCCTACGACTTCCGCTCGGCCGACATAGGCGCCGGCGGGCAAGGGGCGCCGCTGTCCGCGGCCTATCACGCCGCGCTGCTACGCGATGCCGACGCCAGCGGCGACACGGCCGTTCTCAATCTCGGCGGCGTCGCCAACGTCACGTGGTGGGATGGCAAGGACAATGTCGTTGCCTTCGACACCGGACCGGCCAATGCGCCGTTGAACGATTTCATCAAGTCCAAAGGGCTCGGCGAAATGGACCGCGACGGCGCGCTGGCCCGCGCCGGCACTGTCGACGAAGCCCGGCTGGCCAAGCTCTTGCAGCATCCCTATCTGGCCAAGCCCTATCCAAAGTCGCTGGACCGGTTCGATTTCGGCGCAGCCATGGCGGACGGGATGAACGCTGAGGATGGCGCTGCACTGCTGACGGCCTTCACCGCCGCCGCCGTCGGCAAAGCGCTCGACCTCTTGCCGCACCGGCCGAAGCGGCTGGTGGTCAGCGGTGGCGGCCGCCACAACCCGACGATCATGGCCATGCTCGCCAGCCGTGCCGGTGTCGAAGCCGTTCCGGCGGAGGCGCTCGGCTGGAAGGGTGACGCGGTGGAGGCGGAATGCTTTGCCTTCCTTGCGGTTCGCGTGCTCAGGGGCCTGCCGATCAGCTTCCCGACCACCACCGGTGTGCCACAGCCGATGCGCGGCGGACGCCTCGCCGGCTAATCAAGCCGACAATTCTTCTGCAGGAAGACGCGGCTGCGGCCGACGGGAAGATCGGGAAGTACGCCGAAAGGCCGATAACCCCGACGCTCATAGACCTTGACCGCCAGGGGATTGAACGTCTCGATCAGCCGCGTGGCTCCCCGACTGCACGGACCGCGGCGAACGCCACACCGCCGCTGAGGCCGCGACCAGCATGAGCAACGCTGCGACCACGGCCGATGCCGCAAAACCAAAACTGGAATAAAGCGGTCCGAAGGCCGTGGTGCCGACAAACACCGCGAGATAGGTCACGGCGCTGTTCAGACCCATGATCGTGCCGCGCCGCGCCGGATCGAGCGCCGAGAGGCGCATCACCAGGACGTTCAGTCCAAAATGATTGGCAAGACCCCAGGCCGCCACCATCGCGATGGTCAGGCCGAAGCTGCCGCTTGCCACGGCAAGCGCGACATAGACGACCGCAACGAGAAGATAGGCGAATGGCGTGACGCGTCGCGCTCCCAGGCGATCGATCACGCCGTCGAGAAGCGCCGCCATGCCGAAGCCGGCGCCATAGGCGAGCGCCGCCAAGCCGTTGGCACTGACCGGCCGTCCCAAGCCATTATGAAGATGATCGCCAAGATATCCATAGACGCCGTAGAAGGCGGTCATGAAGGCGCCGCAGGCGATCAGGAGCGGCGCTATGCCGGGAACGGCCAAAGCGCCAAGCGGCGTCGGCGCCGGGCCGCTTTTCCTGACGTCGCTCAACGACGTCAGCGTAAGACCGGTCAATGCGAGCGCGGCAAGCACCGCGACCGCCGCAAAAACGGCGCGCCAATGCACGAGGTCGGCAATTACTGCCGACAACGCGACACCAGCGACCATGCTCAGGGTCCAGCCGGTCAGCACGACGCCGATGGTCCCGCTTTCGCGACCAGGCGGCGCGATCACAGCGGCACTGGCATAGATTGCCGGCATGGCGACGCCGGCAGCTAAGCCGGCGAGAAGCTGGGCTGCAACCAGCGTCGTTACCGTCGGCGCGGCGGCGCTGGCGAGAAGCGCTATCGCCAGCAGCAGCAACGCCCCTTGCAGCATGCGGCGGGCACCAAGCCGGTCGATATAGCGCGCCAGAAACAGGGCGCTTGCGGATGTCCCGAGGCCGAACGCGGCGGACGCGATCATGACGGCCGGCACGCTCGTCGTAAACGACGCGGCCACTGCCGGTGCTATCGGACCGAGGACCAGCGAGTTGGAGCCGATCACGGCTATGCACCCGGTCAGCAGATAAGCCAGCGCCGGGATAGGCGGCCTTGCCGTCAAAGTTGCGACTTGATCACTGTTCGACATACGTCGATAATGGCCGTATTAAATTCTGCATCAATAAGGAATTTCATTATGGACGAAGAAACAGATGGCATTCCGCAGAACAGGCCCGCCGCCCGCGATGTCGACGCAACCGACCGAAAAATATTAGGCGTTCTGGTCGACGACGCCACGATCAGCTATGCCGAGCTCGGCGACCGTGTCGGCCTGTCACCACCGGCAGCCCATGAACGGGTGAAGCGGCTTCGGCGCAGCGGCGCCATCCGCAACACCGCGGCGATCATCGATCCCAAGGCGGTGCGCAAGCCGTTGCTCGCTTTTGTGCACATCGACACCAAGGGCTGGGGAAAGACCCCTGAACTGATGGCGATTTCCGAACACCCCGAAGTCGAGGAGATTCATTCCGTGGCCGGCGACACATGCATGCTGATCAAGGTCCGCACCGAGGACACAAGGGCGCTCGAAGGTCTACTGTCGCGTCTTTACGAAACGCCTGGCGTCACCTCGACGCGAAGCTATGTGGTTCTGTCGACCTATCTCGAGCGGCCGGTGCAGCCCGGGATCACGACCGAATGGCCGACGCCCCGGCACATGGCCACGCCGCTGTATTAGCCGGAGCGCGAGTCGGGACGGTGTCCGGCTGGGCCCGGCCTGATCGCGGGCTTTGCCTGCAACGACGGTATCGCCATGACGAGGAGCATGGGTAGGTGCTTGCGGACTGGGCGAGCGGAACAAAGCCTCAGGAATTGCCGCTGCGTTTGCGCCGCCGTCGCCGATCCCGTTCCATAGCCTGATGCGGCAGCGCAAACATGCTGCTTCCCCTGAGCATGCTGCGCGACCGGCTGGATAAGGGAGGTCAGCTGGCTTCGACGCAAGCTCGCTAACCGATCGAGGCTCGTTACCGAGACGCCTTGTAAAGTTTGGATGCAATCTCGTACATTTCCTCAGGCGCGTAATCCGGTGTGAAAGCCGATGGCTCTCCCACCAACTCCTGGATCTTTCCGCCATCCGGCATTCCTTCGACAACCTCCAATTCACCTGGAGGATCGTCCGGGAGAGCCATTTCGCCATTGCCCCAGATCCCAGCTATCTCACGGTAATCTTCGGGACTGAATGTATAAAGACGTCGGTGCGAGCCTTCCTCAAGATATTTCTGGCTCTCCGGGATGTTTGCCAGCGGAATGTTGGGCGTTGGAAGCATCTTCTCGATTTCGACACCCGTTATCTGTTTGAGCGCGAGGGCATATGCATGGGCATGCACCGATCCCCTTACCAGCAAATATCCGCAGACCTCCCGTCCGGTCGGGTCCGACAAGGTTTCGTAGACCCGCAGTTTGTGAAGGCGGGCTCCGCATTCGAGGTGGAAATTGTGGAGGAGGTCGAAAATGACGTTGCCGGTCGTTGTAACGAAATCCTTGTTCCAGCTCAGGCCATTTGAATCGATCGGCACGGCGCCACCACCATGCGACAAAAATCCGGCAGCCAGACGTGCGTCCTTCATCATTTCGAACGGCGCGCCGGTGATATCTGTCGGACCTACCGTGTCAGCGCCGGGTTCATCAGGGCCGTTCGCAAGCATCGACACCCCATTGCTGACCAATTCGACATGGCCGAGCTCTTCGGCGGTGATGGCCGCAACCAGGCTGTAGAACGGCCTCAACTTGCTCTTCGATCGGAAATTGAAGCTTTGGAAGAGGTAGTTACCGAGTGTGGACATTTCTCCGTATTTTCCGCCAAGCAACTCCTGGAGCGCTGAAGCGGCATTGACATCCTGTTGGGCCGGTGCCGGTAATTCAATTTGAAGTTTGTCGACGCGCAAAAACATGGTCTGTCTCCGTTAGAGGAACGGCCCTAACAGCACTTCGACGGTATTGTTCCCGCCTCTCAGGAGAGTATTTCTCCCGTCGACCGGCTTCTGTCCCAAATTGATGCGTTGGCGCGACCTGAACGCTGCATATGCAGGCGTGCTAACTTTTTAGCTCATGCGGGAACATGGCGGTGCCATCATCCCTATGGCACGTGACGACGCGACCGACTGGATGAGGCAGGCTAGCTGACCCGCCGCACGTAACCTTGGATACCGGCGTCACCGGGGCTGATCGGCCATACCTTGTCCGTCCGCCAGACCGATCGAACTCATTAGACTCGCCCACCTCTTGTGCTAACGACCGCGGATGAAGCAGGACAATCTCTACCTCGCCATCGGCGCTCTGGTTGTCGCCGTCATCGCCTTCAGCATTTGCGTTTATCGCGAGGAGACCAAGCCAGAAGGTTTGGAACTTCGCATCGATGATTCCGGCATTTCAGTTCAGGAAAAGTAGAATCGCGTATCCTTGCTATCGTCTCTGATCGGGTTGCGCGGGCAACTGGCTCTGCGCACAAAAAACTGACGCCACGCCTCAACCAAGCTCCAAGGTCGTTATCGCAAAGACGCCGGACTGCATGAGCTGCGGCGCTTTTCCCTTGTACATTCGAGCCGTTTCGAAGCCCGGTTGAAGGCCGGCCAACGACAGCAAAGCTGCAAAGCTCCCACTGGTCTCGGGAACGTCGAGATGGACATTTCCGGGTCCCGAGGCGTTGGCGAACGCCGCGAAAAGTCGAGTTGCCGCGTCCAGGCTGTTGGAAAAGAGCGGACCGATCTTGCAACCGTCCCGGCATCGGCGCGCGACGCCATATCCCTCGATCGTGCCATCCCTAACGATCGCAAGCGCCATGTGAGGCGGGCGCAGCCAGTGGTCCAGGAAGGATCGCCTCGAAGCCGGAAAGAATCGGCGGTCATAGTCCAGGACATCCGGGATGAGTTCCGGGCCTATGACGCAAACGCCGCTGTCGACTTCTGCCGGACCGTTCGGCGACCCGACGAACCGGATCGTCCGGTAGACCGGCGCAAAACCCATGCTGCGGTAGTTGGCCTGCTGTTCGACGACACCATCGAGGCCGATCGTGCGGTCGCCGAGCCGCGCCATGCCGGCATCCCAGACCGCCTTGCCATGGCCCTCACCGCGCCTGTCCGGCCGACAGATGTAGAGGCCGATGAAGCCGAAATCGTCGCCATAGGCGACGGCCGAAATACCGGCCACCATCTCGCCATCGACAAAGGCGCCGATGAAGCCCTCTGGATCCGCCGCCTGGAACGCCACGGCATCGACAAGGCCGGGATTCCAGCCCTCCGCTGCCGCCCAGTCGACAAGGATTTCCACGTCTTCAAGTGCGAGCGTTCTGATCGTTCGGCGCATTGCGATCACTCGGCGGCAACTATACCGGGGGCGAAGGATTTCAATGCGCCACGATAAGGCTTTGCCAGCGGGTTTGCATAGGCGCCGCGCTTGGACGTTGACAGGCCAAGCGCGATGAGTGCCTCGGCCTGCTTGACCGCGGCGCCGACGCCGTCGATGACCGGAACGCCGAATTCCCGCTGCAGCTCGGCGGCGAGGTCGGCCATGCCGGCACAGCCGAGCACGATGGCCTCGGCGCGATCCTCCTCGAGCGCGCGCGCGATCTCGCCGCGCAGTTTCAGGATCGCGTCCGATGCCGGGTCTTCGAGGGCAAGAACCGGGATATCGGCGGCGCGCACGCGCGCCCGCCCGGCCATGCCATAGCGCTGCACCAGCCCTTCGACCGGCACCCGCGAGCGCTCGGTCGTGGTGACGACGGTGAAGCGCTGCGCGATGAACGAGGCCGTGCTGAGCGCTGTCTCGCAAATGCCGACGACCGGAATGTTGGCCATAGCGCGCGCAGCATCCAAGCCCGTATCGTCAAAACAGGCGATGACCGCGGCCTGCGCGCCCGACCGTTCGCCCGCGGCGATCTCGACCAGCAGGCCCGGCACGGCGAGCGCCTCGTCATAATAGCCTTCGATCGAAACCGGACCCATCGTCGAGGTGACGGCGACGATGTCCGTACCGGCGCCGGCAACCAACCGCGCCGCCGCTGCAATGGTTTCGGTCATGCTGGCGGTGGTGTTCGGATTGGCAACGAGGATCTGCATTGCGGTTCTCAAGGACGCGCCCGGCGGCGCCCGACATAGACGATTGCGCCAAGCGTCAGCAGGATCACCAGGAAGGAAAATACTGATGTCACGGTGCCCAGTGCATAGAGCACCGGCGTCGTCACATTCGTCGTCATGCCGTAGATTTCGAGCGGTAACGTGTTGAACGTGCCCGAGGTCATCAGCGTGCGGGCGAACTCGTCATAGGACAGGGTGAAACCGAACAGGCCGACGCCGATCAGGCTAGGCGCGATCATCGGCAGAACGACATGCGCGAAGGTCTGCCAGGACGACGCTCCGAGATCACGCGCGGCTTCCTCATAGGCCGGCGAGAACCGGTTGAAGACGGCGAACATGATCAGCACGCCGAAGGGCAAGGTCCATGTCAGATGCGCGCCGAAGGCAGACGTGTACCAGGCGGGGCGGAAGCCGACCTGCTGGAAGACGACGCCAATGCCGAGCGAGATGATGATCGACGGCACGACCAGGCTGGCGACCGCCAGATAGAACAATGCGGTGGCGCCACGAAATTTTTGCCGGAAGGCAAGACCGGCAAGCAGTGACACGACAACGGTCACGATCATCACCATCAGGCCAAGGATGAAGGACCGTTTGAAGCTGCCGCCGAAATCGCCGACCGCCTGGCGCTCGAACAGATTGGCGAACCAGTGCAGCGAAACGCCGTTCAATGGGAATGTCAGCCCGCCATTCTCGCCCTGGAAGGAGAGGATCAGGATCGCCGAGAGCGGGCCGTAGAGAAACAGCACGAATAGGGCGAAGAAGGCCGCCAGCACGTAGAATTCGAGGGTGCGCTTGTCGTGGCTCACGTCACAGCTCCTTGCGGATGTCGACGATGCGCAGGATGCCGGCGACCATCAGCAGCACCAGCACCAGCAGCACGACCGCATTGGCGGCGGCCGCCGGATATTGCAGCAGCGACATCTGGTTCTTCATCATCAGCGCGACGGAAGCGCTTTGACCGCCGGACATCACCTGCACCGTCGAAAAGTCGGCCATCACCAGCGTGACGACAAAGATGGTGCCGATCGCCATGCCGGGCTTGGCGAGCGGGATGATAACGTTCCACAGGACCTGCCAGCCGGAAGCGCCGGCATCGCGGGCGGCCTCGATCAGCGACTTGTCGATACGCATCAGCGTGTTGAAGATCGGCGTCACCATGAACAACGTGTAGAGATGCACCATCGCGAGCACCACCGCGAATTCGGAATAGAGCAGCCATTCGATCGGCTTCGGGATCAGCCCGATCTCAACCAGCGTCGTATTGACCAGGCCGTTGCGGCCAAGCACTGGAATCCACGAGATCATGCGGATGATGTTGGAGGTCAGGAACGGCACCGTGCAGACCAGGAACAGCACCATCTGCATGGCCGTGGTCCTGATGTGGAAGGCGAGGAAATAAGCGACCCAGAAGCCGATGAACAGCGTCAGCGCCCAGACGATGGCGGCGTACTTCAACGTGTTCAGGTAGGTTTTCCAGGTGACCCAGGAGCCGAGCGTGTCGGCGTAGTTGGTGGTCAGGAAATCCGGGTACATCGCCGCGAAGTCGTAATCCCAGAAGGAGACCACGGCGATCATCAGGATCGGCAGCAAAAGAAACGCGCCGAGGATCAGCGCCAGCGGCGCCGCCTGCAGGTAGGGGATGAGGCGGGCGACCGAGACGCGGCGGCGACGCCTGGCGGGTTTGGCGGCGGCTATAGGCTGATCGAGAGCCACAGTCATCTGGAACAGCCTTGGTGCGATGAGGAGGGCCGATAATCTGGCAAGCTGTGATCCGTCGCGCCCCCCTCTGTCCTGCCGGACATCTCCCCCACTTGGGGGGAGATCGGCCGTCGCCGCCGCTTTCGCCAATCTCCAACGTTGCAAGAAGAGTCGCCAACAACGAAGCTGCCAATCTCCCCCCAAGTGGGGGAGATGTCCGGCAGGACAGAGGGGGGCGCCAAGGAATGCAACATCTCAGTTATTGCCGGCCTTGCGCTACGCGGCGATGAATTCGTTCCAGCGCCTCACCATGTAGCGGTCCTCGTCCATGACCGAGTTCCAGCAAGCGACCTTGCCCATGCGCTCGACGAAGGAGCCGCCGTCGCGCACTGCGCCCGCCTTCTCCATGACCTTGCCGTCCGGCGCCATGATGTCACCCTTTGCCGGCTTACCGTCGACCCAGTAGCCCCATTCGTCCTCGGACATGAACTGCTTGGCCGTATCCATGGCGGCCGAGTAGTAGCCCTGGCGGTTGAGGTAGGCGCCGACCCAGCCGGACAGGTACCAGTTGATATATTCGTAGGCAGCGTCAAGTTCGGCGCCCTTGAGATGCGCTGCAAGGCCAAGGCCGCCGCCCCATGAGCGGTAGCCTTCCTTGAGCGGCTGGTACTTGCAGGCGATGCCCTTGGAGCGGACCGCAGCGACGGCCGGCGACCACATCGACTGGATGACCACTTCTCCCGATGCCATCAGGTTGACGCTCTCGTCGAACGATTTCCAGAACGCACGGAACTGGCCGTCCTGCTTGGCCTTGATCAGGAAGTCGATCGTCTTGTCGATCTCCTCCTTGGTCATGTTGCCCTTGTCGGCATATTTGATGTTGCCCATGGCTTCCATGATCATCGCCGCATCCATGATGCCGATCGACGGAATGTTGAGGATGGCAGCCTTGCCCTTGAAGGCCGGATCCATGATGTCGGCCCAGGTGGTGATGTCGCGGCCGACAAGGTCGGGGCGGATGCCGAGCGTATCGGCATTGTAGATGGTCGGAACCATCGTCATCCACTGCGTCGGTTGCTTGGCGAAAGTCTTGGCGTCCTGCGCCTCGACGAAGCCGACCGTATGTGGCGCGGTGCCCTGGGCAATGACGCTGTCGGGCGTCAGCTTGCCGGTGATGAAGAGCGGTACGATCTTGTCGTAATATTTCAGCTTCTTGACATCCATCGGCTGCATCACGCCGGACGGATACACCTTCTTGGCGATCCAGTATTCGATGTCGGCGATGTCGTAGCTGTCCGGCTGGGTCACCGCGCGCTGGGCGGCGGCATCGGAATCGGTCGCCGTCATCTCCAGCGTGATGCCGAGATCGGCCTTGCACTTGTCGGCGATGGCGTTGAGGTTGGACACGCCGGTGCCAAACTGGCGCAGCGTGATCGGGTTCTGCGCCCAAATCGTCGGGAACCCGGTGATCACGCCGGAGCCGGCGGCAAGACCGACGGCGGCGGCACCTGTCTTGAGCAGCGAGCGGCGGGAAATTCCTGTCTTCTTGTCGGTGGTGTTGGTCATGTCAGTTCCCCTGTTTTGATTGGTTGTTCGGGTTCAGGAATCGAGACGGCCAAGGACGATCGCGTCCTCGGTGTCCCAGGCGATCGGCGCGGCGTCGCCGACGGCCACCGGCTTGGCGAAGAAGCTGGTGTCGTCGACGATCACGGTAAAATCCTCGATGCCGGCGCCATTGACCGAGAGCTTCACGGTCGAGCCGCGGTACTCGATATTGGAGACGATGCCGGTGAAGCCCAGCCCCGTGGCCGGCGGGTCGCCTATCCGCACATGATCGGTGCGAATGGCGATATCGATCGGCTCGCCGATCACCCTGCCCTGCCCGCTGGCCGCAAGCGGGCCGCCACCCGGCACATCGAAAACAACCATGCCATCGCGACTGCCGGTGACGCGGCCGGAGACGACGTTGTGATCGCCCATGAAGCGGGCGACGAACGCGGTGGCTGGTCGCTCGAAGACGGTGCGCGGATGCGCCGCCTGCTCGATGCGGCCGTCATTCATAACCACGATGAGGTCGGCGAGCGCCATGGCCTCCTCCTGGCTGTGGGTGACGTGGACGAAGGTGATACCGAGCGACGTCTGCAGCTTCTTCAGTTCCGCCCGCATCCGGATCTTCAGGAACGGATCGAGTGCCGAGAGCGGTTCGTCGAGCAGCAGCGCCTCGGGGTCGGTGATCAGCGCGCGGGCCAGAGCGACCCGCTGCTGTTGTCCGCCCGAAAGCTGCGCCGGGCGGCGGCCGGCATAGGCTTCCATCTGCATCAGCTTCAGCATGACGAGCGCCTTGGCGCGGCGCTCCTCCTTGCCGACACCTTTCATCTTGAGGCTGAACGCAACATTGTCGATCAGGTCGAGATGCGGAAACAGCGCGTAGGACTGGAACATCATGGCGGTGCCGCGCTTGGCCGGCGGCAGGTGGGTGACCACTGTGTTGCCGAGACGCACGTCGCCGCTCGATATGCTTTCGTGCCCGGCAATCATGCGCAGCGTCGACGTCTTGCCGCAGCCGGACGGCCCGAGCAGGCAGCAATAGGTTCCCGCGGGAATTTTCAGGCTGATGTCTTCGACGGCAGTCGTAGCGCCATAGATTTTCGAAACGGACACGATGTCAATTTCGGCGGCTTTAGACATCCAGCTTCCTCTCTAATTCAACTTAAGCAAAGCATCATGCATGCCAATCGCCCTGCATCGGCTCAAACGACTGATTTCTTGGGTAAATCGGGACCAGATCCGGCCGCCCCGCCGAAACGGCACGATTGTGCTATGCACAAATTATAGGCGATAGAAGCCGATTCCAGCAAAAATCGTATGCAATCTTTTCTGGCATCGTATCCACTTTGGCCCTCTGCAACCGACCCGATTCAGGGTAGAAAGGTGAAGGGACTACCATCATGAATATAGCCGACCAGACTTTCCCTGCTGTCGACAGTGCCAACGAGGATCGCGCCCAGGCGATCCGCGACCAGTTGCGCGACGCGATCGTCGATCGCCGGCTGGCGCCCGGAACCAAGCTGTCGGAAGGCGAGGTCGGCACTCTGTTCGATGTCAGCCGCACCGTGGCGCGCGCAGCACTGCAGATGCTATCTTTCGAAGGCTTGGTTCGGACCGAACGCAATCGTGGCGCCTTCGTCGCCAACCCGTCGCCGGAGGAAGCGCGTCAGGTCTTCGCTTCGCGCCGGCTGATCGAGCCCGGTATAGCGATCGCCGCCGCCGGGCGGATGACGCCGGCGCATGTCGCTGCCTTCAAGGCGCAGCTCGATGAAGAGGGCCGCTTCATTGCCGAACGCGGACCAAATGCAAGACGCTCGGAAATCAAAGCTTCGGGCGATTTTCACCTGCTGCTGGCTTCGGTTGCCGGAAACGCGATCCTCCAGCGCTTCATGGAAGAACTGGTGGCGCGGTCATCGCTGGTGATCGCACTCTATGGCCGCTCGGGCGTGTCGAGCTGCGGTCATAGCGAACACATGAATATCCTCGAGGCGCTGGAAAATGGCAATTCCGAACGCGCCAGCGCACTGATGCTGCACCACATCGACCATATCGAGGCCGACCTCGATCTGCGCGTCAGGAGCGGTCCGGCGCTCAGGCAGGCGCTCGAATTCTGACGCTCATTTCGACCGGAGGGACGCGAAAACCGCGCCCCTCAAAGCCGCTCGGCCCGGATCTTCAGGATCTGGTACAGCAAATCGCGGATGCGCCGCAGCCTCATCGACAATTTCCGGCTCATCTGCATTCCAGTTCTGTTTGCCGACCGCCTGCGTTGATCGCCTCACTCAGAAGGTCTGGGCCGCCATGGCCAATCCAACCAGCGAGGTGGCGAGCCCTGCGGTGCGGACCATCATCGGCCAACGGGCGAACTTGAAGACGGACAACGCCCCGATCGCATGCAGCATCGACGTGCCGAGCATGAAACCAGCGGCATAGGCGATGCCGCCGGCGCTCTCGGGAATCTCGAGGCCGTGGGCATTGCCGTGAAAAAGGCCGAACAGGGCCGTCAACGCCGCGGCGGCGGCCAGCGGCAGCGGCCTGGCAAGGCCGACAATGGCGCCGAAGACCACCAGCGACAGCGCGATGCCGGTTTCAAGCGAAGGCAGGCCGATGCCCGCCATGCCGAGCAAGGCTCCGGCGACCATGGCCGAGACGAAGAACAGCGGCACAAGGACAAAGCTGCGGCCAGCGGCGCGGGCGCCAATCATGCCGACCGCGACCATGGCCAGCAGATGGTCCATGTCGAGGAGCGGATGTTCAAGCCCGGCGAAAAAGCCGTGGACGTGAGCGCCGCCGCTATGGGCAAACGCCAGCGACGGCGTGAGGGCGGCGAGAGCTGAAAGGATGCCAAGTCTTGCTAATGTTTTCATAGTGGTACCTGTTCGATGAGAGTGACGGGTTCTGATTTTAGTGCCCGGGAACGGTGAATTGCGAAGCGGCGGAACGGTCCGCGAGCGCGCGCGCCGCGGCGAAGCCGAGCGGCTTTTGCTCACTGCCATCGTGATAGATGAAAGCGAGGCGGCGGCGGTGCGATGTCAGGCGCGCCGGCAACGGGTGATAGGCGACGCCGGTGCCACCGACGAGCGGCATGACCGCGCCGACATCGACCAGATCCTCGGTCTCGACGCGAAGCAGATGAAGCCGCACGCCGTCCGCCCTCTCGCCGACAAAGGGTATACCGGCCAGGCGCAGAAAGCTGGATGGGTCCGGCGCCCGCGCAAAGCCTTCGAGGAAGGCGGTTTCAACAAGGTCGAGGTCGACCGCCGCTGGATCGGCCGGCGGCTCGTGAGCCTGGTCCGGCAGATGCGGCGTCTGCCATTGCAGCGGCTTGCCCGCGGGCCCGTTGTGGCCGAGGGCGTGCGGATGGTCATGGCCGTTCTGCCCGTGATGATGATGGCCATCGCCATGATCGTGACTGTGGTGGTGATCATCGTGCATGGTCAAAAACTCACCGGTTTGTCGATGATCGATTTGTGCTTGCCGAGATTGCCGTGGGCGACCATCGAGCCGAGCGCTTCGACGACGACACGCACACCGAACAGGGCCGTGATGTCCGACGTGTCGTAAGGCGGCGAAACCTCGACCACTTCCAGCCCGCAAATGCCTGGAGCCGTCACCAGCCCAAGCAGCTTGAGCGCCTCGCGCGGCAGGAAGCCGCCCGGCTCAGGCCAGCCCGTGCCGGGCACGAAACCGCAATCGAGGCTGTCGACGTCGAAAGAGATGTAGACGGCGTCGGTGTCCTTCCATGCGAGTTCGAGCGCGACTTCCGCCGCCTTCTCGAGGCCCATCTGCTCGATGTCGGCAATGGTGAGCACGTTGGTGCCGCGCTTCCTCGCCTCGGCGACGCCGTAGCGGGGGACCTGCCAGCCACCGATGCCGAGCTGCACGAGATTGGTCGCCGAGACATTCGGCAGGTTGGTCGCCCAATACCACGGCGTGGTGTGCATGCGCTCGTCGAGATCCTTTTCCTGAATGTCGATATGGCGATCGAAATGGATGATGCCGATGCGCTTCGAGGTCACGTCGGCAATGCCGCGCACGCAAGGGAAACCGATCGAATGGTCGCCGCCCAGCATGATCGGCAGCGCGCCGGACGAGGCGACATGGCTGACGCCCTTGGTGATCTGGTCGAAGCTCTTTTCGAGGTTGGCGGGAATGGTGAAGACGTCGCCGGCGTCGCACAGCGTCATCTGCTCGCGCAGGTCGACGCCGAGCTCGTAATTGTACGGCGTGTAGAGCGCCGAGATGCGGCGAATGCCTTGCGGGCCGAAGCGGGTTCCCGGCCGGTAGGTGGTGCCGCTGTCGAAAGGAATGCCGATGACGGCTGCATCGTATTTGCCGACATCGCGAACGTTCTCGACATAGGGCGCCTTGAGGAAGGTGTTGATGCCGGCGAAATGCGGCAGCTCGCCGCGCGCGAATGTCGGGATCGACTTGTCGACGATCGACTCCGATCCCGGCAGGCCCATGTCGAGCGCCCATTGCTGCTCCTTGCGCCAGCCGCTTTCCGACAGCTTGCCCTCGGCCTCGATCGACTTCCAACCCTGCGTGCCGCGGGCGTCGAAATCGGGGTGGTGAAAGCGTTCCCTGGACTCACGGGCGACGAGCCCTGCCCGGCGGTGGCTGCGTTCGGGGATATTTCTGGACATTCACGGTCTCCGTTACGACGCCGTCGTCGCCATTGCTGGATCCGGCCGGGTCGTCCCGACCATCGCGGCCACCTTGGCCAAGTGATGGGAGGAAGCCCGGGTCTTGCGATCGAGCTTCAAATCGTAGGTGATCGTCGCGCCGTAAGCGGACGGGAACTGCGGATCGTGGCGCACCTTGTCGAAAACCAGCACGCGGGTGCCGAGCTTGAAGGCTTCGCCGATATCGTGGGTGACCATCACAACCGTCATGCCGTGCTCGGTCCAGAGCTCGGTGAGCAGATCGTGCATCTCGACGCGGATGCCGGGATCGAGCGCACCGAAAGGCTCGTCGAGAAGCAGGATCTGCGGCCTGCCGAGCAAGGTCTGCGCGATCGCCAGCCGCTGCTGCATGCCGCCGGAGAGCGATGCGGGATAAAGGTCGCGCGCATGAGCAAGGCCGACCCGCGCCAGCATGGCTTCGGCCTCTTGCCTGGCATTTCTGCGCCTGGCGCCGAAGACGCGGCCAAACGGCCCGCCCGAGCGAAAGTCTTCGACCGCCAGAAGGTTCTGGAGGGCGGTCAGATGCGGAAACACCGAATAGCGCTGAAAGACGATGCCACGCTGCGGCGTCGGCTCTGGAACGATTGGGCCATCGCCGACGATGACGACGCCACTGCTCTGCTGCTCCTGGCCGAGCAGGATGCGCAGGAACGTCGATTTTCCGCAGCCGCTGACACCGACCAGCGACAGGAATTCGCCGGCTTCGGCGGTGACATTGACCCGCTCGAGCACGCGGGCATCGCCGTAGCTCTTTTCCAGTCCGTGAACGACGATGCGGCTCATCTGGCCTCCACCGGATGCGCCCAAGGAGAGATCGCGCGCGAAAGCCGCACCAGCAGCCAATCGGTGATGACGGCAAGCAGGGTGATCCAGGCGACATAGGGCAGGATGACGTCCATCGAGAGATAGCGGCGGACGAGGAAGATGCGGTAACCCAGCCCTTCGGTCGAGGCGATGGCTTCGGCGGCGATCAGGAACAGCCAGGCCGGCCCGAGCGCCAGCCGCACGCAAGTGATGAGGCGCGGCATGACTTGCGGCAGCACCAGCCGCAAGACCATGGTCCAGCTGTTGCCGCCAAGCGTCTGCGCCTTGGCCACCAACTCTGGTGGCAATTCCATCACCCGATTGGCGATGTCGCGCACCATCACCGGCGCGACGCCAAGGGCGATCAGTGTGATCTTGGCGGTTTCGCCGAGGCCGAGCGCGATGAACAGGATCGGCAGCAGCGCCAGCGGTGGGATGACGCAAACGACGGTGACGAACGGCAGCAGGAAGGCCCGCACCCGCGGGATGAAGCCGATGGCGATGCCGAGCGAAAGCGCGGCGAACGTGGCCACGCCGACGCCCGCGAACAGCCTGAGGAGACTGGCATAGGTGTCGACCCACAGGATAAGGTCGCCCGAGCGCTTGTCCGGAACCGTCGCAAGGTCAAGAAAGGCCGACCACATCTGTGGCGGCGAAGGCAGCAGCTTGTCACTGGGATTGACGGCCAGCCGCTGCGCCGAGGCGACGAGATAGGCGATCGCCACGAACAAGAACGGCAGGCCGCCGAGGGACAAGGCGCTGCCGCGCGAGACCTTCGCATTGATCATGCGAAGGCGCACCTTCGGCCTTGGCGGAGAAGGGCGCGTGGTGCCCTCCCCGCCCGTCTCGGAGGCTTCATCCCTGGCACTCATTTCCTTGGCCAGCATGTCGCGTCAGGGCGTTGCGGTTGCGGCCTCGGCCATGAAGGCTGGATCGAAACGCAGCTTAACGTTTTTGGCGTCGCCCAGCGTGGATCCGTCTGGAAAGCTCATGCCGACCACGTCGACACTCGTCGCATTGGTGCCGAGGATACCGTGGCTGAACAGGAAGTTGCGGACCAGATCCATCGTCTTCGGCAATTCGGTGCCGTTGGTGAACTCGACCGCCTTGGCCGGGTCGAAGAACATTGCCGTCGAGGCGAGCTGCGCGTCGAAACCGGCGAGATCCGTGCCGGTCGCCTTGGCCATCTCCTCCTTGGCTGCCTTGCCTTCCGGCGTGTCGGAGGTCATCAGCTCCATCGCTTCGTACCACGCGCCGACCAGTGCCTTGCCCAATGCCGGATTGTCCTTCAGCGTCTCGGTGTTGACGACCATCATGTCGATGATCTCACCGGGAATCTGCGAGGAATCGAAAACCTTGTGCGCACCCGGCATGGCGACGATCTCGGAAACCAGCGGGTTCCAGGTAACAACCGAGGTGACGTCGCTGGTGCCATAGGCGGCGACCATGTCGGCGTCGGACGTGTTGACGATGGTGATGTCCTTCTCGGCGAGCTTGACCGTGTCCAGTGCCCGCGCCAGCAGGTAATGCGAGACGGAGAGCTCAACGAGATTGACCTTCTGGCCGGCAATGTCGGCGAGCGCGGCCTTGTCCTTGAGGATCACGGCATCGTTGCCGTTGGAGAAGTCGCCGATGATCACGGCGGTGGTGTCGACGCCGCCGCCTGCGGGGATCGACAGCGCGTCCATGTTGGTCATCGAACAGCCGTCAAAACCGCCGGCCGTATACTGGTTGATGCTTTCGACATAGTCGTTGATGCGGGTGATCTCGACATTGATGCCGTTTTTTTCGGCCCATTTCTTCATGATGCCGCTGTCGGAGAGATAGCCCCACGGCATCCAGCCGACATAGATCGACCAGCATATCTTGAAGTCTTTCTTAGGCGCCGCGTCGGCGGCGGATATCATGGGAAGGCTGAGTGATGCGGCTAGGATGATTGCGGCCAGCTTGCGAAGCATTGCGTACCCCTGTTCGCGATCCGGATTGCGTCCGGACTTTATGTTGGGGTTTACGGAGCGCGCATCCGGGAGAGGTTCGCGCCAGCAAACCCGTGCAGGGTTCTCCCGGGATTTTGGCCCGCCGTGTTCCGCCGGATGCCTCAGTGCACCCTTGGCGGTCGCATCTCTTGGACCAGCACCGCTTTGTCGCGGCCGGAACCCTAGACGCTCTGCACACCATCTACGAAGCAAGGAGCATGCCAAAGCCGAATTATGCCAGATATCCGGCAATTGTTGGCCAGCGCTGCTTCGAGCACCTGCACCAGTGACGCGAAAATCATCGCATCGCCGACGAATTGGGCATTTTTGCCTGATTGCTAGGAAGACATCCCGATCGAATCTGTCCCCGACCTTATCGGGTCAACCGCGGCAAAGACGGCGCTCGCCTCGCTGACGATCGAGACGTGATCCTTGGCTGCTTGTCCTGCGGCAGCGCCGTCCCCGCGCATGATTGCGGTAACGATGACGTCATGCTCCTGCCAGGATTTGGCCAGACGGCCCGGCAGCATGAATTGCGCGCGCCGAAACGGCGCCAGCCGGCTTCGTGTCATGACGGTCAGTTCATGGATGTGCTTGCTGTGCGCGCCGCGATAGAGCCGGGTGTGGAACTCCGTGTTGAAATACTCGTAGTCCTCCTCCGCACCCAGCTGCACAAGGCGCGCCGATGCCTGATGCTCGATTTCGAGCGCGCGACGTTCGCCGGCGGTCATGCGCTCGGCCGAGAACCGCGCGCAGATCGCTTCAAGCTCGGCCATGCTCTCGAACATCGAGGCGAGATGCTCCTGCGTCACCACGGCGACGGTGGCGCCACGGTTGGGCCGCCTTTCGACCAGGCCCATGGCGCTCAGCCGGCCAAGCGCCTCCCTGACGGGGGTGCGCGACACGTCAAAGCGGGCAGCGAGCGAGGCCTCGTCGAGCTTTTCGCCGGGGCGCAGGAAGCCAGTGACGATCCGGTCGCCGATCGCCCTCACCATCTGATCGACGGTCGTGCCCGACCTGATCAAGCTGCGCTTCCCCGACAATTCTCCTCCGTCCAGTCTTTTTCCCGGCCGTGCGGCAAGTGGCTCGCCGGAAGTTTCGACTCGGGCGCGTCCTCTATGCCTCTATTTTAATCTAGATGTCAAACTGGCTAACTGAAAGGCAAAAAGTGCATGCAATTGCCTTTCGCTTGAGCACGGCGGATCGGCACATGAACTGATTTTGTTGGATAAATTCTAGCTTTTGAACTGGCACGGCGATTGCATGCACTTTTGCTGAGAAGGAAATTAATCGACCCGGAAAGGGTCCAGCAGGGAGCATTCACATGACCGAGAGATTCATGCTTAGCCGCCGCGAGCTGCTCAAGACCTCCGCCGCCGGAGCGGCACTCGGTCTGGCCTCGGCGTCATTCCCGATCAGCAGGGCGTTCGCCGCTGCCGTCACTGTCGGCTTCATCTATGTCGGACCGAAGGACGACTACGGCTACAACCAGGCGCATGCCGAGGGAGCCGCCACATTGAAGGCCATCGAGGGCATTTCCGTGGTCGAGGAGGAGAACGTCCCCGAGACGGTCGATGTCCAGAAGTCCATGGAATCGATGATCAACCTCGACGGCGCCTCGCTGATCTTCCCGACCTCGTTCGGCTATTTCGATCCGCACATGCTGGCCATGTGCGCGAAATTCCCCGACGTGCAGTTCCGCCATTGCGGCGGCATGTGGAACAAGGACAAGCATCCGATGAATGCCGGTTCCTATTTCGGCTATATCGGTATGGGCCAGTATCTCAACGGCGTCGCCGCCAGCCACGCCACCAAGACCAAGAAGCTTGGCTTCGTCGCGGCAAAGCCGATTCCGCAGGTCCTGCTCAACATCAATTCTTTCCTGCTCGGCGCACGCTCGGTCGACCCGGCCATCACCTGCCAGGTGATCTTCACCGGCGAGTGGTCGCTGGCGGTCAAGGAGGCGGAAGCCACCAATGCGCTGGTCGATCAGGGTGCCGACGTCATCACCTGTCATGTCGACAGCCCGAAAGTGGTGGTCGAAACGGCGGCGGGACGCGGCGCCTTCATCTGCGGCTACCATGCCAATCAGAGCCCGCTGGCGCCCGAAAAATATCTGACCGGCGCGGAATGGAACTGGGCGAAGGTCTACAAGATGTTCGTCGACGACCTCGTGGCCGGTAAGCCGCTGCCCAATTTCACGCGCGGCGGACTGGCCGACGGCTTCGTCAAGATGAGCCCGCTCGGCCCCGCCGTCAGCGAGGCGGCGCGCGCACAGTTCGACGGCACGCTCGCCGAAATGATGAAGGGCGGCTTTTCCGTTATCAAGGGTCCGTTGAAGAACAATAAGGGCGACGTCGTCGCAACCGAGGGCCAGACCTTCGTCGAGGCCGCGATCGAGCTGGAAAGCATGGACTATCTCGTCGAGGGTGTCGTCGGCTCTACTGCTTGATGGATCGGAGACGGCGGCCATGGCAGACACGGTGAGCAGTGCGGGGGTACCGGTGATGCACGGCGCCCAGGGCTATCCGACGGCGCTCGAATGGATCGCCCGGCGGGCGGAAGCCTTCGTCATCCCGCTCGCGGCACTGATCGTCGGCATGGCCCTGTTCAGCCTGTTCATCGCGCTGGTCGGCAAGTCACCCGTGCAGCTCTATGAAACGATGTGGCGCGGCGGCTTCGGCTCGTGGTTCTCGATCCAGAACTCGCTGTCGCGGGCCGCACCCTTGCTGCTTGCGGCGCTCTGCGTGGCACTGCCGGCCCGGCTCGGCCTCGTCGTCATCGGCGGCGAAGGCGCGATCGTGCTGGGCGGTGTTGCCGCCGCTGCGATGGGCGTGGCCACCAGCAGCGCCCCCGCCTTTTTCGTTATTCTTGCCATGGGCGTGGCGGGCCTGGCCGCCGGCGGCATCTGGATCGGTGCCGTCGGCGCGCTACGCCACTACCGTGCCGTCAACGAAACCATATCGAGCCTTTTGATGGCCTATATCGCCATCGCCTTGATGAACCATCTGGTGGAAGGACCGCTGCGCGATCCCGCCTCGCTCAACAAACCCTCGACCGAGTCGCTGGCGGAGGCCTACCGCATCGGCAACATTCCGGGAATGGACGTGCATTGGGGCCTGGTCGTCGGCGTCATCGCCTGCGTTCTGTCCTGGCTGCTGATCGAAAAGACCCGCTGGGGCTTCGCCGCCCGCATTGCCGGTGGCAATGTCAGGGCAGCCCAGGTGCAGGGGCTTGCCGTCGGACCGCTGATCGTCGGCTTCACCGCGCTGGCCGGCGGCTTCGCCGGCCTTGCCGGCATGCTGGAAGTCGCCGCCGTGCAAGGCAGCGCCAACGCCTCGCTCGCCGCCGGCTATGGGTATACCGGTATCCTGGTTGCCTTCCTCGCCCGCCACAATCCGCTCGCCATCATTCCGGTTGCCTTCCTGCTTGGCGGCATCGACGCCTCTGGAGGTCTGATCCAGCGCCGCATGGATCTGCCCGACGCCACCGTGCTGGTGCTGCAAGGCATGCTCTTCGTCGTCATTCTGTTCAGCGAAACCTTCTACGGCCGCTTCAAGGCCTTCAATCCCGACCTCTGGCAGAGGCCCGATCTCTTGAAGGGGACTGCCTGATGGACGCAACCGAGATCGGCCTCTGGGGCGTTCCCCTTGCCATGCTCGGCGGCGCCATCCGCGTCTCGACGCCGTTTATCTTCGTGTCGCTGGGCGAAGCCATCACCGAACGTTCGGGGCGCATCAATCTCGGCCTCGAAGGCACGCTGGTGTTCGGCGCGATGACCGCCTATGCCGTTGCGGTGATGACCGGCTCGCCATGGCTCGGTCTGCTGGCTGCCGCAGTCGCCGGTCTTTGTTTCGGCCTGTTCCACGGCTGGATCTGCAAATTCCGTGGGGTTAACGACATCGCCATCGGCATTGCGCTGATGCTGTTCGGCTCGGGTCTCGCCTTCTTCTTTGGCAAGCCATTCATCCAGCCCTCGGCGCCCGACCTGCCGGCCATCCCCTTTGGCGGCTGGTCCGACGTTCCGCAGGTGCAGGCGGCGCTCAACGTCAACGTGCTGTTCCTGATCGGCGCAGCACTTGCGGTGTTTCTGTGGTGGGCTTTCCGCAACACCCGCGCCGGGTTAATCGTGCGCGTGGTCGGCGACAGCTCCGACGCCGCGCGCGCCATCGGCCTCAACCCGAACACCGTGCGCCTCATCGCCACCGGCATCGGCGGCGCGCTGGCCGGCATCGGCGGCGCCTATCTGTCGCTCTACTATCCCGGCAGCTGGACCGAAGGGATTTCGTCGGGCCAGGGGCTGATGGCAGTGGCGCTGGTCATCTTCGCGCGCTGGAACCCGCTCGGCTGCTTTGCCGCCGCGCTGCTGTTCGGCGGTGCCGGCGCGCTCGGGCCGGCGCTGCAATCGGTCGGCGTCACGCAAGGCTACTATCTGTTCTACGCCGCCCCTTACATTCTCACCCTCGTTATCATGATCGCCACCTCGTCGCCGACCCGTTCGCTGGCCGGCGCGCCGGGCGAACTGTCGATCACCAAATGACGTTTCCAGACAGGAGTTTTGCTCAATGAACGCCAGAGCCGAGCTCACGCAGCGCTACATCGACGCCGATCCCTATCCATGGCCCTACAATGGCGAGCTTCGGCCCGACAACACGGCGCTGATCATCATCGACATGCAGACCGATTTCTGTGGGCCGGGCGGCTATGTCGACCATATGGGCTACGATCTCTCGCTGGTGCGGGCGCCGATCGAACCGATCAGGTCGGTGCTGTCGGCCATGCGGGCGAAGGGCTACACCATCATCCACACGCGCGAGGGCCACCGGCCCGATCTCGCCGACCTGCCGGCCAACAAGCGCTGGCGCTCGCGCCGCATCAATGCCGGCATCGGCGACCCCGGACCTTGCGGGCGCATCCTGGTGCGCGGCGAGCCGGGCTGGGACATCATCCCCGACCTCTATCCGGCCGAAGGCGAGCCGATCATCGACAAGCCGGGAAAGGGCTCGTTCTGCGCCACCGACCTCGAATTGATCCTCAACCAGCGCGGCATCGAAAACATCGTGCTGACCGGCATCACCACCGACGTCTGCGTGCACACGACGATGCGCGAAGCCAACGACCGCGGTTTCGAATGCGTGATGCTGGAGGATTGCTGCGGGGCGACTGACCACGGCAATCATCTCGCCGCGATCAAGATGATCAAGATGCAAGGCGGGGTGTTCGGCGCGGTGTCGAACTCGGTGTCCTTCGTTGCCCAGTTGCCATGAGGATGTCGTGATGCGTGAAAGCGGCAAGAAGGCCGTCGGCGTCGAGACGAACGGCATGAGCATGCGCTTCGGTGCCTTCACCGCGCTCGACGACGTCTCGATCAAGGTGCCCGCGGGATCGTTTCATGCGCTGCTTGGCGAAAACGGCGCGGGCAAGTCGACGTTGGTCAAATGCATCATGGGTTTTTATCACCCGACCTCCGGCGACATTCTGGTCGACGGGCGCGAGGTAGGGATTGCCAGTCCGAAGGATGCCTCGGCGCTGGGCCTGGGCATGGTCTACCAGCATTTTACCCTCGTCCCGTCGCTCACGGGTGCGGAGAACCTGGTCATTTCGCGCGAAAAGGTGCCGGGGATTATCGACTGGCGCAAGGAGCGCGCGGCACTTGCCCAATTCATGGAGCGGATGCCGTTCAAGCTGCCGCTCGACGTCAAGGTGGCGGAACTTGCCGCCGGCGAAAAACAGAAGCTCGAGATCATCAACCAGCTTTATCTCGGCCGCAGTTTTCTGGTGCTGGATGAGCCGACGTCGGTGCTCACCCCCGGCGAGGCGCAGGAAGTGCTCGGCCTCGTGCGCGACATGACCAAGGCGGACGGCCTCACCGTGCTTATGATCTCGCACAAATTCCACGAGGTGACGGCATTTGCCGACGACATCACGGTGCTGCGCAAAGGCAGGCTGACCGGAACCGGGACAGTATCGGAGCTGTCTCACAAGCAGATGGCGGCGATGATGATCGGCGACCAGCCGATTGCCGCGCTCGACTCGCGCGCTCCAGTGCCGGTCGATGCCAGGCAGGTACTGACGGTGAACTCGCTGAAGGCGCCCGACCGCACCGGTCTGAAGACCATCAATATCGGCGAACTCGATGTGAAATCCGGCGAGATCGTCGGCGTTGCCGGCATCTCGGGCAACGGCCAGAAGGAGTTTTTGGAAGTCCTTGCCGGGCAGCGTAGGCGTGATGCCGGCGACGTTCTGGTGAAGGGATCGCCCTATGGCGCCAGCCGCGCCGAGGCCCGCACGCTCAATGTGCGCTTCATCCCGGAGGAGCCGTTGCGCAATGCCTGTGCGCCGAGGATGACGGTGGCCGAAAACATGGCTTTCCGCACCTTCGACCTGAACGAGGCCGGCAAGCCGATCAACTGGATCAAGATGAGTGCCATCAGGGACTATGCGACGCGCCTGGTCGAGCAGTTCAAGGTCAAGACGGCCTCGCTCGCCTCGCCCATTTCATCGCTGTCCGGAGGCAATGTGCAGCGCGCTGTGCTCGCCCGCGAACTGACCGGCGAGGTCGATCTTCTCATCGTG
Organism: Mesorhizobium sp. M5C.F.Ca.ET.164.01.1.1; assembly: GCF_004792125.1. Taxonomy (NCBI): domain Bacteria; kingdom Pseudomonadati; phylum Pseudomonadota; class Alphaproteobacteria; order Hyphomicrobiales; family Phyllobacteriaceae; genus Mesorhizobium; species Mesorhizobium sp. M5C.F.Ca.ET.164.01.1.1. The sequence continues at coordinate 152,914 of NZ_SRTG01000005.1, read as the reverse complement.
TCGAATCCCTGCTTTGGCCTCGATTTCTCCGCCGTCGCCGAAATCCGCGCCCGTATCATGAAGGCGCGCAACGCCGGCGCGGCGGTGCTGCTGATGTCGGAAGACCTCGATGAATTGCTTGAGCTTTCAGACCGCATTTTCGTCATGTCCGATGGCGCGCTGGTCTATGAGACACCGATCGCGCAGGCGAGCGTGCAGACGATCGGCGAATACATGGCCGGACATCACTGATGGCGGAGATCGATGCGCTGCCGTTTCCGTTTGCCTTCAAGCCTGAGGCGATGGCGCTGGTCGTCATCGACATGCAGCGCGATTTTGCCGAGCCGGGCGGCTTCGGCGCCGGCCTCGGCAATGACGTCAGCCGGGTGATGGCGATCGTGCCGACGGTGAAGAGGCTTATCGAGGGATTTCGGGAGGCCGGCCTGCCGGTGATCCACACAATGGAATGCCACAGACCAGACCTTTCGGACCTGCCGTCGGCCAAGCGCAATCGCGGCAATCCGTCGATCAGGATTGGCGATGATGGCCCAATGGGTCGTGTGCTGATCGTCGGCGAGCCGGGAACGGCGATCCTCGACGAGCTTGCTCCGTTGCCTGGCGAAATCGTCATCGAAAAACCCGGCAAGGGCGCCTTCTACGCCACCAGCTTCGGCGAGGACCTGAAGCGGCTCGGCGCGCAGCAACTCGTCTTTGCCGGAGTCACGACAGAAGTCTGCGTGCAGACGACGATGCGCGAGGCCAACGACCGCGGCTATGAGTGCCTGCTGGCCGAGGATGCGACGGAGAGCTACTTTCCGGAGTTCAAGGCGGCCGCGCTGGCCATGATCAGGGCGCAGGGCGCGATCGTCGGCTGGACGGCGACGACAAACCAGGTGCTCAAGGGAATTGCCGATGCCTAACATTGCATATCCGGCTCTCATCGATGGGAGCTGGCGCAATCTGGCATTCGAGCATTTTCGCGACGGCATCACGGCGCATTGGCTGCTCAAGGGCGGACCGGTGGAACCGTCCGTCGCGATCCTGAACTATCGGCCCGGCGCAGGCGTGCCACGCCACCGCCATGTCGGGCTGGAAACCATCGTCGTGCTGGATGGCACACAGAGCGACGAGAACGGCGACTATCCTGTCGGAAGCGTGATCCTGAACCCGGTCGGGACCGAGCATTCGGTGTGGACGAAAGACGGTTGCGTCGTGCTGATCCAGTGGAACCTGCCGGTGGTCATTCTGGGCGAGGCGAAATGAACGACATCCGATTCGATATCGGCAGCCTGCACGCGGCCTATGCCTCCGGCATGTCGGTTAGAGCCGTGATTGAAACAGTGTTTCAGCGCATTTCGGAAGCGGACGATCCCGGCATCTTCATCCATCTGGCGAGCAAGGCGGAGCTGCTCGCCGAAGCCGAAGCACTCGGCGGATTCGATCCGGTGACAAAGCCGCTCTGGGGCGTGCCGTTCGCGGTCAAGGACAACATAGATGTTGCCGGCATGCCTACCACGGCCGGCTGCGCCGAATATGCCTATTTGCCGGCGAAAGACGCCACCGTCGTCGCGCGTCTGAGGGCGGCCGGCGCACTGGTCGTCGGAAAAACCAATCTCGACCAATTCGCCACCGGCCTGGTCGGCATGCGCACACCTTATCCGGTCCCGAGAAACGCGATCGATCCGAAACTGGTGCCAGGCGGCTCCTCGTCCGGCTCGGCGGTGGCGACGGCGCGCGGTATCGTTTCCTTCGCGCTCGGCACCGATACCGCCGGCTCCGGCCGCATACCCGCCGGCCTCAACAACATTGTCGGACTGAAGCCGACCGTCGGCGCGCTGTCGGCTGCCGGCGTCGTGCCGGCCTGCCGCACGCTCGACTGCGTCTCCGTCTTTGCGCTCACCGTCGATGACGCCTACAGCGTCTTCAGGGCCGCGGCAGCAAAGGATGACGAAGATCCCTATTCGCGCTCCATCGCGTCACTCGGTCCGCGTCCACCCGTGCTATCTGTCGGCATTCCGGCAAAAGCGGACCGGGAATTTTTTGGCGATGCGGCCATGCAGGCGGGATTCGAAACGGCGCTGCGGACGCTGGAACAGCTCGGCTGCCGGTTGGTCGAAATCCCCTTCGGCAATTTCTACGCCACCGCCAACCTTCTCTACGAAGGCGCCTGGGTGGCCGAGCGCTATGCGGCGATCGCAGATTTCATGGAAGCGAACGAAGCGGTCATGCATCCGGTGACGCGCACAATCATCGGCGGGGCGCGTAAGCTTTCAGCAGCGGACGCCTTCAAGGGCCTGTATGCGCTGCAGGCCTACAAGGCCAGGCTCGCGCCGGTCATCGCCTCAGTCGACCTCTTCTGCGTGCCGACGGCGCCGACGCATTACACGGTCGACGTCGTCTTGGCCGATCCGATCGTGACCAACAGCCGGCTCGGCACCTACACCAACTTCGTCAATCTGCTCGACATGTGCGGCGTCGCCGTACCGACGGGCAAGCGAGACGACGGTCTGCCGATGAGCGTTACCTTGCTTGCCGCCGCCGGCAAGGACGCCCTGACGGCGTCGCTGGCCAGCGAGCTGCAGGCAGCCAGCGGTCTCGACCTTGGCGCGACTGATTGGGCGATGCCTGCCAGCGTCGCCAAGGCCCCTGACCTCGATGACGGCATGATCGAGCTCGTGGTCGTCGGCGCGCATCTGTCGGGAATGCCGCTCAACGGCCAGCTCTGCGCGCTTGGCGCGCGATTGAGCAGAGCCGCCAGGACGGTTGCTTCCTATCAGCTCTACGCACTCGCCGGCCAATCCGTGCCGAAGCCTGGGCTCGTGCGTGTTGCCGATGGCAACGGCAAGTCGATGGAGGTCGAGGTTTGGCGGCTTTCAGCGGCTGCCTTCGGGCGCTTCGTCGCCGCGATCCCGCCGCCGCTCGGCATCGGCACGATCGAGCTCGATGACGGGACATCGGCCAAGGGCTTTCTGGTCGAGACCGCCGGGTTGTCACGAGCTATCGACATTTCGGCCTATGGCGGTTGGCGCAGCTTCATCGCAAAAGCCGGCGGAGAGCGACTGGAAAGCGTCCCGGCCGATTGAACGACCGGCCGTTCGCGCCGGCAACGTCAGCGCGACCTCAAATCGTAGCAGCGATGCTCGGCGAGGCTGTCACGCCGAATGCCGTAAGCGATCCGTAATCGCGCGTGTTCGAAAGTTGCACCGTGAGTGGCAGGCGTCACCAAGCGCTTGCGACTGCCGGAGACCTCGCGATGCGAACAGGTAGTGCAGTGGCCCCAACAGATTTCGTCGGGACTCATCAGACGCGGCGATGGTCCGTGCTGTCGGGTTTTTCTTCACGCCGGACGCTGTCGAAGGCAGCGGCGATATTTCTCAGCCTGCTGCCGGCTTCGGGGTCGGTGGAGATCAGACCGTTCTGCGACTGCCGCCTCCACTCGCGCACCGACCACCTTTAAACCTTCAACAAGGCGGGCAGGTCGCGCGCCTCTCGTCGCGACGCAATGTGGCAGGGCAGCTGCATATGAGCGCTTACGGCAAAGCCGGCTAACAGCTAGACTGCGGCACACGGATCGATTGTTCAAACAGCTCGTGCTGCACGCACCCAATCGAGTCGTGCGGCGGGAACAAGCCCGTAATTGTAAAAATTGATACCGTCGACGTCCGGCGCCAACGCCGGTTTCACCTTGGCGGCGAGGATTTCAGGACCCGCCATCTCCGGATAAAAGAGTCGGTAACCGACGCCGAGGAATTTCTCTGCTCCGAGCGCGGTGCGGCCGGCCGCCGTCAGGCCTGCGACGTCGCCGGCCTGCATGTCGTAGGCACACAGGATCGCCCCGTCGCAGACCTTGCCCAGCGCTGCCAGATCGCAGCCGCCGAGCCAGCCGTCTTTCAGGTCGATGATGAGGACACGTGTCCCCGGATCGGCAACCTCGCGTAGCTCGGCGACAAGACTGGTCACCGGCTCGAACCGCCACAACAGATAGGCGTGGAGTTGCGGCCAGGGCAGAAAGGTGTCGAGGCCACTTGCGGGAAATTCTGGAAAACGCCGTTCAGGCATCGCGCGCTCACACGCCTCGGCAATCCACTGCTCGACGAGCTCACGCGCCGCCTCGGCTTCGATGCCGGCACCGGCGGCGCGGGCGAGGCAGGACGGGCAGAAGCACAGCGACAGGAGAAAGTCGTCTTCCGGCATCAGCCCGACACCGTCCTTCTCGTGATGGTATTCATGGGCAAAGCCCATGAAGGACGGGCTTTCAAGTTCGATTCTGTCCGGCTTGTAAGTATGGGTGATATCCGCGGCTAGCGCACGGACATAGGCGCGTGCATCCGGATGTGATGGACAGAGATTGTAATAATTGGGGTCGCCAAAGGCGTTGCGGGTGACGGCCTGCGGATAAAGCATGCCGAGGCGGGTGTTGTGCAGGCAGACCGTCCAGCACGACACCTGGAGGCCGCCTGCCTCGCGCCGTTGGACAAGCTCGGCCAGAACGTCGCCACCTTCCGTGATCACGTCCGCCACCTTGGGCTGGATCACGAGATCGGCCCATCGCGCGGTGGTTGGTTTGAAGTAGATCGTGCCGTCCTCCGGGAAATAGGCTTTGCGGCGCGGGCTGCGCGGCTGCAGGAATCGGCCGGCATGATAGGACGTCGCCAAGCTGATCATGTTGAGTCCGGCACGCTCAGCGAGATCGCGCTCGACCATCTCCAAGCCCAAATCCTGGACATCCCAGGGATAGGTCCACATCGAAAGCTGCATGAAATAACCTCAATCCTCTGGAGTGACGCGGCAGACAAACGCCGATTGGCTCCCGTCAGCCTTCCACCGGTTCGGCGACTTGCATGAGGCAGTCTCCCGCCTCGCACATCGTGTGCAGCCGGCGCGAAAGTACGATACCGCTTTCGGCGAAATGCAGGGCTTCCTCGCCAAGATCGAGCCGTTCGAGGTCATGATACCAGCCGGCCAATTGTCCGGCGCTCACGCCGTCGCCGAGCCTGACGTCGGGTTCGAACCAGCCGCGGCGGGTGGCATAGAGGCCCTGACTGTGCCGGGAAAGCGAGAGCAGTCGCGTCGGCGCCGAAGGCTTTGACTCAGGCGCAAGGACCGGCGCTTCGATCACGCCGAGGGTAATCATCAGACTGTCGATCGCGCGAGCGGTAATCGCCATGGTGTCGACTGTGGCGGTGCCGCCGCCGCCGAACTCGCCGCTGACGCCGATGGCACCGGCCCGGCGGGCTGCGCCCATGGAGGTCGGCGAGGCCTGACCATTGTCGGCCACGAACCCATACGGCATGCCGAGCGCCCGCATCAGCTCCACCCCGCGCCTGTGGCGGTCGGGATCGGTATGGCGCTCGACAAGCGCCGTTGGCAGATGCTCCATCGAGGTGCCGCCCGAATGAATATCGAAGACGACGTCGTGGCGGGGGAACAGTTCCGTCTCCAGGAAATTGGCAAGCCGGCTTGTCGGCTTGCCCGACGGATCGCCCGGAAAGGCGCGGTTGAGATTGCCGCCATCGAGCGGCGAACAGCGTTTGGCGGCCATGACCGCCGGTGCGTTCGCCATCGGCAGAATGGTAACGCGGCCCTTGATCTGCTTGGGATCGAGCCGGCGGATCAGCTTTGCCAGCGACAGCTCGCCCTCATATTCGTCACCGTGATTGCCGGCCATCAGAAGCAGCGACGGGCCTTCGCCGTTGCGTATGAGGCAGATCGGGACCTTGACCTGGAAATAGGGCGAACGGTCTATCGAGAAGGGAATACTGAGGTGGCCTGATGTCTTGCCGTCCCAGTCGAAGTCGAGCGTATGGGTGAGGCCGGTGTGCATGGCGGCAACTCAGACGGCGGCGATCGCTGTGACCTCGATGCGGAGGTCGGGATCGGCGAGACGCGCCTCGACGCAGGCCCGCGCCGGCAGGCGTTGAGGATCCACCCAGGCATCGTAGATGCTGTTCATGGCGTCGAAGTCGCCGATCTGCGGCAGGAAGATGTTGACCGCCACAAGCTTCGACTTGCTGCTGCCGGCCTCGACCAAAAGCGCCTCGATCTTTGAGAGCACATCGCTGGTCTGGCCTTCGATGCCGGCCTTGCGATTGTCGGCCACCTGGCCTGCGATGTGGACGAGGCCACCATAGACGACCGCCTGCGACATGCGGGCACCGGACTGGAAATACTTGATCATATTGGATCCTTTCAAGGTTCTCTAGGGCCGCCGCAAGATCCGGTCAGCCGAAATAGGTGGGAAAGGCGTGGCGGACATGGCCGGCCGCGTCGACGCCGAAGATCACGCGATAGCGATCGAGGCAGGTGCAGGGATGGGAGATGCCGAATTCAACGACGTCGCCAACGGCAATGTCGTCGCTGGGTGCAATCGACAGGAAGGCGTGCTGGTCGTTGAGCTTGAAGACCTCGGCGCGCGGTACCGGCAGCGGCTTGCCGGCCCGGAAGACCGCGAGCACCATTGGAAAGCCCTGATCGAACGACACGTCGCGCATGCCCATGCCGCATATGGCAAGGCCGGGCTCCGGCCGCGACAGCACTTCGGCCCATAGGCGCAAAGCCGGACGAAACGAGTTTCGTGCGGAAACGCTGACGCCGCCGACCGCGAAGCCCTTGCGGGCATCGAGTGCGCTAAGCGAGCGATCATAGCTGCCATGGTCGTGGAAGAAGATTGCGCCGCTGCGCAACACCAGCGTCGCATTGCCGTCCCTGGAAACGGCGGGCGAAAGCGCGGCGACCACTTTGTCGAAGAATACCGAGCCGCCGGCCGTGACGATCAGCGGCGCAATGCCGCCGACGCGGGCGCGGAGCCGCAGGAACATGTCGGCGGTCATTGCTAGCAGGGCGGATATCACCTGGTCGGTGCGGCCGGGGTCGGGTTGCGCCGCGGCACCTTCGTAGGTTGCGACGCCGGCGATCAGCAGCCGCCCGCCGGCAGCTGTTACTGCATCGGCGATTGCCTCGGCTTGCGTCGTGGTGCGGGCGCCTGCCCTCCCCGCACCGAGTTCTACGAGCACGCGCAACGGCGGCAGCGTCGCATTGGCCCGCCAGGCGCCGGCAAGTGCATTCACGGCGGCGACAGAGTCGGCGAAGACGAAGAGCTCGGCGCTTGGCCAGGCACCGGCAAGGGCAGCGAGCCGGTTCGCGCCACCGGATCCACCGACCTCGTTGGCGATGATCTGCCGTGTGAGGCCGGCCCTGAGCATCACCGCGGCTTGTCTGATATCCGCGACGGTCGTGCCCCATGCTCCGGCCTCTACCAACGATCGAGCAAGGTCCGGCGCCATCGGGGTCTTGGCATGCGGCGCGATCATGGCGCCCTGTTCGCGTGCGTAGCGCAGAAACAGGTCGCGATTGGCGATGAAGGCCTCCTCGTCGAGGGTCAGCACCGGCAACGACATGCGCCCATCAGCCGGATGCCAGCGCTCAGATGCGACAAGGCTGCTGGCCAGCCCGAAGGTGCCGGGCGGCACGCCGCGAATGCGGTCGTCGAGCAGGAAATTTTCACGGGTCGCGAGCGACACTACGGGTGAGTTTTCGGTCATCCGATGCTAGTCCTTTCGCCTTCGCAGGATGAAGCCCGGACCGATTTCCGATGCCGGCCACAGCATGAGAGAGATGCGTGCCAAAATCTTACTCCGGACCGATCATCGATGCCCACCATCATCTCTGGGATTTCGGTCTTGGCCGGCATCCATGGCTCGCCACAACGGCTGGCGAACGCGGCGGCCTGGGCGAGCTTGGCCCCTTGCGGCGAAACTATCTTCCTGAGGATTATTTGCGCGACGCCAGCCGGCATAATGTCGTCGCCACCGTTCATGTCGAAGCCGGTTGGGCCGGGGATGACTGCGTCGGCGAAACGCGGTGGCTTGAAACGCTCGACAAGTCGCGCGGTGTGGCCGCCCGCTACGTCGTTCACGTCCCGCTGGCGAACCGCCAAGCGCCGGCGCTGGTCGAGGCGCAGGCGGCATTCAACCGTGTCGTCGGCGTGCGCGACATACTGAGCTGGGATCCCGACCCTGCCCGCCGTTTCGCTGCCCGTGACGGCATCATGGACGATCCGGCCTGGCGCGCCGGCCTGTCCCTGCTCGGCCGCTACCGGCTGACTTTCGATCTGATGGTGTTTCCGCGCCAGCTCGCCGGCGCCGCGCGGCTCGCAGCGGCCTATCCGAACCAGCTCTTTGTCCTCAACCACTGCGGCAGCCCGATCGACCGTGACGCCGACGGAATGCGGGCGTGGCGCGAAGCGCTTCGGCTTTTGTCGGAGCGCGACAACGTCGCCATCAAGATATCGGATCTGGTCGCCTACGATCATGACTGGACGCTCGACAGCCTGAAGCCGGTTGCCATGCATTGCATCGACTGTTTCGGCACGCGGCGCGCGATGTTCGGCAGTGACTTCCCGGTGGCCGGTCTGCACGCGTCGTTTGATGCGGTATATGACAGCTTCAAGGCCATTGCCGGGGAGCTTTCCGCAGACGAGCAGACGGCGCTGTTCTTCGGCAATGCAAGGCGCATCTACCGGCTGGACGGTATGTCATCGGCGGGCCTGCTCCCTGCCTGAGAGAAGCAGCAGCCCCAGGATCAGCGAACCGAACAGAATGCTGCGCCAGCCGGGCGATGCGTTGACGACGGTGATCAGAGCCGTGATTGTGACCAGCAGGATGGCGCCGGGGATGGTGCCGGCATAGGTGCCGAGCCCGCCAAGGATCGAGGTGCCGCCGAGAACCACGGCGGCAATCGAGGCGAGGAGATAGGGATCGCCGATCCCGACATAGCCCTGTCCGTTCATGCCGAGCACCAGCACGCCCGCAAGCCCTGAAGTGAAGCCGCTGATGCCGTAGACCGCCAGGGTGGTCGAGGCGACGGGAACGCCGGAGAGTGCCGCGGCGAGTGGGTTGGCGCCCATGGCGAAGAGCCGTGCGCCAAAGGATGTGGCATGCATTGCGGTCAGAACGATCACGGAGACGGCCACCCACAAGAGCACGCCTGCGGGAATACCGGCCGGCCGCGCATTGCCGAGCCATCGCACCAGCGGGTTTTCGGCGGTCACGGCGCTGCCGCCGGCGATGATGATCAGAAGACCCTGCAGGAATGTCGCCATTGCCAGGGTCATGATCATCGGATGAACGCGCAACAGCGCCACGCCCAGCCCGTTCACCAAACCGATTGTCGTCGTCAATGCAAGGACGGCAAGGACGGCGGTGAGCCCGGTCGGATCCGCCTGCCACGACAGCAGCGGCAGGCTGACGGCGCTCACTGTGACGATCGCCGCGACGGAAAGGTCGATGCCGCCAGCGATGACTACAAAGGTCTGGCCCGCCGCAACCAGGCCGATGACCGCGGCCAGTTCGACCAGATAGCGCAAATGGCCATAGGCGCCGAAGCCGCGCGAAACGAAGCTGGCCACGATCCACACCCCTGCTACGATGGCGACCGTGAGGAAGGGCCGGCTGCGCAGGATTGTCAGGGCGCGTCTGCCGCCAACAGTCACTTTCCATGCTGTCATTGCTGCACCTTGCGCAATTGCGGGATGGCGACCGCCCCGATGATGATGAGGCCCTGGGCGACATACTGGGCGACCGGCGTGAAGCCGAGGAAGAACATGACACTGATCATCAGGCTGAGCAGCAGGCTGCCGGCAAGAGCGCCGCGCATCGTGCCTTGCCCGCCGAGGAAACCGATGCCGCCGAGCACGGCGGCGGCGATGGAATTCAGCGTGAAGGCCGTGCCGATGACCGGATCGCCCGAACCCGTTTGCGCGGCGACGAACAGACCGGCGCCTGTGCAAAGCAGACCGCTGATCGCGTAGGCGGCGATCCGGGCGCCGTCGACCGGCACGCCGGAGCGGTAGGCGCCGACCGGATTCTCGCCGGCGGCATAGAGGCTCAAACCAAGCGGCGTGGCGAGATAGAGCTTCCACAGAAGGACGATGAGCACCAGCAGCACGAAGGCCGCGGGCGTGTTGCCGGCGAGCAGGTCCGACAGCCACTCCGGAATGGCGCCGCCGGGTCTCGGCAGGATGAGCAGCGCAGCACCGCCGATGATGAAGGAACCGGCGAGCGTCACCACGATAGCCGGCAACCGAAGTTTTACGACGATGAACCCGGTCGCGGCACCGATGCCGAGACCGGTCAGCGCCACCGCAGCGGCACCGCCGGCTACGCCCAGCGGCCCAGTCATTATCGTCGCGGCGATCACCGCGCCCAGGCTGACCATTGCGCCGATGGCTAGGCTGATACCGCCGGTAAGCATGAGGATCGCCTGGGCCATGGCGACCAGCGCCAGCGGAAACCAGCTCTGGGTGAATTTGGCGAAGCCGGAACCGGTCAAGAGGCCGGGAAAGAGGACGCCATAGGCGACGAGGAACGCCATGACCACGGCGAACAGGCCCCGCACGCCGACATTGCGGCGCAGCTGAACCGGCCAGTAGAGAGCGCCGGCTTGCCTTGAGGAGCCCACAGTACTCATGCCGCCACCTTGCGCTGTTCGGCGCCCATCGCGGCGGAAACGATCGCTTCCTCGCTCAGTGCGCCGCGCTCGAGCATGGCCACGATGTGGCCCTCCCGGACCACCGCGACGCGGTCGCAAAGGTGCACCAGTTCGGGTGTGTCGGAACTGAGCAGCACGACCGCCTTGCCGGCGGCGGCGAAGTTGCGAAGCATCATATAGATTTCGCGCTTGGTCTCGACATCGACGCCGCGTGTCGGGTCGTTGAGGAGAAGCACAAGTGGGTCGTGCGGCATCCATTTCGCCAGCGCGACCTTCTGCTGGTTGCCGCCCGACAGGGCCTGTGCCGGCCGGCCGAGGTCGCCCTTGATGCCAAGCTGGACGGCGAGACCTCTTGCCGTCTCACGCTCGGCACGGCGGCTGCGCAGCTTCAGCGCCGGCAGTCTTGCGAAAGCGGGCAGCATCATGTTGGTGATGATGGAATGGATCAGGTGCAGGCCTTCGCGCTTGCGGTCGGCCGGGACATAGGCGAGGCCAAGCGCGTTGGCCTTCGGCACACCGGCGGGCAGACCCGAAGCACCGTTGACGGTCGCGGATGCCGTCCTCGCCGGAATGGCACCGTAGAGGCCGAGCAGCAAATCTTCCTGCCCTTGCCCGACCAGGCCTCCGATGCCAAGCACCTCACCCGTCCTGACGTCGAGATCGACGCCGCGCATCAGGCCGGCCGAAAAATTGCGAACCGAGATGGCGTTGGCAGCCGATGCCGAAGGCTGCCAATGCGGAAAGAGGTCGCCGGGGTCGCGGCCGACCATCAGCCGTACCAGTCCGCTGGCGTCGGTTCCTTCCAGCGTGCGGTCCGCCGTGCAGGTGCCGTCCTTCAGGACCGTGACATGCTGGCACAGCGCCATGACTTCGTTCAGCCGGTGCGAAATGTAGAGAATAGCGATGCCCTCGCCGCGCAGCCTCTCCAGCAACTCCGTCAGGACTTTCGTTTCGGTTGCCGAAAGCGACGAAGTGGGTTCGTCGAGAATGAGCACGCGCGGCCGGCGGTAAAGCGCCTTGGCTATCTCCACCATCTGCCGGCGGCCAAGCGACAAATGTCCGACCGGCATCGAGAGCGGTTCGTGAAGCCCGACAAGATCGCATGCTGCCCTGGCCCGCACGGCGAGTTCGGGATAGTCGAGCAAACCGAACCGGCGCGGATAGGCGCCAAGGCCGATGTTTTCGGCGATGGAGAGGCTGGCCGTAAGGCTGAGTTCCTGCTGGACAACCGCGATCCCCGCCTGTTGCGCATAGGCGGGAGTCATGCGCGACACCGGGCGCCCGTTGACCTCGATCGCCCCGCCGTCCGGGCGCAAGGCACCGGACAAGAGGTTGATCAGCGTCGACTTTCCGGCGCCGTTCTCGCCGAGCAGCGCATGCACGCGGCCCGGCTGGAGAGCGATGGAAACGTCGCGCAGGACGGGGTTGCCGAAGAAGGACTTCGAGACCCCCCGCGCGGCAAGAAGCGGAGCAGTGGCCACCAATTTCTGCGACCTTTCAGGCTTATTGTTCAGCCAGCAGCTTCTTGAACAGCTCCTCGTCGTAGGGCGAATAGATGTAGCCGTCGGCCGGAAAATCGGCCGCCCGGGCGAGGTACTGATCGATGTTGGAATTGTCGATCACCGGCAGCGGGATCTTGACGAAAGCCGGCACATCCTTTCCCTCCAGCGCCTGGACGGCGGTGTAGGCGGCGAAGGCGCCGAGCCAGTTCGGCTGCATGGTCGCCCAGCTCTTGAGGTCCTTTTCCTTCCAGAGTTCGAGGAACTGGCGGGCATTCTCGCCGGTGATCGGCACCTGTTCGCGGCCCTGCTTGTCGAGGGCGAGTACCGCACCCGCCGACAAGGCGCCGCCGAGCGACAGAATTCCGTCGATCTCGGAATTGGCGAACAGCAGGCTGGTGACGGCTTCCTGTGCAGGCGCGACATTGTAGGGCGTGTTGGTCTCGGCAAGGACCGTAACGTCAGGATGGGCCTTAAGCGCCGCGTCAGCGCCTTTGCGCCGATCGTCGCTGACCGAAACGCCGGCCGGGCCGTTGAGGATCAGAATCTTGCCCTTGCCGCCGATCGCGTCGATCAGGAACTTGGCCGCCTGATCGCCCCACTGGGCGGAATCGGTGTTGACCTTGGCGGTCACCTGGTCGGTGTCGACGAGGCTATCGAAGTTGATGATGGCGATGCCCTTGGCGCAAGCGTCCGCCAGCACACGCGCCGGCGCGGTCGACGAACCGGCAATCAGGATGATGGCGTCGACGTCGGAATCGATCATCGACTGGATCTGCTGGATCTGAACGTTGGCGTCGCCCTGGGCGTCGGTCACGACAAGCTTGTCGACCAGTCCTTGCTTCTTCAACGCCTCGACTTCGGCTTCGATCGTGCCCTGTGTCTGCTTCATCCAGGTCGGCACTGAATAAATGTTGGCCCAGCCGATCGTGTACGGCGCCTTGCGGTCGCCCTTGATGCATTTGGCGGCCGCATTGGCCTGCGAGCCGGCGCCGAGGCTCAGGAGGAGACCGAAGCAAAGGGCGCTGGCGGATGCGAAAAACGATGATTTCGTCATGATTGTTCCCTTCTGAGGTTAGGCCGGACGTGCGGGGTCCGGACGAAAAAGCTCGCCGGTTGCCGCATCCGGAAACCGCCTGTTTTTTCGTCAGAATTTTCTGCGCCTGGCTCGTTATTGTCTGATATTTCAGACAGCATGTCTGTATATCGGACAAATGGGATGCTAGACTGAGCCTTGACATCTTTCAAGCGTCTTGAGACGAGGGCCGAATTGATTTCTACGCGGATGCGGCCGACATGAGCGATGGAGCTACTGGTCTGATCGAAACGGAAGCCGGCGCCGAGCCGCGTAATGGCGAACGGCGCCGCGGCATCGACCGCGTCATCATGCTGCTGGAAGCGCTTTTACGACACCGCGCGCCGATGCGCGTCGGCGACATCGCCAAGATGATCGGCGCACCGCGTTCGACCACCTACGAAATCGTCAACAGCCTGCTCGAAGCCGAAATGCTCGAAAACGTCGGGACGGAAGGCTACGTCTATTTCGGGCGGGCTATGCATCTGTTCGGCTGGGCCTACTCGCATCACAACGCCCACTACCGGCGCATCATCGAGACGCTGGACAAGATGGCCGCTGAGACAGGCGAGACCGTGCAGCTGTGCGGCCTGCGCGGGAACAAATACATCGTTCTCGATTGTCGTGACTCTTCCGGCCCTTTCCGGATTTCAAGCGATGTCGGGGTCGAGGTGCCGATCCCGTGGACGGCGTCCGGGCGGCTCTTGCTTGGCCATATGAGTGAGGAAGAGGTGAAGGACTTCATCCCGCCTGGCGACTACAAGCTGCCCGACGGCCACGTCATTGCGCCAGCCGAATTCTTCAGCGATGTCGCCCTGGCCCGCCAGCAAGGTTTCAGCGAGACCGCTGCTCTGGCCGACCGCTTCACGTGGTGCATGGCCGCGCCTATCCGCGATGGCCACGGCGCCATCACCAAGACCCTTTGCTTCGTATTGCCAGTCGACACAGCGGAAACGCGGCGCAGCGAGTTGCTTGCCCTGCTGTGCGAACGCGCCCGTGGATTGTCGTTGGCGGGAAGCTAATTTTTTGAAGAATCGGCCCTGACGCATTCGCCAAGAGAGCGCGGAAAAATATGGCCGGGCTCGAATCGGCCCGGCCAAAATGAAGGTTACAACCTTCAGAGGGGAACGCCGTTCAGCGGAATGGGAGGAAACCGTCGAACGGTCTTACCTGTTTGAGCTTGTTTGGGCGTGTTGGCGACGAACAAAATTCCAAAAGCCGGCGGGATGACGAAAATTCCTGGTCTATTTGCTCTGACGTTTCAGACAGGTGACGCCCTGGTCTCAAGGAGATCGGCATAATACCGGCGCGCCACGTCGGGGTGCGAGCGCAGGCGACTTTTCAGCACGTTGGTTCCGGCGTCGCGAAACAGCGGGTTGTCCGGATCGCTCGCCGGTCCGCGCGCCTCGGCAGCCAGTTCTTCAGGCAGTGTGAGCAGCGGGATCGTCGCATCGAGCCGGGCGCTGAAGAAGAAAGGAACGGATATTCGCTCGACACCGGCCGGCGGTGTGACGACACGATGGACGGTCGCCCTGAGATAACCGTTCGATGCCAGTTCGAGGAGCTCGCCGATGTTGACCACCAGCGTTCCGGGAATGGGATCCACATTCACCCAGCTTTCGTCATATTCGACCTGCAGCCCCTTGTTGTCGTCCTGGAGCAGGAGCGTCAGGAAGCCGCCGTCCTTGTGCGCGCCGACGCCCTGGTCGCCACCGGTTGCGTCGCGTCCAGGATAGCGCACGATCTTCATGCGATGGTTGGGCTCACCGCAATAGATCGGATCGAAGGCGTCCTCGGCCTGTTCGAGCGACAGCGCGAAAGCCTTCAGCAGGCGGATCGCCACCGCCGTCGCCTTGGTCTGCCATGCCAGCAGCGCCGGCTCGAGTTCCGGCAGGGCCGAAGGCCATTGGTTCGGCCCTTGCAGCCGCGTCCAGGCAGGAATGCCCGGCCCCTGTGGTATGGGTCGACGCTCGACGCCGATGTCGAGCTGTTCGCGCCAATCGGCCTTGCCCTTGGTCAGTTCGCCACCGGTGCGCGTGTAGCCGCGGAATTGCGGGGATTTGACCATTTCGATGGCCAGCTTGTCGGCTTCCGGCAAGGCAAAGAACCGACGCGAGGCGTCGAGCACCTCGTCGATCTCCACAGCCGAAATTCCATGCCCGCTGAGATAGAAGAAGCCGACATCGCGGGCCGCCGTGCGCAGGTCGAACAGAAAGGTCCGACGCTCCGACGCCCCCTGTTCGAGACGGCTGAGATCAAGCACGGGTACAATCCTGGCCATGGTCAACCTCCTCCTGCCTCAAGCTTGGATCAGGCCTCTACGGTGACACGCAGGTCGTTGCGATCAAAGCAACGGTCGATCCAATCTCGATGCCAATGGGAGAAAGTCAGCGCTGCGTTTAGCGGCCGGCAGGCAAATAACGTCCGAACGGGTGTTCCATGGCACGAAGGCATCATGGCAAACACATGCACGAATTGCAGTCCGGCCGAGACTCAGAAATTTTCGACCCACGGCCTGAGTTCGAGCTCCCAAGTCCAGGCGCTGCGATGCTGCCGGTGGATTGCGAGATAGGTTTCGGCGATCGCGTCCGGAGACAGCCGGCGATCCTGCCGGTCGGGTTCGCTGGCCTGTTCGGGCCTATTCTGTCCGGGCTCGTTCGCCGCGATCACACCGTCGATGATGAAATGCGCGACATGGATGTTTTTCGGGGCAAGTTCGCGGGCCATGGATTGCGCCAGCCCGCGCAGGCCGAACTTTGGCATGGCAAAGCCGGCCGAACCCGGAAACCCTTTGATGCTGGCGGTGGCGCCGGTGAACAGGATCGAGCCGGAGCCGCGGGAAAGCAACCGGCGCGCGGCCTGCTGGCCGACCAGGAACCCGCCATAGGCGCCGACCAGCAATGCCTGTCTTACCGCTTCGGGTTCGAGGTCGGCGATCGGTCCGCGGGCGCGGCCGCTGGCGTTGAAAACCACAAGCGACAGAGGACCGGCCTTGTCGGCGACGTCGAACAGGTTTTCGACCGACGCGACATCGGCAACGTCCGTTTCCACCGCCAACGCTCCGGTCTCGTCGACCAGCGTGCTCAGCTTGCCGACGTTGCGGGCAGCCAGGACCACGCGAAATCCCTCCTTGGCGAGAAGACGTGCAAGCGAGGCGCTCAGCCCCGGTCCTGCTCCGGCGATAATTGCCACGTCCGATGTCATGGAGCTTCTCCTTTACGGATTCTGGTATGGTACGGATTCTAGTGCGGCGATTCAGGTCCTACCACTCGTGTTTCTGAGGTAGACCGTCAGTCAGTCGTAAAAATCGGATTTCGAGCCGACATAAATATGTCCGCCGAAGCCCGGTCGGCCGATCAAGGGTCCGATCGTGACGTATGTTTCCGCGCCCGGCGCGGCCTTCCGGAACAAATTGCCACCGCGATGGTGTCAGAGGCCAAAAGCCTGAGTTCCGCCGACTTGTAGCCCGCCAAAGACGTGAAAGTTGCCGCTGGTGCGCGCACATTATGAGCAGTGACAGGCGCGGCTTGATTACGGGCGCGCAGATTGCTTGACAAGGAAACGATGCGCCATAGCCGCGTCTTGACAAAATATTTTGTCAATGGAAAAAGAGTGTGCTTGAGTTTGACGTCATTGAGATAAGCGGCGCTGGCCTTGGACCCCATGAAACCCGCTTACTCCAGGAGCTTACGGAACCTGCATCGGCCGCTTCGCTTGCTAGTCGGCTCGGCCTCACGCGGCAAAGAGGGAAGTATCATTTGCGGCGCTGGAAGACTGCAAGCTGGTCGAGCCCAGCGGAGCAAACGCCGATGGGGCGGTCTATCCGAACGCCTGATGGTCGCAACTGCATCGTCGTATGTCATCTCACCGACGGCGCTGGGCCTATAGCGGTCGATCGGGACGCGCCAACGACCGCGTGTCGGCCAGTAGTGGCGTCGTACCGCCCTGGCCGAAGCCTGACGACGCCAAACCCTGAAAGGAATTCCCATGCCAATCAAGAAAGACGAAACCGGAAAGCATTGGGTCGAAATGGAGTTCATCACGCCTGGGACACCCGAGCAGGTGTGGCGGGCAATTGCGACGGGTTCCGGCAACACTGCCTGGTTCACAAAAACCACGATCGACGAGCATGTCGGCGGCAGGCTTCATTTCGACTTCGGTCCCAATGGAGCCTCCACCGGCGAAGTGACGATCTGGGAGCCGCCGTTCCGTTTCGGCTATGTCGAACGCGAGTGGAGCGAAGGCGCGCCGCCTGTCGCAACGGAGATCACCGTGACCAGCCGGTCGGGTGATCATTGCGTTGTTCGCATGGTCCATTCGCTATTTGCCTCGACCGACGACTGGGACGATCAGTTGGAAGGATTCGAGAGCGGCTGGCCCGGCTTTTTCGAGGTGCTGCGCGTTTACCTGTCGCACTTCGCCGGCGAAAAGGCCGCCAGCTTCAGCGTCATGGCCAACACGCAGGCCGGCCAGCTCTCGACTTGGAGGCGGCTCACCGAGACGCTCGGTCTGGCCGGCGCAAACGTCGGTGAGGAGCGGAGCGGCCCGCAACAGCCGGAGAGATTATCCGGCATGGTCGAACGCGTGCGGCAGGACGACAAGCAGCGATTCGTCGTGCTGCGCCTGAATGCGCCTGCTCCCGGCATCGCCCTGATCGGAACCTATGGTACCGACGGCAGCGCAAATGCCAGCATGGCCCTGTATCTTTATGGCGACGACGCCGAGCAGCGCGCCGCAGAGGGCGAACCCAAGTGGCGGAACTGGTTTGGCGAAACCTTCAAGCATTCGCGCTGACGGATGCTTCTGGATCCGGACTTTCAGCCCGATGAACTCTGTTGGAATGAAACGGTCTTTGCATCCAGCAGCAATAGCTTCGGCATCGAGCGATCTCTTGATCCAGCTTCCTATGGATATACATATCGCTTAACGTATATCTATAGGAGAGTGTGATGCAGGTCGCCAAATGGGGCAACAGCCTCGCTGTCCGTCTTCCTGCCGTCGTGGTCGAGGCCCTCGAACTCAAAGAAGGCGATGAGATTGAAATCCATGTCGCCGAAGACCGACGACTCGGCGTCGCGCGCAAACCTGCGCGCGAGGAATTGCTGAAGCGGCTTCGCGCCTTCCGCGGTCGCCTTCCCGCCGATTTCAAGTTCGATCGGGATGAGGCGAATGCCCGGTAGCTTCTTCGACACCAATGTCCTTGTCTATATCGCGTCGGGCGATTCCGTAAAAGCCGACCAGGCGGAGATGGCCATCGCCGCTGGCGGCGCGATCAGCGTGCAGGTTCTCAACGAGCTCTCCATTGTCGCCCGCCGCAAGATGCGGCTGTCGTGGATGGAGACCCACACGTTTCTGGCCACGCTACGCGGCCTGCTGACCGTCCATCCCATCACCATCGAGACGCACGAGGCCGGGCTGGCGCTGGCCGAGCGTTACAGCTTTTCCATCTACGATGCCATGATCGCCGCCGCAGCGCTTCACGCTGGCTGCGACACACTGTGGTCGGAGGACATGCAACATGGGATGGCGCTCGACGAAGGGCTGCGTATCGCCAATCCGTTTCGGCCAAGTGCCTGAGAGGATGGGCCGGACTCTCTTGCTGGCCAGTCAATGAGCACGACCACCTTGCCGCGCAATTCGGCTGTCGGAACGATACTGCTGTGAAGCGGCGCCCCGATCCGGTGACAGCACACATCAGTCGTGGAGTTCTCTCGAGATCGCCGGGCCGACCGAAAAATCGCTGAATGTGACTTCGAAACCTTCACGTTGCGGCGAACAGCACATCATGCCGATATCGACTGTTTTTGAGGGCGGGAAGTAGGCGAGCCGCACCGGCTTCCAGTGATGGTCGGAGGCATCAAGATACTGAACACGGATGGTCTCGGCATGGCGGGTCAGCCGGATCCTGACGCCGTCCGGACCAGCCGGGATGCTGACCAACGACCAGTCGGAAGCATCATTGGTGACGACGACGGAAAAATATGCCAGCCCGTCGGTGAACTCGATGCCGGCCTTGACCCAGTGCGTCTCGCTCAGCCGGACCATCAAACCGGCCTGGTCATAGAGCACCTTGTAGTCGCCCTTGACGGTGACCTCGGCACTGAAGTCGCCCTCCACCTGCCGGTAGAGGAAGTGGCCATTGTCACGCCAGAAGTCATAAAAAGTCTCGCGCCAGAAATCGGTCTCCTTGCCGGTCCGCACATGCACGGTGCTGTCGCCGAAAGCGTGATGCGGTGGCGGGTTGAGCCAGGTCAGTTCTGCAGGCTGAGATGTCATCGACTTGTTTGTCTCGCCGGTTCGTATTGCATTGTCCCTCGCTCATGCGAGGAGGCGGCTACGATCTTATCCAGTTCATTTCGGCTTTTGGTAAAGCTCGGACGCGGCCTCTCTCAGCGCGCGCCGGCTGTCTGGCCTGAAATACATCATGTGACCGCCTTCCAGCAGGTCGACGCGGATGGGCTTTGCGCCGGGAAGCGAAGGAACCTGGCCGACCAGATAGCGTGACACCAGATAGGGTGTCACCAGGTCGGTGTAGCCGTTGACGATCAAAACGCCGAGGCCGGGATTTAGCGCGCGAGCCTGCTGAAGGTCATCCATCACGCCGGCATAGCCCTGACGCGCCGGGCTCGTCCCGTAGTCCCAATTGCCGCTGACTTCACGATTGAGAAGCCGATAGCTTAGATCGGTGCGGAATTTCAATTCCTCCCTGATATAGCTGACAAAAGCGGATGTGAGCGCCGGCACGCTACGGTCGAGCACCGGATCAGGACCGCGAGGCCTTGGACTTTCCGGGGCGATGTCTGCCGTTTCGATGGTGCCGTCATAGGCGCTGAGAACATTGCCCCTTGCCCGCGCAAACTCCTTGGCGAAGAGTGTGGTGGGAATGCGTGCAAAGTTTCGTTTGACGAGTTCGAGCGGCAGGCCGGTGATTTCGGCAACGCGCGGGCTCGCCAGGCGCCCACCTTGTTCGAGCCCGCTGGCAAGCGCGACGAGGTAGTCGCCAAGCGCATAGCGTTCGACATCGGCCAACCGCTCCTGCAGCTCGGAACCGGTGACGCCTTCGCTGCGCAGGCGCACCGCCGCCAGCGACGGCAGCTCAAGCGCCCAGTGGAGCGGCTGGAATTCGTCGGGCCGCACGAGTGTGAATTCGAGCGCCGGCGAGATGAGCACGATGCCGCGAGGAGTGATGCCGATATCATCCTGAAGCGTCTTGGCAAGCAGTGCCGCCCGAAACCCACCATAGCTTTCGCCGGCAAGAAACACCGGCGACGCCGTGCGGCCCGCCTGTGCCAGGTAGAGCCGGATAAAGGCGCCCATCGCCGCGGCATCCTGGTTGACGCCCCAGAAGCTGCGTGCCTCGGTTCCGGGTGCTTCGCGGCTGTAACCCGTTCCGACCGGGTCGACAAAGACCAGGTCGGTCACGTCGAGCCAGGTGTTCGGGTTGTCCAAAAGCCGCTGCGGCGATGGGAGAAAACTTCCATTAGCCGCCGTCGCCATCACGCGTGGACCGAGCGCGCCGAGATGCAGATAGGCGGAAGCCGCTCCGGGACCACCGTTGAATACGAAAGTGATCGGGCGCTGAGGATCTGGTTCCCGGCTTGGCTCGGGACGTAGCGTGTAGGCGACATGAAAGATTTCCGCGGTGACGTCGCCCTTGCCCGATAGCAACGACAGCGTGCCGGCCTTTGCCTGATAGTTGAGCGTGCGTCCCGCGATCACGATCGAATGATCAGAGACCTGGGGCGGCGGAAGCAGCGACAGAACGCCGCCCGAAGGCGACGGCCGCTCGGCCACTTCCGCATGGCCGGCTGGAAGGCCGCCAACCAGCAGCAGCATAGCAAGGGTGATTTCTAGCAGCTTGGTACGCATGACGACTCCGCAGCGGAACGACTGGAAGCTACCACGCTGATGGCTCAGCCGAAATCACAGGACCGTGCACGCCCTCGCTGCTGGAAGGAGACAGCGTGACTTTCAAAGCACGATCTTCACGCACATCGGCGTGCCGACATCGATGGATCGCCCGGTGTCGGCCAGCCGCCCCGTGGCCGCGTCGCGCGCGAAAATCGAGATGCGGTCGGCGTTCTGGTTCGCCGAGAAGAGATGGCCGCCCGAGGGCGTCAGTGCCAGATTGCGCGGCGTGGCGCCCCCGCACGGCGCATAGTCGACGAGCGCGAGCGTGCCAGTCTGCTGGTCGACAGAAAACACCGCAACGCTGTCATGGCCGCGGTTGGAACCGTAGAGGAAGCGGCCGTCGGGCGAGATCTGGATGTCGGCGCAATGATTGCCTTTGCGCGCCTGCTCCGGGACCGCCGGCTTCGTGTCGATGACCGAGAGCCTTCCTGACGTATCGTCGAGCGCAAGCGACGCCACCGTTGAATCCAGTTCGTTCATCACGAATACGAAGCGCCCGCCCGGGTGCAGCGCCACGTGACGTGGGCCGGCGCCGGGCGCAAGCACCGACTCCGCCAGTCTGGTCAGGCTGCCGTCAGGCCCGATGCGGTACGAGACAAGCCGATCGATGCCGAGATCGGCGACGATCGCCACGCCGCCGGCAACCGTCTCGGTGACGCTGTGAGCATGGGGGCGTTCCTGACGAGCTGTATCGGGGCCCGTTCCGGCATGGGTGACGCTCGACAACGGCGCGGTCAGACCACCGTCCTCGCGCAGCCCATAGACGACGACCGATGTCGATGTCACCCGTCTCAGTCAGTTTCCTCGTCTCCAGCGTCTCTTCGTCGAAGCTGTAGACGCCGAGCCCGACGCCGCGCGCGCCCTGAAAATAAGGCGCCTCGCGGTTGAGACTGCCGACAAAGACCAGACAGGCATTCCGCATAAATCCTCCCTTGTTCCGCCGGCGTTGGCCGCCGCGGATTCGCGCGAAATTTCGCCTGTTCACGCTTGCAACGCAATCCCATATGTGAAAAGCCTATTCACAAAAGAAGATTGACGGGAGGATAGACCATGCAATTCGCTGTCCCACGGATCGTCGGCACTGGTGATCGCGAAGGAGAGCTCGTGCTTTATCGCGAGCACCTGAAGTACCGCAATCCGGCCGATTTCGCCGGCAAGACGGAGAAATAGGCGATGGCTGCCACTGCCGAATTGCCGCTGACCGGGCTCGTCGTCGTCGACATGAGCCAGTTCCTGTCCGGGCCCTACTGCTCGCTGCGGCTGCTCGACCTTGGCGCCCGGGTCATCAAGATCGAGCGGCCGGATGGCGGTGACCTGTCGCGCCGGCTCTATCTCAGCGATACCGAGATCGACGGCGATTCCACCATTTTCCACGCCATCAACCGGGCCAAGGAAAGCTTTGCCATCGATCTCAAGGGCGAGGCCGACCTTGCGGCGCTGCGCGGGCTGCTGGCCAAGGCCGATGTGCTGATCCAGAATTTTCGGCCCGGTGTCATCGAGCGCCTGGGTCTCGACTACGAGGCGGTGCGCAAGATCAATCCGCGCCTGGTCTATGCCTCGATCAGCGGCTATGGCGAGGAAGGCCCGTGGGTCAAGCGGCCAGGGCAGGATCTGCTGGCGCAAGCCCGCTCCGGCGTGATGTGGCTGAACGGTGACGAGGACCAGGGTCCGGTGCCGTTCGGCCTGGCGATTGCCGACATGTTGGCGGGCTCCGCCGCCGCGCAAGGCATCCTTGCCGCACTGGTGCGGCGCGGCGTGACAGGCACGGGCAGCCATGTCGAGACCAGCCTGCTCGAAGCGCTGGTCGACTTCCAGTTCGAGGTGTTGACCACGCATCTCAATGACGGCCGCCGCCTGCCGCGGCGATCGGCCTTCCGCAGCGCCCATGCCTATCTTTCGGCGCCTTACGGCGTCTATCCGGCCAAGGACGGCTATCTGGCGATCGCGATGACGCCGATCTCGAAGCTCGCCGATCTCCTGAAACTCGAAGCGCTTGCGCCCTATCGCGATCAGCCATCGACCTGGTTCACCGCCCGCGACGAGATCAAGGCGATCATCGCGCAAAAAATCGCGACGAAGACGGTCGACGAATGGCTTGCCATCCTCGAGCCTGCCGATATCTGGTGCGCCAAGGTGCTGACCTGGCCGGAAATGATGGCCAGCGAAGGCTTTCAGGTGCTCGACATGCTGCAGACGGTGACGCGCGAGGACGACGTCTCGATCCTCACCACGCGCTCCCCGCTCCGGGTCGATGGTGTGCGCGCGAAGGTCGAGCGGGCTGCGCCACGCATCGGCGAGCACAGCGCAAAGATCCGCAACGAGTTCGGATTGTGAACGACGTGATGCTCAAAGGCATGACCTGGAGCCATCCACGCGGCTACGATCCGATGGTCGCCTGTTCAGCGCTGTGGAAGCAGCGCACCGGCGTTACTGTTGAATGGGACAAGCGCTCGCTGCAGGATTTCGAATCCTTTCCGGTCCAAGATCTCGCCCGTGCCTACGATTTGATCGTCATCGATCATCCGCATGTCGGCCAGATCACCGCCGAGACTTGTTTGGCGCCGCTCGACGTCGTTGGCCGCGAAGCGGAACGCGCGGCGCTGGCGGCGGGCAGCGTCGGCCGGTCCTATCCGAGCTACAACTGGCAGGGCCAGCAGTGGGCGTTTCCGATCGACACGGCGAGCCAGGTGCAGGCGTGGCGGCCCGACATGCTTCCCGCCTTGCCGGCGAACTGGTCCGATGTACTCGACCTGGCGCGGCAAGGCCGCGTGCTGTTGCCGCTCAGGCCGCCGCATTCGCTGATGGTGTTCTACACGCTTGCCGGCAATCTCGGCCGGCCCGCCGTCGACGAGCCTGGCGACCACGTTAACCCTGACATGGGCAGCCGCGTTTTCGAGATGATGCGCGAGGTCGCGGCTCTCGTCGATCCGGCCTGCCTTGGCATGGACCCGATCGACGTCCTCGAGGAGATGGCCAGCTCCGGCACGCGGATCGCCTGCGCGCCGCTGATCTACGGCTATGTCTCCTATGCCATTGCCGGATTCCGAAGCAGCCGCCTTGCCTTCACCGACATTCCGTCTGCCGGCGATGCCGGTGTGGTCGGGTCGGTGCTCGGCGGAACCGGCATTGCCGTGTCGGCCTTTTCGAAGGCCAAGCCGGCGGCTATCGACTTCGCCTACTGGATCGCCAGCGGCGAGGTGCAGCGCGGCCCCTATGCGTCGGCCGGCGGCCAGCCCGGCCATGCCGCAGCATGGGACGATGCAGCCGTCAACGCAGCTGCCGGTAATTTCTACATGGATACCCGCGCCACGCTCGAGGATGCCTGGGTTAGGCCACGCCATGATGGCTACATGACATTCCAGCAGGCTGCGTCCGATCGCATCAATCTCGGCCTGACCGAGAAGCACGATGCCGGTCGCGTCGTTGCCGATCTCAATCGCCTGTTTCTGGAGAGTTTCCCGGCACCCGGCGCTGCCGGTGGAGGATCCTGAAACAGCTTAAATGGAGGAGAACATGAACAGTCTGATCCGCGGCAACCCGCCCTGCTGATCGGCCTCGGCTTCCGGCCGTCGACCGTGCAGGCTGCACTTGGCCTGGTGATCGTGCTGCTTGTGTCGCTCTATGGCCGCGAGAGGCACGTGTCGGCGACGATCCGAAGCCGCTTACAAGCTCCAAAGCCGCTTCGCATTGCCGGAGAGCAGCTTTTGCCGCTCATCGATGCTTGCACCGGCAAGCAGCGCGTGCGTCGCCGCCACCCAGGTCGAAAGCCCGCCGCCAAGCGTGCAGACCGGCCAGTCGCTGCCCCACACGACGCGGTCCCAGCCGAAGCATTCGATGGTGTGCTCCACATAGGAACGCAGCGTTTCGACAGTCCACGATCCAGTGTCCGCATAGGCGACCACACCGGAAATTTTGCCGACGACGTTTGGGCGGCGCGCAATCTCCGCCATATGCTCGCGCCAGGCATGCTCACTGCTGCCCTTGATGTCGGGCACGCCGCAATGGTCGAGCACGAATTGAACATTCGGCGCGAGGTCAGCAAGCGCAATCGCCTTCGGAATTTGGTGCGGCAGGACGACGAGATCGAACGTCAATTGCGTGTCGGCAAGCCGCTTGATGTTTTCGCGAAACAGCGCGCCTTCCGAGAGTTCATCCGGCATGACGTGGAGCACACGGCGAAAACCCTTGATGAATGGATCGGCGCGCTGGCGCTCGAGATAGGCGGCAAAGCCCGGCTCTTCGGGACGGCAGGAGGCGATTGCCCCGCGCAGCAAACTGTCCTTCCGGTGCGACAGCGCCTTCACATAACCGGTTTCAGCCTCGATGTCGGCCGGATCGACATCGACCTCCATGTGCAACGCGCCCTCTATGCCGGCGCGGCGCGCCTGGACTGCATAGTCGTCGTGGGAAAAATCGCGGTTGAGCGCCGGCACGCCGGTAAGCCAGGGATAGCGCAGCGCCGAAAGGTCGATCAGGTGCAGATGGGTATCGAAGATCATGACGGCGCTCCTCCTCCGGTGTCTCGAAATCATCTCACGGAGAAATTCTTCATTCAAATAAGAATTTATTTCGACTGGCTGACCGCCGATCCCGCCAGTTGCGAGAGCTTTTCGGTCGCTGCCTGCAGCAACTCGATTGTCCTGGTGATATCGGGCGCCTTGGGTGCGTTGACCAGGGTTATATACGGGATCGACAGCGCGGCGATCGCCTTGCCGTCCGATCCCAGCACCGGGGTCGACAGGTTGAACACGCCGGCGGTCTGCATCGACGCCATCATCTCATAGCCACGTTCACGAATCTGGTCGAGGCGGGCAAAGAATTCCGGCGATTGAGGCGGCTTGTCGGTGCTGCGCAGATGCTCGGCGATCATCATCTGCCGCTCTTCCGGCGAGCGGAAAGCCAGCAGCACATGCCCCGAACCGGTGTCGAACAGGCTGATATGCGAGCCGACGCGAATCGAGATGCCCCAGTAGTCCGGCGCTTCCTGCTGCGCGATCACCACTGCGGAACCGCGGTCGAAGACGACAAGCTGGTTCGCCTGCTGCGAGGTTTCGGCAAGCTCACGCATCAGCGGCGTCGCGTAGGAAACCAGCCGGCGCACCGGTGCGTGCAACTGCGCCAGGCCAAACAGCTTGAGCGTCAGCGAGTAACGGTCGCCGTCGGGCCGTGTGACGTAACCGCGGCGCACCAGCCGGTCCAGCATGCGGTAGAATTCGTTGGGACTGCGGTCGAGCTTCTTGGCGATTTCCGCCTGCGTCAGGCCACCATCGACGCCGGCCAGAAGCTCGAGGATGTCGAGGCCCTTGTCCAGCGCCGGGGCACGATAACGGTCTTCGTCCTCGTCCTCCGCCATAGTCTCTTCTCCAGTGAATTTCGGCTTTCATATACGCACAATGACCTGCATCCGGAAAGAACTTTCGGCTTGACGGCTGCATAAATGTTTTGTTTGTATATGAATGAAGTACGCAAATCGGGGCGATACGAAGTCGCCGACGCAGGGCCTTTGGGAGGAATCGAATGACCAGACTGTTTTACGGCCTGTCGGCCGGCGTGGCGCTGCTGGCACTTGGCGCGGGCACTGCCTTCGCTGCCGAACTGCCCGGCAAGTTCGACGGCGTCACCATCGACGCCAAGCTGATCGGCGGCCAGCAATATGAAGGGCTCTACGCGCGCATCGGCGAATGGGAAAAGCTGACCGGCGCCAAGGTCAACGTGATCTCGAAGAAGAACCACTTCGAGCTCGACAAGGAAATCAAGTCGGACATCGCGTCCGGCAGCATCAACTGGTGCGTCGGCTCGAACCACTCGTCCTTCGCGCCGCAATATCCTGATATCTACACCGATCTCAACGCGCTGCTGCCCAAGGAGGAGATCGACGCCTTCGTGCCATCGACGATCAAGGCCTCGACGCTCGACGAAAAACTTGTGATGCTGCCGCGCGCGCAGTTCGACGTCTCGGCACTCTATTATCAGAAGAGCCTCTACCAGGACGAAGCCAAGAAGGCCGCCTACAAGGCCAAGTACGGCACGGAGTTGGTGCCGCCCGACACCTGGGACGAGGTCGCCCAGCAGGCGGAATTCTTCGCCAGCCCGCCGGATTTCTACGGCACTCAATTCGCCGGCAAGGAAGAGGCGATCAACGGCCGCTTCTACGAGATGCTCATCGCCGACGGTGGCGAGTATCTCGACAAGGACGGCAAGCCCGCCTTCAACTCGCAGGCCGGCGTGCACGCGCTCGACTGGTTCGTCAATCTCTACAAGGCCAAGGCGGTGCCGGCCGGCACCACCAACTATCTCTGGGACGATCTCGGCCAGGGCTTTGCCTCGGGCACGGTCGCCATCAACCTCGACTGGCCGGGCTGGGCGGGGTTCTTCAACGATCCGAAATCGTCGAAGGTCGCCGGCAATGTCGGGGTAAAGGTGGCGCCGAAGGGCTCGGCCGGCATTCGCACCGGCTGGTCGGGACACCATGGGTTTTCGGTCACCGAGGACTGCGCCAGCAAGGAAGCGGCCGCGTCGCTGGTCTGGTTCCTGACCAATGAGGACAGCCAGAAACTTGAAGCGGCAGGCGGACCGCTGCCGACCCGCACGGCCGTTTGGGACTGGGACATCCAGCAGGCGGCCGGCGACCCTTACAAGGCGGAGGTGCTTGCGGCGTTCCAGGAAGAGGCAAAGCACGCTTTCGCCGTGCCGCAGACGCCCGAATGGATCGAAATCTCCAACGCCGTCTATCCCGAGTTGCAGGCGGCCATCCTCGGCGACAAGACCTCCAAGCAAGCGCTGGACGACGCTGCCGCCAAGGCCACCCAGATCCTCGAAGACGCCGGCAAGCTTTGACGTTCTCCCACGGGGGCGCCTCGCTTGTGAAAGAGCGGCGCCCCCGAACCGTTTCCAGACCGACCATGCGCAATACGCCTTGTCTTGATCACCGTTCGCCGATCGCGGCCTTCGGCATCAGGGCGCCAACCAGAACCGGATCGATATGAAAGGCTGGAGACCCTCGCCGCCGTTCCTGCTTCTGCTGCCGGCGGTCATCGTGCTGGCGGCGGTGGTGGTCCTGCCGCTGCTGCTTTCGCTCTATTCCAGCTTCACGCCGTTCCGGCTGACCAGGCCGGCGACGCTCTGGGTCTTCATCGGCGCGCGCAACTACGTCAATCTCCTGACCAACGGGGATTTCTGGATCGCCTTCGCCCGCACCGTGGTGCTGCTGACGGTGGCGCTCAACCTGGAAATGCTGATCGGGCTCGGGCTGGCGCTGCTGGTGGAGAAGGCGTCGCGCGGACAGCGGGTCCTGCGCACCATCATGATGTTCCCGATGATGTTTTCGCCGATCCTGGTCGGCTTCCAGTTCAAGTTCATGTTCAACGACAATATCGGGCTGGTGAACAACGCCTTGCAGGCGCTCGGCCTGACCGACCGCGCCATCCCGTGGCTGATCGACGGCAATCTCGCCTTCATCGCCATCCTCACCGCCGAGATCTGGTCGTCGACCTCGGTATTCGCGATCCTGATCCTTGCCGGGCTGCTGGCGATGCCGCGCGAGCCGGTCGAGGCGGCCCGCGTCGACGGCTGCACGCCGTGGCAGACATTCCGCTATGTCACCTGGCCGTTCATCATGCCGTTTGCCTTCATCGCCATGACCATCCGCTCGCTCGACGTCGCGCGCGCTTATGACATCGTCAAGATCATGACCGACGGCGGTCCTGCCGGCCGCACCGAGCTTGTCTGGACGCTGGTCGCCCGCACCGCCTACAGCGACGCCAGGATGGGCCTGGCCAACGCCATGGCCTATTTCTCGATCCTGCTGTCCATCCTGTTCACCGTCTATTTCTACCGCAAGCTCGCCGCGGCGTGCACGCAGATCGCGGCGGAGTGGTGAGGATGGACCAGAACAGCCTGCATCGCGCCCGCAACAAGGCGCTCGGCATCGCTCACGGCGTCGGATTGTTCCTGGCCATGCTGGTCATCTGCCTGCCCGGCATCTGGATCGTGCTGTCGTCGCTGCGGCCGACCGTCGAGATCATGGCCAAGCCGCCGGTGTGGTTACCGCAGGAGCTCTCGCTCGACGCCTACGTCGCCATGTTCAGCGGCGTCGGCAAGGGCGGCATTCCGGTGCTCGACTATTTCCGCAATTCGCTGATCGTCTCGGTGACCTCGACGGTGATCGCCATCGTCATCGGCATGGCCGGCGGCTACGCTTTCGCGCGCTATCGCTTCCGCGCCAAGTCGGCGATGTTCCTCGGCCTGATGCTGACGCGCACGGTGCCAGGCATCGCGCTGTCGCTGCCGCTGTTCTTCGTCTTTGCGCGGCTCGGCATCATCGACACGCCTTTCGGGCTTATCCTGGTCTATGTCGCGCTCAACGTGCCCTTCACCATCTGGCTGATCGACGGGTTCTTCCGCCAGGTGCCGAAGGATCTCGCCGAGGCGGCGCAGATCGACGGCTGCACGCGCTGGCAGGCTTTCTGGCAGGTCGAGTTCCCGCTTGCCGGGCCCGGCATCGCCTCGGCCGGCATCTTTGCCTTCCTCACCTCGTGGAACGAATTCGCGCTGGCCTCGCAGCTGACGCGCTCGATCAACTCCAAGACGCTGCCGGTCGGCCTGCTCGACTATACGGCCGAATTCACCATCGACTGGCGTGGCATGTGCGCGCTGGCCGTGGTCATGATCATACCGGCGCTCACGCTTACCTTTATCGTCCAGAAACACCTTGTCGGCGGCCTCACCTCCGGCGCGGTGAAAGGCTGACATGGCAACCGTATCCCTCAAGAAACTCACCAAAAGCTATGGCCCGGTGGCCGTGGTCTACGGCATCGACCTCGACGTCGCCGACCGCGAGTTCATCGCGCTGGTCGGTCCGTCCGGCTGCGGCAAGTCGACGACCTTGCGCATGATCGCCGGCCTTGAGGACATCAGCGACGGGACCATCGAGATCGGCGGCCGCAAGGTCAACGACCTGCCGCCGCGCTCGCGCAACATCTCGATGGTGTTCCAGTCCTATGCGCTCTATCCGCACATGACGGTGCGCGAGAACCTCGGCTTCTCGCTGAAGATCGCGGAGGCCGCGAAAGCGGAGATGGACCGCCGCGTCGCCGAGGCATCGGCCATCCTCGGCCTTGACCAGTTGCTCGACCGGAGGCCGTCACAGCTGTCGGGCGGCCAACGCCAGCGCG
Source organism: Mesorhizobium sp. M5C.F.Ca.ET.164.01.1.1 (assembly GCF_004792125.1). Classification (NCBI taxonomy): domain Bacteria; kingdom Pseudomonadati; phylum Pseudomonadota; class Alphaproteobacteria; order Hyphomicrobiales; family Phyllobacteriaceae; genus Mesorhizobium; species Mesorhizobium sp. M5C.F.Ca.ET.164.01.1.1. The sequence goes on along the minus strand of NZ_SRTG01000005.1, from coordinate 122,789 downwards.
TCGCCATGGGCCGCGCCATCGTGCGCGAACCCGACGTCTTCCTGTTCGACGAGCCGCTTTCCAATCTCGACGCCAAGCTTCGCACGCAGATGCGCACCGAGATCAAGAAGCTGCACGCCAAGGTCCAGTCGACGGTGATCTACGTCACCCATGACCAGGTCGAGGCGATGACGCTCGCCGACCGCATCGTCATCATGCGCGACGGCTTCATCGAGCAGGTCGGCCCGCCCGACGAAGTCTTCCGCCGGCCACAGACGCGCTTCGTTGCCGGCTTCATCGGCTCGCCGCCGATGAATCTGCACGAGGCAGCCATCGACGACGGACAATTGCTGTTCGCCAGCGGCGAGAGGCTGCCTCTGCCCAGCCAGTTCAAGGCCAATGTCGGAACCGGCGACAAGGTCGTCTTCGGCCTCAGGCCCGATGACATCTATCCGACGGGACACGGCATCAGTTCGGGCGAAGACATTGACGTCCATCAGCTGGAATTGCCGGTGACCGTCACCGAACCGCTCGGCAACGAGACGCTGGTGTTCGCCGAATTCAACGGCAGCGACTGGGTATCGCGCATGCTCAACCCGAAACCGCTCAAGGCCGGTGACCGGGTTAAGATGAGCCTGGACTTGTCGCAGGCCCATTTGTTTTCTGCTGAAACGGGTAAGACATTGCGAGGTTAACGTCATGGCAAAGATCGAAAAAGTCGAACTGCGCATCGTCGACCTGGTGCCGAAGGTCAAGCGCACCGATGCGATCCAGAGTTTTGTCAGCCAGGAAACGCCGATCGTCACCATCACCGACGCCGACGGCGCGGTCGGCACCGGCTACAGCTACACGATCGGCACCGGCGGCTCCTCGGTGATGCGGCTCTTGGCCGACCATCTCGCGCCGCGACTGATCGGCCGCGACGCCGACATGATCGAGGCGATCTGGCACGAGCTCGAATTCGCCACCCACGCCACGACGATCGGCGCGATCACCGCGATCGCGCTGGCGGCCATCGATACAGCACTTTGGGATCTGCGGGCGAAGAAGCAAAATCTGCCGCTGTGGAAGCTGGCCGGCGGCGCCAAGGACCGCTGCCCGCTCTACACGACCGAAGGCGGCTGGCTGCATATCGAGACCGAAGCGCTGGTCGAGGACGCGCTGGCCGCCAAGGCCAAGGGTTTTCGCGGTTCGAAGGTCAAGATCGGCAAGCCGCACGGCTCCGAGGATCTCGCCCGGCTGACCGCGGTGCGCCAGGCGGTCGGCTCGTCCTACGAGATCATGACCGACTGCAACCAGGGCTTTTCGGTCGACGAGGCGATCCGCCGGGCGGAGCGCTTGCGCGACCTCGACCTCGCCTGGATCGAGGAGCCGCTGCCGGCCGACGACATTGACGGTCATGTGCGGCTGTCGAATGCGACGTCGACGCCGATCGCCATCGGCGAGTCGCTCTATTCGATCCGGCATTTCCGCGAATATATGCAAAAAGGCGGCTGCTCGATCGTCCAGGTCGATGTCGGCCGCATCGGCGGCATCACGCCCTGGCTGAAGGTGGCGCATGCGGCCGAGGCGTTCGACATCCCGGTCTGCCCGCATTTCCTGATGGAACTGCATGTCAGCCTGACCTGCGCCATTCAGAACGGCCGATATGTCGAGTATATTCCCCAGCTCGACGAGCTGACGGCCAAGAAAATGCGCATCGAGGACGGGCACGCGCTGGCGCCGGACGAGCCCGGCATCGGCATCGACTGGGACTGGGATGCGGTGAAGGCGAAGAGCATCGCGGAATTCACGACCGACATAATGAAATAGGGAGCCGAATATGCAGCGGATGGGAATGGTGCTCGGCCTCAAGCCGGAAAAGGTCGCCGAGTATGTACGGCTTCACGCTGCCGTCTGGCCTGACGTGCTGGCCATGATTTCCGCCTGCAACATCAAGAACTATTCGATCTACCTCAAAGAGCCGGAGCACCTGCTGTTCAGTTATTTCGAATATCATGGCACCGACTATGCCGCCGACATGGCGAAGATGGCCGCCGATCCCAAGACGCAGGAATGGTGGGCGCTGTGCATGCCTTGCCAGGAGCCGCTGCCGACCCGCGGGGAAGGCGAGTGGTGGGCATCGATGGACGAAGTCTTCCATCATGACTGATGGCGATTTCGAACCCACGTCGCTTTCCCAGTCCTGGGCGAAGCCATCGAAGCCGAGGCCGATCGTGATTTTCGGCGCCGGGTCGATCGTCGGCGACGCGCATTTCCCGGCCTATGGGAAAGCCGGTTTCCCGGTCGCTGGGCTTTTCGATCCCGACCATGCCAAGGCGGAAAGACTGGCGCAGAAATGGGGCGTCACCGCTTACCGGTCGGTCGAGGAAGCCGCGGCAAACAGGGACGTCGTCTTCGATCTGGCGACACCGCCGGCTCATCATGCCGGCGTGCTCAAGGCATTGCCTGACGGTGCGGTGGCGCTGATCCAGAAGCCGATGGGCAGCGACCTCACCGAGGCCACCGAAATTCTCGAAATCTGCCGCTCCAAAAAACTGAAGGCGGCGGTGAACTTCCAGCTCCGCTTCGCGCCGATGATGCTGGCGCTGAAGGATGCGATCGCTAGAGGCTGGCTCGGCGAAGTGGTCGATTTCGACGCATGGCTGGCGCTTGCCACACCTTGGCAACTGTGGGAGTTCCTGTTGAAGGCGCCGCGCGTCGAGATCGCGATGCATTCGATCCATTACCTCGACCTGATCCGGCAATTGCTCGGCGATCCCAGGGGCGTTCACGCCAAGACGCTCGGCCATCCCGGCCACAAGGTTGCGCAAACGCGCACCAGCGCGATCCTCGACTATGGCGACACAGTGCGCTGCGCGTTGTCGATCAATCACGATCATAAATTTGGCCGAAAATACCAGGCTTGCGAGTTCCGCGTCTGCGGCACCGAGGGCGCCGCCTATCTCAAACTCGGGCTCAATCTCGACTATCCGCGCGGCGAGCCTGATATTCTTGAAATCTATCCGAAGGGCGGCTCGGACTGGGTTACGGTGCCGCTCGTCGGCGAATGGTTTCCCAACGCCTTCGTGGGCCGCATGGCCAATGTCCAGCGCTACGCATCAGGCGAGGACACCGAGCTCGTCAGTTCCGTCGAGGACGCCTGGAACACGATGGCGCTGGTCGAAGCCGCCTACCAATCGAGTGCGGCGCCGGCAACACCGATCGCGGCGAGGCCCTGACATGGAGCAGACTGTCTATTTCGAAGACTACCAGATCGGTTCGTCGCGCATGACCAGCGGGCGCACCATCACCGAGACCGACTTCGTCGTTCATGCCGGCCATACCGGCGATTTTTTTCCCCATCACATGGACGCCGAATTCATGAAGACGACGCCGTTCGGCCAGCGCATCGCGCATGGCACGCTGGTCTTTTCGGTCGGCGTCGGACTGACGGCAAGCGTCGTCAATCCAGTCGCCTTCTCCTATGGCTACGACAGGTTGCGTTTCATCAAGCCGGTGTTCATCGGCGACACGATCAAGACCCGCACCACCATCTCGGTCAAGGAGGACGACCCGAAGCGGCCAGATTCGGGCCGGGTCATCGAGCGCTGCGAGGTGATCAACCAGCATGGCGAAGTGGTCCTGGCGGCCGACCACATCTACATCGTCGAGCGTCGCGACAAGCCCAAGCAGGGCTGAGCCGGTCATCCGCCACCGTGCACGTGGCCAAAACTCTTCAATGCGTAGTCCCTAGACGGTTGACCGGAGTCGCTGCGTTGGCGCAAGCAGCGAAGGGGCTTGGTGCTGAGTGGACCGTCGCATACTCCGACGCGAGGCTGGCGACCGAGTCCGCCTTGCGTCGTCTGCTGGAAGGCGCGCGGATTTGAATGGCGGCCGCTGGCATCAATTTACGCGAAGCCCGGCCTGGCGCATCAGCGGCAGCACGCGGTCGCAGAAGAAGGGCAATTCGTAGGTGTAGTTGACGAATGTGAGGGCGGCGCCGGAATAACCCTGGTCCATGATTTTGGTGAGATCGTCTACGATCTTTTCCGGCGTGCCGATAAGCGGAAACGTTCCAGCACCGCCGGCGAACCTTTGCCGATATTCGGTGAAGGCCTTCGCGTCATGCGAGTTCGCGAATTCCTTCTTCTTGCGCATATGTTCGTCGACCGCGCCCTCGTCCGCGCATTCAAGCGCGTAATGCCGGTAATAGTCCTCGGCTTCCTGCTGGGTCTCTCGGCAGACGACGTGGCAGACCGTATAGACGCCGACTTCGCGTCCGACCTCCGCCGCCCGATTGGTGATGTCGACAACATGCGCGCGGCCATCGGCAATTTCGGAAAAAGTCGAAAACAAATAGTCGCAGTGGCGCGCCGCATAGTTGCGCCCCGGCGCGCCGAAGGCGGCGTTCATGGTTACAGGGCGTGGCGCCTGCAGGCTTGCCGGGCGGCTGACGACCCCTTTCAGATCATAGAACTCGCCGCCGAAGTCGAACGGCTCCCTGGACTGGTAGGCACGCTCGATGATGTCGATCCATTCCTCGGCCTGATCGTAGGTCCGGTCGCCGACCGTCTGCCCGAACATGGCGAACTCGTCCGGGTTCCAGCCGCAGACAATGTTCAGACCGGCACGCCCGTTGGAGATGTGGTCGACCGTCGCCAGCGCTTTTGCAGCCTGCAGCGGATGAACCAGCGGCACATGCACGGTCATGAACAGACCGATGTCCTCCGTAGCGACGGCGAGACCCGCCGCCCAGGTGAAAGTCTCGAACGACCACTCCCGCACATGCGTCAAACCGCCGAAGCCGCGCCAGCGCGCGATCGGCAGCAGAAACTCCAGGCCGGCGCGATCGGCGATGCAGGCAGCATTGAGGTTGTCTTCCCAGCGGGCGCGCCAGCGCTCTGGAACGGTGGTCATTGCCAGGCCGCCATCGGCGTTCATCGAGAAGACGCCGAGCTTGAACCTGTTCGGTCCTTTCAGCGGATGCTGCTTTCTGATCATGATTTTCCCTGCCGCGGGACGCTCTCAGCTTCATCGTCGAACTGTTGCAACGGTGGGCTCAGCTTCATGAACCGCTCCTCGGAGCTCGCCTGGGCCGGCGGATGGCTCTCACCTTGCCGCTGTTTCCACCGCCGCAGAAGAACTGATCGCCACCATCGGACTCGAGCCCCGAGACGCCTTGTCCAGGCGGCATCTCGAGCTTCTCCAGGACCTTTCCCGTTTCAGGATCTATCCGCCTGACATCGCTCTCGTCACCTTCCCAGGTGCCGTGCCAGAGTTCGCCGTCGATCCAGGTGACCCCTGTGACGATACGGTTGGAATCGATTGTGCGAAGAACTGCCCCTGTCTGCGGGTCGATCTGATGGATTTTGCGACCGCGATTCTGCCCCACCCAAAGTGTTCCTTCGGCCCAGGCGAGCCCGGAGTCGCCGCCACCACCTGGCGCCGGAATCGTGGCGAGCACGCGGCCGGTGTTGGGATCGATCTTCTGGATGCGATCTTCGGCGATCTGAAACAGGTGCTGACCGTCGAAGGCTGTTCCTGCGTGGGCGGCGACGTCGATCGCGCGCACCACCTTCCCGCTCGCAGGATCCAAGGCGTTCAGCCTGTCTCCGGACGCAAACCAGACGTGCTGACCATCGAACGTAACCCCAGCCACCTGATCGACACCCGGAAAGGGTCCATATTCGCGGAGGACTTCGGCTGCAGATCGTTTCATGCTTCTCCTCCAGGCTCAGATCTGTTGAATCGTCCCGACACTAGTAACCCGACAGCGAGCCGGGGAGTAACAAGATTGTCGGGAATCCCGGCACGGGCGGTGTCATCCAACGGCGCGCTCGCCCGCGACCGAACGACTGCACCTTGCCTGCTGCCGCAAGCTGCTCGAGCGAGCGCTGCACAGTGCGCGAGCTGGCTCCGAGCGCAATTGCGAGCGCCGAGCTCGACCACGACTCGCCGTCGGCGAGGAAAGCGAGCACCGCTGCATGCTGCTCGTCGACGGGCGGCGCCAGAACCACCACATCGCGTGGGCGGCGCGGCTTAAGCGCAAAGCCTCGCTTGGTCGCGCTCACATCCGTCAGTGACCGCAGCTCCACGCGAAGCCGACCGACTTCGACCCGCAACCGCGCGCGATGTGATTCATCGGCGTGCTTGCCGCCGAAGGCGCGTGCGACGAGCGTGCTCCTCGGCACATCCGCGGGCCAGGCTTCGCCCAGCGTGCGGGCAAGCGCAAACAAGACCGGGCGCGTCGCGAGCGAGACGATCATGCCGGCGTCCCGCACGACATTGCGGCAGGCGTCGACGACGAGGGCCCCAGACGCAAGCAGCGCTTCGACCTCCTCAAGCAGGAGCGGGCGCTCCTCACCACGAGCGATCAGGCGCGCCGCGGGCGTGTTCATCACGAGGGATGCGCCTTCAACCTCGGCCGTCAGCGCGGGAATGTCCGCCTGGCCCGCGGCGTGCTCTGCCCGCGCGAGCGCAGCGCGCGCCGCCTTGGTCCGGAGGCGGCGAATTGCGATCCCCGCAATCACCAGCTCGTGGGCGGCCCTCGACGCGGGTGGGAGCGTTTTGGGATCGAACCCGACTAGCCTGCTCTCGGCCTCATCGAGGCGTCCGATCAGGAGCAGGCGCCGAGCCTCGAGGTTGCACGCATGCGCGGCATTGACGTGGTCGCCGTGCTTTTCAAGCGTCGACCGCGCGGCGTCGAGTGCCTTTGCCGGCCAGCCAAGGTCGCGCGAGACGAGCGCGATCTCGGCTTCGGCGACGACGCACCTCGCGCGAGCCACGGCTTCTTTCGGACCGAAGGCGCGCGCAGCACTTTTGAGGAGAGCCTTTGCTCGAACGAGATCGCCGAGCTGCGCCATCGCGATGCCGCGCAGCGCAAGCGCAGGCGCATCGTCACGCAGGGCGACCCGCTTCAAAGCGCCGAGAGGGTCACCCGTCGCAAGGGCGCGCGCCGCAGCGGTGATCAGCGAGTCCATCGGAATCCCGTCACATTTGTAACTCTCATCATTCGATGTCCGGTCCTAATCTATCTCAGGACCAACAGCCAGCGCGCTGTATCGAAACGCGCCGTATCGAAAACGGTGCGAACATCGAGGAAGGAGACGAACGATGCCGACACACAGATCCGGAACACGTGAGGAGTGGCTGGCGGCGCGGCTTGATCTGCTCAAGGCGGAGAAGGAGCTCACGCGACAAAGCGATGAGGTGGCGCGGCGGCGGCAGGAATTGCCTTGGGTTCGGATCGACAAGGATTACCGATTCGAGACCGACGAAGGCAGCGCATCTCTGGCAGACCTTTTCAGCGGACGCTCGCAGCTCCTCGTCTACCACTTCATGTTCGGGCCCGATTACACGGCGGGCTGTCCGGCCTGCTCGGCGATTGCGGACGGATTCGACGGCTTCGTCGTCCACCTGGCCAACCACGACGTCACGCTTTCGGCGGTATCTCGGGCATCGCTCGCGAAGCTGCAGGCGTACAAGCGGCGGATGGGATGGACGTTCCCCTGGGCGTCCTCACACGGCGGCGACTTCAATTTCGACTTCGACGTTTCGTTCACCGAGGAGCAGCAGCGCGAGGAAGGCATCGAATACAACTATGTCCGCGAGGCGCCTCTCGCCGAGATACCCTCGCGTACGACTGCCGACGGCTCCGCGACGTTCGCTGCAATGAGCGGAACAGACATGGCCACGTACACACGCGAGAGGCCGGGCATGAGCGCGTTCGTGATCGAGGACGGCGTCGTCTACCACGCTTATTCCACCTATGCGCGCGGATTGGACGGCCTCTGGGGCATGTATCAGTGGCTCGACCGCGCGCCCCGAGGGCGTAACGAAACGGGCGTGTGGTGGCGCCGCCACGACGAGTATGGCCAGGGCTGACATCTCGATGACACTCCACCCCAACCACACGCAGAAGATGCCGCCAGCAGACAGCGGATCTGCCCCAAGCGACAATGTCGCTGGCCGCGGCGCGGCCGACTGGCTATCCCTGGCGGCCGCGCCAGCATTCGCAATCATGGCGCTGCTGACGGCCGGTACCGGTGATGCGGGCATGATCTGCTCGGCCGCGCAAGATGCGTCACCGCTGAGTGGAATGGTCGTGATGTACTTGCTGATGAGCGCCTTCCATTCGGCGCCTTGGCTGAAGCTGGTCGCCAGCCGACGAAGCGCTGTCCGCCGGTCGTGATCCGGCGTTCGCCGATCAAGCGGCGACTTCGCGCAGCCCCTATGTGGCGATATTGGCCTCGCCTGCATGACGCATCATGCGGCGAAAGCTCATTGAGATATGAGCTCGTCTTATGTGCCCGATGGACTCCCAGTCGCCGATCTCGGCGGCGGCAAGGACCTCTTCCATTTCGCGGCGGAACGCAGTGAACTCCTCCACAAGGCCCAACTGCGGCATCATCTTCAGGACGACGCGTGCAACTTGAAAATACAGGCGCTCGCTGATCTCGCGCAGCGGCTGGTTGCCGGTCATCGCGGTGAGCTCATAGAAAAAATCCATGTTGAGGCGCAGGAAAGCGCGCTGATCGGGATTGAGCACATCGGAATCGCAGCGCGCAATGAGTGCCCTTATCCGGTCAAGATCGTCCGCCGTGCGCGGGATCGGCGAAAGCTTGCCGACGAGGAGCGCCAGTTCCAGGCGCAAGTGATAGACCTGCTGCAATTCCTCGATGTCGACGTCGGTGACGATCGTGCCGACACCATGGACGGATTGAACCAGCCCCTCGGATTCGAGGCGCGCCAGGACACGCCGAACCGGCGTGCGGCTGATCTGGAATTCCTGGGCAAGTTCTTCCTCGGAGAGATGGCTGCCCGGCGCGTAGTCGAGCAGGCAGATACGGTCGCGCAGTATCCGGTAGATACGCTCGAACCGCTCCCGCGCCGAGAGCGGGCGCGGCGGCGCGGCGGTCACGGCTATGGGCGTGGCATCCGTCTCAAGCGTCATCCGGCCTCCAGGACAGCGTGCAGGAACTGCCGCGTCCGCTCGTTCTTGGGGGCGCCGAACAACTCGCTTGGCGGCCCCTGCTCGCAGATCTTGCCGGCATGGAAAAAGCAGACGCGATCGGAGAATTCCTTGGCAAATCCCATCTGGTGGGTGACCATCAGCATGGTGAGGTCATGTTCCCTACCGAGTTTTCGGATGACTTCAAGCACTTCGCCGACGAGTTCGGGGTCGAGTGCCGATGTCACCTCATCGAACAGCATGATCTTGGGCCGCATGGCGCAAGCGCGGGCGATGGCGACGCGCTGCTGCTGGCCGCCGGAAAGCTGCGAGGGATAGTGGTCCTTCTTCTCCGACAAACCGACCATGTCGAGCAACTCGGCCGCACGCGCCTCGGCATCGGCCCGCTTCATGCCGAGCACGGTTATCGGGGCCTCTATGCAGTTCTGCATCGCCGTCATGTGCGGGAACAGGTTGAACGATTGGAACACCATGCCGATCTTGGCGCGGATCTTGCGGATGTGCGCGAGGTCGGCGGGAACAAGCTTGCCGTTCCTCTCCATGTGGGTGAGCGGCTCGCCTTCGACCCAGATGACACCGTCATTGATCGTCTCCAGCGTCATCAGCATGCGCAGCACCGTGGTCTTGCCGGAACCTGACGGGCCGATGATCGAGACCTTTTCGCCGCGTGCTATTTCCAGATTGAGCCCGTCGAGAACGGTCAGCGCGCCGTAGCGTTTCGAAACATTGTCGAAGCGGACCATCGGTTGTTCCATCATCGCATGGTCCTCCGGTTGAGCAGGCCTTCGAGGGAGCGAATGAGCGCGGCAGAAACCAGGCTCATGGCAAGGAAGAACAGGCCGACCAGCGTCATCGGCTCAGTGTAGCGGAAGGTTTCGGAGCCGATGATCTTCGCCGTCTGCATCAGCTCCAGTACGGCGATTGCGGAAAGCAATGGCGTCTCCTTGAACAAGGCAACCAGATAGTTGCCGAGTGCCGGAACGATCGGCGGAATCGCCTGCGGAATGATGATGTCGCGGAACGTCGTCCAGGCCGACAGATTGAGCGCGACCGAGGCTTCCCACTGGCCGCGATGGATGTTGTCGAAACCGGCGCGATAGACCTCGGAACAATAGGCAGCGTAGTGGATGCCGATGGCAAGCACCCCGGCGGTGAAGGCGTCGAGCACGACGCCGAATTTCGGAAAGACGAAATAGAGAAAGAATATCTGGATCAGCAGCGGGGTCGCACGGATCAGTTCGACCAGCACCGAAATCGTCCAGCCGGTCCACGGCACGGCGATGCGCACGACCGCCAGCACCAGGCCAAGCGAGGCGGCAAGCGCAAAGCCGATCAGCGTCGCCTCGATGGAGACGATGGCAGCGTGGGCGAGCACCGGCAGGATTTCAAAAGCAAATGCCCAGTCCCAGATCATGCTGCCTTCCCCCGCGCCAGTCCGAGCGAAGCCCGCCTTTCGAGAAGCCGCATGCCGATGGTCACAACCAGCGACATTGCCAAGTACATCAGAAGGACGAGGGTGAAGATCGGAATGGTCTTAAACGTGTTCTGATTCATTTGCTGCGCCTTGAAGGCGAGGTCCGAGAGCGTGATCAGCGAGACCAGCGCTGTCGATTTCAAAAGCTCGATGAACAGGTTGCCCCAAGGCGGAATCATGGCGACGAAAGCCTGCGGCAGGATGATCCGGCGCAACATCTGGGGGCGGCTCATGTTCAATGCGGTACACGCCTCCCATTGGCCGCGGGCGACGGACTGGATCGCGCCGCGCACGACTTCCGATCCGTAAGCTCCAACGTTCAGGCCGAGCGCCAGAACGGCAACCAGAAATGCGTTGAGCGTGACACCGAATTGCGGAAGCACGAAAAACAGCCAAAACAATTGCACCAGCGCCGAGGTGCCGCGGAAGATCTCGACATAGACCGTGGCCAGCCATCTGAGCGGCGCCGGGCCATACATCCTTGCCAGCGCCGCCAGCACCCCCATGACTATTGCCAGCAGGCTGCCGAGGATGGCGATCTCGACGGTCAGGACCGCGCCTTGCAGCAGTCCCGGCATAAACACTTTATAAGATTCCTGTGTTGCCAAGGCACCGATCACGACAAGCGCGACGACCAGCATGGCAAAGAGCGTACGGATTCCCATGCGGATTCCCCCAGGAAAAAAGGGGCGGCGCTTTCGCGCCGCCAGCAGTTGGGAACCTATTTGCCCGCGCAAAGCTCCGCAGTTGTCTTGTTCGGGAGGTAGTCCTTGCCGAAGCCGAGCGGCTCGACCAGCGCGATATGCTCCGGCGAACCGAGGAACGTCTTCAGCTCGGCGTTGAACGCCTCCTGCAGATCGGTATCTTCCTTGCGGAAGCCGAAGCCGCCATGGCCTTTCACCGATTTTCCGGCAACCTCGCCGAAGGGCTTGGTCGATTCGACGCCGTCGGCCTTCTTGGCCATGTCGGCGATCGAAAGAGCGGTCAGCGCAGCAGCATCGGCGCGGCCCGACTGGACGGCCGCGACCAGGCTGGACTGGTCGGGCAAGGCGACGATCTGCCCTTGGGCGACGCCTGCGTCCTTGGCATAGCCGCCCTCGACGGCGCCGGCCATCACGGCGAGCTTGAGATCCGGGTTGTCCTTGATGCTGGCAAAGTCCTTCACGCCCTTCGGATTGCCTTTTGCCACCAGCATGGCCTGACCGATGCCGTAGGACGGCTCGGAGAAGTTGATCTCGGCGCAGCGCTTCGGATTGATGAACATGCCAGCGGCGATGATATCGAAGCGGCCGGCCTTGAGACCCGGAATGAGCGAACCGAATTCGGTCAGCACGCCGTCAACCTGCGCGATGCCCATCTTGGCGAGCACCGCCTTGGCAACTTCCGGCGCTTCGCCGGTCAGCTTGCCGTCAGGCGTGGCGTAACCGAATGGCGCTTCGTTGGCGAAGCCGACGCGGATGTAGCCGTCCTTCTTGGCCCGTTCGAGGGTGGTTTCCGCATGAGCGGGCAACGAGGTCAATGACGTGGCGGCAAGCGCGAGGCAGGCGGCGGCTTTGACGACCATGCGGCGCGATATCGATGATTTGAGCATGCTTTTCTCCCATTGAACAACTGATGAATGGTTCCCAGGATGCGTCTTCTTCGAGATCGACACCCGCTTGGCAAGACGTATACAACTGCCCTAGACATCGTGCAAGCGAAGATATAAAAACGCTATGAACTCGGTGATAATTCATGGTCAAACAACAAATTATCGCCTAGTTGTGCACAATTTGAGAAAGTTGCCCCGTGTGAAAAGGGCAAAACAGCGTACCGGTAGGCGAGATTTCGGTGGCGAGCGCGAGCGGTTTCGGGACTTCACGCAAGCGGAGTATGCGCAGCGTCTGACCGGCGTGAAGAGACGCATGGAGAAGGCCGGCTTCGACCTCATCGTCTGTCAGGATCCCGCCAACATGTGCTGGCTTACCGGATATGACGGATGGTCGTTCTATGTTCCGCAATGCGTGGTCGTCCATCTGGAGGAAGACCGGCCGATCTGGTTCGGCAGGGCGCAGGACGCCAAGAGCGCACGCCTGACCACCGGCCTGCCGGAGACGAACATCGTGCCGTTCTCGGAACGGCTGGTGCAGCAGCCCGTCGAACATCCCTATGACGAACTCGCCCTGCTGATCCGGTCTCGTGGCTGGGGAAACGCCCGCATCGGCGTGGAGACGGACGCGCATTATTACACCGCGCGCTGCCATGCCCATCTCGTCAGCGGGCTGCCTGACGCGCACTTCGCCAACAACCACGATCTCGTCAACTGGGCGCGGCTGGTCAAATCCGAAGCCGAGCTGGTGCTGATCCGCGAGGCCGGTGCGATCTGCACGCACGCCATGAACCGCGCCATCGAAAAAATGCGGCCCGGCGTGCCCCAGAACCATGTCATTGCGGAAATCTATCACGCACAGGTCATGGGCGTGCCTGGAGCGGGCGGCGACTATGCGGCGATCTGTCCGCTGATGCCCATCGGCGAGGGCACCAGCACGCCGCATCTGACCTGGTCCGACGCACCGCTGCCTGACAGCGGCCTCGCCATTCTGGAGATCGCCGGGGTGCGGCGGCGCTATCATGCGGCGCTGACGCGGACCGTACATTTCGGCAAGCCGCCGCAAGCCATCCTCGACATGGCCAAGGCGATCGTCGAGGGCGTCGACGCCGGCCTCGAGAAGGCGCGCCCCGGCTACACCGCCGAAGAGGTGGAAGCCGCCTGGCAGGCAGTCTTGAGGAACAACGGGCTGAAGAAGGAAAGCCGCGTCGGCTATCCGGTCGGGCTCGCCTACCCGCCCGATTGGGGCGAACGCACCGCAAGTCTTCGCCCCGGCGACACCACCGAGATGCAGACCGGGATGTGCTTCCATTTCATGGCCGGCGTTTGGCTCGACGATTTCGGCATCGCCATCTCGGAATCCTTCGTTGTCACGGATCGCGGCGGCGAACGCCTCTGCGACGTGGCGCGCCAACTCATCGTCATCGACGGGCCATGAGGACGGGAAGCCGGAACTGACGAAAGATCATGCCGGCAACGAACCGGCAACCAGATGAGGACGCCTGATGGACCGTAATCCGTTTTCCGAAGCCGAAATCGCCGGGCGCCTTGTCAGGGTGCGCACGGCGCTGGCCGAGCGCGAGCTCGACGCGGCGGTCTTTGCTTCGCCGGAGAACGTCTTCTACCTCACCGGGCTCGATCACTGGGGATATTTTGCCCCTCATCTGCTGATCGTCCCGCTCGAAGGAAAACCTGTTCTGGTCACCCGCTCGATGGAAAAGGTGACGATCGAGAAACAGGTGACGGCAGCGGAATTCCGCGGCCATTCCGACAGCGAAACGGCGGCCGATCTTGCCGCGCGGATGCTTGCGGAACTCAGCCTGTCCGGCAAGCGGATCGGCCTCGAATACTGGACGGCTGGGCTCAGCCATGGGCTTGCCATCGCACTCCAGACGCAGGCCGATGCCAGATGGAGCGATGTCTCCGGCCTGATCGACAGGATGCGGCGGGTGAAGAGCGCAGAGGAACAGGCGCTGATGCGTCAAGCGGCACAAGTGACTGACGCCGCCGCAACCGCCGCGATTGCGGCGATCTCGGACGGCGCCTCCGAACAGGAGGTCGCGGCCCAATGCGTTGCGGCGATGATCCGCACCGGCGGTCATGCTCCGGGCTTCGGACCTTTCATCCGCCCGGCCGCGCGCCTGGGCGAAGAGCACACGACATGGGGCGACGGGATTTACCGCAGGGGCGAGCCGGTCTTCGTCGAACTGTCCGGCTGCATCTCGCGTTATCACGCGCCGCTCGGCCGGCTCGTTCGCATCGGCTATATCAGCGACGAAGATGCCGCGATGGCGGAAGTGACCGCCAAGGCGTTCGATGCCGTCGTCAAGGCACTCAGGCCCGGCGCCAGAGCGCGCGACATCTACGCCGCCTGGCAGGCCGTCGCCGACGAGGCCGGTCTTTACCACTATCGCCGCCATCACTGCGGCTACCTCGTCGGCGCCGGCCAGCCGCCATCATGGACCGGCGGCAATTCGGTGACCGGCTTGAGGCACGATTCCGACCTAAAGATCGAGACGGGGATGAGCTTCCATATCCTGTCGTGGCTGATGGGCACCGGTCGCGGCGATGACTTTGTCTCCAACACCGTACTTCTGACGGATGCGGGCGCCGAAGTGCTCACCCGCACGCCGGCCGGTCCGATCGTTCGATAGGCCCGCACGCATGGCGCGCTACTCGGCATTTTCGATTTTCCGCAACGCGCTGTCCGGCCAGAAGAACTGGCAGCGCGCCTGGCGGGCAGCGGAGCCAAAACCCTCCTACGACGTGATCGTCATCGGCGGCGGTGGACATGGCCTCGCTACCGCCTTCTACCTCGCAGAGAACCACGGCATCCGCAATGTCGCGGTGCTCGAAAAAGGCTATATCGGCGGCGGCAATGTCGGCCGCAACACCACCGTCATCCGCTCCAACTACCTGCTCGACGGCAACACCCAGTTCTACGAATTCTCGATGAAGCTCTGGGAGAACATGTCGCGGGCGCTGAATTTCAACGTCATGTTCTCGCAGCGCGGCCAGCTCGTCACGGCGCATTCGGCCGATCAGCTCGACGGCTTCAGCCACCGCGCCAATGTCATGCGACTGAATGGCATCGATGCCGATATCCTCGATCGCGACGACGTGCGCCGTCTCGTGCCCTATCTCGATTTTTCCGACACCGCCCGCTTTCCGATCCATGGCGCTATCTTCCAGGGCCGGGCCGGCACGGCGCGCCACGACGCCGTCGCCTGGGGCTATGCGCGCGCCGCGGACGGCCATGGCATCGACATTATCCAGAACTGCGAAGTGACAGGCTTCCTCCGCGACGGCGACAGGATCGTCGGCGTCGAGACGACGAAAGGCCGGACCGGCGCCGGCAAGATCGGCCTCGCTGTTGCCGGTCATACATCCGTGCTCGGTGCCAAGGCCGGCCTTGAACTGCCGATCGAAAGCCACGTCCTGCAGGCCTTCGTCACCGAACCGCTGAAGCCGTTGGTAGACCATGTCGTCGCCTATGGCGCCGACCATTTCTATGTCAGCCAGTCGGACAAGGGCGGGCTGGTCTTCGGCGGCAATCTCGACGGCTACAATTCCTACGCCCAGCGCGGCAACCTCGCCGTCGTGCGCGAGGTGGCGGAGGCGGCGATCGCGCTGATGCCGTGCATTTCGCGGGTCCGTCTGCTGCGCCATTGGGGCGGCGTCATGGATATGACGCCCGATGCCAGCCCGATCATCTGCCCGACGCAGATCGAGGGCCTCTATCTCAACGGCGGCTGGTGCTATGGCGGCTTCAAGGCGACGCCGGCTTCCGGCTGGTGCTTCGCCCACACGATCGCCACCGGCAAGCCGCATCCTTTGGTCGCAGCCTACGGGCTCGATCGTTTCCGCACCGGCCACACGCTCGATGAGGCTGGCGCCGGCCCTTCAGCCTGGCTGCAATAGGAGGCGGAAGACAAAATGCTGCGCATCGAATGCCCCTGCTGTGGTCCGCGCGACCATGACGAGTTCCGCTACGGCGGCGATGCCTCGGTCACGCGTCCGGCCCACGACGATCCCGATCCGGAGGCCTGGTACCGTTACGTCTATGTCAGGGCAAACCCGGCGGGCCTGCACCGCGAGTTCTGGCACCACGTGATCGGTTGCCGCCAATGGCTGGTGGTCGAACGCGACACGCGCAACCACGCCATCGCATCCGTCGACCTCGCCAGGAAATTGTCGGCCAGGAAATTACCAGTCAGGAAATCACCGGCATGAGTTCGAACCACAAGCGGCTGGCGATGGGTGGCCGTATCGACCGCGAGCAGCCGGTCGATTTTACCTTCGACGGCCGGAAGCTGGCTGGATATCGCGGCGACACGCTCGCGTCCGCACTGCTCGCCAATGGCGTCACCCTGGTCGGGCGCAGCTTCAAATATCATCGTCCGCGCGGCATCTTTTCCGCCGGGCCCGAGGAGCCGAACGCGCTGGTTACGCAGGGAATCGCAGGCAGGCGCCAGCCGAACCTGCCGGCAACGACGCTGGAACTCGCAGACGGCATGATCGTGGAAAGCCAGAACCGCTGGCCCGCGCTCGCCTTTGACGTGCAAAGCGTCAATGGCCTGTTCGCGCCGTTCCTTTCGGCCGGCTTCTACTACAAGACCTTCATGGGCCCGACGCGCCGCGCCTGGATGTTCTACGAGCATTTTATTCGCAAGGCGGCCGGGCTCGGCAGAGCCGGCACCGACCCTGATCCCGACCGCTACGACATCAGTCATTCCTTTGCCGATGTCGCAATCATCGGCGGCGGCCCGGCGGGATTGTCGGCGGCGCGCGCTGCCGCAGCGGCGGGCGCGCGGGTCGTGCTGATCGAACAGGATTTCCTGCTCGGCGGCCAGCTTCTGGCGGAGCCGTCCGACAGCGCAGCGGCCGTATGGTTGAGACAGGCCGAGGCCGAGCTGGAGAGCTCCGAAACCGTCACCCTGATGAAGCGGACAACCGCATTCGGCATCTATGACGGAAATGTCATCGGACTGGTCGAGCAACGCGACCCAACCGATCCGCAGCCAGCCGGCGAAGTGCTGCAGACATTCACCATGCTTCGCGCTCCCTCGATCGTTTTCGCCACCGGCGCCATCGAGCGACCAATGGTCTTCTCGAACAACGACCGGCCCGGCGTCATGCTTGCCTCGGCCGCCCGTACCTATCTCAACCGTTTCGCCGTCCTGCCCGGCAAGACAATAATCGTCGCCACCAGTAATGACGGCGCTTGGCGCGCCGCCTTCGACCTTGCCGATGCCGGCGCGGAGGTAACGGTTGCCGATCTGCGTGCAGCGCCGCCCGCCGCACTTGCCGCAGAAGCCGCACGGCTCGGCGTGGTGGTGCGGGCCGCAACGCGCATTGTCGACCTGCGCGGCGGCCATGCCGTCAGGCGTGTAACGCTCGACGGACCGGACGGCCAGTCCGAGGCCGCCTGCGACCTGGTCTGCGTGTCCGGTGGCTGGTCGCCAACCGTGCATCTCACCTCGCACCTCGGCGTCAAACCTCAATACCGCGACGACATTGGCGGCTTCGTACCGGGCGCGTTTCCGGCGGACCGGTTCGGCGCCGGCTCGATGATGGGAAATTATTCGACCGCCGATGCCATCGAGGACGGTCATCGTGCCGGCATCAAAGCAGCATCGTTCTGCGGCGAGTCGGCGCCGGTGCCCGCTCCGTCCAAACTCGATCTCCGCGAGACCGCCACAGCCCCGCTTCGCGAAATCCCTTCTCTCGGACGTGGAAAGGCCTTCGTCGATTTCCAGATGGACGTGACGACCGGCGATATCGAGCTCGCCCATCGCGAGGGTTACGAATCGGTCGAGCACCTGAAGCGCTACACTACGCTCGGCATGGGCACCGACCAGGGCAAGACCAGCAACTTTCCGGCGCTTGCCGCGATGGCTACCCTGCGCAACGCGACGATCCCCGAGACCGGCGCTACGACCTTTCGACCGCCCTACACGCCGGTCGCCCTCGGCGCGCTCGCCGGACGCGCCATCGGCCTTCATTTCAAGCCGATCCGCCGCACGCCGATGCTTGCCTGGCACATGGCGAACGGCGCCGAGATGCTGGAGGTCGGGCTCTGGATGCGGCCCTATTTCTACAGGCAATCCGGTCGCGACGTGAACGAAGCCTATGTTGCCGAAATGCGGAATGTGCGCCAGGCGGCGGGCCTGATGGACATCTCCACCCTCGGCAAGATCTACGTCCAGGGCCCGGACGCGGCGATTTTCCTCGATCGCGTCTACGCCAACGGTTTTGCCAAACTGCCCGTAGGCCGCGCCCGTTACGGCGTCATCCTGCGCGACGACGGCATCGTCTTCGACGACGGCACCACGACGCGGCTGGCGGAGAACCGGTTCTTCATGACAACCTCGACCGCCAAGGCCGCCGACGTGCTGTCGCGTCTCGAATTCCTGCTCGATACGGCCTGGCCGGATTTGCGCGTAGCCGTGACCTCGGTGAGCGATGAATGGGCGGCGATGTCGGTTGCCGGACCGAAAAGCCGGGCAATTCTGAGTGCGGCGTTTCCCACTCTCGACGTTTCTGACGCGGCGCTTGCGCATATGGGATTGCTGGAAAGCGAATGGGAGAGCCATGCGCTCCGCATCCTGCGTCTCAGTTATTCCGGCGAGCGCGCCTACGAGATCTATGTTGGCGCAACTGCCGGTGAACAGCTCTGGACCCACCTGCTCGAAGCCGGCAGGCCGTTCGACCTGAAGCCTTACGGCGTCGAGGCGCTTGGCGCGCTGCGCGTCGAAAGGGGCCATGTCGCCGGACCTGAAATCGATGGGCGCACGACGCTCGACGATCTTGGCCTCGGCCGCATGGCGGGCAAGCGTACCGGCTTCGTCGGCGACGTGCTGCGACGGCGCCCCGCCTTCCAGGCGCCCGACCGCCAGCGCCTGGTCGGACTGGAATGCATTGAGGAGGGAAAACGCCTTCGCGGTGGCGCCATCCTGTTTCTGCCGGGCGAGAAACCCTATGGCCACGGGCACGGGCGCGTTACCTCCGTCACCTTCAGCCCAGAACGCGGCCACTATGTCGGGCTGGCCTTGCTTGCCGGCGATGTCGCTAGCGAAGGAAGCGAGGTCGTGGCCGTCTATCCGATGAAAGCCGAAACGGTCCGTGCCCGAATCGTCTCGCCGGGATTCCTCGATCCGCAGGGGGAGCGACTGCATGGCTAGCCCGGATTTCAGTCTGTCCCTCGCCGATTGCCCGCTTATCCAGGTCGAGGGCTGGGACGGGACGCTGGGGCAATTCGAATCGAGCCTCTCGGCATCGCTCGGCACCAAGCTTCCAGCCTTGGTCGGAGAGACGGTTCGCCACAAAGGTCTCCTCGTCATCCGCGTCGCGCCTCGCCGTCTTTGGCTGGCTCTCGACGACGGTATTGAAGCGCCTTCGCTTGCCGTCGACCCGGATCTCGGCTGTTCGGTTTCTCTCGGCGAGGGTCGCGTGCGTTTCAGCATGGCCGGGGCGGACATCGCACGGGTTCTCTCCAGATGCATCGCCGTAGACTGGCGCGCGCCGGCGGCCGCCCCGGGCCGCGCCGTGCTGACATCCTTGCATCATGTTCCCGTGCTCTTCCTGCGCACCGGCGAGACCGCAGGCGAACTCATCGTGCCGCGAAGTTTTTCGCGAAGCCTCTCGGACTGGATTGCCGGATGGGATTGCTGACGCCTGCGGGTTGGGAAAGGGACCTGGGCCCGAACGCTCCCCTCAGGCAGCGCTCCACGGTCTTGCCCCTCGGATGATCTCTTGGGCGCGTACGGCAAAGCGACCGGCGAGAGGCCACTTGCCGGCGGCGTCGGCCGACGCCGCGCTGCCTGCCCGCGCCCGGTCGGCGATGCCGACGAAGATCACCGCGAAACGGAACAGCGAAAAAACCAGGTGGAAGCGTTGCAAGGGCGCAGTGGGTACAGCATGCGCGAAATAATGGTCGAGGAATTCGCGCTGGCTGGGGATGCCGAGTGCATCATGATCGAGGCCGAGGATCCCGCCATATTCGTCCGGGGTCGAATGCCAGGTCATCGAGCAAAAGCCGAGATCGGCGAGCGGATGGCCGATCGTCGACAGCTCCCAATCCAGAATGCCGATCACCTCCGGCTTGTCGGGATGGAACAGCAGATTTCCGAGGCGGAAGTCGCCATGGGCGATCGACACGCGCCCATCATCCGCGGGCATATGCTGCGGCAGCCAGTCGGCGACCGCTTCGAGTGCCGGAATTCTGTCGCTTGGCGATTCCCTGAGCTGCCTGGTCCAGCGGCCAATCTGGCGCTCGAAATAGTTGCCGGGCCGGCCGTAGTCGCCGAGACCAACCTCGTCGGGACGGACAGCATGCAACTTGGCCATCGCTTCTGCCATGCCGAAATAGATGCCGCGTCGCTCCGCGGGCGAACGGCCAGGCAGCGAACAGTCGTGGAAGACGCGACCAACCAGCCGCTCCATCAGGTAGAACGGCGTGCCGAGTGGCTCGGCGGCGTCGTGATAGATCACTGGCCGGGGCACCGGGACGTTGGTCGGTGCGAGCGCTTCAAGCACGCGGAACTCGCGATCGACGGCATGCGCCCCGCGCAGGATCGGCCCGGCCGGCCTCTTGCGCAGCACCATGCGATGCACACCATAGTCGACGAAGTAGGTGGGGTTGGACTGTCCGCCGCCGATCCGCTCGAGCGTCATTGCGGCATCGCCGAAGCGGTTCGCGAGAAAGTCCTTCAATACCGCAGGATCGAAATCCGTATTCAACGGCTGCGCCATCCTTTCCTCCCGAGACGCCAGCCTTAGAGGCCGTTTCGAGATTCGCTCTGGCGAGTCATATGATGGTGGTTTCGAGAACCGGAGCGCAGCGGACATTTGGGTCCGTGAGCACCGGAAGCGCAGAAAACGCCATCAGATGGCCGCCAGAGTAGAGTTTCCAAACGGTCTCTTATGCCTCGCCTTCGACAGTCCACTGCCAGAAGCCCCTCTCTTGCTCGTTGAGGAAACGGTTCAGTACCATCTTGTGGACCTCATCGGCACCGTCGACCAGCCGCGCCTGGCGAGCATAGCGGTAGATCCATTCGAGCACCGTGTCCTTAGAATAGCCACGCGCGCCATTGATCTGGATCGCCACGTCGGCCGCGTCATGCAGCACATTGGCGACCTGGACCTTGGCCATCGACACTTCCTTGCGGGCAAAGCCGCCGCGGTCCAGTTCCCACGCAGCCTTCATCACCAGGATGCGGCCGATCTCGATGCGCATGGCGAGGTCGCCGAGCTTCAGCTGGACGCCTTCGCGGTCGGCGAGACGCTGGCCGAAACCGTGGCGCTCGGCAGCGTAGGCGCGCGCGATCTCAATGCAGCGCTTGGACAGTCCGAGCCAGCGCATGCAGTGGGTAAGTCGCGCCGGGCCGAGCCGCACCTGCGTCACCTTCATGCCCCTGCCTTCGCCGACCAGCATGTCTTCGACAGGGATTTCGAGCCCATCGAACTCCAGCTCGCAATGCCCGCCATGCTCCTCCGGGCCCATGATTTCGATGCGGCGCAGGATGCGCCAGCCCGGCTGGTCCTTGTGGAACATCAGGGCCGACAGGCCATGGCGCGGGTCGTCCGAGGTTCGCACGATCAGGATGAAATGGCTGGCCTCCTCCGCGCCGGTGATGAACCATTTGCGGCCGGTCACCACATATTTGTCGCCGCGCCGCTTCGCACGCGTCATAATCATCGAAGGATCCGAGCCGCCGCCGGGGTGCGGTTCGGTCATGGCAAAGGCCGAGCGCACCTTGCCCTCGACGATCGGCTTCAGCCATTTTTGCTTTTGCGCCGGTGTGCCGAGCGCCTCCAGAACCATCATGTTGCCATCGTCGGGCGCTGCCGAATTGAACACCACGGGTCCGAAGATCGACCGGTTCATCTCCTCGTAGCAGACCGCCATGTCCATCTTGCCGAGACCGGCGCCGCCGGATTCGGGCTTGAGTTGCAGGCACCACAGGCCCGCCATTCGCGCCTTGGCGCGAAGCACCTCCAGCAGCGGCAAGGCGATGTTTCCATGCGCGTCATAAGACATCTTGTCGGCTTCGAGCGGCAGGATCTCGCGCTCGACGAAGTCGGCAATGCGGACGCGGTAATCTTCGGTCTGGGCTGGAATATCGAAATTCATGGGAAAAACTCACAGCGATGAAACGAGGCGGCGCCATCGACCATGGACGAGCTCGCCGAAAAGCATTGGGTCGCCACCTGATGGTGAAAATCTGACGGCTTTGTATCCAACACAGGCTCAGCTTTAGGTGGAGAACCGCCGTTCGACGAAGGTTCAACTGAACGGCTCAAATGCGGACCTTCCGGGCGTTCAATGCGACGACGTCGATGTAATCTTCTCAAATCTAACGGTATGAACGCAATCTTTCCCATCCAGCGGGTTCTGTGCCGGGGCCGATCTGTAGAGGAGCGTTCGACCGTCGGTCTCTAGATACCGGACTTGTTCGGTACCCTCCCAGCTTTGGTTCCAGCTCATGTCAATATGATGGACGATCCGGTCATGCTCGACAGAGTATGTCCCGGCATAGGCAAACATGGAATCGTAGAGTGCAACCTTTTCATTCGAAGTGGGGACTAGCGCCGCAGGCGTGCTGCGATCTGTTCGAAGGACGAAAACCATCATCCTGTCATCTGCTGAATAGGAGATTATGCCACGGGGATTCTGCCCCAGGGCATCGAGCACTTCGCCGGTTTCAAGGATCTCATAGACCCATGATGTCATTCTCCAAGATCCAAGTAGCAGCGTCTTCAGTTGCGACATGACAGCCCCCTAGAGAAGGACTTCGGAGCGTAGCACGAGTCCTTAGACGTTGCACGGGCAAGGCCCAAACACGCTCCGCCTACCTTTCAAATCGTTTGCATCAAACGAGTACTGGCCACTGTCGCCTGTGATCCTGGTCAGCGCCTCCGACAGCACATCGAGAAGGATCTGCGCGTCGGGGTGATCAGGATCCGTTTTTACAATGATCATGTGCTCGACGTCCAAACTGTAGCTGTGGCGACTTGCTGGCACGACTGGCGGCCATGGCTCAGATTGCCGGGAAGGAACGACCGCTGAGGGCTCAATCGAGCCGTCCGCGATGGTTGTTGCGGACGGCCAGAGTGGGTCGAAACCGGTATTTGGCTCCGATACCAGCATCAGATTTTCACCACTAGAAATCGAGCGAGCGTTCGTTTCCTTATTCGCCTCTATCCCTTTTTGCAGCCGCCGTCATCCGGCGAAGCGTGGTTCGGCAGCGCCTTTGATTCCAAGGCCGGTTATCGCGAACAGGCTGCCGCTTAGAACGCCATCGCCGGGGAAGCGCGGCAGCGGCGGTTTTGCCATCGAGGTCACGTACAGGGTGTCGAGCTTCGGTCCGCCTAACATCACGCTAGTGATCTTCTTGACGGGCATGTCGATGGTGCGATCGACGCTGCCGTCGGGTGCGTAACGCAGCAGCCGCCCGTCGTAGACAAGGGCATTCCAGGGAAAGCCTTCGGCATCGACGGTTGACCCCATCGGCGCCACCATGCGGCGACAGGCGAGCCGCCTCAGAACGCGACCTTGTCGCCGCCCTTCAATGACAGGATCTCGCGCGCCTCGTCGGGCGTCGCCACCTCCATGCCGAGGCCTTCGATGATCTTGCGGGCAAGTACCACCTGCTCGGCGTTCGATTTGGCAAGCTTACCCTTGCCGGCCCACAGACTGTCCTCCAGCCCGACCCTGATGTTGCCACCGAGGGCTGCCGACTGCGCGGCGATGCGCAACTGGCTGGCGCCGGCGCCGAGCACCGACCAGCGGAACTGGTCGCCGAACAGCCGGTCGGCGGTGCGCTTCATATGGGCGACGTCTTCGGGATGCGTGCCGATGCCGCCAAGCAGACCGAACACCGACTGCACGAAGAACGGCGGCTTCACCAGCCCGCGATCGGCGAAGTGCGAGAGATTGTAGAGATGGGCAATGTCGTAGCACTCGAACTCGAAGCGCGTGCCGTTGTCGTAGCAGGTCGCCAATATGTATTCGATATCCTTGAAGGAGTTGCGGAAGACCAGATCGCGCGTCGTTTCCAGATGCGGCCTTTCCCAGTCGAACTTGAAGGTCTCGTATTTGTCGACGAGGTGATAGAGGCCGAAATTGATCGAGCCCATGTTGAGCGAAGCGACTTCAGGCTTGAACTCGGCGGCCGGGCGCACGCGCTCCTCGACCTTCATGTAGGGACTGCCGCCAGTGGTGATGTTGATGGCGGCATTGGTGGCCTGCTTGATGCGCGGCAGGAACCGCGCGAACGCCTCCGGCGTCTGGTCGGGCTTGCCGGTCTGGGGATCGCGGGCATGCAGATGCAGGATGGCCGCACCCGACTCCGCCGCCGCGATCGCCTCGGAGGCGATCTGGTCCGGCGTGATCGGCAGATAGGGCGACATGGTCGGCGTGTGAATCGCCCCCGTCACCGCACAGGTGATGATCACCTTGCCTTTGGTCTGCTGGGCGCCGGGGTCGCGGCTTGTTTCCGTCATCTTCCAAACTCCTGATCCGATTTTTTCTTGTGCGCTGCCAGCGCCATCAGCCGGCGGTCGCGCCATACCTGCCGTTCGCCGAGTTCTTCCCGCGGCAGCCGCTTGCGGCGGTCGCCCTCTACCGTTTCGATGACCTCGCCGGCCCAGTCGACCCGGCGCAGCATTTGCGGGAAGATGTTGGAATAGATCGTCTGGTAGCGCTCGACATAGTCGCGTACGCCGCCCGGCGCGTTGAGGTCGATCGTTTCGAACGGACCCATGAACGACCAGCGCAGCGCCAGCCCATCGCGAATGCCGATATCGACATCCTCGACGCTGGCAAAGCCGTCGGCGACAAGTCGAAAAGCTTCCTCCAGCAGCGCGCCCTGCAGGCGGTTCATGATGAAACCGTCGAGCTCGTGCTTCATCACAAGCGGCGCGTGACCCGCGGCGACCAGGAAGGCGCGAGTCCTTTCGACCGTTTCGGGGGAGGTCCATGGCGCCGGCACGACTTCAGCGGCCGGGATGAGATAGGGCGGATTGATCGGATGCACGACCAGGCAGCGGTGCCGCCCATGCAGATGGTCGGTGAATTTTGACGGCAGCAACGCCGAGGTGGAACTGGCGATCACCGCTTGCGGACCGGCCAGTGCGTCGATCAGGGAGAACACCTCGCGCTTCACGTCGAGGTTTTCGGGCGTGTTCTCCTGGATATGGACCGCATCGGCCAGCGCCTCGCCCAGTTCCGCCACCACGGCGATGCGATCAAGCACGGCGTCGATTGCCTGTGCCCGCAGCAGATCGTTCGCGGCGAGGTCGCCCAGCACGCCGGCGATGTAATCGTGCGCGCCGGCCGTCGCGGCCGGCGACTGGTCCCACATCCGCACATCATGGCCAGCGCGGGCGAAGCTGATCGCCCAGGCCCGTCCGATGAACCCGCTGCCGACAATTGCTACCTTCAACATGGTCCGTTCCTCAAAGCGTTTCGACATTGCCGTCGACGCCGAGCGACTGGCCGGAAATGTTGATGCCCGCATCGGACAGCAGGAAGGCGACCATCGCGGCGACGTCATAGGGGCTGGTCATGCGGCGCAGCGAGATGTTCTGGAGATAGCGCTGCGTCATCTCCTCGTTCGAAACACCGACCTGCCTGGCCCGGTCGGCGATGACCTTGTCGATGCGTGGTCCCTCGATAATGCCGGGCAGGATGGCGTTGACCCTTATGCCGTGCGGCCCGAGCTCCTTGGCGAGGCTTTGCGTGAAACCGATGACGCCGAACTTGGCCGCCGAATAGGGGGTGCGGAAAGCGTAGCCGTGGCGGCCGGCGGCGGACGACATCGAGACGATCGAGCCGCCGCCCGCCGCCTTGATCAGCGGCACGGCACGCCGGGCGCAGAGGAACTGGCCGGTCAGGCAGATGTCGATGCAGCGCCGCCAGTCCGCCGGATCGATTTCGTCGACGCCGCCGGTCGGCCCGGCGATGCCGGCATTGTTGATCAGCGCGTCGAGCCCGCCGAGCTTTTCCTTCACGGTCTCGAACAGCCGGTCGACGTCGTCGTCGCGCGAAACGTCTGCCTTGATGGCATCGACCAGCGCGATCTTGTCCGGAGCAGCGGCCAGAGCCTCGTCCGAAACGTCGCAAACGACGATGCGCGCGCCGAGCCGCGACAGCGTGTCGGCAATGGCCAAGCCGATGCCGCCGGCGCCCGCCGTCACCAGCACGCGCTGCCCCTTCAGCCCGGTCAGAAAATCGTCCGCCGATGTTGGCGCCCCTTTACTCATTGTGTATCCCTTCTCATTGCAGCCGCCGTTCGCGCAGCGCCATGACAGCGCCCAGAACGACCAGGCCGTATAGAATTGCCCTTGTGGCATAGGGCAGCTGAAGTAGTGACGAAATCGCTGCCTCGCTGGTGGCTTGGCAAGCAGAAGCAGTTCTAACCTGCTCGGGCACGCCAATACTCTCGAGCTTCCAGATAAGCCGCCATGATTTGCATTGATCTCCACGAGCTAGCCATAACCGCGGCTAGCTCGCACAGTCCCTAAGGGCGCCCTGGAGGCTGCTCCTGCGGAAAATTGGTTTCGTCTATGATTGCCACGGCCTGTTTGATGCTGTCTCTCACCTCGAAACCGATCCAGTGTCCGTCCATCAGATGCGTTTGTCTGGCACAGGCGAGGAAATAGCTCCCGGCCTGCTGCGCAACAAAGTTGAGTTGCCTCCGCTCATTGATTTTAATTCCCTCCGGCGGATCGGTGTACACCCCCCAGATAGCATCCCTCGGCCGTCAACTTCACTGGCATCTCTGACTGAGCGTAAACCCTGGTCACCATCAGGCTTGCCGGAAAGACGAGGAGCCATTGAAGAACTCGATCTCTACCGACCATTCCGCTGGCACGACGACGGTGAGATTGCCGCCCCATAACCGTTGAAGTCAATAATGTCGGTCCGGATGTTGTCCCTGCGATACCGCTCGACTTGGTTCCAATCGGCAACAATCTCTATGGCCACCGTCTTGGCTGCAGGATCGTTCTTGATCCAGCTCGGGACGGGAGGCTCCCCAGCCAGCGCAATTCCAGGCAATAATCCCAAGGCGACGGCGAGAAGGACAAGGTGAGCAAAGCGCGCCATCGCAATCAGAGGCTCCTCCCGGCGGGGGCGGCCGAGCGCAAGCGACCATGTCATCGGGTTGGATGCGCGTTGGAATTGCCCGCATTGCGTCAATGTGAGGGCGACAGCGATTCCGTAATGTGAAGTTTCTGCTTCAGCTATTGCGAAGGGTCTGTTGCGCAATTCGCCAAGCCTGCTCCACATGCCGCCGGGCCGCGGCTTCGGCTTCATCGCCGTTGTGCGACTTGATCGCGTTCATGATGTCTGTCATTTCGGCAATTGCGGCATCGCGACGATTCACCGAAGCGATGGTCATGGAACGCAGCTGGTTGATGCGGACGTTCAGACCCTGGACGATCTCCCAGGCGATGCGCTTGTCGGCGGCATCGAAAAGCATTTCATAGAATTTTGTCGTCGCCCGCATCACCTCCATCGGATTGGCTGAGGCCCACGCCGTGATCAGCACATTCATTGCGCCCTCAAGCGCGGCGATCTGGTCCTGCGTCGCCGTGAGCGCACAGGCGCGCGCTGCGATGCCCTCCATCAGAGCGCGCAGTTCGTAAATCTCGTCGGTGCGGCTGAGATCTGGCCGGGCCACGGCAGGTCCGTGGCCCGGTATCATCTGGACCAAGCCCTCGGTCTCCAACTGCCGCAGAACTTCGCGCACCACCGAGCGGCTGACGCCGAGTTGGTCGCAAAGCGGCCGTTCGATCAACCTTTCGCCGGGTTGGAAGTGAAACCCCATGATCGCGTCACGCATGCGCTCCAGCGCCAGCGTTCTCAGCGTCTTGGTGGATCGTTCGATCCTGAGCGTGTCGTCGGCCAATTCGTCTACTCCCATCATCCGCAAACAAACAGATTCGATGATCCGTTGACAAGGGATTTGGTCTTCAATAGTATGGTATACCATAAGATGATGAGGCAAAAGGAACTTTCCGGATGCCTCAGCTCAATCGATCACCGAGGATTTGATGAAGCCGGCCATCCGAAAGATCGTCACCTACGTAGAGAACACGCTGGTTGAAGGCGGCAAGGTGGCCTCCCGGCCGCTGCGCCTGATCGGCGTGGCGGCAGTGCTCGACAATCCCTGGGCCGGACGCGGTTTCACCGAGGACCTTTCTCCCGAGATCCGCGCCTGTGCGCCGGTTTTGGGGGAGATGCTGACCCATGAAATTCTCGCAGTCGCGGGATCCGGCGAAGCGATCGAAGGCTACGGCAAGGCCGCAATATGCGGCACTTCGGGCGAGATCGAGCATGCCTCCGCGCTCATCCACACGCTGCATTTCGGCAACCACTATCGGCGTGCCGTCGGCGCCAAGACCTATCTTGCCTTCACCAACCTCCGTGGCGGGCCGAACACACCCATCATGATCCCGCTCATGGACAAGAACGATGAAGGCCGACGTTCGCACTACCTGACAGTGCATTTCCAGATCGGCGATGCACCGGCGCCGGACGAGCTGGTGGTGGCGCTTGGCGCCTCGATTGGCGGACGACCTCATCATCGCATCGGCGACCGCTATCAGGATCTCAAGGAGGTCGGCGACCTGCATGGCTGAGCTGACCGCCCCTGGCTGGCATCGCGGAACGGCGCCTGACGGCACTGGCTTCATCCGTGCCGGATCCGGCGCGCCGGTCCTCCTCATCCACGGCGTCGGCATGAATGCGGCGGTCTGGGGCCCACAGATCGAGCTGATGAAGGACAGATGGGATGTGATCGCGATCGACATGCTGGGACACGGCCGGTCGCCGCTACCACCCGAGGACGCCAGCCTTGCCGACTATGCCGGACAGGCGATCCGGCTTCTTGATCACCTTGGCTTGGGTGCCGTCTCAATCGTTGGCCATTCAATGGGGGCGCTGGTCGGGCAGGAAATCGCTCTCGATGCTCCCGAACGGGTCCGCAGCATCGTGTCGCTCAACGCGGTCTTTCGCCGCCCAGCGGCCCTTGCGCAGGCGGTGCGTGAACGCGCCGCCGAATTGAACGGCGCGAAAAACCCGTCAGGAACGGACGCAACGATCGCGCGCTGGTTCGGCAACCCGGTCCCCGGCAGCTTGGCAGAGGCCGCGAGGACGACGCGCGCGGCACTGCAAAGCGTCAACCGCGAAGGCTATGCGCGCACCTATCGACTTTTCGCCCATGCGGATGCGGCGCATGGCGATCGTCTCTCGGGTCTTGCGGTGCCGGCCCTGTTCATGACCGGCTCGCAGGACAGGAATTCTTCACCTGCGATGTCGGCAGCGATGGCCCGCCTCGCGCCGCGTGGTCGCTGCGTCGTTCTGGAGGGCGAACGACACATGATGGCCATAGCCTCGCCTGACGCGGTCACACGGCGCATTGTCGATTTTCTCGAGAGCAACGACAGCACAAGCACATCAGAGCTACGGGCGATGGACACAGCCTTCGACGCGGGCGAATTCAGGCGGGCGCTCGGTTCCTTCCTGACCGGCGTTACCATCGTCACTGCGATCGGGCCGGAAGGGGAGCCTCGAGGCTTTACTGCCAATTCGTTTACATCCGTTTCGCTCGATCCGCCGCTTGTCCTGGTCTGCATTGCCAAGAAAGCGCTGGGTTATCCTGTGTTTTCGACCTCGAAGTGCTTTGCCATCAACGTGCTCTCGGAGGAACAGAGAGCCGCGTCCGGCGTCTTCGCTTCGAAATCGCAGGACAAGTTCTCGGCTGTCGAATGGCGCTTCGGCCCGACCGGCAGCCCGCTGCTCGGTGGATCGGTGGCGACGTTCGACTGTGACATGGAGCAATTGGTCGACGCCGGCGATCATTCGATCCTGATCGGCCGCGTTCGCGAATTTTCCCACAATTCATCGCAGCCCCTCGGCTATTGCCGTGGCGCCTATGTCTCGCCCGGTCTCAGCCAGGAAGCGCTGGCGGCCGCGCCACCCGACATGGAGGTCGGCGCTATCCTCGAAGATGAAGGCCGCGTGCTGTTCTTCGAAACTGTCGATGGCTTTTTCGAATTGCCGGCGGGCCGAGGACTGGGGACGTCCGGCGATACACGAAGCCTCAACGGACGCCTCGCTGCGCAGGCCATCGAGGCTCATCTCGGGTTCCTGTTTGCGGTCTGGGATGATGCAGCAAGCCCATCGCGAACGCATGTCTACTACCGCGGCACGGTAGACACGCCCCACTCCAGCGATGGCCAGGTCCAGCTCGTCGACATCGACAGGATTGCCGGACTGAACATCGCCGACGCTGCTGTGCGCTCGATGCTTGCCCGCTACGTTCGCGAATGTCGGGAGGATGCGTTTGGAGTCTATGTCGGCAACGAGGTCGAAGGTGAAGTCCGTCCGCTCGCCAAGCCGGCACCCATGAACACTTCTAATCCGGGTGAACAGATATGAAGTTCTCGCTCTTCGTCCATATGGAACGCTCGGACTCGGCAAAGCCGCATGCCGAGCTCATCGACGAGCTTGAGGAACTGGTCCTGATGGCCGAGGCGGCAGGCTTCGAGACGGCCTGGATCGGCGAACACCACGGCATGGAGTTCACCATCTCGCCAAACCCGTTCATCAACATCGCCTATCTCGGCGCCAGGACGAAGCGCATCCGGCTCGGCACAGGAACGGTCATCGCGCCGTTCTGGCATCCGATCAAGCTTGCCGGCGAAGCAGCCATGACCGACGTCATCACGGGCGGCCGGCTCGACATCGGCATCGCGCGCGGCGCCTACAGCTATGAATACCAGCGCCTGTTCCCGGGGCTCGACGCCTGGGGCGCGGGCCAGCGCATGCGCGAGATCATCCCGGCTATCCAGGGCCTCTGGCAAGGCGACTTCGAGATGTCCGGGGAGTTCTGGTCGTTTCCATCGACCACCTCGTCGCCCAAGCCGGTGCAAGAACCGCACCCGCCGATCTGGGTGGCGGCGCGCGATCCCAACTCGCACGACTTCGCCGTGTCCAACGGCTGCAACGTCCAGGTGACGCCGCTCGCCTCCGGCGATGACGAGGTAACCAGCCTGATGGAGCGCTTCAACGCGGCGTGCGCGGCGCATCCGGACATGGCACGCCCCGATATCATGCTGCTGATGCACACATTCGTTGCCGAGGACGCCGCCGATGCGGAGCAGCTGACGAAGGACCTGTCGCTGTTCTACTGCCAGTTCGGCGCCTGGTTCCAGAACAAGAAGCCTGTTTGTCAAGGCATATTGGAGGCGCTCACGGACGACGAGATCGCAGCCATGCCGCAATATGCGCCGGACAAGATCCGACAGCACCTGGTTATCGGCGAAGCCGAAGAGGTGATCACCCGGCTGAAGGCGTACGAGGCGCTCGGCTACGACCAATATTCGATCTGGATCGACAGCGGCCTGCCACACGAGCGCAAGAAAAAGTCGCTGCAGCTGTTTGTCGACAAGGTGATGCCGGCCTTCCGGCATGGGAGGCCGCTATGACCCTTGCGGCCTTCAGGAACTTCATAGATGGGGCGTTCGATACGCCGACAGCCACCTTCGAAAGCACTGATCCATCCACCGGAGCGCCCTGGGCGACGATGCCCGCCGCAACCGAAGCCGATGTCGACCGCGCCGTCGAGGCGGCGCACCGGACGCTGCACTCCGCCGCGTGGACATCGTTGACGGCCACGGCGCGCGGCAAGCTGCTGGTGCGCCTCGGCGAGCTGGTCGTCGCCAATGCCGGCCGCCTGGCCGAACTGGAGACGCGCGACACCGGAAAGATCATCCGCGAGACCCGCGCCCAGATTGCCTATGTCGGCGACTACTACCGTTACTATGGCGGGCTTGCCGATAAGCATGAAGGCTCGGATGTGCCTATCGACAAGGCTGATATGGACGTCACCATCCGGCGCGAGCCGATCGGCGTCGTCGCTGCCGTCGTGCCATGGAATTCGCAGCTCTTCCTTTCGGCCGTCAAGCTCGGCCCGGCATTGGCGGCCGGCTGCACGGTCGTCTTGAAAGCCTCGGAGGACGGCCCAGCGCCGCTGCTGGCCTTCGCCGAACTCGTTCACGAGGCCGGATTTCCCGCCGGAAGCGTCAACATACTGACCGGGTTCGGGCACGATTGCGGCCGGCGCCTGACAAGTCATCCGCTGGTTTCACGCGTCGCCTTCACCGGCGGGCCTTCGACCGCTCGCGCGGTCGTCCGCAACACGGCGGAAAATCTGGCCTATACGACGCTGGAGCTGGGCGGGAAAAGCCCGGTTGTCGTTTTCGCCGACGCGGACCTGGACAGTGCGGCCAACGCGGTCGTGGCCGGGATTTTCGCGGCGTCTGGACAAAGCTGTGTCGCCGGCTCGCGACTGCTTGTCGAGCGGTCGATAAAGGGCGAGTTCCTGGACAGGCTGAAGCACAAGGCCGAGGCCATCAAGATCGGCGATCCGCAGGACCCGGCCACCGAAATGGGACCGCTGGCCACGCCACGGCAGCGGGAATGGATCGAGAAGATCGTCGCCGAGAGCGTCGCCAAGGGCGGGACGCTGGTCACCGGCGGAAAAAGGCCCGACGAGCATCCGCGCGGTTTCTACTACGCACCGACCATTATCGACGCCGAGGACACAGGACTGCCTTGCGTGCGGGAGGAATTGTTCGGTCCGGTGCTCAGCGTTCTCACCTTCGACACGGAAGCTGGAGCCCTGGCGCTTGCCAACGATACGCCGTTCGGCCTGGCCTCAGGCGTTTTCACCACCAATCTCGCCAAGGCGCACCGCATGGCGCGCGACATCCATGCCGGCGTCGTCTGGGTCAACACATACCGCGCCGTTTCGCCGCTCGTGCCGTTCGGCGGCTATGGTCAGTCGGGGCTCGGCCGTGAGGGCGGGCTCGACGCCATTCGCGATTACACGCGCTCGAAATCCGTCTGGATACGGATATCCGACGAGCCGATCCCGGATCCGTTCGTCATGCGATGAGGCAGCGCCGCGATCGCGCAATTTCATAACAACAAGAAACCAAGCAACCAACAGAGGAGAATGACATGAAACTGATTTTGACCGGCATTTTGGCCGGATTCTTGGCAGCCACTGCCGCGCACGCCGATGAGATGGTGTTCACCAGCTGGGGCGGAACCACCCAGGAAGCGCAGACAAAATCCTGGGCTGCTCCGTTCGAAGCCAGTTCCGGCATCAAGGTCCTGCAGGACGGCCCGACGGACTACGGCAAGCTGAAGGCCATGGTGGAAGGCGGCAGCGTCGCCTGGGATGTCGTCGATGTCGAAATGGATTTCGCCATCAAGGCGGCCAAGGACGGCCTGCTGGAGCCGATCGATTTCAACGTCGTGCCGAAAGCCGATCTCGATCCTCGCTTCACCACCGACCATGCGGTCGGCAGCTTCTACTACTCCTTCGTTCTTGCCTGGAACAAAGGGGCCGTGTCGGGCGAACCAACGGGCTGGGCCGACATGTTCGACCTGACGAAATTTCCCGGCAAACGCACGTTCTATAAATGGTCGGCGCCGGGCGTCATCGAAATCGCACTGCTGGCCGACGGCGTGCCGGCAGACAAGCTCTATCCGCTCGACCTCGACCGGGCGTTCAAGAAACTCGACACGATCAAGTCGGAAATCGTCTGGTGGGACAGCGGCGCGCAGTCGCAACAGCTGATCGCCTCCGGTGAAGCGGCCTTCGGGCAGCTCTGGAACGGACGTGTCTTCGCCCTCGAGCAGGACGGCGCCGATGTCGGCGCATCCTGGAATCAGAACATGACCGCCGCCGACGTGCTCGTCATCCCCAAGGGTTCGAAGAACAAGGCGAGCGCCATGAAATTCCTGGCCACAGCGACAAGCCCGAAAAGCCAGGCAATGTTTGCTGAAGCAAGCGGCTACGCACCCATCAACAAGGCAGCCAAGGCCGAAATGCCGGCCGATGTCGTCAAGTCGTTGCCGGACGCCTATGTCGACGGGCAGATCAACCTCGACATGAACTACTGGGCTGAAAACCGCGACACGATCGCGGAGCGTTGGTACGCCTGGCAGGCCAAATAGCCGCCGACCACACCCATGAACCGGCGGGGCGTCGCTAGGCGTCCCGCCTGAGCTGCCGGGATCATCGCCATGTCGGGCAATTTGCTTCATCGACAGCCAATCCTCCGAAGGCCAGATGGCGTCGGCGGCGCCCTGCCAGCGCTGACCCTCATCACCCTGTTCTTCGTGGTGCCGGTTGTTGCGCTGCTGTTGCGCAGCGTAACCGAACCCGTACCGGGCCTGCAGAACTACGCAATCCTGTTTGGCGACGGCACCTATGCGCGGGTCTTCTTCAATACCTTTCTGGTCGCCACCGTCGTCACCGCCGTCACCGTGATCGTGGCGTTTCCAGTCGCCTGGATGCTGGCGATCATGCCGCCTGCCCTCGGCTCGATCGTCTTCGGCATCATCATCCTGTCGATGTGGACAAATCTGCTCACCCGCACCTATGCCTGGATGGTGCTGCTTCAACGCACCGGCGTCATCAACCGGACGCTGATGGATATCGGCCTGATCAGCGAGCCGCTGCCGCTCATCAATAACCTGACCGGCGTCACCATCGGCATGGTCTATATCATGCTGCCCTTCATGATATTGCCACTGGTCGGAACCCTGCGCGCCATTGAACCGATGACGCTGCGCGCCGCCGCTCTGTGCGGTGCGAGCCCCTTCGAGGCCTTCCGCCGCATCCTGCTGCCATTGTCGCTTCCGGGCATCGCTGCAGGCGGCCTGATGGTTTTCGTCATGTCGCTCGGCTATTTCGTGACACCGACGCTGCTCGGCGGCACTTCCAACATGATGCTCGCCGCAATGATCGCCCAGATGATCCAGTCCTTGCTCAACTGGGGGCTCGGAAGCGCGGCGGCTTTCATCCTGCTTTTGGTCACCATGGCACTCTACGCGCTGCAGCTGCGCCTCGTCGGCGCCAAGCGCATGACGGGAGGCATCTGAGATGCTGCTCGACTACGACCGGCTGGGCTGGCTGCGTGCAGCACTTCTCGGCTTCACCGGCCTGGTTGCCGCGTTTCTGCTACTGCCGGTGGTCTTCATAGTGCTTCTGTCGTTCGGATCGTCGCGGTGGCTGGCTTTTCCGCCGCCCGGCTGGACGCTGAAATGGTATGAGGAGCTCTTCGCCGATCCGGCCTGGCTCGAAGCGGCGATGACCAGTGCGCGCATTGCTACTATGGCTGCGATCCTTGCCGTCGCCATCGGGCTCCTGGCTTCTTTCGCCCTGGTCAGGGGACACTTTCGCGGGCGCAACACGCTTCGCGGCCTTCTGCTGACGCCAATGGTGCTGCCGGTCGTGGTCTTCGCCATCGCCGTCTATGCATTCTTCCTGCGGATCGGGCTTGGCGGCACCACGGCAGGCTTCGTCATCGCACACACAGTCCTGGCACTCCCCTTCGCCATCATTCCCATCACCGCGGCACTCGAAGGGTTTGACAAATCCATCGAGGATGCGGCGATCGTCTGCGGCGCAAGCCCTTTCGAAGCAAAGCTCCGGGTCACCTTGCCGGCGATCAAGATCGGGATTTTCTCGGCGGCGATCTTCGCCTTCCTCGCCTCATGGGACGAGGTGGTGGTCGCGATCTTCATGGCCAGCCCCACCTTGCAGACCTTGCCGGTCAAGATCTGGGGCAGCCTGCGCCAGGATCTAAGCCCGGTCATCGCCGCGGCCTCCAGCCTCCTCGTTTTCCTGACGCTGAGCCTGATGATCGTAACCGCACTCATTCGGCGGAAATTGTCGACATGACCGAACCGTTCCTCTCCATTCGCGACCTGCGCAAGGCGTTCGGCAGCTTCGTCGCCGTGCACGATGTCACGATCGATATACCCAGGGGCCAATTCCTGACCTTTCTCGGCCCTTCCGGCTCTGGCAAGTCGACGACGCTCTACGCCATCGCCGGCTTTCAGCATCCGACATCCGGCGACGTTCTTTTCAAGGGCAGGTCCCTGCTGTCGGTGCCGTCACACAAGCGCAATATCGGCATGGTGTTCCAGCGCTACACGCTGTTCCAGCATCTCACCGTCGCCGAGAACGTTGCCTTTCCGTTGCGCGTGCGCCGCCGGCCGGACGCCGAGGTGAAACGAAAAGTCGCCGAGATGCTGTCGCTGGTGCGGCTGGAGAGTTTCGGCGGCCGATATCCTGGCGCGCTTTCCGGCGGACAGCAGCAGCGCGTGGCGCTTGCCCGGGCGCTCGCCTACGATCCGCCGATCCTTTTGATGGACGAGCCGCTTTCGGCCCTCGACAAGAAGCTGCGCGAGGAAATCCAGGCCGAGATACGGCGCATCCACCGCCAAACCGGCGTAACGATCCTTTACGTCACCCACGATCAGGACGAGGCGCTGCATCTTTCGGATCGCATCGCGCTGTTTCGGGACGGGCGCATCGAGCAGATCGGCACCGGCGAGGACCTCTATCTGAGACCGGCGAGCGAATTCGTAGCCAGTTTCATCGGAAATTCCAATTTCCTGCCGGCCGAGCATCTTGAAACCGTCAACGGCTCCGCCACGATCCGCCTGGCCGATGGCTCAGTTGTCTCGGGCGTCAGGATCGATCAGGACTTCAGCCATGGCCAGAAAACCAGGCTGATGGTGCGGCCGGAGGCGTTTCGCCTGCGACCCGGCCCGGCCACTGCCGGGCTTGCGGTCGAGTTCATCGACACCGCCTTCTTCGGCGAGCGGCGGCGCGTCATCGCGCGCACGGCCGCCGGTCAGGAGATCGACGTCAGGCCGACATCCGATATGGCGGAAGCACAGGAAGGCATCGCCTCGAGCAGACAGCAGATTTTTTTCGATCCCGCTGCCGCATTTCTGTTTCCAGCCTGATAAACGACAGTTTGACTTCAGCACGGCGTAACTCCCGCTAGGGCCTCGCCAGGTCTGAAGTGTTCATCGCCACATGCTGCAGCAACACATTGACGCACCAAGAACTGTCTTTCATGGTCAGAATTTGCGGTTTGACTTCAAAAGGGAATTGGCCGGGTTGAAATTTCCTCGGCTTTGTCCACTTTCGGTATCAATTGCCTGAGTGGTGCGACTTCCGGCGAAAACAACGCGATCGAATTGACGAGAAAAATACCGTCAGCGGTGCTGGAGGCAACGTCGAAGAGCGTGGCAGCCTGAAGCGTACCGAGAGGTGTTGCGTACCGAGGCTACGTCGGCTGCGAGGTGAGTTTTGGCCGCAAAAGCATCGCTTATGGGGCCGTGAGACGGGCAGCCCGGCCCGCAGCGCTCAGTGGCAGAGACCGCCGGCGTTGCGCCGGTTCTTATTCGCCATATCTGGAGCATCTGATGCCGAACCGACCCTATGCCATCCTTGAAGCGCCTTCTTCGCTGGGTCTCGCGACCGACGGCGTCGAGGCCTTGCCCGGTCGGCTGCTGGAACTGGGCCTCGCCGACCGCATCCATGCGCGCCATGCCGGGCGGCTGGCCGTCCCGCCGAAGGAACCGAAGCCCGACCCTGCCACCCTGACGCTCAATGCCAACGCGATCGCGGCATGGTCGCCCAAGCTCGCCAACGCCGTGGAGGAGGTGCTGGACGCGGGCGAATTCCCGGTGGTGCTGGGCGGCGACTGTACGATCGTGCTGGGCCCGATGCTCGCGCTGCGCCGGCGCGGTCGCTACGGCCTGTTCTTTATCGACGGCCACGCCGACTTCTTCCAGCCCGAGGCCGAGCCTAACGGCGAAGGCGCGTCTATGGACCTGGCCTTCGTCACCGGCTACGGGCCGGCGCTGCTGACCGACCTGGAGGGCCGCCGCCCGTTGGTGCGCTCCGAGGATGCTGTCGCCTTCGCATTTCGCGACCACGAGGACCAGGCCGAATTCGGCAGCCGGCCCTTGCCAGCCGAGCTCATGGCCTACGATCTGCACGCCATCCGCCGCTTGGGCGTCGAAGCCGCCGCCCGGGCGGCCGTTGGCCACCTGACGCGGCCTGAACTCGACGGCTTCTTCATCCATCTAGACGCCGATTGTCTCGACGATGCGATTATGCCGGCGGTCGATTTTCGCGTACCGGGCGGGCTGTCGTGGGACGAACTGTCGGCGGCGCTCCGGATCATCCTGGCGACCGGAAAGGCGGTCGGGCTCGAGGTCGCCATCTACAATCCGCGTCTCGACGTCGACGGCAGCGCCGGCCGTGGCCTTGCTGATGCCCTCGCCGTAGCTCTCGGCCCTGCCGCGCCTGCTTAGTATTGAAACCAATAAAAAAATTGCTGACGGCGGGCAAATCCGAAACCGTGACCCATTCACCTGGACCGGCCCTTTTCCCTGTTGATGAAATCAAGGATCAGGTGAGCTGCCGCTTCCGCACGGGTTTCGAGCAGGAGATGACCGGCGTCGAAGATATGGGCGTCCATACGGGGAAGCGCCTCGATCCAACTCATGGTTTCGGCGAGTTCGAAGAAGGGGTCATGGCGACCCCACACCATCAGTGCAGGCGGCTGGCAGGTTTGCAGATAGCTCTGGATCTCTGCGAAGCGGCGCACATAGTTTCCATAGTCCGCCACGAGGGCACGTTGTGCCTCGAGCCGTCCCGGCAGGCTCATCACGCGCCAGTCCTCATCCCAGTTTTCGGCAGCGATGGACTTTGCAATATCGTCGGGCAGGCCCCCGACATACTGATACCGCACCCCTTCCTAGGTCAGATGACCGGTGGCGGCGGCCTCATTCTCGGCGGTGGGGTTCGACCAATAGGCGATGGTGTCTGCCCATTGGCGGCCGAACCCACTGGTATGGGCATTGGCATTCTGGATGATCAGACCAGTCACCATCGCGGGCGCATACATCGCGACATGAAAGCCGACTGGCGCGCCGAAATCGTGAAGATAGATGAAGCGGGGACCGACGGAGAAGTGGTCGAGGACTTCGAGGATTGCCTTCCCCATTGCTTCGAAGGAGGTCGAGGCGAGGACATCGGACTCCCCGAACCCCGGAAGATCGGGAGCGATCACGAACAGGTCGTCGAGGAGCATCGGGGCCAGACGCCGGAACGTGCGCGCTGAGCTGGGAAAGCCGTGCAGCAGCAATAGGGCGGGACTGGAGGGATCCCCTCCGACATCCACCGCGAGACGGCTTCCGCCCATGACACGAAGATAGTGCCGGATCATCGCAGGCCTCCTTCTCTCGCCGAGCCATTGCTCGGTTCGCCCGCCGTTCTCCCGGATTTATTCTAAATCAGTGGGTTACGTGGCGCTATGGCGTGCTTGCGGATACGCCCGGACGGGCAAAAATCACTCCCAGTCGGTTGTACCCCCACAGCAGCCTATCTTTGCGCAAGCTTATCGGGCAGGGCTTAGAGCCGCCCGATTTGCTCATAATCTCTCCACGATCAGCCGCGATGGCCGTGTCCCATCGAGAAAAACCGTGTTGCGCGCCACTTGCCGGCTACGGCCGAGGCCCGCCGGCGCACCGGTATTCGGATTGACGTCGAACTTTGGAAAATTGCTCGAAGAGATGTCCAGACGCAGCCGATGGCCGGCACGGAACAGATTGGCGGTCGCAAATAGCTCGATGCGAAGCCGCATGATCTCCCCAGGCTTCACAAGCTCGGCTCTTTCGAATGAATGCCGGAAGCGGCAACGGAAAATCCCGTCTGTCAGGTTCAGGGCAAAGCCCGTCGGATAGTCTGCGCTCGGTGGGTAGACGTCGATCAGTTTCGCGGTGAAGTCGGTGTCGGTTGCATCGCTCGCCGCCCAGAGCTCCACCCCCACCCGTCCGAGCACGGTCAAATCGTCGGCAAGCGGCTCGGTCTCGAACGAGAGGACATCGAGACGGGCGGAAAGCGGCAAGCCGAAATTGCGGCAGCCGAAAAACCTGTCGTCCTCTCTCTGGTCGAAGCCGCCGCCGGCGAAGATCGGCTGACCGCTGGTCAGCGCGCCGCCGATGGTAGGGACGGGATCGGCGGGATCGAAATCATAGCTCAGCGCGACGGCGTCGGCCGCAGGAAAGGCCTCCGAGAGCCTGCCGTTGGGGTGCAGATAATAGCTTTGCTCCGTCACCTCGGGCAGCGGCCACCGCTTGGCTTTGATCCAGCGGCCGCCGTGATCGAGACGGCCCGTTTCATTTTTCGTGCCCTTTCCCCCGCCCATGACAAAAAGGCGGATCGGCTCCTCGTCGAGATCGTCCTCCGGCCCGCTCTTCAGCCAGCGATCGAACCAACGGCGACGAAACTCCAGCCAGCTTGCCGCCACATTGCCGCTGAGCGGAGCGTTCGGTCCGAAATCGACGTCGCCGGCAAAGGTCAGATTGCGGTCGCCGTGCAAGCCCGGTCCCATGATCAAGGCGAGCGGCCGTTTGCCATTGCTGGCAAGGCCAGCCAGATTCTCGAACGTCGTCGGGACATAGACGTCGAACCAGCTCGACATCAGAGCAATCGGAATGTTGGGAATGGCATCGTAGTAGCCCGCCGCATGAATGCCGACCTGCTTCCAGAAATCGTCGAAGGTCTCGTGCTGCCACTGCTCGAGCAGATAGGCCTCGTATTGCGGAGCCCAGCGGAGTGGCGAACGGCCCTCCGACCACGGCATTTTGCCGAACCAGCGATGCAGGTTTTCCGCTTCGAGCGCCTTTCGGGCCAACTCGTCGCCGGCGGCAACGGCGCTCTCGCGGGCTTCCCGGTAGGCCCAGGTCGCCTGCTTCAGCTCGAACGCGCCGCCTTGGCGGATGCCGCAGGTGAAGGCATTCGAGAACCCGCCGGAATCGAGGATCATGGTAGCAAGAGCCGGTGGCGCAAGGCACGCCGCCGCCATTTGGGTATGTGCGGCATAGGAAAGGCCCATGGTGCCGATCCGGCCGTTGCACCAGGGCTGGGCTGCGATCCATGCAAGCGTGTCGTAGCCGTCCGGACCTTCGGAGCGATATTTGACGAACTCACCTTCCGAGCCGTAGCGGCCGCGGCAGTCCTGATAGACGACGATGTAACCATGGCGCACGAAATGTTTGGCGACTGTCGCGCGATCCATCGGTTCGGTCATTCCGATTTCGAGCTCGGCGCGCGACGCCATCGCCTTGCCATAAGGCGTCCGCTCAATGATGGCGGGAGCTGGCCGGTCCAGCGCGCGGCCTTCCCTTGCCGGTCGGTAGATGTCGGTCGCCAATCTTACTCCATCGCGCATCGTCACCATGACGTCGCGGCAGAGGACCATGTCATCGGTCACGGACTGGAACGCCTGGAAGTCGGTCATCTCTAAAAATTCCAAGGCGATCAGGCGGCGTCGTTGAGGTGGCATGCGCTCTTGTGTCCGGCAGCAACCACCTTCAGTCGCGGCGCTTCGGTCCGGCAGCGAAGCATCGCGTGCGGGCAGCGCGGGTGGAAATGACATCCGCTCGGCGGCGAAAGCGGGCTCGGCAATTCACCCTTGATCGCGGCAAAGCCGCGTTTGGTGGTTTCGATCCGCGGCACCTCGGCGAGAAGCGCCTGCGTGTAGGGATGGTTGGCCCGTGCAAAGATCTCCTCGGCCGGAGCCTCTTCGACGATGCGGCCGAGATACATGATCGCCACCCGATCGGAGATGTGCTCGACCACCCCGAGATCGTGGCTGATGAACAGATAGGTGAGGTTCAGCCTCTCGCGCAGTTCCATGAAGAGATTTAGGATTTGCGCTTGGATCGAGACGTCCAGAGCGGCAACGGCTTCATCGCACACGAGAAATTCCGGCTGCACGGCGAGCGCGCGCGCAATGCCGATCCGCTGGCGCTGACCGCCGGAAAACTGATGCGGAAAGCGGTGCTTCAACACCGGATCGAGGCCGGCACGTCGGAACTGTTCATCGACAAAGGTGCCGAGATCGCCGCCGACCAACCCGTGAACGCGCGGGGCCTCGCCGACGATATCGGCCGCTTTGCGGCGCGGATTGAGCGAGGCATAGGGGTTCTGGAATATCATCTGCACGCGCAGCTTGGCTTCACGCCGCTCGGACGGCGGGAGCGCCTTCATATCCTTGCCGCGCCACGATACCGATCCTCTGCTGGGCGACAGGATGCCGGCGACGATCCGCCCCAGTGTGGACTTGCCGCATCCCGACTCGCCAACGAGGCCCAGAACCTCACCCCTGCGAACGGCGAGACTGACACCGTCGATCGCCTGCACCCTTGCCGCCGGTTTGGCAAGTTTGAGCGAGATCGCCAAACGAGCAGCGAGATCGGGCCGAGTGCCGAAGCTGTGAGAAATCTCGTTCAGCTCGATCAGCGGCGCCATCCCGCCAGAACCCGGTGAGGAGCTTTGAATGTTTGCCGCAACCGGAGTGGAAGAGATCATACGCGGAGCTCCGGCAAGGGATGGACGCAACGGTGCTCGCGCGGGCCAGCAACGTACAGCGGCACCGCCTGGGCACACACCGCATCGGCACGTGCGCAGCGCGGGGCGAAAGCGCATCCGGTCGGCAGCCGCGCAACACTGGGCGCCATTCCGGGGATCTGCCGAAGCCGCTCGCCGCGCTGGTTGCGGCTGGGAACGGAGTCGATCAGACCGGCGGTATAAGGGTGCAGCGGACGGGCGAGAACGTCCGACACCGGACCGGTTTCGACGATGCGGCCCGCATACATCACGGCGATCCGGTCGGCGAGCCGCGAGATGACGGCGAGATCATGCGTGATCCAGATCAGCGACGTGTTGTTCTGCGCCACGAGCTTTTGCATCTCGGCGAGAATCTGCGCCTGGATCGTCACATCAAGCGCGGTGGTCGGCTCGTCGGCAATGATGAAGTCCGGCTGGTGCAGCAGCGCGATAGCGATAACGACGCGCTGGCGCATCCCGCCGGAAAACTGATGCGGATAGGCCTGCAGCCGCTCGTCCGGGCTCGGAATCCCGACCATACCGAGCGCGTCGCGCGCCCGCGCCCTGGCATCGGTGCGCGAGACGTTTTCATGCGCCTGAACCGCCTCGATCATCTGCGTATCGATGCGCAGGACCGGGTTCAACGTCATCATCGGATCCTGGAAGATCATGGCCATGCGGCGCCCGCGCAGCGCACGCATCTCCTCGCGGCTGGAGCGGGTGATGTCGCGGCCGTCGAAGACGATCTGGCCGCCGACGATCGTCCCGGGCGGATCGACCAGGCCGATGATGGAAAAGCCAGTGACCGACTTGCCGGACCCGCTTTCGCCAACGAGACCCAGAACCTCGCCGCGCGCGACGCTAAACGAGACGCCGTCGACGGCTTTTGCTTGTCCGAAATGGGTCCTGAGATCGCGGACTTCGAGTACGGTCGCATTCATTCGCGCCCCCGCGGGTTGAGCACGTCGCGCAGCCGATCACCGACGAGGTTGATCGCAACCACGGTAATCAGCAGCGCTACGCCCGGATAGAAGCTGATCCACGTCATGCCGGAGAGCATGTACTGGTAGCCGTTGGCAACCAGCAGGCCGAGACTGGGCTCGGTGATCGGCACACCCAGGCCAAGGAAGGACAGGGTCGCCTCCAGCGAGATGGCGCGCGCCACCTGCACCGTCGCGATCACGATCAGCGGCGGCAGGCAGTTGGGCAGCAGATGGACGAACAGAATGCGCCATCGTGGAATAGCGAGCGACTCCGCTGCTTCCATGTATTCCTTGCGCCGCTCCACCAGCGCCGTGCCGCGCGCGGCACGCGCGTAGGTCGCCCATTCGACGATCACCAGAGCGAGTACAACGTTGAGGATTCCTTTGCCGAGAAAGGCGAGGATCATCAGCGCAACGAGAATGGAGGGGAAGGAGAGCTGCAGATCGACGATGCGCATGATCGCCGTCCCGGTCCGACCGCCCACATAGGCGGCGAGCAGGCCCAACGAGGCGCCGAACAGCGCTGCGAAAAGCGCCGAGCTGACGCCGACGCCGAGCGATATGC
The DNA here is from genome assembly GCF_004792125.1 of Mesorhizobium sp. M5C.F.Ca.ET.164.01.1.1. Classification (NCBI taxonomy): domain Bacteria; kingdom Pseudomonadati; phylum Pseudomonadota; class Alphaproteobacteria; order Hyphomicrobiales; family Phyllobacteriaceae; genus Mesorhizobium; species Mesorhizobium sp. M5C.F.Ca.ET.164.01.1.1. The sequence continues at coordinate 78,951 of NZ_SRTG01000005.1, read as the reverse complement.
GCAGGCCATAGATGATGCCGGAAAGCATGTCACGACCCTGGTCGTCGGTGCCGAGCCAGAACGTCATGCCCGTCATCGATTGCGAGCCGGGCGGCAGGCGACTGTCCATGATGTCGAGCTGGTTCAGGTCGTAGGGATTTTGCGGCGCTATAAGCGGCGCAAGCAGCGCCAGCCCGATGATCGCGGTCAGCAGCACGAAACCGGTAACGGCGGCGGGCGAGCGGAAGAATGCCCGCACGAGCACTTGAAACGGCGCCTCCTCACCCTTTTCGGCCTCGACCGGCATCGGCGGCGGCAAGGTGTCGACGCTCATCTCACGATCCCTCGCCCTGGAGCCGCACCCGCGGGTCGAGTGCCGTATAGGTCAGGTCGACGACGAGATTGATGATGACGAAGAAGGCGACGATCGCCATCAGGTAAGCTGTGATGATCGGACGGTCCAGCACGTTGATGCTGTCGATGATCAACTTGCCCATGCCCGGCCAGCTGAAGACGCTTTCGGTGACAACCGAGAAGGCGATGATAGAGCCGAATTCCAGGCCGATGATGGTCACCACCGGGATCATGATGTTCTTCGAAACGTGGACGCCGATCACGCGCGTTTCTTTGAGGCCCTTGGCCCGCGCGAACTTGACGAAATCGAGCGGCAGGACTTCGGCGACGCCGGCGCGCGTCAGGCGCAGGATGAGGCAGGCGTCGAACAAGGCGAGGTTCACCGCCGGGAGGATCAGGTGGGCAAGGCCGTCTCTGGTCAGGAACGCCCATTGGACGCCGAACAGTTCGGCGGTCTGGCCGCGCCCACCGCTCGGCAACCAGCCGAGTTGCACGCCGAAAAACATGATCAGCACCAGCCCGACCCAGAAGGTCGGCAGCGAGAAGCCGAGGATGCTGACCGTCATGATGACGCGGCTCAAGATGCCGTCCGGCCGCAGCCCGGCATAAAGCCCAAGCGGCACGCCGACGACGATGGCGATGAGGATGGCAGAGACGGCCAGCTCAAGCGTCGCCGGCAGTCGCTGCAGGATCACCCTGATCGCCGGCTCGTTGTAGACGTAGCTCTCGCCAAGGTCGCCATGCAGCGCCGCCCAGAGGAAGCGGAGATACTGCTGCCAAAGCGGCAGGTCGAGCCCGAGGGCCTGGACGACGCGCGCGCGCTCGATCTGATCGGCGTCGGGCGAGATCAAAATGTCGACGGGGTCGCCGATGACATTGATCGCGATGAAGACGATGACCGTCATGGCGAACATGACCATCACGGCCTGGAGCAGCCGGCGCACGACGGCTGCGGTCATGGCATCGCTCTCCAGCCTGATTGCCGGAAAGGCTCGTCGGTCGTCTGTGCGCGGCACATCACGCCGGCACCGCCATCGCCATGCCGTCGCGCTGCGGATCGGCACCGCCGCGGCAAACTCCGTCTTCGATCTGGATGCCGTGAAGAGCGGCAAAAGCGTAACTTTGCCAGGAGCGCTTCACCTCGTAGCCCTTGCCCTCGATCTCTTCAGTGACATAGCGTGGAATGCGATTGGAGACGTCGATTGTGTTCGACACCGCCACGATCCTCGGGGCGGCCACCGCTTCGGGCATGCTCATTTCGAAATCAATGAGGTTCATCAGGCCCTGCGCCATGGACGGCGCGATATAGCTGCCGCCGGGCGCTCCCATGACGATCACGGGCCGGTCGTCCTTGAAGACGATGGTGGGCGCCGCAGAGCTGGCCCGCCGCTTGCCGGGAGCCAGCGATCCGGCCCTGCCCGGCCTTGGGTCGAAGCGGCTCATCGTTCCGTTGTACATGAAACCCAAGCCATCGGTGATCGCCCCCGACGGACTGCCCAGCGTGTGGGTCAAGGCGACGGCGCTGCCCTCCCGGTCGACCACCGAAATATGAGTCGTCTCGCGCGGCGACCGGTCGTCGACGCGCTCGATCCTGGCGCGCAGCCCAGCCTTGATCTCGGCGGCAAGCCCGCCGCAATAGTCGCGGGACAGCAGCCGCCCGACCGGCACATCAACATAGGCAGGATCGCCGAGGTGGCGGTCCTTGTCGATGGTCATGCGCTTCATCGCCTCTGCCAGCAGGACGATGTGCTCGGCACCGCCATGCTCCATGGCTCCGACATCAAAATGCGCAAGGATGTGGAGCAATTGCAGCATGGATATGCCGCTGGCGGGCGGCGGGCTGGTCGCGATATCGTAGCCGCGATACTCGCCCCAGAGCGGTTGCGCGGTAGAGAGCTCGTAGCACGCCAGATCATCCGTCCCGATGAGGCCTCGGTTGGCGGCCATGTCGGCGGCGATTTCTTCGGCGATCTCGCCCTTGTAGAAAATATCCGGACCGGCCGCCGCGATGCGCTCGAGCGTTTGAGCGAGATCGGTGTTGACGACGACGTCACCTGGCAGCTTCACCGTGCCGTCAGAGCGAAAATAGATTGCGCGCCCCGTGTTGCTGAAGCGCAGCTTGTCAATTGTCCGCACTTCGCCGGTATCGACGCCGTCCTGCGACCAATACCAGTGGACATGCGGGCGGACCATGAAGCCTCGCCTGGCCTGCGTGGCGGCGGGTGCGACGACGTCGGCCCATTCAAAAGTGCCATATCTCGCCAGCGCCTCGGCATAACCCTTGATACTGCCCGGCGTGCAGACGGCGAGGTAGCCGATCTCGCTGATGCCGCCTTCCAGCAGAAAGGCGAAGCCATCGCGAGACTGGCCGACCAGGAGGTCGCTCCACATTTCAGGCGATGCTTTGAGCGGCGCCCTGGCGTAGAATTCAAGCACCTCATGCACGCCGCGTCGCGGCATGTAGACCTGCATCGAGCCAAACCCCCCGATGCCGGCCATTTGAGGGTCGACGACGCCTTGCATGAAAGCGCAGGCGATCGCCGCATCGACGGCGTTGCCGCCGCGTTTGAGCACCAGCGCGCCCGCCTCCACCGCCTCCGGCTGCGGCGCAACGATCATTGCATTCATCTTGAGTCGTTCCGTCGTTCCTTGAGCGCCTGGGCCAGGAAATCCTTGACCGGATCGAGTACCGCGTCGCGTTCGTGGGATACCCCGGGCAACATATCAAAGCGTACGCGCACACCGGCTTCCTCGAACGATCGACACAACGTCCTGAGGCGTTCCGGCCTCGTTTGTCCTGCATCGTTGGCGCCCGGCATCCAATGGGTGCTGCCTTGGACATGCGTGATTTCCCAGGTCTCCAGGTCGGCATCGCCGACGATCATCTGGACCGGCACTTTTGCCAGCGCTGCGGCGTCGAAGGTGATGCCGAACTTCTCCGCCAGGTCGCGAATGCCCACCCACCAGTCCCGCGTGGGATCGAGCAAGGTCACCGAGCCTGGCGCACCGATCGACGCCGCCCAGAGCCTGTCGGGATGGAGGATGGCGAAGCGATGGGTGAAGTGCCCGCCGCCGGAAAATCCGAACATGGCGAAGCGGGTCCAGTCCTGACGGTATTTCGCGACAACTTCCTCGACTATGGCGAGCAGCACCTGATCGTAGCGGATGTCGCCCTCGATCATGTATTTGTATCCGCTGCGGGCGTCGTCGCCGAGAACGCCCATTGGAAACACCGGGCACAAGATGGCGCAGTCGTTCCAGCGTCCGAACTCGGCGAACGCGTCGCGGAAACCTAGGAACGAGGTGCGGCCAGTGCCATGGACGGCCACCAACAGGTCGACTTGGGCGCCTTCCCCAACCGCGGGCGGTACATACAGGCAATAGTGGAAGCGTGGGTCTGATTTGGAAGCAAAGATGGCGGTCGCGCCAAGATCGTATGTAGCGCGACCGCGATCCGCGACGGATCCCGTGGCGATGCTCGTCAAGTCTACAACTCCTCAGACAGTCTTGGCATTTATGGCCAGCGTATACTGGTCGGCCCGCGTCGTGAACTGAAGGTCCTTCCGGGCAGCCACGACGAGGACCTCATGGTGCATCGGAACCAGTGCGACGTCGTTGAAGACGATCTCGCTGAGTTCCGAGAGCATCTTTTCGCGCTTGGCATCGTCCAGCGTCCGCTTCGCCACTGCCAATTTGGCATCGAGATCGGGATTGGAGTAGCGGCCCGAATTGGCGATACCCATACCTGCATCCGGGTTCTGCGTCGCGACCAGCGCTGTCATCGGGTTAGAGGTTTCGCCCGTGTTGACGCCCCAGGAGTCCAGATTGATGCTGAACTCATGGGCATCCGCCTTGTCGGCATAAACCGACCAGGGCATGACCTCGACGCTGACTTCCAGGCCGATGCGGGAGAACATCTGGGCCACGGCCTGAACGATCTTCGAATCGTTGACGATACGATCATTGGGCCCGTGGATCGTCAGTCGGAAGCCGTCGGGGTAGCCAGCCTCGGCGAGCAGGGCCTTGGCTTTTGCAGCGTCGAATGGAACGGGTTTGATAGCAGCCGAGGTGCCCGGGGCGCCGGCAGGCAGAAACTGCGAAGCGACAATGGCATTGCCCTGCATCAAGCGCTCCACAATGGCGCTGCGGTCGATCGCCATGGACAGCGCCTGCCGCACGCGCAGATCCTTCAGCGGGTTGCGGTCGAGCGGCTTGCCGTCCTTGCCAGTGATGAAGGGCGTGACGTCCCGGAACGTGTCCAGGGAGAAGAAGACGACCCGGCTCGAGACGCCGCGAATGATGTGAAAGCGCTCGTCTTTTTCGACGCGAGCAACACCCTCGTAGGGCACCTGTTCAACGAGATCGAGATCGCCGGCGAGCAGGTTGGCAAGCCGCGCGCCGGCATCGGTGACGATGCGGAGTTCGACGTCCGGCAAAGCAGGCTTCGGTCCCCAGTAGTTTGGATTGGCGGAAAGCGCGACACGGTTGCCGGAAACATATTCCTTCAGAACATACGGGCCGGTGCCGATCGCCGCGGTGCCGTTGTTGAACTGATCGCTAGGGGTATCCTTGAACTTGGCGCGGATGATGCGAATGCGACTGAGGGAATTGGGCAGAAGCGGCTCCGGCTGCTTGGTTTCGATGAGAAGCTTGCCGGGTTGGGCCGAGGTGATCGAGTTGATGTTGCGCGTGTAGGTCCGGAACGACGCCGTGCTTTCGATGGTGTTGGCCCGGTCGAATGAGACGACGATGTCGTCTACGGTGAGCGGCTCGCCGTCGCTGAAGCGCACGTCGGGCCGCAGGTCGAACTCCCAATGGGTGTCGTCGACCACGCGCCAGGCCGTCGCGAGCCCCGGTCTGGAGATCGATTTTTCGTCGTTGATGACAAGCGTGTCGTAGATGTGGGTGGCAAGCGCGTTGTTCGGCGCATTGCTCTTCAGATGCGGGTCTAGCGTCGTCGGCGGAGCAGCCATGCCGATCCGCAGCTGGCCATTTGCCGCGGCCTGGGCAAGCCCCGTCCAGCTAATGCCTTGCAAAACAGCGGCACCCCCGAGCGCCCATTGCATCAGCGCACGGCGCGATATTGTCCGGTTCATCATTGGTTCTCTCCGTGTCCACTCTGGATAGTTCCGTCGGAGGAGTTCTTTTCCGCTGCCGCTTGCCATCATCGAGCCCAGCCTAGGATCCGCTGACGGTGCCGGCCTCCTTCCTGACAGCGAGTTGAAACTAAAGCTCCTCCGTTTGTCAATACAGATAAACTGCTGTTTTACTGGACGAGACAAATTTTCTCGTTTAGCCTTAAGCATGAGAGTTTTGGCAAGGAAACGAGAAATGACCGATCAAGCAGACACCCGGTACACAGTCGATTCCGTCGATCGCGCGATCAGCTTGCTGCAGACTGTGGCCGGAGAGGCCGATCTTGGCGTTTCCGAAATCGCGCGGCGTTCCGGCGACAGCAAGGCACGTGCTTTCCGGCTTTTGCAGACGCTGGTGCGACGCGGTCTGCTGGCGCGGTCATCGGATGGAAAAGGCTATCGTCTCGGCCTCGCCGCGCTGATGCTCGGCCACGCCGCCAGCGAACAGATGGACCTGATCCGCATTGCAAATCCTGTTCTGGAAGCACTCGGTCAGGAGATCGGCGAAACCACCCAGCTGCGAATCCGCGATGACCAGGAAAGCCTTTGCGTCGCCAAATGGGAGCCGAAGCGGGACCTTCGCGTCAATGCGATTGTCGGCCGCCGGCGTCCGCTACATGCCGGTTCGAGCAAGGCGTTCCTGGCCCATATGGATGATGAGGAGCGCGAGGCCATTCTTTCCGGCCCGTTGAAGCGATTCACCAAAAAAACTGTGACCGATCCTCGGCTTCTAAGGGTCGGGCTCGAGCAAATCCGCAAGGCGAAGTTTTTCGTCAGTCGCGGCGAAATCAACGACGATCTGATTTCGATCACCGCACCGGTTTTCGTGGCGCCGGGTAAGATAATCGCGGCGCTGAACATCGCGGCGCCGGAAAACCGGGTGCCGGAAGAGCGCATAAGCGAACTGGGCGACATGGTAGCCCGGGCCGCCCATCGTATTTCCGCCGCCCTTGGCTTTCGCTCGCCGGCCAATGAGATAGCGAGTTGAACCGGTGCCAAACGTCACACGACTTCCTTGGCGGATTGTGATGAGGGGTGTATCTCCGGAACGGTGAAAATCGACACCTCGCCCTTGAAGCCTTGGAGTTCAAAGGCGCCTGCCTGCACAACCGGCATCGATGCTCCTTGCGCAAATCCGGGACCAAGCACCAGAGGGATGCTCAGCTTTTTGGTCGTCGACTCGAGCCGTGCCGCGCGGTTCACCGGCGAGCCGATCGCGGTGTAATCGAAGCGCCGTTCGGAGCCGAAATTTCCTACGGAGCAGACGCCAGTCTCGATGGCGACGCCGATTTGGATAGAGGGGTGCCCGCGCGCGGTGAACGCGGCGTTTTCGCGCTTCACCCGTTCGATCAGGGCAAGCCCCGCTTCGAGCGCGCGCTCGCGATGATCTGGCTGGTCAAGCGGAGCATTCCAAAAGGCCAGCACGGCATCGCCCATGAACTTATCGATGGTCCCGTCCCGCTTGAGTATCTCATCGGTCGCAAGGCCGAGGAAGTGATTGACCACCTTTGCGATTTCTTGGGCACCGAGTTGTTCGCTCATCGTCGTGAAGCCGCGTATGTCACTCAGCAGGATCGTGATCTCGCGCTTCTCTCCGGACAGGATCGCTTCGGTATCTGAATTTGCGAGGCGCTGCACCACGGAGGGCGACAGATATTGGGAAAACTGCCTTGCCAGGGTGGACCGGCGCTGCTCGCTGCGCCTGTAGAGGACATAGCCTTCAAAGCCTGCTAGGAGGATCGTCGCAAGCGCCGGCTGTAGTGGGTCATAGAGCTTTCCCTGCAGGCTGTATTCGAGAGCACCGAACCCGAAGGGCGTGACAGCCAGGAGCGCCAGAGCGAGGGCGCCAAGCACGACACGCTGGGCGAGAACTCCCGAAAGTCCGATGAAAACGATGCCACTGAGGACCAACCACAGCCGCTCCAGCGTACGCGCTTGCGGCGGCTCTGCCAGGTAGCGCCCGGCAAGCATCTGGCCGATTGCATCGGCGTGGATGTCCACGCCTGGTCGCGCCGGACGCGTCGGGGTTGGCAGGTACTGCGTCAATCCCACGGCCGACAGGTCGACAATGGCGATGGCGTTCCGCAGCAGCGGATCGCCGCGGCCCGAAAGGATATTAATGGCAGATATGCGCGGCGTATTGGTGTCGGTTTCCCAGAGGCGGATGCTGCCCTGCGGCTCGAGTGGCACAATGGTCCCGGCCATCCTGAGCGCGTCAAACCCGGCGGCATTCATCCGGGCTACGTAGCCGTTCTCTCCGGCGTAGAGGCGCAGGAGTTCGAGCGCGAAGGACGGCCAGAGCTGAACGCCTTGAGCCGTATTTCGGAGCCAGAGCAGCGGCACATGGCGTAGTACGCCGTCAGGATCCGGCAAAGTGCGAATTGCGCCGAGGCCTGCAGCGGCGCTCGAGAAATCCGGAAGCGAGCCTGTCAGACCGGTGAAGCCAGGAAGCGTCTCGGGTACTTGCCCGACGATCGACCAGCCGGCTTTGGGCTCTGCTTCTGAAACCGTCGCCTCGTTGCCCAGGCTGACGGCGAGCGCCGTTCGGTTTTTCGCCAGCGCCGTTGCCAGCCGCTTGTCTCCGGCGATGCCCTCAGGCGAGATGTCAGCCTCGGGCAGCACCAGCGCAAGCCCGATTACCGCGGCACCGGACTCGGCGACACCATCGACCAGATCGGCCAAAAGGCCACGGTTCCAGGGCCATCGCCCATATGCCTTAAGGCTCGCGTCGTCTATCGAGACGATGACAACGGGATTACTCGTCGCCTCGCGAGGGGCGAGGAACTGGTAGAAGTCATACGTACGCTCGCGCAGGCGCGATAGCGGCCCGTCGAAAGCCAGATGGCAAGCGAGCAGCAAGAACACGACCACGAGACCGGATATTTTGCGCCTGGCAGCTTGCCGCCACTCGAACACGGGGCTCATGCCGGTCGGGCGGGTCTACCTGCAGTCTGGATAGCAGCAACCCTCACCCTCACACCCACCGTTATCCGCGCCGCCGCCCACGGGTGGCGTTAGGCTGTCGGGGAACTCCATGACCACTCCTGGCAATGCGCCATCGGTGGACTCGCAGACTTTGAGCGAGCCGCCGAGTGCCGACGCACAAATCGCGCTTACGTCCAATCCAGGACCCGGTGCGCCTGGCAGACCGGTGCCGGCTATCCGGTCGATGCTGTCCAATATCGGGAACGTGTCGATTCCGCCGTAGCCGGTCAGCAGCTTGCCATTTTCCGATGTGCAGGCGTAGCCCGGGTTTGTGATGACCAGCCGTTTGCCATTCATCGTGCAGGTCATGCGGCCGGCGCGCAGTATGCCGACGGTCTGGCCGGCTGCCACCAGCACTTCGATGATGCCGCCTCTGGCCCCGAGCACCATATGCGGCGTCGCAACCTGCATGACGCCGCCTTTCGAAATTTGGCCGCCATAAAAACGGGCCAGGCCGCTGTTCATCCCGACGTCGATCTTTCCCGATCCGGAGCCCGGATTGTAGACGAATTCATCGATCGTCAGGCTGGTGTTCGGACCAATCTTGGCGCTCGATTCGTCCCGGAACACCAACATTCCAAGACCAGTGGGATTGCTGCGCAACTGATCGCCGAGTTCGACGCCGGCACCGACACTCATCTTCCCGCTGTCATTGCGGACGATGTTGGTCTGGTATGCCGTCATCGACCCGACCGTTTCAGCGGCGGAAGGTGTCGCAAAGGCAAGGCAGGCGACAAAAATGGCGATCTGGCGGTACGGGGTCCTCATCGCGGCCTCTTTCAATTGAGCGTCAACGTGTAGCTCATGAGCATTTCGAACGATTTTCGGTCGCGGCTGGCGATGTCGAAGTTGGTTTCGCGATAGGCGAGATCGACGCTGATCTTCTGCGACTCCGTCAGCTGAAAATCGCTTTCCGAGGCAATGCGCCAGAAGTCGCTCCTGATATTTGTGCCGATGCCAACGGACAGATCGGGAGTGTCGCTGTGGCCGGCCGAGAAGGCGACCTGGTGCGACCATGCGAAAAGATCCGGTACGTTCATCAACAGGCCGCCGTAGCGGATCTCGCCCATGTAGCTGTGGCCGATTTCGCCAGATCCGGAGGCGAAGTCATTCGAGCCGACCAGGCGCAATCCGAGCGCCTGGCCCTTGCGGAAGCGGTAGCTGCCGCCTGCCTCATAGAAAACCCTGCTATCGGCGAAAATGCCTTGCGAGGCGCTTAGATCGATGTAGCCGCCGCCTGCAAAAAGCGTCGTCTCGACGGTCGGGCGCACAAGAAAGCGTCCACTGAGGCCGATGCCGGTTTCGTGGATATCGCTGTCGAAACGATCTGTAACGGTAAACGCCGAAAGCAGCAGGCGCAGCGAATCGATCCCACTGTTGGGCAGCCCCTTGTCCCAGGTGATCGCGGCGTTGCCGTGGATGAAAGTCTCCTTGCTACCCGGAACCGACAGGTCTGGCGTGAAGAAACGCTGTGTCGCCGTCAACGACCCTGAAAGAACGAGAGCGTCGGCACTTGGCGTGCCGAGGTCCCATCGCACAAAGCCTTCCGCCCGCCCATAGGGCGAGACGAAGCTGTCGTCGTCCTGCGCCCCGCCGGGCTCAAAATCGGTGAATGCGCTGAACACGCCGCCGGTCAGGGCGAGTTCCCAGGTGACGCCACGCAACGCGCGCTCGATGCGGGCAAGCAGGCGAACAGCTTCCTGCTGCTCACTTGCCGACAGGCCGCCGACTTCGATGCCGTACTGCACCTGCCGCCGGGCCAATTCATAGGAGCCGACATGATAGTACAACCGGCTGGCCGCAAGCCGGGCGCGGGCATCGCGGGGATATTTGATCAGATACTGCTCGATTGAGGAGATCGCCTGATCGTACTGCCCGGCGTTGACGGCAACCGTGACGAACTGGGCGAGCGTTCCGTTGTCGGCCGGACTGGCGATGCGGGCTGAAAAAGCATCGTCATAGGCCGAAAAAAGACCCTGCGCGCCGGCCGGCAATAAGCCGCTATAGAGTAGCGCCGCGGCGCAGCCGACGATAGTTCGAAACGAAGATTGCATGCCGAGAACCACCCCAAACCCGACCAGTGCGAAGGACTTAGCACGACCACAAGAAAAAAGGCGACTGAACTTTGACGAAATCGTCCGAGTTTTCAACAGCTGTTGCAGCCGCGCAACAAACCATCTGTTTATTCGTGCTTCGGCTACGCCGGTTGGCCAAATATATTCTCAGCGTTGCTGCACTTCGAGCAAGTATTCGCTACAAATGGCAACTAAGCCAAATCATAATCAGCCGTGGATTGCGCAGCCGACAAGATCAATATTGTTTGAGCGATTCTGCACGGATCTGGTCGCCGCATGACGCTTCAGGGTCCAGAAATCCCGCCAACGCCATCTTGATGTCGGCACGCGTCCGCGGACGCGACCTAAAGCACGAGCATGGTGGCCAGCCCCAGCATCAGGCCCATGCCTACGATATCGGTCACGGTGGTTAGGAAGATCGCCGAAGCTACGGCCGGATCGGCGCCGACACGCCGCAGGCCCAACGGGATCAGCACGCCGGAGATTCCGGACATGAGGCACGATCCGGACATCGCGAGCAGGATCACAAGCGCCAGCATGGGCGCCTGGGATGCCGACTCCGGTTGCCGCGACGCGTAGAACCACATGGCCGCAGCCGCCACCAGACCGACGAGCAAGCCGTTGGCGATCCCGAGCGCTCCCTCCCTCAGCACCAGGTGCAGCTTCGGTCGTTTGTCCACATCCCCTAAGGCGAGGCCACGCAGCGTAATAGCCAGCGCCTGGCAGCCGGTGTTTCCGCTCTGTCCGGCCAAAACCGGGAGGAACGCCGCCAAGGCGACGATCTTCTCGATCGTGCCTGTGAACGAGCCGACCACGAAAGCGGCTATGAAGGCCGTCAGCAGGTTGAGCTGCAGCCACGGATGACGTTTCAAGAAGGCTGAAAACAGCGGCGTGAAAGAACGCTCCTCCTTCTGGACACCCACCATCTGGCCAGGCTGGGCAGAAATCTCGATGATTTGCTGCTCGAACAGCCGCCAGCCGCGAACCTGCCCGAGCAGCCGGTTCTCCGCGTCCACCACGGGATAGACAGGGTAGTGACGGCGTACCGCCGCCTTGCAGGCTTCGCTCAAAGGCATATCGACGTGAAGGGCGAACGGTTTCGGCAGCATAATCTGATCCACCGTCGCGTCGGCCTCGCTCAGCATCAGATCGCGCAAGACCACCAGGCCAACCAGTTTATCGCCCTCGTCCGTTATGTAGAGGTAAGTCAACTCGGTCGGCACCTGCGCGCGCCTGACGGCCTCGACCGCGGCGGCTACCGTCGTCCCGACAGCGACGCTGGCGGGGATCGGGTCCATCAGCTCGACGATGGCCTCGGGGATCGCGAGATCCTTTCCGTCGGCATGAGATTTGATGGGCCTCCTTTGCGATGGCAAATACTCCGCCACCTTCCGGGCGTGCCTATCCGGTAACAACTTTAGTGCATCGCGGATGAACTCGGGAGACTCTCGGGCTAGCAATTCAGCCGCGTCGTCAGGTGCTCGAGCACGCAGCGTGCGCACCAACTTCTCAACGTCGTTCTCTTGCCTCATCTGTTCCCCCAATCTTCAATGTTGCGCCCCTGAGCTTATAGACGGGACCGGCTCGCTCTGCCCAGGCGCACGGTGGCCCAAGCGCCTCGATCCGGAAATCTTCGCCTTCTCAGGGGCGCCGAGTAGACCGACCCAGACAAATCCGAGCCATTGCGTGGGTGCATACAGGCGGGCTGTAACGTCAGCGTGTCGCCAAGAGAATTGTCGTGTTGCCGAAATTCACCGTCGGTTCCTGGGCTCCGCGAGCACGTCGCAACCCAGCGGCGAAGTAAGGTCGGCAATGGGCCCGTGGCCCTGCTCATTGGGGTGCGCTCAGCCCGACAGTTCGCGGTGTGAGCGGCCGCGCTTTAACCTGGGAAGATGGTAAAACCGCCATCGACGCGAATGACCTGTCCATTGATGAAGCGCGCGCGCGGACCGGCGAGGAAGGCGACGGCTTCGGCGATCTCTTCCGGCTCGGCATATCGGTTCAGCGATTTCTTGCTCGAGTCCATACGCTCCGGATCGACGACGCGGCTCGCCTGGAAGCGTGCCGTCTTGGTGGCGCCGGGGCTCACCGCATTGATGCGCACGCCATCGTCGATCAATTCCTTGGCGAGGCAGCGCGTATAATGGACGACGGCAGCCTTAAGCGTGGAGTAGACCACCTCCGGCGAGCATCCGATATGCGCTGCCGCCGAGGCAATGTTGATCACCGAGCCTGAGCCGCGCTTTACCATAGGCGGAATGAACGCCTGGCAGACCAGCATCGTACCGATAAGATTGTTCTCGGTCAGAATCTTGATGTCATCATAGTCGATGTCGAGCGCGTTGTTGGGACTGGGCTTTACCCCCTTGGCGCCGATATCGCCGCCGGCGCAGTTGACCAGAACATGCACATCGCCGAGGTCCGCCTCGATCTTCCTCTTCATTTCGGCGACGGCTTGCCTGTCGCCGATGTTGCCGGTGACCGCGGTCACCCGTGTCCCATGCTTTTCCAAACCCCTGGCGGATTCGCCGAGGTCTGCGAATTCGCCATATTGGGATGGCCGGGTCCAATCGAGATCGTGAATCGCGACGTTTGCGCCAAGTTCGGCCAAGCGTTCGGCCATCACACGGCCGAGGCCGCGTCCCGAGCCAGTCACGAAGGCAGTCAGGCCGCTGAGTTCTCGGGCAGTCATGCTGATTTCTCCATTGCAATGAAATCGAACTTCTTCATGTTGGCGGCGCTGCGCCGGATCATGTCGAGCTCATACGAAACGAGCGCGCCGTCATCGTCGCGCTCCCATGGCGTCCGGTAGTCGGCGTCGTCCGCAAGGCGGTTCACGCGCGCAGCACTCAGGCAGGCCGCGAACTCGCGCGCGGTCTTCGGCGCATATCCGTTCCACCAGTCGTCGGTGAGACAGCGAACGTGACGGGCCTCCAGCGCGCCTGGCTCAAGCACGGCCGTCAGCGTATCATGGTGCTCAGCGAGGATGGCTGCCAGTTCGGCGAATGGCACGGCGCCATCGCCGATCGCGCAGCGGACCAGACGGTAGCCCTCATCCGTGAACTGCACGCGATAATCCTTGAGGTGAACGTGGCGGACATGCGGCGCGATCCGCCGGGTGAAGGAAAGCGGTGCCTCGCCGACAGGGAACGCGTTGCCTGAATCGTAGGTGATGCCGACACCCGGCCCGCCGAGTTCGCAGAACGCGACCAGTTCGTCGCTGCCGAAATCCTGATGGTTCTCGATGCCGAGCACCCTGCCCTCAGCAGCCGCACGCGGTCCCCATTCCGTCAAGGCAGCGCGGATCGTCGCGTTGAACTCGCCCCATTTCCCGCCCCAGACGTTGCGGTCGCCGCACAGGACTGGGGTCAGTGCGATACGGATCGTTGTCGCCTCGAGCAGGCGCGCAGCCCGAAATGCGTTATCCAACGGGCCTGCCACGAGAAGTCCGCCACTTACCACCGGGACGATGTCTAGCGCGGTCAGACGCCTGCGCAGGTCGACGACCTCGGCGTCCGGCAAATCGGTCAACCACGGTTCGTAGATCTCGAGCGTGCGTGCGCCGAGTTCCTGCGCGAGCGCTATGAAGCCTTCCAGCCCCGCCCCATCCGGATTGTGCCGCGGCGTACCGCGGCCCTGCAGGCCGAGATGGTAGGTCAGTCCGTAAGGGTTGAGGCCGAGACGAAGCATCAATTTGGTAGTCCCTTTGAAAGATGTGGAAACGATCGCATCAGCGCAGACCGGCATCGACGGTGATGGACTGTTTCGTGATCATGCGGCTGTCATCGGCGGCCAGGAAGAGCACGGTCCGTGCAATCTCCTCGCCCAGCAGGACGCGGCGGATCAATTGTCGCTGCACCGTCTGGTCGATTGCGTCCTGCGTTTTGAACCACAGCTCGCGCTGCCGCTCGGTGATAACAGCGCCGGGTTCGACTGCATTGACGCGGATGTTGTCGGATCCGAACGACCGCGCCAGCGCGCGCGTCAGCGCCACCACAGCGCCCTTGGCGGTGGCATAAGCCACCATCTGGTCCGCGCCGAAACGCCAGGCGATGGAAGAGAAGTTTATGATCGAGCCGAAGCCGAGTTCCTTCATATGCGGATGCACCGCCTGCGCGGCGAAGAACTGATGCCGGAGATTGACGTCGAAGCTGCGATCCCAATATTCGGCTGTCACCACGTCAACCGCATGGCGCTGATCATCAGCAGCGTTGTTTACCAGAACGGCGACCGGACCAAGCCGCGCGCGCACGCCTTCGACCGACGCCTGCAGCGCAGCGACGTCGGTCACGTCGCAGTGCAGGTAGAACGGGGCCTGCTTGGCGGTATCACCGAGCTCGCGCACCAACGCCACCGCGGGTTCATCCTGCACATCGAGAAAGCCCACGCGGGCGCCATTCGCCACGAAAGCACGGACCATATCGGCCCCGATCCCGGAGGCGCCGCCGGAGATCAGCACGACGCGATCGGTCAAGCTCGGATAAGTCGCGAATTGTTTGGACATCAGATCACAGAAGCGCCTTGGTTGTTGGAT
The DNA here is from genome assembly GCF_004792125.1 of Mesorhizobium sp. M5C.F.Ca.ET.164.01.1.1. Taxonomy (NCBI): domain Bacteria; kingdom Pseudomonadati; phylum Pseudomonadota; class Alphaproteobacteria; order Hyphomicrobiales; family Phyllobacteriaceae; genus Mesorhizobium; species Mesorhizobium sp. M5C.F.Ca.ET.164.01.1.1. The sequence continues at coordinate 63,889 of NZ_SRTG01000005.1, read as the reverse complement.
CGAACAGACAGGCGCGCGACATGTCGATGCCGAGCGTTATCGTCTCGCCCATGATGGGAGCGTCATCCGGCTCGAAACGGCCAGTGATCTCCAGGTCGCCTAGCCTGAGGACGGCAAGTGTCTCGGCCCCGGTCGGTTCGACCAGTTCGACCGGCGCCTGCATGGACTCGACAGCCGGTTTGCGCGACTTCAAGTCCGTCGTGAAGCGGTAGATATGTTCGGGCCGAACACCGAGCACCACATCCTTTGGCGCACCGGCGGGCAGCGGAGCGGCAAGGGCAAGAGTGGCGTCACTGCCGTCAGCGGCGCGCACCGCGATGCTGGTTGAGCCGGAAAGCCGGGCGGGGATGAAATTCATCGCCGGCGATCCCATGAAACCGGCTACGAACATGTTGGTCGGCCGGTCATAGATCCGCTTCGGCGTGTCGAACTGCTGCACCGAGCCCTGGTTCATCACCGCTATGCGGGACGCGAGCGTCATCGCCTCAACCTGATCGTGGGTGACGTACACCGTCGTCTTGCCGACGCGGTGGTGAAGCTTCTTGATTTCGGTGCGCATGTCCACGCGCAGCTTGGCGTCGAGATTGGACAGAGGCTCATCGAACAAAAACAGCTTCGGGTCGCGTACCAGGGCGCGCCCCATCGCAACGCGCTGCCGCTGGCCACCCGACAATTGCCCGGGCTTGCGGTTGAGCAACTGCTCGATCTGCAGGAGTGCGGCAACCCGCTTTACCGCTTCTGCCTGCTCCGCTTTGGGCACGCCTCGGCTTTCCATGCCGAAGGTGATGTTCTGGCGCACCGTCATGGTGGGATAGAGGGCGTATGACTGGAACACCATCGCTATGTCGCGGTCCTTGGGCTGCACGGAGTTCACCAGCCGGTCGCCAATCCAGATCTCACCCGACGTGACGGTTTCCAGGCCGGCGATCATGGCGAGCAAGGTTGACTTGCCGCAGCCGGAGGGACCGACGAGGGCGATGAATTCCCCGGTCCGCGCCTCGAGATTGATGCCGGCCAGAATCTCGAGGCCGCCATAGCTCTTGTGAAGGTCGCGGATCATCAGCGCGGACATGGGCGATGCCTCATTTGATGGCGCCCTGCGTCAGGCCGCGCACGAAGTATTTTCCACCGAACAGGTAGATCAGCAACGGCGGCAGCGCGCCGATCAGCACGGCTGCGCTCATCACATCGTAAGCACGGGCGGTCGTGCCGCCGGCAGTGAGCGCGACCAATGCCGCCGTAATCGGCTGCTGCTGGCCGGAGGTGAAGACGACCCCGAACAGATACTCGTTCCAGATGCCCGTGAATTGCCAGATGACGGTGACGATCAAAATCGGCGGCGACAGGGGCAGGATGATCTTGCGGAAAATCCGCCAGAAGCCGGCGCCGTCGATGCGTGCCGCCTTGATGAGGTCGTCCGGTATGCTGACGTAGAAATTGCGGCAGAACAGGGTAGTGAACGAAATGCCCTGGACGACGTGAATCAAGACCAGCCCGTATGTCGAATTGGTTAGGCCGAGTTTGCCGAGCAGGAACGCCCACGGCATCAGCGAGATCTGGCCCGGCATGAAGACGCCGAGCAGCATCAGATTGAACAGAATTTCCGAGCCCTTGAAGCGCCATTTCGACAGCACATAGCCGTTCATGGCGCCGAGAAGCGTGGAGATGACCGTCGCGGGGATCGTCATCCAGAGCGAGTTGAAGAAATTGCGCTTCATGCCTTCACAGGTGCCGCTGACGCAGTAAGTACCCCAAGCCTCCACCCACGCGTCGAGGCGGAAGCTGCGCGGCAGCGAGATGAGGCCGTTGCGGGCAATCTCCGACTGCTCCCGCAACGAGTTGAAGACCACGACCAGCAGCGGTGCCAGGTAGATGACAGCGAAAAGCGTCAGCACCGCATAGGTAAGAAAGCGGTTCCAGAAATATCGCCGCGTAGCCGCCGCCGCTTCGGGATCATGCCGGGGGTTGGGGGCAATTTCAGCCATTGCGGCCCTCCGCCCGCCTGCGCCAAACGATCCACAAGGAATAGGGCACCAGCACTACCGCAAGGGCGGCGAGCATCATGATCGCAGCAGCGGCACCCTCGCCGATCTGCCCGCGCTGGAACATCAGGTCGTAGACGTAGATCGCCGGGAATGTAGTGGACACACCTGGCCCGCCCCGCGTCAACGCCGCCACCAAGTCGAACGTCTTGATGGCGAACTGGATCTGAATGACCGCCACCGCCAGAAAAATCGGGGCGATCGTCGGCAGGATGACCTTCCGATAGGTTCGGGAAACCGACGCACCGTCGATCTGGGCTGCTTTGACGAGATCCGGATCGACCGACCGCAGGCCAGCCAGGAAAAGCGCCATTGCGAAGCCGGACGACTGCCAGATACCGGTTATGATCACTGCATAGATCGCGGTGTTGCGGTTGGCCGTCAGGGCGAAGCTGAAGTCGGTCCAGCCGAGCCCCCGCACGAAGGCTTGGATGCCGTCGACGGGATTGTATAGCCAGCTCCACACCGTACCGGTGACGATGAAGGACACCGCCAGCGGGTAGAGGAAGATGGTACGCCAAACCGCCTCGCCGCGAACGCGCTGGTCGATCAGGATCGCGAGAAGCAGTCCGATGGCCATCGAGCCGACAATATAGAAGCCGCTGAACAGGAAGAGGTTGGTATAGGCGATGTTCCAGCGCCGGTTCGCCCAGAGCGAAGCATAATTGTCCAGACCGACGAACCCATAGGTCGGCATCAGCGACGAATTGGAGAGCGAGAGATACAGCGTCCAAATCGTGAAGACGAAGACGTAGATGAAACTCGCCGCAAGCGATGGCGCTAGCACCAGAATGGGCACCGTCGTGCCCAGGCGCTCCCGCCACGGGGTTGCGGGAGACGCAATCGGTACAGTCAGGTCATGTGTGGACATCGGCTGCTCCGGCGAAGTCAGGCCGGGAGCGCCGGCGCCCGGCCATCATCGGCAGCTTCTTCACATCTGCGCTTCGGCCGCATCAGCCATGGCACTAGCTGCGTCCTGCGCGGTCATATCCGGCGTCGCGACGAATTCAGTGACGGTATCCATGATCGCACCGCGCACCTTCTGCGGGATCGTCATGTTATGCGCCATCGAACGGACAAGCGTGCCGCCATCGATCGACGCTTGCAGGTCCTTCTGGGAGAGTTGCTGGCAGGGGTTGAAGCCGTTCGAAAGATCGACGTCGAGACGAGCCGGGATCGAGCCCTTGGTCTGATTGAAAATCGTCTGGAACTCGGGCGACAGGATGGTGCTGGCGAGCAGTTTCTGCCCCTCGACATAGTCCGGATCCTTCTGCTGGAAGAACACGACCGAGTCGGAATTCAGGATGAAGCCCGGCTTGCCCCAATCAGTCGGCGCCTGGGCGCAGACATAGTCGGTGCCCTCCTTGAAGCCGCCGGCCGTGAGCAGGCCGAGCGTCCAGTCGCCCATGATGTGAAAAGCGGCCTCGCCGCGGCCGACCAGATGCGACATGGTATCCCAGTCGCGCCCGTTCATGCCGGGGTCCATATATTTCGTCGTCATCGTGCGGAACTGTTCGAAGGCCTTGACCATGCCGTCGCTGCGCATTGCCTCGACGTCACCCTCGACGAAGGCCTTCTTGAAGAGATCGAGATCCATTCCGTAGACCACGACCTCGAAGACCGTCGAATCGGTCCAGTCGGCGGTCGAGTGCGAGATGCAGATTTTGCCTGACGCCACGATCTTGTCGCAGGCGGCATTGAAGTCTGTCCATGTCTTCGGCACTTCGGCGACGCCTGCTTCCTGCATGACCTTCGGCGATGCCCACAGCCAGTTGATGCGATGGATGTTCATCGGCGCCGCTACCCAGCTGCCGGTCGGCTTCATCACCGGCAGCAATTCGGGAGCGACGACCTTCTCCCAATTTTCCGCTGTCGCCAGTTCGTCGAGATTGGCTGTCATGCCGGTCTCGTTCCATTCGGCGATCTCGGGTCCCTTGAGCTGCACCGCGGGGGGTGCATTGCCGGCGATCACGTCGGCGCGCAGTTTCGCCAGCGTGTTGGCCGTGTGGCCCGCGATGGAGGTCTGCTGCCAGGTGCCACCCTTGGCGTTAAACATCTCGCCGAGCTTGGCGATAGCCTGGGCGTCCGATCCGGTCGCCCATTGATGCAACAGGTTGGTCTTGGGCTCTGCGAACGCGGCTCCCGCAACAAAGGTGTACGCCGTAGCGGCCGCAACGGCCGTCCTCAGGTATTCCATCGTTTCACTCCCATGATGTACGGTTCGTATCGACCGCTTGTGGACGCAATTTGAGCTCGTCGCAGACGGAAATGCAGTGATCTCCGTACTTTCCAAGATGACATATTTGAGCTATCAGTCAACGTCCTTTGTGCTCATCATGAACAAACCTTCGCTTAGAAATTGGCTGATCGACAGACCCTCCGCATCACCGGAGAGCCTGATCGTTCTATGTCTACGTGAGCGCGGCGTGCTTTCTGCGTCGCAAATTACCCGCATCACCGGTTTGGCGCGGTCGACGGTTTCGACCGCCCTCAATGGCTTGAGAAAGTCCGGAATGGTGATCGAATCCTCGACCCACCATGACGGGATCAGGGGTATCGGCAGGCCTGCGGCAACATTGACGCTCAATCCCGCTGCGGGCACCTGCGTCGGAATCCACCTAGGCCTCGATGAGATGCGGTGCGTCGTCGCTGACGTCTCGCATTCTGTCATTACCGAACAAACTATCCCGATGGGTCTGGACTACCAGCCGCAACAGGCGGCCCAACTCGCCAAGTCAGCAATTGCCCAATGCTACGAAGAGAACGGTCTGCCGATGGCGGGGCTCCTAGGGGTTGGGGTTTCCGTCTCGGGCCCTGTCAGCCGCGAAGGAGTGGTGCAGCGTGCGAGTATTGTTCCGACCTGGGCCGGGGTCAACATCCGCGATGTGTTCGGGCCGGTTCTCGAACAGCCGATTTTCGCCGATAACGAGAGCAACTGCTCGGCCATTGCGGAGCTGATGTGGGGCGCGGCCGTCGGCCAAGATGATTTCGTGCTGTTCAAGATCGATCTGGGCGTCGGCGGAGCCATTGTCCAGCATGGCCGGCTGGTGACTGGCATCGCCGGCGGCGCCGGTGAATTCGGGCACATCAGCGTCGATCCCAGCGGCGATCTTTGCCGGTGCGGCAATCGCGGATGCCTCGAGCTTTATGCGAGCTTTGCCCGGCCGCTCGAGCAGATTTCGCGCATCGTGCGGCGGCCGGTCACGATGGACGAGGTGATCATGATGGCTGAACAGGGCGACGTCGGGGCGCTGCGGATGATCGAGGACACCGCCGACTTCGCCGGCCGTGGTCTTGGTCTGATCGGCTCGGTGATCAATCCGCCACTCATCATCATCGGTGGCCGCATGGCTTTGGCGGGCGATATTCTCCTGGCACCGCTGATCGCGTCATACGAACGCCACACGCTCATCAAGTCCCGCGATGTCGCGCCCGCCCTGCGCACGCGGATAATTGTTGGCAAGCACACGGAGAACGACGCATTGCTCGGCGCAGTCGGCCTCGTGCTGCGACACAACAGCCGACTGCAATGATCTGGCCTTGCTCGCCGAATAGCGCCGACCGATTGCCCCTTACTCCCACTCGATTTGACCGAGTACCGGAACCCCGTGTAGCAGCCGCCTGCTACCAGCGACCCGAATTTTGGCGCTATGTGATATGATTGGCGAACTTCACGGAGGCGGTGTAGAGTTCACCTCAAAACAAGATGAGCCGTACGAACGGCAACGCCGAGCGAATCTGGGAGGATTCATGGTCGAGATTATCTCCAAGCGGGATGGCCCGCGGCGCGAGGACGTGCAAGTCAAAAGACTGATCGAGCAGAACCGCTCGACTATCGTTCGCCTTGCCGACCAGATCAGCGGCGGCGGCTACTCGGCATCGAGGAAGCCACGCCAGCAACCGAAGGCGGAAGGTCTGATCATCCATGTTGGCGGCAGTGCCGCGCATGTGGCTGAAGCCAAACCGTCCATCCATGTCACCATGAACGGTCGCGTGATCTCGAAGGATCAGAACACGGGCCGCCAACTTCATCACATCGGCGATATCCGCAACCGGGGCGGCGACCAGACCTTCGTCCTGGCGACCAAGCAGAATGGCTTCTTCTCGCCGGTCGACGAAATCATCGCAGAAGCGCTTGCGGACCTGGACGGGTCCCGCCTCGCCTCCACCTATACCGAAGAACAGCTTGCCGCCGACATCGGCGCGAAACTCGGCATCAACTGACAGCAGACTTTGGGACGTGTGGGCGTCCAATCCGCGATAGCATTTCGAACATGACCACATACAGCGATAGCATGCCTCAAAGGTTCTGCGATGAGTGAATGAAACGCGAGATAGCCCCCAATCATATGAAGATCGATGCCCTTCCGGCGCGTACGTCGCTGGCCACCGGCCAGATGGCTCTGAGCAACATCGACTATGACGAGCGTGCCACCATGCGCGCCTGGGAAAGTTTTCTGGCCGACGACCCCAAATGTGCCCGCGATCCAGTTCACCCCAGCCACGTTCGCTCCCTCATTCACGATTCATGGCATCGCAGCGCCACCGGCGGCATCAACGCTCAAGGGATTGAAGCGCCGCTGAGCAGTGATCGCGACGAGATCGAATATCTGACCCGGGCCAATGCAGAACTGCTTTCGGCGGCGCGGCGATCGTTCGCCTCGCTTGGCCAGCTGCTGGACGGGACAGGCGCGATGCTGGTTCTGGCCGACAGCGACGGCGTGCTGATCGACGCCATTGGCGACAAGAAGACGTTGCATGACGGCATGGATATCCATCTCGCCATCGGCGGCAAATGGAACGAGGATGCAGTCGGAACCAACGGCATCGGTACGGCGCTGTGGACGGGTGAGCCGACCTTCGTCCATGCGGCCGAGCACTTCTGCGCCGGCATCAAGTCCTGGACCTGCGCCGGAGCGCCGATCCGCGATCCGCTGGACGGCAAGATCATCGGTGTCGTTGATTTGTCAGGCTATTCGCCAATCTTCCGGCCGCACAACACGGCACTCGTCGCCGCCACAGCCCGGCAGATCGAAAAGGCATTAGCCGAACAGCAGCAGGAACAGCGCACGCGCCTGCTCGAAGCCTTCATTTCGTCGGCTCCCAGCTACCGCCGAAAAGACGGGCTGGTAATCGTCGACCATCGCGGCCGCGCCATCTTCTGCAACAACGTGCCTGACGGCGAAACCACCGAGATGATGGATGGCCCGATGGAGCCAGGCCGTGGCCGCTGGCTGATGAACCTTCCGTCCTCCGGCTCCGACGCCGACCTTATCAGGGCGCTGCCGGCCCATCTGAGATCCTGCCACATCACGCCGCTCAAGCTCGACGGCGATCTCCGCGGCGCGGCACTGGTGTTCCCCTCCGTGCCGGCAGTCTCCAGCGCGGCAGTGGTCCACCGGGAAGTGAACAAGCATCTTCAGGATGCTGTCGCCATGATCGTCGGCGAAAGCGAAGCGCTGCAGGCTGCCATCGACGTCGCCTGCCGCGTCGCTCGGTCGGGCAGCGTAACATCGCTGTTGGTCGAAGGTGAAACAGGGGTCGGGAAGGAGCTGTTTGCGCGGCTTGTCCATGCCGGGAGCCGGCGCACGGCGAACGATCCGTTCATCGCGATGAATTGCGGGGCGATCACCAGGGACCTGTTTGGAAGCGAATTGTTCGGCCATGTCGCCGGCGCCTTTACCGGCGCCTCGCGTGAAGGCAAGCCGGGCGTTTTCGAGCTCGCCAATGGCGGAGTCCTAAGTCTTGACGAGATCGGCGAATTGCCACTCGAAATCCAGCCATTTCTGCTGCGTGTCCTGGAAGAGCGCGTGGTCCATCGCATTGGCGACAGCCGGGGTCGCCCGGTGGATGTGCGCCTGGTCGCCTCGACCAATCGCGATCTCAAGCAGGAAATTGCCGCAGGCCGCTTCCGCCGCGATCTCTACTATCGAATTGGCGCAGTCTCGATCACTGTTCCACCGCTGCGCGAGCGCGGCGAAGATGTGCTGCTGCTGATTGAACATTTCAACCGGCAGATCGCCACCGCAGCGGGCGAGGACCCGCTGGAATTCTCGCGCGAAGCACTCGATGCCCTGCTCGCCTATGGTTGGCCGGGCAATGTACGCGAACTGAAGAACCTCATCGGGCGGCTGCATGTCCTGACGCGCGGCCGCGATGTCAGGCTCCGCGACCTTCCTGAGGAGATCACCGCGTCCGGCTCTGGATCGGAAGCCGGGTCGGACAGCAGTGCATCCGCGCATGAATTGGGAGGCACGCTCGTCGAGGCCGAACGCCAGGCAATGAAGAACGCCTTGGCGGCGGAAGGCGGCAACCTCAGCCGTGTCGCGCTACGGCTCGGCATCTCCCGGCCAACGCTCTACCGCAAGCTCGACCAATACGGCATCCGGCGCGGTTTCATCTAGGGTCAGAGCCACCGGCACGAAAAAAGCCCGCGGCATTCGCGCCGCGGGGTTGGGAAAGTCAATCACTGAAGCGGTAGCGGGGGTTAGATCAGCTCTTCACGACAGCAGATGTCACTTTCTCGGAAAGGTAGCCGAGACTGTTGCCAATGATCAGCGAAATCACCACAGCTGCCGCGACCTTGCTGATGCCGCTTGGACCCCCGCCATAGGCGGCAGCGCCAAGCAGAAAAAGTGCCGCGGTCGTTGCATAGCCATAGACCGCTGATGGAATGGCACTCAGCAATGGCAGCTTGGCAGCGAGAATCAGCACTACGATTGAAACGCCGACGCAAATGCCGGCCGTGAGAGCCGTAACACCAAGAGACGTCAGTGCTATCAATGCGCCGGCGGCGCAGATCGCTCCCCAAAGGTTTGCAAGCGCCGAATTCTTGAACCCGGCTTCCTTGCCGCCACAGTGATAGAAACTCCCCCAGCCCACAAATACCGCCCAGATCAGCAGATAGGGGTTGCCGATCGTGATCGCTGCCCACGTTGCAATGCCGCCCATAATGCCGATGACGACGGCCAGTCCTGTAATAAGATCCATATTTGTCCTCCCATTTTTCCACACCGCGAAGCAAAGAACTCGTTTTCAGGACTACGCTTCGCTGACGTCCCGATACGCGGACCAAAACGCAGGGCCTGCTCCGTGCAGGCCCGACCTAGATGCTTCAGGGAACGATGACGCCTCGGCCGGTGAACCGGCGATTCTTGAAATCGTCGAGCGCGGTGTTGATGCTTGCGAGGTTGTATTCGGTGTAATGCATCTTCACCTTGCCATCGGCGTTCAACTCCATCAGTTCGACAAGTTCGGTGAAATTGCCGACCAGGCTGCCACCGATGTTGATCTCCTCGATGACGAGATGCGCGGTCGGCACGTTGACGGCGCCGCCATAGCCGACGACGAACAGTTGCCCGCCCTTGCGCACCATCTTCCAGCAGATGTTCTCGACCCCGAGTTCGCCTACGAAATCGATGACCACATGGGCGCCGCCACCGGTGATCTGGCTGACCTCCTCGACGACATTCGGCCCGCCATCGAGGACGAAGTCGGCTCCAAGATCCTTCGCAAGCACGCGCGCGGCTGGCTCGCGATCGACGGCAATGATGCGGCAGCCTGAAATCGCATGCAGCGACTGCAGGGCGATATGGCCGAGCCCGCCAATACCGAGCAGTACGCAGTAACTCCCCGGCCGCAAGAGTTTTGCGGCGCGCTTGGCGGCGCGATAGGCGGTGATGCCGGCATCGGCCAGCGGCGCCACCTCAATCGGCGTGACGTTGGCGTTCAGCTTGATCAGCGAACGCTCGCTGGTGATGAAATACTCGGCGAAGCCGCCATTCATGCCAAGGCCGGGGAACTGACCATTGTCGCAATACATGTCCTCGCCATGCCGGCAGTTGAGGCAGATGCCGCACGAGCGAAACGGGTGACAGATCACGGCGTCACCGCGCTTGACCGACCGGACGCCGCTGCCGACCTCCTCCACCCAACCGGCATTCTCGTGGCCCATGATGTAGGGCAACAGCGTGCCTTCGGGATCCATGGTCGGCTTCCACACACCCTCGATGATGTGCAGGTCGGTGCGGCAGAGGCCGGCGGCACCTACCCGCACGATCACCTCGTCGGGGGCGGTGATTGTCGGCGCCTTGACCTCCTCGATCCTGAGCTGGACGTTCATATGCGGATCGTATTCGTACAGTCTGGCAGCTTTCATCGTCGTATCCTTCAATGTCGAGATCGTTAGGATTGCTTCAGGCGCGGCCGAGCTTTTCGGAGCCGCCACCGCGAGCCGGTCCGGCCGTCGGGTCCTCGTCCTCGGCCAGATGGCCGATCAGCGTTTCAGTGGTCAGGATCAGCGTCGCCACCGAAGCTGCATTGGCCAGCGCTGTGTAGGTGACGCGGACTGGATCGATGATCCCTGCCTCGAACATGTTCTGGTAGCTGGCGGCAGACGCGTTATAGCCGTAGCCGCCGTTGATGCGCGTGACTTCCGCCACGACTGCTTCGGGATCGGCGCCGGCATTGGCGGCGATACGCCAGAGCGGCCGCGAGAGCACCGACCGCACCAGGCGCACGCCTTCGGCGACATCCCCGTCGACGCCGGCCGCCACATTGTCGAGCAGCGGCGCGATCTGGGCAAGCGCCGAGCCACCGCCGGCGACCACGCCCTCTTCGGTTGCGGCGCGCACCGCATTCAGCGAATCCTCGATGAGCTGAATGGTTCGCTTCTGCTCGACCGGCGTGACACCGCCGGCATAAAGGATCGCGGTGCCGCCAGAAAGCTTGGCCAGGCGTTCGCGCAGCTTGTCCTGATCGATGTTCGGCGGCGAGGCTTCATACTGCCGCTGCACCTGGGCGCGGCGCGATGCGATTGCCGCATGGTCGCCAGCACCGCGAATGATCGAGGTGCAGGACGAACTGGTCTTTACCCGGTCAGCCTGTCCGAGATCGTCGGCGGTGATGTCCGCCAGGCGGCCGCCAAGATCGCGCGCGATTACCTTGCCGCCGGTGATGATCGCCAGATCCTCCATCATCGCCTTGCGCCAATGGCCATATTCCGGCGGGTGGACCACGAGGTATTTTCCCGGTCCCTGCTTGCCGAGCAGAGTCACTACAACTTCCGGCGACATTTCCTCGGACACAATCAGCAGCGGCCGACCATCCTCGTCGGCAATGCGGCGAACCACATCCAGCGCCTCGGGCTCCTTGATCTTAAGGTCGGTCATCAGGATGTAAGGCCGTTCGAGAACCGCCTCCATCTTCTCCTGATCGGTCACCATATGGTGCGAGAGGTAGCCGCGTTCGAACGACATGCCCTCGACCACATCGAGCGTAGTTTCGGTGGTCACACTGAAGTCGGTGGTGATGACGCCTTCGGCCCCTACCCGCTGATGGGCTTCCGCCACCAGCGCGCCAAGCTTGGCATCGGTCGCCGCAATGTTGGCGACCGAAGCGAGAATGCCGTTGCCCTTGGCGGGCTTGGCCGAAGCTTTGAGCGCCGCCACCACAGCCGCCACGGCAAGGTCGATGCCCTTGCACAGATCGACGGATTTCGCGCCGCGCTCATTCGCCTCTACACCGCCCTGGATGAGCGCGTTGGCGAGCACGATGGCGGTCGTGGTGCCGTCGCCGGCGACCTCGTTGGTTTGCATCGACACTTCGCGAACGACCTGTGCGCCCATGTTTTCGAAACGGTCGTGCAGTTCGATCTCGGAGGCGATGCTGACACCGTCGCGGGTCACCATCGGCGTACCGATCGGCCTGTCGATCATGGCGTTCATGCCTTTGGGGCCGAGCGTCGGCTCGACGGCAGCGGCCAGCCGAAAGACGCCACGGGCCAGAGCACGGCGGGCCTCGGAATTGTGAAGCATTATTTTGGGCATGATTCCTCCTTCCGCCTTACGGGCGGGTTGTTGGTTAGGGGCCTCGTGCGAGGGAGGCCGTTGTTTCGGCTCTGCTTCAGGCGGTCGGCGCGGCTCGTGCCGGCACGCGATTCATGATGAAATCGACCAGCGTCGGTTCGCCGTCGACCACATCCAGTTCCTTGTATCTGGTCTGCTTGAGCCCACGGCACAGCGCGCCGTTGAACTCCATGTTGACGCGCACACCGCGCAGTTCGGCGAGATGGGCACCGAGTGCGCCGACCGGTATGCCCTGCCCTTCCCAGGTCACGAAGACAGGAGCATCCGCTTGGCGGTCGGGGAAACGCTCAAGCAGAGCCGCCCTGTACCGCGGCTTCTGTTTGGCCGCTTCACCGGGTTCGAAGCGCGCGACGTCGTACGCCGGCAGGTCCATGGCGAGAATTTCCCGATCTGTCAGACCGTGCTGCCGGAGGCCGCGTAAGACTGCCTCCTGGCGCCGCTTGAAGGCCTTTATCGCAAACGTTTCCTTCAGACCCGCGAGATCGAGAGCGCCAGCAAGCTCGCCAAAGATCTCGCCGAAAGCCTTCCCAGCCTCTATGCCGCGATTGACCTCTTCTGCGAACATGTGGTCGTGCAGTTTGACGCGACAGGCAGGCGACCATGAGAGCTGGTCGAGCGCCTTTCGGACGCCGTCCAGCATGAGGAAAGCGAAGTTGGGCGAGCACCAGTAGGTCGGCAGGCGAAAGTCAACCTGCACGCCGCCGTCATCGGCGACTGCGACGTGCTCGACGAAGCCCATCTCGGTGATCGGTTCGTCGAGCTCCGGATCGTTGACCTCACCAAGGCGCCGCCAGAGCTCTTTCTCGCGGCTTCCGGAAACGCTGGCGGTTGCCATGGTCTTACTCCGCAGCGATGCTAAAAGGCGAATTGGCGAATTCCACCTTCCGGGCTTCGATGTCGATGTCGTAGAGGCGGGCAGCGTTGAGGCCGAGGATCGTTTCCTTGATCTCGTCGGTCAACTGCACGCCGCGTTCGGCGGCGATGTCCTCAGGGATCTGATAGGCCCAGAGCTTTTCGACCAGCCAGCGCGGCGTCCAGATAGCGTAGTCGGAACCGAACAGGATCTTCTCCGGACCGAGCCAGAACAGCAGCTCGGCGATCACCTCGCCGAAATAGCGCGGACGCGAGTGAATAAAGGGCAGTGCCACCGCGAGCCCGGCATAGACATTAGTCTCCTGGGTCGCGATCCAGCAGAAATCGTCGAGGCGCGGCAAGCCGCAATGCTCCACGATCCAGTTGAGGCCTTGGAAATCGGTAGCAGCATGATCCACGTCGTGTACGTCAAATGCATCCTTATTGAGCGGGATGATCGTCGGCCCCTTGTGGACGTGGATGTTTCTGATGCCGAGCTTGTCGCAGAGTTCGAAGCATTTGTAGGCCTCGGGGTCGTTCAGCCGCCAGCCTTTCGACGCGCCGTTCCACTCGGCGGTGTACATCTTCACCCCTTTGATGTCGTAGGTCTCCTTCATGAAATGGATGTATTCGAGCGCCTTTTCGCCATCGCGCGGATCGAACGCCCCATTCACAATGAAACGGCCTGGATATTTCTTGGCGATCTCCGAAGTGCGCTTGATGCAGCCAAAGCCGTTCTTGTAGAAATCGCTTAGGGACGTAGTCTGGAAAATCGCGATGTCATCCGGCCCGTCTATGAACAGATCGTTGTAGAGATTCTCGGCCGAGTACTTCTCGAATTTGCTCTTCTCCCAAAGCTGTTCCTTGGGGCTGAGCCCAGTATGATAGGCATAGAAGCAATCGATGAATTGCTTGCCGTGAATATTCTTCTGGTTCTCCGGGCTGCCGTCCCAGAAATGGGTGTGGCCATCGACCACGAAAATGTCCTTGCCTTCCGGTGTCCTAAACATTCCTACCTCCACAGATGGGCGTTTGACCGTTCGGCGCGCCGCAACCGGGCGGCGCGTCTGATTTTTTGGGCGTCTATTCGATGTATTCGAACATCTCGTCCATGTTGCCGAACAGGATCACGGTGTTGTCGTCGATGCGCACCATCCGTCCGTAGTGGGTGGAGCTGTTGACCTCGAAGGTTTCCGCGGTCATCTCGCGGCCGAGATATTCGCTGATCTCGTCCATCTTAAAGATCAGCTTGCCGCTGCCATCGATGCGGATCATGGCCGGCTGGTAGGTGACGATCACATTCGGCTTCAGACCCATGAATTCAGCGATGGCCCTGGCTTCCACGGAGTCGTTCATGGTGACGCCGCACTGATGCGAAATCGTCTGTTCGAAGGTGATGTCCTTCATCGACCTGAAGATGTTGGATTGCGATGCGTCGCGTGCTGCTGTTGACATGACAGTTTCTCCTGTGTCAGCGCTTGAGGCCAAGTTCGCCGAGTATCTGCCCAATCCGTTCCTCGGATTTGACGCGGACATCGGCGAAAGCGACCGGCTTGGAATGCGGCATCGACCAGATAGGCTGCAGGGCGGTGGCTGCCTTGTCGGCGAGCACGCCGTGTTTCTTGACCCAGCCCTGGAAGAGCTTCTTGTTCGCCGCGCCGTGTTTCTCGTCGTTGACGAGAATGTGCATGAGGTCGATCGTGTTGGCGAGGTTGCGTTCGTAGTCGGCCTCGGCTGCCGAGATCACCGCAGGCGTGATGAAGTCATGGTTGGCGGCAGCGATCTGCATCAGGAAGCCTGAGCGGAATACTTCCCCAACCAGCGGTTCGAAGACGATGTTGATGGCGAAATACTGTTCGAGATAGTCGGTCGCACCCATGATGGTTTCGACCGCTTCGCGGGTACATTGCCAGTTGTTGTCCTCGAGCCATGCCTTCTTGCCAAGTTCGTCGTCCCAGCCGGGCAAATCCATGCCGATCTCGGCAAGGTAGAGTGTGATGTCCTGGGCAAGCCGCAGCTTGTAAGACGAGTTGGTCAGCGTCGCGTTGTTGATCATCTGGGTGTAGCCGTAACGCTGTGCCTGCATCAACGAGGTGCCGAGCCCGAATTCGGCGTGCTTCCAGGCTCCGAGCTGCGTCTGCAGGATCTTGACCCAGGCCTTGTCGAAGGTCTTAGGCGCCCTCGACTTGCGGGCGTTGTTGATGACGCTCTGCACCATCGTCTCGATTTTCGACTGGCGCTGGTAGTGCGTGCGTTCCCACTCCTGATCGGGGGCGCGAAAGGCATGCCAGTTGGAGCTCTGCGCAGCGGTGTTCTGCTTGACATATGCGCCCTTGCCGTCGGCGAAGGAGATGATCCAGTCCTGGATCAGGTAACGCTCCGGGTCAGGCTGCACGTCGACCGTCATGTCTTCGTAGTGGGTGGCGCGCTGGCCCTTCGGGTCGAAATAGCGGTACTTCCGGCTGTCGGAGTCGGCAAAGATCGCCGCGCCGGCGGCTCCGGATCCGACTGAACTCGAAATAGCTGGCATAGTCTTCACTCCCTTGTTGCAGTTGTGGTTGCAGTTGCGTGACGGCCCCCTCAGTGGGTCGGCGTAGCACCTGTCGATGTGGTGAACTTGTCGAAGAAGATCCGCTCGGTCTCGAACCCGTTCATGAACAGAACCGGCTGAAGCGCATCAATCATCGGCGGCGGGCCGCAGGCATGGACATCGCCCTGCCCGTCGACCGCCAGGTGCTTGAGCTTGGCGTCGACACTCTGGTGTACGAAGCCGCGCTCGCCTTGCCATTCGGCATCATCAATCGCGTGCGACAGCACGGGAATGAATGTGACTTCCGAATGCTGGCCGACCAGCTCGGCGATCCTTTCGAGGTAGAACAGGTCGTTGCGCGTCCGGGCACCGTAGAAGAAATAGACCGGACGTTTCTCGCCGCTCTTCAGATGGTCGTTGAGGATCGACCAGATCGGCGACATGCCCGAGCCGGCGCCCACCAGGACTAGGGGTCCTTGCCGTTCTTCCCGACGGAAACAGGTTCCGTAGGGTCCAACGACGGTGACTTTGGCTCCAACCTTGATTCCTCCGGAATCGAGTTCTCCGGAGAATTTTCCCTCAGGATATTTTTTGATAATGAAGCAGAGTTTTTGGGTTTGGTCCGGCGTATTTGCCATGGAGAACGAGCGCGTAATCGTCTCCCCTTTTTCCGTGGTAACCGTGATGTCGACATATTGCCCCGCCCAGAACTTTATCGGCGAGCCGAGTTCGATCTCGATGCCGCGAATGTCGTGGGTTAGGTGCTCAATCAGAGCAATCCGGCCCTTGAACGTCTTCACGGCGATCGCTTTCGCCAAAATCTCCTCGTCGTAGTTGAGAAGCTCGACTTCCAGATCGGAGTAGGCGATGCAGCGGCACAAAAGCACGTGGCCGCTCTCCTTCTCCATGTCGTTCAGCGCGAAGGTCGAGTATTTGAGCATGTCGACTTCGCCATCGAGCAACACGCTCTTGCAGGCCGAGCATTGCCCTTCCTTGCAGCCGTGCGGCAGGGCGATGCCCTGGCGGAAAGCGGCGTTGAGCACCGTTTCGCCATGCTCGACGTCGAATTCGACGTTGACCGGGCTGAGCCTGACCGTGTGGGTTTCCGACATACGGACCTCCAGTGAAAAAGAGGGGCGGGACGAGCCCGCCCCTTGGTCTGATCAGTTGCAGGGGTTGATCGTGAAGCCCTTGGCGTAGTCCGCCAGGTGCTGCGAGCGTGCTTCCGGGGTCATGGCGCGGAGCGCGTTCAACGGCGATCCGAGCGTGTTGCCGCGCACGTCGTCCAGCGTCCACATCTCCTTGTCGTCGAAGCGCATATGCGGCTGCGGGACGAGCGTCTTGCCGTCGGAGCGGACGAAGTTCAGGTCCTTGATGGCATCGGCCAGATCCCAGCCGTCATACAGCGTCTCCCATTCGCGCTTGCCGCTGAAACGGCCCATGGCGGGCGTCGGACGGCCCTGATACTCGTCGGCGAACGCCACGGTGGCGGTCCACTTGTCGAGTTCATGGGCGAAGGTGTGCAACTGGCCGTCGATCTCGCCAACAACCATATCCTCGCGAATCAGGCAGGGTACGAGACAGGACCAGCAGCGGTGCGGGTAGACGTAGCCGACGTCGCTGTTGAACAGCAGCACCTTCTCGCCCTTGTGGCTGAGCTTGGCGTACCATTTCCAGAAGTCGCCGAACTCGGCGTACCAGCCCGGATACTTGTGCTCGAACCACTCGAAGTCCTTGTCGGTCTGGGCCTCGATGCGCCAGAAGTTGACCGGCCAGCCGACCGCGAAGAACTGCCCGACCTTGTGAACGTAGTTCTTCTTGGTGATGCGTTCCCACGCCGCCTGGACGTCGTCGTGATGGACCTTGATGCCGTATTTCTCGAGCGGCAGCATGTAGGTGCGATAGTAGTCCTCATAGATCCAGCGGTGCCACATTTCCGCGTAAGACTCCTTGTTCTTGTCGCGGTTGGTGGTGCCGTATTCGATGAAGGTGCCGATGGCAGCATCGACGATCGCGTGGTTCTGCCAGAAGGCGTATCGCAGGTCGCGCTCGAGCAAGAGGTGATTTTCCGGCTCTTTGAGCGCTGCCATCAGAAGCGAGTGGCCATTGCCGATATGCCGGCTCTCGTCGGACTGCACCGACAGGAAGACGGTGGGCAGCGCATAATCGCCGTTGCGGGCCGCTTCCGAAGGCATGGCGACAAACAGCGTGTTGGTGAAGGCGGTCTCGGCGACCACTGTCAGGTACATGCAAGCTGCGGTCATGGTGTCGCCGGTGATGAAGCCTTCCGCGAACTGCCGGCCGATGGTGGTGGCGTAGCATTTTCCGAAGGCTTCCTCGGTGATGTCGAAGCCCGCCGGATCGATGTAGTTCTCCATGTACCATTTCTTCAAATTCATCTGGATCGTCGAGTGGCGGAACTCGTCGATCATCTGCATGGTGAAGCCGGTTCGAAGTTCCTCGCCAGGTGCAATGCGGGCGACCATCGCCATCGAGCGGGCGGCGGAGATTTCCGGGAAGGGAATGATCGCCAGGAAGAGTTTCATCCACTCGACCCAGCGCGGTTCCACATTGCGGAACATGTCGCCGCGCAATGCCGCGTCCAGCGCGCCGTAGACACGGTTGTCCTTCTCTTCCTGCATCGGGAAGTACGACCGCAAAACCTGTTTCATCGGGTCGCGCGGCGTCTTGTTGATCTTGTAGTCCGTCGGAAACGTCATCGCTTCCTGGACGTAGGAAGGATTCCAGCCGAGATCGGCAATCTTCTTGGTTGCCTCGCCCACGGAGATTCCGCGTTGTGAGGTAATCTTGTTGAGCGTCAGAGACGTCATGGTCATAAGCCTCCACCAGGATTAAGCCGCAGGTCCCTTGACCCCGGCGTGAAGCGGCGCACAGCGCCGCCAGTGAGAGTGCGAACGGCACGACAAAGGGTTGCGCGTTCAGGCGCGACTCATGGCCCAGCCATTCAAGTGGATCGCGGCAAAGGTGTTGGAGTCGTCTGGCAGGCACCGCGGCGCCAACCGCATTTGCGGATAGGCGTATCGAAGCGGACGTGACCTGCTTCCTCCGTTCCTTCGTTCTTTTGGCACCGCGTCAAGCGCGATGGGCTTCTTGTGGAAATGAACAAAGCAAGCGCCGTGCCAACTTGAAAACAGCCCCATGGCCGCCCCGCTCAAAACAAAAATCGCTGCTCTTTGGCCCATGAGCAGCGAACCAACTGTAACGTTCTTTTACAATTGTAATGTACGCCTGTAATATTTAACGTCCATTCGCAGACGCAATATGTTTAGTTAGCATACGCAGCAAACACGAAAAAACATATCATCTATTCAATTGTTCGTCTTTCTCTACTATTTGAAGGGGATGGGCCATGGACGGGCCTCGCACTGGAGAAAAGACATGCCAAACGATAAGGGCCGCCGGGCACTGTCCGAGCCACTGTCCAGCCAGGCCGAGGGCGTCACCGGCGATCTTGTCAGGCTGATGCCCCGGGATCTGGTCTTTGTCATGCGCTTCATGGGCGAGAGCCAACATCGCCTCCAGAGCCACTTCCAGGACTTCATCCGGGCCGAGCTTGCCGCCGGCGGCGTCACCACGAACACGCATCCGATGATCCATCTGTTCATCGAGAACCATGCGACCCTGTTGCGGGACTTCGTGTTTTCCGGCGTTTCGCTGTCACGCCAGTTCCGCGTCGACGAGATCGAGCGCCTCACCGGCGATACGACATCGATGATCCGCGTCGACATCTGGGATCAGTTCAAGAGCCACATCGAAACGGCCGAAAAACAGTTTCAATCACAAGCCGGCACATTGCCCAAATTGCTGTCGGCTTTCGAAAAACCGCCCGGACCTTTGGGGAGCGAAAAATGACAGGAGAATCCCATACCGCCAGGCGTGACGCGCTGCTCGCCCGCCGGCTCGATCTTGTCGCCAAAGTCTCCGCGCTCACTGCCGAGGCGCTGCGGCTCAATCAGAAACGCGCCGGTATCGAGATGGACGTGCTCCGCCTTGAACTTGAGATCGGCAGGAGCGGCGGCAGCGCGCAACTGGTGCAGGACTTGCATGAAGCCGAAGAGAGAGGCGCGGCA
Organism: Mesorhizobium sp. M5C.F.Ca.ET.164.01.1.1; assembly: GCF_004792125.1. NCBI lineage: Bacteria > Pseudomonadati > Pseudomonadota > Alphaproteobacteria > Hyphomicrobiales > Phyllobacteriaceae > Mesorhizobium > Mesorhizobium sp. M5C.F.Ca.ET.164.01.1.1. The sequence continues at coordinate 44,508 of NZ_SRTG01000005.1, read as the reverse complement.
ATCATGCACGAATGTGCGGCGTGCGAGGAACGCATCGTCGCTGCGGAAGGCGACATCAAGGACGTCGACAGCAGCCTCGCGGCGACTGATGGAAACTGACGAAAGGAATGGCCATGAACCAGCACGCGATACAGAACCTGACCTTGTTCGACCTGCTGGCGCGAAGCTGGCGTCGTCCGTCGGCGGTCGCCGATCTGCGCTTCAGCGCCGACGGCTCGACTGTCGCCTTCGCATGCGTCGACGGAACGGTCGCGATAGCTGCGGTCGCGGACCAGGAGCCGCCGGAGTCGCGGATCAGGGTAAGCAATGATCTCGGACAGACGTCGATCCGACCAAGAGAGAGGTCTCCAGTGCCTTTGATCGCCACGGCGGCATTCGGAGATGGCGATGTTCCTCTCGCTGCCCATCTGAATTCCGGCTTTCTGGTCGGCGCGGCCAGCGGAGAAGTGCGGCATCTGACCCCTGGGGGTGAATGCATGGAGCCCCTGGTCATGATCGACGGACCAATCGTGGCCATCGACCACAGCGCCCGAGCGGACACGATAGCGGTCAGCAATGGGCATGACGTCTTCCTGTCGCGCGGCCAAGGCGATGCAACAAAATTGCGACGCGGTACGACTTCGTCCGCCGACGCGCTCGCCTTCTCGCCGGGCGGGTGGCACCTCGTTTGCGGCGGGGATAAGGGACTGTCGATCTGGTCGAGCGGCAACGACGCTCGCCCTATACGCGAGTTTTCCCTATCGGCGCGGCCGACTACGATCCGCTGGAGCGGCGACGGCACATGGCTGGCCTGCGGGCTCGAAACAGGGGGCTTTGCCCTGGTCAGCATGGCCGATGGCCATTCCGGCATTGTCGCGGGATTTCCATCGCCGGTTCGGACAGTCTGCTGGAGCCCAACCGCGAATGCGCTGTTTGCTTCGGGCGCCTTCCGGATAGCCGGCTGGTCGATGGCCGCCCCGCCGGTTGGCGGCGAAACCTCGGGCGCGTTGGAGACAGGTCGCGCCGGGCTGGTCCTGGTCGAGGCGGTGACGGCACATCCGGAGAAGAAGCTGATTGCGGCGGGCTATGCCAACGGCCGTATCACCATCGCCCAGATCGGATCACCCGAGGAGGTTCTCATCAGGCCGTTGGGCAGCGCAGTCACCGCGCTCGCCTGGTCCGGCGACGGACGTCATCTGGCGGTGGGCGCCGTCGACGGCACTGCCGCGATTGTCACCTTTCCCGCGCAGATGTTCAAATAGCAAAGGCAGAGCGCATGAAACAGGAGGAAAAAATGCAAACCGAAGCCACCCCCGAGGATGAGAGCAAGGACGAATTTTTCGAACGGCTCGCCAAACTGTCAGAAGAAATGGTGACCAAGCACGGCAAGGATTTCAGCATGGGCGCCCTTGTGCTCGCCGCACGATGGATCGCCGAAAACCGCATCGGCCAGTTGAAGACCAACTAGGCTCACCACCAACCAATTGCGCTCGTAGCCGTAGCTCCGAAGGAGCTTCAGGCGGCGCCGCAGCCTGCGGTCGCCTTGATCTGTGATCGATCCGCGCAACCAGAATACCATCGACTTGAGTAAAATACGGTCCGAGTAGACATCGCTCCTTGAACTGCATTTTTCTCATAGTTTCAAAGCTTAGGCCGTTGGAAAATACCGTCAGCACGCTGATTCACGTGGCGTGGCCCGGCCCCTGTTGGATGCTCCAGAACATACCGTCAGAAATGGTTTTGACGCCTAGGGTAGCCGTCAACGCCTTGCACTTAGACTAGTTCACCAGATGCAGGCTTGGAGCCTGCAAGAATCGGTCAGGATACGGACACGAGCCGGGCCGCCAGGCGCACACCTGAATGGGCGTCGAACAGAAAACCTCGATCGAGCGGAAAGTGCACGGCGACAGCCTTGTCGAAGTCGATGTCGTAATCCTTCGGCATCTTGACCGACAGGCTCTCCTTGCCCACCACGAGCGTGACCAACGTCACGTCGCCGGTAGGCTCGGCGGCGTAGACCGTAGCATCGAACAGACCAGCGCCGGGCTTGACGATGTCGGCGTCTTCCGCGCGGAAGCCCATGACCACATCCTTGGCCATGGTTTCCTTATCTGGTGCCACCGGCAGGCTCACGCCTTGGCTCTCGAAGCGATTGTTCTCGATCCGCCCGCGCAGGAAGTTCATCGGCGGCGAGCCCATGAAACCGGCGACAAACAGGTTCGCCGGGCGATCATAGACCTCGCGAGGGGTGCCGATCTGCTGCAGCACACCGCGGTCCATGATCGCAACGCGATGCGCAAGGGTCATGGCCTCGACCTGATCGTGGGTGACGTAGACGGTGGTCACCCCGAGCTGGTGCTGCATGCGCTTGAGCTCGGCGCGCATGAAGCCGCGGAGCTTCGCATCGAGGTTGGAAAGCGGCTCGTCCATCAGGAAGGCCGAGGGCCGTCGCACGATGGCCCTTGCCAGGGCCACGCGCTGACGCTGGCCGCCGGACAGCTGGCGCGGGTAGCGGTCGAGGAGATCCTCCATATGGACCTGCGCAGCAGCGTCGCGGACAGCGAGCTCCCGCTCCTGCTTCGACACACCACGGACCTTCAGCGGGAAATCAATGTTCTCGGCGACGGTCTTGTGCGGATAGAGGGCATAGGACTGGAACACCATCGCCACGTCGCGGTACTTCGGCAGCATGTCGGTGACGTCGGTATCGCCGAGCACCACCTGGCCAGAATCGGCGGTTTCCAGGCCGGCTATGATCCGAAGCCCGGTGGTCTTGCCGCAACCGGAGGGCCCGAGCAGCACCAGAAACTCACCCGGCGCAACGTCGATACTGAGATCCTTGACGACGTGAACCGCACCGAACGATTTGTTCAGGCCGCGCAGCGACAGCCGCTGCGCCCGATGACCGGTGTCGATGCCCCTCTCTTCCACGTTCATCCCTTCACCGCCCCCAACAGTATCCCCCTGGAAATGAAGCGCTGAAGGACGAGCGCCATCAGTACGACCGGAAAGATCATGACGATGATGACCACCGCCATGCTCCACCACAGGATGCCGCGCTCGCCCGCATTCATGGCGGCGACCAGGATAGGCATGGTCTGCGCATTGGACGTCGAAAGGAACAGCGACAGCAGATACTCGTTCCAGCACAGGATCAGCACCAGCAGCGTCGTCGCCGCGAGACCGGGCTTCGCCAAGGGCAGGATGATCTCGACGAAGGTGGTAAAGCGGGTGGCGCCGTCGAGCTGCGCGCTCTCGTCGAGGTCGGTCGGAATGGTGACGAAGAAGTCGTGCATCAGCCAGACGACGATCGGCAGGTTGACTACCGCGTAGGCCAGGATCTGCGCGATGTGGGTGTCGAGCAGCCGAACGCTCTGAAACATCATGTAGATCGGAATGACGGCGACGATCGGCGGCAGGATGCGCTGCGAGATCATCCAGAAGAGGATATCTCCATTCCCCAGCGTGGCCTTGAAATGGCGACCAACGGCGCGGGCGAGAACGAAGAAGACCGCGAGCGCGACGGCAAGCGACAGGCGCCAATCGACCCCCCAACGGCCGACCACCACCGCCATCGCGACCAAGCAGAGAACGAAGAGAACGATCGTCGCGAATTTGGGCTTGTACTGAATACGCCCCAAGGCATAGGCGGCCATCGAGCCGATGGTGACGCAAAGGACTGTGGCGAGAAGCGCGATGATGAGCGAGTTGATGTAGGCCCTCAGCGTGTCCTCGTAATCGAAGACGAACAACTCGCGCCATGCATGCAGGCTCGGCGTGAAGTCGATCCAGGGCAGGTAGACCGGGCCGGCGTTGACGTCGGCTGGCAACTTGAACGACGTGATCAGGAGCCAATAGAGCGGAAACAGGACGAACACCGCCCAAAGGATCAGGAGGCCGTAGACGATGACGGCCGTGGCCGGCGCCATCTTCTTGATCGACTTCGGCTCGAACCACCGCCTGAGCAGGGATCTCCGGGGTGACATCCGGATGTTTTGCGTGATCATGCCGGCCTCAGTCGCTTGAGGACGAGGAGATTGAAGAAGGAGACGCACAACACCACCGTCACGAACAGAAGCAGGTAGGCGATCGCCGCAGAATCCCCGAGGTTCAGCGCCCGCCATGCAAAGAATGAATGAAGCGTCATTGACTCGGTCGCGATGCCGGGGCCTCCGGACGTCATGATGTTGGGGAGGTCGACAAGCTTGAAGGCCTCGATGGTCCTGATCAGCATCACCGTGGCGGCAACCGGCGCAATTTGCGGCCAGGTTATTTCCTTGAACACCTGCCAACCGCTGGCACCGTCGACCTGGCCGGCTTCCACCTGATCACGGGAAACATTCTCAAGCGCCGCAAGCAGGATGACGAAGATGAACGGGATCCACTGCCAGGAATCGCCGATCACGATGAACAAGCGGGCAGTCCAGGCATGGTTAGCCCAGCCGAAGTCACCGAGGCCGATCCACTGCCAAACCGGCGAGAACGGACCCTTGGTCGTGTCCGCCAGCATGCGGAAGCTGTAGCCGATGCCGATCGGCGTGATCATCAAGGGGATGAAGAAGACGACGCGGAAGAAGGTCCGGCCCTTGATCGGCTGTGCGCAAAGAACGGCGAGGCCAAGGCCGATCAGGAACTGGATGGTGCACCCGACGATCACATAGAAGATGGTCACGCCGAGCGTGCCGAACGGATTGCCGCTGAACAGCGTCGCGGAAAAGAGAAGCGCCAGTCCGAATCCCATGCTGGCGGTGATCAGCCGGCCAATAAAGCCGAGGATCGTGAAGTCTCGCTTGGCATAACGGTAGAGCCACCAGATGAGGCTGGCCGCGCTCGCGATCGTGACCATCCAGCCGAGCAGGCTGATGCTGGTGAAGGTCCCGAGGAAATGGAACTGCTCGGTGCCGAAGAACTGCTTCCGGAAGTTCCTCAGGCCGACGAACTGGACCTGATAGGAACCGGCCCTGAGGCGGATGTTGGAGAAGGCGAGCACCAGCGACGCTATCGTCGGGAACACTGAGAAGATGAGAATCATGATCACGGCGGGAGCGATGAAAAGCTGGCGCGACTGGCGGTCGAGCCACTCGTTCAGCCTCGCCCTCGTCGTGACGGAAGCATTGAGGCCGGCCGGGGCGACACGCCCCAGCCGACTGGTTGTCGTTGCTCCGGTACCGGAGGTCACTGACCCTCAACCCTCAGTTTGTGATGCCGAGCGAAGACTTGTACAGGTTCTTCTGCTCGTCCCGGCCGAAACGCTCTGTGATCTCTTCCCAGCCGGTCTCGACGTTCGCCACCGCCTCTTCAGCCGTGATCTCGCCGGCAAGGAAGCGAGCGAGCTCGCGGTCAAGCACGACGCCCTGATACTCGGCGGTCCCCGGGATCTTGAGGTCCGAGGCCATGTTCGGGTTGTTCAGGCTGTCCTTGATGGCGCCAAGATAGTTCTTGGCTGACTCCTCTGTGAACCCGGCCTTGATCCACGGCTCGAGATTGTCTAGCTGCGAGTTGCGGTACGGGTTGTAACCAGTCCAGCCGATCGTCACGTCGACATTCGATTGGGCCGCCTGGTTCATGTAGGACAGGAAGTTATAGCCGGCCTGTTTCACCTTGTCGTCAGCCTTGGCGTTGATCCCGCCGGTCCAGCCACCGAACGCCGCGAACGGCGAGTAGTTGATGCCGTCGATCGCATGCGGGCAACGGGTGGCATCGCAGTCGACGAGCTTGCCGGTGGCCTTGTCGAGCACCTTCTTGGTGCCCATCATGACGGTGGCGCCCATCTTGTTCTTGATGGCCTCGCCGCCTGGGTCGAGAGACAGGGGGCCGATGTCGCCCCAGTCGATGGCCAATGCACAGCGACCAGTCGTGACGAGTGCCCGGGTGTCACCGATGTCGTGGTTGAGCTCATCGGGTGGTCCGTATTCGCCGTTCTTCTTGTAGATCTTGAAGGCCTCAGCCCAGGCTTCGTTATTGACCAAGGGCTTCATGGTCGCGGGATCGAAGAACATGCCCTCAGAGGTGCCCTGAGTCTGAACGTAGGCGGCAGCGATCGACATGATGGCGAAGTATGACTGCGCGTTCCGCTTCTTGAACATGCAAGAGCCGAAATCCGGCGTGCCGTCGCCGTTCAGGTCCTTGCCGTCGGTCGCAGCAGCAACCGCATGATACTCGTCCCACGTGCGCGGCGGCTTCAAGCCCATCTGGTCCAGAATGTCCTTGCGGTAATAGACCATCTGGAAGTCGCCATCGACGGTGATCAGGTAGGTCTTGCCGCCGACCTTCTGGTTATATTCGCGGAAGAACGGAGCAATGTCGTTGATTTCGATCTTGGTGTCCTTCGCGACATAGTCGGTCAGGTCCTGGAGTAGACCGGCGTCGACATATTCGGGCGCCCAGCTCGAAGCAAAGACGCCGACATCGATGGAGTTGGTGCCGGTCGCCCAGTCGGTGAGAAGTTTCTGGAACAGCTCCGCGAACGGGACCTCGGCGACCTCGATCTTCGCCCCGGTCATCTCGGTGAATTCCTTGCCGCGCTCGACGAGACGCTGGGCAATAACCGGTCCGGGTCGGGTCATGATCCTGACCGTGACGCCGTCATACATTTTCTGCGCTGCCGCAGGCCCGGTCGCCGCGACGCCGGCCATGGCCATTGCGCCAAGAAGGAGTGGGCTCAAAAGTTTTCCAAGGTGGTACATTGGTTTCCTCCCTTTGTTGGTTCGCTCACCCTGATGTCATAGATTCCAATGCCTTTTCAAGGACATAGATATCATTGGGCAGGGATACGGTAGGCTAGCCGTGTCTTTCGCCTGGCGGTTCCCCTCCTGACAGTTGTGGTCTTCGAGCCGTATGCCTGTCCTTCCGCCGATCCTCCATCAAGGCCAGGTTGGCTCGACTCCTTAAGCCGCATATTCGGTTACGCTCGTGACAGGAGGAGCCGAAGTCGAGACGCCAGGCGCTCCGCGGGATCGGCCGCTTGAAGAAGTCGTGCTCCTTCAGTCTCACCATCAGCATGTCATCGACCTTGCCCTTGGAAGCGACTTCGCCGTCCTTGTCATAGGGCCTGCCCAGAGATTGTAGAACAACTCCGCAGGTCGCGTGAGCAAATTTGTGAATATCTGTTGGGCTACGCAGGCTACGTCGCTGCGACTCTCCATGAATCGATGGAAACGAGCGTGCGCAAGGGCTTGGCCTTCCGCATGGCTGGGCAGGCGACCCGACGCTTGCGGCCCATCCGGAGATGCGCGGCCGCGGGTTCGGCCGCCTGCTTTTGAATAGATGCCTCGAGGCGGCCAGCCGTCGTGGCGCTCGTGAGCACTATACGGCCGCGTTATGAAGGTCGCGTGCCACCAGTATGAGAGAAGCGGCTTTGTCCGCTGCCCCAGATAGGACCTGCTCGCATCTGATATCTTCACCTTGGAAAGGGCGTCGGGTGACAAGCAGGTCATCGCCTATCGGCTGGATCTAACCGCGCCCTCGTTCGGCGACATCTGAAGGGCTCTGAGAGCCTCCCAATTGCACTCCATAGTGCGCCAGAGTACCCCGCAAACTCGAACTCTATTTGCTTCCCGAGCGACCGCATCCAAATTGAACGAAGAGAGCACCCTGACCTTGATCAACTATAGCGAAGAGCAGAGGGCCTACCGAATCTTTCAACCTACGATATGGCCGCCGAGTCGCCTCACTCCCACTCAATCATCAATTAAGGCCGTACATGATTGTTTCAATTACTTAATTTAAGTCACACAACCAGTGAGTACCGTCAAAAATACCGTCAGATTCTTACGCTGTTGAAAAGACTGAAACAATGTGGTCGCTGCCGCGGTATGCACACTTTTGACTGCATCATTTCCGAGCTGCCATTCGGCGAGGTAAAGCTGGAGTTCTCAGAACACAACAAGGACGGTGTTTGCTCATGCTCGACAGCTCTAGGTTCGAGTAGACGCGCGGCTGTATCGGGGGGAATGGGCTGGTAGGAAATGGATGTCGTGCCGCATCACTCTGTCGATCGACCAAGCTGCGCATTGCCTCATCTGCTGCTCGTGGCGATGGCCCCCGATCGGAGATGTGCTATAGGAACACGCGAATTTCGATTCTGCCCTCAACTCTCGGGACCACTCACTCTGAGTAACAACGTCACGCCGATCCCACCTTCCGACGCTATTTTGCGGCAATGCGGCCAGTAAGCGCCGCGCCCGTTCGCGATTTCCTAGTGGTGAAAGTCTGACATTTGGTACCCCACGCGTGGAGCAGCTTAGGCTGAAAGAGCACGTTGCACGACAAATAAACCGCCTATCAGCTAACCACGGACCAGATGGAAGGTCAGCCCCGCAAGGCGGTTTTGGATTTCCCCGAGACCTTGCCCAGTTCCGCTTCCCATAGATCGAAGGGGCTCGCGACAATGGCCACGGACTTTTCCTGACGCAGCGCGGCGCGGCTTCCAGCATCCTTGCCACGAACCTTGTCTCGACCTTCCACAATTCGGTCATGGCGGTGATCGAACCCGTCGCGGCCCTGCGAGATCCCGCTGATGTGCAGGTCGTAGAATTTGCGCCGCAGGTGAGCCCAGCACCCGGCGAGCCGGATTGTTTCATTGCTGCCGGCTTTGTCCCGTGCCTTGACCAGGTTGGTATAGGCCGAGTAGCCATCCACTTGCAGGATACCGCTGAACCCGGCGAGGTGGCGCGCGTGAGCGAATGGCGGATGCCGGTCACAACTCCTGGCGCTCTTTAACTGCCAAACCAAGCGCTTGGCTGAGTGGCACCGCCTTGGAGAACAGGAAGCCCTGAGCGGTTTTGCAGCCAAGCTTGTGCAGAGTTTGCCGATCCGCCTCTGTCTCGACGCGCTCGGCCATGACCTCGATCCCGAGCGTCCGACCAAGATCGATCACGGTTTTGACAAGCAGCCGATCCTCCCGCGATTTGGCTAAACCGCGAATGAAGCCCTGGTCTATTTTCACCTTCCTTATCCGACTGCCCTTGAGCGATGCCAACGTGGAAAAGCCGGTGCCGAAGTCATCGAGCGCGATGGAAATGCCGGCATGTGAAAGCCGTCCGAGCTTTTCATCGACCCTGTCCGGGTCCACGGGCGATTCTTCTGTTATCTCAATTTCGAACATCGTTGCAGGGAGGTCCTTTGCCGCCAGACCATTCAGAACCATTTCGTCGATATCGCCGGCCTCCAATTCGCGCGGTGAAACGTTCATCGCCACACGAACATCACGACAGTCAGCTTTCACCAAGGCGTCGATAAAAGCGCAACATTCGGAAAATACAGCTTGAGTTAGCAGCTGGAGCATTCCGGTTTCGCGTGCCGCTGTCATGATTTCGGGCGGAGAGATGGAACCGTGAATCGGATGGGACCACCTTAGCAACCCTTCAAAACCGATCACAGCTTCGGTGTCGAGTCTTACGATTGGCTGGAACCAAGGGCCCAAGCTTCTCGTCTTTATCGCCGAATGAAGATCGCGTTCGATGGACTGGCGGCGTTGCAGTTCCCGGTCGAGCTCGGCATCGAACAGGCAAAATTCGTTCCTGCCACGGCGCTTAGCTGTGTAAAGGGCGATGTCCGCCCGCAACAACATTTCCGTCAGCCCCGGGTTTTTAGCCGAGTATATTCCTATGGATGCCCCGATCCGGACGGAGGCGACGCCAGGATAGGGGCGAGCAAGCTTGGATATGAGATTGGATGCGAGATTGCTGGGAGAAGGCGAATTTCTAAGCGAGGAAAAAACCAGCACGAATTCATCGCCACCGATGCGGGCGAGCGTTGAGCCCTCCGGTGCTTCTTCCTCTATTCGGCGGGCGATCCTGGCAAGCAGCTCGTCACCCGTTCTGTGACCGTAGGTATCGTTGACAGATTTGAACCCATCCAGATCAATCAGCATGGCCACAAAGGGCCCATCAGTGTTCTCAAACTGATCGATTGCATGTTCGAGGCCGCGCCTGTTGAGGAGCGCGGTAAGATGGTCCTCCCTGGAATTGCGCTCCATTTCCGCGGCAAGCCGCTCGGCTTGATGTCTCAGGCGGCTCGCGTCACGGAAGCGCGCTTGTCCAACGAACGAGGCTCGAGCCAGGCCGCCCTCGAAAAGCAGGACGGCAAAAGCCAGAATGTAGTTTTCCAGGGTTCCCTTCGTCAGCAAGCATGCGGCGGCAATGAGGAGTGGCGGTGTGATGAAGTATATCGCTGCCGCAGCATATGAGCTGCCGTACGTGACCGCGCCAGCTGAAATGCCCGCCAGAATTATTAGATGCAGCGATGCTTGAGACGTCGTGTACCCAGCCGTTAGGACGGCAAGGAATGACCAGGTGAATCCCGCCAGAAGAGCAAGCCTGCCAAACCAGCGAAGCCGCAGCCAAACCCGTGTCAGATCATCCTGGACTCCGGGTTCCTCCAGCTGATGACGGGCGAGTGCAAGGCGGGCGGCATTTATCGCATTAACGACCGAAAACCAGGCCGCGCCAGCAAGACCGTTCCCGGAAAGGGCCTGCACGGTCAAAATCAGCCCGGACAGCACAATGCTTATCGGCATTGAGACGAAAAGGCCTGCCCTCAGATCAGCGAGCTGGTCCTGAAGGATTCTCGCCTCCAGCGGATCTTCTTTTTCCAGGGCTGGACGGGTCAGCTTGCTTACTCCTGCTTGTCCGCAGCCTATGCAGCCCCCCTGAAGGACGGGGTTAATTCTTCAATCGGAGATCAGCGTCGGGAGCAGGATTACTCCGGCGCATGATGCACTCTCTCCCATCGCTCGCCCAGCACATCGCGCAAAATGCAACTGCTGGTGCAGTATCACCGCTGGAGCTCCGCCGAAATCCCATGCCGGACAAGGGGAACATGTTGGGCAAAGCGAAGCCCCAGATGCCTTGCAAGCCGTGCCGCCAGGTGGTCTCTGGAGTAGAGTCCAACCAGTATGTTCGTTGCATGGTAGAGCGGCGCCGCCGACAGGCGCAGCCGCCTTTCGTATATGTGCAGCATGTCGGGGTCGCCAACATTGCGGCCGTCGCGGCACGCAGTCATGATTCCACGGGCGAGTTGCTTCTGGCTGCTGAGACCGATGTTGAATCCGTGAGCGGTCACCGGGTGCATGCCGATGGCAGCGTCGCCGATGAGTGCGGCGCTCGGGGCCCGGAATTTGTGCGCCCAGGTCGTGACCAGCGGATAGGTATGGCGCTTGCTTGCCAAGGTCATTTTTCCAAGGCGCCCTCGACACAGTTTCGTCAACTCCGACAGGAACAAATCGTCATCGAAGGCAAGCAGTCTATAGGCCTCGTTTGAGCGCAATGTGAGCAGCAGCGACGACACGCCCTCCGCGAGGGGCAATATCGCTATCGTCTGATGGTGATCGAACCATTCGATGGCGATCTGGTGGTGGGCGCGCTCGTGCCTCACTCGGCAAATCAGCATCGAGTGGCCAAGCCGGTTGATATCGGCGCCGATGCCCAGCAGATCACGCGTGGCGGACAAACGCGAATCCGCGGCAACAACAAGCCGAGCAGTTAAACGCGCGCCATTAGAGAGCGTTACGACTGCTCCTTCTTGGCTGTTTGTTGCATCGACGACCGAGTGGCCGCACAACAGCCGGGCGCGATCCTGCAAGCGGACGATTTTGAACAGCGCCTCGCGGATCCGGCAATTTGGAACCAAAACCCCCAGCGGTTCTCCAGAGTTGCTGGGAGGATCGAAACGAAGAGCGAATGCGCTCGAGCCGTTGAGCACGCGCGCGCCTTGAATTGCTGATTTGTCCGAAGCCGGGATGACATCCCAGGCGCCGAGCTCGCGAAGGGTTCTGATCGAAGCGTTGGTCAGCGCGATTTCGCGACCATCGAAAGCCGGATTCGCCAGACTATCGAATGTGTTCTGTTCAACAACTGCCACCTTGAGTTCGCTTTGGGCAAGCGACGCAGCGAACGAAAGGCCGACCGGCCCGGCTCCAACGACAACGATGTCAAAATTGTCGTCAGAGCCCATCAGCGTGCCGCCATCCCGTCGGCTATCCTCGTGTAACGGTGGAACTGAGCCGACTGACATCCGCTGAGCTCCGTGCCCGCCGCATTGCCTAAAGGCGCTGGGCCGGGGGATTCGCATGGATCGGCAACGAAGCACGCAACCCGCTCAGAGGTGGATGCGGCTAACCGATCCCGCCCTTTCGCCGCGCAGCCGCGCAGATCGCCGCCAGCAAGCGAGACACTCGCGACGCTGGTCAGCCACGGCCGCGCCGCATCGATCGCCACATTCCACCTGGAACCCGTGCGCATAACTACTCACGCTCCACGACGTTGAAGCGGTCCTTCCTACGAGGATATAAGAGATAGCGCTCTCGCTCCTCGTCCCAGCCAAGGTAGCGGAAGTTTCCGTGCACGACCGCGCATATCTCATCAAGAACCTGCTGCATGGCTTCGATGTCGATGTCCTTGCAATTCAGTCCCCGATAGAGCAAAGCCCACGCGGCGACATAGTCGTCGAAATAGCGCGCGTCACTCGAACCAATGATCAACGTCGGGCGCTTGGCCGATCTCGAAAACGCACGGCCCAACGCGTATGATGCTCCGCAGCACATTGACATCACGAGGATCTTCGGCGCTGGATCCGAGCCTTGGAACATTTCTACGAAGTCAGCCCAAAGAAGGCTACCTCGCCCACTGGACGAAGCGATCCCGTCTCCATTGCCGTGCCCAGCGATGTGAAGCACGTCGCACTTCGCCTTGTTCGCTTGGACTACAGCCTCACGAAAATGCTTTCGGTCCAAAGCAATGTGGAGCTCCGCGCGGATGTTGACAGTCTTTAGCATCTTCTGTGTGATCGGTCCGTCCGCCCTGTCGGCGAAGTAGTCATTCGCGTTGTGGCAGTCGATGATGTGAACGGCGCTCATGGGATTCTGCCTATTATTATCGTCGTGACGAGTGGATACCACGTGCGGAACACCGTGATCTGCGCTGAGTTTCGGTGACCGCATTGCTGCAAGGCGCAGGGCCGGAAATTGGCATGGATCGGCAATGAAGCATGCAACCCCATCAGAGGTGGACGCGTCTGGCCGCGATACATAAGTCATGCATTCTCCTTCGAAGACTGGCCTATAAAGCACCACTGATGCGAATATGACCCTGATCTGGATCAGCCAGGGCACGATCAACCGGCACTGGTAGTTCACGCTCGGGTGATCGATCGCGACGCTCAACTTGTTACCCGTGCGCACAGTGCGAAGCTCGTCCGGCCGCGCGAGGTACTCTCGCGGCATCAGCCGCCTCATACTGGGTGCATGGGAAGGCAGTCCTTCGCACGACAGTGGATTTTCACAAATCAATGTAGTGCGCAGCTTAGGTCAAGCTGGTCATGGAGCATGGACAGCTTGCTCCGACCGAGCCGGCTCGACTGACGAGCGGGATCCGCGCATCTTATGCACAGCGGATTGAAATCAGCGTCCCGGTTTGTCGTCCCGATCAATTAGTATCCGCTCGGCGGCTCCGTCGAGATCTTCGTATTGACCGCTTCGCAATGCCCAGACGAAGCCGGACAGGCCCAGTGCACCCAGAAAAAGGGCCACTGGTATGAGATAGAGCAAGGTCGTCACGAGGATTGTGCCGAATAGCCGACTGCGGAGCGTCTGACTTTTTGAATAACTTGCACCGTCGCATTCGCCATGAAGCCGTGCAAGCGCAATGCGTTTCCAATAACAAGCAGCGATGAGGCAGACATGGCAATCGCCGCTATCAAAGGCGTGACGTGCCCGAGGATGGCGATTGGTACTGCCACCGCATTGTAGACGATTGCGATTGCGATGTTCTGCCGGATCAGGTTTCCTGCCTTGCGCGAGACGCCCAGGGCGAGCGGCACCGCCAGGAGGCTTTCGCGCAGGAAGACGAAGTCTGCCGCGTTGCGGCCAATGTCGACGGCGGTGGCCGGTGCGATCGAGACATGCGCCGCGCTCAGGGCCGGCGTATCGTTGAGGCCGTCGCCAACCATCAGAACCTTGTGCCCAACTTTCGCGAGGGTTTCGATGCGTTCGAGCTTGCCCGATGGCAGCAGGCACGGAACGAAGTCGTCGATATCCAGCAGCTTTGCCACTTCGGCGCAGGCTGCGGCGGTATCGCCCGACAGCATTTGCATCGACACCCCGGCATCGTTCAATCGCTTGATCGCCGCCGCCGCGTCGGCGCGCAGCGCATTCTCGAAATCGAAGGTCGCGACAATGAACCCGTCTTTTGTCAGGGCCGTTCCACCATAGCCATGTTTGCCTTCACCTCCGGTCCGGGCCTTCCATCCAGCCCATCCGCGTCGACCCAGCCGCCAGGTGCTTCCGGCGACAGTGGCTTCGATCCCGAACCCCGGATGCTCTGTGACGGCATCGAATTTGTGTTGCCCGCCAGGAGCGGCAAAGCCGGTCATGGCCTTTGAAAACGGGTGACGCGAATGCGCGGCCATGTCGGCGGCGATTGCCAGCATGCCCGGATCAATCGAGTCCGCATTGACCAGCCGGGGCTGGCCGAGCGTGAGCGTGCCGGTCTTGTCGAACACGGCAGTATCGATCGCCGCGAGGCGCTCCATGGCCGAACCGTCCTTGACCATGATACCGCTCTCGAAAAGCCGCCGCGCCGCGACCACTTGGACGATCGGCACGGCGAGGCCGAGCGCGCAGGGGCATGTGATGATGAGAACAGCGATGGCGATCGTCATCGCCCGGTGCCAGTCGCCGGTCGCCGCCATCCAGCCCAGGAATGTCACGAAGGCGGTGAGATGAACCAGGGGCGCGTAGAGTGCCGACACGCGATCAGCGATGCGGCGATAGTGCGCGCGACCGCCCTCGGCGGATTCCATCAGCCGAACCATCTCCGCCAGGAACGAATCCTTTGCGGCGGCTGTCGCCTGGATCGTCAGCGGGCCGGTAAGATTGAGCACGCCGGCCTGTACTGCTTCGCCCGGCGCCACGTTTTTCGGCGTGCTTTCGCCTGAGGCCAGCGAGCAGTCGAGATCCGACGTTCCCTGGATGATCTTGCCGTCGACGGGGATCCTCTCACCGGCCGCGATCAACAACCGCATGCCTGGTTCGATCTCGCCGACCGGCAGATAGTCGCGCGCGCCGTCGCCGCGCATCACCATGGCGCCACGCGCGGCCATCTGAGACAGGCCCTTCACGGCAGTCCGGGCACGCTCCCGCATCACATGATCCAGCGTGCGCCCGATCAAAAGGAAGAACAGCAGCGATACCGACGCGTCGAAATAGGCGTGGTCGCCATGATTGATCGTCTCATAGAGGCTCATGGCATAGGCGAGCGAAACACCGACCGCGATGGGCACGTCCATATTCATGCGACCATGGCGCAAAGCATTCCAGGCCGAACGGAAGAAGATTCCGCCGGCGAAGGCGAGGGCAGGAATGGCGATCAGCGCCGAGACCCAGTGAAACAGGTCGCGGGTAGCACCTTCGGCGCCGGACCAGACAGAGACCGAAAGCAGCATGATGTTCCCCGCCGCAAAGCCGGCAACAGCGACAGCGCGGATCAGTTCGGCAAGCGTCTTGTCCTTGTCATCGACCTCGGGTGTGAACAGATGCGCCTCGTAGCCCAGCCTGCCAAGCGCGGCGACGAAGGGTGGCACCTCGTCTCCTCGCCACCGGACCGCGACCCGCTTCGTCGACAGGTTGACGCGCGCGCTTTCGACGTGATCGAGCTTTCCAAGTGCCGCCTCGATCGTCTGGATACAGGCGGCGCAATGAACCGTCGGCACTGAAAGATCGGTCTGCCGAAGATCATCGCCAAGCGATCGGCTCGCCAACCTGATCTCCTGGCTGGATGGCAGGACCGACGTGGCGCCGTTCAGATCCAGCGCCATTTCAGCGCCCGGTGCACAACAGCTCATTGCAGCGCTCCATGAGAAATCATAATCCTGCGGACGTCGCGATAGGGTCGTGTCAGGCCGGCATCGGTGTCGACTTCGACGATCCAGACGCCGTCCTTCGGCATATGCTGGGCGGCGAACTCCTGGCCGGAGGCGAGGGCGAGCGTGACGGACTTGTCCTCTTTCTCGTAGGCGGGATGACGAAACAGCACCTTGACGCTGTGCAGAGGAACCGGCTTGCCTGCAGCGTCGGAGAGGCTGTAGCGGACTTCGCCCCATGCGATGGTCAGCTTGCCGGTCCAACCGAGCGCTGCTTGAGCGCGGCCGGCCTCGGCCTCCTTGTTGAATTGCTGGCTGGCCACATAGGTGTTCTCGACGACGAGGCCGGTCCAACTCGTATTGGCGAGCGTGGCCATGGTCAGGTTGACCGCGATGACCACCCCGAAGAAGGTGAGAATGATGGCCAGCATGTGCCTGCCGGTGAATTCGCGAGGCTTTTGGGCATTGGCGGTCATTTGGCGGCCTCTGGCGCGTTGAATGTGGCGGCGTACTCGTTCGACTCGAAGTTCGCCTTATCCTCGACACGGAACTTGAAGGTCTGTGCCGGGGCGTGGATCTGGTCCGCCGGTTGGCGAACGAAGACCTTCAACGTTTTCAGGCGGTCGGGTTCGACCGGGATGGCGAAAGACCGGCCGGCCGGGATGTCGTCGCCGTCGACGACCATGTCGGCACCCTCCAGACCCTGCATGGTGACGACGATTGTCCTTAGCTCAGGGATCATGTTGAGCAGCTTGACGCTATAGCCATTGCGGATGGAGCCATCGGATAGTGTGACGAATTGCGGATTGCGGTCATGCAGCACGTTCAGTTCTAGCCGATCGCGCGTCAGCAGCGAATAGAGCAGGCCCAGCCCGATCAGCGACCACAAGCCCATGTAGACGTAGGTGCGCGGCCGGAAGATCTTGCGAATGTGAAAATGCGCCACCTGATCGGAGAAGGTGCCGACAGCAGTCCTGACCAGCGACGGATTGATTGAACTGGAGCCGCCTGCGGTCGCCAGCATCATGTTGGCGTTGTAGTCGGAGAGCGTCGCGTAGGAGATCAGCCCGCGCTCCTTGCCGAGCTTGTCCATGACGCCGTCGCAGGCGTCGATACACAGCGCGCAGGTAATGCATTCGAGCTGCTGGCCGTCGCGAATGTCGATTCCCATTGGGCAGACCGCGACGCAGGCATTGCAGTCGACGCAGTCGCCGACGGACTGCCCCGAGGCTTGCACCTTCTTGGCGTGGCGCGATCGCGGCTCGCCGCGCCAGTCATTGTAGGTGACGGTGAGCGAATTCTCATCGAGCATGGCTGCCTGGATGCGCGGCCATGGGCACATATAGGTGCAGACCTGTTCGCGCATCAGGCCGCCGAAGGTGTAGGTCGTCGCCGTCAGCACGGCGATGGTGATGTAGGCGACAGGTGCGGCGGTACCGGTGAAAAGCTCGCCCACAAGTGTTGGTGCATCAGCGAAATAGAAAATCCAGGCGCCACCGGTCGCCGCCCCTATGACAAGCCAGATGGCGTGTTTCGAGACCCGCAGCATCAGCTTGCGGGCGGTCCAGGGGCCGGCATCGAGTTTCATGCGGGCGTTGCGGTCCCCCTCAATCGCACGCTCGACGACAAGGAACAGATCGACCCACACGGTCTGCGGACATGCATAGCCGCACCAGGCACGGCCGACAGCAGAGGTAATCAGGAAAAGTCCAACACCGGCCATGACCAGGAGGCCGGCCACATAGAAGAATTCCTGCGGCCAGATCTCGATGAAGAAAAAGTAGAAGCGCCGATTGGTGAGATCGAGCAGCACGGCCTGGTCCGGGGCAAATGGGCCACGATCCCAATGCAGCCACGCAGTCAGGTAATAGATGCCAAGTGTGATCGTCATCACCAGCCATTTGAAGCGGCGAAAGTTGCCCGAGGCGCGCTTCGGAAAGATCTTTTGACGCGCGGCATAAAGGGGCTTGCGGGTTTTGGCGGCATTGACAGTTTCTGTTTCGAGCCGTGTCAACTGCGTCTTGTCACGCACGTGCAACTCCACTTTCCCAGCCAATGTCAGGGGCACCTGTCGAAAAGCCTCGCGGTAGGACAGCCTTGCCGGGTTGTGCAGATCGCATTAGGAATGGTGTCGAGGCCCGGCGCGCGCCGGGCCTCGTCCGCTTGGCAGGGGTGACCGAAGAATAGGGCTTCCATTCCTATTCTCCGCCGCCAAGCGAATGGACATAAACTGCAAGTTCCTTGACCTTGATCTCGCCGAGACGGCCAACCCAGGCCGGCATGACGCCCTGCTTTGGCGCACGAACCTGGGCGGCGATGGCCGTCTCGCCGGACCCGTAAAGCCAGATCGCGTCAGTCAGGTCGGGGGCGCCGAATTCCCTGTTGCCTTTTGCATTGTCGCCGTGACAAGCGACGCAGTTCTCGGCAAAGACCTTGGCGCCGGGTTGGATCAGACTTGCATCGCGGACCTTGCCGGAAAGGCTGGCCACGTAGGCGCTGACTTGTGCGATCTGGTCGGCGGTGATGATGTCGCCGAAGGCCGGCATTTCTGACAGTCGCGTGTCCGGATCGGAAGCAAAGCGGAGGCCGTGCGTGATCGTCTGCTTGATCTGGTCGGGGCTGCCGCCCCAGAGCCAGTCATCGTCATTCAGGTTGGGAAAGCCCTTCGATCCCTGAGCGCCGGAGCCGTGGCATTGCGTACAGTTGACCTTGAACGCGGCAGCCCCGGCAGCGACCGCGAATTCGCGCAAGGCATCGTCGGTCAAGATCTCCGAGACGCTCTTTGCCTGGATGGCTGCAACATACTTGCCCTTGGCGGCCTCGGCCGCGGCAAGGTCGTTCTTGACGTCCTTACGGCTTGAATAGCCGAGCATGCCCTTGGTTGCCGAGGTCAGCATCGGCCATGCCGGGTATGCGGTCGTATAGACGAGCGCCCACGCTATGGTGACGTAGAAGGTAATCACCCACCATCGCGGCAGAGGATTGTTGAGCTCCCTGATGCCGTCCCATTCATGGCCGGTGGTTGAGACGCCGGAGACCTCATCGATGTGCTCGTCGCTCATGATCACTCGTCCTCGAGCGGAATGCGGGCAGCTTCGTCGGCCAGCCTTCGGCTGCCGGGGCGTAGGGCAAAGGCGATGCACCCGACGAAGAACAGCGCCATCGCAACCAGGCCCCAGCTGTCGGCAAACGCCCGCATCAAATTGTAGGTCATCAGCGTTCTCCTCAGCGGTAGCCGGCGGCTTCGTCGTAATTTTTGAAGTCGACCAGTGTGCCAAGCATCTGCAGGTAGGCGAGCAGGGCATCCATTTCGGTGACCTGTTGCGGGTTGCCGTCGAAGTCGCCGATCTTGACTTTGGGGTAACGCGCCTCAAGGCCTGATGTGTCGGCATTGGGATCGGCCTGCGCCGCCAGATCCGCATTGGCGTGCGCGATCATGTCATCGGTGTAAGGGACGGCTACACGCCTGTTGGCGACCAGATGCGTCGAGAAATCCTTCACGTCGATCGGCGTGTCTTTCAGGAACCCATAGCTCGGCATGATCGATTCCGGCACCACCGAGCGCGGGTCGGTAAGATGCGCGACATGCCATGCATTCGAGTAGCGGTCGCCAACTCTGGCGAGATCCGGCCCGGTGCGCTTCGATCCCCACTGGAAGGGGTGATCGTACATGGACTCGGCAGCCAGGCTGTAGTGGCCATAGCGCTCAACTTCGTCGCGGAACGGCCTGATCATCTGGCTATGGCAGAGAAAGCAGCCCTCGCGCATATAGATGTTGCGCCCGACAAGTTC
Organism: Mesorhizobium sp. M5C.F.Ca.ET.164.01.1.1; assembly: GCF_004792125.1. Classification (NCBI taxonomy): domain Bacteria; kingdom Pseudomonadati; phylum Pseudomonadota; class Alphaproteobacteria; order Hyphomicrobiales; family Phyllobacteriaceae; genus Mesorhizobium; species Mesorhizobium sp. M5C.F.Ca.ET.164.01.1.1. Next base: position 24,879 of record NZ_SRTG01000005.1, on the reverse strand, counting down.
GAGCGGCGAATAGGGGCGCATGCCTTCCACCTTCTCGATCGTATTGTCGAGATAGAAGAGAGGCGCTATCTCGACGATACCGCCGACCGTCACCACGAGCAGCGAGCCAACGAGAAGAAGCGTGGCGTTCTTCTCGATGATTGCGTGTTTGTCCATCAAGCCCATTACCTGGCTCCTGATCGCGCAGGTCGGATGGCGACGGGGCTCGGCATCGGCTCCTCCTCGCGCTGGTGGCCGAGGATGGTCATGGTGATGTTCCAGGCCATGATCAGGGCGCCGGAGAGGTACATGGCCCCACCGATGGCGCGCATGACGTAGTATGGGTGCATGGCAGCGACGGTTTCGGCGAAGGAATAGACCAGGAAGCCCTGCTGGTCGTATTCACGCCACATCAGGCCCTGCATGATGCCTGACACCCACATGACCGAGGCGTAGACGACGATCCCGAGTGTCGCCAGCCAGAAGTGCCAGGTGACGAGCCGCAGCGAGTAGAGCCGGTGACGGTTCCAGAGCTTCGGCACCATGTAGTAGATTGCGCCGAACGAGATCATGCCAACCCAGCCGAGCGCGCCCGAATGGACGTGGCCGATGGTCCAGTCGGTATAATGCGACAGCGAATTGACCGCCCTGATCGCCATGATCGGGCCTTCGAAGGTCGACATGCCATAGAAGGCGACGGCCATCACCATCATGCGGATGATCGGATCGGTGCGCAGCTTGTCCCAGGCGCCGGACAGCGTCATCAGGCCGTTGATCATGCCGCCCCAGGACGGCATCCACAGCATGATCGAGAACGCCATGCCGAGCGTCTGCGCCCAATCTGGCAGGGCGGTGTAGTGCAGGTGATGCGGGCCAGCCCAGATGTAGAGAAAGATGATCGCCCAGAAATGGACGATCGACAGCCGGTACGAATAGACTGGCCGGTTCGCCTGCTTGGGCACGAAATAATACATCATGCCAAGGAAGCCGGCGGTGAGAAAGAAGCCGACCGCGTTGTGGCCGTACCACCATTGGGTCAGCGCGTCCTGGACCCCGGAAAAGGCGGAGTAGCTCTTGGAGCCCAGGAACGAGACTGGCATCGACAGGTTGTTGACCACATGCAGCATCGCGATGGTCACGATGAACGACAGGTAGAACCAGTTGGCGACGTAGATATGCGGTTCCTTGCGCTTCAGGATCGTGCCAAGGAACAGAATGAGGTAGGCGACCCAGACGATGGTCAGCCAGACATCCACATACCATTCGGGTTCGGCGTACTCGCGGCCCTCGGTGATGCCGAGCAGATAGCCGGTCGCGGCCATGACGATGAACAGCTGGTAGCCCCAGAAGACGAACCAGGCGAGATCACCGCCGAAGAGGCGGGCGCGGCAGGTGCGCTGCACGACATACAGAGACGTGCAAAGCAGCGCGTTGCCACCGAAGGCGAAGACGACACCGGATGTATGCAGCGGCCGCAAACGGCCGAAATTGAACCAGGGCTGGATGTTGAGATCGGGATAGGCGAGCTGAAGCGCGATCACCACGCCGACCAGCATCCCGACGACACCCCAGAACACGGTGGCGATCGCGCCGTAGCGGATCGGACCATCCATGTAAGCGGATGGGTCAATCGGAGCTGCTGGCTTGAACTCCGTGTTGCGCAACAGGATCGCAGTGAAACCAGCCACTGCGAAGAACAACACCCACATATGTCGGCGGAAAGGTTCATCCACGCCGAAGCCGGCGGCCACCAGGGCCGCAAAAGCGAACACGCTTAGAAGGACGATCTCTGTGCCGAATTTCATTGCAGATCCCGATCTCGAATCTGGTGGATGCCAAATCCGCAGCGCACTAATTGCGCAGCCGCCGCCCCCTCGCCCTGATCTATGTCAGGCCGCACGATTTTGTGTCGGCGGCGCAATCAGCAGGTGGCGAATGAACGAGGAACGCAGCGCGGGCTCACCCCCTCATGGAAGGCGTTCCCTGGGTTGGGCGGGCGCAGACGCGATCGATTGAGGCGAAAGCTGAGGCTCTGCGACGCGTTGGATGCTATTGCCGATGCCCTGCCAAACGTTGTTCGGATCCCATTGGAAACGAACGCGATCGTTCGGCCGAGCCGTGGCAGCTTAAGGACCGTGCTTCGCCGGTATGTGCCGAAACACACCTGGCGATTGGTCATCGTCCCTATCAAAGCCCGAAAGCTGTCTGTCTCGACCGTGACGCCGCTTCTTCGAAGGCGCGGCGACATCGCATTAGAAGGCAAGCACGGCCCGCCCCGGAGCCATGCGACATGGGCCTCGCCGCTTAGGGCCGCTCGCGTCCGCCGCCACAGCGCTTCTCCAGACGGCTTATGCTGTCCACCGTCACATGGCGTGCGTTCTCAATCCGAATCACCCCGTCAGCCCGCAATCGCGTCAGTTGGCGGCTCACGGTTTCGTTGGTAATTCCAAGGAAATCAGAGATTTCGGCACGCGTCAGCGGCAGATCGAAGGACGCTGACCTGGAAGCCGCGTCGAGACTGGAATCGATATTCCGGGCCATCATGAGGAGAAAACTCGCCACCTTTTCCGGAGCTGTCTTGCGCCCCAGCGTCACCATCCACTCGCGCGCCTCATCGAGTTCATTCAGCGTCTGTTTGAGCAGGCGATGCTCGAATTCCCGTGACGCCTTCATCATCCGTTCGACGGCCGCTCGCGGAAACGAGCACAGCGTGACTGCTGTTGCCGCTTCCGCATTGATCGAGCTTTCCACCTTGAAAGGACGTCCCAGAAAATCCGGTGCAAACTGGAGACCGACGATCTGCTGGCGCCCATCCGACAGGCTCTTTGATAGCTTTACCACGCCTGAAAGCACGTTCGAGTAGCTGTCGACGTTCTGTGCCTCGCCGGTCAACTCCATTCCTGACTCGATCCGGCGACGCGAGCAAGTCTTGGCGAGCCCAACCAAATTGTCTGGATCGAGCGCACCGCAGACACCGCGACGCCGTGCCTCGCAAGGGAGGCAAAGAACAGGAATGCCGGAAGTATGAATGTCTTGCCGAAAGGTCATGCGTTCGCTTTACCCGATCCTAACTGCCGGCAGGATACCCATCCAGGGTAGAGAAGTCCTGCGGCGGTTTGTCCATGCGCGCGGCTGATCGAGATCAGGGTCTGCTTCAGCGATGCGTGCAGTGTTCGGCGGGCAACACGGTGAACGCGAGATGCAATCGGAAATAGCTGTCAAACTCAGCGAGAACGTCCCACGCTACACAAGCTATCCGACGGCGCCGCATTTCCATTCCGGGGTCGATGCTGCCATTTACCGTGGCTGGTTGGAGGCGCTGGAAAGTGGCGACGAAATCTCGCTGTATTTGCACATTCCTTACTGCGACAAGCTCTGCTGGTTCTGCGCCTGCCACACCAAGCAGACGCACCAATATGAACCGGTGGCCGCTTATCTGCGCTCGCTGAATGCCGAAATCGTCACGATTGCCGGTCTGGTGAGCGGCAAGGCACATGTCCGTGCAATCCACTTCGGTGGCGGTTCGCCAACGATGCTGAGGCCCGATGACATGGTTGCTCTTGGAGCGGCCTTGCGGGACAGCTTCGACCTTCTCCCGGATGCTACGGTCAGCATCGAAATCGGAACCAACGACATGGACAAGGCGCGCCTTGATGCGCTTGCTCAAATCGGCGTAACGCGGGCGAGCCTCGGCGTGCAGGATTTCGATCCGCAAGTGCAAAAAGCAATTAATCGTGAGCAAAGTTTTTTGCAGACCAAGGCAGTCGTCGACGGGGTTCGTTCGCGGGGCGTTGAATCGGTCAATCTGGACCTGCTCTACGGGCTCCCGAATCAGACACGCGAGACGATCTGTTCCACGGTGGCGCAGGCACTGACCTTGGAACCAGACCGGATGGCTCTGTTCGGCTACGCACATGTGCCCTGGTTCAAGAAGCATCAGACGATGATCGACGAGGCATGGCTGCCGAGTCCCACCGAGCGTTTCGCCCAATCTCAACTCGCGGCGCGGGCAATTGTCGCCAAGGGATATGAGGCAATAGGACTCGATCATTTCGCGAAGCCCGACGATGCGCTGGCCATAGCGGCCCGCGCAGGGGTTTTGCATCGCAATTTTCAGGGCTACACCGAGGATCGCTGCCCGACACTGATCGGACTTGGCCCTTCGTCCATCGGTCGTTTTCGCCAAGGCTACGTGCAGAACATGGCTTCGACTGCCGGGTACGGGCGCATGGTTGCGGATGGCGGGTTGGCTGCCGTCCGGGGCGTTGCCCTTTCCGACGACGATCGCGTCCGTGGCTGGATAATCGAGCGGCTGATGTGTGATTTTGCCTTCTCGGCAGTCGATCTGGTGGAGCGGTTCGGCAAAGCCGGCGAGAAGCTCCTTCATCGCTCGAGGTCCATCGCCCTCCACGATCCTGCCCGAGCGCTTGAATTCGATGGCGACAGTTTCGTCGTACGGGCTGAAAGTCGCCCCTTCGTTCGAACCATCGCGGCCAAGTTCGATACATATTTCAAAGGGGGAACGGCGAGGCACTCGGTGGCGGTCTGAGCAAAGCACAGTGCGCTCGCCGTTTGGTCGATCGCGAACCAGCTGCGTTTCATTTTGACCGCTCATAGGCGACTACCGCATCCAATCGAAAATGCAAACTTAGGCTGTTGCGCGGTATTTCCTTCCACATCCTCTCTTACGCATACCTGCATTCCAAGGTGTTTGATCCTATGCTTCGCGAAGAGCAGGTAGGCCGCGACAGCTAGGCAATGTTCCAGCTGCCTCTAGCGGAGGAGTCACGATTTTTCGGCAAGCTCCGTCGGCAGACCTTCTTTTCGGGCCTTGGCAAAGGCTCGGTCGCCTTCCAGAAACGCCGCCAGCATGAAAGGGATGAGTTCTGCCACGGTTTCAGACTGACGATAGGTCTGACGGTAAAGTGCAGCATACTCCTTGAGTGTTTGGCCCAGCTCCGCGCTGACGGTAATGGTGATCTTCGAAGCTGTTCGGTCTGGAAGCTTTCCAAGTTTCAGGTCAGCCATGGTAACTCCTGCTCAACTCGCGTATGGCCGCAGCACGATGTCCTTGTGCACGATGACGCGCAGTGGCCAACCTGGGCGGACGATGATGGTGGGCTGGATATTGAGGTTTTTTTCGGTGATGCGCTGGCCGGCTCGACTGGCGTTCTGCTGGGCTGATTCCCGGATCGCCTTGACCAGATCGCTCTCGTTTTCGCCGAGGCTGAATTCCGTGCCGACACCGAGCAATGTGGCAAGCGCCACCCCCTTGATCAGCTGCCAGGTGTGGAAATCGACTTTGTCTTCCAGCCCTGCGTAGCCGGCGGTGTCGCTCGCGGGCAGATTGTCGATTTCGACCGACGAGCCGTCGGGCAGCAGAATGCGCTGCCAGACCAGCAGCGCTCGCTTTTGCCCGAACGCGACGACGCTGTCGTAGACGCCGATAAGACGTGAGCCCTGCGGAATCAGCAATATGTTGCCCGTGACCGTGTCGTGCACATTCTCGGTGACTTGCGCGACGACAAGGCCCGGCAAATCGGAATTGATGCCGGTGATCAGGCTGGCGGCAATCACGCTGCCAGCCATCAGTTGATACGGCGAGATCGGCGTCTGCAGCGCATGCGGATTGTAGATCCCGCCAGTGCTCCGCTGGCTGAGGAAATCAAGCTTTCGCTGCTGATTGTTCTGGTCGCCTTCCGCCGGCGCCACCGAGGCTGACGCGCGTGCTGCTTCGGATTGGGGAAGTGCCTCAAATGGATGCTGAGCAGTTTGCACGCTCTCACCGACATCTGTCTGTTGAGCTCGATTTTCGACGCGGAAAAGCACCTGCGATTCACGCGCTTCGATCGCCTGCTGCGCTAGACGCTGCTCCTCGGCCGAGATGTCTTGGCCCGGCACGATGCCGAGCTGGCGCTGCCGCTCGAGGATGGGGCGACCGAGGTCGCCCGGCAAAGGTGGCCCAAGGACGGGAGGCTTCGGCTTCATGCCGGAATAGTCATGGGGAAGCGTATCGAGTCCCTCGACGGTTGGTTTGCGCTCAGTGCTGTAGAGATCTTCCGCCTGATCCCTGATGCGAAGGGCCGGCCCCTGGAGCGCCATCATGGCAACGCCGAACACAGCGCCGGATCCGAGCGCTGCGATCGCGATGATCACACCGCGCCTGAACCGCACCACGCGGCGGGGAGAGGCCCGAAGCTGCAGTTCCTCGGGATCCAGTTTCGGCGGGATGCCAGAGCGGGAATTTTCGATCATGAGCCCTCACCTCACCGGCTGGAACGCGAAAAGAGCGAGATCCGCCGTAGCGGTTGCCTGTCGTCAATCCTGCTGATGCGGATCACCTGCTGCTGCTTGGTGCCGAGGCGAAGTTCGGCCGCGGCGAAGAGCCGATCGACGATGTAATAGTTGCCGCGCACGCGATAGTTGACGAGCTCGCTGCTCCCATCTGCGCCGACGATGAAGAGTGGTGGCGCCTCGCCCTGATCTATGCGACGAGGGAACTCAATATAGACCTTGCTGCCGTCGTCGAAGGCTCGCGTCGGTCTCCAGGGCGGTGTGTCGCCACTGATCGAGTAGCGAAAGCGAAGGTTTTCGAGCGCGATATTCGACGCGACCGGTGTAACTGCCTCGGCTTGAGCATTGCGCTGGCGAAGCGCGATGATCTGGTCTTGGCTGTAGGTCCAGGAGATTGCCGCCATTGCTGTCTTCTCGGTGCTTTGAAGCTGCAAATGATAGGTCCGCCGGTCCGTCGTAATGACGACATTGGTGGCAAGACCCGGCGCGAAGGGTTTCACCAGAACATGGGTGCGCTGATTGTCACCGGTGCCGCTTGCGGTATCGCCTATGACCCAGCGCACGGTGTCGCCAGCCGACACGGCGGTTAGTTTCTCGCCCGGCTGCAGAGCGATGTCGGTCACGCGCTCCGGCGCGGCATAGAGCTGATAAAGCGCGCCATCGGTGAAGGGGTAGACTTGCACGGCATTAACATACCCGTACTTGGTGGGTTGCTGGGTCGCGGCTTTGTTGGCATCAGCGACGCGTTCTTCAGGGGGGCGCTTGTCCTCGGCCTTGCCGGACTCGGGCTGCAATTGGCCAGGCAGCGGCAGTGGTTTTGGCACCTCGACAATTCTAATCGGCCTCTCCGGCGCCTTCTCGATCGCGGCCGGTTTGAAGTCAGCAGCGTCATAGGAAATCTCAGGCGGCGGCACCTTCTTCGATGCACAAGCGGAAACGACCGCTGCCGACACCGATAGGATCAGCACGGCACGAATCGGTGACATTTTATCTTTCATTGGTGGACTCCGTCGGAGAAAGGGGGGTGGGACGGCGCTGTCGAGCTCGCGTGACCAGTCAATGGCGTTGATGAAGACGCCGAGCGGATTCTTGCGCAGCTGATCCGTATTGCTTGGCGAGCGGATCACGATCGTGAGGATCGCAGTCCAGCGCATCGTGCTGGCAAGGCTTCCGCGCTCAAACACCTGCTCGGTCCATTTGACCTGGAATGAACTTTCGGAGGCCCTGACCACGCTGGTGACCTGTACCGAGACACTGCGCGTTCCGATCTGACCGAAGGGGTCGTTCGCCTTGGCGTATTCGTTGAGGAAGAGCGCTGCGCGATCGCTAGCAAAGTCGTAAGCTGCCAACCAGTTCTGCCGTACCAAAACCGGATCGGTGGAAACGGAACGGACATTCTGGATGAAGCGGCCGAGATGCCAGGCGATCTGAGCATCCGAGGGCTCATAATTCCGGATTGCCGGCGCGACGGCGCGCGTCTCGCCGAAGCCATCGACCTCGACGACGTAAGGCACGACACGGCTTTGCATCGACTGCCATACGAGTCCGCCGGAAAGTCCGGTCGCCAAGGCCAGGCACCCAAGGGCCATGAGCCGCCAGTTCCTGGCCTGCAGTCGAGATGAGCCGATGCGCTCGTCCCACAGCTGGGCGGCTTTTTGATACGGCGTGACCGGTTCGGGTGTTTTGCCGTAACGGTGCACGGGTCGCTTGAAGAGCATCTAGTCATCCTTGTCGTTGAGAGAGGGGTTGGCGCTGCCTCCCGGCCGGTCTCCGTCTCGGACAGCTTGCATGGCAGCGTGGCGATGTGCACGGGCGGTCTGTTCAGAACGTAGGCGCCTTGCCCACGTCGGCGCCGAAACAGTGGCCGAACCGGCAGAGCGTTCGGTCATTGACGCGGTCGGCGTGCCGCCGGTCGCGGTCCACGCGGCATCGCGCCCGGCATCGGCGTTGCGCCCAACACTTGCAGTGGCGGATCGCGCTACGCGTATAGCAGCGCCGCCAGCGGCACTGGTTACACCATGCATTCCAGCAGCCACACCGGAGAGGCCAACGTCGGGCGAGGTTGCGCGCCCGATCTGCCAGGACGTGGAAGCAGCCGATCCCATTGTTGTGCCGGCGCGGATGGCGGCGAGACCGCCGCTGGTTGCCATACGCGCGCCAGAAAATGCCGTGCCTCCAGCAACGAGTGATACACCCGCTGCCGCCGCGGTCGTGCCGAGGGCGGCGCCCGCGCCAAGCTGCGGTGCGCCTGAGACAAGACCCGACGCGATCCCCGGCCCAAAAATGCCAAGGCCAAGCAGTGCCAGTGCGCCCAGTACCTGGGACATGGCAGCGGCCAGATCCGGCTCCTTGCCTTGCAATGCGGAAGCGAACTCCCCGAAGAGCGTGGAGCCGATGCCGACAATGACGGCGAGCACCATCACCTTGATGCCTGACGAGATAACATGGCCGAGCACGCGTTCGGCCAGGAACGCTGAACGGTTCCAAAGTGCGAATGGAACCAAAACAAAACCTGCCAGCGTGGTGAGCTTGAACTCAAGGATGGTGATGAAAAGCTGGATGGAAAGGATGAAGAAGGCGATGATGACCAGGAACCAGGCCATCAGCAGCACGAAGATGGTCAGTGCGTTGCCGAAGATTTCCGGGAAGCCCAGGAGCTGACTGGCTTGGTCAAGCATTGGCCAAGCACCTTCGAAACCGGTCGCGGCAATGCGGCCCGGGCGCAGGAGATTGTCTGCCGACAGATTGCCGGCCGACGCATTAATCCCGAGACCGGCAAAAGAACGATAAATGATATCGGCGAGGTTCTTGAAATTGTTCAGGATGAAGGCGAAGACGCCAACATAGAGCACCTTGCGGACAAGCCGGCCGAGAACGCTGGTCTCCTCGCCGAGCGCCCACGCCAGGCCGGCAAGTGTGATGTCAATGCCGATCAGAATGGTAGTGAGGAAGGCGACGTCGCCCGAGAGCAGACCGAACCCGCTGTCGATGTAGCGGATGAAGGTCTCCATGAAGCGATCGATGACGCCAAGGTCGTTCATGCCGCTGCCTTCCTCGTCGTGATGAACTCGTGATTAATTGCCGGGATAAGCCGAGCCGGTACCCAAGAATCGCTTCGTCATCTCGCGGGCGGCTTCCTCTGACTGGGCCTTGCGGGCGGCATCCTCGGCCTCAGCTCGAAACTGCGTTGCGAGCAGCGTCTGGATCTGCATCTGCTGCTTTGTCGAAAGCGCTATCAGCTGGTTGGTGGCCTGGCTTGCCTGAAGCGCACCGGCCGCCCCTTGGCTGCGGTTGACGAGATCGGCGAGCAGATCGCCGTCGGCGCGGACGTTCTCGACGATTTGCGACTGGACCCCCATGGTCTGGCGGAACGCCTGCATGGCGCTTTGCCAACGCTCGCGCGCAGCACTCGCCACATCGCTGACCTTGATCGTGGCGTCGTAGCTTTCCGGATATTGGCTGCGCCACTGGTCTTGAAGCTTGCCCAGATCAAAGCTGAGGCCACTCGCCTGGTCCATCAAGCCGTCGATGCGATGGAGCGAACCGGTGAGTTGGCCAACGGAAGAGAAATCCAGACGCTGAAGATTGCGCGCCATGTTCTGCAGCATGGTCGCCTGATTCTGCAGCGACTGGATCTGGTTGTTGATCTGCTCCAGGGCGCGCGCGGCCGTCAGCACGTTCTGCGCATAATTGGACGGATCGAACACGATAAGGGCGTAGGCGGGCTGCACATAGTCGGCCATAGGCTTGGCGATCAGGGAAACGGTGATCAGGCCGGAGAGAAGGCGTCGCCGCATCATGCTAATTGCTCCTTGTCTGGTTGAGGGAATTGCTTGAGAAGTTCGCCGGCCCAATCGAGGCCGCGCGCGATCAGGAACTGCGAGGCAAAGCTGCCTTGCCCGTCTTCGGACAGGATCCTGTCGATCAGAGTCTGCGTGGCCGGATCGGAAGCACCGCAAAGCGCAAGAGCGATGGGGCCAAGCCCGAGCTCGAACAGACGGTTGCCGCGGCGCGATTGCAGATAATACTGACGCTTCGGCGTGGCGCGGGCGATCAATTCGATCTGCCGCTCGCTTAAACCGAAGCGTTCGTAGGCTGTGCGCGCCTGGGGTTCCACGGCACGATCATTGGGAAGGAAAATGCGCTGCGGGCAGCTTTCGATGATTGCCGGCGCTATGGCAGAGCCCGCGATATCAGCCAGCGACTGCGTAGCGAAGACAACCGACACGTTCTTCTTTCGCAGCACCTTCAGCCATTCGCGGATGCGGGCGGCGAACAGCGGATTGTCGAGATAGACCCACGCCTCGTCGAGCATGATCAGCGTGGGCCGTCCGTCGAACCGTTCCTCAAGTCGCTGGAACAGATAGGTAAGCACCGGCAGCAAAGCGCCTTGGCTGTGCATCAGCTCCTCGGTCTCGAAACACTGCACATCCGACAAGGCCAGCCCATCATGATCGGCATCGAGCAGGTGGCCGAAGGGACCGTCGAGCGTGTAGGGCATCAATGCGGACTTCAGCGCATTGGATTGAAGCAGGACCGAAAGGCCGGTCAGTGTGCGTTCCTGCGCCGGCGCGGTGGCAAGGCTGGCCAGCGCTGACCAGATAGCCTCCTTCACCTCCGGCGTGACGGTGACGTTCTCGTGGGCAATAAGGCTGGCGATCCATTCGGCCGCCCAGCTTCGGCTAGCCTGGTCGTTGATGCTGCGCAGTGGCTGAAAGGCAAGGGAACCGTCCGCTCCTAGCGCGTGGTGTTCTCCACCCATGGCAAGTGTTGCAGCACGGGCCGAATTGCCTTTGTCGAAGACATAAACCTGGGCGCCGGCATAGCGCCTGAACTGCAGAGCAATCAGAGCAAGCAGAACCGACTTGCCGGCGCCGGTCGGACCAACAGCCAGCATGTGGCCGACATCTTCGACGTGGGTGGAAAGCCGAAACGGTGTCGACCCGCTGGTCTCGGCAACGAGAAGCGGTGGCGCTTCGGTTTGGGTGACTTTCGCGAGATACTCGTTTGTCGCAGGACCGGCCCAAACCGACGACAGCGGCATGAGATGGGCAAGGTTCAAAGTATGAACGAGCGGTTGGCGAACGTTAGCGTAGACATGGCCAGGCAATGAGCCGAGCCAAGCCTCGACCGCATTGACGCCTTCTCGGATCGTGGTGAAACCGATCCCATTGATGATGCGCTCGACCGCGCGAAGCTTCTCTGCAGCGGCTTGGCGATCCTCGCCCCACACCGTCACGGTCGTGGTGAGATAGCCGAAGCTCACATGATCGCCGCCCAATGCCTGAAGGGCTTCGTCGGCATCGAGCGCCTTGTTGTCGGCATCGCTGTCGACAAGCGGGACCGGCTCGTTGGTAATGACCTCGCGTAGGATTGCCACGATCGATTTGCGCTTGGCAAACCACTGCCGGCGCAACCGCGTCAGCGTCTTCGTGGCTTCCGTTTTCTCGAGCGGAATGAAGCGCGTCATCCAGCGATAGGCGAAATCCTGATGATTGAGGGCATCGAGAATCCCGGGCCGGGTGAGGTTCGGAAAGCCGAGGATGGTCAGTGTGCGAAGATGCTGCTCACCCAGCATCGGCTCCAGGCCACCGGCAAGCGGCGCATCGACCAGGATGGCATCCAGATATATCGGCGTTTCCGGGACCATGATAGGATGGCGGCGAGGCGAAATCGTGCCGTGGAGATAGGTCAACGTCTGAGCATCATCGAGGACGCGTACTTCGGGCATGAAACCCGAGAAGAGATCGAGCACGCGGTTGGTCTCGTCACGGAACCTCGCCAGATCCTGGCGCCAGTCTCTTTCTCCTTGGGAATAATGAGAGTCGACGAGCGCGCTTTCCGCGCGCGCCTGGGCGTCGGGCGGTGGCATAAACACTAAGGTCACATGATAGCGGCTCTCGTAGTGCGCTACCTTCCCCTCGAAAGCAGCGCGGCGTTCTTCGTCGACCAGCCACGACGCGGCGTCAGGAAAATGCGAGTTCGGATAGCCCAGCGCTTCTATGCGCTCGGCCTCAAAGAACAATGCCCAGCCAGAGCCAAGGCGTCTGAGAGCATTGTTCGCCCGGCCGCAAATGCCGACGAGTTCAGCCTCCGTCGCACTTTCGAGATCCGGGCCGCGGAACCGCAACGTCCGCTGAAAGCTGCCGTCCTTGTTGAGCACGATGCCGGGCGCCACCAAGGCAGCCCAGGGTAGATGGTCGGCAAGCCGGTCGGCTTTGCTTCGATATTCCGAAAGGTTCAGCATGCAAGCCACCCCTTCAGACGAAGGTGGCGCACAAGCACGCTGGCGAAGTCCGGATCGCGTCTTGCGGCAAAGACCGCTAACGAGTGGCCCGCGATCCAAAGCACCAGACCAGCAATCCATTGCTGCAAGCCGAAGCCAATGGCCGCGGCCACTGTACCGTTGAGGATCGCCACCGCGCGCGGAGCCCCGCCGAGCAGGATCGGCTCGGTCAGCGCCCGGTGGACCGGTACTGCGAAGCCCTCGATATGCTGCTCCCCGGCGGCCATCAGACGAGCGCCCCACCACCGAAGGAGAAGAAGGAGAGGAAGAAGCTCGATGCCGCGAAGGCGATCGACAGACCGAAGACGATCTGAATCAGGCGCCGAAAACCACCGGCGGTGTCGCCGAAGGCAAGCGTCAGGCCGGTGGTGATAATGATGATCACCGCAACGATCTTGGCGACCGGTCCCTGCACCGACTCCAGGATCTGCTGCAGCGGCTGCTCCCACGGCATGCCGGAGCCGGCGGCATAAACGGGGGCCGTGATAAGAAACGCGAGCGCTGTGGACGAAAGAAAGCGAAGCTTCTTGCGCATGAGGAAGGCCTTTCAAAGCTGCTGGAGTTGCGAAAGCGTGAGCGGGGCAACGGCGTAATCGCCGCTGCCGTCGAGACCGGTGACCTCGGCGATTGCGTCGATGTGGCGCGACGAGCCGCGGCCGGCGATGAAGACGAGCAGGTCGACGGCATCGGCGATGAGGCGGCGGGGAACGGTGACGACTGCTTCCTGTGCGAGCTGCTCGATACGGTAGAGTGCGGAGCGCGCCGAATTGGCGTGAACCGTGGCGATGCCGCCGGGGTGCCCGGTGTTCCATGCCTTCAGCATGTCGAGTGCTTCCGCACCTCTTACTTCGCCGACGATGATGCGGTCGGGCCTGAGCCGCAGCGTTGAGCGCACGAGATCGGCAAGGGTGACCGAGCCCCGCCTCGTTCTCAGGGCCACGCAGTCCCTGGCCGCGCACTGCAGTTCGCGCGTGTCCTCGATGAGGATCACCCGCTCGTCGCATTCTGCGACCTCCGCCAGCAGCGCATTGGCAAGGGTTGTCTTGCCCGAAGACGTGCCGCCGGCGACCAGGATGTTGCGCCGCTCGCGGACTGCCCTCTTGAGCACATCGACCTGCAGCGGCAGCATGATCCGGTCCGCGACATAGTCGGCCAGCGTGTAGAGCTTTGCCGCTGGTTTACGGATGGCAAAGCATGGCGCGAGCACGACCGGCGGCAGCAGACCCTCGAAGCGCTCGCCCGACGGCAGTTCGGCACTGACAATCGGATTGTCCGCGTGCGCCTCGACCCGCACATGGGAGGCGACCAGGCGGATGATGCGTTCCGCCTCGGACGGGTGCAGATGCACGCCCGTATTGACTCGGCCCTCGCCCAGCCGGTCGAGCCGCAGCGCACCGTCGGGATTGACCATCACCTCGATGACGGACGGATCGGCAAGGGCTTCGGTGATTGCCGGACCCAGGGCGGTGCGCAGCATGACACGCCGCCGGTGGTCGGCCTCGGGATGAGAGCTCATCCTTCCCCTCCCCCACCATTGTCTTTGCTAAGCGACTTTTTGCCGGAAGCGATCTGGCGGCCGACCTTCTCAACGAATTTCTCGAAACGCTCTTGGGCAATAGCCTGCGTTGCCCGATCCGGGACCGGCGTGTGGGCATGAAGGGTGATCGAAAAGCGGATGAAGAGCGCCAGGCTCTCCAGGATCACCTCGGAATCGCGCCTGACGTGGGCAAGATCGCGGGAGAGCCGGTCAAGCCTTACGCCGTAGCGCCGATCGAACTCGCTCTCGCCACGCCGCTCGATGAACGCCTCGATCGCCTTCGCCACGATCGCTGATTTGGTCGTTGACGGATCGCGACTGAGGTTGTCCAGTTTCTCGCTGAGCTCCGGCTCAAGCAGAAACTGATGGCGAATGCGGTGCGGCTTCATGCGGCTCGTTCCGACGGCCCGGCGTTGCGCCGGCGACGGGAGAAGCATCGGCCAGACGCTCAAAATTGCTTATGGCCGTTATCTACGCTGAGGTGCGCTCTGCAACTCAGCGGACTTCAGAAGCCGGGAATGACATCGTCGCCCCTGCCCTCGTTGATACCGTAGGCGCGGGCCGCAGTGGAAATCCGATCCATGACACGCTTGTCCGCGAGCGCTTCGCTGTCATCGTCTGCGGGCTTGTACAGATCGGCCTGATCGGGCTCTTGAGAGACAACAACGTCTTCTTCGGGCAGGCTTGGATGGCGTTGCTGCTGAACGCCTCCCTCGTCTTCAACTGGCGCGTCGGCGCTTTCCTCGTCCGCAGCAAGTCGGCTATCGACGCTGCACACTTGTCCAGTCCAGCCGTCCGGGCGTGATGCAGGGCAGTCCGCATAGGGCCCGTCGTGCAGCACCGGCGCAGGCAGCACCCGATCTGTGAAATTCTGATCCTGATAATAGCGCAGCTTCTTGGCGCGGATCGGCGGCAACCCAGAAACCAGGACCAATTCGTCTGACGGCGGCAATTGCATCACCTCGCCTGGCGTCAGGAGCGGGCGCGCGGTTTCCTGGCGGCTCACCATGACATGTGAAAGCCAGGGCGCAAGCCGATGGCCCGCATAGTTGCGCATCGACCTAAGTTCGGTTGCGGTGCCGAGGGCATCCGAGATGCGCTTGGCCGTGCGTTCGTCATTGGAGGAAAAGGCAATTCGCACGTGGCAATTGTCGAGAATAGCATTGTTCTCGCCATAGGCCTTTGAAACCTGGTTCAAAGATTGTGCGATCAGATAGGAGCGAATGCCATAACCTGCCATGAAGGCGAGCGCCGTTTCGAAGAAGTCGAGGCGACCGAGCGCCGGAAACTCGTCCAGCATCATGAGCAGCTGATGCTTACGGCTCTTCTTCGGGTCCCCCTCCAGACGCTCCGTCAACCGCCTGCCGATCTGGTTCAAGATCAGTCGCACCAAAGGCTTGGTGCGCGAGATATCCGAAGGCGGCACGACCAGATAGAGCGACAGCGGTCGCTCTCCATCCACTAGGTCAGCGATGCGCCAGTCGCAGGACGAAGTGGCCGCCGCGACCGTTGGATCACGATAAAGCCCGAGAAAGGACATGGCGGTCGAGAGGACGCCTGAGCGCTCGTTTTCCGACTTGTTCAGGAGTTCGCGAGCCGCCGAGGCCACTACGGGATGGACCTGAGGGTTATGCCCCGTCCCGAGATGGTTTGTCGTCATCATCCGCCGTAGCGTTGCGGCAAACGAGCGTTGCGGGTCCGACAGGAAGGTGGCGACGCGGGCCAGCGTCTTGTCCTCTTCAGCGTAGAGCACGTGCAAAATGGCGCCAACTAGGAGTGAATGGCTGGTCTTCTCCCAGTGGTTCCGTCGCTCCAGCGCGCCCTCGGGATCGACGAGGATGTCGGCGATGTTTTGAACGTCCCGGATCTCATCTGGGCCTTTGCGCACCTCCAGCAGCGGGTTGTAGCGTGCCGATCTCGGGTCGGTCGGATTGAACAGAAGGCAGTACGAGAATTTCGACCGCCAGCCGGAGGTCAACTGCCAATTTTCGCCTTTTATATCATGAATGATGGCAGACCCGGTCCAGGAAAGTAGCGTTGGAACAACCAGCCCCACGCCCTTGCCCGAACGCGTCGGCGCAAATGCCATGACGTGCTCCGGGCCGTCATGGCGCAGATAACGATCGTTCAGCCTACCGAGGAAAACGCCCGCCGGCCGTAACAACCCTGCCGTCTCGACCTCATGAGTCGTGGCCCACCGTGAAGACCCATAGGTCGTAACCGACCCGCGCTGTCGCGCGCGCAAAAGCGAGCCAGCGATTGCGGCGGCACAGCCCAGGAATCCGCTGGCGCCTGCAAGCGTACCGGCTTTGTCGAAGACCTCCGGCGCATAAGCATCGAAGTGGAACCACCATTCAAACAGCTTCCACGGCTTGTAGATTGGCCAGCCGGCGAAGAGAAACCATGGTGCGCCGAGAGGCGTCTGGTAGGTCAGCATTTGAGCGCACCATTGGGTTGCCGTCCATACGCCGATAATGACAATTGCGCACACAACGGCGATCTGCCCGATCAGTAGCTTCGTAGGTGTCATCGGCTTGGCCCGCTGAACAACGCGACCTAGCATCGCGCGGCGCAGCCGGGACAGGAATGTTCCTCACATACGATTTGGGAGCAATGAACGACTTCCTACGTATGCAGGTCGGTCAGCACGCGTGTTGCGCCTTCACGCGACACCATCCGCCACTCCATCCTTTCCATTCACCCTGAGGCCCGGCGCCGCCGACAGTTGCGTGACCGCTCCTCCGCAAAGTTATCTTCTGCGTTCAGGGAGCCACGGCGCCTGGGCTGGCTGATGAACACCGTCCGCTCGCGCATGTGGGGTCGAATTGATTTGTGCCCAAGTGGAGGCAGGCTCGTCTTCCAACAGTTGCCGCAGTTCCCCTGGCTCGAACGCCATCATCGGTGGGGAAGCGGGTTCATCCTCCAACAGTTGCCGCAGTTCCCCTGGCTCGAACGCCATCATCGGTGGGGAAGCGGGTTCATCCTCCAACAGCTGCCGCAGTTCCCCTGGCTCGAACGCCATCATTGGTGGGGAGGCAGGCTCGTCTTCCAACAGTTGCCGCAGTTCCCCTGGCTCGAATGCCATCATCGGTGGGGAGGCGGGTTCATCCTCCAGCAGCTGCCGCGGCTCTTCCTCGTGCGGCAAGCGCCTCCTTAGCCGGTCTTGCAGCGCCTGCCGATCGGCAACGAGGTTGTCGAGGGGCAGCGGCTCGTGGTCTGGCCGCTGCCCTTTCACCAATCGTTCAACCAGCGCCCACGTGCCCTCCAGGACAAATACGCCGCAATCATAATGGTTCGTCTGTCTGGCCATGGGGGCTGGCGCCAAGGTGGCATTCAGCAGTCCTGCGAGCTGTTTTGCAGGCACGTCGTTATATCCCTCTCGCTGGAGGGAGTCGTAGTGATAGGCGAACCGCCTTTCCGGGTCGCGGCGATCAACGAGCAGCAGCGACCAATGGGTGCCGGGGCTAGTAGCCGTGCCATTATTCACTGGCAAGAACAGGAAGTCGGCTGTGGCGTTGTTTTGATTATAGATGGACTGCAATATGCCTCGAGCGTCTTGCGGCGACGTGTGTCGCAGTAGATGGGATACGGAAGGATCCACCAGCCGAGTCCGGGCAGCGAGCGCCGGATTGATCCCCTGCAGTTGCCCCTCCAGCAAATTGTAATCTCTCTGGATATGGGCGTCGCTCAGCCATTCGGCGGCGCCGAGCACCCGCCCCGTTGCAACGTTGAACGGGGCTGTCGGATCGAGCGCCCCGATCTGAGCCCCAGAGGAACTGGTAGTCAGTGTGGTCACATCAACCAGTGGAAGGCCGCGGTAGGTGCCTGGCAGCCTAGCGGTTGCTGGCGAGGCGGGTTGGGGAGCTCTTGCCGGTGCCGCTGGCCCAGCTTCAGCAGCGGCCCCAACGCGCCTGGTGACTGCGTCTGCCGGATGAGCAGAAAGGACAGTTTCGCGCCCGAGCACAATGCGCGGCAGGATATCCCGGAGGTGAGCCAATGCAGAACTGATACTTAGCCTATTACCATAGGAGACAGCCTTGAAGCTCTCAACATCTTTATCCAGCGATTTGTCGTGAATCCGAGCCGCAATCCCAAGCTTGTTATTTTGACGCAGGTACTGACTAAAATGTCTAAGAAAATTTGTATAGCCGCCCACGGTATCTGGATTCCGTCCGGTCGCAGGCGCTGCCAGGTACTCCTTGGTCGAAGCGGCTCTGTAATTTCTAATGAGCTCGGCATCGTCAGGATAGGGGATCACGACAGGGCGAGCCATAATCGGGGCTCCGCCTGTCGACTTCTTGAGGTAACGCAGTGCGCCAGCCACGGTGGAGGAACCACCCGTACTCTCGTACTCCTTGAGATCCTGATCCAGCGACGAATGGTAAAGCCGAGCAGCAAACCCTGGCTTGTTGTTTTGAAGGAGCCACCGACTAAAGCCGAAAAGAGAATTTACATTGTAAGTGACCGTGTTCGCTTTGGCCTTACCCGCGTGGAATGCTGCCCTCAGCCCTTCGATAGCGGTCGCATCGTTGGAATAGACAGGACGCTTGTCGGCACCGTCGGGGACTACAATTGGACGATCCGGCTGCACTGTCGAGGGCATCGACCCACCACCTCCGGGATGCGGTGCTGGGGTGGATTCGTGCTCATCCCTCTGCCTGACGAGCTGCGCCTCACATTCCGGTGTAGCCACCTTATGAGGATCCTGCATCGGTTCGATCCCCTCCATCTCCTGCTGCAACCAAGCCAAAGCTTGGCGAGCGGCCTGCGCGGCTTCATCAACCGCGGAGGATGTCTCCACACCTCTGGCGGACGCCGGCAGAGCCTGCTCCGCCCGCCGTGGAAAGAGCTCTGGCGAGGCGGATTTCTCCGCCCACAATCTGGGCTGCGTAGCGAGTCCCCGTCCAGATTTATGTGGCACCGCCTCGCTTGGCAGCGGGCTGCTCCTGTCCCGTGCAGCTACCAGCTCCTCCGGGGCGCCTTGGTCGCCGTGGCGCCAGTTCAAGTGAGGGACGGCCTCTCCAAAGTCGGGCGCTTGGTGTTGGTGCGCGGTTGGGGCGAGAGACAATGGTAGATCGGTGCCCTCCTTATAACCTACCGGCAGGAGCTCCTCTGGCCAATCGAATCCCTGCTGTGGTGCGGTATGCTGAGCAGCGTCGCCACGGGGACGAGCCTCCATGCTGACCGCGTTTTCCAGATGATTCCCGAGTATAACGCGCGGCGGGTTCTTGCGGAGATAAACCAGCGCAGATTCGATCGGAGCTCCACCATTAGAGGAGGCGGCCTTGTAGCTCTCAACATCTTTATCCAGCGATTTATCGTAAATGCGACCCGCAATTCCGAGCTTGTCATTTTGACGTAGGTAATGACTGAAATGGTTAAGAGCAGTTGCGTAGCCGCTCGCGGATCTGAAATGTCTGGTGAGCGCGGCGTCGTCAGGATGGGGGTTCAGGACAGCGCGACCCACAATCGGGCCGGCTCCGCCCATCGACTTCATCAATTGACGCAGTGCGCCAGCCACGGTGGAGGAACCACCCCTACTCTCGTACTCCTCGAGATCCTGGCTCAGCGACGGATGGTAAAGCCGAGCAGCAAGCCCTGGCTTGTTGTTTTGAAAGAGCCAACGACTAAAGCCGAAAAGAGAATTTGTGCTGCGAGTGACCGTGTCCGGCCTGGCTTTACCCGCAAGGAGTGCTGACTTCAGCCCTTCGATGGCGGTGGCATCGTTGGAATAAACAGGACGCTTGTCGGCACCGTCGGGCACCACAATTGGACGATCCGGCTGCACTGTCGAGGGCATCGACCCGTCGAGATGCGGTGCTGGGGTGTATTCGTGCTCGTCCCCCTGCATCACAAGTTGCGCCTCCCGTTCCGATGTACCCACCTGATGGGTGGGGAGTTGCATCATCACGCGAGCGCCTGAGTTGCCAACCTCACCTGGTTGCCGCTCAGTGACAGCATGCTGCAGATTGCTTTGGATCCTCTGCCTCTTCGTTGGTCTCAACTCACCTTTACCATGCGAGCCATTGACGAGGACCTCCTCGCCTGGCGCACCCATCAACTCGTCCGCCGCCTGCAGTTCGCCCAAGTGCTGCTCAAAACCGGCTTGGCCGGCCTGTCCGCTTGCTCGTGCGGTACGGCGTGCTGCACCTGCAGCCAAGCTGCCACGATGAATGTCTAGTTTGTACGGGTGCACGCTATCCTCACTTCCACAGATCACATGAGCAACCTACTCAGGCAAGCTTTCGAGAGGCTGACGAGGTCCGCCGCCGCGGAAGGCGAAGGCTGGTTTTCTGCTCAGCGGTTGACGGCCTCGCGTGTTGCGGCCGCGCCGGGTATCACGCCAATCAATCTGAATAGTCGATGCGTCAAACGAACCAGGATGGGATTTTCGTAGCGGGGCTGCTCTACTCACTCTTGTCCTGAGGGCAGAATTCAACCATATCGCCGAGCAACTGGATGCCGATTGGATACCCGATCCGGAAAGCTTCAGCTCCTATGTGACGCGAGGATGAGAATCGTGGCAGCTCCAGACCGGCGGGCTGCCACCGACACCGGCGATGACCGACGAGGGTCTTCTATTGCCAAGGCAATCGTCCGTTCTGGGACCTATGTGTTCCAATGCTCGTCGAGCGGATCGGGTGGGCGGCACCGCCGTAGCGTTACGGCGAGCGGAAGCGGCGTTGGTGTGCGGCTTTTCCCCTGAACGCTTCACACGAGGCTGATAGTGGATCTTGCAATCGCACACACGCGGTCTGCAGGCGTGCCCATCAAGCAGTTTGCGCAGACCAACGTCGCGGCGAGCCGATCCTCAATACGCAGCGCAAGTCCTAGACTCCACGATCGTCCTTCGGTGAAGATTTGCTCGCGCCTCGCCCTGATTACAGCCGATAAGGCGAGCTAACAATTGCAAGAGCCACAAGCTATTCCAGCTCGATCGGTTTGGTGTTCCAGTCGGGCGGGGTCTGACCGAGAATGTTGCGAACGAAGAAGTCTAGGAGTTTGCGCTCGGTGTAGGTGCCTAGAGTATGGTGATTGGCACCAGGAACGTAGACCATGTCAAAATCTTTTCCTGCCTTGATGAGTCGATCGGCAAGCTGGAACGAGCAAAACGGATCGACATTATCATCCATTTCGCCGACCGCGATCATCAGCTTGCCCTGCAGCCTGTGAGCATTGTCAACGGCGGAGGATTGCGAATATTCAATGCCGACCGGCCACCCCATCCACAGTTCGTTCCACCAGGTCTTGTCTATCCTGTTGTCGTAGCAGCCGTTTTTGGCGACGGCGACCTTGTAGAAATCGGGGTGAAAGAGCAGCGCGCTGACTGCACTCTGGCCGCCGGCGGATGCGCCAAAAATGCCGATGTTGGATATGTCGTACCATGGCGGCGTGTAGCGGTGGCTGAGCTCCCTAGGGTCCCCTTTCCTTGCATCGAACGTGGTGCTGGTACAGTCGTAGCTTGCAAGGTCGCAGCTCCACCGGGTGTCTTCAATCTGGAAGTCGAGCCTGCGACCATCCTCACTCAGTTCGAAACGGTCGAACGGAAGATTGCCGGCTTGATAGCTCTCATGGCTCACCTTGTTTAGCGCTGCCGCCAGACGCGCCTGATCGAAAGCGGGCCGCTTGAAACCCGTGGCAGCATCGACCTGCATGAACTGCTGCTCGCCGTGGCTAGTCCGGCGGTAGACTAAGGCTTCACCCCCGGTCAGCCAGAAAGGCATTTTGGGGACATTGACAGTGAGCCCGCCATATCGATCGTTGATCGTAAGTGCGCGCTTGAAATCGGCCGGCGCTAGCGGCGGGTGTAAACTTTTCGAACCCTTGGCCAGCGTCTGAGTTGCCGATCCCCGTGCCGCGCGCGTCAAAGCGCCGATCCTGGACATACCTGTTCACTTCTTTCGGTTTTCGGAATGCGAATTTTGAAGTTGGGTTCTCGTCGCCGGTCTGCAGCAGCGCCGAGCGTCGCCTTGGAGGAGAGCCAGCACGCGGGTGCAGCCAGGCCGCGCAACAGGGGCGCTCCTTGGACATCCAGGCACTGGTCGGGTGCCGATTGAAGAGTTGGCGTCCGCCGCCGAAACAACCAGGAAAGAGCGTCCATGCAGCCCTGACGCGACTATTTCCTCCGCGAGTATGGCCGCTTGCTTTTCTACATCATCTGAAAGGTCCTGCTCTAGTCGGGCCGGATGTCACCCCGGCAGAAATCATTGTGCTATTTCGACAATCTCCGAGCGATTGCCGCCGGCCCATGACGAGGTTTACCGATAGGGCGCAATATGCGTGCCAAAGGAAAAGCGGTTTAAATACACGGCAATCCGCCTATGTCGTATCCCCAACATCGTCGTACACCGGACAATGCCGGACGAAATTGTCCCGGGGCGTCAAATTGGTTTTGATGGTGACCCAAGGAGTTCTGGCCTTATCTGAGGCGTTCGGCCTTTTTCGAAAGCCGGACTCTTCGCGCGTTTCCGGCGACCCGAAGCGCCTGATCAAAGCTGACGGCATTCCCGGGTCTTGGCCTTGCCACAGCAGCACCTGCTGCATCAATTCCGACGGACGCTGTAGAACACCTGCAACACACGGCCCGCAGCAATTTCTCCGGCGCAACGCTGGGGCGACCGCCTTTGGCACTGCAGGCGTACATGCCGGAAAGGATGCCGTCTAGCCGCACCAGCGCTCCATTGATCATCAGCCGGTGCGGGCACAAGGATGATCGGCTGGAACGAAATCTTCCAACCGCTTCATCGTGAACAGCTGCTCCATGAACACATCGCTCCCGTGCATCGAGCCGTCTCGCCAGGGGGATCAATAGTCTGTCTTTGGCGTAGGTATTTCAGCAGCCTGCTGCTAGCGTGCGGACGACGCCGACATCAACCGGCGGACAAATGCGCCGAGGGCAACAAGCGCGCCTGACGCAACGCCGCCAGATCAGCCGAGCCGGTGCAGAAGCAGGCCACGGCCAACTGGCGGATGACGATCTCGAAATGCGCGACAACCGCCTCGGTGGACACTGTCGCCGCGCCCAGCACGCTGGCCGCCTGCCCGGCGATGTCCGCGCCCAGGCGGATGGCCTTGGCCACGTCGACGCCATCGCGGATCCCGCCCGACGCGATCAGCTTCACCGTTGGCAGCGCCTGACGTACCGCCTGCACGCTGGTCAGGGTGGGAATCCCCCAATCGGCGAACGCCATCGCCACTGCACAGTCGGCGGCATCGCGGGCGCGCTCGCCCTCCACTGCGGCCCAACTGGTGCCGCCGGCGCCGGCGACATCGATCACCGCCACGCCCGCCTCGACGAGCGCACAGGCCACCGAGGCGGACAGGCCCGCCCCCACTTCCTTGGCCACGATCGGCACGCCCACGCTGCGCGCGGCGCCAGCGATCAGCGCCAGGACGCCGCGCCAGTCGCGGTCGCCCTCCGGCTGTACCGCTTCCTGCAGCGGATTGAGATGGACGATGAGCCCATCGGCCTCCAGCGCGTCCACCGCGCGACGCGCCAGGTCCAGGCCGTCGGCCTCGCGCAGTTGCGCGGCGCCGATATTGGCCAGCAAGGGAATGTCTGGGGCCAGGCGGCGCAGCGCGCGCGTTAGCCCCTGGGAGTTGCGGGATTGCAGGCTCACACGCTGCGAACCGACGCACATGGCGATCCCCAAGGCTTGCGCTGCCTCGCTCAAATGCCGGTTGATGGCCTCGGCCCGTGGCATGCCGCCGGTCATAGAGCTGATCAGCAGCGGCGCGCGCATAGCCTTGCCCAGCAGCGAGGCGCGCAGGTCGATCTGCGTCAGGTCCAACTCGGGCAGTGCGCAGTGTTCGAAACGGATGTACTCCCAGCCAGCGGCCACCGTGGCCGGCGCCGTTCGCCGATCCAGCACGATGTCCAGATGTTCGTCCTTTCGCCGGCTCAGGGCGGTGTCGCTCATGCTCGCTCCGTCCGTAGCAGCGGGCGACGGCGTTGCGTCGGATCGAACCGACGGCAGCGCGCCCAAGCCGCCGCCTCCGGCGCGTTCAGGCCGACGCACGCTGGCCTCCCCCTGCAGCGTCGCTGCGGTAGCGGCTGGTCGAAGTCTGGTAGTACTGCGCGCGGATCGCCGCCATGGCCTCGATCAACGGTCCCCACGGCGCGGGAAAGCATTCTTCCGCCATCACCCGGTGCAGCATGCGCGTATGGCCGGCCAACTCGTCGTTGAGGAACTCAACCACAGGCATAGCCGGATAGCGCTGCAGCAGCAGGATCGCCGCGTTGTCGGCCCCGCCGGCCGACCTGTCCTTGTCGCGTCCATGCAGATCGTTCTGCAGGCGCCCTATCACTGAGATGAGCCGCAGGACCTGGCGAAACGCTGGACGCGCGCGCAAGGTCGCCATGTCCAGCCCCCACAGCAGCGACAGGCAACAGAACACGTTCCCGTAAGCGATCGAATCCATGCCGTTGTGCAGGTACTCGGCGTAAGACCAGCGTCGCGCCCCTGCCGCCTGCGCGTGTCCGGCGCGCAGCGCCGCGCAGTAGCACCGGGTATAGTCGAGAAGCCGAGCATAGTCGCGACGATCGTAGGCGAGCGCAGCCAGCGAAGCGCGCAGCTGAGCGCAGCCTCGAATCCGGAGAGCACGCACGGCACGCCCTTCCCCAGCGCCTGCTCCACGGCGGCGAGCTGCTCCGGTGCGATCAGGCCAAGGTCGTTGCAATCGTCGAGCCAGAACAGCAGCGCCAGTTCGCGATAGAACGCCACGATCAGCGTTTCGTCCTGCGGATCGCGGCCGGTGCGGGCGCTGGTGTCGCGCAGGCTCG